>NZ_JAAVXD010000001.1:0-666627 GCF_013416715.1 Stenotrophomonas sp. SbOxS2
GAGGGCGGCCGTCACACCCCGTTCTTCAAGGGCTACCGTCCGCAGTTCTACTTCCGTACTACCGACATCACCGGTGCGGTCGAGCTGCCGGAAGGCGTCGAGATGGTGATGCCGGGCGACAACATCAAGATGGTTGTCACCCTGATCAACCCGGTCGCCATGGACGCCGGTCTGCGCTTCGCAATCCGCGAAGGTGGCCGTACCGTCGGTGCTGGCGTGGTTGCCACCATCCTCGAGTAATCTGCTAGACTCTGCGCCCCGATGTTGCCTGGGTAGGGCATCGGGGCGTATCAAACGGGAAAGTAGGCACAGGATGTGCCTTGTGTTCCCCGGACCAGGAAGGGTCAATGCCATTCAGGCGGCGTCAACAGGAGACTGTTGACAGCTGCCTTGCGTGCCATTATGCTTCTCCGTCTGGGCAGGCCGGTTTCATGGGTCTGCCTATGCATTTGGGGTCTACGGATTGACCTTGTCGGCCTGCGGGAATGCGGGCCGTCTGTATTCAGGGATTTCATGGGGCAAAGCAACCCAGAGGCTTTGTCTGTCGCTCTTTTATCGAAGGAACCTACCGCCATGGCGGACCAAAAGATCCGGATCCGGCTGAAAGCGTTCGATCATCGTCTGATCGACCGTTCGGCCAGCGAGATCGTTGAGACGGCGAAGCGGACCGGCGCGCAAGTGCGTGGCCCGATCCCGCTGCCGACCAAGATCGAGCGTTACACCATCCTCGTCTCCCCGCACGTCGACAAGGACGCGCGTGACCAGTACGAGACCCGCACGCACAAGCGCGTGCTCGATATCGTTGACCCGAATGACAAGACCGTGGACGCGCTGATGAAGCTCGAACTGGCTGCCGGCGTCGACGTTCAGATCAAGTTGACCTGAGGACTACGACCATGACGAAGAAATATTCGTTGGGCTTCGTGGGCCGCAAGGCTGGCATGAGCCGCGTGTTCACCGAAGATGGCCGTTCCATCCCGGTGACCCTGATCGAAGCAACCCCCAACCGCATCGCGCAGATCAAGACCGTCGAAGCTGACGGCTACAGCGCCGTGCAGGTGACCGTCGGCGCGCGTCGCGCTGCCCTGGTCAACAAGCCGGAAGCCGGCCACTTCGCCAAGGCGAAGGTGGAAGCGGGTCGTGGCCTGTGGGAATTCCGCGTTGAAGACGCCCAGCTCGGCGATTTCGCCGTTGGCGGCGAAGTCAAGGCGGACATCTTTGAAGTCGGCCAGATCGTCGACGTCCAGGGTGTCACCAAGGGTAAGGGCTTCCAGGGCACCATCAAGCGCTACAACTTCCGCATGGGTGACGCTACCCACGGCAACTCGCTGTCGCATCGCGCGCCGGGTTCGCTGGGTCAGCGCCAGACGCCCGGCCGCGTGTTCCCGGGCAAGAAGATGTCCGGTCACATGGGTTCGGTGCAGCAGAGCACCCAGAACCTGGAAGTTGTCAAGGTCGACGTCGAGCGCGGTCTGATCGCAGTTCGCGGCGCCGTTCCGGGCGCGGCGGGTGGCGACGTGATCGTCCGTCCGGCGAGCAAGGCATAAGGAGAGATGACGATGGAACTCGTTATCACGGGTAGCAATAACAAGGTCTCGGTCTCCGACGCCGTGTTCGGTCGCGATTTCAGCGAAGATCTGGTTCACCAGGTCGTCGTTGCTTACCGCAACGCCGGTCGCGCCGGCACCAAGGCGCAGAAGACTCGCTCCGAAGTGGCAGGTACCACCAAGAAGTCGAAGAAGCAGAAGGGCGGCGGCGCGCGTCATGGCGCACTGACGGCTCCGATCTTCGTCGGCGGCGGTGTCACCTTCGCGGCAAAGCCGCGCAGCTTCGAGCAGAAGGTCAATCGTAAGCAGTACCGTGCCGCCATGTGCGCGATCCTGTCCGAGCTGAACCGTCAGGGCCGTCTGACCATCGTGGAGTCCTTCGATGTCGAAGCGACCAACACGAAGGCTCTGATCGCCAAGCTGGCCGGCCTGGAAGTGGGCAAGCGCCCGCTGATCGTCACTGAAGAAGCCTCCGAGCACCTGTACCTGTCGGCGCGCAACATTCCCTACGTGGAAGTGCGTGACGTCCAGGGCCTGGATCCGGTGTCGCTGGTCGGTGCCGACACGGTCGTCATCACCGCTGACGCGGTCAAGAAGGTCGAGGAGTGGCTGGCATGAACAGCAACGAAAAAATCTTCAGCGTGCTGCTCGCCCCGCGTGTCTCCGAAAAGACCGCGCGCCTGCAGGAACTCTCCAATCAGTACGTCTTCGAAATTTCGAACGAAGCCACCAAGGCCGATGTAAAGGCCGCGGTTGAGCAGCTGTTCGACGTCAAGGTCGAAGCAGTCAACGTGGTCAACGTCAAGGGCAAGAACAAGTCCTTCCGTAACCGTGCTGGCCGCCGCGGCGATTGGCGCAAGGCGTACGTTCGCCTGGCCGACGGCCAGTCGATCGATGTAACGGCCAAGGCCTGAGGTACATCCCATGCCATTGATGAAATTCAAGCCCACTTCTCCCGGTCGCCGTTCGGCCGTGCGCGTGGTTACTCCCGACCTGTACAAGGGCGCTCCGCATGCCCCGCTGGTCGAGTCGCAGAGCCGTTCGGGTGGTCGCAACCACCACGGCCGCATCACCGTGCGTCACGTCGGTGGTGGCCACAAGCAGCACTACCGCCTGATTGACTTCAAGCGCAACAAGCTGGGCATCCCGGCGCGCGTGGAACGCATCGAATACGATCCGAACCGCACCGCCCACATCGCCCTGCTGTGCTACGTCGACGGCGAGCGCCGCTACATCATCGCCCCGAAGGGTCTGAAGGCTGGTGATCAGGTGATCGCTGGTTCGGATGCTCCGATCAAGGCGGGCAACACCCTGCCGCTGCGCAACATCCCGGTCGGTACCACCATCCACTGCATCGAGCTGAAGCCGGGCAAGGGCGCTCAGATCGCCCGCGCTGCCGGTGCTGCCGTGCAGCTGGTTGCTCGTGAAGGCATCTACGCCACCCTGCGCCTGCGCTCGGGTGAAATGCGCAAGGTTCCGGTCGAGTGCTGCGCGACCATCGGCGAAGTCGGCAACGACGAGCACAGCCTGGAAAAGCTGGGCAAGGCCGGTGCCAAGCGCTGGCGCGGCGTCCGCCCGACCGTTCGTGGTGCTGCCATGAACCCGGTTGACCACCCGCACGGTGGTGGTGAGGCGAAGGCCGGCCAGGGTAACCCGCATCCGGTCACCCCGTGGGGTGTTCCGACCAAGGGTTACAAGACGCGCCATAACAAGCGCACTCAGCAGTTCATCGTCCGCGATCGTAGGGGCTAATCGACCATGGCACGTTCACTCAAGAAGGGCCCGTTTGTCGATCACCACCTGGTTGCTAAGGTGGCTGCCGCTGCGGGTAGCAAGCGTCCGATCAAGACCTGGTCGCGTCGTTCGATGATCCTGCCTGACATGGTAGGCGTCACCATTGCCGTGCATAACGGCAAGAACCACATCCCGGTTCTCGTCAACGAGAACATGGTCGGCCACAAGCTCGGCGAATTTGCCATCACCCGGACCTTCAAGGGTCACGGTGGTGACAAGAAGTCGGGCAAGTAAGGAGAGATGACAATGGAAGCGAAAGCCATCCTGCGCACCGCGCGCATCTCCCCGCAGAAGGCACGTCTGGTCGCTGACCAGGTGCGCGGTCTGCCGGCCGAGCGTGCCGTCAACCTGCTGAAGTTCTCGGACAAGAAGGCTGCCCACCTGATCAAGAAGGTGGTGGAGTCGGCTATTGCAAATGCCGAGAACAACCAGGGCGCCGACGTCGACGAGCTGAAGGTTCAGACCATCATGGTAGATGAAGGTCCGACCCTGAAGCGTTTCATGGCGCGGGCGAAAGGCCGCGGTACCCGCATCCTCAAGCGCACCAGCCACATCACTGTGGTTGTGGGCGCCGCCAAGTAAGCGGATAAGGAAAAGACCATGGGTCATAAAGTTCATCCGATTGGTATCCGCCTCGGCATTTCCAAGGACTGGAACTCCAAGTGGTACGCCAACAAGGCCGAGTTCGCTGGTTACCTGGCAGCCGACCTGAAAGTGCGCGACATGCTGCGCAAGAAGCTGGCTCAGGCCGGCATCAGCAAGATCCTGATCGAGCGTCCGGCCAAGACCGCTCGCGTGACGATCCACACCGCCCGTCCGGGCGTGGTGATCGGCAAGCGCGGTGAGGACATCGAGAAGCTGCGCAAGGAAGTGAGCGAGATGATGGGCGTCCCGGCGCACATCAACGTCACCGAAGTGCGCAAGCCCGAGCTGGACGCACAGCTGGTTGCCGAATCGATCGCGCAGCAGCTGGAGCGTCGCATCATGTTCCGCCGTGCAATGAAGCGCTCGGTCGGCAACGCGATGCGCCTGGGTGCCCTGGGCATCAAGGTCAACGTCGGTGGCCGCCTCAACGGTGCAGAAATCGCCCGTTCGGAGTGGTACCGCGAAGGCCGCGTGCCGCTGCACACGCTGCGTGCCGACATCGACTATGGCTTCGCTGAAGCCAAGACGACCTACGGCATCATCGGCATCAAGGTCTGGATCTACAAGGGCGAGGTCTTCGATTTCTCCCAGGTTGGCCAGGAAAAGCAGGACGACACCCCGTCGCGCAACGATCGTCATGATCGCGGCGACCGCGGTGACCGTCAGCGCCCGGCTCGTGAAGCGAGGTAACGACAATGTTGCAACCCAAGCGAACCAAGTACCGCAAGGTGCACAAGGGCCGTAACGAAGGCCTCAGCTGGAGCGCAAACGCTGTCAGCTTTGGCGAGTACGGCCTGAAGGCAACCGCCCACGGTCAGCTGACCGCGCGTCAGATCGAAGCGGCTCGCCGTTCGATCAGCCGCTACGTGAAGCGCGGCGGCAAGATGTGGATCCGAGTGTTCCCCGACAAGCCCATCACCAAGAAGCCCATCGAAGTTCGAATGGGTTCGGGTAAGGGCAACGTGGAATACTGGGTGGCCCAGATCCAGCCCGGCCGCATGATCTATGAAATCGAGGGTGTTACCGAGGAAGTGGCACGCGAGGCGTTCCGCCTGGCCGCTGCCAAGCTCTCGGTCACCACCACTTTCGTGACCCGGACGGTGCGCTGATGGATATCAAAACTCTCCGTGAAAAGTCGGCTGACGACCTCAAGGCCCACCTGATCGACCTGCGTAAGGAACAGTTCTCTGTCCGTATGCAGCAGGTCACCGGCCAGCTGCCGAAGACACACGACATCCGCCGGGTGCGTCGCGAAATTGCTCGCGTCAAGACCCTGCTCGGCAGCACGAAGTAAGGATGGCCGCTATGAGCGACAATACTGAAAACAAAGCGCTGCGCACGGTCGAAGGCCGTGTCGTCAGCAACAAGATGGACAAGACGGTTACCGTCCTGGTCGAGCGTCAGGTCAAGCACGCACTGTACGGCAAGTACATCAAGCGCTCGACGAAGCTGCACGCCCACGATGCCGACAACGCCTGCAAGGAAGGCGATGTCGTCCGCGTGACCGAGATTGCTCCGATGTCCAAGACCAAGAACTGGCGCGTGGTGGAAGTCATCACGCGTGCGGCTGAATAAGGAGTCTGAATCATGATCCAGATGCAGAGCTACCTTGACGTCGCCGACAATTCTGGTGCCAAGCGAGTGATGTGCTTCAAGGTGCTGGGTGGTTCCAAGCGCCGTTACGCCGGCATCGGCGACATCATCAAGGTCACCGTGAAGGATGCGATTCCGCGCGGCAAGGTCAAGAAGGGTGAAGTGTATGACGCCGTCGTGGTGCGTACCCGCAAGGGTGTGCGTCGCGCCGACGGCTCGCTGATCCGCTTCGACGGCAACGCTGCCGTTCTGCTTAACAACAAGCAGGAGCCGATCGGGACCCGTATCTTCGGGCCGGTGACTCGTGAACTTCGTTCGGAGAAGTTCATGAAGATCGTCTCGCTCGCTCCCGAAGTGCTGTGAGCGACAGGAGATAATCATGGCTAACCGTATCAAGAAGGGCGACCAGGTTGTCGTCAACGCCGGCAAGGACAAGGGTAAGCAGGGCGAAGTCGTCCGCGTCGATGGCGACCGTCTGGTCGTCGCCAACGTGAACATCGTCAAGCGCCACACCAAGCCGAACCCGCAGGCAGGTGTTGCCGGCGGCGTGGTCGAGCGTGAAGCGTCGATCCATATCTCCAACGTGAATGTGCTGAACCCGGCTTCGGGCAAGGGCGAGCGCGTTGGCTTCAAGGTGCTGGAGGATGGACGCAAACTGCGTGTGTTCCGCTCCAGCGGTGAGGCGCTCGACGCCTGAGGAATGAGAAGATGACTTCCCGTCTCGAAAAGTTTTACAAGGAAGAAGTGGTGCCGGCGCTGATGAAGCAGTTCGGTTACACCAATTCCATGCAGGTGCCGAAGCTGGTCAAAGTCACCCTGAACATGGGTGTCGGCGAAGCGGCCACCAACAAGAAGATCCTGGAAAACGCCGTTGGCGACATGACCAAGATCTCGGGCCAGAAGCCGATCGTCACCAAGTCGCGTATCTCGGTGGCATCGTTCAAGATCCGTGATGGTTGGCCGATCGGCTGCAAGACCACGCTGCGTCGCCACAAGATGTACGAGTTCCTGGACCGCCTGATCAACATCTCGCTGCCGCGCGTGCGCGACTTCCGTGGTGTTTCCGGTCGTTCCTTCGACGGTCGCGGCAACTTCAACATGGGTGTGAAGGAACAGATCATCTTCCCGGAAATCGACTTCGACGCTGTCGACGCGATCCGCGGTATGGATATCGCCATCACCACCACTGCGAAGACCGACGCGGAAGCGAAGGCGCTGCTGGCAGCGTTCAAGTTCCCGTTCCGTAACTGATTCGTCGAGGAAACCGAAATGGCAAAGACCTCCATGGTCAACCGCGACATCAAGCGGAAGAAGCTGGCTGAAAAGTTCGCTGTCAAGCGTGCTGCTCTGAAGAAGATCGTGTCCTCCCCGGACGCGAGCTACGAAGAGAAGATCGAGGCCGCCACCAAGTTGTCGAAGCTGCCGCGCGATTCGTCGCCGAGCCGCCACCGCAACCGTTGCGAACTGTCTGGCCGCCCGCGTGGCGTGTACAGCAAGTTCGGCCTGGGTCGCAACAAGCTGCGTGAAGCCACCATGCGTGGCGACGTTCCGGGCCTGCGCAAGGCCAGCTGGTAATACCAGCCGGTCCTGCCAGCGAGGGCGCCTTCGGGGGCCCTCGCAGCCGGGGAGGGGGAGTGTTCAGCTTTCCCTCTGCAAAAAACCGAAGAGCCCGACGCAAGTCGGGCTCTTTTGGCGTATACTCCCGCGTCTTGCTCTGCGCAGTGCGTAGGGGAGGGGGCCTGGCCCGTTTCCAGGAGACAACAGATTTTCGCGAAAGCGGATATCGGTGCACTCAAAGGTACTCATATGAGCATGACTGATCCCATCGCCGACCTGCTGGTCCGCATCAAGAATGCGGCAGCGGTTGGCAAGCAGACGGTGAAAGCCCCGTCGTCCAAGATCAAGGTTGCGATCGCCCAGGTCCTGAAGGACGAGGGTTACATCGCCGACCTGCGCGTGACCGCGCTCGAGAACAACAAGTCCGAGCTGGAAATCGTGCTGAAGTATTTCGAAGGCAAGCCGGTCATCGCGACCCTGAAGCGCTTCTCGCGTTCGGGCCTGCGCCAGTACCGCGGCAAGAGCGAACTGCCGAAGGTCATGAACGGCCTGGGCATTTCCATCATTTCCACTTCCAAGGGCATCATGACTGATGCGCAGGCGCGCCAGTTGGGCGTCGGCGGCGAAGTCCTGTGCTTCGTGGCCTAAGGCGAAAGGAGTAGACCATGTCCCGTGTAGCCAAGAAGCCGATCGACCTGGGTAAGGTTGAACTGAACGTCCAGAACGACAACGTCATCGCCAAGGGCCCGAAGGGCACCCTGTCGCTGGCCAAGCCGGCTGGTATCAACATCAATGTCGAAAACGGCGTTGCCACCCTGAGCACCGACAACGTGGACCTGATCCCGCTGACCGGTACCGTCCGCGCCATCCTGTCCAACATGGTCAAGGGTGTTTCCGAAGGCTTCGAGCGCAAGCTGGAGCTGGTCGGCGTGGGTTACCGTGCTGCGATGCAGGGCAAGGACCTCAGCCTTTCGCTGGGCTACTCGCACCCGATCGTGTTCGTGGCGCCGGAAGGCATCACCATCACCACCCCGACCCAGACCGAAATCCTGGTGCAGGGCGCTGACAAGCAGGCCGTCGGTGAAGCTGCCGCCAAGATCCGTGCGTTCCGCAAGCCGGAGCCGTACAAGGGCAAGGGCGTGAAGTACTCCGACGAAGTCATCATCCGTAAGGAAGCCAAGAAGGCGTAAGCGCGAGTCCCTCGCAAGAGCCCGCACATCCATGTGCGGACTTTCCAGGGAAAAGCCCAACCTTCAGCTTTCAAGGAAAACACATCATGAACAAGAACATCGCCCGCCTGCGTCGCGCCAAGTCGACCCGTGCCCACATCCGTGTGCTCGGTGTGGCCCGCCTGTCGGTGCTGCGCACCGGCCAGCACCTGTACGCACAGGTCTTCACCGCTGACGGCTCGAAGGTGCTGGCTGCTGCCAACACCACCCAGGCCGACGTCAAGGAAGGCCTGAAGAACGGCAAGAACGCTGATGCCGCCGCCAAGGTTGGCCGCATCGTCGCTGAGCGCGCCAAGGCCGCCGGCGTCGAGAAGGTTGCCTTCGATCGTTCGGGTTACCGTTACCACGGCCGCATCAAGGCCCTGGCTGACGCTGCCCGCGAAGCCGGCCTGCAGTTCTAAGGGATCAGGGCAGGGGGCTTCGGCCCCCATGTCCGCCTGCTCGCCAGCCTGAGTGAGGCTGGGCGGCGCCGCTCTTCTGCAGCGGCCCACCGCAACAACGCACCACTCCACAACCATAAGCGGCCTCGAGCCGTACATAACCCAACAACCAAGGAATAAACATGGCAGAAGAACGTCAGCAGCGGGGTCGCGATCGCGACCGTAACCGCGAAGAGAAAGTCGACGACGGCATGATCGAAAAGCTGGTCGCGGTCAACCGCGTCAGCAAGACCGTCAAGGGTGGCCGTCAGTTCACCTTCACCGCCCTGACTGTTGTCGGCGACGGCGAAGGCAAGGTCGGTTTTGGTTATGGCAAGGCCCGCGAAGTGCCGGTCGCCATCCAGAAGTCGATGGAGCAGGCTCGCAAGAACCAGGTCACCGTCGATCTGAACAACGGCACCCTGTGGCACACCATCAAGGATGGTCACGGCGCAGCGCGCGTGTTCATGCAGCCGGCTTCCGAAGGTACCGGCGTCATTGCCGGTGGTGCCATGCGCGCCGTGCTGGAAGCAGTGGGCGTGAAGAACGTGCTGGCCAAGGCCACCGGTTCGCGCAACCCGATCAACCTGGTGCGTGCCACCGTGAAGGGCCTGACTGCAGCGCAGTCGCCGGCTCGTATCGCGGCCAAGCGCGGCAAGAAGGTGGAGGATCTCAACCATGGCTAATGACACCACCAAGACCGTCAAGGTCCGTCTGGTTCGCGGCCTGCGTGGTGCCCAGGCGCGTCATCGCCTGTCGGTGCGTGCGCTGGGTCTGGGCAAGCTGAACGATGTGCGTGAACTGAAGGACAGCCCGCAGGTTCGCGGCCTGATCAACAAGGTCCACTACCTCGTCAAGGTTGAGGAATAATCCAATGACCATGCATCTGAATGAATTGAGCCCGGCACCGGGCGCCCGCAAGGAACGTACCCGCGTCGGTCGCGGTATCGGTTCCGGCCTGGGCAAGACCTGCGGCCGCGGCCACAAGGGTTCGTTCGCCCGTAAGGGTGGCGGCAAGATCAAGGCTGGCTTCGAAGGCGGCCAGACCCCCATGCAGCGTCGTCTGCCGAAGATCGGCTTCCGTTCGCCGATCGCCAAGGACACCGCTGAAGTGCTGCTGTACCAGCTGGACAAGCTGCCGGCCGGCGAGATCGACTTCGCTGCCCTGCGTGCTGCCAAGCTGGTCCCGAGCACTGCCAAGAAGGCCAAGGTCGTCGTCAAGGGCGAAGTGACCAAGGCGTTCACCCTGAAGGGTGTTGCTGCCACGGCTGGTGCCAAGGCTGCGATCGAAGCTGCCGGCGGCAGCGTAACGGAGTAAGAGAATCATGGCGCAAGCTGGCATCGGTAACCTCGCGGGCGGAATGGGCAAGTTCACTGAACTTCGCCAACGTTTGCTGTTCGTCGTCGGGGCTTTGATCGTCTATCGCATCGGCTGCTACGTGCCGGTGCCGGGCGTCAATCCCGATGCCATGCTTGCCATGATGCAACAGCAGGGCGGCGGCATCGTGGACATGTTCAACATGTTCTCGGGCGGCGCCCTGCACCGTTTCAGCATTTTCGCGCTGAACGTGATGCCGTACATCTCGGCATCGATCGTGATGCAGCTGGCTGTGCACATCTTCCCCGCCTTGAAGGCGATGCAGAAGGAAGGTGAGTCCGGCCGCCGCAAGATCACCCAGTATTCGCGTATCGGCGCCGTGCTGCTCGCAGTGGTGCAGGGCGGTTCGATCGCGCTGGCGCTGCAGGGCCAGGTGTCGCCGACCGGCGCACCGGTCGTGTACATGCCGGGCATGGGCTTCGTGCTCACTGCCGTGGTCGCACTGACCGCCGGCACCATGTTCCTGATGTGGGTTGGTGAGCAGGTGACCGAGCGCGGCATCGGCAACGGTGTCTCGCTGATCATCTTCGCCGGTATCGTGGCGGGCCTGCCGGGTGCGGTCATCCACACCTTCGACGCCTACCGCGACGGCAACATCCAGTTCATCCAGCTGCTGCTGATCGCCATCGTCGTGCTCGCCTTCACCTTCTTCGTGGTGTTCGTCGAACGCGGCCAGCGCCGGATCACGGTGAACTACGCGCGCCGCCAGGGCGGTCGCAACGCGTACATGAACCAGACCTCGTTCCTGCCGCTGAAGCTGAACATGGCCGGCGTCATCCCGGCGATTTTCGCCTCGAGCCTGCTGGCCTTCCCGGCCACCCTGGCCATGTGGTCCGGCCAGGCGGCCAACCAGAGCACCTTTGGCCAGACCCTGCAGAAGGTCGCCAATGCCCTGGGTCCGGGCGAGCCGCTGCACATGATCGTGTTCGCTGCGCTGATCACCGGTTTCGCGTTCTTCTATACCGCGCTGGTGTTCAACTCGCAGGAAACCGCCGACAACCTGAAGAAGTCGGGCGCGCTGATTCCGGGCATCCGTCCGGGCAAGGCCACCGCCGACTACATCGACGGCGTGCTGACCCGACTGACTGCTGCCGGTTCGGCCTACCTGGTGATCGTCTGCCTGCTGCCGGAACTGATGCGCACGCAGTTGAATGCCTCGTTCTACTTCGGCGGTACTTCGCTGTTGATCGTGGTGGTGGTGGTGATGGACTTCATCGCCCAGGTGCAGGCGCACCTGATGTCCCACCAGTACGAGAGCCTGCTGAAAAAGGCCAACCTGAAGGGCGGCAACCGCGGTGGTTTTGCTCGCGGCTGATTAGCCTGTTATACTTTCGTCTTCCTGACGTGATGGTCCTCCGCTTCGCGGACTCTGGCCACACAAACGAAGGGCGGCCCCGCAGCGGTTCCGGGTGGGGGTGTGATGAGGTGGTCCCGCGCTGGAGTAGCGCGGGCGGCCCGGGAGGCAACTCCAGGTCCAACCCCATCCGGCGCCGGAGCCTGGGCACACTCCCCGGGCCGAGTTCATGAAACCTCTGGTTTCACGGGCTTCCAAGTAAACCGGAACCTTGTTAGTATCACTGGTTCACTTTTTTGATCCATCCTGCCGGATCGGCGTGCCTTGAGCGCGCTGTCGGCCATCACTCAGCTGGAGAACCGCGTCATGGCGCGTATTGCAGGCGTCAACCTGCCAGCCCAGAAGCATGTCTGGGTCGGGTTGCAAAGCATTTACGGCATCGGCCGTACCCGTTCGAAGAAGGTCTGCGAAGTCGCAGGCGTCACTTCGACCACCAAGATCCGCGATCTGTCGGAGCCGGAAATCGAGCGCCTGCGCGCCGAAGTCGGCAAGTACATCGTGGAAGGCGATCTGCGCCGTGAAATCGGTATCGCGATCAAGCGCCTGATGGACCTGGGCTGCTACCGCGGCCTGCGTCACCGTCGCGGTCTGCCGCTGCGTGGCCAGCGCACCCGTACCAACGCCCGCACCCGCAAGGGCCCGCGCAAGGCGATCAGGAAGTAAGGGACATATAAATGGCTAAGCCTGCTGCTAAGACCAAGAAGAAGATCAAGCGCGTCGTCACCGACGGCGTTGCCCACGTCCACGCTTCGTTCAACAACACCATCGTGACCATCACCGACCGTCAGGGCAACGCTCTGTCGTGGGCGACCTCCGGTGGCGCTGGCTTCCGCGGTTCGCGCAAGTCGACCCCGTTCGCAGCCCAGGTGGCTGCCGAAAAGGCCGGTCGTGCTGCGCTGGACTACGGCGTGAAGTCGCTGGAAGTCCGCATCAAGGGTCCGGGTCCGGGCCGTGAGTCGGCCGTGCGTTCGTTGAACAACGTCGGCTACAAGATCACCAACATCATCGACGTGACGCCTATCCCGCACAACGGGTGCCGTCCGCCGAAGAAGCGTCGCGTCTAAAGGGAGCGATAAGAAATGGCTCGTTATATCGGTCCTACCTGTAAGCTCGCCCGTCGCGAAGGCGCCGACCTGTCCCTGAAGAGCCCGGCGCGTGCGCTGGACTCCAAGTGCAAGTTGGAGCAGAAGCCCGGCCAGCATGGCGCCACTGCCCGTAAGGGCAAGCTGTCCGACTACGCTACCCAGCTGCGTGAAAAGCAGAAGGTCAAGCGTATCTACGGTCTGCTGGAGCGTCAGTTCCGCAACTACTACAAGAAGGCCTCGACCAAGAAGGGCAACACCGGCGAGAACCTCCTGCAGCTGCTGGAAACCCGCCTGGACAACGTTGTCTACCGCATGGGCTTCGCCGTGACCCGTCCGGCTGCCCGTCAGCTGGTGTCGCACCGCGGCGTCACCGTGAATGGCAAGTCGGTCAACCTGGCCTCGTACCAGGTCAAGGCTGGCGACGCCATCGCCCTGTCTGAAAAGGCTGCCAAGCAGCTGCGCGTCCAGGAAGCCCTGACCGTCGCCGCCCAGCATGACCTGAGCCCGTCGTGGGTTGAAGTGGATTCCGGCAAGTTCTCCGGCATCTTCAAGGCTGTTCCGGATCGTTCGGATCTGCCTGCAGACATCAACGAAGCGCTGATCGTCGAGCTGTATTCGAAGTAATTCACATTGGAGAGCCCCCGGCGACGGCCGGGGGTTCACTAGGAGAACCCGCAACATGACGGTTACCGCCAACCAGGTTCTGCGTCCTCGCGGTCCGCAGATCGAACGCATTACCGACACCCGTGCAAAGGTCGTTATCGAACCTTTGGAGCGGGGTTACGGGCATACGCTGGGTAATGCCCTGCGTCGCGTGCTGCTGTCGTCCATCCCGGGCTTCGCCATCACGGAAGTCGAAATCGACGGCGTGTTGCACGAGTACACCACGGTCGAAGGTCTGCAGGAGGACGTGCTGGAAGTCCTGCTGAACCTGAAGGACGTGGCCATCCGTATGCACTCTGGCGACAACGCGACTCTGTCCCTGTCCAAGCAGGGTCCGGGCGTTGTCACCGCTGCCGACATCAAGGTCGACCACAATGTGGAGATCTTGAACGGCGACCACGTGATCTGCCACCTGACCAAGGACACGGCAGTGAACATGCGTCTGAAGATCGAACGTGGTTTCGGCTATCAGCCGGCTGCTGCGCGTCGTCGTCCGGACGAAGAAACCCGTGCCATCGGCCGTCTGGTCCTGGATGCCTCGTTCTCGCCGGTCCGCCGTGTCGCCTATGCCGTGGAAGCGGCTCGTGTCGAACAGCGCACCGATCTGGACAAGCTGGTCATCGATATCGAGACCAACGGCACCATCGACGCCGAAGAAGCAGTGCGTACCGCTGCCGACATCCTCAGCGATCAGCTGTCGGTGTTCGGTGACTTCACCCACCGCGACCGCGGTGCGGCGAAGCCGGCCAACAACGGCGTGGATCCGGTGCTGCTGCGCCCGATCGACGATCTGGAGCTGACCGTGCGTTCGGCCAACTGCCTGAAGGCCGAGAGCATCTACTACATCGGCGATCTGATCCAGAAGACCGAAGTCGAGCTGCTGAAGACCCCGAACCTGGGTAAGAAGTCGCTCACCGAGATCAAGGAAGTGCTGGCCCAGCGTGGCCTGTCGCTCGGCATGAAGCTGGAGAACTGGCCGCCGGCCGGCGTCGCCAGCCACGGCATGCTGGGCTGATACAGCCTTTCTGCAAGACTGCATGGCCCCGTCGGCAACGACGGGGCCATTGCACCAAGGCAATACCGCCACGACGAACGAAGGTTCGCGGGCAGGTCGTCCAGGACGGATGGCCAGGACCAACCGCAGTCCGAGCAGCAGCGCCAGGAAGGCGACAACGATCAGCAAAGCCACATCATTAACCAAGGAATATCACCATGCGTCACCAGAAATCCGGCCGTAAGTTCAGCCGTACCAGCGCCCACCGCGAAGCGATGTTCAAGAACATGGCCGCCTCGCTGTTCAAGCACGAGCTGATCAAGACCACCCTGCCGAAGGCCAAGGAACTGCGCCGCGTCGCCGAGCCGCTGATCACCCTGGCCAAGGTCGACTCCGTCGCCAACCGTCGTCTGGCCTTCGCCCGCCTGCGCGACAACGAAGCCGTCGGCAACCTGTTCACCATCCTGGGCCCGCGCTACGCGACCCGTCCGGGCGGCTACCTGCGCCTGCTGAAGTGCGGCTTCCGCGCTGGCGACAACGCGCCGATGGCCTACGTCGAACTGGTTGACCGTCCGGTCGTGGCTGAAGCCGTCGAAGAATAATCGACGCGCGACACCCGTCATTCGGTGAAGAACCCGGCCTCGTGCCGGGTTTTTCCGTTTCTGCGGGGTCAGAGCCCTTTGCATCCGCAAAGGGATCCGACCCCGCACCGTTCCGACGGGCGCGACGTTGTGGCGGTTCGAACGGCGCGCAGTCTCGGTTACGCTTGCGGTCCGTACTACACGAGCGTTGCCGATGAATCCTCTGCGCTGGCCTTTCCGCGCCCAGTTCCTGCTGGGCTTCCTGATCTGCGCGGGCCTGCTGGGCTACGCCATCTTCCTGCAGTTGAAGATGGGCCTGGAGCCGTGTCCGCTGTGCATCTTCCAGCGCCTGGTGTTCGTCGCCCTGGGCCTGCTGTTCCTGATCGGCGCCCTGCATGGTCCGTCCAACCGTCCGGGGCGGGCGACCTACGGCATCCTCGCGTTCATCGCTGCTGCCGTGGGCGTGGGCATCGCCGCACGCCACGTCTACGTGCAGATGCTGCCGCCGGAGATGGGTGCAACCTGTGGCCCGCCGCTGGCCTTCCTGCGCGAAACCATGGGGCCGCTGGAAGTGTTCCGTACCGTGCTGACCGGCACCGGCAACTGCGGCAACATCGACTGGACCTTCCTCGGTCTGACCATGCCGATGTGGTCGGGCGTGTGGTTCGTGCTGCTGGCGCTGTGGGCGTTGGTTGTGTCGCTGCGCAAGGTCAAGCGCTGAGCCAGCCTGGAGCCACGCATGGCGTGGCTCTACTGCATATCGGCAGCCACGCATGGCGTGGCTCTACTGGGTTCCGGTAGCAACCCTGAGGGCGGTGCAGTCCCCTGCAATGCCGGCCAGCGGCCGGCACCACCTTAGAAATCCTGCTGCAGGCTCAGATAGGCGCCGCGACGCGGCCCCCATTGCGGCGCGAACACGCCGATGCCGCCGCCATCGCGCAGCTGGTAGCTGCGGTCCAGCGTGTTGAGCACGGCCAGCTGCACATGCAGCGGATGGCCGCTGTCGGCGTTGAAGTCATGCGCGGCGCTGAGATTGACCTGCAGGTACGACGGCAGCTCGCCGCCATTGGGCACGCCCTCGATGTCCGAACGCAGGCCGCTGCCGTACACGTAGTTCGCGCCCACCCGGTTATGGCCAGCGAACGCGTAGCTGACGCCGCCGGAAGAGGTCAGCTTCTGGTCGTGGTCCAGATGGATCCAGTTCTGCTGCACGTAGGCCAATGCATCCGGATCGAGGTTGTACTGGCTGGTGATGACCTGGGTGCCCATCGCCTTGTTGTAGGCGGCGTTGAAGTACGCACTGATCGGCCCGTTGCTGTAGTCGGCGCTGAACTCCAGGCCGTGGATGTGGCCGCGCCGATAGTTGAAGGTGGAATAGATGTAGGCGGCGCCGAACTGGCCTTCGTCCTGCAGGCGCGAGACGCGGCGGTCGTAGGCATCCAGGCCGAGGGTGAGGTGCTCGCCGACCTGCTGTGACACGCCGATGTCGTAGTAGTCACTGCGCTCGGACAACGGCGTGTTGCTGCCACCGGCGGGTTGCTGGTTGCTGGTGCCGTCGAACAGGGCCAGATCGCTGCCGGCAACCAGTTCGCTGGCGGGCGGGGTGAAGTAGCGCGAGTAGCCGGCATGCACCGTGGTGCTGTCGCTGGCATTCCAGACCACGCCCAGGCGCGGGCTGAGCTGGCCCTCGGTGTGGCCGAACGCCTTGAAGCGGTCGCCGCGCAGGCCGTAGTTGACGGTCCAGTCATCGCCTATCCGCCACTCATCCTGCACGTACAGTGCGGCTGTGCTGGCGTGGAAGGCGTTGCGGTCCGGGATCAGCTGCGGCGTGGTGCTTGTCTGCCGGCCATCGGCATCGACCGGGAAGACCCAGCTGCTGTTGTTGGCCGCGGCGTGTTCGTAGTTGCCATACAGGCCATAGCGCAGGGTGTGTTTGTCGCCCAGCGGTGTGGAGAAATCGGCCTGCAGGGTGTTGGCGCGGTTGCTGCGCTGGACCTGCGAGGCGACGCCACTGAACACCAGGTCGCCGACAATGTCCGGGTTGAAGGCCACGTCGCTGTAGCGCTGGCCGGCCGACAGCTGGTACGCGGTCTGGCCCAGCGTGCCCTGCAGCACCAGCATGCCGAAGCGGGTGGTTTCGCGCTGGGTTTCGTCCAGCTGGCTGGAATCGAAGGTGGTGGTGTCCAGGTAACCGAACTGCGGGGTCTGCCCCGGGTTGACCGGAATCTGGAAGCGGTTGTTGGCGAAGCCGGCGAACACGCTCAGGCGGGTGTTGTCGTTGACCAGATAGGTCAGGTCGGCAAAGGCCTTCCCTTGGTGGGTATCGTCATGCAGCGGCTTGCGTGAGTTGGTGGGGTTCTCCAGCCCGACTTCGTTCTGATCGTAGTTGCCGGTCAGGAACCAGCTCCAGCGGCCCTGGTTGCCCCACCAGGAGGCATTCGGGTTGACCTTGCCGAACGAGCCGGCGGTGATGCCGGCGCTGCCGCCGTTGCCCAGCTCGGCCCCGCTGCGGGTCGTGATATCGACCACCGCGGCGGTGCGTTCACCGAACTGGGCCGGCAGGGCACCATCCATCAGGCGGATGCTCTTGATGGTGCGGGCATCCAGGGTCTGGCCGAAGCCGGAGATCGATTCGGGCAGCAGTACGCCGTTGATGCGGTACTGCAGGTTGGCGTGGTCGCCGCGCACGTGCACGCCGCCGTAGGAGTCCTGGACCACGCCCGGGGCCTGCAGCAGCACCTGGCTGAGCGGGGCGGAGGCGCCCAGCGGCTGCTTCTGGATGTCCTCGGCGGTGATCTGGTACTGGCTGCTGCCGATGTCCGGGGACAGGGCGTTGCGGGCCTGGTCGAGCTGGGCGCTGACGGTGACCACGTCGAGGTTCTTGACCGCAGCCGCGCTGGAATCAGTGTCGGCGGCAAGTACGGGTTGGCTGGCCAGGATCAGGGCGAAGGTGATGGCGGTGGTGAGCAGGGAGGGCTTCATGGGAAATGGGCAGGGAAGAGGGAAGGGGCCGGTCCATGAGGGAGTGTTACTCCGTAACAACTGCGTGCCGATCATGCGCCTGTCCCGCGGCGGCGACCATGCCGTTTCTGGCCGATCACGCGGCCCCTTTCCACGCCGTTCAGGCAGTCGTGGCGGTGCCTGGCCCTTTGCGTCAGCGGCTGGCTCTGCGACCATGACCGCCCCCCACCCCCGGATGTCCGTGATGAGCCTGTCCGCCGTTCCGCCCGCCCCCGATCCTGCCGCCATCGCTGCTGGTGCTGCCTGGTCACCGGAGAGCTGGCGGGGCAAGACCGCGCTGCAGATGCCGACCTATCCCGATCCGGTGGCACTGGATGCGGCGCTGCACGAGTTGAAGCGGCTGCCGCCGCTGGTGACCTCGTGGGAGATCCTGGCGCTGAAGCAGCAGCTGGCCGACGCCCAGGAAGGCAAGCGTTTCCTGCTGCAGGGTGGCGACTGCGCGGAGAATTTCAGCGACTGCGAATCGGGCACGATTTCCAACCGGTTGAAGGTGCTGCTGCAGATGAGCCTGGTGCTGGTGCACGGCCTGCGT
Source organism: Stenotrophomonas sp. SbOxS2 (assembly GCF_013416715.1). Lineage (NCBI taxonomy): Bacteria > Pseudomonadati > Pseudomonadota > Gammaproteobacteria > Lysobacterales > Lysobacteraceae > Stenotrophomonas > Stenotrophomonas sp. SbOxS2. The sequence goes on from NZ_JAAVXD010000001.1 coordinate 18,393, forward strand.
CAGCCGGTGATCCGCGTCGGCCGATTTGCGGGGCAGTACGCCAAGCCGCGTTCGGCCGATACCGAGACCCGCGACGGCGTGACCCTGCCCAGCTACCGCGGCGATGTCATCAATGCGCCGGCCTTCACCGAGGCGGCGCGGCTGCCCGATCCGAAGCGGATGCTGCAGGCCCACGCGCATTCGGCGATGACGATGAACTTCGTGCGCGCGCTGATCGATGGCGGCTTCGCCGACCTGCACCATCCCGAATACTGGAATCTGGAATGGGTAAGCCATTCGCCGTTGGCCGCCGAGTACCAGAAGATGGTCGCCTCGATCGGCGATGCCGTGCACTTCATGGAGACCCTGGCCGGGGCCCGCGTGCACAACCTCAACCGCATCGATTTCTACACCTCGCATGAAGCGCTGCTGTTGCCCTACGAGCAGGCGCTGACCCGGCAGGTGCCGCGCCAGCAGGGCTGGTTGAACCTGAGCACGCACTATCCGTGGATCGGCATGCGTACCGCCGCGCTGGATGGCGCACACGTGGAGTACCTGCGTGGCGTGCGCAACCCGATCGCGATCAAGGTAGGCCCGTCGGTGACGCCGGACCAGTTGCTGCGCCTGATCGATGTGCTCAATCCGGATGACGAGCCGGGCCGCCTGAGCTTCATCCACCGCATGGGTGCGGCGCAGATTGCGCAGAAGCTGCCGCCGCTGCTGGATGCGGTCAAGCGCGATGGTCGTCGCGTGCTGTGGGTGTGCGATGCGATGCACGGCAACACCGAAAGCACCGCCAATGGCTTCAAGACGCGGCGCTTCGACAATGTACGTGGTGAGGTCGAGATGTCGTTCGACCTGCACGCGGCCGCAGGCACCCGCCTGGGGGGCGTGCATCTGGAACTGACCGGTGAGGATGTGACCGAATGCACCGGCGGTGCGCGCGAGTTGACCGAGCGTGACCTGGAACGTGCGTATCGTTCGACTGTCGATCCGCGTCTGAACTACGAACAGTCGCTGGAGATTGCGATGGCGATCGTGCGCAAGCAGGAGCAGGTACGGTAAAAGGTGTTTCGGCAGGGCTGCGCCCTGCACCTGCCGAGGCCACTGCCAGAGCAACGGCAACAGCAAGAGCGCTATCCGTGTGTTGGCGGGGCGGTGTCGGAGTGCGGGGACGCCGCAAGTACGTCCCTGTAGGCTTGGCAGCCGCATCCATGCGGCTGACACCCCGCACTCCGACACCGCCCCACCTCTGACGGATTCCTGCGGCTGTTGGTAGGTGTCGACCTTGGTCGACACAAGTAGATCCACGCCATGCGTGGATGACTCCATCGGAATCGACTATTTCGATATCGGAACGAATTGAGCCGAGCATTGCTCGGCTCCACAGAATTGCCGGCAGATCGCGGAAAGCTGTTGAAGGCGGCGTGGGTCCGGTTGCGGGAGTGTCAGCGGCATGGATGCCGCGGCCAAGCCCCCAGGGATGGGTTTACGGCGTCTCCCGCAACCGGACCCACCCCGCCATCCCGCAGGAAATCCGCTTCTGCTTCGGCTGTTGTTGTTGCTCCAGCTTGCAGCAGGTGCAGGGCTGCAAGCCCTGCCGACCAACACCCTCCTTACGAACGACTGACGTGACGCTCATGCGCTATGCGCGAGGCTGTCCGCTTGGTGTTCGAGTGGAGGTGGCAACGGTGCACTGGGAAAGCGCACAGGCCTATGCATGGCCGTTGGGATTGGCAGTGTTGGTGGGTGGCATCGGCGCGTGGTTGATCCTGTGGATCTACCATCGGCTGAAAGGACGTGATCGTCGCCGCGCGCGCATCGGTCGTGTGCTCGGGCTGCCGATGGCCACGGCATGGCCGTTGCTGCTGCTGATTCCCGCGTTGCAATCCACACCGCTGCCGGAACACGCGCTTGATCAACTGCTGCGCGTGCTGCACATCGGCTTGACCGCCTGCTTCATCTGGCTGCTGGTGCGCGGCGTTGCTGCGGGTGAGCGGGCGATCCTGCGCAGCCATCCGATTGATGTCTCGGACAACCTCGAAGCGCGCCGCATCCAGACCCAGACGCGGGTGCTCAGCCGCGTGCTGATGGGCGGCATCATCGTGCTCGGTGCTTCGCTGGTGCTGTTGACCTTTCCGATGGTGCAGAAGATCGGCACCGCACTGCTGGCGTCGGCCGGCCTGATCGGCCTGGTGGCGGGTATCGCTGCCAAACCGGTGTTCGGCAATCTGATCGCCGGCCTGCAGATCGCGGTGACACAGCCGATCCGGCTCGACGACGTGGTGATCGTCGAAGGCGAATGGGGGCGCGTCGAGGAAATCGGCAGCAGTTATGTGGTGGTGCGCATCTGGGATGAGCGGCGGATGGTGGTGCCGCTGACATGGTTCATCGAGCATCCGTTCCAGAACTGGACGCGACGCAGTGCCGACCTGCTGGGAACGGCTTTCCTGTGGCTGGACTACCGTGCGCCGATCGCGGCGATACGTGCCGAGCTGGAACGCATCTGCCAGGGCCAGCCGCTGTGGGATGGACGGGTGTGCGTGACCCAGGTGACCGAGACCAGTGAGCGTGCGATCCAGGTGCGGCTGCTGGTCAGTGCGCGCAGTTCCGGTGATGCGTTCGACCTGCGCTGCCTGGTGCGCGAGCGCATGCTGGATTTCCTCGCGCGCGAGCATCCGCAATCGCTGCCGCAGGTGCGCGCGCGCCTGCAGCGGGACGATGAGCTGGATATGCCGCGGATGCGGCGTGCAGGCAGCGCCGATGTGCGCTCGCCGGGTGCGGAGGACGGTGAGGCGGCGATCGCGCCGGTGGAGCCGGATCCAGAACGGTAGCGCCGGGCCATGCCCGGCGAGCGCAGCGGTGACCCTCAGGCCGCCGGGCATGGCCCGGCGCTACCAAGAGCCAGCTCACGGATCGCCGGATTCGATCAGGGTGTCGGTATCGAAGCGCGGCGGACGCCGGGCGCGCGTGCGCTGCTCATACGCGTAGGCCATCTCGATCAGCTTCGGTTCGCTCCACGCCGTGCCCATGAACAGCAGCCCCGCCGGCAGGCCATCGATCTGGCCCATCGGCACGCTCAGGCTGGGGTAGCCGGCGACGGCGGCGACACTGTAGCTCTCGCCGGGGAAGTCATCGCCTGTGCTGCGCAGGGGCCAGGCCACGCCGGTCGTCGGTGCGACCAGCGCGTCGAGCTTCTGCGATGCCAGCACGGCGTCGATGCCCTCCGGGCCCGCCAGTCGCCGCGCATCGCTGCGCGCGCGGATGTAGACGGGATCGCCCAGGCCAGGGGTTGCCTGGGCCTCCTGCAGCAGCTCCTGGCCGAACAGGCCCAGTTCCTGGCCCTTGTGTGCCTCGTTGAAGGCGATCAGCCCGGCCAGGCTGCGCAGTGGCGCCTGGTAGGTGCTGAGGTAGCGCTCCAGTCCCGCCTTGAATTCATACAGCAGGACGATGCGCTCGGCATCAGCCCAGGCGCCCTGGTTGGGCAGTTCCACCGGCACCACCACGGCGCCGGCGCGGCGCAGCTCGGCGACCGCCTGCTCAACCAGCGGCGGCATCCCGCGATACTTCAGCAGTGGTGTCTGCAGCAGGCCGATGCGCTTGCCGCGCAGTCCCTGCGGATCCAGTCGTGCGGTGTAGTCGTAGACCGCGCGGCCGGGCATGGTCGCGGTGGCGGGATCGGCATCATCGCGGCCGGCGATGGCGGTCAGCACGGCGGCGGCGTCGGCGACGCTGCGGGTCATCGGGCCCGCGGTGTCCTGGCTGAAGGAGATCGGGATGATGCCTTCGCGGCTGACCAGGCCGACGGTCGGTTTCAGGCCGACCACACCGTTGATCGCCGCGGGGCAGACGATGCTTCCATCGGTTTCAGTGCCGATGGCCACGCTGACCAGGTTGGCGGCCACGGCTACCGCGCTGCCGCTGCTGGAGCCGCAGGGTGAATGACTGAGGCGGTAGGGATTGCGGGTCTGGCCCCCGCGCGCGCTCCAGCCGGAGATGGAGTCGTTGCCACGGAAGTTGGCCCACTCGCTGAGGTTGGTCTTGCCCAGCACCACCGCGCCCGCTTCGCGCAGGCGTCGCACCAGGTAGGCATCGTCGGGGCGGAAGCCCTGCAGGGCGAGGGAGCCGGCACTGGTGGCCATTGGCGCGGCGTTGATGTTGTCCTTCAGCAGGATCGGGATGCCATGCAGGGGGCCGCGCAGGCGGCCGTTACGGCGCTCGCGATCACGCTCTGCAGCTTCCTTCAGGGCATCCGGATTGAGCTCGATCACCGCGCGCAGACGTGGCCCGGTGCGGTCCAGCGTGGCGATGCGCTTGAGGTAGGCGCCGGTCAGGGTGACGCTGTCGAGCTCACCGGCGACCATCCGCGCCTGCAGGTCGGAGACTTCGGTCTCGGCGTAGGGGAAGGGCATGGTGCTGTTGCCGGGTTCACCGGCATGCGCGGTGGACGCGGCCGGGCTGCAGCCAGCAGCGAGCCCCGCAGGCAACGCGGCGATCAGGAAGGACAGGAGGGGCGGCAAGGACAGGCGCATGGGGCAGCTTCGACGGCTCCGATCCCCAGTGTAGCGGCTGCTCAGCGGCGGCGCTTGCGCAGGTCGCGCGCCAGCACGTAGACCACGATCAGGTTGATCGCCAGCACGGTCCACGAGGCCCAGCCGGGATGGCGGACGATCGCGTAGATGTCGAAGGGCAGGTAGATGGAGGCGGTCAGGCAGCCCAGCCAGGAGGCCCATGCCTTGGCTTTCCACAGACCCCAGGCTTCGACCAGGTGCAGCAGGCCGTAGCCGATCATCGCCGCCGCAGCCAGGTGCACCGCGTCGGGGCTGATCGCATTCAACAGCGAGGGCAGGGTGCCGTGATCCGGGTCCAGGCTGAAACGCCGGATCAGGGCATTGACGCCGTCGCGAAGCGGCTGCGGACCAAGGATTTCCAGTCCGGTAGCCGCCAACAACGCCAGCATCGCCTTGCTCGCTTCGAGCAAGGCGATGACATGGAGGCCCGGATGCCGATGCGGATCCGGGTTGTAGCCGTTCTGGCTCACGGTTCGCTGGATCAGCCGCCGCGCGAGTTCTTCTTGCGGTCGCTTTCGGTCAGGAACTTCTTGCGCAGACGGATCTCCTTCGGGGTGATCTCGACCAGCTCGTCGTCTTCGATGAAGTCCAGGGCCTGTTCCAGCGAGTACTTGATCGCCGGAGTCAGCTGGATCGCATCGTCCTTGCCCGAAGCGCGCATGTTGGTCAGCGGCTTGGTCTTGATCGCGTTGACGGTCAGGTCGTTGTCCTTGGAGTGGATGCCGACCAGCTGACCTTCATACACGTTGTCGCCTTCAGCAGCGAACAGCTTGCCGCGTTCCTGCAGCGGGCCCAGCGAGTAAGCCGGGGTGGTACCCGGGGCATTGGCGATCATCACACCATTGATGCGCTTGGCGATCGCGCCCTGTTCCTTCGGGCCGTAATGGTCGAACACGTGGAACAGCAGGCCCGAACCCTGGGTGAGGGTCTTGAACTCGTTCTGGAAGCCGATCAGGCCACGGGCCGGGATCTGGTACTCCAGGCGCACACGGCCCTTGCCGTCCGATTCCATGTTCTTCAGCTGGCCCTTGCGGGTGCCCAGCTTTTCCATCACGCCGCCCTGGTGGACTTCTTCGATATCCACCACCAGCTGCTCGATCGGCTCCATGGCCTGGCCGTCGATCTGCTTGATGATCACTTCCGGGCGCGACACGGCCAGCTCGTAGCCTTCACGACGCATGTTCTCGATCAGCACCGACAGGTGCAGTTCGCCACGGCCGGAGACCAGGAACTTGTCGGCGTCTTCCAGCTGTTCGACCTTCAGGGCCACGTTGTGGACCTGCTCGCGGTCCAGACGGTCCTTGATCTGGCGGCTGGTCAGGAACTTGCCACCGGACAGGTCCTTGTTGCCGGCGAACGGCGAGTTGTTGACCTGGAAGGTCATCGAGATGGTCGGCTCGTCGACGGTCAGTGCCGGCAGCGCTTCCGGGGTTTCCGGGTGGCACAGGGTGTCGGAGATGGTCAGTTCCGGAATACCGGAGATGGCGACGATGTCGCCGGCTTCGGCGGTGTCCTGCTCGATGCGCTCCAGGCCCAGGAAGCCCAGCACCTGCGCGACCTTGCCGTTGCGCTTCTTGCCTTCACGGTCGATCACCGCGACCTGCATGTTCTTCTTCAGGGTGCCGCGCTGGATGCGGCCGATGCCGATCACGCCCACGAAGTTGTTGTAGTCCAGCTGGCTGATGCGCATCTGGAACGGACCTTCCGGGTCCACTTCCGGCTTCGGTGCGTGCTGCATGATCGCTTCGTACAGCGGGGTCATGTCGCCGTCGCGCACGGTGTCTTCCAGGCCGGCGTAGCCGTTCAGGGCCGAGGCGTAGACGATCGGGAAGTCGAGCTGCTCATTGGTGGCGCCGAGCTTGTCGAACAGGTCGAAGACCTGGTCGATCACCCACTCCGGACGCGAGCCCGGACGGTCGACCTTGTTGACCACGACGATCGGCTTGAAGCCCATCGCGAAGGCCTTCTGGGTGACGAAGCGGGTCTGCGGCATCGGGCCGTCCATCGCGTCGACCAGGATCAGCACGGTGTCGACCATCGACAGCACGCGCTCGACCTCGCCGCCGAAGTCGGCGTGTCCGGGGGTGTCGACGATGTTGATCCGGTTCTTGATACCGGTCTTCTTGTCTTCCCAGGTGATGGCCGTGTTCTTGGCCAGGATGGTGATGCCGCGTTCCTTTTCCTGGTCGTTGCTGTCCATCACGCGCTCGGCGAGGACGGTACGCTCGGACAGGGTGCCGGACTGCTTCAGCAGCTGGTCGACCAGGGTGGTCTTGCCATGGTCGACGTGGGCGACGATGGCGATGTTGCGAAGATTTTCGATGGACATACGAAAGGGGGCCAGTCGGCGCCGGATTTGGAAAAAGAAGTCCAACATTATACGTCGAACTTGACGATTGGCGAAAACCTGGATTTCAGACCTTCCGAGGTCCCCATTCAGCCTGGCTCGCGGCGCTCCCCGTCCGCGGGCTGAAGACCCTGCCTGCGCCGATGGTCGAAGCAGCCCATGTCACGGGGGAGGTGTATCCTTATGGGGCTGATTACACACCCCGCATCCCAAGGATCTGCATGTCCCTCATCGCCACTTTCGACACCACCCAGGGCCCGATCAAGGTCGAGCTGTTCGCCGACAAGGCGCCGCTGACGGTCGCCAACTTCGTGAACCTGGTCAAGCGCGGCTTCTATGATGGCCTGATCTTCCACCGCGTGATCCCCGATTTCATGATCCAGGGCGGTTGCCCGCAGGGTCGTGGCACCGGCGGCCCGGGCTACAAGTTCGAAGACGAGAAGAATGGTGTGAAGCACCAGATCGGCTCGCTGTCGATGGCCAACGCCGGCCCGAACACCAATGGCAGCCAGTTCTTCATCACCCACATCAAGACCGATTGGCTGGACGGCAAGCACACCGTGTTCGGCCAGGTCCTGGAAGGCCAGGCGATCGTCGATTCGGTCAAGCAGGGCGACGTGATCCATTCGATCACCCTGGAAGGCGACACCGACGCCGTGCTCGCCGCCCAGGCTGAGCGCGTGGGTGAGTGGAACAAGATCCTCGCCGCCTGATCCGCCCCCGACGGCCCCCTGCAGAGGGGGCCGTTTCCATGTTGCGGCCGCCCCGCCAGGCCATCCCCGCCCGCGCGGCCATCTTCTACAACGCTACTTAGCTTCTTAGCAGAGGAAATCCCCATGAAAGCACCTGTTCGTGTTGCCGTGACCGGCGCCGCCGGCCAGATCGGCTACGCCCTGCTGTTCCGTATCGCCTCCGGTGAAATGCTGGGCAAGGACCAGCCGGTCATCCTGCAGCTGCTGGAGCTGCCGGTCGACAAGGCCCAGGCCGCCCTGAAGGGCGTGATGATGGAACTGGAAGACTGCGCGTTCCCGCTGCTGGCCGGCATGGTCGGCACCGACGATGCTGAAGTCGCCTTCAAGGACGCCGACATCGCCCTGCTGGTCGGCGCGCGTCCGCGCGGCCCGGGCATGGAGCGCAAGGATCTGCTGCTGGAAAACGCAAAGATCTTCACCGCCCAGGGCGCCGCACTGAACAAGGTCGCCAAGCGTGACGTGAAGGTGCTGGTGGTCGGCAACCCGGCCAACACCAACGCCTACATCGCGATGAAGTCGGCACCGGACCTGAACCCGCGCAACTTCACCGCCATGCTGCGCCTGGACCACAACCGTGCGCTGAGCCAGCTGTCGACCAAGCTCGGCAAGCCGGTTGCCGGCATGGAGAAGCTGGTGGTGTGGGGCAACCACAGCCCGACCATGTACCCGGACTACCGTTTCGCCACCGCCGATGGTGCGTCGATCGCCGATGCGATCAACGACCAGGAGTGGAACGCCAACACCTTCATCCCGACCGTCGGCAAGCGCGGCGCGGCGATCATCGAAGCCCGTGGCTCATCCTCGGCTGCTTCGGCCGCCAACGCAGCGATCGACCACGTGCGTGACTGGGTGCTGGGCAGCAACGGCAAGTGGGTCACCATGGGCGTGCCGTCCGACGGTTCCTACGGGATTCCGGAAGGCGTGATCTTCGGCTTCGCGGTCACCACCGAGAACGGCGAGTACACCCTGGTCAAGGATCTGCCGGTCGACGACTTCAGCCAGAAGTACATCGACAAGACCCTGGCCGAGCTGGAAGAAGAGCGCGCCGGCGTCGCCCACCTGCTGGGCTGATGCGGTCTGTGCCGGCAGCTTGCCGGCACGTTTTCCATCAGGGTAGGTGCCGGCCGTTGGCCGGTACGCAGGAAACGGGGAGGCTTCGGCTTCCCCGTTTTCGTATGGAGCACCTGGCAACGACATGATCCACCTGCATTACATCGACGAGGCGCTGCTGGTGGCCGAGAAGCCTGCCGGCCTGCTGTCCGTGCCCGGCCGCTCGGCGGAGAACCAGGACTGCGTGGTCGCGCGGTTGCAGGCGGTGTATGCCGATGCGCTGACCGTGCATCGCCTGGACCAGGTCACCTCCGGCCTGCTGCTGCACGCGCGTGGCAAGGACATGCAGGTGGCGCTGTCGATGCAGTTCGAGAAGCGCGAGGTGGGCAAGCGTTATGAAGCCATCGTGCAGGGGCTGCTTGAAGGAGATGCGGGTGAAGTGGATCTGCCGCTGATCGTCGACTGGCCGAACCGCCCGAAGCAGATGGTCGACCACGAACGCGGCAAGCCGGCACTGACCCGGTGGCGCGTACTGTCGCGTGACATCGCGGCGCAACGCACGCGTGTTGAACTGGAGCCGGTCACCGGCCGCAGCCACCAGTTGCGCCTGCACATGGCCAGCCTCGGTCATCCCATCGTCGGCGACGTGCTGTACGGCGCGGACGCCGCGCAGCGCGTGCACCTGCATGCGCGGAAGCTGCAGTTCACCCATCCGGTGACGGGCGAGGCGCTCGCGTTCGAGTCTGCGACTCCGTTCTAGAGAGTGGGTGTATCGGCAGGGCTGCGCCCTGCACCTGCCGAATCAACGGCAACAGCAACAGCGGGATTCCGTGGGTTGGCGGGGCGGTGTCGGATTGCGGGGACGCCGCAAGTACGTCCCTGTAGGCTTGGCAGCCGCATCCATGCGGCTGACACCCCGCAATCCGACACCGCCCCACCTTCGACAGATTTCCGATGGCCGATGGGTCCACGCTTTGCGTGGATCAAATCCATCGGAATCGAATATTTCGACAATTCATCGAAAAGCATCCACGCATGGCGTGGATCTACGTGTCGACCAAGGTCGACAGCTACCAACAGCAGCCCAACAGCAGCGGGAAATTGTCGGAGGCGGGGAGGGGGCAGATGGCGGGGGCGTGAGCGCCATGGATGGCGCGACCGAGCTTACATGGACGTACTTGCAGCGACCCCCGCCATCTGCCCCCTCCCCGCCATCCCACGGACTGCACGCTTTTGCCGTTGCCGTTGCTCCGGCCTCGGCGGGTGCAGGGCGCAGCCCTGCCGGCAACACACCCCCTACCAAGGTAGGGCGGCCCGCGCGCCAGCGCCGGACTATGCTCGAACCATGACTTTGTCTGGGAGGGCTGCGTCATGAACTACGAGGAAACCTACCGCCGTTCGATCGACGAGCCGGAGGCATTCTGGGGCGAGGAAGCCAAGCGCATCCATTGGCACAAGCCACCGCAACAGGTGCTCGACTACAGCAACCCGCCGTTCCGGCGCTGGTTCGTCGGTGGCGAAACCAATCTCTGCTACAACGCCGTCGACCGGCATCTGGCCGACCGCCCGGACCAGCTTGCGCTGGTCGCCATCTCCACCGAAACCAACAGCACCCGTGAAATCACCTATCGCCAGCTGTATCGCGAAGTGAACGACTTCGCCGCCGTGCTGAAACACCTTGGTGTCGGCCACGGCGACCGCGTGGTGATCTACATGCCGAACATGGCCGAGGCCGTGTTCGCCATGCTTGCCTGTGCACGTATCGGTGCGGTGCACTCGGTGGTGTTCGGTGGTTTCGCCGCGCACAACCTCGCGCTGCGCATCGACGATGCCAAGCCGAAGCTGCTGATCGCTGCAGATGCCGGTATGCGTGGCGGCAAGCTCATTCCGTACAAGGCGATGGTCGATGCCGCCTGCGCCGAAGCCAGCAATCCGCCGCCGCGCGTGCTGATCGTGTCGCGCGGGCTGGACCCGGCCGAGCCCCGCATCGAAGGGCGTGATGTCGAGTACGCCAGCCTGCGTGCGCAGATCGGGCAGACCGATGTGCCGGTGCAATGGCTGGAATCGAGCGAGCCCAGCTACCTGCTGTATACCTCCGGCACCACCGGCAAGCCGAAGGGCGTGCAGCGCGATGTCGGTGGCTATGCGGTGGCGATGGCGCAGTCGATGCAGACCGTGTTCGACTGCAAGCAGGGGCAGGTGATGTTCTCCACCTCCGACGTCGGTTGGGCCGTGGGCCATTCCTACAACGTGTATGGCCCGCTGATCGGCGGCTGCACCTCGCTGCTGTACGAAGGGCTGCCGACCAACCCCGATCCGGGCATCTGGTGGGCGCTGTGCGAGCAGTACAACGTACGCACGATGTTCTCTTCGCCGACGGCGATCCGCGTGCTGAAGAAGCACGACGCCGATTTCATCCACCGGCACGACCTGGATGCGCTGAAGTATCTGTTCCTGGCTGGCGAGCCGCTGGACGAACCGACCGCACACTGGATCAGCGACGCGCTGGGCAAGCCGATCATCGACAACTACTGGCAGACCGAAACCGGCTGGCCGGCATTGACGCTGCTGCCAGGCCTGGACATGAAACCGGTGCGTTTCGGCTCACCGGGTTTCCCCAATCTCGGCTACCGGATGAAGGTGATCGACGAGAACACCGGTGAAGAAGTGGCTGCCGGGCAGAAGGGCGTGCTGGTGATGACGCCGCCGTTGCCGCCGGGCTGCATGAGCACGGTCTGGAATGACGACAGCCGCTTCCTGCAGAGTTACTTCAGCCACTTCAAGGAACTGCTGTACAGCTCGCTGGACTGGGCCATCCGCGATGACGATGGCTATACCTTCATCCTGGGCCGCACCGACGATGTGATCAACGTGGCTGGCCACCGCTTGGGCACGCGTGAGATCGAAGAGGCGATCTCCAGTCACCCGCGCGTGGCCGAGGCCGCGGTGATCGGAGTGAAGGACGAGTTGAAGGGGCAGGTGCCGCTGGTGTTCGTGACACTCAAGCAGGGCCTTGATGGCGAAGACCCGGCGGCGGTGGTGGCCGAGATGATGGCCACGGTGACCGCGTCGCTGGGGGCGGTGGCGCGGCCAGCGCATGTGCACGTGGTCAACGCGCTGCCCAAGACCCGTTCGGGCAAGCTGCTGCGGCGTTCGCTGCAGGCATTGGCCGAGCAGCGCGATCCCGGCGATCTGTCGACGCTGGACGACCCGGGTGCGCTGGAAGAGATCCGCCGCGCGCTGGGGCGTTGATCCGGTCCTGTAGAGCCGAGCCCATGCTCGGCTGCCCGGGTCAGGTACACGCAGCCGAGCATGGGCTCGGCTCTACAGAGATCCAGCGGTGCTGCAGCGCAGCTTCCTCGCCGCCACCGGTGCGCTAAGCTCGCCCCCGGGGAGCGTGCCCGCAAGGGCACGCATGCGTATCGCATCGAGGGAGGGGGGAGCTATGGCACTGCTGCATGCCAAGACGGCCGCTGGCCGCCAGGAGATCGAAGACCGCGCCCGGCGCCTGCCGGCGGCGCTGCGTTCGATCCTGTTGATGGTGGACGGTCAGCGCGATGAAAGCGAACTGCGCGGCTTGTTCGAAGGACTGCGCGCACCGCAGGATGCGCTGGAGCAGTTGGCCGCACTCGGCCTGATCGAAGTGGTCGGCGGCAGGGCCGAACCTGCCCCGCAGCGCGGACTCTGCAGCGGCCGCGAGCAGGATCCGGCGCTGTACCAGCAGTTGTACGATGCGATGAGCGATGCCGTGCGCCGCCATCTCGGCCTGAAAGGCTACTTCATGCAGTTGAAGATCGAGCGCTGTACCGACGCGGTCACCCTGGAACGGCTGTGCCCGGAAATGATCACCGCGATCGGCAAGGCGCGCAGCCCGGCGCTGGCCCAGCGCTGGTGGCAGGAGGTCCAGGTGTCGCTGGCACCGGTCACCGCCGAGGTCGTGCCCGGCTGACACGCGGGGTAAAGTGGTCCGCTCTTTTTCCGCCCAGGAGCCCCGCATGCAGGACGACACCGATACACCCGGTTGGGATGCGATCAATGCCGCATTGGCGCCGCTGTACGCCGGCCAGGAGCCGCGTCACTTCGGTACCGCGTTGCCGTACACGCTGGGTGGCCAGGATCCGCTCGACGGCATCAGCGTGTACTGGGTGGAAGCACCGGTTCCGCATTGGCACTACGTCACCTACGGTTTGTCCGAACTGTATGCAAAAGAGAGCAGCGATGCGGCCACCAGTGGCTACGGCTTCGAGCTGACGTTCCGCCTGGCTGCGGACAAGGGCGAGCATGCGGAGAGCACGCCGCCGGCGTGGCCGATGAACCTGCTGCAGAATCTGGCGCGCTATGTGTTCAGCAGCGGCAATGTGTTCGAGGATGGACACCACCTCAACGCCAACGGCCCGATCGCGCTGGAGACCGACACCCGGCTTTGCCATCTGGCGTTCGTCGCTGATCCGCAGTTGCCCGCGCGCGATACCGCCAATGGGCAGCTGCAGTTCCTGCAGGTGGTGGGGCTGACCGACGGGGAAATGGACGCGATCAAGCGCTGGTCCACGCGCGGTGTGCTGCAGGTGCTCGAGCCGGCGATGCCGTTGTGGATCACCGATCTGCATCGCGGCAACCTGCTGGATGATCCGGCGCTGGCCGCGCAGGTGCAGGCCGGCAGCGAGCGTGAGGGATCCAGTACCGGCATGTTGTTCATCGAGACGCTGGACTGGCGGCAGACGGCGGGCATCACCACGCTGGTGCTGGGGGCGGGGCAGGTCAGCAGCGTGGGTGAGCTGCTGCCACTGCGCCTGCGCCACGGCAAGGCACTGACGCTGGTCAGCCGCGAACGGCAATGGGAGTTCGTTCCTGCTACCGATGGCGCCACCACGGTCGAGGGCGACAACGTGCGCTGGCTACTGGACGACGCGGCGTTGCAGTCCTGGCATGAAGTGCGGCCGCAACGCGGTACCTACACGGTGTCGAGCACATTGCAGGTTGAAGTGGTGCCGACGTTCCTGCGCGATGCGAAGGGCGAAGTGATCCGCGAAATCGGCTGACCGCGTCGATGGTACCGATGGAGTCGGAGCCGTTCGCGCTGCGAACGGATCCGACACCGGTTCCATCAGGCCAGGCCTTCGGCCTTCAGCGCCGCCTGCACGCCCGGATCGGCGTCCATGCGCGCCTTGTAGGCGGCCAGGTTGTCCAGGCCCGACAGGTCAACCTTGGTGCCGGCGGCCCAGCGCAGGGTGATGTAGAAGTAGGGATCGGCGAAGCTGCGGAAACCGGCCAGCCACGGCTTGTCGGCCAGCTGCTTGTCGGCGGTCTCGAACAGTGCGCGCAGGCGCTTGTGTGCAGCGGCGCGGATCGCGTCGTACTGCCCTTCATCGGCGATGAACTTGCCCGGCGAGAACAGCGGCGAGAACGCCGGGTGCACGTCGGAGTTGACGAAGGCCAGCCAGCGGGTGGCTTCAGCGCGCTGGCGCGGGCTGCCATCGCCGCCGAGACCGGCCTGCGGGTAGGTGTCGGCGATGTAGCCCATGATCGCTGCGTTCTGCAGCAGCACGAAGTCGCCATCGACGACCGCCGGCACGGCGCCGGCCGGATTGATCTTGAGGAATTCCGGACCCTTCAGGGTGTCCTTGTTCAGCAGTTCGACCTCGAACGGCTGGCCGGTCCACTGCAGGGCGATGTGGTCGGCGGTGGAACAGGCACCGGGCTTGCTGTACAGCTTCATGGGAACTCCAGGCGGGGTGTGGCGGGAAACCCCCACTATCCCAGAGCCCACCGGCGCGCAGCAACGCTGCCGCCGGCAACGGATCGTTACGACTGCCGGGGCTTGAGGTTCTGCACTTTGTAGAAGGTGTGATCGCCGATGGTGGCCACCTGGTACGCATTGCGCCAGTTCGGGCTGGCAATCGCCAGCGCAGCGAAGTGGCTGGCGCCGGGTACGATCTCGCGGCGCTCACCGGCCGGCAGCGCCCAGTTGCGCTCGGCGTCGAAGGCCACGTCCATCGCTTCACTCCAGGCCGCATCGTTGCCCAGCTGGGTGCCGGGGGAGACGATGGTTGGGGCGAACTGCTTGCGCGCGGTCACCACCTGGCACATCGAGTCGCCCCAGAGGCCGCTGTCGAGACGACGCAGGGCGACCTCGGCCACGGCCTGCTGGCCGCGCAGGGTCTGGTCGCGGGCTTCCAGGTAGACGGTGGTGCTCAAACACAATGAATCAGCGGCCGGCTGCGGCAACAACTGCGACAGCCAGAGAATCCAGGCCAGTTTCATATAACTCCTTGCTCCGTGTGGGACGCACCTGGCGGTTCCGGCAGCGCAGGCTGCTGGAGGCGGGGTACGACTTGGCGTCATGGGGAGGCGGCCATCGGGGCTGCCCCGTGGGCGGCCCCAAGAACACGATCGTGGATCGATCGGCGGGGTCCGCACCGGCTCACCGGAAACTGGCTGGTGAGCGGAAAGATGGCGCAAGGTAGGGGGGCATTGCCGAACGCATCCTGAATCGTCCGGCTTGACATTCAGCTTGGGGGCCGGTGACGGAAATCACATTCCGGCCCCTATTCAGGTATTGATCAGAGCGCGGCGGCGACCCGGCTGCCCTGATCGATGGCACGTTTTGCATCGAGTTCGGCGGCCACATCGGCACCGCCGATCAGCTGTGCGGCGATGCCGGCTGCCTGCAGTTCGGCCTGCAGCGCGCGCTGCGGTTCCTGACCGGCACAGATCACCACGTGGTCGACCGGCAGCAGCTGATCGCTGCCATCGACGCGGATGCGCAGGCCCGCATCGTCCACGCCCAGGTACTCGACACCGCCCAGCATGCGCACGCCCTTGGCCTTCAGCGTGGCGCGGTGGATCCAGCCGGTGGTCTTGCCCAGGCGCGCACCGGGCTTGCCGGCGCTGCGCTGCAGCAGCCACAGCCTGCGCGGCGAGGCTTCCACGGCCGGCCGGGCCAGTGCGCCGCGGGCCTCGAAGGTGGCATCCACGCCCCATTCGGCCATCCAGCGCTGCGGGTCCAACGATGGAGAAGGGCCGTCATGGGCAAGGAACTCGCCGACATCGAAGCCGATGCCGCCGGCGCCGATGATGGCGGCGCTGGCACCGACCTCGACCCGGCCCAGCAGCACGTCCAGGTAGTTCACCACCTTGGCGTGGTCGGCACCGGGGAAATCGACCTTGCGCGGCACGATGCCGGTGGCCAGCACGACCTCATCAAAACCGGCCAGGCTGGCCGCGTCGGCACGGGTGCCCAGGCGCAGCTGCACGCCGGTCTCGGCCAGTTTGTGGCGGAAGTAGCGCAGGGTCTCGTGGAATTCTTCCTTGCCAGGAATGCGCTTGGCCACGTTGAACTGGCCACCGATCTCCTCGCTGGCATCGAACAGGGTGACCTGGTGGCCGCGTTCGGCAGCGACCGTGGCGCAGGCCAGGCCGGCCGGCCCTGCGCCGACCACGGCCACCCGCTTCGGTGCGGTGGTCGGGGTATAGACCAGTTCGGTCTCGTGGGCAGCGCGCGGGTTGACCAGGCAACTGGCCAGCTTGTTCTCGAACACGTGGTCCAGGCAGGCCTGGTTGCAGGCGATGCAGGTGTTGATGGCCTCGGCACGGCCGGCGCGGGCCTTGTTCGGCCACTGCGGATCGGCCAGCAGCGGGCGTGCCAGCGACACCATGTCGGCCCCGCCATCGGCGAGGATGCGCTCGGCAACATCGGGCATGTTGATGCGGTTGGTCGCCACCAGCGGAACCTTTACATGCGGCTTCAACTTGGCGGTGACACTGGCGAACGCGCCACGCGGTACCGACGTGGCAATGGTCGGAATGCGCGCTTCGTGCCAGCCGATACCTGAGTTGATGATCGTAGCGCCAGCGGCTTCGATGGCCTGGGCTTGCTGCACGATCTCTTCCCAGTTGCTGCCGTCTTCGACCAGGTCGACCAGCGACAGGCGGTAGATGATGATGAAATCCGGACCACAGGCTTCGCGGATGCGCCGCACGATCTCCACCGCGAAGCGCATGCGCTGTGCGGCATCACCACCCCAGCGGTCGTTGCGCTTGTTGGTGCGCGGGGCGATGAACTCGTTGATGAGGTAGCCCTCCGAGCCCATCACTTCCACGCCGTCGTAGCCGGCCTCGCGGGCCAGCTTCGCGCTGCGTGCGTAGTCGGCGATGTGCCGCTCGACGCCGCTGGCCGACAAGGCGCGCGGGGTGAACGGATTGATCGGCGCCTTCAGCTTCGACGGCGCCACCGACAGCGGGTGATAGGCATAGCGCCCGGCATGCAGCAGCTGCAGGCAGATCTTCGCGCCGTGCTGGTGCGCGGCGGCGGTCAGCTGCCGATGCGGGCGCACTTCCCAGGGCCAGGACAGCTTGCCGCCGAACGGCTTGAGCCAGCCCACCACGTTCGGTGCGAAGCCGCCGGTGACGATCAGGCCGACACCGCCTTCGGCACGCTCGGCGAAGTAGGCGGCCAGGCGCGGGAAGTCGCGTGCGCGGTCTTCCAGGCCGGTGTGCATCGAGCCCATCAGCACCCGGTTGCGCAGCTGGGTGAAGCCCAGGTCCAGCGGGGCGAACAGGTGGGGGTAGGCGCTTTCGTTGGCTGGCGACATGTCGATACGCTTGCGTACGGAAGCGCGAAGGGTGCCGCGAAACGGCGCCGGGGGCAAGGGCTGGCAGATGGGGAGCGCCGGTCGCTATGGGTCAGGGGGCCTGCGGTTGCCGGCCAGCGGCCGGCACTACCGGTACGCGGCCGATCCCGAACCAGCCGAGGGTGATCCCGCACAGCGGCCCGATCAGCGACGCGAAGGCGAGCGTGCCGACGCCGACGTTGCCGCCCAGCCACCAGCCCAGCAGCAGCACGCTGCCTTCAATCAGGCTCCGCACCTTCCAGATCGGCCAGCCGGTGCGCGCGTGCAACCCGGTCATCAGGCCATCGCGCGGGCCCGGGCCCAGCTTCGCGCCGATGTACAGGCCGGTGGCCAGCGCCACCAGCAGCATGCCGGCGCAGAACATCGCCACCTGCCAGCCCAGGCCGACGGCCGGGGGCAGCAGCCACAGCCCGAACTGGGCCGAGGGGCCGATCAGCATCACGTTGAGCACGGTGCCGACGCCTGGCTTCTGTCGCAGCGGCCACCACAGCAGCAGTACCAGCGCGCCGATGACATTGGTGGCCAGGCCGAACGACAACGGTGTCTGTGCAGCGATGCCCTGCGACAGCACATCCCACGGCGCGACACCGATCGCGGCGCGGATCATCAGCGAGGCGCCGAAGCCATAGAGGAACAGGCCGATGATCAGTTGCAGCAGGCGGAGGGGCAGGGCGGTGGGCATGACGGGCTCGGGGGGGAGGGGGATCTGTTTCCACCCTATCCCCGAAATGGGCCATTCAATAGATACAGATGCCGGCCAATCCACTGCCACAGGTCGCAACCAACGAAACACCGGGCAGCGCCCGGTGCGCGCGGCAGTCAATCAATCGTCCCAGCCGGCCAGCGCCAGCTTGCCGATGGTGCGGCCGCCGGCCAGGCGCTGGTGGGCGGTTTCCAGGTTGGCCGCATTGATCGGCCCCAGCACTTCGCTCAGCGTGCCGCGCGACTGCCCCGCATCGATCATGCTGGCGGCGCGGTTGAGGATGCGGTGCTGCTCGATGCGGTCGGCGGTGGCAAAGCGCGCGCGGGCGAACATGAATTCCCAATGGATGCCGATGCACTTGGCCTTGTACGGATCGCCGATGCGCAGCGGGCCGCGCGGTTCGACGATCAGGCCGACATGTCCCTGCGGCGCCAGCAGATGGCCCAGTTCGTCCCAGTAGTGGTCGGTATCGGCCAGATTGAGTGCCACCTGCACGTCGTCGACGCCAAGCGCCTGCAGCTGCGGCAGCAGCGGCTGGCGATGATCGATCACATGCTGGGCGCCCATCCGCCGGCACCAGTCGATCGAGGCTTCACGCGAGGCGGTGGCAATCACCTCGAATCCTGCGTGGTGGGCCAGCTGGATCGCCATCGAGCCGACGCCGCCGGCACCACCGATCACCAGCAGGCGCTGGCCGGCGTGGCGGCGGTCATCAAGCAGCAGGGGCATGCGCTGGAACAGCAGTTCCCACGCGGTCAGGGTGGTCAGCGGCAGCGCGGCTGCTTCGGCGAAGTCGAGGGTGGTCGGTTTGCGCGCCACCAGCCGCTCATCCACCAGCTGATACTGCGCATTGCAGCCAGGGCGGGTGACATCACCGGCGTAGTAGACCTCGTCACCGGAGGCGAACAGGCTGGCCTCCTCGCCCATCGCTTCGACCACGCCTGCCGCGTCCCAGCCGAGAATGCGCGGAGTATCCAGCGATGCGGCCGACGTGCCTGCACGCAGCTTCCCATCCACGGGATTGACGGAAAGTGCTTCGACACGGATCAGCAGGTCACGGCCCCGCGGCGGCTGCGGTGGTGGCAACACCAGATCGCGCAGGGCAGGGGCGGATTCACGGCACAGGGCGACGGCTTTCATTGCGGCTCCAGCTCGGTTCCTGTCTGCATCATAAGGTTCCTCACCTCGATGGGCGCGCGCTGAACCGCTTTGCGATAAACCAGAGGCAAAACTGTCGCATCTGGCCCTTAAACCCTTCCAAACCCTTGTGGTGTGTGGGTCTTGCGGATTTTCATCATCCTGTATAGGGTTTCAACGTCGGACCGGTGGCCGGTCGTGCGCAGCGCTTCACATGTTACGGGACTGTTAACATGACCTTCACCCGCCTGAGCATAATGTTCGCGGCGGTGGCGTGCTGAATCGGCTGTCTGAACATCGACGCAGTAGTGCTGGCCCATGCCTCTACCGGTTTCATACCCCCGAAATAGGAGCTGTACTCAATGAACAAGAAGATCCTTACTGCCGCGCTGCTGGGCGGTCTGGCTTTCGCCCAGGCTGCGTCGGCGCAGGAGTTCGATGACCGCTGGTACCTGACCGGTTCGGCCGGCTTCAACTTCCAGGATAACGACCGTCTGACCAACGACGCTCCGTTCGTGACCCTGGGTCTGGGCAAGTTCATCAGCCCGAACTGGTCGCTGGATGGTGAGCTGAACTACCAGAACCCGAACTTCGACGCCAACCAGGATCAGAACTGGTCGCAGTACGGCGTGTCGTTCGATCTGCGTCGCCACTTCATCAAGGAAGGCCGCGGCTGGAACCCCTACATCGTGGGCGGCCTGGGCTACCAGAAGTCTGAAGAAGAGTACGCAGCTGGCCCGAACGGCCCGGCCGACCGCAAGGACGGCAACCTGGCTGCCAAGCTCGGCGTCGGCCTGCAGACCACCTTCGACAAGCGCGTTGCTGTCCGCGCCGAAGTGGCCTACCGCGCTGACTTCGACGACCAGAGCATCGCCGCGCGCGACGAAAGCTGGTTCGGCGACGTGCTGGCTTCGGTCGGCGTCGTGATCCCGCTGGGCCCGGCCCCGGTGGCTGCTGCTCCGGCTCCGGCTCCGGTTGCCCCGAGCTGCGCCGACCTGGATGACGACGGTGACGGCGTCAACAACTGCGACGACAAGTGCCCGAACTCGCAGCCGGGTCAGACCATCGGTCCGGACGGTTGCCCGGTGCCGGTCTCGATCGACCTGAAGGGCGTGAACTTCGACTTCGACAAGTCGAACCTGCGTCCGGACGCTGTGGCCATCCTGAGCGAAGCCACCGAGATCCTGAAGCGTTACCCGGATCTGCGCGTTGAAGTCGCCGGTCACACCGACTCGAAGGGTACCGACGCTTACAACCAGAAGCTGTCGGAGCGCCGCGCCACCGCGGTGTACAACTACCTGACCAAGAACGGCGTCGACGCTGGCCGTCTGGCCGGTCCGATCGGCTACGGCGAGAGCCGTCCGATTGCGCCGAACACCAACCCGGATGGTTCGGACAATCCGGAAGGTCGCGCCAAGAACCGTCGTACCGAGCTGAACGTCCAGAACTAAGTTCTGACGCTCTGCCAGTAAGACACAGCAGGACCCGGCTTCGGCCGGGTCTTGTTGTTTGTGCGGCCCGGCATGATGAATCAGCACTTCAGTGGCGACCGTTCGTCGGCGATTTGCCCATGAAACCAATGAGTTGCCGTATTCATTGAAAGTGGCGCTTGAAAGATGACGCGGCATTGCTAAACTCGCCGCGTCACTTCCTTTCGTGGATGCCCTCATGCTGCGCTCTGCATCGGCTGCCGTTCTGGCGCTGGCCCTGGTTCCTGCTGCTCACGCTGCGGTCGATTGCTCGGTCAACACCAGCGCTTCGCCGCTGCCGTTGCCGGCCACGGCCGTCGCCCCGGTGGCCGACGAGCTGTACATCCGCAGCAGCCAGCTGGGCATGGCCAGCGGCGTGCTGGGCAGCAGCTACGATCCGTCCCAGTCGCTGGACCAGGTGCTGCAGCGGTTGCGCATCGATGGCTGCCAGAACATCGCCAAGGCGATTCCGAGTGCGCCGGCGGTGAAGCCGAATGATCCGGCCGCGTACAAGCCGCAGACCGAGTTCGACAACACGCCGTGGCGCTTCGACATGAGCCAGAACGGCAAGCGCATGACCGCCGAAGAGTTCGACGCCTGGATGAAGGCGCGCGGCGTGCGCGTGGTCAAGGCGCGTCCGGTTCCGGCCGCCACCCCGGCCGCAGCCGAAGTACCGGCTGAGACCAAGCCGGTCGACAAGAAGTAAGCGCGGCGGGGAGCAGAGGCTTGCGCACGCGCCGCCCACCTGCTGCCCCCGCTGCCCGCTCCCACGCTGCGCGTGGGCGTGCGAATCCTCCTGCGGTTTCCGCTGGCGTGCGCCATGGCCTGGCGCGCGTGCTGTCCAAGGCCGGCGTGTGCTCGCGCAGCGAAGCCGCGCGCTGGATCGCCGATGGCCGTGTCCGTGTCGCCGGGCGCATCGTCCGTGATCCGGAATTTCCGATTGCCAGCCCGGCGCCGCCGATCGAGGTCGACGGCCAGCCGATGGGCGCACCACAACGCCTGTACCTGATGCTCAACAAGCCGCGCGGGGTGGTCACCACCGTGCAGGACGAGCGTGGCCGCGACACGGTGTACCGCTGCTTCGATGGCGCGGGCCTGCCGTGGATCGCGCCGGTCGGTCGCCTGGACAAGGCCAGTGAAGGCCTGTTGCTGTTCAGCAACGATCCGCAGTGGGCTGCACGCCTGACCGATCCGGAGACCGGCCCGCAGAAGACCTACCACGTGCAGGTGGATCGCCTGCCCGATGACGACACCCTGGCGGCGCTGCGCGCCGGTGTCGAAGACGAGGGTGAATTCCTCCTTGCCCTGGCCGTGCGCGTGCTGCGCAGCGGCGACAAGACCGCCTGGTTGGAGGTGGTCCTCGACGAGGGCCGCAACCGCCATATCCGTCGCCTGCTGGCGGCCTTCGACCTGCAGGTGCTGCGCCTGGTCCGCGTTGCGATCGGAGAGCTCACGCTCGGCGATCTCGGCAAGGGCCAGTGGCGGGCGCTGGAGGTCAGCGACCAGCAGCGGCTGGGGGCCGCTGCACCGGGCTGAGTGATGCCCACGGCCGGCGGTTGCCGGCCACCGTTCCAGGCGTGGGGGGCGCCTGGTTGTCGAATGTCCAGAACGGAGCCTGCCCATGTATCACCCGACCCTCAAGCAAACCCTGCGCTGCGCCAGCCTGTTGTTGCCGATCGTGCTGTTGACCGCGTGTGGCGGCCACAAGAAAACGGCCAAGGCCGATCGCCCGGCCGAGACCCCGGTGGTTGAAGTGAAGACCCCGGAACTGGATGGCCGCGGCAGCTATCGCTTCATGATGAGCAACGGCGACCAGAAGATGACCGCCGACCAGTTCGATGCCTGGATGAAAGCCAATGGCATCCGCGTGGCCAAGGGCAATGGGCAGGATGCCGTCGCCAAACCGGTGGTGGTCGCCAGCAAGGACGAGCCCAAGGACAAGAAGAAAAAGAAATGACGCGCGTCGCGCGTCATTTCGGTAGCGCCGGGCCGTGCCCGGCGAGCGCCTGGCGCGGCTATCGGGAAACCGCCGGGCATGGCCCGGCGCTACCCGTGGGGATCCGACCCCGCCGGTGATCAGCCCTTGATCACGCCCAGCTCGACGCCGATGCGGGTGAACGCATCGATCGCACGGTCCAGATGCTCACGGCTGTGCGCGGCGCTGATCTGGGTGCGGATGCGCGCCTGGCCCTTGGGTACCACCGGGAAGAAGAAGCCGATCGCATAGATGCCTTCTTCCAGCAGGCGCTCGGCGAACTTCTGCGCCAGCGGTGCGTCGTACAGCATCACCGGGCTGATCGGGTGCACGCCGGGCTTCACGTCGAAGCCGGCAGCGGTCATCTTCTCGCGGAAGTAGGTGGTGTTTTCGGCCAGGGTGCTGCGCAGGTCATCGGCTGCGGCCAGCATCTCGAACGCCTTGATGCCGGCGGCAACCACGTGCGGCGGCAGCGAGTTGGAGAACAGGTACGGGCGCGAACGCTGGCGCAGCAGCTCGATCACTTCGGCGCTGGCGCAGGTGAAGCCACCCAGTGCGCCGCCCATGGCCTTGCCCAGGGTGCCGGTGATGATGTCGATCTTCTCCAGCACGCCCTTGACCTCGGCCGAGCCGCGGCCCGTCGCGCCGAGGAAGCCGGTGGCATGGCATTCGTCGATGTGCACCAGCGCGTTGTACTTCTTCGCCAGTGCGGTGATTTCGTCCAGCGGCGCGATGAAGCCATCCATCGAGAACACGCCGTCGGTGGTGATCAGCTTGGTCTTGCAGCCGGCAGCATCGGCGGCCTGCAGCTGCGCCTCTAGGTCGGCCATGTCGCAGTTGGCGTAGCGGAAGCGCTTGGCCTTGCACAGGCGCACACCGTCGATGATCGAAGCATGGTTCAACGCATCGGAGATGATCGCGTCGTTCTCGCCCAGCAGCGGCTCGAACAGGCCGCCGTTGGCGTCGAAGCAGGCCGCGTAGAGGATGGTGTCCTGCTTGCCGAAGAAACCGGCGATCTGTGCTTCCAGCTGCTTGTGCAGGTCCTGGGTGCCGCAGATGAAGCGCACCGATGCCATGCCGAAACCATGGCTGTCCAGCGCGTCCTTCGCGGCCTGGATCAGGTCCGGATGGTCGGCCAGGCCAAGGTAGTTGTTGGCGCAGAAATTCAGCACCGTGCGGCCGTCTTCGAGGGTGATCTCGGCGGACTGCGGGCTGGTGATGATGCGCTCGGACTTGAACAGGCCCTGGGCGCGGATGGCGTCCAGTTCCTCAGCATAGTGGCGGGTCAGGGCGGAGGAGTCGGTCATGGCGTGGGCACGGCTCAGCACGGGAAACCACTGATTCTACCGGGCATCGACGGCTGCGGACCGGGCCGGAGGGGGCACCGCCATGGCCGGCACATGTTGCATCGCAATAGCAAACGGGTTAAAAATTCGTGAACCGGGCCTGTCTGGCTCCGGTCGCTGCGCCCGCTGCAGATCCCGCCTTCCACGCCACCGCCCCCACCGGAGACGCCCATGAAGCACGCCCGTGCCTGCCTCGCCATTGCCGCCGCCCTGACCCTCGCGCCGTTCGCCGCCAGTGCCCAGGACAACGAATCTCCGTACAGCTGGAACGTCACCGCCGTCTCGGACTACCTGTTCCGTGGTGTGTCGCAGACCGATGAGGATCCGACCCTGCAGGCCGGCTTCACCTACACCAGCCCGGTCGGCCTGTATGCCGGCGTCTGGGGCTCGGGCGTCGACTTCGGCGCAGGCGATCCGAAGACCGAGGTCGACTACCTGATCGGCTACGGCGTGGACGTGACCGAGCGCGTCAACTTCGACGTGCTGTTGAACCGTTACACCTACCTCAAGTCCAGCCACCAGAACTACAACGAGCTGATCACCACCACCACGCTGGACGACACCTACAAGCTGACGGTGGCCTACAGCAACGACGTGTGGAACAGCAGCACCGATGGCTGGTACTTCGGCCTGGGTGGCAGCTGGGGCCTGCCGAAGGAGTTCACGCTCAACGCCAACGTCGGCCGCAGCACCTTCGAGGATGGGATCGCCAAGGACTACACCGACTGGAATGTCGGCGTCGCCCGCCAGTTCGGCCTGTTCAACGTCGGCCTGGGCTACTACGGCACCGACGGCAATGGCCGCGACAACTCCGGCAAGCTGGCGCACAGCCGGGTGATGCTGAGCGTGGCGGTCGGAAAGTAACGCCGCAGGCGTTACCGGTAGTGCCGGCCGCTGGCCGGCAACACCAAAGAAAAAGGCGCCCAACGGGCGCCTTTTTCAATTCCTGCCGCGTTCCTGACCCCGGCTGGGTGAGAGCCCCCTTGTTGTTCAAGGGGGCGCGCCGCAGGCGCGGGGATAAGGAAACCTGCGCGGATTCAACGTGGCGAAGCCACGATGAATCAATTCCAGCTCAATACCACCTTGCCTGCCTTGCCTTCTTCCATCAGGTCGAAGCCCTTCTGGAAATCGTCGATCGGCAGCTGGTGGGTCATCACCTTGCCGAGCGGGAAGCCGGACAGCACCAGCTGGGTCATCTTGTACCAGGTCTCGTACATCTTGCGGCCGTAGATGCCCTGCACGGTCAAGCCCTTGAAGATGATCTTGTCCCAGTCGCAGCCGGCGCCCTTGGGCATGATGCCGAGCATGGCGATCTTGCCGCCGTGGTACATGCAGTCGAGCATGTCGTTGAACGCGCGCGGATTGCCGCTCATTTCCAGGCCCACGTCGAAGCCCTCCATGTGCAGTTCCTTCATCACGTCCTTCAGCGACGTGTTGGCAACGTTGACCACTCGCGTGGCGCCCATGTCGGCGGCCAGCTTGAGGCGGAAGTCGTTGACGTCGGTCACCACCACGTTGCGTGCACCGATGTGCTTGCAGATGCCGGCGGCGATGATGCCGATCGGGCCGGCGCCGGTGATCAGCACGTCTTCGCCGATGACGTTGAATTCCAGCGCGCAGTGCGCGGCATTGCCGTACGGGTCGAAGAAGGCGGCCAGCTCGGACGGGATCTGGTCGGGGATCGGCCACAGGTTGCTGGCCGGCATCACCATGTATTCGGCGAACGCGCCGTTGACGTTGACGCCGATGCCGACGGTGTTCGGGCACAGGTGCGGACGACCGCCGCGGCAGTTGCGGCAGTGGCCGCAGACGATGTGGCCTTCGGCCGACACGCGCTGGCCGATCTCGTAGCCGGTCACGCCCGGGCCGATCTCGGCGATGCGGCCGACGAACTCATGGCCGATGGTCAGGCCGGGCTTGATCGTGCGCTGGCTCCATTCGTCCCACAGGTAGATGTGCAGGTCGGTGCCGCAGATCGCGGTCTTTTCCAGCTTGATCAGGACCTGGTTGGGGCCCGGGGTCGGCACCGGAACCTCTTCCATCCAGATGCCCTTGGCCGCTTCGCGCTTGACCAGGGCCTTCATCGTTTGCTGCGCCATCGGGGTGGAACTCATCAGGGGGAAAGCGCGGATTATAGGGCGCTACGCGGATTTCCCATGTTGCGCTGCGGGTGCATTGGTGGAACGAAAGCTGCACGCAGGCGGGCGTTTCGAACGTTGCCGCTGCGCTCGCCGGGCATGGCCCGGCGCTACCCCGCATGGCGGCTGCCCCGGTAGCGCCGGGCCATGCCCGGCGGATGCGTGGGTGCCAACCGCGGTTGGCTGCTACCGGGGCATCGGGGCGTCCGGCCCATGACTTCCGGGGTTCGGGGCGGGGCAGGGTGGCGGGCTACAATCGAAGGTTCCACTACCAGGGGCCGCTCCATGCGCTCGAACCTGCTTGCATTCTCCGTCGTCGCCAGCCTTGGGCTGGTCCAGGTCGCCCATGCCGCTGAAGGCATGTGGGTGCCGCAGCAGCTGCCGGAAATCGCCGGCCCGCTGCAGAAGGCCGGCCTCAAGCTGTCCCCGGAACAGCTGGCCAACCTGACCGGCGACCCGATGGGCGCCGTGGTCGCGCTGGGCGGCTGCACCGCCAGCTTCGTCTCGCCGCAGGGCCTGGTGGTCACCAACCACCACTGTGCCTACGGTGCGATCCAGCTGAATTCGACCGCGCAGAAGAACCTGATCAAGGATGGCTTCAACGCGCCCAAGCTCAGCGATGAACTGAGTGCCGGCCCGAACGCCCGCGTGTTCGTGCTCGACCAGATCACCGACGTCACCGCCCAGGCCAAGGCCGCCATCGCCGGCGCCGGCAAGGACCCGCTGGCCCGCAGCCGTGCGCTGGATGCCTTCGACAAGGCCCAGGTTGCCGCCTGTGAAGCCGATGCCGGTTTCCGCTGCCGCTTGTACAGCTTCTCCGGCGGCAACGCCTACCGCCTGTTCCGCAACCTGGAAATCAAGGACGTGCGCCTGGTCTATGCACCTCCGGGCAGCGTCGGCAAGTTCGGCGGCGACGTCGACAACTGGATGTGGCCGCGCCACACCGGTGATTTCTCGTTCTACCGTGCCTACGTCGGCAAGGACGGCAAGCCGGCGGCGTTCTCGGCCGACAACGTGCCGTACCAGCCCAAGCACTTCCTGAAGTTCGCCGATACGCCGCTGGGTGCCGACGACTTCGTGATGGTGGCCGGCTACCCGGGCCGCACCAACCGTTACGCGCTGGCCGGTGAGTTCAACGAGACCGCCAGCTTCACCTACCCGACCATCGCCCGCCACTACAACGCGGTGCTGAAGATGATCGCCGACGCCGGCAAGGCCGACGCCGACGTCAAGGTGAAGTACGCCGCCACCGCCGCCAGCATGAACAACGTGGCCAAGAACTACCTGGGCCAGCTGGAAGGCTTCAAGCGCATCGACGCCGCTGGCCAGAAGCAGGCCGAAGAAGCCGCCGTGCTGGCCTGGCTGAAGAAGCAGGGCGCTGCCGGCAAGCCGGCGCTGGCCGCACACGCGCAGCTGCTGCAGCACCTGGACACCAGCAAGTCCACGCGCGAGCGCGACCTGTTCGTTGGCCAGTTCAACAACACCTCGGCCGTCGGCGCGGCGATCACTCTGTACCGCCTGTCGATCGAGCGCAGCAAGCCGGACGCCGAGCGCGAAGCCGGCTACCAGGACCGTGACCTGACCACCATCGAAGGCAGCCTGAAGCAGATGGATCGCCGCTACGTGGCGAAGATGGACCAGCAGCTGCAGACCTACTGGCTGGACCAGTACGTGGCCCTGCCGGCCGCGCAGCGCGACAACGAAGTGTTGAACAAGTGGCTGGCCGGCAGCGATGCCACTGCCGTGAAGTCTCTGGTGACCAAGCTGAGCGGCACCGAGCTGGGCAGCCTGGACAACCGCCTGAAGTGGTTCAAGGCCGACCGCGCTGCCTTCGAAGCCAGCAATGATCCTGCCATCCAGTACGCGGTGGCCGTCATGCCGGCGCTGTTGAAGCAGGAAGAGCAGAAGAAGATCCGCGAAGGCGAATCGCTGACTGCCCGTCCGCTGTACCTGCAGGCCGTGGCCGACTACAAGAAGAGCCAGGGCGAGTTCGTCTACCCGGACGCCAACCTGTCGCTGCGCATCACCTTCGGCAACGTCATGGGCTATGGCAAGGACGGCGTGAAGTACACCCCGTTCACCACCCTGGAAGGTGTGGCGGCGAAGGAAACCGGTGAAGATCCGTTCGACTCGCCGAAGGCACTGCTCGATGCGGTCAAGGCCAAGCGTTACGGCGGCCTGGAAGACAAGCGGATCGGTTCGGTACCGGTGAACTTCCTGTCCAACCTGGACATCACCGGCGGCAACTCCGGTTCGCCGGTGCTCGATGCCAACGGCAAGCTGGTCGGCCTGGCCTTCGACGGCAACTGGGAATCGGTCAGCTCCAACTGGGTGTTCGACCCGGTGATGACCCGCATGATCGCCGTCGACAGCCGCTACATGCAGTGGATCATGCAGGAAGTGGCGCCGGCGCCGCAGCTGCTGAAGGAACTGAACCTGGCCAAATGAGATCCGCCGTCCCCGCGTGAGCGGGGACCGCCGGTTGTAGCGCCGAGCCATGCTCGGCGGGAATGGCCAGGAAACCTGAAACCTCGCGACGTCTGTCGCGGGGTTTTTTCATGCCCCGTCCGGCCCGGTCCGCCGAACAGGTATCATCCCTGTTCCGCGTACTTCACAGGATGTGAACACTGCGCCGGAACTCCTCCCCCAAGGACCCCTTGTTCGCATGCGCATCCTGCTTGCCCGTCACGGCGAAACGCCGTGGAACGCCGAAGGCCGCTACCAAGGCCAGATCGACATCCCGCTTTCGCCCATCGGTGAGGCCCAGGCCCAGGCGCTTGGCGCCCGCCTGGTTTCGGTGGACATCACCCGTGCGGTGGCCTCGCCGCTGTCGCGCGCCCAGCGCACCGCGCAGCTGGCCCTTGGCGCTGAGCGCGCCGACATGCTGCTGACCG
Organism: Stenotrophomonas sp. SbOxS2; assembly: GCF_013416715.1. Classification (NCBI taxonomy): domain Bacteria; kingdom Pseudomonadati; phylum Pseudomonadota; class Gammaproteobacteria; order Lysobacterales; family Lysobacteraceae; genus Stenotrophomonas; species Stenotrophomonas sp. SbOxS2. Next base: position 47,384 of record NZ_JAAVXD010000001.1, read on the forward strand.
AGCCGGAACTGCAGGAGATCGCCCACGGTGAGTGGGAAGGTCTGCTGGCCAGCGAAATCAACGAAAAAGATCCGTCGCGCCTGCAGGCCTGGCGCAATGAGCCCGACACCGTGCTGATGCCGGGCGGCGAGTCGCTGCGCCTGGTGCTGGAGCGCAGCTGGCGCGGCTTGGCCCGTGCCGTTGAAGGCCTTGGCGAACACGACACGCTGCTGGTGGTCGCCCACGACGCGGTCAACCGGGTGATCCTGTGCAAGGTGCTGGGCCTGCCGCTGTCGCGGCTGTGGACCTTCCGCCAGGCACCGACAACCCTCAACCTGCTTGAAGGCCCCGATCTGGACAGCCTGGAAGTGGTGCGCCTGAACGACTGCGCCCACCACACGCCGTTCTTCGGTGAAGCCAAGCACCGCGCACTCTGAATTTCCTGTCCTGAACCACCTGTACCTGTTGGAAGCCTTGCCGTGAAGAACACCCCGACCACTCTGGCCGATTGGCTGGATTACATTGAACGCCAGCACCCGGCCACCATCGACATGGGACTGGAGCGCGTGCGCACCGTGGCCACCGCGATGGGCCTGGGCACGCCGGCCAGGCACACCATCGTGGTCGGTGGTACCAACGGCAAGGGCTCCACCGTTGCCTTCATCGAAGCCATCGCGCGCGCTGCGGGCTGGAAGGTCGGTGCGTACACCTCACCGCACCTGCTGCGCTACAACGAGCGCGTGCGCATCGATGGCCAGGATGCCGATGACGCCGCACTGGTCGCTGCGTTCAACGTAGTCGAGGCCGCGCGCGGTGATGTGACGCTGACCTATTTCGAATACGGAACGCTGGCCGCGCTGCAGTTGTTCGCCGACGCCGATCTTGATCTGGCCGTGCTGGAAGTCGGTCTTGGCGGCCGCCTGGACGCGGTCAACATCGTCGACGCCGATGTGTCGGTGATCACCACCGTGGACATCGATCATGCCGAATGGCTGGGCGAGGACCGCGAGGCCATCGGTGCCGAGAAGGCCGGCATCATCCGCGGCTGGAAGCCGGTGATCCTGGGCGAGACCGATCCGCCGTCGAGCGTGCTGGCGCGCGCCTATCTGGTAGGTGCCAATGCGATCCGCGGTGGCAGCGATTATTTCTACGAACCGATCGACGCACAGCGTTGGCGTTGGCGCGATGTCGGCACCCGCCTGGAGCTGCCGACCCCGGCGCTGGCCGGGCCGATCCAGCTGGCCAACGCCGGTGCGGCGATTGCGGCGCTGCGTGCGCTGGACAAGCCGGTGCCGCGCGCGGCATGGGCCGCAGGCGTGGCCGCAGCGCGCATCGCCGGGCGGCTGCAGGCGTTCGAACGCGATGGCGTGCAGGTCCGCGTCGATGTCGGCCACAACCCGCAGGCGGCCGGCCAGCTGGCGCGTGCGCTGAAGGCCGAGGCGACCCCCGGGCGCACCCTGGCGGTGTACGCCGCGTTGCAGGACAAGGATGCCGTGGGCGTGGTGCAGGCCCTGCAGGACGTGGTGGGCGATTGGACCCTGGCCGGCCTGGAGGGGGCACGTGGGCAGAGCGCGGCGCAGCTGCAGGCGCGCTTGGCCGATACCGCCGCAGCTTCTGCGGCGCTGGCCGACACGGTCGAACAGGCGCTGGCGCAGGCGCTGGCCCGTGCCGAACGCGGCGACCGGGTACTGGTGTTCGGTTCCTTCCATACCGCCGCCGCTGCGCTGCAATGGCTGCAGGCCCACGCCTGACCGCCGTTCAGCCATTACCGACGCCGTCCGGTCGCGCACCCGTATAATCGACCGCAACGTCCAGCCTGCCGCCTGCCCTACGTGGATACGCCCCTGAAACAGCGTCTGATTGGTGCCATCGTCCTGGTGGCCTTGGCCGTCATCTTCCTGCCGATGCTCGTCAAGGGCCCGGCCCCGGACAGCGGTGTGGCCAATGTGCCGATCGCCGCGCCCGATGCGCCGGCAGATGGCCAGTTCGAAACCCGTGAACTGCCGCTGGTCGCGCCTGCCGGTGGCGCCACCGGATTGCAGAGCGGCCAGGCCCGTCCCGTCGAGGAGGCCGCTGCACCGGCTGCGCCGCCGACCGTGGACACCTCGCCAGCAGTCGCCGCCGGCAACTACGCGGTGACCTTCGGTGCCTACGGCAGCCAGGCCGACGCCGATGCAGTGGTCGCCTACCTGAAGCGCTCGCAGCTTCCGGGCTTCATCGAGACCGCATCGATCAACGGTCGCCCGGCCTGGCGCGTGCGCGTAGGACCGTATGCCGACCGTGCTCAGGCCGAAGCGGGCCGGCTGCAGGCGGTGAAGGTCCGTGCCGACGTGAAGGCAGAAGTCATCACCCTCGATGCGAAGCCCTCGACCAGCGCACCGGTGGCCAGCACGCCGGCGCCCGCGCCGAGCGCCAGTACCCCTGTCGCGGCGTCTACGCCGTCGGCGACCGGCAACCCGGTGCGCAGTGAAAGCCTGCCGCCGAGCACGCCGACCGCAGCAACAGCGCCGGTCACCAAGCCGGAACCGGCCAAGCCGGTGGTCAAGCCGGAACCGAAGCCCGAGCCCAAGCCGGAAGCGACCGCCAGCAAGCCGGCCACTCCGCCGACGACGCCGGCCGCGCCGGCTGCCAGCGGAGTAGGTTTTGCCGTGCAGCTCGGCGCATTCGGCCAAGCCAACGACGCCAACGCCTTGCGCGACAAGGTCCGCGCGGCAGGCTTCAGCGCCTTCGTCGAGCAGGTTCGCACCGAAAAGGGCAGCCTGCACCGGGTCCGCGTCGGGCCGGTGGCCAATCGTGCCGATGCCGAACAGTTGAAGGCGCAGGTCGCCGCCAAGGTCGGCGTGGCCGGCATGGTGCGCCCGCACCCATGACCTGTACGCAGCCCCGTTGCCAGCGCCGCCGAAGGAGCGGGGCGCCATGATCGACGTGGTGCTGCTGATCGTGATCGCCGCCTCCACCCTGCTCGGGTTGCTGCGCGGCTTCGTTGGCATCGTCATCGGCACCGTTTCGTGGCTGGTGGCCGCCTGGGCGGCCTTCGCCTTCGGCAACGACGCCGCACGCTGGTGGGCGGCACCGGCCGCGCCCGGCGGCGAGCATTTCATCGGCGGTTACCTCAGCGTCGGCATCGGCGTGATGGTCGTCGTCGCCGTGATCGGCATGGTCATCAAGGCCATCGTCCACCGCAACATGCTGGGCAGCCTGGACCGCCTGCTGGGTGGGATCCTCGGCGCCGTGCGTGGGGGCCTTATCGCGGCCGTGCTGCTGCTGCTGGCCGGCTTCACCCCGCTCACCGCCGAACCCTCCTGGCGCGGCTCGGCGCTGCGTCCGGTGCTGAACCCGGCCGTGGCCTGGATGAACAACAAGCTGCCGCACTGGCAGGTGCCGGGGGCCGACCTGCTGCCCAAGGCCTTGCCGATGGACGCGCTGTCCCCATCTGCGTTGATGGAGCTGGGCAAGAGCGCCGGCGGCGGAGTGGGCAAGCCGGGGGCGACAGGCGATAATGGCGTACTCGGTCAGATAGTGGCGGGCAGCGGATGGCTGCGGCCTGCGAAGGCGGAACAGGGCGAGGCATATGATCCGGCCGAAGTGCGCCCGGACGCCCCAGCACTACCGGGCAGCATCGAGCCGGACGACCCGGCCAATGTCGACCGCAGACGCGGCGACAACTCTGGCCAGGTACGGCCACCTTCCTTGTAACTGGGCACAGCCCAGCGGAGACCTCGCATCATGTGTGGCATCGTCGGAATCGTCGGCAACCAGAACGTCGCCGGGCAGTTGTATGACGGCTTGACCGTCCTCCAGCATCGCGGCCAGGACGCGGCGGGCATCGCCACCGTCAACGGCAGCCGCCTGCGGGTGCAGAAGGCCACCGGCCTGGTCCGCGATGTCTTCGATGCACGCACCATGTCCACCCTGGAAGGCAGTGTCGGTATCGCCCATGTGCGCTACCCGACCGCCGGTTCGGAAGGCATGGACGAGGCGCAGCCGTTCTACGTCAATTCGCCGTACGGCATCGCGCTGGCCCACAACGGCAACCTGATCAACACCGAGGACCTGCGCCAGCAGGTGTTCGAGCAGGACCGCCGCAACGTCAACACCGATTCGGACAGCGAAGTGCTGTTGAACGTGTTCGCCTACGAACTGGAACAGCAGCGCCAGCTCAGCCCGGAAGCCGCCATCCGCGCGGTGGCCGGTGTGCACCGTCGCTGCAAGGGCGGCTATGCGGTGGTCAGCGTGGTGCTCGGCCTGGGCCTGGTCGCTTTCCGCGATCCGCATGGCATCCGCCCGCTGGTGCTGGGCAAGCGCAGCCACGCCGAGGGTGACGAGTACATCGTGGCCTCCGAGTCGGCCGCGCTGGACGTGCTGGGCTTCCAGCGCGTGCGTGACGTGCAGCCGGGCGAAGCGCTGGTGATCACCGCGCGCGGCGAACTGTTCTCGGAAATCTGTGCCGAGCCGGCCGAACACACCCCGTGCATCTTCGAGTACGTGTACTTCGCACGCCCCGATTCGATGATCGACAACGTGTCGGTGCACAAGGCGCGCATGCGCATGGGCATCAAGCTGGGCGAGAAGATCCTGCGCCTGCGCCCGGACCACGACATCGACACCATCATCCCGATCCCGGACACCTCGCGCGATGCCGCGCTGGAGATCTCCAACGTGCTCGGGGTGAAGTACCGCGAAGGCTTCATCAAGAACCGTTACATCGGCCGCACGTTCATCATGCCGGGCCAGGGCGAACGGGTGAAGTCGGTGCGCCGCAAGCTCAACCCGATCCACCTGGAATTCCGCAACCGCGTGGTGCTGCTGGTGGACGACTCGATCGTGCGCGGCACCACCAGCCAGCAGATCGTGCAGATGGCGCGTGACGCCGGCGCACGCAAGGTCTACCTGGCCAGCGCCGCACCGCCGGTGCGTTACCCGAACATCTACGGCATCGACATGCCGGCCGCTGAAGAACTGGTCGCGCACAACCGCAGCATCGAGGAAATCGAAGCCCACCTGGGCTGCGACTGGCTGATCTACCAGGACATCGAAGACATGGAAGCGGCGGTGAGTGAAGGCAATCCGGCGCTGCGCAACTTCGATTCGTCGTGCTTCAACGGGCATTACCCGACGGGCATCGAGCCGGGTTACTTCGAGCGCATCCAGCAGCTGCGTTCGGACGACGCCAAGCACAAGCGCCGCGCCTGAGGTCCAGGCGGTGATCGACGTGCCTGACGTCGGTGGCAATCTGCTGCGCGCCGCGCAGCAGTGCCTGGCCGAAGCCGATCCCCTGCGCAAGGTTGCACTGACCCAGGCCTACGCCGCTGCGTTCCGCGCCGGCCGGTTGAACGTACCGGCCGATGCGCCGCCAGCCGAACCGATCCGCATGCCGGGCCGACCGCCGCAGCTGCTGATGGTGCATCCGCGTGAAGTGCCCCGGCGCGGCCTGGGCGGGGTGGAGGGGCGCGCGGCGTTCATCCATGCCATCGCCCATATCGAGCTCAATGCGATCGACCTGGCCTGGGACGCGGTGTACCGCTTCCGCGGTCTGCCGGCAGCGTTCCATGCCGACTGGGTGAGCTGCGCCGACGACGAATCGCGCCACTTCATGCTGCTGCGCGAGCGCCTGCTGGCACATGGCCATGAGTACGCCGATTTTCCTGCGCACAACGGCCTGTGGGAAATGTGCGAGAAGACCGCGCACGACGGCCTCGCGCGCATGGCGCTGGTGCCGCGCGTGCTGGAAGCGCGTGGGCTGGACGTGACCCCGGGCATGATCGACAAGCTGCGCAATGTCGGCGACGGTGAAACCGCCGATGTGCTGGAAGTGATCCTGCGCGAGGAGGTTGCACACGTTGCCGCCGGATCGCGCTGGTTCCGCTGGTACTGCGAGCGCGCCGGCGTCGAACCGCGTGCGCGTTTCAGGGAACTGCTGGTCGAGTATGCCGGCGGCTACCTGCACGGGCCGTTCAACATGGAAGCGCGCCTGCTGGCTGGGTTCGATGCGGATGAGCTCGCCAATCTGATCGAGCAGGCGGGTTGACCGGCGTCGGTTGATCCATCATCCACGCATGGCGTGGATCTACTGCAAGGCCGGTGCCCCGGTGGATGAGGTCCACCCGCCACCCCAGTAGATCCACGCCATGCGTGGATGCCGTTCGCTCGTTCACCCGTTGGGCAACACCACGCGCCTGCCATCCACCGTCGGCCGGTTGATGTAGAACAGCCCCGGCCCGGGCCGATACGGCAGCTCGCTGACACCAGCATCAGCGGTGTAGGTCAGGGCGGTATCGCCCAGCGCATCGAAATTCCAGTGGGCGGACTGCATCAGGTAACGGCGGCGCAGCAGCGCTTCCTGCGTCGGCGTCAGCGGCTGGCCGGCGATCAGGCGCCGTGCGATCGGCTGCAGCGCGCTGGGCAGCTCCCAACCCGCCACCTCGGCGGCGTCGGCGGTCCAGGCCACGCCGGCATCGATGGCATGCTTCTGCATCACCTGCAGCGCAACCAGCTGATAGCGCCAGTCGATGGGCCGGTGCAGCACCACCGCAGCGGTGGCGTACAGCACCGGCGACAGCAGCACGCTGCGGCTGCCCGCGCGTCGTTGCTGCTGCCACTGGTGCCAGACATCGACCCACACTTCCTTCGGGCTCAGCCCCAGCTGCTGCCGCCAGCGTTCGGCGTCAGCCTGTGCCTCAGCGTAGGCGGTCGTCGCCTGCAGCAGGGCCAGTGGCGGCGTCTGGTAGTCCTCCACGCTGGGCCGGCGCAGCAGCTGCCGTCGCGGCCGGCTGAGCAGCTTGGGCCCTTCCTCCACCTGGTCGTAGCCACCGCCGATGTTGGCGTGCACGCCGGGCAGTGCGATTTCAGGATGGGCCGGTGCCACCGTGGTCAGCGCATAGTGCTGGCGATGCTCGTCGCGCGCGCTGAGCTGCAGCACCGCTTCGGCGATGCCCGCGGGCAGGGCGATGCGGGGATGCTCGTCGGCGCGTCCGCCGTTGACGGCGACCACCGTGTCGAACAGACCGATGAAGCGCAGTGCCGGCCGCGGCAGGGCGAAATCGGCGCTGCACGAAAGCCCGGCCTGCTGCAGCAGCTGCCGCCAGCGCGCGGCATCCCACCCGCGCAGGTGGTTGGCCACATCGCGCGCGGAGGCCGCGCCGCGTGAGTAGCCGAACAGATCAAGCTGCACGCTGTGCAGCGGCGCGCGCCACTGCCCGGCAAGTGACGACAGGGCGGCCGGCAGCAACACCCGCAATGCACGCTGCACCTTCGCCTGCACGCCACTGGCGCCAATCCCGAAGGCCAGGCCGATCAGGTCGTCCTCGGCATCGTCGCGGGTGCCGACACCTTCAACATAGATCGCCAGCGAAGGTGCGCTGCCCGGTGTGCGTCGGCTGTCCGGATACAACTGGTGCAGGCGCGCGATGTTGGTGGCGCCGTTGTCGTAGCTGCTGGTCAGCCGGCTCTGGTAGGTCGAATCGTCATCGGCGCGGAGCAGGGCAGGGCGTGGTCGCGGCACCTGCCGGTGACCCTGCGCCAGGTTGTGCGCGTTGTTGCGGGTGCCGTCGAAGAACAGGCCGATCCGCAGCAGGCCCGGATCAGCCGTCATGTCACTGCTGTGCTGTCCTGGTGCCATGTGCATTTCCCGTCGTGGCCACGTCACGGTAGCGCGAAAGCTTTGTGTTGGCGAAGTGTACTGACGCTTTTGACCTCACTGAACGCAGATGCGGTCGATCACAGATCGCGATTTCCATTCCCCTCATCTATTGAATTCACGCGCCCTGCGCAGGCCTGATGGCCGAACCCGGCTCCCCGGGTCGTGCTGCATCAACGCTGTCTACTTCACTCCAAGGAGCGACAAGATGATGTCCAGATCGATAGGTAAAGCGACAGGTGGTCTGTTGTTGGGATTGTCGGTAGCGGCCGCCGCGAGTGCGGCGCCGTTGTTCGAGCCGGTCACCGTGCTCAGTCGTGCATCGGCCACCAATGAGCCGGCACTGGGGCGATTGCTGGCCACCCCGTCCACCGCCGCCGTACAGGAAGTGCGAGTCGATGCCGCCGCCATCGCGCAGCCACAGCTGGAATTCGAGCTGCTCGGGCAGAAGGTGCAGGCCGTTCGCAGTAAGGTCGAGGCACTGCCGGATGGTGGCAGCGTCTGGTATGGCCAGCTGCGCTCGCCCTCCGATCGCCTGCAGGCGGCCACGTCCAATGGCCAGGACGATCCGGGCAACTCGCTGATCCTGGTGCGCTCGGGCAATACCCTCACCGGTTCGATCCGCAAGGACGGCAAACTGTATCGTCTGCGTCCGCTGGGCAACCGCCACGTGCTGGTCGAGGTGGATGAATCGCGGATGCCCGCCGATCATCCGGCTGACTACAACCAGTTGCCGAAGATCGCCATGCCGGCCAATGATCGCCTTGGCACCGCGCAGGCCTCGTCGGGAAGCCCGGCGACCATCCGCGTGCTGGTGGTGGCGACCAACGCTGCAGTGAGCGCCTACGGTGGCAACATGCAGTCGCTGGTGCAGCTGGCCGTTGCCGAATCCAACCAGGGGTATACCAACAGCAACGTGGGCCTGACCCTGCAGCTGGCCGGTTATGAAACCACCAGCTACACCGAGTCCGGCAATTTCACCACCGACCTGTCGCGCTTCCGTGGCACCAGCGACGGCTACATGGACAGCATCCACACCAGCCGCAACAACACGGCCGCCGACGTCGGCGTACTGCTGATCAACAACACCAGTTACTGCGGGCTGGCCTCGGGCATCGGCTCCACGGCGTCGACGGCGTTTGCCGCGGTGTACTGGGATTGCGCCACCGGCTACTACTCGTTCGCCCATGAAATCGGCCATCTGCAGAGCGCACGGCACGATATCGCCAGTGATCCGAGCACGTCACCGTATGCCTATGGCCATGGCTATCGTTATGAGCCGGCCAGCGGATCGCGCTGGCGCACGATCATGGCCTACGACTGCTCGGCCGGCTGCCCACGGCTGAACTACTGGTCCAATCCGAACATCAGCTACAACGGCGTGCCGATGGGCATCGCCAGCAGTGCCGACAACCAGCGCGTGCTGGTCAATACCAAGGCCACCATCGCGGCCTTCCGCTGAGGCCAAGCGCTGACCAGGGTCGGCGTCTATCAGGGTGGGACCACCTGCTCTGGTAGATGCCAACCTTGGTTGGCACCCTGCGATCGATCATTCGCGGCTGAGCGTATCCAGCGTCCAGCCGTTGGCATCCACGCGCAGCACCGAGCCCTGTTCGTACCAGTCGCCCAGCACGATGCGGGTGCAGCTGCGTCCGCCGGCCTGCAGGGTGTGGATCGCCGGGCGATGGGTATGGCCATGGATCATCGTGTCCACGCCGTGGCGCACGTAAGTGGCTTCCACTTCGGCCGGGGCCACGTCGGTGACCGTTTCGAACTGCGCACGATCGCCCTGTTTCATTTCCGACTGGCGCGCCTGGCTCGCATCGCGCGCTTTCTGCGCGAAGGCGATGCGCGCTTCCAGCGGCTGCGACAGGAACTGCGCCTGGAAGACAGGATCGCGGGTCTGGGCGCGGAACTGCTGGTAGGGAATGTCATCGGTGCACAGCAGGTCGCCGTGCTGCAGCAGCACCGGGCGGCCGTACAGCTCGATCATGCACGGGTCCGGCAGGATGCGAAGGCCGGCGCGGCGGGCATAGTCTTCGCCCAGCAGGAAATCACGGTTGCCGCGGATGAAGAACACCGGCACGCCGCTGTCGGACAGTACCTTCAGCGCATCGGCCACCGCATCGGCTGCGGCCGAGGGGGTGTCATCGCCGATCCAGGCTTCGAACAGATCGCCAAGGATGTACAGCGCGTCGGCGCCGGGCGCCTCCTCGCGCAGGAAGCGCAGGAACAGGTCGGTGATGGCCGGACGGCTGGGGTCCAGATGCAGATCGGAGATGAACAGCGTGGTCATGCGGATATTCTAGGGCATCGCTTTGCCGGTAGCGCAGGGCTCTGCCCCGTCGCAGGGCGTCACACCGGCAGCGGCAACCAGGCCAGGCTGGCCGAGGCCAGCAGTGCAGCGATGCCGGTGGCCGCCAGAACGTCGCTCGGATAGTGCAGGCCCAGTACGACGCGAGACAGGCCCACGCCGAAGGTGAACGGCACCAGCAGCGGTGCCAGCCAGGGGTAGTAGGCCAGCGCAACGATGGTGAACGACACCGCGTGCAGGGTATGCCCGGACGGGAAACTGAACTCATCCAGCGGCGCCACCCAGGCACGGATACGCAGGTCGGCCGCGTACGGCCGCGGTCGCCGGGTCCAGCGTTTCAGCCCCTTGTACAGCAGCAGCGCAGCCAGCCCGGTGGCGGCCATGTGCACCGACGCACGCAGGCCGTCGAAGCCATCAATGAGCACCAGCGCGCCCATCAACATGTACCAGAACACGCCATCGCCGAGCCGGCTGATGATCGAGAACACGCGCCGCACGCGGCGACGTCGGCAGTAGTGGTTGGCGCGGCGGCACAAGCGCGCTTCGCGGCCGGCCAGCAGTTCAAGCGGCGTGGTGCGCATGTCCGCTCCTCCGTGCATTGGCCAGTTCCGCCAGCAGGCTTTCAAACTCCGCCACCACCTGCTGCGGGTGCAGCCGCTTCATCGCCCGTGCCGCGTTGCCGCCCAGTTCACGGCGCAGGGCATCATCGGCAGCCAGTTGAACCGCTGCCTGCACGAACTGCTCGTCGCCATCCACCGCCGCACCGTTCTCGCCGTTGCGCAGGTATTCGCGGGCCGCGCCGTAGTCGAAAGCGACCGTGGCCAGGCCGCTTGCCATGCTTTCCAGTGTCACGTTGCCGAATGTCTCGCTGCGGCTGGGGAACAGGAACAGATCGCCACTGGCGAAATGGCGGGCCAGGGCATCGCCGCGCTGGATGCCGCAGAAGATGAAATCGGGATTCTCATGGGCCAGCTTCTCGCGTGCCGGGCCATCGCCGACCCAGATGAAGCGTGCTTTCGGACGCACCTGCTGCAGCTTGCGGAAGGCCTTCACCGCCAGGCCGAGGTTCTTTTCGGCGGCGATGCGGCCAACGTAGATCGCCGCCAACCCCGTACCATCGATGCCCCATTCTTCGCGCAGCGCCGGGTCGCGGCGCGACGGATCGAACTGCTGGTTGTCGACCGCACGCGCGAGCAGGCGCACACGCTCGAAGCCCTGCTCGGTCAGGAATTCCTGCAGTTCGCGGGTGGGCACCAGGGTCGCAGCGGCCTGGTTGTGGAAGCGGCGCATCCAGCGCATTGCCGCCGACTGCAGCCACGCCACGCCATAGTCGGGCAGGTATTCGTCGAAGCGGGTGTGGAAACCGGTGGCTACCGGAATGCCCAGGCGGCGCGCGGTGCGCAGTGCCGACCAGCCCAGCGGACCTTCGGTTGCCACGTAGATCGCGTCCGGGCGCTGCTGCCGCCAGTGCCGGCCCAGCCGGATCGGTGCGGGCAGGCCGAAGCGCAGGCCGGGATAGCGCGGCAAGGCCGCACCCGGAACCAGCAGGGTGCCCGGTGCCGCCTCCAGCGCTTCACTGGCCTGTCGCGGGCGGATCAGGTCGACCTCGTGGCCGGCGGCGCGCAATCCCTGCTCCAGGCCCTGCACGGTCAGTGCGACGCCGTTGATCTCCGGCGGGTAGGTTTCGGTGACGATGGCATAGCGCATGGCGGGCCTCCGGTTTTACGCATGCTCAGGCCTGGCGATGTAGCCGACATGACCGCTTTGCGACAGCGCGATGACGGCCAGGCAAGGCGAGGCCTGCGTAGTTCCGGGGCACAAAAAAGCCACGGCCCCGAAGGGCCGTGGTCGTGGTGTTGCGCCAGCGCGTGGATCAGAAGCGCTGGGTGTACTTCATGTAGATGAAACGACCGATGTCATAGCCACCGTAGTACGAGAAGACCGAGCGCGGCTTGGTGTACATGACCGGGCCCTGCTTGTCGAACACGTTGTTGGCGCCGACCGAAACAGTGGCATCCCACGGCAGGTTGTAGCGGAACTGGACGTCGTGGAAAGTAACCGAACCACGTTCGTTGTAGTTGCGCGTGCCCTTGTACCAGGGAGCGGCAACGTTCAGGTCCGAGCACTCATCGGCGTACTTGCCCGGGTTGACGCACTGTTCCTTGACGCTGGAATAGTAACGCGCGGTCCAGCTGACGCCGAAGTTCTCCAGGTCCCAGCCCACGGTCAGGTTCGAACGCACGCGGAAGCCGATGCCGGTGTTGGTGGCGATACCGTTGTTGACGGTCGGCACGATCGTGCTGTCGTTGGACGAGCGGAAGACGTCCTTGGCCACGTAGGTGGTCGACCACGAGGTGCTCAGCTTGCCGTAGTCGGTATCCAGGCGGTACGTCAGGTCCATGTCGTAACCTTCCGTTTCCATGAAGCCGGCATTGCGGTTGCCGAACTTCAGGCCGGTAACGATGCCGGTGGTCGCGTTGCGGGTGAAGCGCGCGCAACGGTCGGCCAGGCCCTGCTCATAGCAGTCGATCAGGATCTGGTTCGGGCTGTCGTCGACGATGGTGTCGTCGATGCGGATCTTCCACCAGTCCAGCGAAACGTTGAAGTTGCTGATGAAGGTCGGGCTCCAGACCACGCCCAGCGTGCGGCTGGTCGAGGTTTCCGGCTTCAGGTCCGGGTTCGAGCCGGAGGTGAACGGCGTCGGCGTGGCGGCGACGGAGCCTTCGGTCGGCTGGTTGCGGTTGTCCAGCTGGCGGAAGTTGGCAACGTCGGCGATGTCGCGTGCACAGCGGGCACGCACTTCGGCGCTGCTGCGGGCCGAGCCGTACTTGCTGTCACACGGGTCGGAGAAGTTGGCGAAGGTTTCCGAACCACCGCCGTACAGATCGGAAATGGTCGGAGCGCGGAAGCCCTGGGCCCAGGTACCACGCACCAGCAGCTGGTCGATCGGCTTCCACTTGAAGCCGAACTTGCTGTTGAGCGTATTGCCGAAGGTGTTGTAGTCCGAGAAGCGGGTCGCCGCGTTCAAGCTCAGCTCACGCGCACCCGGCAGGTCGGCCAGCACCGGCACGTTCAACTCCAGGTAGGCTTCCTTCACCTTGTACGAGCCACCGGTCGGGCCAGCGGCCAGGTTGGTGGTGGCGCCGGTCTGCGCCAGCGGGTCCGGTACGAACTTGCCGGTTTCCTCGCGGTTTTCGACGCCGAAGGCGAAGCCTAGGTCGCCGGCCGGCAGGGTGAAGAGGCTGCCGCTGATGGTGGCGAAGGCATTTTTCGAGGTCGTGCGGCCGGTCGCGTTCTCCGGCGGGAACAGCCAGTCCTGCAGGGCCTGGTTGTTGGTCATGCCATAGGGGCTTTCCACGCCATAAGGAACCAGCGGATTCCACGGCATGCAGTTGGCGATCGGCGCACCCGGTGCACCGCACTCAACCTTGCCCGTTGCCGGGTTCAGGTAGGACTTGCCGGTAGCCTGTTCGACGCGACCCTTGTGCAGGTTGCCGAAGGTGCTCTGGCGCAGTTCGTTCTTGTTGTACTGGTAGCCCACTTCCCAATCGAAGTAGCGCTCACCGATGTCGAACGAACCGTCGAATGCGGCCACGGCGCGGTAGGTCTTCAGCTCGCTGGTGCTGGTGCGCGGCACCTCCCACAGGCGGCGGTTCCAGCTCACATCGGTGGGCTTGGCATAGCCATGCTGGTTGCCGAACGGGTTGAAGTAGCTGTCAACCGACATGCCCTTGATCTTGGCGGTGGCGGTGTCGAACGGATAGCCGGCGGTGACGCGGGTCGAGGAGCGCTTGTTGTAGCCCAGCTCGGCCTTGAAGCGGATGTTGTCGGTGATGTTGGCCGTGCCCGAGAAGTACAGCGAATCACGCTTGATCGGGTAGCTCAGGTGCATCTGTTCATTGGTGTTGCTGACGTCACCGGTGAACGCGGTCGGATCGGTGAAGTGGTAGTTCGCCGGGTTCGTCGGGTCGCTGCCGCGGTTGAGCGCGTAGTCGCAGCCGGCTGCCTTGGTGCAGCCCGGGCCGCCCTTCACGCCGTAGAACTGGCCCCACTGGCTGTTGGTGGTCCAGCCATCGGTCGGGTGGCGGTCGGTGTTGCCGTAACGGCTGAAGCCGCGGTCACGTGCCCACACGGCTTTTTCTTCCGAGTGCTCGGCGGCGAAGGTGGCCGAGAAGCGGTCATTGGACCAGCCGGCAACCACGTCGACGCGATCACGGGCGCCGTCACCCTCGCTGTACTGGCCGTGGTAGACGTTGGCGGTGACGCCGTTGACGTTGGTGCGGGTGATGATGTTGATCACGCCGGCCATCGCGTCGGAACCGTAGATCGCCGAGGCGCCGTCCTTCAGCACTTCAATACGTTCGACCGCAGACACCGGCAGGGTCGACACGTCCTGGTAGCCCGAGGTGCTGATGCCCAGGCGCTTGCCGTTGACCAGCACCAGCGTGCGCTGCGTGCCCAGGTTGCGCATGTTCACGTAGGTACCACCAGCATCCTCACCGGCCGACAGTACGTTGGCGCGGCTGATGGTCGGGCTGCCCATCGCGGTCACGTTCTGCAGGATGTCCGACACCGAGCTGAAACCCTGGCGCTCGATGTCGGCGCGGGTCAGTGCCAGTACCGGCTGCGACGTTTCAACGTCCACTTGGCGGATGCGCGAACCGGTGATTTCGATGCGGTCCAGGTTGGTCGGCGAGGCGGTGCTGCTGCTCTGGGCGAACGCAGGCAGCGCAGCCAGCGTCGCGGTGGTTGCCAGGGCGTAGCGGATGGCCTGCCCCAGTGCGGTGGTGCGTGAAGTCATGACGAGCTCTCTCTCTCGGGTCGTGCAAAGGACGCCAATACGGGCGTCGAAGGAATCGGCGGGTCCAAGACCGAGCCGATGACCCGATAGTAGTCTCGTTGGTTAATGCTCTGTAAAGAGCGCATGTCGGTTTGTGTCGTTACGCATCACCTGTTTTCACCAAACGTGAACAAAAGCAGGGGTTTACGTGAAGACGCGGCACGCGCAAGCGCCGCCAGCTGCTGCGTTGCAGCAGGAATCGGCGGTCGATTGCGCGAACTGTAACGAAATGTAATCGGGCGCCGACGGCGATGCGTGGGCGCCCGGCGCCCTGCTCAGACCACGAACGGACGGAACTGGATGCCCAGTCCGGCGATGCCTTCGGTCTCGCCGATCAGGTCGGCGCGCAGCAGCGGGCGCGCATCGATGAAGGCCTGCGGCACGATCAGCGACAGGCGGCTGTCGTCGGCGGTCAACTCCAGCACCGGCAGTGGTGCGTCTTCATGCGCACGGTTGAGCAGTACCGCCAGGCGCAGCAGGGCAGCCAAGCGCCGTGCCGTCAGCAGCAGACGTTCGGGAATGGCATCGAAGGCGGTCTTGCTGATGCCGCGGCGGTGATTGCGCACCAGCGTCGCCAGCATCTGCTGCTCCTGCCGCGAGAAACCGGCGATGTCAGAGTTCTCCAGCACGTAGCTGCCATGCACGTGGTAACCGCTGTGGGCGATCATCAACCCCAGCTCATGCAGGCGTGCGGCCCAGCCGAGCATGCGTGCATCATCGGCATCCAGCTTCCAGCGTTCCTGCACCTGCTCCAGCAACGACAGTGCGGTGTCCTGCACGCGACCAGCCTGCACCGTATCGATGCCGTAGCGATGGGTGAGGGCGGCCACCGATTCATCGCGCGGGTCGTTGTCGCCGGCACGGCCGAGGATGTCATAGAGGATGCCCTCGCGCATCGCGGCCTTGCTGACCAGCAGCTTCTGCAGGCCCAGTGCCTGGAAGGCGGCCTCCAGCACCAGGATGCCGCCGGCGATGATCGGGCGGCGATCGCTGGACAGGCCGGGCAGCACGATGTCGTCGATCTTCTTGGCCTTCAGCAGCTCATCGCGGAGCTGCGGCAACGCCTCGGCGGTGATCGCGCCCTTGCTCAGCTTCATCGTCGCGCAGATCTCGCTGATGGCCTTGTGGGTGCCGGACGACCCCAGTGCCTCCTGCCAGCCCAGCGCGCGGTACTTGCTGGCGAACGGCTGGAACTCGCGGCCGATTTCGGCCAGTGCATCCTTCCAGCGCTTCTTGCTGAGTTTGCCGCCCGGGAAGAAGCGGCGGGTGCTGGCGATGCAGCCGGCCTGCAGGCTCTCGCGCTCCAGGGTCTGCATGCCCTTGCCGATGATGAATTCGGTCGAGCCGCCGCCGATATCGATGACCAGGCGGTGCTGATCGGGCTTGGGCGGTTGTGCATGGGCCACGCCCAGGTAGATCAGGCGCGCCTCTTCGCGGCCACTGACCACTTCGATGGCATGCCCGAGTGCGGTTTCGGCCGGCATCAGGAAGGCCTGCGGCGAACGCAGCTGGCGCACCGTGTTGGTGGCCAATGCACGCACGCGATGGGGGGGGACGTTGCGGATGCGCTGGCCGAACCGGGCCAGGCACTCCAGCGCGCGCTGCCGCGCTGCTGCGGAGAGTCCGCCCTTGCCGTCCAGGCCGTCGGCCATGCGCACGGTCTCGCGCAGGCGGTCGATCACCCGCAGCTGGCCAAGCGTGTAACGCGCGATGACCATGTGGAAACTATTGGAGCCAAGGTCGATGGCGGCCAGCAGGTCGCCATCCTGCAATGCGGGCGGAGTCGTGGTGGTATGCGGCATGGGCGAATGTTAGCCGAAGGGGCGGTGAACTCGTCACCGCGCGGCCTTCACATTTTGTGGTGGGGAGTGCGGCAGGGCTGCGCCCTGCACCCGCAGAGTCAACGTCAACATCAAAAGCGGGGTATCCGTGGGATGGCGGGGTGGGTCCGGTTGCGGGGGACGCTGCAAGTACGTCCCTGTAAGCTCGGTCGCGCCATCCATGGCGCTCACGCCCCCGCAACCGGCCCCACCCCGCCTTCGACAGAACTCCGCGATCGGTCGGAATGGCATGGCCTGCTCTTGGTAGGTGTCGACCTTGGTCGACACGGTAGATCCACGCCATGCGTGGATGCATCCAAACGTGCCGACCAAGGTCGGCACCTACCAGGTCAGAGTCCCTGCATCAACGCCATCTGTGCCGAATGCGGCGCTTCGTCGTGGGCCGGTGCGCGCTTGTGGTAGATGCCCTCGGCATCCAGTTCCCAGGCGTTGAGATTGTCGTCCAGGTAGTTCTGCAGCACTTCGCGATAGACCCGCTTGGCCAGTGCCGGGTCGAGGATCGGGAAGCAGGTCTCCACCCGCCGCAGCAGGTTGCGTTCCAGCCAGTCGGCGCTGGCGCAGTACAGCTCCGGTGCGCCGTCGTTGCCGAACCAGTAGACCCGGCTGTGTTCCAGGAAGCGGCCGACGATCGAGCGCACGCGGATGTTGTCCGATACGCCAGGTACGCCCGGGCGCAGGGTGCAGGCACCGCGGATGATCAGGTCGATCTGCACGCCCGCCTGCGAGGCGGCGTACAGCGCACGGATCACCTGCGCTTCGTTGAGGGCGTTCATCTTGGCGATGATCCGCGCCGGCCGCCCGGCGGCGGCGATGCGCGTCTCGCGCTCGATCCTCGCCAGGATCCCGGTGTGCAGGGTGAAGGGCGACTGCAACAGGCGCTTGAGCTTCATCTTCGAGGCCAGCCCGGACAACTGCTGGAACAGCAGGTGCACGTCGTTGCCGATGTCGGCATCGGCGGTGATCAGGCTCAGGTCGGTGTACGCGCGGGCGGTGCCGCTGTGGTAGTTGCCGGTGCCCAGGTGCACGTAGCGGCGCAGCTTGCGGCCTTCGCGGCGCACGATCAGCAGCATCTTGGCATGGGTCTTGTAGCCGACCACGCCGTACACCACCTGCACGCCGGCCTCCTGCAGCCGATCGGCCAGGCCCAGGTTGGCTTCTTCATCGAACCGCGCGCGCAGCTCGACCACCACGGTCACGTCCTTGCCGGCACGTGCCGCCTGGATCAGTGCATCGACGATCAAGGAGTCCTTGCCGGTGCGGTACAGGGTCTGCTTGATCGCCAGCACGTTCGGATCGAGCGCGGCCTGGCGGATCAGGTCGAGCACCGCTGCGAACGCGTCAAAGGGGTGGTGCAGCAGCAGATCCTGGCGGGCCACGGTCTCGAAGATGCCGTCGCTGTCGCGCAGGGTGCGCGGGGTCATCGGCGGATACTTCAGGTCCGGCTGCGCGATCAGGTCGTACAGCTGGATGATGCGGTTGAGGTTGACCGGTCCATCGATGCGGTACACCGCGTTCTCGGTCAGGCCGAAGTTCTGCAGCAGGGTGCGGACGATGTCGCGCGGCATGTCGTGGGCGATTTCCAGGCGCACCGCAGGACGGTAACCGCGGTCCACCAGCTCGTCACGCAGTGCCAGCGCCAGGTTTTCCACTTCCTCCTCGTCCACCACCAGCTCGGAGTTGCGGGTGACACGGAACTGATAGGCGCCCAGCACTTCAAGGCCCGGGAACAACTCGTCCACGAAGGTGGACAGCACCGAGGACAGGAACACGAAGTTCTGCGGCCCGCCGAGTTTTTCCGGCAGCTGGATGATCCGCGGCAGCGAACGCGGTGCGCGCACGATGGCCAGGTGGCCGCTGCGGCCGAACGCGTCGGTGCCCTTCAGCACCACCACGATGTTCAGCGACTTGTTGAGGATCTTCGGGAACGGATGCACCGGATCCAGGCCGAGCGGCGACAGCACCGGCATGATCTCGTTGCGGAAGTAGGCACGCAGCCAGCGCTTCTGGCGGTGGGTCCAGGAATTGCGGCCGAGCACACCGATGCCGGCCTCCATCAGCGCCGGACGCAGCGTCTGGTTCCAGCAGCGGTACTGCTGGTCCACCAGCTCGGCGGCGCGCTCGTGGATGGCATTGAGGATGGCCTGCGGGCTCATGCCGTCCGGGGCCGGCGGCAGGCCGAACTCCTGCGCATGACGGACCGCAGCGGCACGGATCTCGAAGAATTCATCCAGGTTGGTGCAGGAGATGCACATGAAGCGCAGGCGCTCCAGCAGCGGCACCTGCGGGTCCATCGCCTGCGCCAGCACGCGGAAGTTGAAATCCAGCTGCGACAGTTCGCGGTTGATGTACAGCGCCGGGTCGCGCAACGGATCGCTGTCCGTGCTCACGGGGAGGGGGAGGGATCCGAGGCTGCTCATGGCGTCATTCTTCGAAGGAGGTCAGGGGGGCGGACTCACGCGGTCGCACGTGGTCGGCATCGAAATGGCAGGCGAACACCGAGCCCTTGCCGACCTCGCTGTCGATTTCCAGGCGTGCGTGGTGCAGACCGAGGATGTGCTTGACGATCGACAGGCCCAGGCCGGTGCCGCCGCTTTCGCGCGAGCGGCTGCTGGAGACACGGTAGAAACGTTCGGTGAGGCGCGGCAGGTGCGTGGCAGGAATGCCGTAGCCGGTGTCACGCACCGCCAGCACCACGCCGTCGCCCTCGCGGCGGAACTCCACCGCGATGCGGCCACCGGCCGGGGTGTAGCGCACCGCGTTGGTGACCAGGTTGGAGAACGCGCTGTGCAGTTCCTTGGTCGAGCCCTGCAGGTCCACGCCGGCCAGGTCGTCGATGCTGATCTGGTGGCGGCCCTGGCTGTGCGCCTCGGCTTCGCGGCGCAGCGTGGCCAGCATGGGCTGCATGGCCACCGTCTCGGCCTCGCTGTGTTCCTGCGATTCCAGCCGCGACAGGGTCAACAGGTCTTCCACCAGCTGGGCCATGCGCTGGCTCTGCTTGCGCATCTCTTCCAGCATCGGTCCGGTTCCCGGGAAATCCTCCGGGTCCATCATGTCCAGGTAGCCGTGGACCACGGTGAGCGGGGTGCGCAGTTCGTGTGAAACGTTGGCCACGAAGTCACGGCGCACCTGTTCCAGGCGCAGCAGCTTGCTGACATCGCGGGCGATCAGCAGCCAGTAGTCGGACGAATAGGGAATCAGGCGCAGGTTCAGGCGGATCGCAGGATCGACCGGCGAGGGCACGTCCAGGATCGGTTCGGCATTGCGGCCACCGGCCAGCCAGTGGGCCAGCGGCATCGGCTGCAGGCGTTCGACCAGGGCCTCACCCAGATCGCCCGGATGGTGCAGACCGAGCAGGGCCGTGGCCGCTTCGTTGAACCACTGCACGCGCTGGCTGTTGCGGTCCAGCACCACCACGGCGTCGGGCAGCGCGGCCGCTGCAGCGCGATAGCTGCGCAGCATGTCCAACAGGCGTCGCTTGCGCACGCGCATCTCGACCTGGTTGCGGTACAGCAGGCGGTCCAGCTCATTCCAGACGCCGGTGCCCTCGGCGGCGGTATCCCAGCGCTGGCGCGCGGTCAGCCGGCGCAGCACGCGGCGCAGCCGCCAGTAATGCCAGACCAGCGTCGCCAGTGCCGCCAGCGCGATGCACAGCCACAGGTGGCCAGTGAACCATCCGACCAGACCGGCCAACAGCAACACGGTGGCCACGGTGGCCAGTGTCTTCAACCAGGCAGAGCGGATGTGGCGGGGCATTGCGGTCTCGTCGTGGGTTGCGGCGGTTCACGCAGGTGAACCGAGGGTTATAGCAGAGTTGCCGACGCCGGCACCGTGGGGTGCACGGCGCCGGCACGACGAGGCTCAGGTGGCGGTGGAGAAGCGGTAACCGGCGCCGCGCACGGTCTGCACCATGTTCTCGGCGTTGAACGGTTCCAGCGTCTTGCGCAGGCGGCGGATATGCACGTCGATGGTGCGTTCTTCCACATACACGCTGCCGCCCCACACGTGGTCCAGCAGCTGCGCACGGGTATACACGCGCTCGGGGTGGGTCATGAAGAAGTGCAGCAAGCGGTATTCGGTCGGGCCGATCGGCACCGGCTGGTCGTTGGCGAACACGCGATGGGCGGCGCCGTCGATGCGGATCGAGCCCACCGCCACGCTGCCGTCCTCGTCATCGTCGCGGGCGCGGCGCATGACCGCACGGATACGGGCCAGCAGTTCGCGCGCCGAGAACGGCTTGACCACGTAGTCGTCCACACCGGCTTCGAGGCCGCCGACGCGGTCGTTCTCTTCGCCGCGTGCGGTCAGCATGATGATCGGCACTTCGCGGGTCAGCGTTTCCTTGCGCCAGCGCCGGGCCAGGTCCAGGCCGCTGGTGCCGGGCAGCATCCAGTCCAGCAGGATCAGGTCGGGGACGCGGTCGGCGATGGCGGTCTGGGCCTCGCGGGCGTCACCGGCGTGGACAGGTTCGTAATCGCCCTTGCGAAGGGCGAAGGCGACCATTTCGCGGATCGCGGGCTCGTCATCGACGATCAGGATGCGTTTCTGCACGAGGGCACCGTAGGGCTCAGTTACTGGAGTGGTGCCAGTAGACTACGGTTTGATGACATGTTTGTGACTGCCTGGCCGGCATCTGGCATTGCTGCCATCTGCCGGTCATGCCGTGCTCAGCGGCGGTCCAGGTCCGGGTCCTGTACACCCTGCCGGCGCAGCTCGAGTACGGTGGGCGTGATCGACTCGATTCGCGCATCCACCCGGGCCCGGCCGACGTAGTCCAGGGCGGGGTTGCGCTTGAGTGCCTGCAGCTGCATCAGGGCCTGTTCGGGGCGCCCGCCCAGGAACGCTGCCTCGGCATAGGCCTCGCTGGCGCGGACACTGTCACCGGCCAGTTCACTGGCGCGGGCGTAGCGCTGCTGGAAGACCGGATCGTTACCGCTTTGCGACAGCAGCGGACGCAGCATCGCCTGCGCGCGCTGACCCGCGGCCTGGCCGCCTTGCTCGTTCAGGATCTCGGCATAGGTCAGGGCCACCGGCCGGCTGTTGGGGTGCTCATGCAGCAGCTGCTCGAAGCGCGCATTGGCCTGGGTGGATTGGCCGGTGCGCGATTCCGCCTCGGCCAGGGCCAGGGCGACCCACAGGCTGTCCGGGTGGGTCTTCAGCAGGTCGGTCAACGTCTGCCGGGCCTCGCTGGCGCCGCTGCGGCCGCCGCGCATGCTGGCCAGTGCCTGGCCGTAACGCTGGGCGTCGTCCAGGCCGTCCTTCTGCCGCCGCGCAAGATCGGCGTACTCGCGCTGCAGTTCGGCCGGGCTGTCGGCGCTGAGTACGCGCAGGCGCTCGCGGGCCCAGTTGAAATCACCACTGGCGCCGCGGCTGAGCTGGCCGATCGGCACCCGCAGCACGCTGCCGGGCAACAGCGGGTTGATGCCGCGCAGCAGCGGATCGCCCAGGGTCGGGTCGGCCGGATCCACCCGTTCCCTGCGCTCGCCGCTGGGCGTGCGCGTGGTCAGCAGCACCGTGTCCTTCTTCATCTGTTCGGCGCGGGCCTTGGCCTCGCTGATGCGGGTGGTGTTGACCGGATGGGTGCGCAGGAAGTCCGGAACGCTGTAACCGCCATCATTGCCGCGCATCGCCGAGGACATGCGCTCGAAGAAGCCGGCCATCGCATCCACGTCGTAGCCGCTGCGCGACAGCGTGCGGATGCCCAGCCGGTCGGCCTCGGATTCATTGGAGCGGGTGTAGTCGATCTGCCGTTGCTGCATCAGGCCCATGCCCGAGCTGATCGCCGCCATGGTGGCGTTGCCCGAGGAGGAGCTGTTGCTGGCCTGGGCGGCAACCACCGCCGCCAGCATGCCCAGCAGGATCGGAATCTGGTCGCGCTGGGCGCGCTCCACCCCGCGCAGCACGTGCTGCTGGGTGACGTGGGCGATTTCGTGCGACAGCACCGCCGCCACCTCGTCCTCGCGCTCGGCCGTCAGCACCAGGCCGGCATTGACGCCGATGTAGCCGCCGAGGGTGGCGAAGGCATTGATCTGGCGGTCCTTCATCACGAAGAACGTGTAGGGCTGGCGTGGCTGGTCGCTGTTGGAGCCGAGGCGGGTGCCCATGGTCTGCAGCCAGTCGTTGACCAGCGGATCGTCCAGCAGGTAGCCGTAGTTGCGCAGCTCGCGCAGCATCATCGCGCCGTACTCGGCCTGGCGGGCCGGGGTCAGCAGTTCGCCCGCCGAGGAACCAATGTCCGGCAGCTTCTCCTGGGCCTGCGCCAGCGGGGCGGCCAGGGCCAGGGTCAGGGCAGCGGTGAGCAGCAGGGGTCGCAAGCGGTCGGTCCTCGGGCAGAGTCTGCCCAGCGTGGCAGGGCAGGGGGCAACCATTCGTTAATAATCAATCCACAGTGTTGCGGGCGTGGCGTGGAAATTCCAGCGCACCGGTACCATATATGGACCGTCGATCCATCGTGGAGTTTCCCGTGACAGCCCAGTCCGCCGGCGCTACCCCCGCCATCACCATCTATTCCACCGCCGTCTGCCCGTACTGCGTGGCCGCCAAGAACTTCCTCAAGAGCAAGGGCCAGCAATGGACCGAGGTCCGCATCGACCTGGACCCGGTCGAGCGCGAGAAGATGATGGCCAAGACCCGCCGTACCAGCGTCCCGCAGATCTTCGTGGGCGACGTCCACGTGGGCGGCTACGACGACATGATGGCCCTGCATCGTGAAGGCAAGCTCGAGCCGCTGCTGGCCGGGCAGGGCCAGGCATGAGCGCGGCCGACGACGGCAGCAAGGACCGGATCGCCGAGTTCACCGATTTCCGCAAGCGCATGAATGAACGCATCCTGGGTGAGCCGAACCAGGTGGTGCGCCGCTTCTTCGCGCTGGACACGCAGACCTACCAGGCCGGCGCGCTGGACGTGAAAACCAAGGAGCTGCTGGGCCTGGTGGCCTCGATGGTGCTGCGCTGCGACGACTGCATCAGCTACCACGTGGCCCAGTGCAAGGACGCTGGCGTCACCCGTGAAGAGTTCTTCGAGACCTTCTCGGTCGGCCTGGTGGTCGGCGGCTCGATCGTGATCCCGCACCTGCGCCGTGCCGTGGACTTCCTCGACCAGCTGGAAGGTGGCGCCGCCGCCCCGGAAGCGCACGAGCATTGAGGTAGCGCCGGGCCATGCCCGGCGGGCACCTGTACGAAAGGCCGCCGGGCACGGCCCGGCGCTACCGATGACGTACATCGGGGCCTTCCCCGCGATCCAACAGCCCAGGAGCCCCCTTGTTGTTCAAGGGGGCGCGCCGGTAGGCGCGGGGATAAGGTGGAATGCGCGGGCAATTCTGCCTGAGCCGGGACTGGGACCATGGTCTATTTGGGACCTCGGCCCCGGCTCAGGCATAATTGCGGGTGAAACTTCCTTTGCGCCGGCGTTTCCGGGCACGTCCGGACGGCGTTTTTCCCCCTGTTCGGAACATCGATCAATGACGCAGAAAATTACGGTCATCCGCGGCGACGGCATTGGCCCGGAAATCATGGACGCCACCCTGTTCGTACTCGACCAGCTCAAGACTGGCCTGGAGTACGAGGACGCCGACGCCGGCCTGGTGGCCCTGGAAAAGCACGGCGATCTGATGCCGGCGGTGACCCTGGAATCGATCGCGCGCAACAAGGTCGCGCTGAAGAGCCCGCTGACCACGCCGGTCGGCGGTGGCTTCACCTCGATCAACGTCAGCCTGCGCCGCCACTTCGACCTGTACGCCAACGTGCGTCCGGCCCACACCTTCCCGAACACCAAGTCGCGTTTCGAGAACGTCGACCTGATCACCGTTCGTGAGAACACCGAAGGTGCGTACCTGGCCGAAGGCCAGGAAGTGTCGGCCGACGGCGAGACCGCCTTCTCCGGCACCCGCATCACCCGCAAGGGCTCCGAGCGCATCGTGCGTTACGCCTTCGAGCTGGCCAAGAGCACCGGCCGCAAGAAGGTCACCGCCGTGCACAAGGCCAACATCATCAAGTCGACCTCGGGCCTGTTCCTGGCCGTGGCCCGTGAAGTCGCCGCGCAGTACCCGGACATCGAGTTCCAGGAAATGATCGTCGACAACGCCTGCATGCAGCTGGTGATGCGTCCGGAACAGTTCGACATCATCGTCACCACCAACCTGTTCGGCGACATCATTTCCGACCTGTGCGCGGGTCTGGTCGGTGGCCTGGGCCTGGCTCCGGGCGCCAACATCGGCAAGGACGCGGCGATCTTCGAAGCCGTGCACGGCACCGCACCGGACATCGCCGGCCAGGGCAAGGCCAATCCGTGCGCACTGCTGCTGGCAGCGGCACAGATGCTGGACCATGTCGGCCAGCCGGAAAACGCCGAGCGCCTGCGCAAGGCCATCGTGGCCACGCTGGAAGCCAAGGATTCGCTGACCGGCGACCTCGGCGGCACCGGCAACACCATGGGCTTCGCCAAGGCGATCGCCAGCCGCCTGTAAGCAGCGGCCCGACCCCCGGTCGGATCCCACAGCGGGGCGCCTTCGGGCGCCCCGCTGCGTTTCACCACCTCCACAAAAACTGATCTGTGCAAATTTCGCACAGATCGTGTGCTCGGAAGCGGCTGGTTCGTGCGTTCAGCGCTCCGCATCCTGTGCCGACTTTCCCTCGCACAGGAGCTTGACCATGAACCTCGCTGCTTTCGGCCTGGCCAGCCTGATCGGCATGGCGGCCACCACCCCGGCGGCCGCCGCCGAGTCGTCCCATCCCACCATCCGCCATATGGCCGGCGCCCCGGCTGCCACCTCGCTCGACGCAGCGAAGACGGCCGTGCTGGTGATCGATTTCCAGAACGAGTATTTCGATGCCAGCGCCGCCGTTGGTTTCGCCGGTGGTCGCATGGTCATTCCCGATGGCGTGGCGGCCCTGCGGCAGACCCGTCGCGTGGTCGACTTCGCTGATGCCAATGGCATCCGCGTGATCCATGTGCAGCACGTGCTGCCGGCCGGCGCGCCGCTGTTCGCAGAGGGCAGCGTCAACGCGGCGTTCCACCGTGACATGCAGCCGCGCAAGGGCGAGACCGTGGTGCAGAAGGACAACGTCAGCGTGTTCGCCGGTGCCTCGGCAGCGGTATTGGACAAGGCGCTGAAGGACGCCGGTATCGACACCCTGATCGTCACCGGCCTGCAGACCCATGCCTGCGTTGCCGGTGCTGCACGTGATGCCGCTGCGGCGCCGCGCGGCTATCGGGTGATCGTGGCCTCCGATGCCTCTGCCAGCCGTGATCTGGATCTGGCCAATGGCGGGAGCATCGGCCATCGCGCATTGCATGAAGCGTCGCTGGCGCAGATCGAGGATGCCTTTGGCGATGTCATGACCACCTCGGCGATTCTGGCCCTGCCGGTGCGCAAGGCCGGCGGCGACGCTTGATAAGCTGGCGGGGTCCGCAGCCAGCGGGCCCCGCCGACCGGAGTCACCTCCCGATGGATCATTTCGCCGCCCTGCGAGCTTTGCGCGCGATCGTCGATGCAGGCAGTTTCACTGCCGCCGCCGAGCGGCTGGATACTACCCATTCGGCGATGTCGCGGCAGTTGCGTCAACTTGAAGAGCACCTGCAGGTGCGGCTGCTGGATCGCAACAGCCGGCGGTTGTCGTTGACCGAGGCCGGGCGCGACTACTATCGCGAGGCAGTGGCGCTGCTTGAACGGCTGGAGGCCGCCGATGATCGTGCGCGGGCCGGCCAGGCCCAGCCCAGCGGGCGCGTGCGGGTCAGCGTGCCGCAGGTGGTCGCCAGCCAGGAGTTGCCGCATTGGCTGCCTGGCTTCCTGGCGCGCTATCCGCAGGTGGCGCTGGAACTGTCGGCCGACGATCAGCTGGTCGATGTGGTCGGCGGTGGCTTCGATCTGGCCCTGCGCATCGCGCCGTCCTTGCCTGACAGCCAACTGGTCGCCCGTGAACTCGCGCGCTGCCCGCGCATCCTGGTTGCGGCGCCAGCCTATCTGGCCCGGCATGGACTGCCTCGACAGGTGGCCGATCTGCAGAACCACACGTTGTTGGCATTCAACCCGGTTGCTGCGATCACGCCGTGGCAGCTGCACGGGCCGCGCGGTGCCATGGTCAGCGTGGAAGCAGGCCAACGACTGCGCGTGGACGCCACACCGGCACTGTATGCGGCCGTGCTGGCCGGCATGGGCATCAGTCTGTTCACTGCGCTCACCGTGCAGGAAGACCTGCGCGCTGGCCGGTTGATCCGCGTGCTGCCCAGCTGGCACGGTGGCACGCGCTGCTATTTCGCGCTGTATCCGCATGCGCGTGCGCTGGCGCCGAAGGTGCGCGCGCTGGTCGATCATCTGGCCGCGCATTACGCTGCAGCGTCGGGTGCGGCAGGGTAGTTGCACGGCAGCGGTGAGGAGTGGGGATGGAGTCGGTGTATCTGCTGGTCGCGCTGGGCGCGATCGTCGCGGGGTTCGTACAGGGCCTGTCCGGTTTCGCGTTCGGCATGGTCGCGATGTCGTTCTGGGCGTGGGGGCTGGATCCCCGGCTTGCGGCGACGCTGTCGGTGTTCGGCGCGCTGGTCGGCCAGTTGCTGGCGGTGTTCACCGTGCGCCGTGGCTTCAACCTGCGCCTGCTGCTGCCGTTCGTGCTCGGCGGGTTGGCGGGCATTCCGCTGGGCGTGCTGGTGCTGCCACAGCTGGACATGGTCTGGTTCAAGGCGCTGCTAGGAGGATTCCTGGCGCTGTGGTGCCCGGTGATGCTGATGGCGCGTTCGTTGCCACCGGTCACCGTTGGCGGCAGGTTTGGCGACGCGCTGGCCGGCATGGCCGGCGGTGTGCTCAGCGGCATCGGTGGCTTCGCCGGACCGGTGCCGACGCTGTGGAGCACGCTGCGTGGCTTCGGCAAGGACGAGCAGCGCGCGGTCATCCAGAACTTCAATCTGGCGATGCTGGCGGTGACCATGGCCACCTATGTTGGTACCGGCATGGTGACCCGGCAGATGCTGCCGTACTTCGCCATCGTCGCACCGGCGATGCTGGTGCCAACGCTGCTGGGGGCGAAGCTGTATGTCGGTATCAGTGAAGCGCGTTTCCGGCAGATCGTGCTGGGGCTGTTGACGGCCTCCGGCGTTGCCATGCTGGCCTCGTCGTTGCCGTTGCTGCTGTCCCGTGGGGCGGCGGGATGAGGGCTCAGGCGGGCCGCAGCATGCGGAAGC
Organism: Stenotrophomonas sp. SbOxS2; assembly: GCF_013416715.1. NCBI lineage: Bacteria > Pseudomonadati > Pseudomonadota > Gammaproteobacteria > Lysobacterales > Lysobacteraceae > Stenotrophomonas > Stenotrophomonas sp. SbOxS2. The sequence goes on from NZ_JAAVXD010000001.1 coordinate 75,163, forward strand.
GTTGCTCGGCGGTGATCCGGAAGTAGTCGGCCGGTCCGCCGCCACGCAGGATGGTGTCGCTCGCGGCAGTGTCGTAGATGCCGTCGACGAGCAGCCGCGTATCGATATGCACGGCGACCACTTCTCCCAGTACCAGCCAGCCATTGGTGTCGTTACCGGCCGCATCACGCAGACGCACGATCTGCGTGCAGCGGCACTCCATGCTTACCGGGCTCTGCGCCACGCGCGGCGGTGCAACCTGCTCCGAGGGCAGTGGTGTCAGCCCCGCCAATGCGAACTCGTCCACTTCGGGCGCGACGGCGCGGCAGCTTTCGTTCATTGCCTTGGCCAGGTCGAATGTGGCGAGGTTCCAGACGAACTCGCCGGTGGCTTCGATGTTGCGCAGCGAGTCCTTGCGCCCCTGGCTGCTGAAGCCAATGATCGGCGGCGTGTAGTTGAAGGCGTTGAAGAAGCTGTAGGGCGCCAGGTTCACATTGCTGTCGGCATCACGACTGGAGATCCAGCCGATGGGGCGCGGGCCGATGATGGCGTTGAAAGGATCGTGCGGCAGGCGATGGCCGTCGGCCGGGCGATAGCTGTGGAAGCGGGGAGGGAGGGTGTCTGCCATGGGTGTGTTTCCGGGGGAGTCGAGCGTGCTCGACGCTACAGAAAAGGCCGCGATCCCGACGGACCGCGGCCTTGTCGTTTACGGCATGGATTGGATCAGCGCTGCTGGATCTTCGACAGCAGGCGCAGGAACTCCACATACAACCAGACCAGGGTCACCATCAGGCCGAATGCGCCATACCATTCCATGTACTTCGGCGCGCGCTGGGCCACGCCGGTTTCGATGAAGTCGAAATCCAGCACCAGGTTCAGCGCGGCCACGACCACCACGAACAGGCTGAAGGCGATGCCCAGCCAGCTGGCGTCATGGATCACCGGCACGTTGATGTTGAAGAAGCCAAGCACGAACGACGCCAGGTACAGCAGGGCGATGCCGCCGGTGGCGGCGACCACGCCGAGCTTGAAGTTTTCGGTGGCCTTGATCAGGCCGCTGCGGTAGGCGAACAGCAGCGCGAACAAGGTGCCGAAGGTCAGCAGCACCGCCTGGAACACGATGCCGGGGAACTTCATGTTGAACACGGCCGAGATGGCGCCCAGGAACAGGCCCTCCACCAGCGCATACATCGGCGCGGTGACCGGCGACCACTCCTTCTTGAAGACGGTGATCAGGGCCAGCACCAGGCCGCCGATCGCACCGCCCATGGCGTACAGCTTGGCGCCGGCCATCACCTGGCCGTAGTCGTCCACGGTCTGGTTCCAGGCGAACGCTGCAGTCAGCACGGTCAGCAGCAGCAGGAAGCCGGTCTTGTTGACGGTGCCATTGAGGGTCATTACCTGGCCGGGGCTGGTCACCACCGAGCCACTGGCCAGATCGAGGAAGGTCGACTCGGAAAGAGCCGGGTTGCCGCTGCGCATGCGAGGTCTCCGTGCGAAAAGGGGGGCGATTCGGCCATCCGGCCGATGGCTGCGAGCATAGCCGATGGCTGCGCAAGCTGTGGTCATGGCCGGGCAGGGCGGGGATTGCGCGTTGACAGTTCGCACGACGCTTGGCCACAATGGTCAGCTCCCCGGGTCCACGCCCGAGGGGATTGCAACACCGGGGTATAGCGCAGTCTGGTAGCGCGCCTGCTTTGGGAGCAGGATGTCGGGGGTTCGAATCCCTCTACCCCGACCAATCCACATCACGTCGGATTGGACGCCGTTCCGGTTCGGGCGCCCGTAGCTCAACTGGATAGAGCACCGGCCTTCTAAGCCGGCGGTTACAGGTTCGATTCCTGTCGGGCGCGCCATTGGTTGGTGCGACACCGGAACGTAGCTGGCGGATGTGAAGAAGTGCTTGCAAAAGCCTGTCGACTCCACCAGAATGTCGGACTCGCTTCGGCGGACCTGAACTTCGGTGACAGTCCTCGGGCAACGTATCAAGCGTCAACGTCGGCAGCATCGACGGTGAAGCGAAAGTTTCAGTGGTGGCTGTAGCTCAGTTGGTTAGAGTACCGGATTGTGATTCCGGTGGTCGGGGGTTCGAATCCCCTCAGCCACCCCACTGATTCAACCGCATCGGCAACGCCGAAACGGTATTGCAATAAACAGAGTGCACGCTACAATGTGCGTCTGAGTTTCAAGGGCTGTTAGCTCAGTTGGTAGAGCAGTTGACTCTTAATCAATAGGTCCAAGGTTCGAATCCTTGACAGCCCACCAAGACAGAAGCCATCGGGTCCACCCGGTGGCTTTTTTCTTCAGATGTAACCCTTCGCGATGGATCGCCGGTTGCAGTGCTTGTTTCAACGACGTTGAAGAAAGTACTTGCAATGCCCTCGCGGATCGGGTCATAATTCGCCCCCCCGATTTCGGGCTGTTAGCTCAGTTGGTAGAGCAGTTGACTCTTAATCAATAGGTCCAAGGTTCGAATCCTTGACAGCCCACCAGACGAAAGCCACTTGGTCCGCCAAGTGGCTTTTTTCTTTCTGTCTCCGCTGGCGTGGAGCCGGCTGGAGGATAGCCCCCTTGAGTCAAGGGGGCGCGGCGAAGCCGGGGGGATGTGGGTGTGGGTGAGAGGGGCCCGCGCGGTGCGCAGCAGCGCGTGGGGCGGCAGCGCGAATGCGCAGCCGCGTCCCCAAGGTTCGAATCCTTGACAGCCCACCAGACGAAAGCCACTTGGTTCGCCAAGTGGCTTTTTTCTTGCCTTCGACAGCACTGGTAGGTCCGCGCCCTGCGTGGATGAAGGCTGTACGAAACGCGCAATCCACGCATGGCGTGGATCTACTGAAGCACGGCTGAAATCAGCGTCAAATGCGTCATCGGCATGTTCAATGCTGTGAGCTGCTTCTCACCGGTTGCCATCGGCATCGCTCCCAATGGGTGTTCCGCGCCGAAGGCGCATGCATGAGGAATGCTTTGATGGCCATTAACAGGACTGTGGGTCTGATGCTGTCCGGCCTGACGGTGATCGTGCTGTCAGGTTGCAGGGCGGACGACGCCGCCACTGCCGGGGCAGCGCCGGATCACGCGCGGACGGTGGAGCGCGCTGCGGATGTCGAGCATGTGCCCGCGCAACCGGTCGACACGGCGATGGCAATGCGTCCGGCCCAGGCAACGGGTGAGGGGGTACCTGCGGAGACGGTTGAAATGAAGCGCCCTGAAGACGGCGCGACGCTTGAGGCCCGCCAGCGCGATGCTGCGGTGGGCAGCGACGGTGCGGCGTCCGGGCAGGTGCAGCCCGCGCATTGATCCGGTGGCCCGGGTCGGCACCCGCCGCCCGGGCCGCTTTCTCCATCAAATTGCGTATTCAGTTTTGTGGAAGCCTTCCGCTTTCCGCCCCCGCCTGCAACAATGAACGCCTGAGCCGGCCACGCGAAAGTGGCGGAATTGGTAGACGCCCTGGATTTAGGTTCCAGTGCCGCAAGGCGTGGGGGTTCGAGTCCCCCCTTTCGCACCAGGCCGGCCCGTCCCCCGCCCAGTCGGGCATTCCGCGTCAATCCCTGCGCCCCGCCATGCTGGCGGCGCCGCCCGAATTGGGCGAAACTAAAGGGCTGCGGCAAGCAGGCGCGTCATCGACGTCGTGTCCTTACAACCGTTTCATCCATCATCGAGCCGGGGGCCAGGGCGCCACCGGTGGCAGGAGTCAACATGCAAGCTTCGATCGAAACCATCGGCAACCTGGAACGCCGCCTGAGCTTCTCGCTGCCGGAAGACCGTCTGCAGAGCCACATCAACGGCCGCCTGGGCGAAATCGCCCGCACCACCCGCATCAAGGGTTTCCGTCCGGGCAAGGTGCCGGCCAAGGTGATCGAGCAGCGCTTCGGCGCGCAGGTCCGTGGCGAGGCGCTGGACGGCCTGCTGCGCGAGACCTTCGATGCCGCCGTGCGCGAGCACGACCTGCGCATCGTCGGCAGCCCGCGCATCGACAAGGGTGACGAGGGCGAGTTCTCCTTCGTGGCCACCGTCGAAGTGGTGCCGGACTTCGGTGACATCGACGTCAGCAAGCTGACCGTCGTGCGCCACACCGCCGAGATCACCGATGCCGACATCGACCAGATGATCGAGAACCTGCAGACCCAGCGTCGCAGCTGGTCGCCGGTCACCCGTGCCGCGCAGGACGGCGATCTGGTCGCACTGGAAACCTGGTCGCAGGCCGGTGACGAGCGCCTGCCGGCGGAAGGCACCGAGAAGGGCAGCATCGTGCTCGGTCAGGGCATGATGTTCGAGACCATCGAGCAGGGCCTGGTCGGCATGACCAAGGACGAAGAGAAGACCCTGGACGTCGAGTTCCCGGCTGACTGGCGCGTGCCGGCGCTGGCGGGCAAGACCGTGCAGGTCACCGTCAAGGTCACCGACATCTCCGAGCCGGTCGTGCCGGCGGTCGATGAAGCCTTCATCAAGAGCTTCGGCGTGAAGGGCGGCGACGTCGAGCAGTTCCGCAGCGACATCCGTGCCAACCTCGAGCGCGAGCTCAAGGGCGCGCTGATGAACCGCCTGCGTCGTGAAGTCGGCGAGCAGCTGATCGCGGCCTACGCTTCGGTGGAAATGCCGCCGCGCCTGGTCGAGAACGAAGCCCGCGCCATGCTGGCCCAGCAGGTCGAGCAGATCCGCCGCAGCGGCCGCAACCCGGGCGAGATCCCGGCCGACGCCCACGAAGGCTTCAAGGACGCTGCTGCCAAGCGCGTGCTGGTCGGCCTGGTGGTCGGCGAAGTGGCCCGCAGCAACGACCTGCGCCTGGAGCCGAAGCGTCTGAATGAAACGATGCGTCTGATCGCTTCGACCTACGAAGAGCCGGAGCAGGTCATTGAGATGTACCGCAACGACCCCCAGCTGATGTCTGGCCTGCAGAACCGCGTGATGGAAGAGCAGGTGATCGACTGGATCGCCGAGCGCGCCCAGCACACTGAAGAAAAGCTGTCGTTCCAGGACGCGATCCGCCAGTAATCCCTGGCGGATTGCCGGATACCCCGCGCCAGCCCTGGCGCGGGGGTGTTTCCCCCCAAGATAGGTACCTCACGAAATGGACAACCGAACCAAAGCCCTGAACATGGTTCCCATGGTGGTCGAGCAGACCAGCCGCGGCGAGCGTGCCTACGACATCTATTCGCGCCTGTTGAAGGAGCGTCTGATTTTCCTGGTTGGCCCGATCGACGATCACATGGCCAACGTGGTGGTGGCGCAGCTGCTGTTCCTGGAAGCGGAAAACCCGGAAAAGGACATCAGCATCTACATCAACTCGCCGGGTGGCGTGGTCACCGCCGGCATGGCGATCTACGACACCATGCAGTACATCAAGCCGGACGTGAGCACCATCTGCGTCGGCCAGGCCGCCTCGATGGGCGCGCTGCTGCTGGCTTCCGGTGCAGCCGGCAAGCGCTATGCGCTGCCGAACTCGCGGGTGATGATCCACCAGCCGCTGGGCGGCTTCCAGGGCCAGGCCACCGACATCGACATCCACGCTCGCGAGATCCTGACCCTGCGCGCGCGCCTGAACGAAGTGCTGGCCAAGCACACCGGCCAGTCGCTGGAGACCATCGCGCGCGATACCGAGCGCGACAACTTCAAGAGCGCGGTCGATGCGGTCGCCTACGGCCTGGTCGACCAGGTCCTGGAGCGTCGTCCGGAAGAGTCGATCCAGGCCGGCTGACCGGCACTCACGGGGCCATGGCAGGCCCCGTTCCTGCAGGGTCGGGTGGACTGATGTCCCTCCGGCCCTGTGTTATTCTCGAATCGAACCCCCGTTCAGCGGGTGGCGTAACTGGGTAAGCGAAGCATGAGCGAAGACCGCCAAGGTCGTTCCACGGACACCGGCAAGATCCTCTACTGCTCTTTCTGCGGCAAGAGCCAGCATGAAGTGCGCAAGCTGATTGCCGGTCCGAGCGTGTTCATCTGTGATGAGTGCGTGGAGCTGTGCAACGACATCATCCGTGAGGAGCTTGAGGAAAAGGCGCAGTCGGCACGCAGTTCGCTGCCCAAGCCGCGCGAGATCCTCGAGGTGCTCGACCAGTACGTGATCGGCCAGAACCGCGCGAAGCGGACGTTGGCCGTGGCCGTGTACAACCACTACAAGCGCATCGAGAGCCGCCAGAAGAACGACGAAGTCGAGCTGGCGAAGTCGAACATCCTGCTGGTCGGTCCGACCGGTTCGGGCAAGACCCTGCTGGCCGAGACCCTGGCCCGCCTGCTCAACGTGCCGTTCACCATGGCCGACGCCACCACGCTGACCGAAGCCGGTTACGTGGGCGAGGACGTGGAGAACATCATCCAGAAGCTGCTGCAGAAGTGCGACTACGACGTCGAGAAGGCACAGCAGGGCATCGTCTACATCGATGAAATCGACAAGATCTCGCGCAAGAGCGAGAACCCTTCGATCACCCGCGATGTGTCCGGCGAAGGCGTGCAGCAGGCCCTGTTGAAGCTGATCGAAGGCACCGTGGCCAGCGTTCCGCCGCAGGGTGGGCGCAAGCATCCGCAGCAGGAATTCCTGCAGGTGGACACCAAGAACATCCTGTTCATCTGCGGCGGCGCGTTCGCTGGCCTGGACAAGGTGATCCAGCAGCGTTCCAACGACGCCGGCGGCATCGGTTTCGGCGCCAAGGTGAAGAGCAGCGAGCGCAAGCAGGAAGTGGGCAAGGTGCTGGCCGAAGTCGAGCCGGAAGACCTGATCAAGTTCGGCCTGATTCCCGAGTTCGTGGGCCGCCTGCCGGTGGTCGCGACCCTGGAGGAACTGGACGAGCCGGCCCTGATCCGCATCCTGACCGAGCCGAAAAACGCCATCACCAAGCAGTTCAAGAAGCTGTTCGAGATGGAAAACGTGGAACTGGAGTTCCGTCCGGACGCGTTGTCGGCCATCGCCAAGAAGGCGCTCAAGCGCAAGACCGGCGCCCGTGGCCTGCGTACCATCGTCGAATCGGTCCTGCTGGACACCATGTACGACCTGCCGTCGCAGGAAAACGTCAGCAAGGTTGTCGTGGATGAATCGGTGATCGAGCACAAGTCCGAGCCGTACCTGATCTACCAGACCCCGCCGGCCCCTGAACAGAAGGCCGCTGGCGCCGAATGATTCTTTCAACTTGTTGAATAGAAAGAATTTTCTCGGAACGTCTTGCATCTGAAAGCCGATGGCCCCATAACGGGGCCATCGGCTTTTTTTGTCTCCGGAAGATGCCCTCCCGGAGACGGTTTTCCCCTTCCCTGGAGCCCCCATGGCCCGTTCCCCAAGTGAGACCCTCGACCTGCCGGTCCTGCCGCTGCGCGACGTAGTGGTATTCCCGCACATGGTCATCCCGCTGTTCGTCGGCCGCGACAAGTCCATGCATGCGCTGGAACAGGCAATGGAAGCGGACAAGCGCATCCTGCTGCTGGCGCAGAAGTCGGCCGAAACCGATGACCCGCAGGCCGCTGACCTCTACCAGGTCGGCACCCTGGCGCAGGTGCTGCAGCTGCTGAAGCTGCCCGACGGCACCATCAAGGTGCTGGTCGAGGGCCTGTCGCGCGTGCAGGTGACCAGCGTCAGCGAACGTGATGGCTCGCTGCACGGCCAGGCCGTCGAAATCGAGGCCACCGACGCACGCGAGCCGCGCGAGATCGAGGCCATCGCCCGCTCGCTGATGTCGCTGTTCGAGCAGTACGTCAAGACCAACCGCAAGCTGCCGCCGGAGCTGCTGCAGACCCTGGCCGGCATCGATGAGCCGACTCGCCTTGCCGACACCATCGCCGCGCATATCAGCGTGCGGTTGTCGGACAAGCAGCGCCTGCTGGAAACGCTGGCCGTGGGCGAACGCCTGGAGATGCTGGTCGGTCTGGTCGATGGCGAGATCGACGTGCAGCAGATGGAAAAGCGCATCCGCGGCCGCGTGAAGTCGCAGATGGAAAAGAGCCAGCGCGAGTACTACCTCAACGAACAGATGAAGGCCATCCAGAAGGAACTGGGTGACCTCGACGACGCGCCGGGCGAACTGGAAGAGCTGGCGCGCAAGATTGCCGAAGCGGGCATGCCCAAGCCGGTGGAAACCAAGGCGCGCAACGAGCTCAACAAGCTCAAGCAGATGTCGCCGATGTCCGCCGAAGCGGCGGTCGTGCGCAACTACCTGGAGTGGCTGCTGGGCGTGCCGTGGAAGAAGCGCAGCAAGGTGCGCAAGGACCTGAAGGCCGCGCAGGACACCCTCGATGCCGATCACTACGGCCTGGAGAAGGTCAAGGAGCGCATCCTTGAATACCTGGCGGTGCAGTCGCGTGTGAAGCAGATGAAGGGCCCGATCCTGTGCCTGGTCGGACCGCCGGGCGTGGGCAAGACCTCGCTGGGCCAGTCCATCGCCAAGGCCACCAACCGCAAGTTCGTGCGCATGTCGCTGGGCGGCGTGCGCGACGAAGCCGAGATCCGTGGCCACCGTCGTACCTATGTCGGTTCGATGCCGGGCCGCATCGTGCAGAACCTCAACAAGGTCGGCAGCAAGAACCCGCTGTTCGTGCTGGACGAGATCGACAAGATGTCGATGGACTTCCGCGGAGATCCGTCTTCGGCGCTGCTGGAAGTGCTCGACCCCGAGCAGAACAACGCATTCAACGACCACTACCTGGAAGTGGACCTGGACCTGTCCGAAGTGATGTTCGTGGCCACCTCGAACTCGCTCAACATTCCGGGGCCGCTGCTGGACCGCATGGAAGTGATCCGCATCCCCGGTTACACCGAGGATGAGAAGCTCAACATCGCCACCCGTTACCTGGCTCCCAAGCAGATCAAGGCCAATGGCCTGAAGCCGGAAGAGCTGGAGATCGGCAGCGATGCGATCCAGGACATCGTGCGCTACTACACGCGCGAATCCGGCGTGCGCAACCTGGAACGCGAGATCGCCAAGATCTGCCGCAAGGTGGTGAAGGAGATCGCGCTGGGTGGACCGCAGCCGGTGGCGAAGGCGAAGAAGGGCGCGCGCAAGTCCAAGGCGCTGGTGAGCGTGTCGAGCAAGAACCTGGACAAGTACCTGGGCGTGCGTCGCTTCGACTTCGGCCGTGCCGAAGAAGAGAACGAGATCGGCCTGGTCACCGGTCTGGCCTGGACCGAAGTCGGTGGCGATCTGCTGCAGATCGAATCGACGCTGGTGCCGGGCAAGGGCCAGCTGATCCTGACCGGCCAGCTCGGCAACGTGATGAAGGAATCGGCGTCGGCGGCGTTGTCGGTGGTGCGTTCGCGTGCGGTCGGCTTCGGTATCGATCCGGAGTTCCTGCAGAAGCACGACGTGCATCTGCACGTACCCGATGGTGCGACGCCGAAGGATGGCCCCAGTGCCGGTGCGGCGATGGTGACCTCGCTGGTGTCGATGCTGACCAAGGTGGCCGTGCGCGCCGATGTGGCGATGACGGGCGAAATCACCCTGCGTGGTCGCGTCACCGCGATCGGCGGCCTGAAGGAGAAGTTGCTGGCGGCACTGCGCGGCGGAATCCGCACGGTGATCATCCCCGATGAGAACCGCAAGGATCTTGCCGACATTCCCGCCAACGTCACCCGCGATCTGGAGATCGTGCCGGTTAAGTACATCGAGGAAGTGCTTGATCTGGCGCTGGAACGTCCGCTGGCGCCGAAGAAGACGCGCAAGAGTGCGCAACGCGTCACGGTGCGCAGCAAGGCCAAACCGAGTGGAAACGCCCGCGTCAAGCATTGATGCGTCCTGTCGAAATGCTTGAAACCCGCGTCGTTGCTGGCTTTCCAGCTTGCGTGGGGGTAGGGCCGCTGGTATAAAAGCAGCACTCGCGAATGAGTGATCGCAGTCAGCGCTCACTGAATTCGGCGAACCGTTTCCACATGGCAACCGCATGCAGACGTCGTGCGGTTGCTTCCCTGTCGAATACGCGGAACCCACCGCCAAAGGAGTTGTAAAGAATGAACAAGACCGAATTGATCGATGCCGTTGCTGAAGCTGCCGACCTGACCAAGGCCGAGTCCAGCCGCGCTGTCGATGCCGTCGTTGCTGCCGTCACCAAGGCGCTGAAGGACGGCGATGCGGTCACCCTGGTTGGCTTCGGTACCTTCCAGGTCCGCGACCGTGCTGCCCGCACCGGCCGCAACCCGAAGACCGGCGACACCATCAAGATCGCTGCTTCGAAGAATCCGTCGTTCAAGGCTGGTAAGGCCCTGAAGGATGCTGTAAACTAAGCGGCTCGCTGGGGTGCTTAGCTCAGCGGTAGAGCGTCTCCTTTACACGGAGAGGGTCGGGGGTTCGAAACCCTCAGCACCCACCACAGCACCGCGGTAAGTTTGAAATGTGGAGCGGTAGTTCAGCTGGTTAGAATGCTGGCCTGTCACGCCGGAGGTCGCGGGTTCGAGTCCCGTCCGCTCCGCCATTTTCAACGAGGCCCCCGGCCGAAAAGCTGGGGGCCTTGTTTTCTCTCCAACCTCCCGGTTGCAGAGAAAACAAAGAGGTCTGCAATACGGAGCGGTAGTTCAGCTGGTTAGAATGCTGGCCTGTCACGCCGGAGGTCGCGGGTTCGAGTCCCGTCCGCTCCGCCATTGCAAAACTCTTAAATCCTCGTGAAAAAACTTTGAAAAAAGTGTTCAGCGGGGTAGGTTTTCAGGAAGTCTTCGGATATACTGAGCGCCTGCAAAGTTTCAAGCGCGGAGCGGTAGTTCAGCTGGTTAGAATGCTGGCCTGTCACGCCGGAGGTCGCGGGTTCGAGTCCCGTCCGCTCCGCCAACTCTAAGAGCCCTCGACGCAAGTCGGGGGCTTTTTCTTTGCGTCGTTTTCATCGTTTGATGCGCGCGATCGTGTCGATCGCCTGGCCAGGGTGGCGCCAGACCCCGCCGGCACTGCTTTTGGTCCACGCCGCGAAGCGGGTTACACTGCCGGGCTCGCCAATCAAGCCTTGTGATTCCTCACCATGCTGCAGAAACTCCGCGACAAGACCTCAGGCTGGATCGTTACCGTGATCCTGGGGCTGCTGATGATTCCGTTCCTGTTCGTCATCGACAACAGCTACCTCGGTGGCGTCGGCGCACAGAACGTCGCCAAGGTTTCGGCACCGCCGACCTGGTGGCGCTCGGCACCGTCCTGGTGGCCGGTGCGCATGATGTGGCAGCACCATGAGATCAGCGCACAGGATTTCCGCACCCGTTTCGAGCAGGAACGCATGCGCGAACGCCAGCAGCAGGGCGAGAACTTCGACCCGCGCGCGTTCGAAAGCACCGAGAACAAGCTGGCCGTGCTCGACCAGTTGATCGACGAGCAGGTCGTGCGCCTGGTCGGTGAGCAGGCCGGTGTCGTGATTGGCGACGGCGCTGTGCGCGAATACATCACCACCATTCCGGGCTTCCTGGGCGCCGATGGCAAGTTCAGCGAGAGCAATTACCGTCTGGCCCTGGCCGGTGGCAATCCGCCGCGCACGCCGACCCAGTTCCAGGAACTGGTACGTGAGAGCCTGCAGCAGTCGGTGATCCCGTCGGGCCTGCAGAACTCCGGCTTTGTCACCCAGGCCGAGACCGAGCGTCTGTTGAAGCTGCTGGGCGAAACCCGCGATGTGGAACTGGCCGCGCTGCCGGAAGTTCCGGTTGATACCGCGCCGGTGACCGACGCGCAGATCAAGCAGTGGTACGACAGCCATGGCAAGGATTTCCGCCAGGCCGAATCGGTGTCGCTGGAATATGTCGAGCTCAATGGTGCGAACCTGCCGGCGCCGACCGCGGCCGACGAGGCAACCCTGCGCAAGCGCTATGAAGACGAGAAGGCCAAGTTCACCACGCCGGAACAGCGCCAGGCGGCGCATATCCTGATCACCGGCGACGGTGCTGAAGCCAAGGCCGCCAAGTTGGCTGTCGAAGCAAAGGCGGCAGGTGCCGACTTTGCCGCGCTGGCCAAGGCGAACTCGGAAGATCCCGGTTCCAAGGCGCAGGGCGGTGACCTGGGTTGGGTGGAACGTGGCGCGATGGTCAAGCCGTTTGAAGACGCACTGTTTGGCGCCAAGGCCGGTGAAGTGATCGGCCCGGTCAAGACCGACTTCGGCTTCCACATCATCAAGGTCGCTGCGGTTCGTGGCGGCCAGGGCAAGTCGTTTGAAGAAGTGCGTGACACCCTGGCAGCCGAGCAGCTGAAGGCCGACGGTGAGCGTGGCTTCAACGATCTGGCAGGCCGCCTGGTCGATGCCATCAACAAGAGCCCGAGCGACCTGGCCGCAGCCGCCAAGGACGTCGGCCTGCCGATGCAGACGCTGGGCCCGATCACGCGCACCACCGCCACCGGCATTGCCGCTGATCCGGCCGTGCTGCGTGCTGCCTTCTCCGACGTCCTGGTGCAGGACGGTACCGCCAGCGATCCGATCGCCCTGGGTGGCAGCAGCAACCACAGCGTGGTGATCCGTGTTGCCGCGCATACCCCGGAGCAGGCGCTGCCGCTGGACAAGGCGCGTGAGCAGGTGATCGCCGCGATCCGTGCCGACCGTCAGCGCCAGGCCGGTGACAAGGCCGCCGATGCCCTGCTGGCCAAGCTGAAGGCGGGCGCGACCCTGCAGTCGCTGGCCGCCAGCGAGAAGCTGCAGCTGAGCCCGATGCCGGGCCTGCCGCGCAGCCAGCCGGTGCCGACCCCGGAGATCAACCGCGCGATCTTCAGCGCGCCGGTGCCGGCCGAAGGCAAGCCGAGCTACGGCAAGGTCGACGTCAACGGTCATGCACTGGTCTTCGCAGTGAACAAGGTCAACCCGGGTGACATCAAGGAAGTGACCGCCGAGCAGCAGAAGCAGCTGAAGGACCAGCTGAGCCAGATCGACGGCATGGCTGCTGCCAAGGCGTACATCGACGCGATGCGCAAGCGCTTCCTGGTGCAGACCACCGAAGCGAACCTGTAAGCCTCTGGCGAGCAGGAACGAAAAGGCCCGGCATTGCCGGGCCTTTTTTGTTGTTGCAACCTCGATCAAACCGTGACCCGAGCAATGAGTGCCGACCAAGGTCGGCCGCTACCAGAAGCGAAGCAACCCGCGCCTGTTCACGCTCTTCATCTTCTGATCCGTGGGTGCCGCCGGAAACTGTCCGCGGCCGGGCAGGTGGGCTGCGCAGGGGCGTGAGCCGCATGGATGCGGCGACCGAGCTTACAGGGATGTACTTGCAGCGGCCCCTGCGCAGCTCACCTGCCCGACCGCATACGAGCGATCCGGGCCACCCGCGAGGGGCTCCGCCGTTGGCCGGAAACCGCGCGGCGGCGCCGCGCCGACCTCAGTCTTCGACGCGCAGTACCGCGCCTGGCTTCAGCACGCTGCTGCCGCTCAAGCCGTTCAGCGACAACAGTGCCTTGACCGGCATGCCGTAGCGGCGGGCGATGGTCCATGCCGATTCGCCGTTGCGCACGGTGTGGCGGCGGTTGCGCGGGCGATCAGCAGCCGACGCGACCACCTTTGCCACCTGCGGGCTCGGCGCCGCGCTGGCGGTGCTGGCCAGTGCGGTGGCAACTGTCGTGCTGGCGATGTCGGCTACGTTCGCGCTGGACGCCGAAACCGGGGCCAGTACGCGGGCCGTGCCCGACGGGCGGTTGCCGGCGGCCAGGGCCGGGTTCAAGCGGGCGATCTTCGCCGGGTCCAGGGCGCGCTGTGCGGCCCACTGCTGGACGCTGGTGCCCGCCGGCAGGGTGTGGTCCTTCAGCACCGGGACAGTGCGGTCCAGCGAGGCCATCACGCCCGGCTGGTCTTCCACGTCTTCCAGCACGCAGGCCAAGGCATGCAGCTTCTCGACGTAGGCGTGGGTGACCGGCGACAGCCCGGGCAGGCCGGCCGGCTTGGCGTTCTGCGCGTTCATGCCGGCCTTGCGCATGGACTGCAGCACGCGGTACTCGCCAGCGTTGTAGGCCATGGTGGCCAGGCGCCAGTCGCCACCGAACATGCCATGCAGGGTCTTCAGGTAGCGCACGGCGGCCTGAGTGGACTCCACTGCAGACAGCCGGCCGTCGTAGTTGTTGCTCATCGGCACGCGATGGTTGCGTGCGGTGGTAGCGATGAACTGCCACAGGCCGGTCGGGCCGCTGCCGTTGCGGGCATTGGGCCGGTAGCCGCTTTCGACGAAGGGAATCAGGGCGAATTCGGTCGGCAGGTTGGCCTTGCGCAGCTCTTCGACCACATAGCCGAACAGCACCAGCGCGTCATCATCCTGGTTGGCCAGCCGCGAAGGGGCGTGGGCGAACTGCTTCTGCCAGCGCGGGCTGGTGGCCTCGGCGTCACAGGTGGGTTCAGCCAGGCCGTCGCGGAAGCTGGAGAAGATCTCCTGGCCGTTGCGTACCGATGCAGCCGGCAGCGTCGACGGATCCAACGGCAGGGCCGAGGCGGCGGTCAGGTTCTGGCTGATGCCGGCGCCCAGCGATTGTGCGCCGGCAGTTCCGGCCAACCCCAGGACGAGACCCAGGGCCAGCGGCAGACTTCGGCGACTCATGCGCGGAAGCCGTCTTTCCAGTGCCGGAGACCGGCCATGACGTCGACGTCATCCACGACCTCGCGCCCCAGGTGCGCCGACACCGCCGCGCGGATGGGCGCAGTGTGGGTACGCAGGAACGGATTACAGGCAATTTCATCGGCCAGGGATACTGGCAGGGTGGAACGGTCATCGCGGCGCATGGCCAAAGCCTCCTCTTGGCGCTGCAACAAGGCAGCGTTGGCGGGGTCGACATGCCGCGCGAAGACGGCATTTGACACGGTGTACTCGTGAGCGCAACACAGCAGCAGTTGCGCGGGCAGGGCACCCAGCTTGCGCATCGATGCCAGCAGCTGGGACGGCGTACCTTCGAACAGGCGTCCACAGCCCAGGCTGAACAACGAATCTCCGCTGAAAAGCTGTTCAGCGGTGTGAAACGCGATGTGGCTGCGGGTGTGCCCGGGGACGGATAGTACGTGGAACATCTGGCCCAGTGCCTGAACACGTTCACCTTCGCCGACCCGCTCGGTGGCCATCGGGATGCGCGCTTCGACCGGTGCGACCACGCGCACGCCAGGGAAACGCGCCTGCAGCGCCGCTACCCCGCCGATGTGATCGTCGTGGTGATGGGTGAGCAGGATGGTGTCCACGCGCACGCCTTGGGCAGCCAGCGCCAGTACCGGCGCAGCATCGCCGGGATCGACGACCACGGCAGCACCGTCGTCGGCGATCAGCATCCAGATGTAATTGTCCGCAAATGCGGGCAGGGCAGTCAGTCGCATAGAATTGGACCATGCCCGCGCTGCAGAGCACCCGTCAAGCGAGCCAGGCCCCGTGGTTCGACAGCGAACCGGCGGAGGCCTTGCGCGTGCTTGAACGGCAACTGCTGCTGCCGCAGCTGTCGCTGCTGCCGGCCCGGCCGTGGTTGTGGATCGCCCCCAGCGCCGGCTGGCTGGCCGATGCGCAGCTGGGCGGGCGTGGCCTGCGCCTGCATCGCCAGGGCAGTGGTTACGCCGGCGATACCCGCTGCGCACTGCCGTTGCCGCTGCCCAACGAGAGCGTCAACGCCATCGTGCTGCAGCATGTGACCGTCGGTGATGCCGACCATCTGCTGGACGAATGCGAACGCGTGTTGATGCCCGGCGGCCATCTGTGGCTGACCAGCCTCAATCCGTTCAGCCCGTTCCGCACCCGATGGCGCCAGCACGGGCTGGCGGTGCGCACGCCACAGCGGATCCGCCAGCTGCTTGAGCGCCATGGGCTGGAATGCGAGGACACGCGCTACCTGGGGCCGATGTGGCAGGGGGCCGGCAGCCGCCGTCGCGGCGGCTGGGCCCCCCTGCGCGCGGCCTGCCTGTTCCACGCTGAAAAACGCACGCTGGCCCTGCCCGGGCCGACCCCGTTGCCCGTGCGCTGGCACGGCACCGTTGCTACCTGATCTGGAGTTGTATTGAAAACCATCGAAATCCACACCGACGGTTCCTGCCTCGGCAATCCCGGCCCCGGCGGCTGGGCGGCGCTGCTGCGCTACAAGGGGCACGAGCGCGAACTGAGCGGTGGTGAAGCGCATACCACCAACAATCGGATGGAGCTGATGGCGGCCATTTCCGGCCTGGAGTCGCTGACCGAGCCCTGCGAGATCGTCCTCTACACCGATTCGCAGTACGTACGGCAGGGCCTGACCCAGTGGCTGCCGGGCTGGATCCGCAAGAACTGGAAGACCGCCGGCGGTGATCCGGTGAAGAACCGTGAACTGTGGGAGCGCCTGCAGGCCGCCACGCTGCGGCACCAGATCGATTGGCGCTGGGTGAAAGGACACTCCGGCGACCCGGACAATGAACGCGTGGATACCCTGGCCCGCAACGCCGCGATCCAGATCCGCGACGGCAGCCCGGTAAACTGAGCCCATGCGTCAGATCATCCTTGATACCGAAACCACCGGCCTGGAGTGGAAGAAGGGCAACCGCGTCGTCGAAATCGGCTGCGTCGAGTTGTTCAAGCGCCGCCCGACCGGCAACACCTATCACCAGTACCTGAAGCCCGACTGCGAATTCGAACAGGGCGCGCAGGAAGTGACCGGCCTGACCCTGGAATTCCTGGCAGACAAGCCGGAGTTTGCGCAGGTCGTGGAGGAGTTCCTGGCCTTCATCGATGGCGCCGAGCTGATCATCCACAACGCCGCGTTCGATCTGGGCTTCCTCGACAACGAGCTGTCCCTGCTCGGCGAGCAGTACGGGAAGATCACCGATCGCTGCACGGTGATCGATACCCTGGCGCTGGCGCGCGAGCGTTTCCCGGGTCAACGCAACTCGCTCGATGCGCTGTGCAAGCGGCTGGGCGTGGACAACTCGCACCGCGCCCTGCATGGCGGTCTGCTGGATGCGCAGATCCTGGGCGATGTGTACATCGCACTGACCTCGGGCCAGGAGGAGATCGGCTTCGGGCTGGGCGATGATGATGCCGGTGGCGCTGCGGTGTTGCAGGCGTTCGATGCGTCCAAGCTGCTGCCGCGCCCGCGCGTGGTGGCCACGCCGTCGGAACAGGAAGCACATGCGGCGCGCCTGGAGCGGCTGCGCAAGAAGGCCGGCCACGCATTGTGGGACGGCCCGAAGGTGGAAGAGGCTGCGAGCGCGTAGGCGACCGCGGCAGCCACGCATGGCGTGGTGATACGGGTGAAATGCAGCCACGCATGGCGTGGCTCTACGGTAGATCCACGCCATGCGTGGATGCCGTTGCTCAGTGGCAGCGCACCAGGATCACGGTGATGTTGTCCGATGACGCGCCAGCGCAATCGCGCTGCCGCCCGACAATTTGCGTTGCAAATCGTGGGCCCCGTCTCACCAGCATCCATACCCCCGCCGCTTCGCGGCCGCCCCCTGACTCAGGGGGCTTCCCTCCAGCCGGCTTCAGTGGCAGCGCACCAGGATCACGGTGATGTTGTCCGAGCCGCCGCCGTCGAGGGCGGTGGCGACCAGGCTGTCCACGCATTCCTGCGCGCTGGCATCGTCGAAGGCGAGGGTGCGGGCGATGCCGCGGTCATCCACTTCCTCGGTCAGGCCATCACTGCACAGCAGCAACTGCATGCCCGGGCGCAGCTCGCCGCTGGTGGTTGCCACATTCAGGTGTGCCGGGTCGGTGACGCCCAGTGCCTGGGTGACCACGTTGCGGTGGGGATGGGCGCGCGCCTGCTCGGCGGTCAGGTTGCCCTGCGCGACCAGTTCCTGCACCACGCTGTGGTCCTGGCTGAGCTGGGCAAGCTGGCCATCGCGCCACAGGTAGGCGCGGCTGTCGCCGACCCAAGCCACTTCGTAGCGGTTGCCCTGCACCCGTGCAGCGACCACGGTGGTGCCCATCGGCAGGCTGTCGTTGCGCCGGCGCGAGGCGCGGATGATCTCTTCGTCGGCCGTGCGGATCGCCTGCGCCAACGGCGCGCCACGGCGGATCTCGCGGACGATGGTCTCGCGCGCCAGTGCGCTGGCCACTTCGCCGCAGGCGTGCCCGCCCATGCCGTCGGCCACCAGCCACAGGGCCAGCTCGCCGTCACCGTAATAGGTGTCCTCGTTGAGCTCGCGGCGCAGGCCGGGGTGGGTGAGATGTCCGAATTCGATCATGGTGGCTGCTGGGGACGGGGTAATGCCGGGGAGAACGGCATCATCACGGCCAAGCGGACATCCGGCAAGCCATGCAGTCAGGAAAATTTCACTTCATCGGGCGTAATGACTTGTCGTCAGCCGCGCTTCCTCGTATGATGCGCGTCCCCGGTTCGCTGGGGAACATCTGGAGAGGTGGCAGAGCGGTTGAATGTACCTGACTCGAAATCAGGCAGGCGTTTATAGCGCCTCGGGGGTTCGAATCCCCCCCTCTCCGCCAGATAAAGAAAAAAGCCGTCCCATGGGGCGGCTTTTTTCATGGCCCGCGTTCGAGCAGTGCACGCGCATGCAGCAACGATCTGCGCCGACCCTGCGGGGGGATGAGAAGCCCCGACGGGGTTCGACGGTTCTGCAGGAGCAGAGCCGGACAGCCGCAGGCTGGCCCTGGAGCGCGCAGCGCGCAAGGGCGGGGTGCATGGATGCACCCCGCAATCCCCCCCCTCTCCGCCAGATAAAAAGAAAAGGGCTGCCGAAAGGCAGCCCTTTTCTTTTTATCTGGCGCGGGGATGCGAAGTGCGCTTTGCGCGCTTCGCCCCATGCGTTGCTGCGCAACGAATGGGCCCCTCCCTTTGCCGGCCTCTCCCCGCCCCTGTCGGGGCAGCCCCTCAACAGAGGGGCTTGTTCCTCCAGACAGATCAGTAGATCCACGCCATGCGTGGATGCCTCTGCCCGCCGTGCGCTGCGGGTTACCATGTATCCCATCACCTGCTGGAGCTCTCTCGATGACCGCTGAAATCCTCGTCCCCGTTTCATTCGGCGAGCTGCTGGACAAGATCTCGATCCTGCAGATCAAGTCCGAGCGCATTAGTGACGAAGGCAAGCTGGCCAACGTACGCAAGGAGCTGTCCGCGCTGGAAACCACCTGGATGGCGCACCCGGCGGCAGTGAAGGACATTGCCAAGCTGCGTGCCGAGCTGAAGGCGGTCAACGAGCAGCTGTGGGAGATCGAGGACGACATCCGCCTGAAGGACAAGGCGCAGGCCTTCGATCAGGGGTTCATCGACCTGGCGCGCAGCGTGTACCTGCGCAACGACGAACGCGCGCGGATCAAGAAGGCGATCAACCTGGCGCTGGGCTCGGCCTATGTGGAAGAGAAGTCCTACCAGGACTACACGCAGCGCGCGTAATCCCAGGCAGCCCGATGCAATGGATCCACGCCATGCGTGGATGGAACCACCGGGCTGCGGGACGGTGCGGGCCAGGGCCCGCACCCACCAGGCCCCGCTCAGCCGTTCGGTCCGCCACTCAGCCCAGGTGGTCAGCCACGTAGCGCTCGAACGCAGCAATGCCGTCCTCGACGGTGATCAGTTCCATCACGTCGTCGAATTCGATCTTGGTGCCCCACTTGAGGTCGGCGGCCTGTTTGCCCAGGTACTTGCGCGCCGCGTCGTCGTAGCGGTCCGCGCAGTAGCGGCGGTCCGAGTACGGGCCGCTGCGGTTCGGGTTGCTGGCCGCGTGCAGGCCCAGCACCTTGGCGCCCATGGCATTGGCGATGTGCATCGGACCGGAGTCCGGCGTCATCACCAGGTTGGCGCGGGCCAGCAATGCCGGCAACTGCTTCAGCGTGTCCTTGCCGACCAGATCCAGCGCCGGAACATCCAGCTGGGCCAGGATGGCGTCGGCCATGCTGCGCTCCAGTTCGCTGCGACCACCGCACAGCACGATCCGCCAACCACGCGTGACGGCATGGTTGGCGACCTCGGCATAGCGGTCGGCGTACCAGTTGCGGCGCACGTGGCTGGAGCAGGGCGAGATCATCAGCACCGGCCTGCCATCGTCCTGCCATTGCGCAGCGGCCCAGTCATAGGCGGCCTGCGGTACGGCCAGGTCCCAGCTGACGTCGGTCTGGCGCAGGCCCAGCGGCTCGCAGAAGCTGCCGATGGCATCGAGCACATGGATGCCCGGGCGATCAGCGATGCGTTCGTTGATGAAGAGGCCGTGCAGGTCCTTGGAGCGGCTGCGGTCGTAGCCGATGCGGCGCTCGGCGGGAATGAAGGCCGACAGCACGTTCGCGCGGAACGCCACCTGCATCTGCAGCAGCGCCTCGAAACGCCCGGGCGGCAGCTGCTTGCGCAGTTCCTTCACCCCGGCCATGCCGGTCTTCTTGTCGTAGGCATGGAAAGTGACGCCCGGCAGGCCATCAAGCAGCTTCTGCCCGACCTTGTCGATGATCCAGTGGATCGGCGTGTCCGGGCGCGCGGCCTGCAGGGTGCGCACCAGCGGCACTACGTGGGTCACATCGCCAAGAGCGGACAGGCGCAGAAGACACAAGGAGGAGGACGCTGATGCCATGTGTTGTTAGACTCAAAGGAATGGTCGCATTCGACGCCAATGAAGCGCTGACGCCATGCCGCGAGGGTCGCGGCATCGGGGCCATTCTGTTCGACCGCGAGCGGCTGCGGCAAGCCGACATCGGTCTGTTCTCGCCACAGCACTGGGCCGGCAAGGCCCGGCCGGTGGGTGAGGGTGGCCGTGGCAGTGCCTGGTTCGTGGATGCGCCGTTCGGTCCCAGCGTGCTGCGGCACTACCTGCGCGGGGGGCTGGCGGCCCGGATCAGCCACGACCAGTACATCTGGCGGGGCGCGGACCGGACCCGCAGTTTTGCCGAATTCCGGCTGATGCGCGCGCTGCGCGAGAAGAAGCTGCCGGTGCCCAGGCCGATTGCCGCCTTCTACATGCGTGAAGGCCTGCGCTACCGCGCCGCGATCCTGATGGAACGGATCGAAGGGGTGCGCTCGCTGGCCGACCGCGCGCTGGTGGCCGGGCGCGGTGCGCCGTGGGAGGAAACCGGGCGGATGATCGCGCGCTTCCACCGTGCCGGCCTGGACCATGCCGATCTCAATGCGCACAACATCCTGTTCGACGGCAACGGCCATGGCTGGCTGATCGACTTCGATCGCGGGGTGATCCGCATCCCGGCCACCGCCTGGCGCGAGCGCAATCTCAAGCGCCTGCTGCGCTCGCTGATCAAGCTGCGCGGCGAGCGCAGCGTGGAAGACGTGGAAAAAGACTACGCGCGTCTGCGTCGCGCCTATGACATGGCCTGGAACCGGGGCACCTGATGGACTGGTCGTTGCGTTTCCTCGGCGTCGGCAATGCGTCGGCGGTCGAGCTGGGTTCGCCGATGTCGGTGATCGAGCGCGATGGCCGGCCGTGGCTGACCATCGACTGCGGCGGCGAAGGCCTGACCGCGTTCAAGGCGCACTACGGGCATATGCCGCAGGCGCTGTTCGTCACCCATGTACACCTGGACCATGTGGCGGGTTTCGAGCGGCTGTTCGTGGACACCTTCTTCAGCGCGCAGCGGCGCGGCAAGGTGCGCCTGTACGTGCCGGCCACGGTGGTGCCGCTGCTGCACAAGCGCATCGGCGATTACCCGAACGTGCTGGCCGAGGGCGGCGCCAACTTCTGGGATGCCTTCCAGCTGATCGTGGTGGGCGATGCGTTCTGGCACGAGGGTGTGCGCCTGGAAGTGTTCCCGGTGCGCCACCACTGGCCGGAGACGGCCTATGGCCTGCGCCTGCAGGGCGCGCTGACCTGGAGCGGCGATACCCGGCCGATTCCGGAAATGCTGGCGCGCTTTGCCAATGACAATGAGCTGATCGCCCACGATTGCGGGTTGCATGGCAATCCTTCGCACACCGGCGTGGATGACCTGGAGCGCGAGTACAGCACCGAGCTGCAGGCACGGATGATGCTGTACCACTACGCCAGCGTGGCCGATGGCCAGGCCCTGGCCGCGCGCGGGCACCGGGTGGCACAGCCGGGGCAGTGCGTTGTGCTGGCCACGCCGACTGCTCCGCACGTACTGGCGCAGGATCCGCCGTGAGCAGCGCTGGCCACGCCGCAACGCCGGCGTTGGCTGCCGAGCTGGAGCGACTGGAACGTGCACTGCATTGCCCGCAGGTGCGCGCAGATCATCAGCGTCTGGCGGCATTGCTGGATGAGGATTTCAGCGAGATCGGCAGCTCCGGCCAGTGCTACGGCCGTGAGACCGCGCTGGAAGAGATCCCGCTGGAGCGTGCGCAGGTGGTGATCGAGTCGGGCCAGTACGCCGTGTGGATGCTGGCAGAGGGGCTGGCCCAGGTGCGTTACCGCAGTCGCTATCACGTCGATGGCCAACCGCAGCGCTGGGTGCTGCGCAGCTCGCTGTGGCGTCTGCATTCAACAGGCTGGCGGGTGGCGTTCCATCAGGGGACGCCCGAGGCACGGTAGCGCCGGGCCATGCCGCGAAAGGCGGCAACCAGGGTTGGCATCCATCAGGGGCGGGGTATCGCCTGAAAAGGCGGTGGCCCCGCCGGCTGACCTCGGCGCCCGCGTCGATCGATACCGTTGCTGCCTTCCGGCCCTGGCGGAGTTTTCGACCTAGCGTCGCGAGGGGCCGACGGGGCCACCATAGAGACGTTGGCCGCCCGGAGGCGGCCGATTCACGGATCAGGGGAAGCAGCGCGTCGTGCGCCGGAGACCACAGCCGGACTGCGCATCAGTTGACCGATGGCAGACGCGCATTCTAGCGCAGGCATGGGTGCTGACGCCAGCTTCACGCGCTGAATCCGATGTAACCCGTTGGCTGCGGCATCGGACCGGGGCTGCCGCCGTTGCTAGAATCCGGCCGCAGGAGGAACGACCTCCCCCACATCGGGATTCAATGACCAGGACGGCCTGGCCCTACCAAAGGAGGGCTGTCATGGCCTGGATCTATCTGTTGTTTGCCGGCTTGCTGGAAATCGTCTGGGCCGTGTCGATGAAGCAGTCTGAAGGCTTCACCAAACTCACCCCCACCGTCATCACCATCGTCGGCATGATCGCCAGCTTCTGGCTGCTGGCCATCGCCATGCGCAGCCTGCCGCTGGGCACCGCATATACGATCTGGACCGGCATCGGCGCGGTCGGTGCCTTCGTGGTCGGCATCGTGTTCCTGGGCGAGCAGGTCAGCCCGATGCGGATTGGCGCAGCGGTGCTTATCGTCGCTGGCCTGGTGCTGATGAAACTCTCCAGCAGCTGAGGCTGGCAACTGGTGTGACGGGGATAAGGATATTCCCGTTTTGCCAGAACAAGAGAATATGCATTTTCGGCAAAGTCGTGACGATTGCCGTGATTATTTGACGGCCATCATGAAAATAACGTGCCGGATTCACGTGGTGCTGGCGGTGGCGGCCGCACAGTGCGCCCATTCGTCAAGCGAAACCGGGGAGTTTTCGCGATGACGGACGTGCAGGGGCACGCAGTTCCTGCAGCGCTCTGACGTGAAAGTGTGATTGTTTTCCAGGGTTGATACCGCAGGTCTTGTTCCCAAGGTGGGGCAGGGCGGGACGACATCACCTCAAAAAAACCTGCCTGCTGTGCCACCGGTCATTTCATGGAGATTTACCGATGAACCGCATTTACCGTCTGGTTTTCAATCGTGCCCTTGGCGTAATGCAGGTTGCTTCGGAGGTCGCCCAGAATCCCGGCGGAAGTGCCGCCACCTCGGCAAGGTTGCCGCGATTGCGGACGCACCAGTTGGCGGTGGCCTTAGCCGCCACGCTGGCCAGTGGTTCGGCGTTCGCGGCGTGCAACACGGTGGGCGCAGTCGTTACCTGCGACCCTGGCACTACGGTCAACAACTACACCAACGCTACCTCCGGCATCACGCTGAACGTACTGGCGGGGGCCACGCTGCGCACGCCCCCGGTTATCGGTGGTGGCAACGCGGCGACGTTGAGCGGCGACAACGTGACGGTCAACAACAGTGGCACGATCGATCCGAGCTCGATCATCCTCGCCTCGCCCGGCCTGGTCGTCGGCAATGGTTCGGCCAACAACAGCGCGATCGTCGTCAACAACAATGCAGGCGGCCAGATCAAGGGGGTCGTCAACATCGCAACGCTGCTGGGTTTCGGTGGACAGGCGCTGGTGGCACAGAATGTCAACGGTACCACCACCATCAATAACACCGGCCTGATCAGCACGTCGTTGATCGGCGTTGGCAGTGTGTCCGACGCGACCACGGTGGTGACCTATGGCGGCGCGGCAGCCAATGTGACCAACAGCGGCAGCATCGACGGACGCGTCGGCCTGGGAGCCTCTGGCGGCAATACATTCCTCAATGCGGGCACTGTCAACGGCAGCGTGCACCTGGGTGACTCGACCGGCGGTAATACCTTCACGGCCGTTGCCGGTTCCAGCGTCTCCGCGAGTGGCGGCGTTGCAGGCGCGGGTACGCTGACCGGCATTGCCGGCGTAAAGGTTGCGGCTGCAGGCACGGTCAACGCAGGTGCCGGTACCGGTGCGGCCAACAACACGCTGGTACTGCAGGACAACGCCGGCAACAACGGTCCGGTATCCAGCATCGGCTGGAGCAACTATCTGGGCTTCCAGAAGCTGACCGTCAACAGCGGCACCTGGAATCTGCAGGGACCGTGGTCTGGAACAGGGGCGATCACCCTCGGCGGTGGCCAGGTGAACTTCGACAGCAACACGTCGTTCGGTTCCGGGCTGTTCACCGTCAACGGCGGCGCGATCGCTGCAGGTGGTACAGGCCTGTCCCTGGGCAACAACTTCGCCCTCAATGCCGGGCTGACCCTGGGCGGCACCAACGCCTTTGGTTTGAGTGGCGTGCTTTCGGGGGCGGGCGGCCTGACCGTCAACAACACCGGCGTGGTCACGCTGGGCGGCGCCAATCTGTTCTCCGGTGGCGTCAACCTCAACGCCGGTGGCTTGCTGCTTGGCAATGCCGGTGCACTTGGCGGCGGCAGCCTGACGGTAGGCGGCAGCGCATCGCTGGATACCAGCGGGGCCTTCAACCTCGCCAACAACATCGTCGTCAACAGTGGGGGCAACCTCAATCTGCTCGGCAGCAATGCGGTCACCCTCAATGGGTCGTTGTCGGGTGCGGGCAACTTCATCAAGAGCGGTACGGGCACGCTGACCCTGGGCGGCGCGAATTTGCTGACCGGTGGTTTCTCGATCACCGGGGGGGCGCTGGCGCTCGGTGCGGGTGGCAGTCTGTCGCCCACCGGTGCGTTGACGCTGGCCACCGGCACGACGCTGGACCTCACCGTTGCAGCCAACCAGGCCGTGGGTTCGCTGGCAGGGCTCGGCGGCACCGTGAACCTGGGCACCCGCACATTGACCCTCGGCGGGCTCGGCAACACCTCCTTCGCTGGCAACTTCACCGGCACCACGGGCGGCTTGATCAAGGTGGGTACCGGCGTGCAGACCCTGTTGGGCAGCAACGCGCTTACCGGCGGCGTGGCCCTCAACGGCGGCGGGCTGCTGCTGGGCAACAGCAACGCGTTGGGCACAGGTACGTTGAGCGTCGGTGCTGAAGTCACTCTGGACGGCACAACCGCGCTTTCGTTGGGCAACGACGTCTCGCTTGGCACCGGAGGTTCGCTGGCGCTGCAGGGCGGGCAGCCGTTGGTATTCAACGGTGTGATTTCCGGCGACGGCAGCCTGGTCAAGAACGGCGCCGCACTGCTCACGTTGAATGGCGCCAACACATTCGGCGGCGGTGTGGTCGTCAATGGCGGCAACCTGCTGCTGGGCAGCAACACGGCACTGGGTACCGGCCTGTTGGACATCAACAATGCCGCCACGCTGGATGCAAGCGCGGCGTTGAACCTGACCAACAACATCAACCTTGCCGCAGGTGGTTCGCTGAACGTGCTGGGCGGCCAGCCGCTGACGCTGGGCGGCGTCCTGGGTGGCAATGGCGGCCTGATAAAGAGCGGCGCTTCGACCCTGACGCTGACCGGCGCCAATACCTTCACCGGCGGCCTGAACGTTGCTGCCGGTACGGTGGCGCTGGGCAGCGGCGGCAGCCTGGCCGCGACCGGTGCGGTCAGCCTGTCGGGGGCCGGGGCGGCGCTGGATCTTTCCCTGGGGGGCAATCAGACCATCGGTGCACTGTCCGGCGTGGCAGGTGCCACCGTGGCCTTGGGTGCCAACACGCTCGCCTTTGGCGGCGCGACCAACCAGACCTTTGCCGGTGTGATCAGTGGCGTCGGCGGAGGCCTGGTAAAGAACGGCAGTGGCGTACAGACATTGACCGGTGCAAACACCTTTACCGGCGGCGTCGCACTCAATGCCGGCGGGCTGCTGCTGGGCAACAGCGGCGCGCTGGGAACCGGTGCGCTGAGCATCACCGGTGCTGCGACGCTGGACGGCACTACCGCGCTCAACCTGGGCAACCTCGTCAACCTTGGCGCGGAGCTGACGTTGGGGGGCAGCAACAACATCACCTTGGCCGGCGACATCTCCGGCGTCGGCAGCCTGACCAAGAACGGCGCCTCGCTGCTGACCTTGAACGGCGCCAATGGCTTCAGCGGAGGTCTGAACCTCAATGCCGGCAGCGTGGTGCTGGGCAGCAGCGCAGCGGCAGGGACCGGCGCGCTGAACATCGGTGGCAACGTGTCGCTGGACGGATCGACCGCACTGAACCTGACCAACAACGTTGCATTGGCTACCGGTGCGATCCTTACGCTCCCCGGCAGCCAGAACGTCACCCTGGGCGGCGTGGTGTCCGGCGACGGTGGCCTGGTGAAGAACGGCGCCACGGTGTTGACGCTCAATGGTGCCAATACCTTCGGTGGCGGCCTGAGCCTAGCCGGCGGCGGCCTGCTGCTGGGCAACAGTGGAGCGCTGGGAACCGGCGCACTGAACGTTGCTGCGAACGCAAGCCTGGATGGCATCGTTGCGCTTGATCTGACCAATGCGGTCAACCTTGGCGCAGGCTCGGCACTGACGCTGATCGGCAGCAACGCACTCACGCTCGATGGCGTGATTTCCGGCACCGGCAGTCTGGTCAAGAACGGCGCCGGTACGTTGACCCTCGGCAACGCCAACGGCTTCAGTGGCGGCCTGGCGTTGAACGGTGGCAACCTGCAGCTGGGCAATGCCGGCGCTCTGGGAACGGGCGCGCTCAACGTCGGCGGCAATGCAACGCTGGATACTGCAGCAGCCTACACCGTAGGCAACGCGATCAACCTGGCTTCGGGTACCACGCTTGCCCTGCAGGGCAGCAATGCGCTGACGCTCGGCGGTGTGGTGGCCGGCAATGGTGCACTGGTCAAGAACGGTGCGGCCTCGTTGACCCTGACCAATGCGAACACCTACGTCGGCGGTACCACGATCAACGCTGGCACCCTGGCACTTGGCGCGGGCGGCAGCCTGGCTCTCGGTGGTGACGTCACCCTCGGCGGTGCTGGCGCGGGCTTTGACATATCGGCGGCAACCGGCAGCCAGGCCATTGGTGCGCTGAATGGCGTGCTCGATTCGACGGTTGCGCTGGGCGGAAATTCACTGACCTTCGGCACCGCCACCAATGCGGTGTTCGGCGGCGTGATCAGCGGAGGCGGTGGCCTGGTCAAGGTGGGCGCAGGGGTGCAGACCCTGTCCGGCGTCAACACCTTCGGCGGCGGCGTCAGCCTCAATGCTGGTGGCCTGGTGCTCGGCAATGAC
This sequence comes from Stenotrophomonas sp. SbOxS2, assembly GCF_013416715.1. Classification (NCBI taxonomy): domain Bacteria; kingdom Pseudomonadati; phylum Pseudomonadota; class Gammaproteobacteria; order Lysobacterales; family Lysobacteraceae; genus Stenotrophomonas; species Stenotrophomonas sp. SbOxS2. The sequence continues at coordinate 102,655 of NZ_JAAVXD010000001.1, forward strand.
GCGGCGCTGGGCAGCGGTGCGCTGACCGTGGGCGGTGCGGCGACGCTCGATACCAGCCTGGCAGCGACGCTGGTCAACAACATCGCACTCAACGCCGGCTTGACCGTGCTGGGCAGCAATGCGCTGACGCTCAACGGGGTGATCTCCGGCACCGGCGGCCTGACCAAGAACGGCGCTGCCACGCTCACCTTGAACGGTGTGAACACCTATACCGGCGGCACCAATGTCAATGCCGGCACGCTGGCACTGGGGGCAGGTGCAAGCCTGGCCGCCAGCGGCATCGTCAACCTGGCCACTGGCGCCATCCTGGATCTCTCTGCGGGCAGTGGTACCCAGACCTTCGGCACGCTGACCGGCAATGGCACGGTCAACCTGGGGGCGAACTCGATCACCGTCGGCGGACCGACCAACGGTGTCTTCAGCGGCTCCATCGCCGGCACCGGTGGCCTGATCAAGGAGGGGACCGGCACTGAAACGCTGACCGGTACCAACACCTTCACCGGTGGCACGCTGATCAACGCGGGCACGCTGGCGATCGGTGCCGGCGGCAGCCTGGCGGCAACAGGCGCGGTTACGCTGTCCGCGCCGGGCACCGGCTTCGATATCTCGGCCGCGGGCAACCAGGCGATCGGCGCGCTCAACGGCGTCGCCGGCAGCGCCGTGGCGCTGGGTGGCAACACGCTGACCTTTGGCGGCACCGACAACGGCACCTTCGATGGCGTGATCGGTGGTACCGGCGGGCTGGTCAAGAACGGCGCGGGCATCCAGACGCTGGGCGCTGCCAACCTCTTCAGTGGTGGGGTTGCACTCAACGGTGGCGGCCTGGTGGTCGGCAACAATGCCGCGCTGGGTACCGGCGCGCTGACCGTGGGCGCCAACGCGTCGCTGGACAGCAGCATTGCCGCGACTCTCGGCAACGACATCGGCCTGCTGGCCGGCGCGACGCTCAATCTGCTCGGCAGCAATGCATTGACGTTGGGCGGGGCAGTCACTGGCGACGGTGGCCTGATCAAGAACGGCGCGGCAACGGTGACCCTGACCGGCAGCAATACCTTCACCGGCGCTACGGTCATCAACAGCGGCACGCTGGCGATCGGCGCGGGCGGAAGCCTGTCGCCGACCGGTGCGGTGAACCTGGCCGGTACCGGCACGTTCGACATCTCCGCCGGTGGCAATCAGGGCATCGGTTCGCTGGCGGGCGTTGCCGGCAGCACGGTGTCGCTGGGCGGCAACAACCTGACTCTGGGAGGCACCACCGACGCGACCTTCAACGGCGCCCTGACCGGCAGCGGTGGACTGGTCAAGAATGGCAGCGGCGTGCAGACGCTCAACGGTGCCAGCACCTTCGGTGGCGGCGTCACCCTCAATGCCGGCGGCCTGGTGGTGGGCAACAACACGGCGCTGGGTACGGGCACGCTGACGGTCGGCGGCGCTTCCACCCTTGATTCCAGCAGCGCGGTGATCTTGGCCAACAACATGGTGCTCAACGCCGGCCTGACCGTACTTGGCAGCAACGATCTCACGCTCAATGGCGATCTGTCGGGTACCGGCAGCCTGACCAAGGACGGCGTTGCTACTCTCACGTTGAACGGCACCAACACCTATACCGGCGGGACCAACATCAACGCGGGTACGCTCGCCCTCGGTGCCGGTGCCAGCCTCAGCGCAAGCGGCATCGTCAATCTCGCCACGGGTGCCACCTTCGATCTTTCAGCGGGCAGTGGCACGCAGGTGTTCGGCACGCTGATCGGCAATGGTACGGTCAACCTCGGTGCGAACACGTTGACCATCGGTGATTCCACCAACGGCGTGTTCAGTGGTTCGATCGGCGGCACCGGTGGCCTGATCAAGGCAGGCACGGGTACCGAGACATTGACCGGCACCAACACCTTCACTGGCGGCACCACCATCAACGCCGGCACGCTGGCGATCGGTGCCGGTGGCAGCCTGGCCGCAACCGGCGTGTTGAACCTGGCCAACGCCGGTACCGGTTTTGACATCTCCAGCGGTGGCAACCAGGCCATCGGTATGCTGTCGGGTGTTGCCGGCAGCACGATCAGCCTTGGCGGCAACACGCTGACCACCAATGCAGCGGGCAACAGCACGTTTGCCGGCGACATCAGCGGCACCGGTGGTCTGGTCAAGAACGGTGCGGGCGTGCTCGGCCTGACTGGCAGCAACACCTTCGGTGGGGGAGTGGCGCTCAATGCCGGTGGTCTGTCGCTGGGCAGCAATGGTGCCTTGGGTACCGGCGCGCTGACCGTCGGCGGTGATGCCACGCTGGATGGCAGTGTGCCGCTGACCCTGGGCAACAACGTGCAGCTGGCAAGCGGCACGCTGACCCTGCTGGGCGGTACGCCGCTGACGCTGGACGGCGATATCGCCGGCAGTGGCAGCCTGCTCAAGGATGGCGCAGCGACGGTGACCCTGGGCGGTGCCAGCAGCTACACCGGTACCACGACGATCAACAGCGGCACCCTGGCAGTCGCCGCCGGTGGCAGCCTGTCCTCGGCCAGCACGGTGAATCTGGCCGGCGCCGGAACGCTGGACATCAGTGCGGCCGGCAACCAGAGCATCGGTGGCCTGGCCGGTGTTGCCAGCGGCAACGTGGTGCTGGGCGGTTCCACGCTGACCACCGGCGGCAGCAATGCCAGCACCACCTTCGGCGGCACCATCGGCGGAAGCGGTGGGCTGGTGCAGACCGGCACCGGCACCTTGACCCTGACCGGCAACAACACCTACACCGGTGGCACCACCATCAACGGGGGCAGCACGTTGCAGATCGGCAATGGCGGCGCGACCGGTGCGATCGTCGGCGACGTGACCAACAATGGCGCGCTGGTGGTCAACCTGTCGGGCAACACGACACTCGGTGGGACTGTCAGCGGCAGCGGTGGCCTGACCCAGGCGGGCAGCGGCACGCTGACCCTGACCGGCAACAACACCTATACCGGCGGCACCACCATCAATACCGGTGGCACCCTGCAGGTGGGCAACGGTGGTGCCACGGGGGCGATCATCGGCGACGTCGGCAACAGCGGCAGCCTGGTGTTCAACGTCGGTGGCAACACCACGCTCGGTGGCGTGGTCAGTGGCAGCGGCGGGCTGACCCAGGCCGGAGCCGGCACGCTGACCTTGACCGGCAACAACACCTACACCGGCGGTACCACCATCAACACCGGCGGTACGCTGCAGGTCGGCAATGGTGGTGCCAGCGGTGCGATCGCCGGCAACGTCAACAACAACGGCAGCCTGGTGTTCAATGTCGGCGGCAACACCACGCTTGGCGGCGTGGTCAGTGGCAGCGGCGGGTTGACCCAGGCGGGCAGCGGCACACTGACCCTGACCGGCAACAACACCTATACCGGCGGCACCACGATCAACGCTGGTGGCACCGTGCAGATCGGCAACGGCGGCGCCAGCGGCGCGATCACCGGCAACATCACCAACAACGGTGGCCTGGTGGTCAACACCGGCGGCACCACGACACTGGGTGGCAGCATCAGTGGCACGGGCAGCATCGTGCAGGCCGGCCCGGGCCCGCTCAACCTGGGCGGCAACAGTGGCGGATTCACCGGTACCGGCCAGGTCACCGGCGGTGGCCTGAATGTCACCGGCACCATCGGTGGCCAATGGACCATCGGCAGCGGCACCACGTTGTCGGGTACCGGCACCATCGGTGGCAGCGCTGGCGGCGTCACCGTGAGCAATGGCGGCGTGCTGTCGCCGGGCAACGGCCCAGGCAATGGCAGCAGTGGCGGCAACGGTGCGGGCACGATCACCGTGGGTGGCAACCTGACTCTGGCACCAGGCAGCACGTTGTCGGTCGACCTGGGCGCTACCGGCAGTGACGTGGTGCAGGTGGGCGGCAGCGCGAACATCGGCGGTGCATCGGTGGTGGTCAATGCCATCGACCCGAACACCAGCTACCAGCAGGGCCAGCAGTACACGATCATCAACGCAGGCGGCGGCGTCAGCGGGCAGTTCGTGCCGCCAACCACCACCTCTGCGTTCCTCTCACTGAGCCCGGTCTATACACCGAATGCCGCGCAGCTGAAGATCGATGTGAAGCAGACAGCGGCCTTCGTCACTGCTGCGCAGACCCGCAACCAGCTGGGCGTGGCATCGGCGCTGGACAGCCTGCCGCAGACCGGCGCGGCGCTGGGCCTGTACAACACGCTGCTGGCCTACGACACCGCCACCGCGCGCAACGCCTTCAACCAGCTCTCCGGTGAAGTGCATGCGGCCAGCCGTGCAGTGTTGCTGTACGACAACTACCTGGAAGAGGGCATCCGCCAGCGTCTGGGCAGCGAGCTGCCGACGGTGCGTGGCGAGCGCGCTTCGGCATGGCTGGCCGGTAGCGGCAAGGTGTTCAAGCAGGACGGTGATGGCAACGGTGACGAGATCCGTGCCAACCGCAATGCACTGATGGCCGGTGTCGACTGGAAGCTCGGCGAGCATGTAGTGCTGGGTGCGGCGGCAGGCAGCGAGCGGCTGGACACGCGGCTGTACGATCGCCAGTCGCGTGCACGCCTGCGTGGCAATACCTATGGGCTGTATGCGCAGGGCGAGTGGAACAACGGGTTTGCGGTCGGTGGCAGCGTGTCGCGCGGTGATTACCGCACGCGCACCACGCGTGAAGTGCCGCTGCTGGCACAGACGCTGCACAGCCGCCAGGATTCGGATGTCACCATCGCCCAGATCGAAGGCAGCTGGACCTGGACCCATGGCAGGACGCAGCTGCAGCCGTACGTGCAGTTCACCAAGCACTGGGTGGACAGCGATCGCGCGGTGGAGCAGGGCGGCAGCGCAGCGCTGGTGCTGGAGGGCGGCAAGGACACGCTCAATGTCAGCACCGTCGGCGTACGCGGCCGCTGGGATGTGGGCAGCGGCGAGCGCTATCCGGCACAGTTGACGGTCGGGCTGGGCTGGCAGCACGCGTCCGGTGACACCGACGTGGCCAGCCGGCAGAGTTTCGCCGTCGGTGGCAATGCGTTCGATGCCTACAGTGCCGTGATGGCGCGCAATGCCCTGGTCAGCCAGGTCGGCGTAGCGGTCGGCCTGGGACGCAGCAGCCAGCTGTCGCTGTTCGTGCAGGGCCAGCATGGCGACGGTCGCAACGATATCGGTGGCCAGTTGAACCTGCGCGTCGGGTTCTGATCTGGCGTGCCAACGGTAGATCCACGGCATGCGTGGATCCGTCGGGAGCGGGGGCTACAGCACCCGCTCCATTTCCACGGCGTCGATCCCGGCGCCGTGGCCGTCGGCCACTACGCGTACCACCTGGAAGCCGAGGCCGGCATAGAAGCCCTGCGTGTGCTGGCTGGTGCTGAGCGTGATGCGCTGGATCGACCGGTCTGCTTCAGCCTGGTGCAGGCGGGCCACTGCCAGCGCGCGTCCCAGCCCCTGTCTGTGGCGACCTCGTTCAACCATGCCCCAGCAGAAGCTGGCGCTGCCTTCGCCACAGTTCCAGAGGCCGCCACAGGCCACCACCTGGCCCTCGACTTCGATCACCTGGAATGCGCACTGCGCGGCGTGTTCATGCAGGAAGCGTTCGAAGTCTCCTCGCTCCTGGGGGGCGAAATAGGTGGGCACGTTGCTGTCGAAGATCGACAGGCAGACGGTGATGTCGCTGCAGCGGTAGGGGCGAGGTGTCATGAAGGAACGTCATCGTGGTGGCGGGCACATTGTGCGCGAGGTCCGTGCCATTGATGTCTGAACATGGCGAGCCCGGAAACCGGTTCGGGCGCAGACTGCAGGTCCCCGTCATCAGGAGGTTCCATGTCGAATGCTCATGCCCGTTTCGTAAAACTCCACCAAGGCGCCGATCTTTACGTGCTGCCCAACGTATGGGATGCCGGTGGCGCCCGCCTGGTCCAGCAGCAGGGGGCTCTCGCGGTGGGAACATCGAGTGCTGCGATGGCGTGGTCCTGCGGTCATGCCGATGGCGGTGCGCTGCCTGATACCGCGCTGCTGCAGCGGGTTTCCGAAATCGTTGGTGTGACCTCGTTGCCGGTCACGGTCGATATCGAGGACGGCTACAGCGATGCCCCCGATGTGATCGCTGCGAGGGTGCTGCGCCTGGTGGAAGCGGGTGCGGTCGGGATCAACATCGAAGACGGCGCTGGCAGCCCTGAGGTGCTGGTGGCGAAGATCAGCGCCATCCGTTCTGCGCTTGGCGGGCGATCGCTGTTCATCAATGCGCGCACCGATGTGTATCTGCGCAGCTTGGCCGAAGGCGATGAGGCGGTCAGGATGAGCATCGATCGGCTGCAGGCCTATGCGCGTGCCGGTGCCGACGGCGGCTTCGTGCCGGGTCTGCGCGCGCTGGACGAGGCTGCTGCGGTTGCCGGTGCCGTGCCGCTGCCTCTCAACCTGATGTGGCTGCCGGGGATGGCGTCGTTTGCTGCGCAGTCGCAGGCCGGCGTGCGGCGGCTGAGCGCAGGGCCCGCGTTGTTCATGCACGCATGGACCGCGATGGCTGCGGCGACCACGGATTTTCTCGGCGACGCGATGGCGATGCCGGAGGGGGCACCGGGGTATGCGGCCTTGAACCAGCTGTTCAGCGAAAGGTGAGGGCGCTGGGGACGGGGCCAGCGGGAGGCTGGGGCATGGGGAGGTAGTCGACTCGACCCGGTCGAGACATCCACGCATGGCGTGGATCTACTGCCATATCTGGAGGAACAAGCCCCTCTGTTGAGGGGCTGCCCCGACAGGGGCGGGGAGAGGCAGGCAAAGGGAGGGGCCCCGACGTTGCGCAGCAACGTCTGGGGCGAAGCGCGCGCAGCGCACTTCGCGTCCCCAGCCAGATAAATAAAAAAGGCCGCTGTCCGGTTCTACTCCTGCAGAACAGTCGAAGCCCTGCCTGCGCGGTTCCATCGGGCATCCACGCATGGCGTGGATCTACTGATGCATCTGGAGGAACAAGCCCCTCTGTTGAGGGGCTGCCCCGACAGGGGCGGGGAGAGGCAGGCGAAGGGAGGGGCCCGGACGTTGCGCAGCAACGTCTGGGGCGAAGCGCGCGCAGCGCACTTCGCGTCCCGCGCCAGATAACTGAAAAAGGCTGCCCTTTCGGGCAGCCTTTTTCAGTTATCTGGCGGAGAGAGGGGGATTCGAACCCCCGAAGCGCGGTTTAGACGCTTACACACTTTCCAGGCGTGCTCCTTCAACCACTCGGACACCTCTCCGGATCCCTGCCATCGGCAAACGCCTCAGCAGGGGCGCAGATTCTAGCGGGCGCAGCGGCAGGACACAAGCACTGGTTTGCAGGGCGAGAGGGCTGGACAGGCGTGGCACAATGGAACATCCGATGGAAGACGGTGGCCTGATGTCCTATCTCGTCCTTGCCCGCAAGTGGCGTCCGAAGCGTTTTGCCGAGCTGGTGGGCCAGGAACACGTGGTCCGTGCGCTCAGCAATGCGCTGGACAGCGGCCGGGTCCACCACGCGTTCCTGTTTACCGGCACCCGCGGCGTGGGCAAGACCACGATCGCGCGCATCTTCGCCAAGTCGCTGAACTGCGAGCAGGGCACCAGTGCCGATCCCTGCGGCCAGTGTGCGGCCTGCCTGGACATCGACGCCGGTCGTTACATCGACCTGCTGGAAATTGATGCCGCGTCCAATACCGGCGTGGACGATGTGCGCGAGGTGATCGAGAACGCGCAGTACATGCCCTCACGTGGCAAGTACAAGGTGTACCTGATCGACGAAGTGCACATGCTGTCCAAGGCTGCGTTCAATGCGCTGCTGAAGACGCTGGAAGAGCCGCCGGAACATGTGAAGTTCCTGCTGGCCACCACCGACCCGCAGAAGCTGCCGGTCACCGTGCTCAGCCGCTGCCTGCAGTTCAACCTCAAGCGCCTGGACGAAGATCAGATCCAGGGGCAGATGACCCGCATCCTCGCCGCCGAGGAGATCGAGTCGGACCCGACCGCCATCGTGCAGCTGGCCAAGGCCGCCGACGGCAGCCTGCGTGATGGCCTGTCGCTGCTCGACCAGGCCATTGCCTACGCCGGCGGTGCGCTGCGCGAGGACGTGGTGCGCACCATGCTGGGGACGGTCGACCGCACCCAGGTGGCGGCCATGCTCGATGCCCTGGCCGAGGGCGATGGCCCGCGCCTGCTGCAGGTCGTTGCGGCACTGGCCGAGTTCTCGCCGGACTGGAGCGGCGTGCTTGATGCGCTGGCCGAGGGCCTGCACCGCATCCAGGTGCAGCAACTGGTGCCGGGCGCGTCCGCCGCTGCCGAAGGACTGGATGCCAGCGTGTTCGCCGAGCGCCTGCGCCCGGAAGTGGTCCAGCTCTGGTATCAGATGGCCTTGAACGGTCGTCGTGATCTGCCATTGGCGCCCAGCCCGCGCGCCGGCTTTGAAATGGCCGTGCTGCGCATGCTGGCGTTCCGGCCCGCGGCTGCCGTGCCGTCGGTGCCGCGTACCCCGGAATCCTCCGGTGGCAGCGCACCGACCGGTACGGGCCAGACCGGGGGCGGCATTGCGGGCAGCCACGAAGGAGCTGCCCCGGCCGCCGCTGCTGCGCAGGGAGCCGTCGCCGTCACCCAGGCCGCTGCAGCACCGGTGCCGGTGGAGGCAACCGCACAGACGCCGACCCCGGCACCACAGCCCGAACCCGAGCCGGAACCCGAGCCGACCCCGGAACCGGATCCGACGCCTGAACCTGAACCGGTTCCGGTCGAGGAACCCGGGTCGCCGCCGCCGATGAAGGTGCAGCTGGCTCCCGAGGCGGCCACGCCCAAGGCGCCCGCCGAGGCAGACGACCTGCCGCCGTGGGCGACCGACGAGGACACTGCCCGCGATGAGGCGCTGGCCGCTGAGATGGCGACGCCCGACGCGGCCATGGTCGCCCCGTGGCACGAGCCGCCAGCGCCGGCGCCGCAGCCGGTTGCAGAGGCTGTCGCGGTGCCGGAGCGTCCGTTCCGTGCGGAGGGCATCGCGATCGCCCCGGCCGTCGCGGCTGTCGCTTCCGACCGCGCCGCGGTGGGCAGCGTCAGCGATCTGGCCTGCGCCGAGGACTGGCTCGACCTGGTTGCCAACAGTGGCCTGAGCGGTCCATCGCGACAGCTTGCGGCCAATGCGGCCTTCATCAGTTGCCAGCATGGGGTCTTGAAACTGGGCCTTTCGCCCGGATTTGAATACCTGCGCTCCGAGCGCGCGCTGGCAGCGCTGGGCGAGGTGCTGGAAAAGTCCCTTGGCCACGCGCTGAAGATCGTGGTCGAAACCGTGGAAACCGAGCAGGTCCCGGCCGAGACCCTGCACCAGCGCGCCGACCGCCAGCGTGGCGAGCGGCAGCAGGCTGCCGAGGCCATTTTCATGGACGATCCGGAAGTCCAGCTGCTGATCCAGCAGCACGGCGCCCGGGTTGTTTCCGATTCCATCCGTTCTTTTGACGAGTAAGACGACATGCGCGGCAATATCGCCCAACTGATGCAGCAGGCCCAGAAGATGCAGGAAAACCTGCAGAAGGCCCAGGAAGAAATCGCCAAGATCGAAGTGACCGGCAGCGCCGGTGGCGGCATGGTCAGCGTCACCCTGACCGGTGCCAAGGAGTGCCGCAAGGTGCGCATCGATCCGTCGCTGGCCAGCGATCCGGAAATGCTGGAAGACCTGATCGCGGCCGCCTTCAACGATGCGTCCAACAAGATCGACGCCGAGTCGAAGTCGAAGATGGGTTCGGCCACCGCCGGCATGCAGCTGCCGCCGGGCATGAAGATGCCGTTCTGATGTGCCGCGTGGCATCCGCACTGCCGGGTGCCACGCACTGTGTAGCGTCGAGCGTGCTCGACTGCCCGCAATTTCCAGTCGAGCACGCTCGGCTCTACAGAACACACCGCCGTGTCCGCACCGCTGCTTGAACAACTGATCGATGCACTGCGGGTGTTGCCTGGCGTAGGCCAGAAGACGGCCCAGCGCATGGCCTACCACCTGCTCGAGCGCGAGCGCGAAGGTGGCAAACGCCTTGCCGGGACACTGGCAGAGGCGGTCGAACGCATCGGTCATTGTGCGCAGTGCCGCGACTTCAGTGAAACCGAGCTGTGCCCGACCTGCGCCAATGGCAGCCGCGAGCGCAGCCAGTTGTGCGTGGTGGAATCACCGGCTGACCGCTTGGCGATCGAGAATGCCACCGGCTATCGCGGCGTCTACTTCGTGCTGCAGGGGCGGCTGTCGCCGCTGGATGGCATCGGTCCGCGCGAGCTGGGTCTGGAGCAGCTGGAACAGCGTCTGGCCGAAGCGGAAGTGCAGGAGCTGATCATCGCCACCAGCGCCACCGTCGAAGGCGAAGCCACCGCGCACTACCTCGCGCAGTTGGCGCGCGCCCGCCAGGTGCGGCCGAGTCGACTGGCCCAGGGCCTGCCTCTCGGCGGTGAGCTGGAGTACGTCGATCGTGGCACGCTGTCGCACGCGTTCGGTACCCGCAGCGAAGTGCGCGATTGAGTCGATGCCGGGCATGCCCCGGCGTTACCGGCCTACAATGCGGTGACACCCCGCCGAGGCCGACCATGAGCAGCGAAACTCTCTTCAGCAAGATCATCCGTCGCGAGATCCCGGCCACCATCGTCTATGAAGACGAGGACGTGCTGGCCTTCAAGGACATCGCACCACAGGCGCCGGTGCACGTGCTGTTCATTCCGAAGAACGAGATCATTCCGACCCTGGATGACCTGCAGCCATCGCAGGCGCACCTGATCGGCAAGCTGGCCCTGGCCGCCGCCGAGTACGCGCGGCAGGAAGGCTTCGCGCAGGACGGCTACCGCATCGTGATGAACTGCCGCGAAGATGCCGGGCAGACCGTGTTCCATATCCACATGCATCTGCTGGCTGGCGCACCGCTGGGTCATTTCGGCACGCCGGGGCACTGACGCGGTCATCCACGCATGGCGTGGATCTACAGCGCACACCAGCAGTAGTAGATCCACGCCATGCGTGGATGAAGAAGTCCGCAGCGCACCATCGTCTCCGCGGCATCCACAGTAGATCCACGCCATGCGTGGATGAAAAAAGGCCGCCCAATGGGCGGCCTTCTGCATCATGCGTACCGGGCCTGGACTACCACCAGCCCCAGCCGCGGTAACCGCCCCAGTACGGGCCATACGGGCCCGGGCCCCACGGTCCGTAAGGGTAGGGCACCACATCTACCTGGCGCTGTTCCGGCCACAGGTAGATCACGTCGGCCGCCAGCTTCGGCAGGCGGTAGTCGTAATCACCGATGCGGGTGTTGGCGTAGCCGTCGATCTTGCCGATGAAGGTCACGTCGCGGCCGGCTTCGAACACGGCCGGATCGTAGAAGCCGGCACGGCAGGCAATGAAGCGGCCGTCACTGGCATCGGAGGAGGTCGTGTTCGGGCGGCCGCTACCGTTGAGCGGGCGCGAGATGATCTGGAAACAGGTCTCGCCCTGAGCGGGCTTGGTTTCGATGATCCGCCCACCCCAGCGCACCGGCGTGCCGACCTGCTGGGTGGCAACCGAGTCGCGCGGGGAAACCAGGCTGAATTGTCCCTGCAGCGGCTTGGGGGCCGTGGCGCAGGCCGACAGGGCCAGGGCGGCCACGGCGGTGAGGAGGAACTTGGTATTCATGGGGAGGCTCCGGAAGTCGGGCGATGCCTGCGCAGGTCCCGCAATAATGGGGCGAGCTCGGTACAAGTGCCAGCGTAGCGTGCATCAGCGAAACGCTGGCTGAGTGTGATGAGGTCCGGGTCGGGTCGTTGCGCGTTGACCCGTCGCGCCCAGTGCAGGGCGGGTTCGTGCGGTTCGCGGCCCAGCCCAAGCCGCGCATAGCGCTGCCCCAGCCGGTGCCAGGCGCGCAGCAGCGGGTCGCGCTCGCGTTCGCCACGGGCCAGCAGCCACGCCATCCACGCCAGCGCCAGCAACGCGGCCATCACGAAGCCGGCCAGCAGCTGTCCCGGCTGCAGATCGTCCAGCCCGAACGGTTGCAGCAGTTGCTGCTGGCGGCGCGCGTCGAAGGACAGGACCAGTTCGTTCCAGCCTCTGCGCATCCAGTCGCGGACCTGGCCCAACTGCAGCCAGCGCTGCTGCAGGCCGGTATCGGCCCCGGCCTGCAGACGGTCGTCGAGCGTGTCCAGGATGCGCTCGGGTGCTACTGCCGCTGTCGGGTCGATGCGCACCCAGCCGCGTTGCGGCAGCCACACCTCGGCCCAGGCGTGGGCGTCCATCCGCCGCAGTACCCAGTAGTCGCCGATCCGGTTGCGCGTGCCGCCAGCGAATCCGGTGACCACCCGCGCCGGAATGCCTGCATTGCGCATCAGCACCACGAAGGCAGAGCTGAAATGCTGGCAGTAGCCCGCCTTGTAGTCGAACAGGAATGCATCGACGGGATCGCGGCCGGCGGCCGGTGTCTCCAGCGTGTACGAGAAGTCCTCGGTTATCCACGCGAGGGCACGACGGACCACGGCGGCGTCATCGTTTCCTGCGTCCTGCCGCCACTGTCGGGCCAGGGTTGCCGTGCGGGGGTTGAAGCCTTCCGGCAACTGCAGCGCAGCGCGGCGCTGATACGACGACAAGTTGGCATCAAAATGCAGCGGCGGGGCCGAGTGCAGGCGCCACCGGCTCAACGCGGACAAGGTGCGGTCGCTGCTCAGGCTCAGGGCTGCATCAAGCCGGCTGCCTTCCGGTGCGGCGGTCGGGAGATCCAGGGCGACCAGCTGGCGACGGTCGGTGGGCTCGTAGTCGATCTGGTAATCCCAGCCGTCCGTGCCGTGCTCGACCACTGCAGGCAGCAAACGCTCGGTACGGCGGTCGCGTCGCCAGACATGCCCATCGAACTGGGTCAGTACCGGCCCGCGCCAGTAGCGCTGCGCCGGCTCCGGAACCGCGCCGAAGAACTGCGCCCGCAGGGCCGGGGTATCGTCGGCCATCAGGTCCAGCCACTTGTCCGGCTCCATCGTGTCCGACAGCCCGGGCGTACCGACGGCGCGTTCGGGTATGCCCCACAGCGGCGTGGCCAGTCGTGGGAACAGCCAGAAGCAGGCCAGCGCCAGCGGCAGGCCGATCAGCAGCAGGCGGCCGACGCCGCGAAGCTGCGCGGACAGCGGCGGTGGCGTACTGCGGCCTTCACCCTGTGCCAGTCGCTGCAGCGCAATCAGGGCGCTGATGCCGGCGAGCACGGCGAGCACGGTGGTCAGTGGCCCCTGGTCGAGCAGGAATGCAGCAAACGGTGAAAACAGGGCAAAGCCAAGCAGGCTGCGTGCATCGCGCAGGGTGCGCAGCTCGCTGGACTTGATCGCCAGCATCGCCGCCAACAGCGCGCAGCCGGTATCCCGGCCGGGGCGCACCGCACCCATCTGCCAGACGATGGCGGCCAGCATGCCCAGTACCAGCAGTACGCGCACCGGCATCGGCAGCATGCCGCGCTGCGACAGTGCGGCAGTGACGACCGCTGCCACGGCGATCAACGCGGCCAGCGTGGTGGGCAGCTGCAGCAGCAGCGGCAACAAGGGGAGTGCGGCGCTGGCCAGCGTCCACGTGCGGGTGTTGCGGTCCAGCAGCAGGGCAGGCTCAGTCATGGGGAAGCAACGCCAGCGCGCGCAGGCACAGATGGTGGTGGCTGGCGCCCTGGCCGGGGCCGATCGGCGGCTGCATCGGCAGCAGCAGTGTGTAGCGACGGCCTTCGCGCTCGGCGCTGTCCACCCAGCGTGCCAGCCGCGCGATGCGGGCCTCCTGGCCCAAGGGGGCCAGCGCGCGCCAGTCCAGCATCACTTCGATGCCTATTGGCTTCTCGTATTCGCGTACCAGCAGCGTGTCGCGGCGCGCGGAGTGTTTCCAGGCAATGCTGCGCGGTGGATCTCCAGCGCGATACGGACGCAGCTGATGCAGTTCCTCGCCGTTGGCGTGGGCGCGGGTGTGTAGTGGATCGCTGCCCTGCTGCGGCAACGGCGGCGCTTTCGCCTCGGCCAGCGGGTAGACCAGCAGGGGTTCTTCCGGCCACACCCATGACCACGCCCTGACCAGGCCAAGTGGTTGTGTGGTGGACAGGCGGATACGCGGCAGTTCCAGCCAGCCACGGCGTTCGCTGGGCACTTCCAGCTCGGCTTCACCGCGGCCGTGTGGGGGCAGGTCGAGCCACGTCTCGCTGTCGCCCAGTTGCAAGTGCAGGCCGTGGCGCGCTCGCGGGTCGCGCAGCGACAGGTCCACGCGCAGGCGCAGCGGTTGCCCGACCGGCAGCGGTTCGGCGGAGATCGCGTCGATCTGCACACCGGACAACTGCAGGTGCGCGGCGATGGCGCTGGCGATCGCTGCCGCGGCCAGCAGCAGCGCCAGCAACAGCGCAGGGTTGTTGTTGTAGTTCAGCGCGCCCAGCAGCATCGCGACCAGCAGGCAGGCCACAAACAGGCCGAAGCGGGTCGGCAGCACGTAGATGCGCCGTCGGTCCAGCCGTTGCGGCAACGACTCCGGCGTGCGTGGGCGTGCCAGCTGCAACAGTCGCCGGGCATGCGATGCCATCTTCAATCGACCGCGACGGTCTGCAGGATCGCGCGAGCCAGCGCCGGCCCCGAGCTCGACTCGGCTTCACCCACCAGGCGATGGCCAGCCACCGCTACGAACAACGTCTGCACGTCTTCGGGTACCACGTGGCCACGGCCGAGCAGCAGCGCATGTGCCTTGGCTGCGCGCAGCAGGGCCAGGCCGGCGCGCGGCGACAATCCCACGCGTACGCCGGCGTGCTGGCGGCTGCGGGTCAGCAGTGCCTGCACGTAGTCCACCAGCGCGTCGCTGACATGCACCTGGCTGACGGCCTCGCGCAGTGCGCGTACCTGGGTGTCATCCAGCTGGGGCACCGCGCGGGCGATCAGGTCGCGGCGATCGCTGCCGCGCAGCAGCTCACGTTCCGCCTGCGCGCTGGGGTAACCCATCGCCAGCCGCAGCAGGAAGCGATCAAGCTGCGAATCGGGCAGCGGGAACGTGCCTGACAGATCCACCGGGTTCTGCGTGGCGATCACGAAGAACGGATCGGGCAGGGCATGGGTTTGACCGTCGAGGGTGACCTGCTGCTCGGCCATCGCTTCCAGCAGGGCGCTCTGCGTGCGTGGCGGCGCCCGGTTGATTTCGTCGGCCAGCAGCACGTGGGTGAAGACCGGCCCGGGATGGAACTGGAACTGGCGGCTGCCGGCGTCGTAGACCGATACGCCGAGTACGTCGGCCGGCAGCAGGTCGGAGGTGAACTGCACGCGCTGGAAGCTCAGCCCCAGGCTGCTGGCCAGGGCATGGGCCAATGTGGTCTTGCCGAGACCGGGCAGGTCTTCGATCAGCAGGTGGCCGCCAGAGAGCAGGGCCACAAAGGCCAGTCGAACCTCCTGCACCTTGCCCAGCACCAGTGCATTGACCTGGTCCTGCGCATTGCGCAGGGACTGACGCAGTTGATCGGTTAGCATGCTGTGCATGGGGGACGAAGCTGTCATGGTCGTCTCAAGTTCGGTAACCGGTCGATTCTATCCATAGAGCAATGCAGGGCGAACAACGCGCACGTACGATTTTTCTCTGGTTATGGACGCTCGTCACAGCGGCCAAGCTGGTCGTGGCCGCACGCCTGCCGTTGTTCGTCGATGAGGCGTTCTACTGGCAGGAAGGCCAGCACCTGGCGGCGGCCTATTCGGATCTGCCAGGGCTGACGGCCTGGTTGACCCGGTTGGGTGTGGAGCTTGGCGGCCAGCACGTGCTTGCGCTGCGCCTGCCGTTCCTGGCCATCGGTGCACTGCTGCCGCTGCTGGTATCGCGTATTGCGGCGCGCTGGTTCGGCAACGTTGCAGGTTGGCAGGCCGGCAGCTTGACGCTGCTGATGCCGTTGTCGGCCACGCTGGGTCTGCTGGCCGTGCCCGATGTGCCGATGGCACTGGCGGCGGTGCTGTGCCTGGACGCCGGCGCACGCCTGCTGCGCAACGTAGACGCGTCCTCGGCGGTGAAACTGGCGCTGGGCCTGCTGATCGGCGCGCTCAGCCACTATCGTTTCATCGGTGTGATCGGCGTCGGCTTCGTTGCCCTGCTGGCGCTGCCGCAGGGCCGGCGCATGCTGGCCGATCCGCGCGTCTGGGTGGCCCTGGCCGTTGGCGTACTGGCATGGCTGCCGCTGCTGGCCTGGAATGCCGACAATCACGATGCCGGCCTGAAGTTCCAGGTGGTCGAGCGTCATCCGTGGGCATTCGAGTGGCGCGGACTGTGGTTCCTGGTGATCCAGCCGATGCTGGTGACGCCCATCCTGTGCATCGCGATGTGGAAGGTGGCGCTGGCGGGTACCCGCAGTGGTGGCGGTGCGCGCGTGCAGTGGCGTTATTTCGGTCTGGTCGGCGGTGTGTCGACATTGGGCATCTTCGCACTGGGCTTCTTCACCGACGTCGAGCGCATCAGCTTCCATTGGCCGTTGCCGGGCTACCTGGCCCTGCTGGTGGCGGTGCCGGTGATCCTCAACGGCTGGCCGCGCTGGTTGCGGCGTACCGGCTGGTGGCTGGCCGGGCTGGGCATGGTGCTGGCCTTCGGCTATTACCTGATGGCGTCCTCGTCATCGCTGCGCGAGCAGTTGGCCGGCGACAAGTACTACCCGCGCAACTTCGCCGGCTGGCAGCCGCTGGCTGCTGCGGTCCGCGAAGAACTGCAGCAGATGCCTGAAGGCAGCCGCGTACTGGCCGGCAACTTCAAGGTGGGCGCCGAACTGGGCTTCCAGCTGGGCCGCGGTGACATCGAAGTGCTGCCGCATCCGCTCAACGACAAGCACGGCCGTACCGCGCAGCTGGCGCAATGGAACCAGGTGCATGAGGGCGAGCGCGACGTGCCGATGCTGCTGGTGCTGTCGCCCAGCGATCAGCGTTTCCGCGATCTGCTCACCCGCTATCACGCCCTCTGCGAACAGGTCGGGCCGCTGCCGCCGCCGCGCGTGGTCAGCAACGATCATGGATTCCAGCGCTTCCTGCTGTTCCGCCTGCCGGTGCAGCGCGCGCAGGGCCCATGTGTAGCCCCCGCACTGGCCTGGCTGGACACCCCTTCCAACGGCGACGTGGTGAGCGGCACGCTGGCGATCAAGGGCTGGGCGTTCAAGGAAGGTGTCGGCCTGTCGCGGGTTGAAGTGCTGGTGGATGGTCGTTCGATCGGCGACGCCAGCTATGGGCGGGTGTTCGATATCCGACATGCCTGGCCAGACAGCACCGACCCGCAGCATCCGGCTGTCGGTTTCGATGCAACGCTCGATACGGGTACGTTGTCACCGGGAAAACACTGGCTGGGCCTGCGTCTGCATGGTCGCGATGGCAGCGTGGAGCAGTGGCAGGAACAGCCCTTTGTGGTGAAGAAACGCTGAGGTGTCGTGCCTCGTGTAGCGGGCCGGGTTACGGCACCGAGAATCCGGCCCTGCGCAGCAATCCGCACAGTGCGATCAGCGGCAGCCCGATCAGCGCCGTAGGGTCGCGATTGTCGATGGCGTCGAACAGGCTGATGCCCAGGCCTTCGCACTTGAAGCTGCCGGCGCAGTCCAGCGGTTGTTCGATGGCCACGTAGCGGGCGATCTCCGGCGCCTGCAGCGTGCGGAAGCGCACCTGGGTCAGATCCATTGCCGTGAAGGATTCTCCGTCACGGGTGAGACTGATCGCAGTGTGGAAGCGCACCGTCTGCCCGGACATTGCCGCCAGCTGTGCGCAGGCCGCCTCGACCGTACCCGGCTTGCCCAGCGGCTGACCGTTCAGGTCCGCCACCTGGTCCGAGCCGATCACCCAGCTGCCGGGATGGCGGGCGGCCACGTCGGCCGCCTTGGCGCTGGCCAGGCGTGCCGCCAGCGCCAGCGGGGCCTCGTTGGCGTGCGGGGTCTCATCCACCTGCGGGCGTGCGCAGTCGAAGGGCAACCCCAGCCGTTCCAGCAGGTCGCGGCGATAGCGGGAGGTGGAGGCCAGGACCAGGGCAGGCATGCGGGAATTCCGGGGGCGGGGCGCGGCAGTCTGGCCCGGCACAGCCAGCCACAGCAAGCCTTTCATGGCAGTCATTTGACACGGGACCTGCCGATCCTTAATATTCGGCGGCTTATGTCCGCGAACGTACCCGAAACGCTGGATGCCTGGCGGATGGTCGTAGCGCGAAGGCGCTTCGACGGTCAGGTCTCCCTGGCTGAATTGACTCGCCTGCAGGGGCTTGTCGCAGATACCGAAGGCGAGTGTAATTACTCGCTCGAATTCGGTCGCGACGAGATCTTGCGGGTATCCTATGTGGAACTCAGCATCGATACCGCGTTGCCGCTGACCTGTCAGCGCAGCATGCAGCGTTTCCTGCTGCCGGTGAAGATGACCCAGAGGCTTGGCCTGATCCGCGACGAAGACGAGGAATCGTCCTTGCCGGAGGAATACGAGCCGTTGCTGGTGCCGGAAGATGGCCAGCTGCGCCCGTTGGACCTGGTCGAGGACGAGCTGGTGCTGGCGGTGCCGGTGGTACCCCTGTCGCCGTACGGTGAGGCAGTCGACAAGGACTGGGCACCGACCGAAGAAGAAATTGAAAAGGCCAACCCGTTTGCGGCGTTGGCGGCATTGAAGAAACAATAGCAGCCGGTTGTCGTCGGCGGCTGCGGCGAAAGCGAAAAGTGTGCTGGACGCTGGCGTCCTGTGCGACGAAACGACGAAGCAAAACGAACCGAGTTTGGAGCAATCCCATGGCTGTCCAGAAATCCCGTGTTACCCCGTCCCGTCGTGGCCAGCGTCGTTCGCATGACGCCCTGAGCGCCAAGCAGCTGTCGACCGACCCGACCACCGGCGAAGTGCATCTGCGTCACCACATCACTGCTGACGGTTTCTACCGCGGCAAGAAGGTCATCCAGACCAAGTCTTCGGCTGTCCAGGAAGACTGATGTGCCGGAAGGTCGCTGCCCTATGGGCAGCGGCCTTCGCCTTCTTTCCCGGGCACGCCGGTGAACGGCGGCTCGTGCAACAGGAAACATGATGAGCAAGCGGATCTACTCGAGGATCGCGGGCACCGGTAGCTATTTGCCGGAAAAAGTCCTGACCAACGCCGACCTGGAAAAAATGGTCGAGACCTCGGACGAGTGGATCCAGACGCGCACCGGTATCCGTGAACGGCACATCGCTGCCGAAGGCGAAACCACCAGCGATCTCGGCTACCAGGCCGCGCTGCGTGCGATCGAAGCGGCCGGTATCGACGCCTCGCAGCTCGACATGATCGTGGTCGGCACGACCACTCCTGATCTGATCTTCCCCTCCA
This sequence comes from Stenotrophomonas sp. SbOxS2, assembly GCF_013416715.1. NCBI lineage: Bacteria > Pseudomonadati > Pseudomonadota > Gammaproteobacteria > Lysobacterales > Lysobacteraceae > Stenotrophomonas > Stenotrophomonas sp. SbOxS2. The sequence continues at coordinate 121,862 of NZ_JAAVXD010000001.1, forward strand.
CCGCGTGCCTGATCCAGGCCAAGCTCGGTGTGAGCGGCTGCCCCGCTTTCGACGTCAACGCGGCCTGTTCGGGCTTCGTGTTCGCGCTCAGCGTGGCTGACAAATTCATCCGTTCCGGTGATGCCCGCCATGTGCTGGTGATCGGCGCGGAAACCCTGACCCGCATCGTCGACTGGGAAGACCGCACCACCTGCGTGCTGTTCGGTGATGGCGCGGGCGCCGTCGTGCTCAAGGCCGACGAAGAAACCGGCATCCTCAGCACCCACCTGCATTCGGATGGCAGCAAGAAAGAGCTGCTGTGGAACCCGGTCGGCGTCTCGGTCGGTTTCGGTGAAGGCAACAACGGTGGCGGCACCATCAACATGAAGGGCAACGACGTGTTCAAGTACGCCGTCAAGGCGCTGGACTCGGTCGTGGACGAAACCCTGGATGCCAACGGTCTGACCAAGTCCGACCTGGACTGGCTGATCCCGCACCAGGCCAACCTGCGCATCATCGAGGCCACCGCCAAGCGGCTGGACATGTCGATGGACCAGGTCGTGGTCACTGTCGACAAGCACGGCAATACCTCGTCCGCCTCGGTGCCGCTGGCGCTGGATGCGGCTGTGCGTTCCGGCAGGGTCGAGCGCGGCCAGCTGCTGCTGCTGGAAGCATTCGGTGGTGGCTTCACGTGGGGTTCGGCACTGCTGCGCTATTGATAGTGCCAGTTACGACAACGTGAAACCGTCGTTACGGCCCCTCTGGGGCCGTAATGCGTTAAAGGAGACTGTCATGGTTGAGCCCATCGTCATCGAAGGGCAACGCGCCTGGCTGAAGCAGTACGGCGAAGGAAGCCGAGCAGTGGCCCTGGGCCTGCTCAATTTTATTGCCCGCCGGTTCCATCTCGATGCCCTGCGCCCGCCGCCGCACCGCGGTGGCGACGCCGCGCGCGAAACCGAGGCCCGCCGGCTGGCCGAACTGCAGGCGCAGGGGGTGAATGTTCCCGCGGTGATCGGCAGCGGCCATGCCGCGCTGGTGATCGGCGACAACGGCAGCTCGTTCAATACCTGTCTGCGCGAGGCCGACGATGCCGGCCGCGATCGCCTCGTGGCTGCAGCGATGCAGGCCATTGCCGAAGCGCACGCGCGTGGCGCCTATTTTGGCCAGCCGCTGCCGCGCAACCTCACCTGGGATGGCCAGAACGTCGGTTTCATCGACTTCGAAGAAGATCCGCTGGAAGTCATGGACCTGGCCGAGGCACAGGCGCGTGACTGGCTGATGTTCGGCTACGGCGTGGCCAAGTACTACGCCGACCGCCCCGAATGCCTGCAGGCGATGATGGCCGAGGCGATGAACGGGGTGCAGGCACCGGTGCGTGCGCACGTACACGCTGTCAGTGGCCGCCTGCAGCGCCTGGCACGGGTGTGCATGAAGCTGGGGCGCTCGGCGCGCGCGCTGGCCCACTCCATTTTCATCACCCACGGCGCCACCACGCTGGGCCTGCTGATGGTGGTCGGCCTGTGCATGGACTGGTTTGCCGACGGCGAGCTGGACATCCTGCAGCTGCTCTGCTGACAGCGGGGCAGCCCGCAGCATCGGGTAGTGCCGGCCGCTGGCCGGCATCACCCGCTGCCCGATCCGGCAGGCCGCCTCCATACGCCGTGCATACGCGCACGTACAGACGACACGGCATGTTCCCCCTTATCATGGCCCGCTTCGATTGCAACAAGCGGATGACCGCGTGACCCTATCCACCCTCGCTTTTGTCTTCCCCGGTCAGGGCTCGCAGTCTGTGGGCATGCTGGCCGAGCTGGCCGAACTGCACCCGCAGGTGCGTGAGGCCTTCACCGAGGCATCCGATGGTGCCGGCGTCGACCTATGGGCGTTGTCCCAGGGTGGCCCGGAGGAAATGCTCAACCGTACCGAATACACCCAGCCGGCCCTGCTGGCCGCCAGCATCGGCGCGTGGCGCGCCTGGAACGCCGTGGGTGGTCCGCGTCCGTCGGTTCTGGCTGGCCACAGCCTGGGCGAGTACACCGCCCTGGTCGCCGCTGGCGCCCTCAGCCTGCACGACGGTGCGCACCTGGTGCGCCTGCGCGGCCAGCTGATGCAGGACGCCGCGCCGGCCGGTGTTGGCGCGATGGCCGCCGTGCTCGGCGCCGAAGACCAGCTGGTGCTGGACGTCTGCGCGGAAGCCGCCGGCAGCCAGGTGGTCGTTCCGGCCAACTTCAACTCGCCGGGCCAGATCGTGATCGGCGGCGACGCTGCCGCGGTCGACCGTGCGCTGGTGCTGCTGGCCGAGAAGGGCGTGCGCAAGGCGGTCAAGCTGGCCGTCAGCGTGCCCTCGCACACCCCGCTGATGCGCGAAGCCGCCAACCGTCTGGCTGAAGTGATGGCCGGCCTGTCCTGGCAGCTGCCGCAGCTGCCGGTGGTGCAGAACGTCGACGCCAAGGTGCACGACGGCGTGGACGCGATCCGCACCGCGCTGGTGCAGCAGCTGTACCAGCCCGTGCAGTGGACCGGCTGCGTGCAGGCCCTGGCCGCGCGTGGCGTCACCCAGATCGCCGAGTGCGGTCCGGGCAAGGTGCTGACCGGCCTGGTCAAGCGCATCGACAAGGCCATCGACGGCCGTTCCCTGGCCACCCCGGGCGACTTCGAAACCGCCCGCGAGACGTGGTCGGCCTGATTGCCCCTGTTCCTGCCGACCGTGCCGGTGGCCGCTGCAAGCGGCACGGGTGCGGCGGCCGCCCCAGCCTGAGGAAAACATCATGAGCAAGCCCCTGCAGGGTGAAATCGCACTGGTTACCGGTGCCAGCCGTGGCATTGGTGCCGCCATCGCCGATCTGCTGGCCGCCCAGGGCGCCACCGTCATCGGCACCGCCACCACCGATTCCGGCGCCGCCGCGATCGGCGAGCGCCTGGCCGCCCACGGCGGTCACGGCCGTGCGCTGAATGTCACCGACGCTGCCGCGCTCGACGCCGTGCTTGACGGCATCGCCAAGGAATTCGGCCCGATCTCGATCCTGGTCAACAACGCCGGCATCACCCGTGACAACCTGCTGATGCGCATGAAGGAAGACGATTGGGCGTCGATCATCGACACCAACCTGACCAGCGTGTTCCGCACCAGCAAGGCCGTCATGCGCGGCATGATGAAGGCGCGCAAGGGCCGCATCATCAACATCGCCTCGGTGGTGGGCGTGACCGGCAATGCCGGCCAGGCCAACTATGCCGCCGCCAAGGCCGGCATCATCGGTTTCTCCAAGTCGCTGGCCAAGGAAATCGGCTCGCGCGGCGTCACCGTCAACGTGGTCGCGCCGGGCTTCATCGACACCGACATGACCAAGGCGCTGCCGGAAGAAGCGCGTGCCGCGCTGATCGGCGACATCGCCCTCGAACGCCTGGGTTCGCCGGAGGACATCGCCCATGCGGTGGCCTTCCTGGCCAGCCCGGCTGCCGGTTACATCACCGGCGAAACTCTCCATGTGAACGGCGGCATGTACATGCCGTAAGCAAGGGGCGCAGGGATCGCGCCGCAAGTGATTGATCTGCGAGGATTTTTGCTGCAATGCAAGGTCACGCCGGTTTCCACTACACTATCCCACGGCCATCGCCTTTGATGGCGACCACTTTTTGAACCACTACTCCATCTGGAGCGATATCCCATGAGCACCATCGAAGAACGCGTCAAGAAAATCGTCATCGAACAGCTTGGCGTCAAGGAAGAAGAAGTCACCAACAGCGCATCGTTCGTCGATGACCTGGGCGCTGACTCGCTGGACACCGTCGAGCTGGTGATGGCGCTGGAAGAAGAATTCGAGTGCGAGATCCCGGACGAAGAAGCCGAGAAGATCAGCACCGTGCAGGCTGCGATCACCTACATCACGGCCCACGTCAAGGCCTGATGCAGGACGTCAGTGCGCGCGCGGGCGTTGAGCTCGCCGCGCACGACACCCCATGGGGCCGCTGTTTGCGGCCCCGTGTGTTTGCGTACCACACCGAAGTAAACCGCGTTACCCGCAAAGAACGTTCGGGTCAGGAGAATCAGCAATGAAGCGTCGCGTCGTCGTAACCGGCCTGGGTATGGTCTCGCCGTTGGGCAATGATCTGGCCAGCAGCTGGGAAGGCATCACCCACGGTCGTTCGGGCATCGGTCCGCTGACCAACGTTTCTGATGCCTACCTGGAACGGTTCACCACCAAGATCGCAGGTGAGGTCAAAGGCTTTGACATCACCGCCGACAACGAACTGTTCGGCAAGTACCGGGTCAGCGGCAAGGATGCCAAGAAGATGGACCCGTTCATCCATTACGGCCTCGGTGCCGCCTTCATGGCCCTGCATGATTCGGGCCTGGAGATCACCGATGCCAACGCCGACCGCATTGGCGCCATCGTTGGCGCCGGCATCGGCGGCCTGCTCGGTATCGAAGAGCAGACCATCGAGTTCCACGAAGGGAAGAAGATCTCTCCCTTCTACGTGCCCAAGACCATCATCAACATGCTGCCGGGCCAGCTGAGCATCATCAGCGGCCTGAAGGGCCCGTCGTTCTCGGCGGTCTCGGCGTGCGCCACCTCCAACCATTCCATCGGCACCGCCATGCGCATGATCCAGTACGGCGATGCGGACGTGATGGTGGCCGGCGGTGCCGAACGCGGTTCCTCGCCGACGGCGCTGGGCGGCTTCTGCGCGATGAAGGCGATGAGCACCCGCAACGACGCCCCGGAACAGGCCTCGCGCCCGTGGGACAAGGACCGTGACGGCTTCGTGCTGGGCGACGGCGCCGGCATCCTGATCCTGGAAGAGTACGAGCACGCCAAGGCACGTGGCGCGAAGATCTACTGCGAGCTGGCCGGTTTCGGCGCCAGCTCCGACGCGTACCACATGACCGCGCCGAGCGAGAACGGCGAGGGCGCTGCGCGCTGCATGACCATGGCCCTGAAGGACGCGGGTGTCACCCCGGAACAGGTCGGCTACCTCAACGCACATGGCACCTCGACCCCGCTGGGCGACCTCGGTGAGACCATGGCGATGAAGACCGCCTTCGGCGACCACGCCTACAAGATGATGGTCAGCTCCACCAAGTCGATGACCGGCCACCTGCTCGGCGCTGCCGGCGGCGTGGAAGCGATCTTCTCGGTGCTGGCAATGCGCGACAACGTGATTCCGCCGACCATCAACCTGCAGCAGCCGGGCGAAGGCTGCGACCTGGACTACGTGCCCAACGAAGCACGCCAGGCCAAGGTCGACGTGGTGATGTCGAATGGTTTTGGTTTCGGCGGCACCAACGGCACGCTGATCTTCAAGCGCGTCTGATCGCACCGGCAGCGTCGAGCCAGGCTCGACTCCGCCAACCACGAGGCCGCCGCAAGGCGGCTTCCGTGTATCCGTCTCCCAGAACTGGCCGCCATGACCCACGCCCCGCTGATCCACCCGCTGCCGCACCCGATCGACCTGCTGGCCCTGCAGCAGCGCGACCCGGCGCGTTTCCCGCTGCTGATGGAGTCCACCGCCTCGGGTACCGCGCAGGGCCGCTGGAGCCTGCTGCTGGCCGCGCAGGGCGACACCCTGCAGCTGGACGCCGATGGCCAGGTGCGCGACCAGCACGGTGCGGTGCAGCCCGGCAGTTTCCTGCAGGCGCTGGACCGCGCATGGCACGCGCAGCGGCTGCCGCACGACGGCGGCCACGCGCTGCCGTTCCGTGGTGGCTGGGCGCTGATGCTGGATTACGAAGTGGCCAGCCAGGTTGAGCCGGTGCTGCCGGCGCGCGCGCGCGATGACGGTCACCCGACCGCACTGGCCCTGCGTTGCCCGGCCGCCGTGCTGCATGACCACCAGGCCGACACCAGCTTCCTCATTGCCGAGGCGGGCGAGCAGGCGCTGCTGGACACGCTGGTCGCCTTGCTGGCCGGCGAACTGCCGCAGGCCGGGCAGGGCTGGCAGCCGCCGCAGTCGGTCAGCGAAGACGAGCCGCAGCGCTTCACTGATGGCGTGCGCCGGGTGATCGAGTACCTGCGTGCCGGCGATGTGTTCCAGGTGAACCTGTCGCGGCGCTGGAGCGCGCATTTCGCAGCACCGGTCAGTCCGCAGGCGCTGTACGCGCAGCTGCGGCGCGCCAATCCGGCGCCGTTTGCCGGCCTGTTCAGTGCGCACGGCCGGCATGTGGTCAGTTCGTCGCCGGAGCGGCTGGTATCGGTGCATGGCGGCCACGCGCAGACGCGCCCGATCGCCGGTACCCGCCCGCGCTTCGAGGGCGACGACGATGCCGCGCGCATCCAGGAGCTGGTCGGCCATCCCAAGGAGCGCGCCGAGCACGTGATGCTGATCGACCTGGAGCGCAACGACCTGGGCCGCATCTGCCTGCCTGGCACGGTCGTGGTGGACGAGCTGATGACCGTGGAAAGCTACGCCCACGTGCACCACATCGTCAGCAACGTCAGCGGCCACCTGCGCGCGGACGTGACCCCGGGCGAAGTGATCGCCGCCACCTTCCCCGGCGGCACCATCACCGGCTGCCCGAAGGTGCGCTGCATGCAGATCATCAGCGAGCTGGAGCAGGTGCCGCGCGGCGCGTACACCGGTGCGTTCGGCTGGCTGAACCGCGATGGCGACCTGGACCTGAACATCCTGATCCGTACCGCCGAAGTGGATGGCAACGAGGTCAGCTTCCGTACCGGTGCCGGCATCGTGGTCGACTCGGACCCGGACAAGGAACTGGACGAAACCCGGGCCAAGGCGCGCGGGCTGCTGCGGGCGCTGGGGCAGCAGGGGTGATCGATTGCCGCCGCCGGGCATGGCCCGGCGCTACCGGTCCTGGTGGGCACGGATGCTTCCATGGTCGTTCATCCACGCATGGCGTGGATCTACTGGAGATGGTGGGTGGGTGCCGACCGTTGGTCGGCACGGACGCGTGGCTCCGGTCATGACCCCACACCGGCGGCACGGTATCCTGCACGACGGAATCGAGTTCAGAGGTAGTCCATGGCGGGAGCCAAGCGCGGGTGTCTGTGGGTGGTAACGCTGCTGCTGGTGCTGGCCGCCATCGTGGCCGGCGCGGGCGCGTGGTTCTTCTACAAGCAGACCCAGTTTGCCGACGTGCCGTTGACCCCCACTGCGGACAGCGTGGTCATCGCCAGCGGCGACGGCATGAACAGCGTGCTGCGCAAGCTGCGCGAGGCCGGCGTGGACGAGGGCCAGGACACCCAGTGGCAGCTGCTGGCGCGCCAGCTGGACGCCGCCGGCAAGCTGAAGGTAGGCGAGTACGCGCTGAGCACGGACCTGACCCCGCGCGAACTGTTGCTGCGCATGCGCGCCGGCAAGGTGCTGCAGCACCGCGTCACCATCATCGAAGGCTGGAACATCCGCCAGCTGCGCGCCGCGCTCAAGCGTGCCGATCCGCTGCTGCACACCACCGACGCCCTCGATGACGCAGCGTTGATGGACCGCCTCGGTTTCGCCGGCCAGCACCCGGAAGGCCGCTTCCTGCCGGAGACCTACGTCTACCAGCGCGGCGACAGCGACCTGGACGTGCTCAAGCGTGCCCACGGCGCGATGGAGAAGGCGCTGGACGAAGCCTGGGAAAGCCGCGCGCCGGATCTGCCGATCAATACGCCGTACGAGCTGCTGACGATGGCGTCGATCATCGAAAAGGAAACCGCGCTGGCCAGCGAGCGACCGCAGATTGCCGGTGTGTTCATGCGCCGCCTGAAGATCGGCATGCGCCTGCAGACCGATCCGACCGTGATCTACGGCATCGGCGCGGCGTACGACGGCAACATCCGCCGCCGCGACCTCACCACCGATACGCCCTACAACACCTACACCCGGTCTGGCCTGACCCCGACCCCGATCGCCATGCCCAGCCGCGACGCGCTGATGGCTGCTGCGCAACCGGCACCGGGCGATGCGCTGTACTTCGTCGCCGTGGGCGATGGCAGCGGCGCACACGTGTTCTCGCCCAGCTTGGACAAACACAACGCCGCCGTAGCCCGCTACCTGCAGCAGCTGCGCCAGCAACGCACCAAGGAGACCCCGGCGCAATGAGTTCCGCGCTGCTTCGCCATCCCCGTTTCGTCAGCCTGGAAGGCGGCGAGGGCGCGGGCAAGACCACGGCCATCAACGCCATCCGCGAGTGCCTGCGCCGCCACGGCCATGAGGTCGTACTGACCCGCGAACCCGGTGGTACGCCGCTGGCCGAGCGCATCCGCGGCCTGGTGCTGAAGCCCGATGCCGAGATCGCTGCCGAGCCGCTCAGTGCCGAGGCCGAACTGCTGCTGGTGTTCGCCGCACGTGCGCAGCATGTGCGCCAGGTGATCCAGCCGGCGCTGCAGCGCGGCGCCTACGTGCTCAGCGATCGCTTCACCGATTCCAGCTACGCCTACCAGGGCGGTGGCCGCGGCCTGGACCCGCAGTGGATTGCCGACCTGGAGCGCCGCGCCGTTGGCCTGCTGCCCGGTTTGACCCTGCTGCTGGACGTGGACGTGGCCGTTGGCCGCGCGCGTGCCAATGGCCGCGATCTGTGGCCGGACCGCATCGAAAGCGAGCAGGACGATTTCTTCCAGCGCGTGCGCGAGGTGTTCCGCAGCCGCGCACAGCAGGACCCCCAGCGCTTCGCGCTGGTCGATGCCGGCCAGGTGCAGGAACGCGTGGCTGCTGATGTGGTTGCGCGTGTCGAGCGCTGGCTGCAGCAAGGGGACGGCGCATGAGTACGTTCTCGCCCTGGCAGCAGCGCGCGTTCGACCAGACCGTGGCAGCGTTGGATGCGGATCGGCTGGGCCACGGCCTGCTGATCTGTGGCCCGGCCGGGCTGGGCAAGCGTGAAGTGGCCCTCGCGCTGGCCGACCATGTGCTGGCACGCGGCGATGCCACGCACGCCACCCGCACCCGGCAGCTGATTGCCGCCGGCACGCATCCCGACCTGCAGCTGATCAGCTTCATTCCGAACAAGAGCGGCGACAAGCTGCGCACCGAGATCGTGATCGAGCAGGTGCGCGAGATCACCAACAAGCTGGCGCTGACCCCGCAGTACGGCGTGGCGCAGGTGGTGATCGTCGACCCGGCCGATGCCATCAACCGTTCGGCGGCCAATGCGCTGCTGAAGACTCTGGAAGAACCGCAGCCCGGACGCTACCTGTGGTTGATCAGCAGTGACCCGGCGCGCCTGCCGCAGACCGTGCGCAGCCGCTGCCAGCGCCTGGAGTTCAAGCTGCCGCCGCGCGAGGAAGCGCTGGCCTGGCTGCAGCAGCAGGGCCACAGCGAGGCGGCCGCGCGCGAGGCGCTGGATGCAGCACGCGGCCATCCCGGGCAGGCCGATAACTGGCTGCGCGAAGATGGCTTGAGCCTGCGTCGCGACGTCGGCCGCGAGCTGGAACAGCTGGCCGCCGGCAAGACCGGTGCGGTGGAACTGGCACAGAAGTGGTGCGCCGATGACAACGCGGCGCTGCGCCTGCGCTTCGCCGCCGACCTGGCGCTGGCCCAGGCCAGCACCGATGCCTTGACCACGCCGGAGCGATTGCACAAGCTTGCAGCCTGGTTCGATGCGGCCAACCGCACCCGCGACCTGCTGCGCACCACCGTGCGCGCAGACCTTGCGGTGGTCGAGTTGCTGCTGGCCTGGAACAAGGTGAACGAGCGGCCTGCCGCAAGGGGAAATCGATGAGTGCCAGCAACGCCCGCCAGGGCATCCTGTCCCTGGCCGTGAAGGACAAAGCCGCGCTGTACAGCGCGTACATGCCGTTCGTGAAGAATGGCGGCATCTTCGTGCCCACGCCCAAGCGTTACTTCCTGGGCGATGAGGTGTTCCTGCTGCTGACCCTGCCTGATTCCAGCGAGCGCCTGCCGGTGGCCGGCAAGGTGATCTGGGTGACCCCGGCCGGCGCGCAGGGCAACCGCACGGCCGGCATCGGCGTGCAGCTGGCGGACGGCCAGGAAGGCGAGACGGTGCGGCACAAGATCGAGACGATCCTGGCCGGCCTGACCGGTTCGGACAAGCCGACGCATACGATGTGATGTGGGCGGATTGCCCTCCCCAGTAGAGCCAGGCCATGCCTGGCTGATTCGGGGAAATGGGCTGGGAAACACGATGTGAAAAGGTGTTGACGCCCTGAAAAACCGCCCTATAATGAGCGGCTCAGCAACACACCGGGCGGTTAGCTCAGCGGTAGAGCATTGCCTTCACACGGCAAGGGTCACAGGTTCGATCCCTGTACCGCCCACCATGTTGCAGAACGAAAAAAGCCTCCAGCAATGGGGGCTTTTTTGTTGCCCGTGATTCAACCGGGCTCCTTTCCCACGGCTGTGATTGCATCGCCAAGGCCGGTCTGCGCGGCATGCGCGATCTGGCGTGCAGCCAGCAGCAGACCGTTTCGATGAAAGTCGCCAATCTGCTCGTCGGCACCTCCGTCCACGCGCGTGTGCTCTGCCGCGTGCAGAAGGTCCAGCACGACGTTCAGTGCGGACAGTGAACGGCCGAGGGCGGCGAGGGTGTGCGCGTTGAGGGTCTGCGTGGTGCAGGGCTGGCCGTCTTCGCCATCTCCCCTGCGTATCGCATCAAGGAGAGTGAAGAACATCGGCTTTGATGGTGGGATCTGCTGTTCCTTGAGTGCGCACTCGATCTCGCGTGCGAGGTCTTCGGGAGCGTCGGTAGCGATGTCGCCGATCAGGGCGTGCAGGTGGGGATGGATGGCGGTGCGGTTGGTCATGGCGGAACCCTCACTGGCATAGGGCCACCCTCCAAAGAGAGGGTGGCGGACGGTGCGGGTTGGCGTGCCGGGGCAAACACAACGGAGTGAGAAATCACCCGGCGGATCGAGTGATCCCCACGCACCGCCCGCCATTGAGGGCCGTCGGTGCATTCTTGCGGCTGCGCACTGCTGCGCAACCAATCCGTCAGGTTTGCTTTTTCGAGACGCCAATCCCGGCCAAGGCAACTTGCCTCGGCCCGGCGATCATCAAGTCGAACAATCACGTCGGTCTGTAAGGAAAGTTCTCAACTGCCCCTAAGCAGTCCAAGCGTGTTCTGTTCTGTGCCGTCGAGCACCAGCCCGCTGGGCAGCCCATCACTGATGGCGTAAATCGCCGCCCCTGCCAGGCGTGCACATGACGACTCCGCAGGAACGCCACCACGGCGATCGCGTCACCTCGCGCAGTTCTGGCGGGAACATGTCACGGATGGAGGCAGAGGGTTCCATCCATGCGCTGTTCCGGCGCCCTTGGCGGGCGTAATCTCGGGCCATTGTTGTGCCCCTCCCATCCTTGGAATGCCACCATGCCGCTCGCCCGCATCGATCTTCGCAAAGGTAAATCCGTCGAGTACCGCCAGCGTGTCGGCGAAGCCATCTACCAGGCCATGCGCGCGGTCGGCGTGCCGGAAAATGATCGCTTCCAGATCTTCCACGAGCACGACGACGACACGCTCGTGTTCGACCCGGGTTACCTGGGCATCGCCCGCACCGATGACTTCATCTGCATCCAGATCACCTGGAACGAAGGGCGCACGTTGGAGCAGAAGAAGGCGCTGTATGCCGGTATTGCCGATGGCCTGCACGCGGCGGTGGGTATCCGCCGCGAGGATGTTTTCATCAATCTGGTGGAAGTGAAGAAGGAGAACTGGTCGTTCGGTAACGGCCAGGCGCAGTACGTGAGTTGATGCGCGAAGCGCATCCACGCATGTCGTGGATCTACTGGATGCGTCGCGAAGACGTGTTCATCGATGTTGTCGGTGCCAGAGCCCTGCGTCACAGTGTCGCAGCAGGTAAACCCTGAACGCGGTCCAGGGTTGGCCCTGGGCCCGTAGAATGGCCGTGTGCGCCGCTCTGCTCTCCACCGCCGGTTCCAGACCCTGGCATGGCTTGCCATGCTGCTGGTGCTGCTTGCCCCGCTGGTGAGCCGCTGGCTGGCGCATGCGCACGTTGCTGTTGCTGCACCGGTGGCGGTCATGGACCACACCCTGCACGCGCAGCACGCGATGGAAGGGCACCACGACCACCACGCGATGGCAATGCAGCATGGCGAAGCGGCACCGAAGCCGCCGGCCGATCCACACGCCGACCACGAGATGGGCGTGGACTGCGACTACTGCCTGATTGCCGCACGACTGATCACCCTGCTGGTGGCGGCGCTGCTGTTGATGATGCCGCTGGCACCGGTGTGCCGTGCGCTGCGTGGTGCGGTGCAGACGTTGCCGCAGCGGATCTGCGGCACGTTGGGAGCGCGTGGGCCACCGGTACTGCTGGCTGCTTGATCCCTGCGCGTGCGCCCTTGGATTGATTCTCCCGAGCTGCCAGGCATGGCCTGGCACTACTGCGTGCGCGTTTCCCGAACTCCTTGAGCTTCCCTGCTACTGCGGGGTGGCCTTGCATGCCGTGAAACAATGAAAACAAACCCAAACTCCGCGCGCCTGCGCCGGGCGGCGCTGTCTGCCGCTTGTGCGCTGCTGCTGCACTCCGCTTCTGCCCTTGCTTCCGACGCGGCACCACCGACCACGCTGGATACCGTCCGCGTGGTGGATACCCGCAGCGGTGCGCTGTCCTCCACCGCCAGCACCGGCTCGGCCCTCGGCCTGAGCGTGCTGCAGACCCCGGCCAGCCTGACCGTGATTTCGCGCGAGCAGTTGGAGCAGCGCGGTGATTCCAATCTCAACGACGCGATCACCCGCGCCGGCGCGATCAGCGCACTTCCCCATCCGGGCAACGGCCTGAGTGCGCTGTCCAGCCGTGGCTTTACCGATGGCGCCTCGGTGATGCGCCTGTACGACGGCCTGCGCCAGTACGGCGGTGTGGGCATCACCTTTCCGTTCGATACCTGGTCGATCGAGCGCATCGAGGTGCTGCGTGGGCCGGCCTCGGTCATCCATGGTGATGGTGCCATCGGCGGTGTGGTCAACATCGTGCCGAAGAAGCCTTCGCGCGGTGCCATCGAGAACGAGGTCAGCGTGACCCTGGGCAGCGAAGACACCGCGCGACTCGGATTCGGCAGTGGCGGTGCGCTCACGCCGGCGCTGGCCTACCGCGTGGACGTCAGCGGCAACTACAGCAGCGGGTGGGTCGACCGCGGCCACAACGGCGATGCCACGTTTTCCGGTGCGTTGCTGTGGCAGCCACGGGCGGATCTGCAGTTCACGCTGACCCATGCGCAGGGCTACCAGAAGCCGATGCGCTACTTCGGTACGCCGTTGATCGATGGGCGGCAGCTGGATGCACTGCGCCACGAGAACTACAACGTGGCCGACAGCGTGATCCGTTTCCGCGACCGTTGGACCCAGCTCGATGCGCTGTGGACGCCGAACGAGAACGTGGAATGGCGCACGCGCGTCTACCAGATCGACAGCCAGCGCGATTGGCGCAACGCCGAGGCCTATGTCTACAACGAGCGCACCGGCCTGATCGACCGCTCCGGCAACACCCAGATCACCCACAACCAGGACCAGACCGGCCTGACTTCCACGCTGCGCCTGCTGGGAAATGCGGGTGGTCTGCCCAACAGTTTCGCCGTTGGCTTCGATGCCAACCGTGCGCATTTCAAGCACACCAACAACACCTATGCGGGCAGCTCGGGACCGGTGGATCCCTTCAACCCGGTGCCCGGCGGGTTCGTCAGCGATGCACCCAACCTGCCGCGCTACCGCAACAGCGCCGAGCAGGTCGCGCTGTTCGTGGAAGACCGGCTGGAACTGAGCGAGCGTTGGTCGGTGCTTGCTGGCGTGCGTCACGATCGCGCCACGATCGATCGCAACGACCTGGTCAGCGGCCAGCGGGCGTTCTCGAAGACCTACAACAGCACCGGCTGGCGCGCGGGCACGGTGTTCGCGGTACAACCGTCGATGACCTTCTATGCGCAGTACTCGCAGGCGGCGGACCCGGTCAGTGGGCTGTTGATGATCAGTCCGGCCAACGGCGTGTTCGATCTGGCCAAGGGCAAGCAGATCGAGATCGGCATGAAGCAGGCTTTCGATGGGGGCGAATGGACGCTGGCGGCCTATCGCATCCGCAAGACCGGGTTGCTCAGCCGTGACCCGTTGCAACCGGACCGTCGCGTGCAGGTGGGTGCACAGGCCTCGAAGGGAATCGAAGCCTCGTTGAACTGGGCCTTCGCGCCGCAGTGGTCGCTGGATGCCAACGCGACCGTGCTCAAGGCCGAGTTCGAGGACTTCCTGGAAGCCACCGGCACGCCGGCGGTGATTGTCTCGCGCGATGGCAACGTGCCGCCGAACGTGGCCGAACGCCTGGCCAACGTCTGGTTGAGCTGGCAGTTCCTGCCCGACTGGAGCGTGGCCAGTGGCGTGCGCTACGTGGGCAAGCGCTATGCCGACAACGCCAATACGCTGCAGCTGCCAGGCTATACCACCACCGATCTGGCCCTGACCTGGCAGGCAGCGCCACGTACACGGGTGACCGCGCGCGTGTTCAACGTGTTCGACAAGGCGTACTACGCCACCGCGTACTACACCAGTACGCAGTGGCTGCTGGGCGCGGACCGGCGCATCGAATTCACCTTCGACCATCGCTTCTGAGGATGGCCGCCATGTCGCTGCGATCCACTGCCAAGCGCTGGACCTACTTGGTGCACCGTTGGCTGGGCATTGGTGGGTGCCTGCTGATGTTGCTGTGGTTCGTCAGCGGCATGGTGATGCTGTTCATCGGTTACCCGAAGCTGACGCCGGGAGAACGCTTGGCCGCGCTGCCCACACTGGCTGATGCGCGCGGCTGGCAGGCACTTTCCGTGCTGCCGGACGCCGTGCGACAGGAGCCTGAGCGGATCGTGTTGACGACGCTGCGTGGCGAGCCCGCCTACGTGGTGCGCTCCGGGACGAACATGGGCGCATGGTCGGCGCTTACCGGGCAGGCATTGCCGCCGGTATCGGCGCAGCTGGCCGAAGTCTCCGCCGCGCAGTTCGCCGGTGGGCCGGCTTTCGTTGGTGCCATGCCGCTGGACGAGGATCGCTGGACGCATTCGCGCGGCCTTGATCCGCATCGGCCGCTGTACCGCGTCGGCGTGGGTGGCGCACAGCCTGGTGATGTCTACGTATCCTCGCGTACCGGCGAAGTGGTGCTGGATGCACCGCGCCTGCAGCAGCGGTGGAACTATGTGGGCGCGTGGCTGCACTGGCTGTACTTCCTGCGCATGCAGTCGGTGGACCCGGTGTGGACCTGGACGGTGATCGCGCTGTCGGCGCTGTGCACGGTGGCCGCGGTCAGCGGGGTCGTGGTCGGCATCTGGCGCTGGCGGTTTCGCGGGCACTACCGGTCGGGGTCGAAGACGCCGTATCAGGAACCGTGGATGCGCTGGCATCATCTGATCGGATTGATGGCGAGCGCGTTCGTTTTCACCTGGATCTTCAGTGGCCTGATGTCGATGAATCCGCTGGGAGTGTTCAGCAGCTCACGCGCCTCGCTCGACGTTGCGCGCTATCAGGGTGAGGTTCCGGCGGATGCAGGCGTCATCGCACAGCCGGCTGCTGTACTGGCTGCAGTGCACACGCCGCAGTTCGTGCCGGTCGAGATCCAGTGGCGACGGGTCGGCGGTGAGCTGTTCGCGGTGGTGCTGGATGGCAACGCCGATTCGCGCGTGGTCACGGAGCGTGGCGGCGCCCTGCAGGTGTCCACCGCATTCGGTGCAGACTGGCTGCGGGGCAGGGTAGAGGCGATGTCCAACGCGCGACTGCGCAGTTTCACCCCCCTGCAGGGGCCAGATGCTTACTTCTATCCGCGTGCTGCAGAGGCGATGAATGGCGCCGCGGTACGTCGCTTTCCGGTGGCGATGGCTGACTTCGATGATGCTGAGGCAACCCGCGTCTATGTCGACCTGGCCACCGGCGATCCGCTGTTGACGATGGGCAAGCGCGAGCGCGCAGGTCGTTGGCTGTTTTCCTTCCTGCACAGCTGGGATCTCCCCGTGCTGCTGCTGCAGGAGAACAGCCGTTTGATCATGCTGCTGTTGCTCAGTCTGGCAGGCACCGCGCTGTGCGCGACGGCCACGGTGATCGGCTATCGGCGGTTGCGGATGACATTCCGACGCAAGCGCCGCCATGCACATCACCCCCGCAGCCAGCGCGTCGACACCGCCACCAGCAACAGCGCCACCGCCACGCCGACGAAGGCGGCGATGAGGCCGAAATGATTGGCGGCGAATCCGATCAGCGCTGGGCCGGCAAGAATGCCGGCAAATCCAAGCGTGGAGACCGCAGTGATGGCGATCGCCTGCGGCATCCGGTTCTGGCTGCCAGCCAGCGAGAACAGCGCCGGGGCGATGTTGGCGCAGCCCAGGCCGACCAGCACGTAGCCGCCCAGTGACGCCTGCCACGGCGTGACCAGGGTGAGCACCAGCACGCCGGCGCAGGCCAGCAGCGCACCGGCCACGATGGCCTTCTGCCGGCCGATGCGCTCCACCAGGCGGTCGCCGAGCAGGCGCGCCACGGTCATGGTCAGAGTGAAGGTGACATAGCCGATGCCGGCATGGCTGGCATCGACCTTGCGGATGTCGGTGAGGAACACCGCACTCCAGTCCAGCATCGCACCTTCCGCCAGGAACGCGATGAAGGCAAGCACGCCGATGAACATGACGATGCCGCGCGGCCACGCCAGCAGCGGTGCATCGTGTGCGACGCGCTCGCCACGCCAGTAGCGCGCCGACAGCAGTGCGACCACACCCATCATCAATACGCCGAGCAGCACCGCCGAGATCGGCGCCATGCGCGCGCTCAGCAACAGGGTCATCGTCGCCGCGCCGAGGAATCCACCGATGCTGAAGAACGCGTGGAAGCCGGACATCATCACCCGCTGTGCTTCGCGTTCCACCACCACGGCCTGTACGTTCATCGTGCAATCCATCGCGCCCACGCCGGCACCGAAGACGAACAGCACCAGGCCCAGCATCCACGCCGACTCAGCCAACGCCAGGCCGGGTACCGTTGCGCAGATGATCAGCGTGGTGGCGACCATCACCCGGCGGCAACCCAGCCGTGCGGCGAACAGGCCCGACAGCGGCATGGCCAGCAGCGAGCCGGCGCCCAGGCAGAGCAGCACCAGACCCAGCGTGGCGTCGTTGATGTCGGTGCGCGCCTTGGCGAAGGGCACCAGCGTGGCCCACAGCGCAGTAGCGAAGCCGGGAATGAAGAATGCAGCGCGGGTCGCGTGCTGTTCGGCACGCGGTCGGTTGGCGAGGGACATGGGCGGTACGGTCAGGGAGGTGTCGGATGTACGGCGATGCCGGCGGCACGGAAACGGGCGGCCAGCGCAGGTGGTGCCGAGGTGGTCAGTACCAGATCGTCGATGTCGTCCAGGCCGGCGATCTGCCAGTTGCCGCGTGCGCCCAGTTTTTCGGTGGTGGCGGCGACGATGATGCGGCTGCTGCAGGCGACCATCGCGCGCTTGAGCGTGGCTTCCTCGGCGTCCATCGCCCACACGCCGGTATCGACGTCGACGGCGCAGGGGCCGGGCAGAAAGACATCCGCCCGCAGGTGCTGCACCTGGGCCAGCGCCTCGGCACCGACCGCGCCGCCGCCTGCGGCCAGACGCCCACCGATCAGCTGCACGGTGGTGCCGTCCTGCCACGCCGCGGCGGTGGCGATCTGCGGTGCGTTGGTGATCACCGTCAGCCCCAGCGCGCCCGGCAATTGCTGGGCAATGGCCAGATTGGTGGAGCCAGCGTCGATCAGCAGGACCTGGCCGGGCTGCAGCAGCGTGCAGACGCGGGCGGCCAGTTCATCCTTGCCGGTGCGGTCCTGGGTCATCCGTTCGCGCAGCGGTGCCGCCTTCGGAGCCGGCAGCACCGCACCCCCATAGACGCGCTGGCACAGGCCCTGGGCGGCCAGTTCACGCAGATCGCGGCGGATCGAATCTTCGGATATGCCATAGCGGCGGGCCAGTTCGGCGGCCACTACGCGCCCCTGCTGGCGCAGCTCCTGCAGGATCAGCTGGGTACGTTCGGCGGGGAGGGTGGGGTCGGAGTTCATGCTTCAATTGTGCATAAACGTGCATAAACGTGCAACATCGAGTGCCCGGCCAGAAGTTGGCGAGACGGGCTGTACACACTCCAACTGCAGCGATGGTGAATCGCGCGGGCGCTGGCGCTGCCCATCCCCTTTCCCGCGCGGCATCATGGCGAGGCATCCGGCACGGAACCCTGCATGTCCTCCACCGTTCATCACAAGCTGCGCATCGGCGCTGATCAATTCACCGGCCAGAAGGTGGTCGACCAGCAGTTCCACGAGTGCGATTTCTCCGGCGCGGACCTCACCGCCACCGAGTTCGTGAACTGCGGCTTCTACGACGCCGACACGCGCACCGGGTGCCGTTTCAGTGGTGCCACGTTGAAGGAAGCCAGCTTCCGCCAGTGCGACATCAGCATGTGCAACTTCAACTTCATCAAGGCGCTGGGGCTGGAAATCAGCGAGTGTCGCGCGCAGGGCGCCGATTTCAGCAACGCCAGTTTCATGAACCAGATCACCACGCGCAGCTGGTTCTGCAGCGCCTTCATCAAGAAGACCAACCTGCGCTATGCCAACTTCTCGCGGGTGACGCTGGAGAAGTGCGAGCTGTGGGAAAACCGCTGGGAAGGGGCCAACGTCAGCGGCGCCAGTTTTGCTGGGTCGGACCTGTCCGGTGGCCAGTTCGATGGCATCGACTGGAACACGGCCAACTTCACCGATTGCGACCTGACCAACTCCGAACTGGGTGAGCTGGACGTGCGCAGCACCAACCTGCGTGGCGCCACGCTGGATGTGCAGCAGGTGGCGCTGCTGATGCAGCGGATCGGCATCACAGTAGTTCCTTGAGCATGCGTCGCAGCGCTATGCCGCTGCGGTCGGCGCATGGGCCACCCATCCCTTGAAGCTGAAGCCGGCATAGAACAGTTCCACCTTGTCGAAGCCAGCCTCCTGCAGCAACGCCACTTCCTGCTCGGGCGACAACAGCGGTAGACGCTCGGCGATCGTGGCCGCTGCGCGCTGCGCATCGGCACGTGGAATGCCGGAGGCCTCCCCGAATGCGGCGTAGCGTTGCAGCCAGCGATGCTTGCCGGCCGCGTCCTGCGGCACGCTGTGGTGGGCTACCACCAGCGGCGCACCCGGCCGCAGCCGTTGCCGCAGTTCGTGCAGGGTGTGCAGGCGCTGTTCAACGGTGAGGAAATGCAGGGTCAGCAGGCAGGTGGCGCCGTCGAAGACGGTGTGCGGGGCATCGTCGATGTAGCCTTCCAGCAGCGTGACCTGCGCCATCAATGGCCCCAGGGTCTGTTCGGCCAGCGCGAGCATGGGCGCGGCCGGATCGATGCCGAGCATCTGCCACTGCGGATGCGCTTCGGCGAAGGCCTTGAGCTCCAGGCCGCCACCTGCGCCGAGCACCAGCACCTGGCCATCGTCGGGCACATGTTCGGCCAGCAGCAGGTGGGTCATCTGCTGCAGTCCGAGGAAACCCGGTACCTGCCGCAGCGGGCCGTCTGCGTAGCGGGCGACGGCGTGGGGATCGGAGAAGGACATCGGAAGCATTCCTGCAGCAATGGCGAGCATCCACTTTACCGCGCTGCGCAAGTGTCGATTGCACGAAGGGCCGCCTTTGCTTAAGGTCTGCGCCTGCCTGTATTCCAGAGATCGCGAATGGACCCTCGCACAGCCCCGATGCCTTCGGCGGAAGCCTTCGAACTGGCGCTGACATTGCTCGGACGCGAAGACGTGAATGAAGAGCAGGCCGAGCGGGCACTGCTCGCGCTCGGCAGCGAACACGGGCCGATGCGCCGCCTGCTGGTGTGGTTGCCTGAAGCATTCGCCATGGCCCTGATCGGGCACATGGAACTGGGCGTGGTGCTGCCGCGTACATTCACCGCCTCTGACGCGCAGGGTGAGCTGCATGAACTGCCGCTCGAGCGTGAACCGGTATTTGCCGCGGGTCTTCAGCGCGCCCTGGCCATGTACCACGAAGGCCCGCGCGCTGCGTTCAAGGCGATCTGCCAGCGGAGTTCGCTGCTCAATGCGATCGACAATGCCTTGAACGCCGGCGCCGATCTGCAGGGCGCGACGCTTTCAGGTCCAGAGCTGCTGGACATTCCCGCAGAGACCTACCTCGCCGATTGAGTCCGAGGTATTCAGAGCGCCGGCTTCATTCCGTCTGCTTCCAGTCGATACAGGCCGGTCAATCGCCAGTCATCCTGCACACGTTGCAGCCGGTACTCATGGATGAGGATGCTGGAGCGGCGTTGCTGTGCGGTACGTATCGACGCTGCGTCGCCGAGGATCTGCACGGCCAGGACCTGTTCCAGTGCCGGATCATGCGCTGACTCAACGCTTGGCCGTTGCATGAAGGTGTACGGGGTACCCGGCAGGGCATAGTGCTCCACCAGCTTTGCATACGACGCACTCGCCAACGCCAGGCCACGCGGAGCACCATGTTCTGTCACCCCTGCAAGCGAGGCATTGTTCCAGTCCAGGAAGTCGGACTGGAAAGCACGCATGCGTACCACCGGAGTGCTGCCGCCCAGATCGAGTGCGCTACGCTCGAAAACAAGGAGCGGTAGAACCTCGCCGAACCTCACGTCGCGGCCATAGCGGAAGTTGCGTTCGGCCTGCAGCCTGCCATTGCACAGCAGGGCGACGTGACCTGGCCTGCTGGAATGAACCATCACGTGCCGTTGAAAATACCCCTGTACCGGCTGGGCTTCCGCGTTGGATGCGCCCGGCGCGGTGATCTGCAGTTGGCAGTTCCCGTCCGTGGGTGCATAGCCAATGACCCGCAGTGAGCCGTCTCGGGGCCCGAACGTGATGCAACCACCGGTCAGGCTGCAGACCAAGGCGATGCCGATCCATCGACGCATGCGGATGCTCCTTGCTTGGATGGCCGGCAGGATAACGCACTGGGATGCTTCAGCTTTTCTGCTGCAGTGCCTTCCCCAGTACCTGCCAGATCTTCGGGTCCTGGCACTGCGACACATTGAATCGCACGTAATCAGCGGCTTTCTGCGACTGGCTGAAGGCATTGCCGGGCGCCACCACCACGCCTTCGCGCAGGCACAGCCGTGCTACCGCTGATGCATCGCGCCCATCGGGCAGCTGGCACCACAGGAACAGCCCTGCTTCCGGTTGCAGCCATGGCGTGATGCCCAGCTTCTGCACCTGCCGCAGGGTGTGCTTGCGCGCATCGGCCAGGCGCGTGCGCACCGCCTGCATGTGCCGTCGGTAGCCGCTGTCGGTCAGTGCGATCTGCATGAGGTGCGCGGCCAGGTGCCCACCGCCGAAGCTGGTGGCCAGCTTCAGATCGGTCAGTGCCTCGATCCAGTCAGGGCGTGCGGCGATGTAGCCGCAGCGCGATGCAGCTGAGATGGCTTTGGAGAAGCTGCCGACATGGATCACCCGCGACAATCCATCCAGCGCCGCCAGCCGCGGCGCGGGGCGCAGCTCGAAGTCGGCGAAGATGTCATCCTCGATGATGATCAGTTCGCTGCGTTCGGCCAGGCCAAGCAGGCGATGTGCCGTGGTCGCCGACAGCACCGCGCCCGTCGGGTTGTGCAGACCAGCGTTGGTGATGTACAGGCGCGGCGCGTGTTCCTGCAATGCGCTGGCGAACACCTCCAGATCCGGCCCGGTGTGCGTGTAGGGCACGCCTATGGCCTGGACCTGATGCGCCTTCAACATCGCGTGGTAATTGAAATAGCTCGGGTCGTCGACCAGCACGCAGTCGCCGGGCTTCAGCAGGAAGCGGCAGATGAGGTCGACCGCATGCGTCCCCGATTCGGCCAGCAGCAGCTGCTCCATCGACGCTTCGATGCCCAGCGTGGCCGCGCGTCGCTGCAGCGTCTGCCGCAGTGCCGGCAGGCCGAGCGGCCCCGCGTAGTCGACCAGGTGTGCGGCGTCGGCGCGGGCCATGCGGCGCAGGCCGCGGCGCAGGCCATCGTGGTACAGCCAGTCACTGGGCATCCAGCCGCAGCCGGGCTTGAGGTGGCCGGGTGGGGTTTCCAGTGATTGCCGCGATACCCACAACGGGTCCACCGCGCGATCAAGGCGCGGTTCCATCTCGGCCAGCGCCAGCGGTGCTGCCGGGCCAGTCACGTAGAAGCCGGAGCCGGCGCGCGCGGCGATCACGCCCTCGGCCGCCAATCGTTCGTAGGCCTCGACCACGGTGGACACCGAAACGCCCATCGTCGTCGCCTGCGCGCGCACCGAGGGCAGGCGGCTGCCCGGGCCATCGAGGCGCGAGCTGATGCGTGAGCGGACGGCGTGGATGACGCTGTCGATGCGGCTGGACGGTCGGGACATGGGCGTGACTGTAAGGGGATTGTGGGCAGTACAGTTACTTGTGACTGTACTGGATTGTAGCTGTGTGTCTCCGGCGCCCGGTGGCTCAATGACGGGCACAGCCGGCTATTGCCCGGTACTTCTGGAGCAGGGTGTGGAACGGTCGGCAAGCGGGTGGATCAATGGCTTCATCGGTGTGGTGATCTTCGCCGGCTCTTTGCCGGCCACTCGCATGGCGGTGATGGAACTGGACGCCAGCTTCGTTACTGCCGCACGCGCCAGCATCGCCGCGTTGCTGGGGCTGGTGCTGCTGCTGGCATTGCGGCAGCCGCGGCCGGTCAGAAGCGATCTGCCTGGCCTGGCGCTGGTCAGCCTGGGCGTGGTGGTGGGCTTCCCGTTGCTGACCGCGCTCGCCCTCCGCCACGCCTCCTCGGCACACACCATCGTGTTCCTCGGACTGCTGCCGCTGAGCACGGCGGTATTCGGCGTCCTGCGCGGCGGCGACCGGCCACGCCCGGCGTTCTGGGTGTTCTCGCTGCTGGGCAGCGCCTGTGTCGTCGGCTATGCCGCACGCAACGGCATCGAGGCTTCCCTGCAGGCCGACCTGCTGATGCTGGCGGCAATCGTGGTGTGCGGGCTCGGCTATGCAGAGGGCGGCCGCCTTGCCCGACATCTTGGCGGTTGGCAGGTGATCAGCTGGGCACTGCTGCTGGCATTGCCGGTCATGCTGCCGCTGATGGTGGCGATGCGCCCGGTCTCGTTCACGGCGGTCGCTGCTTCCGCATGGTGGGCGCTGGGGTATGTAGCGGTGTTCAGCATGCTGATCGGGTTCCTGTTCTGGTATCGCGGCCTGGCCCAGGGAGGCATTGCCGCGGTCGGCCAGCTGCAGTTGCTGCAACCGTTCTTCGGCCTGGCACTGGCGGCGATGCTGCTGCACGAGACCGTCAGCGCCGGCATGCTGCTGGTGACCGTGGCGGCGGTGATCTGCGTGGCCGGTGCCCGTCGCTTCAGCCGCTGAGAGCTCAGCCCCATCGTCGCGCGATACCGTTGGCGTATCGCGCGGTCGTGCAAACAGTATTGGCCGAGGATGATGGCGCTCGCCGATGCTGGCCGGATGAAACCCAATTCCAGTATCTCGTTCGAAGGCCAGGTGGGCCTGGTGACCGGTGCCGCCGGTGGCCTGGGCATGGCCTACAGCCGCCTGCTGGCGCAACGTGGCGCGCATGTGGTGATGCATGACGTGGGCGCTGCAACGGATGGCACGGGCGCCGATCCGCAGCGCATCGCCACGGCGGTGGCGACACTGCACAGCCAGGGCCTGCCGGTCGAGGCCGCCAGCGGCCCCATCAACGAGCGCAGTGGTTGCCATGCGCTGGTGCAGGACATCCTGCAACGCCACGGTCGCCTGGACTTCATCATCCACAACGCCGGCTGGGTGGCCTATGCCGGTATCGAAGCGGTGGAGGACGATGCGCTGGAGCAGATGCTGTGCCTGGCCGCAAAGACACCGCTGTGGCTGGCACAGGCGGCATGGCCCGCGATGCGTGCTGCCGGCGGCGGCCGCATCGTGCTGACCACCTCCGATCGCGCGCTGTACCCGCAGTATGCGCAGCGCGGCCTATGTGGCTACGCGATGGCCAAGCTGGCCGCGCAAGGGCTGGTCAATGTGCTGGCCCTGGAAGGCGCCGAACATGGCATCGTGGTCAACGCGGTATCGCCGGTGGCCAAGACCCGCATGTGGGGCATCGACGGAGAGCCGGATGAACTGCATCCCGATGCCGTGGCCACCGGGGTGGCCTTCCTGGTTTCCACCCGCTGCCGGCAGGGTGGCTGGATTCTGCGTGCCAGCAACGGCCAGTTCCATGCACTGCGGTTGCAGGAAGCAGAGCACGTGGACTATCCACGCGACCTGCGCGCCGTGGCCGCCGACAGCATCGAATCGGTGGCGCTGCAGTGGCCGGTCATTGCACGGCCGAGTGTCGACGCGCGCGGCTGAGCGCGTACCCTAGGCGGGTCTCCACCTGCCTGCGATGAAATGATCGATCTGCGCCTGCTCCGCCAGTTCGTGGCGGTAGCCGAAGAACTGCACTTCCATCGCGCCGCTGCACGCCTGCACATGTCGCAGCCGCCATTGACGGCGGCGATGCGGCGCCTGGAAGACGAAGTAGGCACGGGATTGATCGTGCGCGGCAACCGCACGCTGGGCTTGACCGCAGCGGGGCAGACGCTGCTGGTGGAAGCGCGCGCGACGCTGCAACAGGCCGAACAGGCGCTGCAGCGCACGCGCGAATCGGCGGCAGGGCAGACTGGCAGCCTGCGCGTAGGCTACGTCGGCAGCGCACTCTATGGGCGCCTGCCGGCGCTGATCCGCCAGTTCCGCCACGCGTTTGCGCAGGTGCAGCTGCATCTGCACGAAGCCACCTCGCGGCAGCAGCAACAGTGGCTGCGCGAAGGGCGCATCGACCTGGGCATCCTGATTCCGCCGATCATTTCCGCAGAACTGCATCTACGGGCGTTCGACCATGATCGACTGGCCATTGCCCTGCCGCGCGCGCATCGGCTGGTGGCACAGCAACGGCTGGATGTTGCAGACCTGATGGACGAGCCCTTCGTTTCATGGCCCTCTGCTGAAGGGATCGGCTTCCATGCACAGGTACTGGGCCTGTGTACCGCTGCCGGCTTCACGCCACGGGTCGTGCAGGAAGCGCAGGGCATGCACGCGGTGTTGTCGCTGGTGGCCGTGGAAGCAGGTGTGGCGATCGTGCCGGCAAGCATGAGCGGGTTCCGTCCCGAAGAAATCGTCTACCGGCCACTGGGCGGTGGCAATGCTGCGTTCGAGCTGCAATTCTGCATGCGCCCGGAATCGCCGACGCCGGTGCTGCAGAATTTCCTGGCGATGGCAGCGCAACCGGTAGTGTCGTGATTGCCGGTTGAGCTTCCGTGCTGCATGCACGGGTAGAGCAGTTGTCTGCGTCGTGCATGCCTCTGGAATGTGATCCGGCCTGCAGTTCTGACCCTGGGAATCGCGCCTGCCGCAAGCCTGATGCACAGGCGCGGGCAACTCCTACATACCGTCCCGGCGACAACGACCAGCATGTGCCCGTCGGCCATCATCGGCCGGCTGGGATTGGCGTCCCACAATCAACTCTGGCACGTGATCGGCAGGCGCACGGATGGCGCCTTCGGATCACGTGACCCGCTGTCCGTGGTGGGCGATGTGTGGGGATCACCATGATCCGCCGGTCAGTCCCAGAGTTGTCCGGTACGCCAACCCGCATCGCCCGCCGCCTGTGCGTGGTCAGACACGAATGCGTTGATCGCGCTTGCCTCGGGGGTGGCAATGCGCGTCGTGCATGGGGAGCGGCGGCGGGCGGTGCATCTGTCTGCTCAACAAGGACGGGCGAACAGATGATCGGCCATGTAATCGATGAACACCCGCAGGCGCGCACTGGGGTGACGATTGCCGGGCCAGAGCAGTGAGAATTGCCCGCGCTGCGGCTCCATCATCGGCAACACCTGCTGCAACCGGCCATCGGCCAGTGCTTCGGCCGCCAGGAAGTCGGGCATCCAGGCGACGCCCATGGCGCCGATTGCAGCGGCCAGCAGCGCTTCCATGTTGTTGCAGGTCATTGCTGTAGTCAGAGCGGCGCCGGCGTCGCCATCGACGCCGGGCAGGCTCCAGGGTTGCAGCATGCCGGTGGTCGGGAAGCGGAAACGCACCGCCTGCAGCGTACGCAGTTCCGGCAGCGACTGTGGCCAGCCGTGTGTTCGCAGGTAGACCGGCGCTGCGCACAGCACGAAGTGGAAGCTGCCGAGGCGCCGAGACATCAGGCTGGAGTCGGCCAGTTCACCGCTGCGTATCACCGCATCCAGTCCTTCGCTGACGACATCGACCAGGCGGTCATTGAAATCAAGTTCCAACTGCACCTGCGGGTAGCGCTGCTGGAAGCCGGGCAGCACCGGCAGCAGAAAACGGTAGCCGATGGTGGGCAGGCCAATCCGCAGCAGCCCGCGGGGAGCGAGTTGGCGCTGCGCAAGATCAGCCTGGGCCTCGGACAGTTCATCCAGTGCACGTCGGCAGCGCTGCAGCAGCAGGTCGCCTTCGTCGGTTAGGTGCATGCGGCGGGTGGTGCGGTGGAACAGTCGCGTACCCAGGTCCTGTTCCAGGCGGGCGATCCGCTTGCCCACCGCCGAAGCGGACAGGCCCAGTACGCGCGCGGCGCCGACAATGCTGCTGGCCTCGGCGGTGCGGACGAAAGCCAGTAGTGCGGAAATGGAATCCATGGCGGGATGATTGCGGAACATCTGGCCGTAATCAAACGCCTGTGAGCCGGTTTTTACCCGAACGCGGCCTGTTCATCATCAATGCCCCGATTGCAGGAGGCCCCGATGGCCCGTTTCTTGATGGATTCCCAGCCCGTGCAAGGGCGTTGGGCCCTGGTGTCGGTGTGCCTGGCGGCGCTCGCGTTGCCGTTGTCGTTCTCGGCCGGCGCGGTAGCGGTGCCGGTGCTGGCCATCCAGTTGGCCAGCTCGCCCGCTTCGTTGGCCTGGGTGACCAACGCCTTCATGCTCAGCTTCGGCAGCCTGCTGCTGGCGGCAGGGGGACTGGCGGACCGCTATGGGCGACGCCGGCTGTTCCTGCTGGGCAGCGGCGGTTTCGCGTTGGCGACGTTCTTCGTCTGCATGGCGCCGGATCTGTTCTGGCTGGACCTGGCGCGCGGTCTGCAAGGCGTGGGCGCTGCCGCGGCATTGGCATCGGGCAGCGCGGCGCTGGCGCAGGCGTGGCACGGCCAGGTCCGTATGCGTGTGTTTGCCCTGCTGGGCACCACCTTTGGCGCCGGCCTGGCGCTGGGGCCGCTGCTTGCGGGCGCGCTGCTCGAGGCGATGGGTTGGCGCAGCGTGTTTGCCGCCGGTGGTGTACTGGCTCTGCTGGCATGCGTGCTGGCAGCGCGCGTGCTGCCGGAGAGCCGCGGGCAGGCCGGGCGGCTGGACGTGCCGGGCATGCTGGCTTTCAGCCTGACGCTGAGCATGCTGACCCTGGCGCTGTTGTGGTTGGGCGAATTCGGCCTGCCCGCAGCGCGGGTACAGTGGGCATCGCTGGCGACCGTGCTGCTGGCGGCTTCGTTCGTACTGATCGAGCGCAGGCAGCCGGCGCCGTTGCTGGATCTTTCGCTGTTCGCGCAGCGGGCATTCGTCGGTGTGCAGCTGCTGCCGGTGGCAACCTGCTTCGGCTACGTGGTGCTGCTGGTGGTGCTGCCGCTGCAGTTGCTGGGCGTGCATGGCCAGGGCGTCGCCACCGTCGGCGTGCAGATGCTGGCGCTGTCCGCGCCGATGCTGGTGCTGCCACTGCTGGCCGCGCGCTGGGCAAGCCGGATGGGAAGCACGCGCCTGTGCGTGGCAGGGTTGCTGCTCTGCGCGTTGGGGCTGTATCTGCTGTCGCGGCAGGCGGTACATCCGCTGCCTGCGCAATGGATCCCGCCGCTGCTGCTGATCGGTGCAGGCACCGCATTGCCCTGGGGGTTGATGGACGGGTTGTCGGTCAGTGTGGTGCCGGTGCAACGCGCGGGCATGGCGGCGGGGATCTTCGGCACGGTGCGGGTAGCGGGCGAGGGCATCGCACTGGCGGCAGTGACCGCATTGCTGGCGACGCTCATCGGCCACCGCCTGCAGGGCACATCTGCTCCAGCACTGGGCAGGGCGGCGGCCTATCTGGCTACCGGTGCGTTGCATTCGGCCCAACCGCTGCTGCCCGGAGCAACGGCCCTGCAGTTGCAGCGCGCCAGCGGCGAGGCGCTGGGGCAACTGCTGCACATGCTGTCAGCGCTGACCGCCGGCAGTGCCTTGCTGCTGCATGTGCTGCTGCGGCGCTCAACGGCCGTTGCCGTGCCCGGAGCCGGTAGCTGATGGTGGCGGTGACCGCCTCAGGGAAGCCCGTCTGCAGCGCCGCGGATGCTCATCCAGGCGCCGCCGTCCGGGCCGCTGCCGGCGCGGACACGGAAGCCGTGCAGTCCGGCAATGGCAGCCACGATCGACAGCCCCAGGCCAAATCCTGGAGCTTGCCCGGCACTGCTGCTGCCGCGGAAGAAGCGCTGGTAGATCAAGGTGCGGTCCTGCGGCGGGATGCCCGGCCCGTTGTCGATCACATCGATGCGGGGCGCGCCGTGGTCGTCCACCGCGCGCAGCAGGATGCGCCCGTGCGCGGGCGTGAACTGCAGGGCGTTGGACAGCAGGTTGGCCACCGCTTCGAACAGCAGCTCGCGATCGCCGCGCAGCACGCCGATCTGCGGCGCGACCTGCAGCTGCAGCTCCTGTTGTTTCTCTTCGGCCAACGGCAGGTAGAACTGGTGCAGCTCCTGCAGCAGGTCGGCGATGTCGACCTCGTCGAAGGCTGAGCGGCGCTGGTGGCTTTCCAGCTCGGACACGCGCAGTAGCGCAGCGAAGCGCGCCATCAGCATGTCAGTCTCCGCCAGCGCCTTGTCCAACGGGTCCGCATGCGGGTCGTGCTCGTCCAGGCCCACGCGCATGCGGTAGAGGTGCGCACGCAGCCGGGTAAGTGGCGTGCGCAGATCATGCGCGATGCTGTCGCACACGCCTTTGACCTCGGTCATCAGCTGTTCGATGCGTTCCAGCATGGCGTTGACGATGCTCGACAGCCGATCGATTTCATCGCGCCGGTTGGATACCGGCAGGCGTTGCCCGAGGTCGCCGGCGATGATCCGGTTGGTGGCCGCTTCGATCTGCTGGATCCGCTTCAACGGGCGCCGGCGCAGCAGATGCCAGCCCACCAGCCCGGGAATGACGGTCAGTGACACGCCCCACAGCAGCGCATCGAGGATGATGCTGTTGACCGCCATCAGCTTGCCGTTCTGGCGCACGAACACCAGTGTGCGGCCATCGCGGGTGACCACGCCGAGTGCGCTGCCACCGCTCTCATGCGGGCCATCGACCAGTGTCCAACCCGCCACAGGATGCGAGTTGCCA
This sequence comes from Stenotrophomonas sp. SbOxS2, assembly GCF_013416715.1. Taxonomy (NCBI): domain Bacteria; kingdom Pseudomonadati; phylum Pseudomonadota; class Gammaproteobacteria; order Lysobacterales; family Lysobacteraceae; genus Stenotrophomonas; species Stenotrophomonas sp. SbOxS2. Next base: position 151,035 of record NZ_JAAVXD010000001.1, read on the forward strand.
TCCAGCGGCAGTCCCTCGGGAATGGCCGTCAGCGGCCCCGCCATCGGCATGCCGGCGTTGTCGAACAGCCCGTACGTATACACCTGGTGCAGGTCGAAGCGCTGGCTGTCGCGCAGCGCGTCATCCAGGGCAGGGCCGTCGAAGCTCATGAACAGATGGGCGCGCTGTTGCAGACCCGATTCGGTCAGGTCGTTCAGGTAGTCCGAGATGCGCCAGTACATCACCCCCAGCAGCATGCTCGACCAGGCCACGAACAGGATGCAGTACAGGCCAAGAAGGCGGCTGCTGGACGAGCGCCACTGATCAAGGTTGCGCGTCGAAGACATAGCCGGTTCCCCTTACGGTCTTGATCGGCTGCGTACGGCCGGGCTGCTCGATGCGTTTGCGCACACGGCCGATATGCACGTCGATCAGGTTGGTGCCTGGGTCGAAGTGGTAGCCCCAGACTTCCTGGAACAACATGGTGCGGGTGACCACCTGGCCGGCGTTGCGGACCAGGAATTCGAGCAGCTTGAACTCGGTCGGCAGCAGGCTGATCTCCTGGCCGCCACGGCGCACCGAGCGGCTCATCAGGTCCAGTTCGAGGTCGCCGGCGCGCAGCATGCTGTCGACGGTGCCCAGCTGTCCGTGGCGGCGGATCAGCACCTCCACCCGCGCTGCCATTTCATCCGAAGCGAACGGCTTGGTCAGGTAGTCGTCGCCACCGGCGCGCAGCCCGCGCACGCGCTCGTCCACGTCCGACAATGCGCTGATCATCAGTACTGGCGTGGTCACGCCTTCGCGGCGCAGCGTGGTGACCAGGGTCAGCCCGTCCACGCCCGGCAGCATGCGATCCAGGGTGATCACGGCGTAGTCGCCGGCGCGTGCCAGCGCCAGGCCATTGCTGCCATCGGCCGCCAGGTCGACCTCGAAGCCGTGGCTGCGCAGCTCGGTGGCGATTTCCTCCGCGGTGACAAGGTCGTCCTCGATGGTGAGTACGCGCGGCATGGGCCACTTTGCAGATTGGGACCAGCGCATCCTCGCAACCACGGGCGTGCACTGCAAATGAAAAATGTTTCATGCGTTTTTCGCTGGATCGCAGCGCGGGGTCTTCTATATTCGGCGCCGAGCGCTCCCCCCGGCGCGTGGAACCTGCTGCCGATGACCCTTCCGTATTCCTTCCCGCCGGCTGCGGCCTGGCGCCTGCCCCGAACCTGGCGCCTGCCGCTGCTGTTGATAGCCCTGGCGACCCTGCTGGCCGGTTGCGGCAAGGACGCGCCCAAACCAGGCACAGCGACGCCGGAAGTGACCGTGCTGACGCTGCAGAACCAGTCGCTGGCGCTGGAGCAGGAGCTGCCGGGACGCACCATCGCCTCGCAGGAATCGGATGTACGCCCGCAGGTGGACGGGGTGCTGGTGAAGCGGCTGTTCGAGCAGGGGCAGCTGGTGAAGGCCGGGCAGCCCCTGTTCCAGATCGAGCCGGCGCTGTACCAGGCCGCCCTGAACGAGGCGCAGGCCAACCTGAAGACCGCCGAAGCGGCGGCCGTGACCGCGCGTCTGCGGGCGCAGCGGATGCAGGCGCTGGGCAAGGACCAGCTGGCCGCGCGCCAGGACGTGGACGACGCCATCGCCAGTGCCCAGCAGGCAGCTGCGGCAGTGCAGGCGGCGCAGGCGGCACGCGATACCGCCAGCACGCGGCTGGGTTTTGCCACAGTCACCGCACCGATCGCCGGCCGCATCGGGCGCGCGCTGTTCACCCCCGGTGCGCTGGTGACGTCCGCCCAGGCCGACCCGCTGGCGCGCATCCAGCAGGTGGATCCCATGAACGTGGATATCACCCAGTCCAGCAACGAGTACCTGGCGTTGCGTCGTGCCATTGCCGAGGGTGGGGTGCAGGCCAACAGCGCGCCGGTGCGGCTGCGCTTGTCCGATGGCACCGACTATCCGCTGCCGGGCACGCTGGAGTTCGCCGACATCGATGTGCAGCAGGACACCGGCAGCATCACCCTGCGGGCGCAGTTCCCCAATCCCGAAGGACAACTGCTGCCGGGCATGTATGTGCGCGCGCAGGTGGGCCAGGGCACGCAGCAGCAGGCGCTGCTGGTGCCGCAGTCGGCGGTGGACCGCAGTGCCAAGGGCGAGGCGCAGGCGTGGCTGGTCGACAAGGAGGGCAAGGCGCGGCTGCGCACGTTCCGCACCGCACGCGCGGTCGGCAACCAGTGGCTGGTGCTTGACGGCATCAGCGCTGGCGAGCAGGTGGTGGTGGCGGGGGCGCAGGGCCTTGCCGACGGCATGCCGGTGCGGGTGAAGCACGCGCCCGTGGCCGCGCCGGCCGGAAAGGACTGAGCGCATGCTGCCGCGCTTCTTCATCCACCGCCCCGTATTCGCCTGGGTACTGGCGATCTGCATCATGGCGTTCGGCACGATTGCGGTGACCCAGCTGCCGGTCGAACAGTATCCGGACATCGCACCGCCGCAGGTCAACATCACTGCCAACTACACCGGCGCGTCTGCGCAGACGGTGGAAGACAGCGTCACCCAGGTGATCGAACAGCAGATCAAGGGCATCGACCACCTGCTGTATTTCTCTTCCACCAGCTCGTCTTCGGGGCAGGCGCGGATCACGGTCACCTTCGACCAGAGCGCCAACCCCGACATCGCCCAGGTGCAGGTGCAGAACAGCGTCAACCAGGCCATCAACCGCCTGCCGCAGGAAGTGCAGCAGCAGGGCGTGACCGTGGCCAAGTCGCAGGGCGACTCGTTGATGGTGGTTTCGCTGTACGACACCAGCCGGCGCATGGAGCGGGTGGACGTTTCCGACTTCCTGGTCAGCAACGTGCAGGATCCGATCAGCCGCATTGCCGGCGTCGGCGAGATCAATGTGTTCGGTTCGGCCTATGCGATGCGGGTGTGGCTGGATCCGTACAAGCTGCGTGCATACGACCTGATGCCGTCTGATGTGCGCAGTGCGATCCAGGCGCAGAACACCCAGGTCACGGCCGGTGAACTGGGGGCGCTGCCGTCCAGTGCGACGCAGAGCCTCAATGCCACCGTCACCGCGCAGTCGCGCCTGCAGACCCCGGAACAGTTCCGCGCGATCATCCTGCGCACGCTGCCCAGTGGCGCGGCAGTGCACCTTGGCGATGTGGCGCGGGTCGAGATCGGCGCGGAGAATTACCAGACCAGCAGCTACCTCAACGGCTATCCGGCCGCAGGTTTCTCGGTGACCCTGGCCTCCGGCGCCAACGCGCTGGCCACCGCCGATGCAGTGCGCGCGGAGCTTGAGCGGTTGCGGCCTACGTTCCCGCCCGGGCTGCAGGTCGCCTATCCACGCGACAGCACGCCGTTCGTACGGGTCTCCATCGAAGGGGTCATCCACACCCTGATCGAGGCGATCGTGCTGGTGGTGGTGGTGATGTTCCTGTTCCTGCAGAACCTGCGCGCCACCCTGATTCCTGCGATCACGGTGCCGGTGGTGCTGCTGGGTACCTTCGGCGTCCTCGCGGTGGCCGGTTTCACCATCAACACCCTGACGCTGTTTGCGATGGTGCTGGCCATCGGCCTGCTGGTCGATGACGCGATCGTGGTGGTGGAGAACGTGGAACGCATCATCCACGAAGAGCATCTGCCGCCACGCGAGGCAACCGAGAAGTCGATGGGCGAGATCACCGGTGCGCTGATCGGCATCACCGTGGTGCTCGGTGCGGTATTCCTGCCGATGGCGCTGTTCGGTGGTTCCACCGGCATCATCTACCGGCAGTTCTCGATCACGATTGCATCGGCCATGGCGTTGTCGGCGCTGGTCGCGCTGACCTTGACACCGGCGCTGTGCGCGACCCTGCTCAAGCCCTCGTCGGCACAGAAACCAGCGGGACGCTTCTTTGCTGCGTTCAATCGCGGCGTCGAACGCAGCCAGTCGGCCTACCAGGGCAGGCTGGGCGGCGTGGTTGCCCGTCCACGCCGCTGGATGGCGTTCTACCTGCTGCTGGTGATCGCCATGATTGCCCTGTATGCGCGCATGCCGACCGGCTTCCTGCCGGTGGAGGACCAGGGCCAGGTGACGTTCCAGTTCTCCACGCCGGAAGGCACGCCGATGGCGCGCACCGAGGCGCTGGGCGAGCAGATCAGCCGCTACTTCATGGAACACGAAAAGCAGAACCTGGACGTGGTGTTCGTGGTGGTCGGTCGCAACAATGCGGGTACCGGCCAGAATGCGGGGCAGGGCTTCCTGGCGCTCAAGCCGTGGGACCAGCGCAACGGCGACAACACTGCGGCGGCGATCATCGCGCGCGCCAATGCCTATTTCCGCAAGCTGCCCGACGCCAAGGTGAATGTGCTCGCTCCGCCAGCCGTGCGTGGCCTGGGCCAGTCCAGTGGTTTCGAACTGTGGCTGCAGGACACCAGCGCTGCCGGACGCGTGGCCCTGCAGGCCGCACAGGAGCAGGTGGTGCGCGCAGCCGGCGAAGATGATGGGCTGACCTCGGTGCGCTTGAACGGATTGGGCGACAAGGCCGAGCTGCGGCTGGACATCGACCACGCCCAGGCCAGTGCGCTGGGTCTGGCCCAGGCCGACATCAATTCCACGCTGTCTGCCGCCTGGGGCGGCAGCTACATCAATGATTTCCTGGACCGCGGCCGGGTCAAGCGTGTCTACATGCAGGGCGACCAGCCCTACCGCAGCGTGCCCGAGGACATCGGTCAGTGGTATGTGCGCGGCGGCAACGGTCAGATGGCCTCGTTCGCCAGCTTCGCCAGCAGCCACTGGGCGCGTGGGCCGCAGCTGCAGCAACGTTTCAACGGCCTGCCTGCGATGCAGATCCAGGGCAGTGCGGCCGAAGGGCGCAGCTCGGGCGAAGCGATGCAGCGCATGCAGGCGCTGGTGGCCGATCAACCCGGATTCGATCTGCAATGGAGCGGGCTGTCCTACCAGGAACAACTGGCCAGCAACCAGACCCTGTACCTGTATGCCGCGTCGATCGCCTTCATCTTCCTGTGCCTGGCCGCGCTCTACGAGAGCTGGACGGTTCCGGTGGCGGTGGTGCTGGTGATCCCGCTGGGCGTGATCGGCACGGTGCTGGCGACCACGGCTGCGGGCTTTGTCAATGACATCTACTTCCAAGTGGGGTTGCTGACCACCATTGGACTATCGGCAAAGAACGCGATCCTGATCGTGGAGTTCGCCGAAGCGCGCTACCGCGCCGGCAGTTCGGCGGTGGAAGCGGCACTGCAGGGTGCGCGCCTGCGCCTGCGGCCGATCGTGATGACCTCACTGGCCTTCGTGGCAGGCGTCATTCCGCTGGCATTGGCCACCGGCGCCGGCGCGGTCAGCCGCCGTGAGATCGGCATGAGCGTGATCGGCGGCATGCTCTCGGGAACGGTGCTGGCGGTGGTGCTGGTGCCGCTGTTCTTCGTGCTGGTACGGCGGCTGGGCAGGGCGCGGCCGGTACACTGAAGGCAGGCCGCCAGCTGTCATCGGTATGCCGCAGCGCCATCACCCGGTCTTGGCCTGGGCATCGGTACGGTAGATCGTCCCCGCCCCCAACGGAGACCTGCCATGTGGTTGCTCGACCGACTCTGGCCCCCGCGCCCTGCGCTGCCTGCTGAGACGCTGCCGCCTGCGGCGGACGCGCCCTCGCGTCGAACGCCGTTGAAGCGCCCGTTGCGCGTCGGCCGGGCCAGCATGGCGCCGTGGCAGAAGATCGCGCCGCCGCCCCGGCGCAGCCGGCACTAACCGGTACGGTCGGCGGGGTGGTTCACCCCGTCATTGACCGGAATCGTTCCCAGCGCGAACGGATCGATGCCTTCCAGGCAGGCCACGTTGTAGCCGTACTGGTCCGGGTTGGAGCGGCGGCGGTGGTGCGTGTAGATGCCACAGACGCCGCAGAAATAGTGCTCGGCCACGTGGGTGTTGAACTGGTACAGGCGCAGATGAGCCTGGCCGCGCACGATCTGCAGCCCGTCCCGTGCCACGCTGGCGGCGATGGCGCCGCGGCGCCGGCACATCGAACAGTCGCAGCGGCGCGGGTCGACGATGCCCTCGGGCAGGTCCAGCAGCAGCTCGACCGTGCCGCAATGACAACTGGCCCGGTGCTGCGGCTGCACGGCTACGCCGGCCACGGTGGTGATGCCCATCTCTGCTCCCTGCGCGCCCTTGGTGGCTGCCAGTATGCCCCTGCCGGGCCAGCCTGAACCGGTTGTAGATGTCGCCGTGAGGCGGCTTGTGGCTAACTATGCCGCCCCGGGACCTCGACAGGACGCCAGTGAAAGCCGCAGGACGATGGATGACAGGATGTGTGATGGTGCTGCTGGCGCTGTGGGTGGCCGGTCTGTTGACCTACCAGATGCCCGGGCCGGGCTGGCTGGGCGGCGCTGTGGCGTTGCTGTGGTTGCTAGCCGCCGTCTGGGCGGCCTGGCAGGTGGCGCGCGGCCGTGGCACGCGCAGGCTGTGGGCGGCCTTTGCCGGCGCTCTGGCGCTTGCGGGGCTGTGGTGGCTGCTGCTGACCCCGCGCCAGGACCGCGACTGGGCCGATGACGTGGCGCAGCGCCTGCACGTGGAATCCTTCGATGGCCGCCACGTGGTGCTGGACAACGTGCGCGATTTCACCTGGCGTACCGAGACCGACTACGACGCGCGCTGGGTGCGCCGCAGCTACGACCTCGACCAGCTGCGTTCGGCCGATCTGGTGCTGTCGTACTGGATGGGCCCGGCAATCGCCCACACCCTGGTCTCGTTCGGATTCGAGGACGGGCGCCACCTGGTGTTCTCGCTGGAAATCCGCAAGGAGCGCGGTGAATCGTTCTCGGCGCTGGGCGGCTTCTTCCGCAAGTTCGAGATGACGCTGGTCGCCTCCGAAGAAACCGACATCATCCGCACCCGCACCAATGCCCGCGGCGAGGATGTCTACCTCTACCGCCTGCACGGCATGGACCGCAACCAGCTCAAGACCCTGTTCGCTGCCTACATCGACCAGGCACGGCAGCTCGATGCCGCGCCCGGTTTCTACAACACCCTGACCAGCAACTGCACTACGATCGTCTTCGATCTGGCGCGGCATATCGCCCCGCGCCTGCCGCTGGACTACCGGCTGCTGGCCTCGGGCTACCTGGCCGAGTACGCGCAGGAGGTGGGCGCGCTCACCCCCGGCGTGCCGTACGCCGAACTGCACGCCAAGGGCCGCATCACCGAGCGCGCGCTGAAGATGGCCCCCGACGATGATTTCTCCACCGTGATCCGCCAGGGCATCCCCGGCACCGAGCAGGACCCGCAGCAATGACCCCGATGATCCCGTTCCGCTGGCAGCGCGTGCTGCCGGCGCTGTTGGCTGCCTTCCTGCTGCTGGGTGGCAGCGGCTGCGCGATGGTCACCGTCAAGCAGGTGGCGTCCAGCGATTACCTGGTCAACAAGCGTGCCGACGTGCTCAACACCGGCAAGCTCAGCCCCGCCTCGCGCGAGACGCTGAGTGCGGCCGGGCTGGACGAATCGCAGTGCGAGAAGGACTTCCTGGTCTGCCGCAGCACGCTGTTGATGACCGATGACCTCAACGTCGAGCAGCGCTTGTCGACGCTGTCCGAGCTGTGGGTGAAGGCCGCTCTGGCACTGACGCCGAAGAAGCAGGCGGCCAACGAGCCGCCGATGAGCGATGCAGCGCTGGATGCGTGGCTGGAGGCGGCGCGCTATGGCTACGCCTATCTGTTCTACAGCGGACGCTCGCCCTCCGATCGTGCGTTCGAGGACCGGCAGACGCAGGTGCGCGATTACTACAACTACGCTGCCGAGAAGGCCGCCGTGGTGTTGTTCGCGCGCGCCCGCGCCGCCGCATTGGCCGGCGAGGACTACACCAAGCCGGTGTCGGCGGGCAGCTGGACGCTGGCGTCCGATTTCCAGCGGTTGTCGCTGAAGAGCATCCCCAAGCAGCTCGTGCCGGCCGGCACCGTCAGCTTCGTCGGCATGCGCAGTACCTATCGCCGCGATGGTTTCGGCGCCGAGCTGGTGATGGTGATGGACCCGCCGAAGCTGGTGGTGCCGGTGGTCGCCGCGGAAGGGCCGAAGGCCGAAACGGCACAGGCGCAGGCCACCAAGGACGAGCAGGAGGAGGGCGTCCGTCGCGGACGCCGCCACCAGCACGACGATTCGGTGCCCGAGTACAGCGAGATGTCCTCGATCAACGTCACGGCGTTGCTGCGTTTTGAAGGCAACACGCTGGAGGACGTGATGCGTACCCGCCAGGTGCTGCTGGATGGCTATTCGCCGGAGGCGACCGAGCGCATCACCCTGCATGGCGAAGAGGTGCCGCTGGCGGGCAACTTCACCGCCGCCTACGGCCTGTGGCTGGCGCAGAGCGGGTTCGCCACGCAGTCGCTGCGTACCCTGTTCGGCATGAGCGAGGGCATCGGCGAGCCGCACATCTACCTGATGCAGCCGTGGGATCCGAACCGCCGCATCATCTTCATGCTGCATGGCCTGGGCAGCAGCCCGGAAGCGTGGGTGAACCTGGCCAACGAGATCATGGGTGACCCCGAACTGCGCCAGCAGTTCCAGGTGTGGCAGGTGTACTACCCGACCAATGCGCCGATCGCGCTGAACCGCTATGAGATCGCCAACGCATTCAACGACACGTTGAAGCATTTCGACCCGAACGGCAGCACGCGTGCTTCCAAGGACATGGTCTACATCGGCCACAGCATGGGCGGCGTGCTGGCGCGGCTGCTGGTCAGCGACTCGGGCGACGTGCTGTGGAACGATCTGCTGGCCAACTATGACCTGAAGGGCGAACGCCTGAAGCGGGTGCAGTCCAAGCTCGGTCCGCTCCTGCACTTCAAGGCCGAACCGAACGTGGAGCGTGCGATCTTCATCGCGGCCCCGCACCAGGGCACGGACATCGCCGGCAACAAGGTCGGCCGCCTGATCGGCCGCCTTGTTCGCCTGCCGTTGACCATCCTCGGCAAGTTCGAGGATGTGTTTTTGGCCCTGGCGCAGGCCGAGCAGCAGGTGGATGGCACGGCCAAGCCGAAGATTCCCAACAGCATCGACAACCTCAAGGCCAGCGACCCGTTCGTGAAAGCCGCTGCACAGCTGCCGATCACGCCGGGCCTGAAGTACCACTCGATCATCGCCCAGCGCAAACCGGAACTGCCGGTGGAGAAGTCCGACGATGGGCTGGTGCCGTACTGGAGTTCGCACCTGCCCGGCGCGCTGTCGGAGAAGGTGATCATTTCCGGCCACAGCGTGCAGGAAACCCCGCAGGCGGTGCTGGAAGTACGCCGCATCCTGCACCAGGACATCGATGAAGTGGGCACGGTGGCGAAGCCCTGATCGCGGCGTCCGCCGGGCGTGCCCCGGCGGAACCCGCGGCGTGTCTACACCCGCCTGGCGATCACGGTGGCGAACGCGGCCAGGCCGAGGGTGATGGCCAGGCACAGGATGTAACCGGTATGCGGGGCGCTTTCCACGAACAACGCGAACAGCGCGCCGGATACCGCCAGTGCGGTGGTCACCGACAGCGCTTCGCTCAACTGCAGGGCCGAGGTGTTCGCGCCCTGTTCGTGCGGCGGTGACAGTGACAACGTCAGCACCGACAGGCTGGCGTAGATCATGCCCATGCCGAAGCCGGTCAGCGTCCAGCCGACCAGTGCGACCGGCAGTGGCACCGCAGTGAACAGCACCGCCAGCGTCGCGGCGATGCCCACGGTCATCAGCGGCGTGCCCACGCGCAGCAGTTGCTGGCGCGACCAGCCGCGCTGCTGGTGGCCCTGCAGCCACGAGCCGGTGAACCAGCCCAGTGCACCCAGGCTCAGCACGGCACCGGCCCAGCTGGGCGACAGCCCTCGCTCGCGCTGCAGGAGCAGGGGCAGGTAGGCCTCGCAGGCGAAGAACGCGGCAGCGGCCACACCGCGCAGCGCGATCACGCTGGGCAGGCCGCGGCGCAGGCGCAGGGTGCCGGCCGGCAACAGGCGATGCACGCAGAACAACAGCGCCAGCATTGCCACGCCGATGCACACCAGCGCCGGCAAGCCCTGTTGCTGCCCACCCAGGTACAGCAGCAGGGCAGCAAGGGACGCGCCGGTGGCCCAGCGCACGATGCTGCCGCGGCCATCATCGGCAACACCGGTCGCTGGAGCCTGCATGCGCGCCAGCGCCGGTCGCAGCAGCAGGCCGGCCGGTATCGCCAGCAGCGGCACCGCCAGGAACACCCAGCGCCAGCCCAGATGCTGCACGATCACCCCGCTCAGTGCCGGGCCGATCATCGAGGGCACCACCCAACCGGCGGAGAACGCGGCGAATACCTTCGGCCGCAGATGCTCGGGATAGGTGCGGCCTACCATCACATACAGCGAGACCGAGATGGCACCGGCGCCGAGGCCCTGCAGCAGACGGCCGGCCACCAGCATGCCCATGCGCATCGCGAAGCCGGCCAGCAGCAGGCCCAGCACGAAGCAGGCCAGGCCCCACCACAGCGGGCGTGCAGGCCCGTGGCGGTCGGCCCAGCGGCCGGCCAGGGTCATGCCGATCACGCTGGTGGCCAACGTGCCACCGAAGGCCAGCGCATACAGACGCAGGCCGTCCAGGGCCTCGGCCACGGTCGGCATAGCGGCGGCTACCGCCAGCGCCTCGAAGGCATGCAGGGAGACCAGGGCGACCATGCCCACGGTGGTGGCGCGATAGCGCGCGGACAGGATGGAGGAATCGGCCGGATCGGCCGTGGCAGCGGGGGAGGGCATCGGGTTCCTGCGGGTGGCGGACGGGCCGCGCTTGTCATCTGGCGGCGATGGTAGCAGCATGCCACCTCAACCAAAGTTGAGGTCAATCGATGCTGGCACAGGACATGAGCGTCGGCGATGTCGCCCGCCGCAGTGGCGTAGCGGTTTCTGCGCTGCATTTCTACGAGCGCAAGGGGTTGATCAGCAGCCTGCGCACGTCGGGCAACCAGCGCCGCTACGCCCGCGATGTGCTGCGGCGGCTGGCGGTGATCCGCGTGGCGCAACGCGTGGGCATGCCGCTGGAGGCGGTGGCGCGTGCGTTCGAGAGCCTGCCGCAGGGGCGGGCGCCGACCAAGGCCGACTGGGCCAAGCTGTCGGCACGCTGGCAGGTGGAGCTCGAAGAACGCATCCACATGCTGCAGTTGCTGCGCGACGAGCTGACCGGTTGCATCGGCTGCGGCTGCCTGTCACTGAAGCGTTGCCGCCTGGCCAACCCGGATGACGTGCTCGGCGAGCGCGGCGACGGCCCGATGCGCTGGGGCTGACCGTGCTGGTGGGTGCCGCCCCTGGTCGGCACGCTCGTTACCAGACGGTGATGGTTTCGCCGCTCTGGATGCCTTCCACCGCGCGCTGGAAGGCCAGCGCCGCGCGCTGTGCGGTGACTGCTTCAAAGCCAGGGAAGTACGGAGCGTAGGCCTCCATCGATTCCACCAGCACGTTCGGGCTGACCACGTTGATGCGCAGCCCGCGCGGCAGCAGTTCCAGCGCCGCCGCGCGCACGAAGCCTTCCAGTGCATGGTTGACGGCGGTGGCATTGGCACCATCGCGGATCGGCTGCGCGCTGACGATGCCACTGGTCAGGGTGATCGAGCCGCCCGCGTTGAGATGGTGCTGCGCCGCCAGTGCAAGGCGCACCTGGCCGAGCAGCTTGTCCTGCAGGCCGATGTTGAACTGTTCGGGGGTCATCTGCTGCAGGGGGCCGAAATGCAGCTTGCCGGTGGTGGAGATCACTGCATCGACCGGGCCGGTCTGCGCGAACAGCTCGCGCACGCTGGCGTCGTCGGTGAGGTCCACGCGCAGGCTGCCGCTGCGGCGGCCGGCTGCGAGGATCTCGTGCTGCTGGCCCAGGTGGCGGGCAACGGCCTGGCCGAGGGTGCCGCTGGCACCGACGAGAAGAATCTTCATGACAGCTCCTTGCGAGAGGGGATGGACGCAGTCTGCGCCGTCGCCGGCTGGTTTGGTAAGTGGCGTATGATTCGCATATTCCTAACCATGGGTTTGCAATGGATACCTTGCGCTGCATGCAGGCCTTCGTCGCCGTGGCCGAGCACGGCAGTTTTTCCGCCGCCGCCAGCCAGCTGCAGGTCTCGGCGGTGATGGTCGGCAAGTACATCCAGCAGCTGGAAGCGCATCTGGGCACCGCGCTGCTGCAGCGGAACACCCGGCGCCAACGCCTGACCGAAGCCGGCAATGCCTATCTGGCCGGTTGCCGGCAGGTGCTGGAACAGGTGCAGCAGGCCGAGGCCGACGTGGCCGGGCTGCAGGTGCAGCCACGCGGGCTGTTGCGGGTCAGTGCGCCGACCACCTGGGGCAGCTGTGTACTCGCACCGCTGCTGGCCGAGCTGCTGCGGGCACAGCCGCTGCTGAACCTCGAACTGGACCTGAGCAATCGCCGCATCGATCTGATCGAGGATGGCTTCGATGCAGCGATACGCGTCGGTCCGCTGCCGTCGCAGGAACTGGTGGCGCGGCCGCTGCCGCCGTATGCGATGAGCCTGTGCGCATCACCGTCGTACCTGCGCCGCCGCGGTACGCCGCGCACGCCTGCCGATCTTGAAGGACATGATTGCCTGAGCCACCTGGCCTGGCGCGGTGGTCACGGTTGGCAGTTGGCCAACGGCGAACAGGTGGACTGGGAAGCACGGTTGACCAGCAATGACGGTTACGCGCTGCGCGAAGCAGCCGTGGCGGGTGCGGGCCTGGTGCTGCAGCCGACGGCGCTGCTTGCTGGTGAAATCGCGGCAGGACGATTGAAGCCCCTGCTGCGTGACCATCTGCCCGAGCCACGGCCGATGCACCTGATCTACCTCCCCGACCGTCGCCCACGACCGCGTCTACAGTGTTTCGTCGATTTCGTCATGGCCAAGTTGGGCACGTAGATCCACGCCGCGCGTGGATGGCGGCGGGTGCCGACCGTTGGTCGGCATACCTGTTTCAATCATTCGCTGCAGAGAGCTCCCGCCCACGCACCTGCGCTGCACGTAGTGCTTTTCCCACCAACGCTTCAAACCCACCGGTCTGGAAGCTCTCGATCGCCGCCTGCGTGGTGCCGTTGGGTGAGGTCACCCGGCGACGCAGTTCGGCCGGGCTTTCACCGGCTTCGTCCAGCATGCGCGAAGCGCCCAGCAGCGTCTGCACCACCAGCGTGCGCGCCGCCTCTGCAGGCAGGCCCTGTGCGATCCCCGCCGCTTCCATCGCTTCGGCCAGCAGGAACACATAGGCTGGGCCACTGCCGGATACGGCGGTGACCGAATCCATCTGCGCTTCGTCGTCGATCCACACCGTGCGTCCAGCGCTGGCCAACACACGTTCGGCCTGCGCATGCTGCTGCGCATCCACCGAGGGCGTTGCATACAGACCGGTAACCCCGGCACCGAGCAGCGCCGGGGTGTTGGGCATCGCGCGCACCACCGGCAGCGAGCCACCCAACCAGCGCTGCAGCTGCGGGCTGGTGATGCCGGCGGCGATCGAGATCACCAAGGGCTTGCTCGCCTGCGCCAGCACCTGCAGTGACTGGCAGACATCGCGCAGCACCTGCGGCTTCACCGCCAGCAGCCACGTATCGCCTTGTGCTGCGGCGTCGGCCGCGTTGTCATGGGTCTGCACGCCGAAATCGGCAGCCAGTGCTTCCCGCAGTCCGGCCACCGGTTCGGCCACGTGGATATGCGTGGCCGGCACGCCCTGCCGGATCAGGCCGGCGATCAGGCTGCGTGCCATGTTGCCGCCGCCGATGAAGGTGATGGAATCAGCTGCCATGAGAATCTCCTTGGAATCAGGCCGGGCGCGGACGCGCGCCGAACAGGGCGGTGCCGATGCGCACCAGGGTGGCACCTTCGGCAATGGCTTCAGCGTAGTCGCTGCTCATGCCCATCGACAGGGTGTCCACCTGCGGATGACGGGCGGCCAGCGCCTCGAAAAGTGTGCGCATGCGCACGAACGCATCGCGCCGGCGCTCGGCCTCGGGCCATGGCGCAGGAATCGCCATCAGGCCGCGCAACCGCAGCTTGGGTTCGGCGGCGATGGCCGCGGCCAACGCCTCCACGTCCTCCGGCACGCAGCCGTGCTTGCTCGATTCGTCATCGATGTTGACCTGGATGAGCACGTTCAGCGGGCCACGTTCAGCAGGGCGGTAGCGGGCCAGGGCGGTGACCAGCTTGGGCCGGTCCACGCTCTGCACCCAGTCGAAGTGCGTGGCCACCGGTTCGGCCTTGTTCGACTGCAGGTGGCCGATCAGATGCCATTCCAGGCCCAGCTGCTGCAGTTCCTGCATCTTGGCCAGCGCCTCCTGCACGTAGTTCTCGCCGAAGGCGCTCTGGCCCTGCGCGGCAAGGGCCGCGACAGCCTCGGCCGGCTGGGTCTTGGACACCGCCAGCAGGCGCGGCGGTGGCCGCCCGGCGGCATCGGCGGCGTTGTGCAGGTTGCTCAGGATCTGGGGCAGGGGAGTGGCCACGTAACGCGTTCCGTTCAATCAGGAGGCTATACTGCCGCCCGGGGAAAGATCCTTCCAGTCGAAGCCGTTATTGGGGAGTAGCCGCTCATGGATATCGCCGAGCTGTTGGCGTTTTCCGTAAAGAACAAAGCGTCCGACCTGCATCTGTCCGCAGGCCTGCCGCCGATGATCCGTGTGGACGGCGACGTTCGCCGGATCAACATTCCAGCCCTGGACCACAAGCAGGTCCACGCGCTGGTGTACGACATCATGTCCGACAAGCAGCGCCGCGATTACGAGGAATTCCTCGAAGTCGACTTCTCCTTCGAGATCCCGTCGCTGGCGCGCTTCCGTGTCAATGCGTTCAACCAGAACCGCGGCGCCGGTGCGGTGTTCCGTACCATTCCGTCCGAAGTGCTGACCCTGGAAGACCTGGCCTGCCCGCCGCTGTTCCGCGAGGTGATCCAGCAGCCGCAGGGCCTGATCCTGGTGACCGGCCCGACCGGTTCGGGCAAGTCGACCACGCTGGCGGCGATGATCGACTACATCAACAAGAACGAATACGGCCACATCCTCACTGTCGAGGATCCGATCGAATTCGTGCACACCTCGCAGAAGTGCCTGATCAACCAGCGCGAAGTGCATCGCGATACGCATGGTTTCAACGAGGCGCTGCGCTCGGCGCTGCGTGAGGACCCGGACATCATCCTGGTCGGCGAACTGCGTGACCTGGAAACCATCCGCCTGGCGCTGACCGCTGCGGAAACCGGCCACCTGGTGTTCGGCACCCTGCACACCAGTTCGGCGGCCAAGACCATCGACCGCATCATCGACGTGTTCCCGGCCGGCGAAAAGCCGATGGTGCGCTCGATGCTGTCCGAATCGCTGCGCGCGGTCATTTCGCAGGCGCTGCTGAAGAAGGTCGGTGGCGGTCGTACTGCTGCGTGGGAAATCATGGTCGGCACCCCGGCTATCCGCAACCTGATCCGCGAAGACAAGGTGGCGCAGATGTATTCGGCCATCCAGACCGGCCAGCAGTACGGCATGATGACCCTGGACCAGCACCTGCAGGACCTGGTCAAGCGCAGCCTGATCACCCGCAACCAGGCCCGCGAATACGCCAAGGACAAGCGTCTGTTCGAGTAAGGCGAGGCAATGGTGGGGCAGGGCGCAGCACTACGCCATCGGCCCCGCGCTGTTTCCTCCACCGACCGATTCCTGGTACATGCCCCATTGGGAGCCCGCCGTGAACACCACCGCGACCACCATCGATTTCACTTCGTTTCTCAAGCTGATGGCGCACCAGCGCGCCTCGGACCTGTTCATCACCGCTGGCATGCCGCCGGCGATCAAGGTCAACGGCAAGATCTCGCCGATCACCCAGACTCCGCTGACGCCGCAGCAGAGCCGCGACCTGGTGCTGAACGTGATGACGCCGGCGCAGCGCGAGGAATTCGAAAAGACCCACGAATGCAACTTCGCCATCGGCCTGTCCGGTGTCGGCCGCTTCCGTGTGAGCTGCTTCTACCAGCGCAACCAGGTCGGCATGGTGCTGCGTCGCATCGAGACGCGCATCCCGACCGTGGAAGAGCTGAGCCTGCCGCCGATCATCAAGACGCTGGCGATGACCAAGCGCGGCATCATCCTGTTCGTCGGCGCTACCGGTACCGGTAAATCCACGTCGCTGGCCGCGATGATCGGCTACCGCAACCAGAATTCGACCGGGCACATCATCACCATCGAAGACCCGATCGAATTCGTGCACAAGCACGAGGGCTGCATCATCACCCAGCGCGAAGTCGGCATCGATACCGACAGCTGGGAAGCCGCGCTGAAGAACACCCTGCGCCAGGCCCCGGACGTGATCATGATCGGCGAGGTGCGTACCCGCGAGGGCATGGACCACGCCATCGCCTTCGCTGAAACCGGTCACCTGGTGCTGTGCACCCTGCACGCCAACAATGCCAACCAGGCGATGGACCGCATCGTCAACTTCTTCCCGGAAGATCGCCGCAACCAGCTGCTGATGGATCTGTCGCTGAACCTCAAGGGCGTGGTCGCGCAGCAGTTGATTCCTTCGCCGGATGGCCGCTCGCGCAAGGTCGCGATGGAGATCCTGCTGGGCACGCCGCTGGTGCAGGACTACATCCGCGACGGCGAGATCCACAAGCTGAAGGAGCTGATGAAGGATTCGGTCCAGTTGGGCATGAAGACCTTCGACCAGAGCCTGTTCGAGCTGTACCAGGCCGGTGAGATCAGCTACGAGGACGCACTGCGCTACGCCGATTCGCAGAACGAAGTGCGCCTGCGCATCAAGCTCAGCCAGGGCGGCGATGCCCGCACCCTGTCGCAGGGGCTGGATGGCGTGGAGATTTCCGAGGTCCGGTAACGGCGGCGCCGGCCACCGGCGCCAGTGCGATGGGTGGCCGGACGGCATTCATGAAATCCAGTCATGACCGACTGCCATCCAGGTCGTTCAATCCGCCGGCCCTGCAGGCGTATCGTCATCGCTCCCCTACTGGAGCACGACGATGCAGACACGTGAACTCGGCCGCAGCGGCCTGAAAGTCTCCGCCCTGGGCCTGGGCTGTATGGGCCTGAGCCACGGCTACGGTCCCGCCGTCGAGCAGAGCCAGGGCATCGCCCTGCTGCATGCGGCGGTCGAACGCGGCGTGACCTTCTTCGACACCGCCGAAGTCTATGGGCCGTATACCAACGAAGATCTGCTCGGCAAAGCGCTGGCACCGCACCGCGACAAGCTGGTGATCGCCACCAAGTTCGGCTTCAAGGACGCACAGGTCGACACCGGCCTGGACAGTCGCCCGGAGAACATCCGCGCGGTGGCCGAAGCCAGCCTCAAGCGTCTGCGCACGGACCATATCGACCTGTTTTACCAGCACCGTGTGGATCCGAACGTGCCGATCGAGGACGTCGCCGGTACCGTGCGTGACCTGATCGCCGAGGGCAAGGTGCGCCACTTCGGCTTGTCCGAAGCCAGTGCGGCCACGGTGCGTCGCGCCCATGCCGTGCAGCCGGTGGCTGCTGTGCAGAGCGAGTACTCGCTGTGGTGGCGTGAGCCGGAACGCGAACTGCTGCCGGCGCTGCAGGAACTGGGCATCGGCTTCGTCCCGTTCAGTCCGCTGGGTCGCGGCTTCCTGACCGGCGCGATCAACGCCGACACCACCTTCGCCGACAACGATTTCCGCAATACCGTGCCACGTTTCGAAGTGGAAGCACGTCGGGCCAATCAAGCGCTGGTTGATCGCATCACCACGATCGCGGCGGCGCGCGGCGCCACCCCGGCACAGGTCGCGCTGGCCTGGCTGCTGGCGCAGGCGCCCTGGATCGTGCCGATTCCGGGTACGACCAAGGTCCATCGCCTGGAAGAGAATCTGGCCGCCGCCGACCTGCAGTTGTCGCCGGCCGAGCTGGAGCGTATCGCGCAGACGCTGCAGGAGATCGCCATCGTCGGCGAGCGCTACAACGCACAGCGTGCGGCACAGGCCAAGGGCTGATCGCAGTGGGTACGTTCTGTGGTGGGTGCGGACCGTTGGTCCGCACCCCTCAATCCATCATCGGCCCGCGCAGCGCATCAAGCACGGTGCGCATCGCCACGGTGACATGCCGGCGCGACGGGTAGTACGCGTAGTAGCCGTCGAAGTGCGGGCACCAGTCATCCAGTGTTGATTGCAGCTGGCCCTCCTGCAGGGCCGCCTGCACCTGGTCCTCGGGCAGCCAGGCCAGGCCACTGCCAGCCAGCGCTGCTGCCCGCGTCATGCCCATGGTGTTGAAGGTCCACTGGCCAGAGACGCGGATGCTCAGCTCGTTGCCGTCCTGGCCGAAATCCCACGGCATCAGGCCGCCATGGGTGGGCAGGCGCAGGGTGATGCAGTTGTGCCCGGCCAGATCGTGCGGATGCACCGGTGCCACCTGCTGGCGGAAGTACGACGGCGCGCCCACCACGCGCATGCGCAGCGGCGGGCTGATCGGCAGCGCCACCATGTCGCGTGCCAGGCGCTCACCGAGACGGATGCCGATGTCGTAGCGCTCGGCAACGATGTCGGCCAGGCCGTAATCGGTGGTCAGCTCGACCTTCAGGTCCGGGTACTGCTGCAGCAGCGGCGCCAGCCTTGGCCAGGCCAGGTATTCGGCGGCGTGGCCGGTGGCATTGATGCGGATGGTACCTGCGGGCCGCTCGCGATATTCGGCCAGCGCGGCCAGTTCGTCTTCGATCTCGGCCAGGCGCGGGGCCAGGGTTTCCAGCAGGCGAGCACCCGCCTCGGTGGTGGCGACGCTGCGGGTGGTGCGGGTCAGCAGGCGCACGCCCAGCCGTTCTTCCAGCCCGCGCATGGCATGGCTGAGGGCGGACTGGGAGACGCCCAGCTGGGCGGCGGCCTTGGTGAAGCTGCCTTCGCGGGCAACGTGGACGAAGGCTTGCAGGTCGTTGAGGTTTTCACGCGGCATGAGGGGATGATACGGCCGGGCTGCGCCCGGCGCCCGCGGTAGTGCCGGCCGCTGGCCGGCAACCTCAACAGCAGCAGCCGAAGCAAGAGCAAAAGCCGAAGTCGAAGCAACAGCAACATCGGTTTCCCGGGTTTGGCGGGGTGGGTCCGGTTGCGGGGGACGCCGTGAATACGTCCCTGTAGGCTTGGCCGCGGCATCCATGCCGCGGACACCCCCGCAACCGGACCCACCCCGCCTTCGACAGTTTCCCGCGATCTTTTGGAATGGCATGGCCTGCTCTTAGTGGGTGTCGACCTTGGTCGACACGTAGATCCACGCCATGCGTGGATAGGTGCCGGGCTGTACCGGTGCTGGTTTGTAAATCCGCCATGTCGATTTGTGGTTCCGTGGTTCGTCGAATGGGTACTTTCCAAACAACAGGGAGCAGCACATGAGCACCGACAGCAAACCCAAGGGCCCGGCGTCCTACTTTCCGTCCATCGAGAAGACCTACGGGCAGCCGGTGGCGCATTGGCTGGGGCTGCTGGCCAAACGGCCGGGGCTGAAGCACATGGAGCTGGTCAGCTTCCTGAAATCCGAGCATGGGCTGGGCCATGGCCACGCAAACGCCCTGGTCGCACACCACCTCGCCACCCAGCGCTGAACCCACCGCTCCACCGAGCGCAGCGACCCGCTTTTGCTCTTCTTTTCTCTTTACGTGGCTGGACGCGCACGGAACCTGTCCAAGGCCGGGCAGGTGGGCTGTGCAGGGGCGTGAGCCGCATGGATGCGGCGACCGAGCTTACATGGACGTACTTGCAGCGCCCCCTGCACAGCCCACCCGCCCGGCCCACTGCCAGATTTGGAGGCAGTATGCCGCCCAGCCGCGAGGGGCTGCGCCGTTCGCCGGAACTCCCAACTGAACGATTTCATCTGCAACTGTCATGCAGATCGTGTCTAATACCGCTCCCCACCCGTAGTGCCCCCACCTGTATGTCCCTCCAATCCCATGGCCCGGCGCCGTGCGACGACGCTGACGGCCACCTGGTCACCGCTGGCCCGCTGACCCCGCCGCCCGATGTTGCCGGCACCCCCGCCGATGAGAAGGCACTGCGCCACTCGGTCGCCGAGGACGTGCAGGGCATGGTGCTGGCGATGCTGGTGGCCTCGCTGGGCCTGGCTATCTTCGCCAAGGGCGGGCTGATGATCGGCGGCATGGCCGGCATGGCCTTCCTGCTGCACTACGCCATGGGCTGGAACTTCGGCCTGGTGTTCGTGCTGGTCAACCTGCCGTTCTACTGGGTGGCCGTGCGCCGCATGGGCTGGGAATTCACCCTGAAGACGTTCGCGGCGGTCACCGCCTGCGGCCTGCTGACCGACATCCTGCCGCGCTGGGCCGACTTCTCGCATATCGCGCCGTTGTACTCGGCGCTGGTCGGTGGCGCGTTGTCCGGCCTGGGCATCCTGTTCTTCATCCGCCACCGCGCCAGCCTTGGCGGCATCGGCATCCTGGCGGTGTACCTGCAGCGCACCCGTGGCTGGAGCGCCGGCAAGGTGCAGATGTCCTTCGATGCGTGCCTGATGGTGGCTGCGTTCTTCGTGCTGTCGCCGTCGAAGGTGATGTACTCGGCCATCGGCGCGGTGGTGCTCAGCCTGGTGCTGATGTTCAACCACCGCCCGGGCCGGTACATGGGCGTCTGACGGCTCACGGGTAGTGCCGGCCGCTGGCCGGCAACGCGATCAACCCTGGCATCCTGCGAAGGTCTGCCGGCCAGCGGCCGGCACTACCGGGGCAGGGCCTGCACCCACGGTGGCGCCAGCTTCAGCAGCTTGGCGTGCACCGGGCAGTCCTCGGCATGCGCGCCCGGCAGGTAGCCCAGGCTCATCAGGAACTCGCCGGTGATCTCGCCACCGGTGAAGCGGAAGGTCTTCTTGAACAGCTTTACCCAGTCGGCCTTGCTGCGCGGGTGGTGCGCGTCCAGCCACGCGGCGAAGCTGCCGTGGCTCTGGCGCAGCTGCTGGATCACCTGTGCGTTGTGGATCGCCGCCATCACCTTCAAGCGGTTGCGGATGATCCCAGGGTCCGACAGCAGGCGCTCGATGTCCTGCTCGGCATAGGCGGCGACGCGATCGACGTCGAAGGCGTCATAGGCCGCGCGGAATCCCTCGCGCTTCTTCAGGATGGTTTCCCAGCTCAGGCCGGCCTGGTTGATTTCCAGCAGCAGGCGCTCGAACAGCTCGCGCTCATCGCGCTGCGGGAAACCATATTCGTTGGCGTGGTAGTACTCGTGCACCGGGTGGCCCGGGGCGATGCGGCAGTATCCGCTCATGGTGTTGCCGCCTCCGCGCGGTCTTTGCTGCGATCAATCTCCAGCTGGCCCGCCGCGCCGTCAAGCAGCAGCGTGGGCCAGCGTGGCGGCTGCACGGTCAGGCGGCCATCGCGCAGGGCCTGTGGGGCCTCGTCCGAAGTGCGCTGGTCAACGTCCTGGAAGGAAACATCACCCTCCTTTCTCCAGCCAGCGGGTTCACGCACGTGCAGCTGGCAGCGCGGACCGCTGTACAGACTGGTCATGCACAGCAGCACTTCATCTTCGCCATCGCCGTCCAGGTCACGACGCAGGGCGACGCAGCGCTTGTCGCCGATCTTGTCGTCGTCCAGGCAATCGCCTGCGCTCAAGTGCCGATCCAGTACTGCCTGCCACCAGTCATCGGCTGGCGATGCGGTGCCCTTGGCCAGCACGATCCGTGCCTTCAGGCCGGCCAGATCGCGCACGCCATCGTCGATGTCGTTGTCCCAGCGCGACTCGCGCTTCTGCCGGGCCAGTGCCTGCACGATGATGCTGGAGGCGCGGGTATCGGCCGCCAATGAAGGTGCCTTCTGCAGCGTGCGCAGCGCCTGCACACCACGGCGGCCCAGCTCGAAACGCAGCTGGTTTGCAGCGTCCGCGGTCATCAATGCCGGATCGGCGCGCAGGCGCTTCATCTGGCTGGCCAAGGTGATGCGCACCGGGTCGATCACCGGGGAGATGGCCAGCAGCGCAGTGGCCAGCACGGTCCAGCACATCCAGCGGTTGACCGGCTCAAGCCGATGCAGCCAACGCCCCTGCCGGCGCAGTGCGGCGAAGGCGTAGCCGATGGCATAGCCGGCGATCAGCACCGCAACCGCGAAGCCCCAGAAGCGCGAGAGGGTCCAGCCATATTGGCTGACCCGCAGGGTCATCGCGTACAACGCCAGGCCGGCGTAGATCGGCAATGCCAGCAGGCTGGCCTCGACCAGCCGGCGCAACCAGGCCGGGTAGGGCGGGGTGCCGTCGTCGTGCTGGTAGACCGCGTTGGCCAGGCTGATCAGCAGCACCGCCAGCACCAGCAGCAGGCTGGCGGCCGAGCGCGTGGCCCACAACGGCGCCAGCCCGGTGAACGGCAGCGACAGCACGAACAGCACCGCGATGAACGACAGCAACGGCAGCAGGCCGCGGCAGATCGCGAACAGCACCTGGCGGGTAATCTGCATCGCGCGATGCTGGGTGCGCCCGATCAGCACGCCGAAGCCCGCCAGCATGCCGGTGGCCAAGGCGATGAAGGCATCGCTGCCGAACAGCACGTGGAAGAAGTCGACCTTGACCATCCGGAACAGCGCCGCCCACAGCCACAGCAGCAGCCAGGTCAAGCCGGTGAACACCGCCGCCAGCACCAGGGTGAGACCGTTCTGCCACGCACGTTCGAACAGTGCGCCGTAGTCGGCCCGCCAATGACCCGCGTGCAGGCGGAACTGCCACCACGGTAGGGCAATGAACGTGGCAACCGCCAGGCAGACCGAGAGCGGAACCTGCAGCCCGGCCGCATACAGCGCGGTTTCTCCGCTCAGGTTCCAGGCGGCCCAGGCCGCGAGCGCAAGCACCAGCAGCGAGGCCAGCCCGGCGTGCAGCCACAGGCGCCACGCCTTCAGATCGACCAGCGTCAGGGCCACCGCGGTGGGCACGGTCAGTACCCAGGCATACCAGCAGTAGTGCCAGCCGATGTCCCGGAACGGCCATTGATCGGCCAGTTCCTGGGCGGCGAAAAGCATCAGCCCCTGCAGCAATGCGATCAACACGATCATGCTGCGGGTGGGCCATGACAGCGTTGCGTCCTGCTGCATCCGGTCGTCCTCCTTGCAAGAGCGCCATCCTAGCCCATCCCTTCGCGCCCGCATCCGGCCGCAGCGGTTAGAATGACGCCCATGCCAGTAACGCCGACTTCCCTCGCCAATCACCTGCTCGTGGCGCTGCCGTCGCTGATCGACGCCACCTTCGCCCGCACCGTTGCGCTGATCTGCCAGCACGATGAGAACGGGGCAATGGGGGTGCTGGTCAACCAGCCTTCCGAGTACACCCTGGGCGAAGTGCTTGCGCAGATGGACATCGCCACCGTCGATGGCGGTCTGCAGGCGCGTCCAGTACTCAATGGCGGGCCGGTGCATCCCGAACGTGGTTTCGTCATCCATGACGATGCGCGCGCGTGGGATTCCAGCCTGGTCGTCGGTGATGGCCTGTACCTGACCACCTCGCGTGACATCCTCGAGGCGATGGCGCGCGGTGAAGGCCCGGCCAACGCTGTGGTCACCCTGGGCTGCGCGGGCTGGAGTGCCGGCCAGCTGGAAAGCGAACTGTCCGAGAACAGCTGGTTGACCGTGCCGGCCGACGCCGAGCTGGTGTTCCAGCTGCCGCTGGAACAGCGCTGGCAGGGCGCCGCCTCGCGCATTGGCGTCGATCTGTTCCGGCTGACCGACTACAGCGGCCATGTCTGAGCCCGCCCTCATCCGTCGCGATGGCACCGTACTCGGCTTCGATGTCGGCTCGCGCCGGATCGGTGTGGCGATCGGCAGTGCGTTCGCCGCGCATGCGCGCGCGGTGGCCGTGGTCGATGTGCACGGCAATGGTCCCGACTGGGCGGCGATCGAACGCCTTCTCAAGGAATGGAAGCCCGATGGCTTGGTGGTTGGCGATCCGCTGACCCTGGACGGCCAGGACCAGCCGAACCGCAAGCGTGCGCAGGGCTTTGCCCGCCAGCTGCGGGAACGTTTCAAACTGCCGGTGGTGATGATCGACGAGCGTTCCAGCTCGGTCGAGGCCGCCCGCCGCTTCGCCGTCGAGCGCGCCGAAGGGCGCAAGCGCCGCCGCGATGCGGCTGCCCTCGATGCCGTGGCTGCGGCGGTGATCATCGACCGCTGGTTGTCGTCGCCGGACGACGCCATTCCCATTCCCTGACGATACGAACTCCGCCATGACCGCCCAGCAACTCGATGACTCCGGCCGCCTGCGCCACCTGTTGACGCTTGAAGGTCTGCCCCGCGACACCCTGGTGCAACTGCTCGACCGCGCCGGCCAGATCCGCGATGCCGCGGTGGGCCGCGTCGGCAACAAGCGCCATGTGCTGGGCGGATCGGCGGTGTGCACGTTGTTCTTCGAACCCTCCACCCGTACCCGCAGCTCGTTCCATCTGGCGGCGCAGCGGTTGGGCGCGGACGTGCTGAACTTCGACGCCTCCACCTCGTCCACGCGCAAGGGCGAAACCGCCTGCGACACGCTGAAGAACCTGGAAGCGATGGGCGTGCGTGGTTTCGTCGTACGCCACCCGGACGACGGCGCCGTGGCAGCGCTGGCTGCCGTGGCGGGCGAGGGCACCGCGCTGGTCAATGCCGGCGACGGCCGCAGCTCGCATCCGACCCAGGGCCTGCTGGACATGCTGACCCTGCGCCAGGCCAAGGGCCCGGACTTCTCGAAGATGAAGGTGGTGATCGTCGGCGACGTCAAGCACTCGCGCGTGGCCCGCACCGACCTGCATGCGCTGCGTACGCTGGGCGTGGGCGAGATCCGCGTGTGCGGCCCGCAGTCGCTGCTGCCGGACGACGACACCCTGAAGGGCTGCGTGGTGGGTGATGATTTCGACGCGATGCTGGAAGGCGTCGACGCGCTGATGATGCTGCGCCTGCAGCGCGAGCGCATGGAAGAAGGCCTGGTGCCGTCGCTGGAGCAGTACCACGCGCAGTACGGCCTGAACACCGCACGCCTGGCCCGCGCCGGCAAGGATGCAGCCGTGCTGCACCCGGGCCCGATCAACCGCGGCGTGGAAGTGACCGACGACGTGGCCGACGGCCCGCAGTCGTGGGTGCTGCGCCAGGTCGCCAACGGCGTCGCCGTGCGCATGGCCGTACTGGAAACCCTGCTGGGTTGATTGCCGGTGGGTGCCAACCTTGGTTGGCACTGGCCCCGCTCTGGTAGATGCCAACCTTGGTTGGCACGTGCACTGCTAGATGCCAACCTTGGTTGGCACTATCCGTCCGTGAATGCCTCAGGCCGATCACCCAAAGCCTCGAGCTCCCGCTCGCACCATGCGTGCCGATACTGACCCAACTGCGTCGTCAGACCCGCCCTGATCGGATTACCCATCAGGTACATCGCATGCCGGTACAACGATTCGTCCGAGCGGATCGCATGATCGTGGTAGCAGGCCTGCCAGAAACGCCCGACCCTTCCCAACAACCGGTTTGCCTGCTGCGCCGTGCGCGATTTGAAGCGCTTCATGACGGTTTCCAATGTTCCTGCACGCAATTCAACCAGCCAGTGGATGTGATCGGGCATGACTACGTAGGCGATCGAGCGGGTGAAGCCTTCCTGATCGAGCCTCTGGAATTCCTGGATTGCCAGGGCTGCGGCAGCATCGTTGGCGAACACGGGCGCGCGGCGATCCACGACGGTAGTGAGGAGGTAGCTGAGGCCGACGCTGGAGCGACGGCCGAGCAGGAGACGGACGTTTTGCATGGCGCAAGCTTGGGTGGACATGCCTGCGACGAACATCGGGGAATGGCTTGATCTTGGGTAGGCCAGTGCCAACCAAGGTTGGCATCTACCAGAACAGTGCCAACCAAGGTTGGCATCTACCAGAACAGTGCCAACCAAGGTTGGCATCTACCAGAGCAGTGCCAACCAAGGTTGGCATCTACCAGAACAGGCGCTCAGCGCTTCTGCTTGAACAACCACGCCCACATCGCCGCGTCGGCGTAGGTGGCATCCCAGGCATTGTGGTTGCCTTCCGCGTACTCGGTATAGCGCACGTCACGCGCGCCTGCGGTCTGGAAGGCGGCATGCAGCCGGCGGTCGTCATCCGGCGGCACCACATCATCCAGCGCGCCGTGGAAGATCCAGATCGGGGTGCGCTGCAACCGTTGCGCGATCACTGCATAGGGATCCGCTTCGTTCGTCACCTGCTCCACGAACAGGGTGGGACGTACCGCACGCGGCGCCAGTACCGCACCGCAGACCGGCACGATCGCGGCGAAGCGCTGCGGGTCATCCAGGGCGATGTTCCAGCTGCCGTAGCCACCCATCGACATCCCGGTCAGGTACTGCCTTGCAGGGTCGGCGCCGAATTCGGCGATTGTTGCATCGAGCGCGGCCACGGCCACACGGTTGTTGCGTCCACTCCATTCTCCACGGCCGGGTACCTGCGGAAACACCGCCAGCGCGGGGAAATCGGCGGCGTGCCGACGCAGGTACGGGCCCAGGCCTGCGTGGGTCTGCTTCACGCCATCGCCGCCGCGCTCGCCGGAACCGTGCAGGAACAGCACCACCGGCAGCGGCCCAGACGCGCGCGCGGTTTCGGCTGGAATGAACACCTGGTAGTAGGCGGTTTCGCCGTCCACCTTCACCGCGCGTGCCTCGAAGTGGCCGCGCCCACTGGGCGGCGTACTGGCGCACCCGGTCATCATCAGCAGGGCCAGCAGTGGCAGCCAGCGCGAGAACGATCGAAGCATGGCGATTCCCATGAGGGCGAGGTCGCTTCGATGGTAGTGTGCTGCGGCCAGCCCGGCATCGTGCGCCGCATCACTGCGGGCGCGGGAAGCTGGCGATGATCTGCAGCTGCTCCTGCGCTTCGGCATTGCCGCCTGCGGCTGCGGCCTGCACCTGCGCCATGTCCGGATGCAGCACCACCAGCAGCGGGTTCTCACACACCGGGCACACGTACTCGGTGGCGTCCTCGTCCAGCTCCATCACCATTGCCCGTGAACTGCCTTTCCACTCGCAGGCCGCGCAGGTGTGAGGCTGGTCGCGCCAACCCGGCGCAAAGTAGTTTTCGATCGTCGTTGCCATGGCAATTCCAGTCAGTGCAGCAGGACCATGGTGGCCAGGCCGAGGAAGGTGAAGAAGCCCATCGAATCGGTCACCGCGGTCAGGAAGATGCCGCTGGCCAGCGCCGGATCGAAGCCGAAGCGCTTCAGGCCCAAGGGCACCAGCACGCCGGCCAGTGCCGCGAACAACAGGTTGCAGGTCAGCGCGATGGCGATCACCGCCGAGAGTCCGGGCGAGTGGAACCAGGCGAGCACGATCAGGCCCAGCACCGAGCCGAGCACCACACCATTGAGCAGCGCGACCCGTACTTCCTTCCACAGCAGCGTGCGTGCGTTGGAACTGCCGACCTGGCCCAGCGCCAGGCCACGCACCATCAGCGCCAGCACCTGAGTGCCGGCATTGCCGCCGAGCCCGGCGACGATCGGCATCAGCACGGCCAGTGCGACCAGCTTGTCGATGGTGCCTTCGAAGTGGCCGACCACGCTGGAGGCCAGGAACGCGGTGCACAGGTTCACCGACAGCCACATCAGTCGGCGCCGCATCGCGCGCCAGACCGGGCTGAACAGATCCTCGTCCTCGTCCAGGCCGGCGGCGCCCAGCGCCTGGTGCTCGGCCTGGCCACGGATGATGTCGACCACGTCATCGATGGTGATGCGGCCGATCAGGATGTTGTTGTCATCGACCACCGGCGCGGAGATCCAGTCATGGTCGGAGAACTGCCGCGCCACTTCCTGGTCGCTCTCGCCGACATCGATGGCAGGCTGCTCATCGTCGATCAGGCGGTTGATCGGGGTGGTGTCTTCATGGGTCACCAGCGAGGCCAGCGACACGCGGCCGAGATACTGGTGACGGCGGCTGACCACGAACAGGTGATCGGTATGGTCGGGCAGTTCGCCGCGCAGGCGCAGGTAGCGCAGCACCACGTCGACATTGACGTCGGCGCGCACCGTCACCACGTCCGGGTTCATCAGGCGGCCGGCGCTGTCCTCGGGGTAGGACAGCACCTGTTCCAGGCGCTCGCGGTTTTCGCGGTCCATCGACTTGAGGACTTCGTCGATGACCGTGTCCGGCAGGTCTTCGACCAGGTCGGCCAGATCGTCGATGTCGAGGTCTTCGACCGCGGCGATGATCTCGTCCGGGTCCATGTCCGCGAGCAGGCTCTCGCGCACGTCGTCGCCGACGTGGACCAGCACCTCGCCGTCGTCTTCCGGATCGACCAGGCCCCAGACGATCTCGCGTTTGCCCGGTGGCAGCGATTCGAGCAGGTTGCCGATCTCGGCCGGCGCCAGGGTATTGACCAGACGGCGTACCGGGCCCAGCCGACCGCTGTCCAGTGCATCGGACAGCATCCGCAACTGGCGCGCAGTCTTGTCGTGGCGTACAGCCTCAGCCATCGCAGCTCCCGCGGGATAAGAAAAGCCGCGATCCTGGCAAGGATGCGGCAACAGGGGTGTTCAGCGCGTCATTATCGCAAGGGGATGTTTCAGCGCATACCCCGCTGGCCTGCGGCCACCGGGGTCCACGCATTCCGCCGGGTATGGCCCGGCGCTGCCAAAGGTGACACGCGGCGGTAGCGCCGGGCCGTGCCCGGCGAGCGCGTAGCGCGGGAATCAGGACGCGTCCGCCACCAACGCCAGCCAGCGCTCGATGCCGCGGCGGTCACGCATGCCCAGCAGCTTCGGTGCGCGGGCGCGCAGCGCACCGAGGTCGGCATCACGGACAGCTCGGCGTACCTCCAGCAGGGTGCCCGGGTGCAGGCTGAACTCGGTCAGGCCCAGCGCCAGCAGCAGCGGGGTCATCCGTGCGTCGCCCGCGATCTCCCCGCAGACCGCCACCGGAATGCGATGGCGTGCGCCTGTCTCGATCACCATCTGCAGCAGCCGCAGCACGGCCGGGTGCAGCGGCGAATACAGTTCGCCCAGTGCTTCGTTGTTGCGGTCGGCGGCCAGCAGGTACTGCACCAGATCGTTGGTGCCGATCGACAGGAAGTCGACCAGGTCGATGAAACTCTCCAGCGCCAGCGCGGCGGCGGGCACTTCGATCATCGCGCCCAGTGGCACATGCTCGGCCACCATGTGGCCCTCGGCGCGCAGTTGCTCGCCCAGTTTCAGCATGCGCCGGCGTACCGCCAGCAGTTCGTCGCGGGTGCTGACCATGGGCACCAGTACGCGCAGCTTGCCGTAGGCCGAGGCGCGCAGGATCGCGCGCATCTGGGTGTCGGCCACCTTGGGCCGGGCCAGTGACAGGCGCACGCCGCGCAGGCCCAGCGCCGGGTTTTCCTCGTTGCTCAGGGTCAGGCCGGTGCGGTCGGCCTTGTCTGCACCCAGGTCGAGGGTGCGGATGGTCACCGGGCGGCCACTCATGCCCAGTGCCGCATCGCGGTAGGTCTGGAACTGTTCTTCTTCGTCCGGCAGTTCGTTGCGCTGCAGGAACAGGAATTCGGTGCGGTACAGGCCCAGGCCGTGGGCGCCCAGCGCATGCGCTTGGGTTACATCTTCCAGCGATTCGGCGTTGGCCAGCAGGGCGATGTCGACCTGGTCGCGGGTACGGCTGGGCTTGCTGCGCAGGCGGCCGAGCTCGCGCTGCTCGCGCGCGTGCTCCTTCAGGCGTGCGCGGTAATCACGCAGGTTGTCGGCCTGTGGGTTGACGGTGATGCTGCCGTCGGCGCCATCGATGATCAGCACGTCGCCATCGATCACCTTGCTCAGCAGCTGCGGCACGTTGACGATCAACGGCAGGTGCAGGCTGCGGGCGAGGATCGCACTGTGCGAAAGCGCGCTGCCCGCGCTGGTCACGATGCCGACCACACCGTGCGACTGCAGCTGGGCCAGCTCGGAAGGGGCGATGTTGTCGCAGACCAGGATTTCACCGGCCAGGCCCTTTACCGCTGCCGGCCGCTCGGGCTGCAGGAACGCATGGATGCGCCCGATCACATGGTCGAGGTCGTCCATGCGGCTCTTCAGGTAGGCATCGTCCATGCCATCGAAGACTTTGGCCAAGCGGTCGCGCTGCAGTCGCAACGCATAGCCGGCGCTGTAGGGACCGCTGCGGATCAGTTCGTCCAGGCCGAACAGCAGTTCGGGATCGTCCAGCAACAGTGCATGCAGGTCGAGGAACTCGCCCACTTCCTGGTTCAGCGCACCATGCAGGCGCTGGCGCAGCTCGTGCATTTCCGTGCGCGCCGCGTCCACGGCGCGGTGCAGGCGTGCCAGCTCGGATTCAACCTGGGAAGGGGTGACGCGCTGTTCGGCTACTTCCAGTGCATGCGGCAGGCGCACGCGGGCGCGGCCCATCGCAGTACCGCGGGCGGCGCCGTGCCCGGCCAGCAGCTGTACCGGCCGTTGGCCGGTGGGGGCTTGGCCGGCGCGCGCGCGCGGCACGCTCAGTTGTCCTCGTCGAAGCGGCGCTCGAACAGGTCGACCACCGCGTCCATCGCCGCGACTTCGTCTTCGCCGTTGATGCGGATGGTGACCGGCGTGCCTTGCCCTGCCGCCAGCAGCATCACGCCCATGATGCTCTTGGCGTTGATCTCACGGCCCTTGGCGGCCATGGTCACATTGCAGCGGAACGGCGCCAGGGTCTGCACCAGCTTGGCGGTGGCCCGGGCATGCAGGCCCAGGCGGTTGCTCACAGTGAGTTCTCGTTCAAGCATCGTCGACTATCGCTCCATTACGGGTGCCCGCCGCCGCAGTGGCAGGCAGTTGATCCAGTCCCTGTTCCGGATAATTCATCACCCGCAGCAACATCGGCAGACTCAGCGCCGACACCCGGCGGACCGGGGTCCCCAACCGGGCCAGCTGCCCGGCAAGGTTGGCGGGGCTGGCGCCGTACAGGTCGGTCAGGATCAGCACGCCCTCACCC
Source organism: Stenotrophomonas sp. SbOxS2 (assembly GCF_013416715.1). Classification (NCBI taxonomy): domain Bacteria; kingdom Pseudomonadati; phylum Pseudomonadota; class Gammaproteobacteria; order Lysobacterales; family Lysobacteraceae; genus Stenotrophomonas; species Stenotrophomonas sp. SbOxS2. The sequence continues at coordinate 181,833 of NZ_JAAVXD010000001.1, forward strand.
CCATCGACCCGCCGCAGAGCGGCCGAGGCGAGCGGGAGCAGAGCATCCAGGTCTGCGTCGAACGGTACTTCGAAAGCTTCGGTTTTCAACGGCAACTGCCGCAGAAGCCGGGTCGCCACCTCAAGCAGGGCGATCCCGACCCCAGGATGTGTTACGAGGAGAATGCCACAGGTCATTACTGCACGTTAACAGGTCAAGGTGAATTGGCGATAGCAGCAGGAGAGGGGCACTGTGTCCCGTATTCAGCGTTACTCGGGTCGGAGCCCTTTTTCGTTGAAAAAGGGATCCGACCCCATCCGTTTTTCGATGCATGACAGAGAGCCATCCACGCATGGCGTGGATCTACTGTGTCGACCAAGGTCGACACCCACCAACAGCAGCAGAGAACGCCGTCCCGACAGATCGCGGGAACCTGTCGAAGGCGGGGCGGGTCAGCAAGCGGGGGCGTGAGCCGCATGGATGCGGCGACCGAGCTTACATGGACGTACTTGCAGCGTCCCCCGCTTGCTGACCTGCCCCGCCACCCCAAGAAATGCAGGCGTTTGACGTTGACGTTGCCGTGGCTTCTGCGGGTGCCGGGCGCAGCCCGGCCGACCACCCCTCAATCCTGCTCGCGGTGGTACGTCGCCACGTCTTCCCAGCCCATCTCACGTGCATGGCGGGCCAGGCGTTCGGCCAGGAACACCGAGCGGTGCTTGCCACCGGTACAACCGAAGGCCACCGTCACATAGCTGCGGGTGCCATCACCCAGCTTGGGCAGCCACGTATCCAAGAAATCCATCAGCTGCGCCAGGTAGCGCTGCACATCCGGCTGCGCTTCCAGGTAATCGCGCACGCCGGGTTCGCGACCGCTCAGCGCCCGCAGTTCCGGATCCCAGTGCGGGTTGGGCAGCACGCGCGCGTCGAACACGAAGTCGGCCTCGGCCGGCACGCCGCGCTTGTAGGCGAACGATTCGAACAGCAGCGACAGGCGGGTGGCATGGCCCATCGCGAATTCGGTGATGATCCGGCGCCGCAGCTGATGCACGTTCAACGCACTGGTATCGATCACCGCATCGGCTTCGCGGCGCAGCGGCGCGATCAGTTCGCGCTCGCGGGCGATCGCTTCCGGCAGCGACAGGCCCAGCTGGCTCAGCGGGTGCCGGCGGCGGGTGTCGGCATAGCGCTTGAGGACCGTTTCATCGTTGGCCTCGAAAAACAGCACCTTGGCATCCACGCCGGCATCGGTGGCCAGCTGCCGCCAGCTGGACAACTGGGTCAGGTCGCTCTGCCCGCGTACATCGATGCCCACCGCCAGGCGGCGCGCTGCTGCACCGTTGTGGTGGCTCAGGACATTGCGCACGAAGTCCGGCAGCAGCTGGATCGGCAGGTTGTCCGAGCAGTAGTAGTCCTGGTCCTCGAAGGTCTTCAGGGCGACGGATTTACCCGAGCCGGACAGGCCGCTGACGATGATCAGGGTCGGGGCGGTGGGACTGACGGTGCTCATGGACGGACTCTTCGAAGGGCAGGGGGGTCAGGGCGTTCGCCGTTCCAGCAGGTTGCTGTGGCGGGCGATGAACATCGCCGCCGGGTCGATACCCTTGGTACGCAGGATGTGCAGGCGGGTGGCCGCCTCGGTCAGAACGGCCAGGTTGCGGCCGGGCATCACCGGCAGGGTGATCAGCGGCACGTCCAGGTCCAGCACGTGGCGCGTGCCCGAGTCGCCGGTCAGGCGCTCGTAACCATGGGGGGTGGGCTCGGTCATCGGCTTGGTCAGGTGGACGATCAGCCGAAGGTACTTGTTCTTCTTTACAGCGGTGTCGCCAAACATCTCGCGGACGTTCAGCACGCCCAGGCCGCGCACTTCCAGCAGGTCCTGCAGCAGTTCCGGGCAGGTGCCGTCGAGCACGTCGGGGGCGATCTGGGTGAACTCGGGGGCGTCGTCGGCCACCAGGCGGTGGCCGCGACTGAGCAGTTCCAGGGCCAGCTCGCTCTTGCCCGATCCCGCTTCACCGGTGATCAGCACGCCGATGGAATAGATCTCCATGAACACGCCGTGCAGGATCACCCGCGGCGCCAGCGTCCGCGCCAGGTGGTACGACAGATGGTTGAGCAGTTCGTGGCCGCGCTTGGGCGAGAGCCACAGCGGCGTGCCGGATTCATCGGCGGCCGCGCGCAGGTCTTCCGGGCAGGGCTGGTTGCGGGTCAGCACCAGCGCCAGCGGATGCGACTGCATGATTTTTTCGATGGTCTCCCAGCGCTGGCGTGGTTCCAGCGCGTCCAGCCAGGACAGTTCCTCGGTACCGAGGATCTGCACCTTGTTGGGATAGATCGCATTGAGATAGCCGGCCAGCGAAGGGCGTCGCGAGACCGTATTACCGGCCTCCAGCTCGCGCTTCTCGCCGGATTTGCCCGCTGCCCAACGCAGGCCAAGCCGCTCACGCTGCTGTTCGAACAGTTCGCGGGCAGTGATGCTGGTATTCATGCGGCGCTCGCCGGTGGGGTCAGGTCCAGGGCCTGGCGCAGCTCCCGCGCATCACCGGCCTCGCGCAGCGCCTGGCGGATGCAGGGCGCGGAAAACAGCTCGGCCAGCTCGGACAGCAGCATCAGGTGTTGATGGGTGTAGTGAGCGGGAACGGCCATGGCGAACACCAGGTCCACCGGCGCGTCGCCACCGAAATCGACCGGGGTCTGCAGACGCAGCAGCGCGCCTCGGGGTCGATCCAGGGTCGGCGCACGACCATGCGGGATGGCGATGCCGTAACCGATCGCGGTACTGCCCAGCGCTTCGCGCTGGCACAGGTTGAGATAGATCTGTTCGGCATTGGCCTGGCGGCAGGCCAGCAATCCGGCCGCGGCCTGCAGGACGCTGTCGCGGTCGGTGGCCGTGCAGAGCTGGGTCTGCACGGCCGCCAGGAGGTCAGTCAGGGGCATGTCTGCGGGGAGCGGTGGCGATCAGCCACCATTGTCGCCCACCGGCAGCGGTGCGTGCTGCTGTTTTTTCTCCTTGTGCTTGATCACCAGGCGGTCAAGCTTGTCCGCCAGCAGGTCGATCGCGGCATACATGGTCTGCGCATTGGCTTCAGCGTGCAGGGTCTGACCCGGAATATTGAGGCTGGCATCGACGTGGTGTTCAGTCTTCTGCAGCTTGAGCGTCACCCGCGCTTCGCAGTGCTGGTCGAAGTGTTTGCCGATCCGGGCCAGCTTCTCTTCTACATAGGACTGCAGGGCCGGGGTGACTTCGACATCTTTGCCAAACGTTTCGATGCGCATCGGGTTTCTCCTTTGATCGGATGTGCCAATGAACCTCTCCGCCGGGCGCGGCGGCGCGTCAAACGATTCTGACTCTTTCGTGCGAGGCGGAGATGTTCATGGCCTCACGATACTTCGCCACGGTGCGCCGCGCTACTGGGATTCCCGATGTTTTAAGCAGGTCAGCCAGCTTGGCGTCAGAAAGCGGCTTGCGTGGGTTCTCGTCATCGATCAGGCGCCGGATCATGGCCTGGATGGCGGTGCTGGACGCTTCGCCACCGCCGTCGGTGTCGATGCCCGAGGCGAAGAAGGCGCGCAGCGGCAGGGTGCCGCGTGGCGTACGCACATGCTTGCGGGCGATGGCGCGCGACACGGTGGATTCGTGCAGGCCCAGTTCGCCGGCGATCTCGCGCAGGGTCAGCGGGCGCAGAGCCTGTTCGCCGAATTCAAGGAAGCCCGCCTGCTGCTGGATCAGGCTGCGCACCACCCGCAGCAGCGTCTCGCCACGCGCCTGCAGGCCCTTCAGCAGCCAGCGCGCTTCCTGCAATTGGCCGCGCAGATAACCGGCATCGGCGTCACCGCAGCGACGGATCATCTGCTCGTAGCCGCGGTGGATCACCAGCTTGGGGCCGGCATGGGCGGCCAGCGCGGCGCGCCAGATGCCGTTCTGCCGCCACACGACCACGTCCGGCACCACGTAGGTGTCCTGGGCGAGCGGAGCGATCTGGGTGCCGGGGCGAGGGTCCAGCGAGCGCAGCAGGGCCACGGCGGTCTCGACCTCGGCCAACGGCTGCTTCAGCTGCTGGGCCAGGCCGGTCACGCCGCTGCGCGGCAGTTGTTCCAGTGGACCGGCGGCGACCTGTCGGGCCAGGGCCAGGCACGGGGTGTCGACAGGCAGCACGTCCAGCTGCAGTTGCAGGCATTCGCCGAGGCTGCGTGCGGCCACGCCAACGGGGTCGAAGCGCTGGATCTGGTGCAGCACGGTCAGGATTTCGTCTTCACCGGCATGGATCGCCGGCAGCAGCGCTTCGGCAATGGCCGAGAGCGGCTCGCGCAGATAGCCATCGTCTTCCAGCGAATCGATCAGCGCGGCGCCGATGCTGCGGTCGCGGTTGGACAGGTGGGTCAGGTGCAGCTGCCACAGCAGGTGGTCGGCCAGGGTTTCGGTTTCGGCGACGCGTTCGGCAGCACTGCCGTTGTCGTCGTCATCATCGAAACTACCGCCGCTGCCGCCACTGCTCCAGTCCAGCTCGGCGGGCGCCCAGTCGTCGCCACTGTTTTCAGCATTGTCGGGCGGGGCGTCATTGTCGCCGCCCGCGTCGTCGCTGCTGGCGTCCTTGTCGACACCGGCGCCTTCGTCGCTGCTGTCGGACCAGTCCAGCAGTGGATTGCTCTCCACCGCCTGGGCGATTTCCAGCTCCAGCTCGGTCGTGGACATCTGCAGCAGCTTGATCGCCTGCTGCAGCTGGGGCGTTAGCACCAGCTGCTGTCCCAACGATGTCTGCAGCCGAGTCTTCATGCCTGTGCCGAACGGAAGGGAGAGGGCCCGGCGGCCGCGGTTACAGCTTGAAGGAATCCCCAAGGTAGACGCGGCGCACGTCGGCGTTGTCCAGGATCGCCTCGGGCGAGCCCTGGGCCAGTACGGTGCCCTCTGCGAGGATATACGCGCGGTCGCAGATTCCCAAGGTCTCGCGCACGTTGTGGTCGGTGATCAGCACACCGATGCCGCGCTGCTTGAGATGGGTGACGATGCGCTGGATTTCGCCGACCGAGATCGGGTCCACGCCGGCGAAGGGTTCGTCGAGCAGGATCAGCCGCGGCTTGGCGGCCAGTGCACGCGCGATCTCGCAACGACGGCGTTCACCACCGGACAGGCTGGCACCGAGCTGTTCGGACACGTGCCCCAGCTGCAGTTCGTCGAGCAGGCTGTTCAGTTCGCGCTCGCGGCCAGCCGAATCCAGGTCCTCGCGCAGTTCCAGCACCAGGCGCAGGTTGTCGGCCACGGTCAGCTTGCGGAACACCGACGGTTCCTGCGGCAGGTAACCCACACCCTGCTTGGCGCGGGTGTACATCGGGTCGCCGGTGATGTCCTTGCCGTCCAGCACGATGCTGCCGGCATCGGCACCGACCAGGCCGACGATCATGTAGAAGCAGGTGGTCTTGCCGGCACCGTTGGGACCCAGCAGGCCGACCACTTCGCCGGCGTCCAGGGTCAGCCCGAAGTCCTTGACGACTTCGCGCTGCTTGTAGCGTTTGCGCAGGCCAGTTGCGACGAGCATTACTTCTTGCCTCCCGCCGGCGCCGCAGCCGGGGCGGCCGCAGGCGTCTTGTTCTTCGGCGGAATCACGGTGCGCACGCGGCTGCCATCGCCGCCGGAGTTCATCTCACCGCTGCGGGTGTTGTAGACCATGCGCTGGCCGGCATTGGTGCCGCGCGCGCTGGTGACCTTGTAGTTGCCGGTCAGGGTGATGATCTCGGTGGTGATGTCGTAGTCGATCCGGTCGGCCACTGCATCCATCCAGCTGCCATCGTCGAGCTGCTGCTTCATCTTGGCCTGCTTGCCGGTGAACACCGCACGCACGGCTTCGCCGCCCTTGAGGTAGATCTCGGCCTCGGACGAACGCAGGTCCAGCGTGCCCTGGGTAATGATCACGCCGCCCGACAGCACGGTCTTGCCGTCACCGGTGAGGGTGCCGGACTGCGCGCCGGAATCAATGTTCATCGCTTCATTGCGGTCGGTCGACTTGGCAAAGGCGACAGCGGGGACAAGAAGACTGAGTGCGAGCACGGCTGCAAAGGGAATCTTCATCGGGGTCCGTTCTACCGGTGGTGGCCCTCCGGCGGGACCGGGGGCTGCGGGTGGGGGCTGCCTGCTTCGCGCCTGTCAGGAAGACGTCGCGGGCGGGCGGCGGAATCAGCGCTTGGGCGTGTAACGGCCCTTGGACTGGCTGAGGAAATGATACGTGTTGTTCTTCGAATCCACCTCGAACCCGACGCCGGACTGCTCCATGCCTGGGCGGGTCATGGTCACCAGGGCATCGGTACGGGCGCGATTGTCCTTCGGGAACACGTCCAGGTGGTCGGTGCGGAAGGTGGTCGGGACCACGCCGGGATCGGCCGGGCTGTCGCCGGCGACGTTGCCCCGCAGCTTCATCTCGTCGCCCTTGGCACTGAGCCAGCCGGTCTCGGCGCGCAGCGTCCAGTGCTTGCCGTCCTTGTCGGGCATTTCGAACAGCGGGGTGGTGATGTTGAGCGTCTGGTCGCCACGCTGGCGTTCCAGCAGGGGCGCGCGCAGGGTGGTCGATTCCTTGCCGTGTTCGTCCAGGGCGACGATCTGGAAGTCGTGCAGGATGTAGTCCACACCGGCGTCCTGGCCTTCGACAACAGGTGCCTTTTCACGGTTGCGCAGCGCAGCCCAGCTGCTCAACAGGGCCGCCAGCAGCAGGCCCACGCCGAGGATCATCCGCCAGTTCAAGGTGGGGGCATTCATGCGCCGAACCTCGCCAGCACGGCGTCCAGGCGGCCCTGCGCGGCCAGCAGCACGTCGCACAGCTCGCGTGCGGCACCACGGCCGCCGTCGGCGCGGGTGATCCAGTGCACGCGCTCGGCGATCCACGGATGGGCATTGGCCGGGGCCACGGCCAGGCCGACCGCGCCCAGTGGCGCCAGGTCCGGCAGGTCGTCACCCATGAAGGCCACCTGCTCCAGGCCGATGCCGTGCTGCGCGCACAGCGCCTGCACGCTGGCCAGCTTGTCGCCGACGGCAATCTGGGTGTCGATGCCCAGGTCGGCGCCGCGCTTGAGCGCGGACTGGCTGTTGCGCGCGGTGATCAGCACGGGGTGGATACCGTGCTGCTGCAGCAGTTTCAGGCCCAGGCCATCCTGCACGAAGTACGCCTTGCTCTCGTTGCCATCCTTGTCGTAGTACAGCCGACCGTCGGTGAGGGTGCCGTCCACGTCGAAGCAGGCCAGGCGGATATTGGCCGCAACGGCATGCAGGTGGGCGGGGAAGGCGGGCAGGGGGGACCAGGGCATCAGGGCATCGGACTCGGTGGTTGCGGGCTCGTTGGTACAGACTGAATGGGGTCTACGGACTGTCGGTTAAACCACCCGGGCCCGCAACAGGTCATGAATGTTCAGGGCGCCGACCGCGCGGCCCTCGCTGTCGACCACGATCAGGCCGGTGATCTTGTGGGTTTCCATCAGCCGGGCAGCCTCCACCGCCAGCTTGTCAGCGCTGATGGTGCGCGGTTGCCGGGTCATCACATCGGCGATCCTGGCGGTGCGCACGTCCAGATCGGTGTCCAGGGCGCGGCGAAGGTCGCCGTCGGTGAACAGGCCGATCAGCACGCCCTGGTCGTCGACCACGGCGGTCATGCCCAGGCGCTTGCGGCTCATCTCCATCAGCGCTTCGCTGAGGCTGGCGCCGACATCGACCTTGGGCAGGTCCTCGCCGGTGTGCATGACGTCGGTGATGTGCAGCAGCAGGCGGCGGCCGAGGCTGCCGGCCGGGTGCGAGCGGGCGAAATCGTCAGCGGTGAAGCCGCGCGCGTCCAGCAGGGCCACCGCCAAGGCGTCGCCCATCGCCAGCGAGGCGGTGGTGCTGGAGGTGGGCGCCAGCGCCAGCGGGCAGGCTTCGGCCGGTACGCTCACATCCAGGTGGAAATCAGCGGCGCTGGCCAGGCTCGACTGCGGGCGTCCGGTCATGGCGATCAGCACGTTGCCCTGGCGCTTGAGCACCGGCAGCAGCATCAGCAGCTCATCCGATTCACCCGAATAGGACAGGGCCAGCACCACGTCGTCCTCGGTGATCATGCCCAGGTCGCCATGGCCGGCCTCGCCCGGGTGCACGTAGAACGCGGGCGTGCCGGTGGAGGCCAGGGTGGCGGCGATCTTGCGCGCGACATGGCCGGACTTGCCCATGCCGGTGGCGACCACCCGGCCGCGGCTGCCCAGGATTGCCCGGCAGGCCTGCTGGAAGGCGTCGCCGAGGCGGTCGGCTACGGCGTCCAGCGCCTGCCGTTCGATCTCGAACACGCGCCGGCCACTGGCGACCAGGGCGGCAGGGTCGGCGGAACGGGGGGGCAACAGGGATTCGGCCATGCGGACGCCACGCAGCGGAAGTAGAATGGACGCACATTTTATTAGGAAAGCCCGTTGGACGCCGACACCATCCGCAATCTGATCGAAACCGGCCTGCCCGGCGCCCGCGCCGACGTGCAGGGTGACGATGGCGTGCATTTCGAAGCGACCGTGGTCAGCGAGGCCTTTGCCGGCAAGATGCCGCTGGCCCGCCACCGGATGGTGTATGCCACTCTGGGCGACCTGATGGGCGGCGCGATCCACGCGCTCGCATTGAAAACCGTGACCCCGGCCGAAGCCGGCTGAACCGCAGAAGATCCCCAATACATGGCCAAGATCGTTGTGACCGGCGGCGCTGCGCTGCACGGTGAAGTAAGCATCTCCGGCGCCAAGAACGCCGTCCTCCCCATCCTGTGCGCGACCCTGCTGGCCGACGCGCCGGTGGAGATCACCAACGTGCCGCATCTGCACGACGTGGTGACCACGGTGAAGCTGCTGGGCGAACTGGGCGCAAAAGTGACCATCGACCAGGGCACGCTGTCGCGCGGCAGTGCGATCGTGGTCGACCCGCGTCCGGTCAACCAGCATGTGGCTCCGTATGAGCTGGTCAGGACCATGCGCGCCTCCATCCTGGTGCTGGGCCCGCTGCTGGCCCGCTTCGGCGCGGCCGAAGTGTCGCTGCCGGGTGGCTGCGCGATCGGCTCGCGTCCGGTCGACCAGCACATCAAGGGCCTGCAGGCACTCGGTGCCGACATCGTGGTCGAGAACGGCTTCATCAAGGCCACCGCCAAGCGCCTGAAGGGTGGCCACTTCACCTTCGACATGGTCAGCGTGACCGGTACCGAGAACGTGCTGATGGCAGCGGTACTGGCCGAAGGCACCACCATCCTCGACAACGCGGCGATGGAACCGGAAGTCACCGACCTGGCGCATTGCCTGATCGCGCTGGGCGCGAAGATCGAAGGCCTGGGCACCGCACGCCTGGTCATCGAAGGTGTCGAGCGCCTGTCCGGTGGCCGCCATGAAGTGCTGCCCGACCGCATCGAAACCGGCACCTTCCTGGTGGCCGCCGCGATGACCGGTGGCAAGGTCACCGTCAACCGCGCGCGTCCGAACACCATGGACGCGGTGCTGGCCAAGCTGGTGGAAGCCGGCGCCACCATCGAGACCACCGAAGACAGCATCACCCTGGACATGCACGGCAAGCGGCCGAAGGCGGTCAACCTGACCACCGCGCCGTACCCGGCGTTCCCGACCGACATGCAGGCGCAGTTCATGGCGCTCAACTGCGTGGCCGATGGCGTGGGCGTGATCAACGAAACGATCTTCGAAAACCGTTTCATGCACGTCAACGAACTGCTGCGCCTCGGCGCGGACATCCAGGTGGAAGGTCACACGGCCATCGTGCGCGGTCACGAACGCCTGAGCGGGGCGCCGGTGATGGCGACCGACCTGCGCGCATCGGCGTCGCTGATCCTGGCCGGCCTGATGGCCGATGGCGATACCACCATCGATCGCATCTATCACCTTGATCGCGGCTACGAGAACATCGAAGAGAAGCTGTCTTCGCTCGGCGCCACCATCCGGCGCGTGGCCGCATGATCCTGCGCGGCAAATTCAGCCGTCGCCGCAAGGCGCTGCTGGTGCTGGTGCTGATCGTGCTGGCGTGGCTGGGCTACGCCTGGTACGCCAACATCGCCATCACCAAGGGCATCGAGCAGAAGGACATGGACTGGAATGGTGACGGCACGGTGACCCGTGACGAGATCATCCAGTCGTTCTACGCGGTAGCGGTGAACGACAGCCAGGACGGCAACCGCCATTGCCGCACCTTTGTGCGTCGATCCACGGGCGAGCAGATCCGGGTGGACTGCCGCACCGAGTTCGCGCCGGCGGAAGCGCCGAAGAAATAAAAAAACGCCCGCGAAAGCGGGCGTTTTTTTGGGACATCCATCCACGCATGGCGTGGATCTACTGGGACGTGAAGTAGATCCACGCCCGTGGATGGCGCGGATCGCCGGTCAGTTCATCGCCTTGATGGTCAGGTCCAGCGCATCGCGACCGCTTTCACGCTGCAGCATGCGCGCCGGCACCGGGAACTCCGGCACGATCCAGGCGATCAGCTCCTTGTTGCCGTCGACGCGCGAGACCTTGGTGGCCTCGTAGCTCTTGCCGCCAACGGTGACCGATTCCTTGCCCACGACGCGGTAGGTCATGTTCTTGATGCGGCCTTCGTCGACCATGCGATAGGTCAGCGGCTTGCCGGCAGCCAGGTCGCGGGCAATGGCCAGGTTGATCAGCAGCGCGTCCATGTCGCCGGCCTTCAGGGCGATCGGTCCGGCGCGATCCGGCTTGATGTCGCCGGTCCAGGTGGCCTGGTTGCTGGTCCAGTTGTAGTTGGCCTGCACATTGCGCTTCTTCACCAGCAACGCCGAGCGATCCTGGCTGCTGAGCGGGCGCAGCTGCCCGCGCACCTCCTCGAACACGGTGGTCTGGCTCAGGTCGGCCAGCTGGTTCTTGACCTGCAGGCTGTAGCGCCACTTGTTGCTGCCTTCGCTGGCCAGGGTCATGCTGCCGTTGGCCTGCATGCCCATGTAGCTGGCCAGGTAGTCGGCCTTGAACGGCTGCAGGGCCATGGCCGGCAGGCTGGCCACCGACAAGGCGGCAGCGGCGATCCAGGTCAGGGGGCGGGTCAGGGTGTTCATGCTCAGACTCCTTGGTATTCGATCAGGCGCAGATCGACGCGATCTTCGCCGTCTTCGCGTTGCAGGATGCGCACCGGGGTGGGGACACCGTTGGCGATCCAGAGAATGGTTTCGTTGTTGCCGCCGTTGGTCCGATAGACCCGCAGCGCGTTGTAGGACAGGTCGCCGACCTCGACGTTCTCGGTCTGCGGCGCGGCCTGGTAATCGTGCTGGCGCACCTTGCCCATGTCGACGTAGCGATAGTGCATGGCCGCGCCAGGGCGGGCATCACGCATGATCGCCAGGTTCATCAGCAGGGCGCTCTGATCGCCGGCCTGCAGCGGAATCGGCTGTGCGCGCTTCTTTTCCACGTCGCCACTCCACTGCGCGGTGCCGGCCTGCCAGTTGTAGGTGCCGACGGCCTTCTTGCCGAGGAACAGGCCCTTGCGCACCGTGCTCTGGCTGAGCGGCGCGTACACGCCATTGCGCTCCTCGAACACGGTGCTCTGCTCGATGTTCAGGCCGAGCACGCTGGCAAAGCCGCGACGGCCGACTACCTGCATGTCCACCCGCCACTGGTTGCCACCGGTGTGGGTGACCTGCATGGTCGCGTCGCCCGCTTCCTTGCTCTTGTAGAAGGCCTGGTAGGTCGCGCTGAACGGCTGCAGCGGCGGCGGCTCCCAGGCCAGCGCCGGCAGCACGGGCGGCGCCACCTCGGCAGGTGTCGGCGCAGCAGGCGCTGTTGCCTGGCCCCAGCCCGCACAGGCGAGGACGGCAAGCGGCAGCAGCAGGGTTGTACGCAGCAGGGTCGTGGTCTTCATGGCCGACAGGAACCGCAGGAGGGGAGCAGGATGCCAGCCCCGCAGTCAGCGGGGCGTGTGCACGGGCGTTACCGGTTCAGGTTCCCGGCGGAATCTAGAGCCAAGGGGCTAAACAGGGGGTGACCGTCGAATGTCGGCTGGCCTTCCCGTTCAGCCAGGCGGCCTGCACACAGCAGTTCCAGGGTGGCGATCAGCAGCGGATGCTCCACCGCGAGCACGCGTTCGGCCAGGGTCTGCGCGTCATCGCGGGCAAGCACCGGAACCCGGGCCTGCGCCAGCACCGCGCCGGCATCCAGTTCCGGCACCACCAGGTGGACGCTGGCGCCGTGCTCGCTATCGCCGGCCTCAAGCGCCCGTGCATGGGTGTGCAGGCCCTTGTGCAGCGGCAGCAGCGAGGGATGGATATTGACCAGGCGGCCATTGAACCGCTGCACGAAATCGGCGCCCAGGATGCGCATGTAGCCGGCGCAGACGATCCAGTCCGGGGCGGATGCAGCCAGCGCATCACCCAGCGCCTGCTCGTAGGCGGCGCGGTCGCTGAACTCCTTCGGCGCATGCCCCCAGCGTCGATCCGCTGCCACCCGCTCCAGTGCGGTCGCATCGGGGCGGTCGGAGAACACGCCGACAATCTCGGCCTGCAGTCGCCCTGCCGCGATGGCGTCGACAATGGCCTGCAGGTTGCTGCCGCGACCGGAGGCCAGCACGGCGATTCGGCAGATGCTCATCGCCCCGCGCTCCGGCGCACCAACGGCCACAGCAACAGGCTGCCAAGGGTCGCCAGCAGCATGTCCGCATGCGCGTCCCACATGTCGCCCTGCTGGCCGTTGTAGGCCTCGGCCGCTTCCGGCGACAGGGCAAGGGCGATGCCCCATTCCAGCCACTCATACGCCAGGCTGGAACACATCACTGCCATCACCGCCAGGGTGAAGGCCTGGCCGATGTGCAGTGCAGGCCAGTACTGTCGCGCCAGCTGCAGCAACGCCGGTGTGAAGCAGACGCCATAGAGGAAGTGGATCAGGCGATCGAAGTGGTTGCGCTGCCAGCCAAAGGCGGCATCCGGCGACCATCCGAGCAGCGACTGCAGCCAGGCGTCATAGGGAACGTTGGAATACAGCCAGCGCGCGGCCACGCAGTGGATGGCGATGAAGCCGCAGATGGCGATGAACGCGCCGTTGTCCAGCTGCCAGCGCCGGTCCACCCACCACAGGGCGAGCAGGCCGATCACGGTCAGCGAGCTGTGCAGGGTCTGCTCGAGCGGCCACAGCGGATGGATCCAGGTTGCTGCGAATATGCACAACACCGCAGCCAGCGCGACCTTCTTCGGTCCCGACAGTGAGTGGGTGGCGCGGTTGCTGGCGAGCGTGGAGGCGGCGGGCGTGGACATGTCGGAGCAATCAGCAGAAGGGACGGAACATGCGCCTGCCAGCTCAGACGCTGACGTGGTCGCCGCGGTCGAACAGTGCAGCAATCTCCGGTTTGCGCAGGAAATACACCGCGTAGGCGGTCAACGCCATGCCCAGCGGGCCGGCCATCACCGCCGCCCAGGCCGCGCCACGACACCAGGCCAGATTGCTGCGCTGGCCAAGCAGCCGCGCGGTGCGCAGCTGCAGGAAGCCCTGCCCGATGGCCAGCAACGACACTGCGCCGTACACCGTCGCCAGCACGGCACCGTCATCCATGCCGCGTTCGAAGGCGACGATGCCGACAAAACCGAGGAACACCAGCGCTGCCAGCCAATGGAAGCCTGCCAGTGCATAGAACAGGATCTTCAGGTTGTGCAGGTGGCTGGCGGTCTGCAGGTCGGCCAGGGTCTGCCGGGGCAGGGGGGGCGGGTTCAATCCATCGCTCATGCCACACCCGCCTGGCCAGCGAAGGCGGCCTTCACCTGCGGGCGCAGCAGCACGACCAGGGTGAACACGCCGAGGATGGTGCCGATGGGGGTGAACAGGCACGATAGCCCCGCCACGATCATGCACAACAGGTAGCGGCGCTGCTGCGACAGGCAGCGGCCGGCATAGGCGACAAAGCCGGCCAGGGTCAGCCCACCAAGCACGATGCAGAAACCCATGACGGTGAACAGCCAGCCGACGAACTGCTGTTCTTCCGGCGAAGACGGTTCACCGCCGGACTTCATCGGCAGCGAACCGGACAGCATGGCGATGCCCAGCACGATGTGCAGGATGAAGATCAGCGAGAACACCGCCATCAGACCGGCGACCACGTAGTGGCCGATTGCCAGCTGGCGCAGCTGGGTGGCGTCCTGCGGGCCGAACACCGGCACGGCCGGGTTCGGCGGCAGCACCGGCGGAGCCGGCGTCGTCGACAAGGGAGTGGGTGCGTCCATGCGGGTTCCTTTGTCCAGTGGATCAGGCGATGTGGACGCGTTCGCCGCCCTGGGCGGTGACCACCTGGCCGATCGTCCAGTGCTCCAGGCCCTGCGCCTTGACCGCAGCGGACACGGCCTCCAGCTGGTCCGGGGCGACGATCAGCACAAAGCCGATGCCGCAGTTGAAGGTGCGCCACATTTCACTGTCGGCCACCGCGCCTTCCTTCTGCAGCCACTGGAACACCGGCGGCAGGGTCCACGACGAGGCCTGGATGTCCAGGCCGAGGCCCTCGGGCACCACGCGGATGATGTTCTCGGTCAGGCCGCCGCCGGTGATGTGGGCCATGCCATGGATGGCATCGCCGTGCGACTTCAGCAGCGACAGGATCGGCTTGACGTACAGGCGGGTGGGGGCCATCAGCGCATCGACCAGCTTGACCCCGCCTTCCAGCTCCAGCTCGGCCGGGCGGCCGGCGCGGTCGTAGATGCGACGGACCAGCGAGTAGCCGTTGGAGTGCGGGCCGGACGAGGCGATGCCGATCAGCACGTCGCCTTCGGCGACATGGGCGCCGTCCTTCAGCTCGCTCTTTTCGACGGCAGCGACGGTGAAGCCCGCCAGGTCGTACTCACCCGGCGCGTACATGTCGGGCATCTCGGCGGTTTCGCCGCCGATCAGGGCGCAGCCGGCCTCGGTGCAGCCATTGGCGATGCCGCCCACGACCGCGGCGGCGGTATCGATGTCCAGCTTGCCGGTGGCGAAGTAGTCCAGGAAGAACAGCGGCTCGGCGCCCTGCACCAGCACGTCGTTCACGCACATGGCGACCAGGTCGATGCCGATCGTATCGTGGCGGTTCAGCTGGTGGGCCAGCTTCAGCTTGGTGCCGACGCCGTCGGTACCCGACACCAGCACCGGCTCGCGGTACTTGTTGGACAGGTCGAACAGGGCACCGAAGCCACCCAGGCCGCCCATCACCTCCGGACGGAAGCTGCGCTTGACCAGGGGCTTGATCCGCTCGACCAGCTCGTTGCCGGCGTCGATGTCGACACCCGCGTCACGGTAGGTGAGGGGGGAAGGGGCGGAAGACGGGCTGTTGGTCACGGGCGTCGGCGCTGGCAGGGGTTGAATCGCCGATTTTAACAGGCCGCATTGGCGCAAAGGCCGTATTCGGGCAACAATTCCCCCCCGGATACGTCGAGCCAATGGATGTCCTGATGCGCCGCAGCCTGTTTTTGACCCTGCTCCTTGCGCTGTGCCTGCCGGTGGCCACGATGGCCCAGAGCGGCATGCGAACCGAGGGGGATGTTGCCACTGCCAGTGGTGCGTACGAGGCCGAAGTGCCCGTCAACAGCCAAGCCGAGGCTGACCGCAACGGTGCACTTGCCCGCGCGTTGAGCGTTGTACTGGGCAAATTGTCCGGCGATCGCAGCGTCATGTCGCGCCCCGGCGTGGCGCAGGCGTTGCGCAATGCCAAGGACTATGTGGCCAGCTACGACTACAAGCAGGACCAGAGCGTGGGCGCCAGCGGTGCGCCGAGCTTCCGTACTCTGCTGGTCGCGCGCTTCCGCGAGGATGACGTGGACGGGCTGGTGTCGGCGCTGGGCCTGCCGCTGTGGCCGCAGCCACGACCGAAGCCGGTGCTGTGGCTGGCCGTTGATGACGGCAGCGGTCCGCGTCTGGTCAGCGTGCAGCAGGCCAATGCCGCGCGGCCGTTGCTGAGCCGGGCCATCGAGCGCGGCTACAAGCTCGGCCTGCCCAGTGGTGGCGCAGCCGAGCAGGCCCTGGCCGGTGCCATCTGGCGCCAGGACAGCGCTGCCGTTGCCCGCGCCTCGTCGCGCTATTCGCCGCCGATGCAGTTGATCGGCAAGCTCTACCGCGCCAATGGCGGCTGGCAGGCGGACTGGGTGTTCGTCGACAACGGCCGTGAACTGAACAAGTGGACCAGCAAGGATGCCAACGCGATGCGCGCGATGGCTGCCGGTGCCGATGGCGCTGCCGACGCGCTGGTCAAGCGTTATGCCAAGGCCGGTGCGGCCACCGGCCAGGCGGGCACCTACCGCGTGGTGGTGACCGGTATCAACAGCGCGGACGAATACCTGCGCCTGGCTGCCGGCCTGCGTGAAGTGGCCGTGGTGCGCAACGTTACCCCGCTGCGTGCGACCGCCGATCATCTGGAACTGAATCTGGAAATGACCACCGGCCTGGCCGGCTTCAACCGCATGCTCGGCGACAACGGCGTGCTGGTGCCGTCGGCGACCCTGCCGGCCCTGCCGACGCCGATCGACGATACGACCGGTGCACCGGCACCGGCGCCGGTCAGCAACGAGTACCGCCTGCGATGATCCTGTCCCCGGAAGCGGAAATCGCGCAGTTCCTGCGTCGGCTGAAGTACATCCTGCTGGCGGGCCTGATCGGCTGGATCGTCTGGCTGCTGGCACCGATCCTGACCCCGTTCGTGCTGGCGCTGGCGCTGGCCTGGCTGGGCGATCCGCTGGTGGACCGCATCGAGGCCACCGGCCGCTCGCGCATGACCGGCGTGGTGCTGGTGTTCGTGGCGATGGTGCTGGTGATCGTCGCGCTGCTGCTGGTGCTGGTGCCGATGATCGAGCGCCAGATCACGACCTTGATCGCCGCGGCGCCGCAGGCGCAGGCCTGGTTGATGGAGAAGGGCATTCCCTGGTTCGAGCAGAAGACCGGGCTGGAAGTGATGCAGTGGATGGACCCGGACCGCCTGATCGAGTGGGTGCGCAGCCATTGGCAGCAGGCCGGTGGGTTCGCAACAACCTTCATGGGCTACGTATCGCGCTCGGGCTTCACGGTGGTCACCTGGGTGGTCAACCTGTTGCTGCTGCCGATCCTGGCGTTCTACTTCCTGCGCGATTGGGACAAGCTGGTCGAGCGCGTGGCATCGGTGATTCCGCGCAACCAGATCGGCACGATCACCGCGCTGGCGCGTGAATCCAATGAAGTGCTCGGTGCGTTCATCCGCGGGCAGTTCCTGGTGATGCTGGCGCTGGGCGTGATCTACGCCGGTGGCCTGTCGCTGGTCGGGCTCAAGCTGGGCCTGTTGATCGGCCTGATCGCCGGCCTGATCAGCTTCATTCCCTACCTGGGCGCGACCACCGGCATCCTGATGGCGATCGTGGCTGCGCTGGTGCAGGCGCAGGGGTTCGACCTGAAGCTGCTGATCCTGGTCGGCGTGGTGTTCACCGTCGGCCAGCTGCTGGAGAGCTACGTGCTGACCCCGCGCATCGTCGGCGACAAGATCGGCCTGCACCCGGTGGCGGTGATCTTCGCGGTGATGGCCGGTGGCCAGCTGTTCGGCTTCCTCGGCATGCTGCTGGCACTGCCGGTGGCGGCGGTGAGCAACGTGCTGTTGCGCTATGCGCACCAGCGCTACCGGCAGAGTGAGCTGTATGCCGGCGAGAAGCCCGCGATCGTGCTTGATGGCGTGATCGACCAGCCCCATATCATCGTGCCTGGCAATGACAAGGGTCCGGAACTGAAGTGATTGGTGTGCCGCAACTTCCGCTGGCCCTGCATTACCCGCGGGACCAGCGCCTGGAGAGCTTCATCGGTGCGCCGGACGGCGCGCTGGCGCAGCTGCATGCCATCGCGGTAGGGGCCAGCCACGATTGGATCTACCTGGAAGGCGCGGCCGGCACCGGCAAGACCCATCAGGCGCTGGCGATGTGTTCCAGCGCCGAGCAGGCCGGGCGCCTGCCGACGTACGTGCCGCTGGCCAGTGTGGTTGGCCGGGTGCGGGTGGCGCTGGAAGGACTGGAGCAGCGCGAGCTGGTGGCGCTGGATGGCCTGGATGCGGTGGCGGGCAACCGCGAGGACGAGATCGCGCTGTTCGATTTCCACAACCGCGCGCGCGCTGCCGACGTGACGGTGCTGTACACCGCGCAGAAGTCGCCCGGCGAACTGGGCCTGGTGCTGCCGGACCTGCGTTCGCGCCTGGGCCAATGCGTGCGCGTGCTGCTGCAGCCGCTGGACGAGGAAGGCCGCGCGGCGGTGTTGCGCGAGCGCGCGCTGCGCCGTGGGCTGGCGATCGACGAGGCCGCCATCGAGTGGCTGCTGTCGCACACCGGCCGCGAGCTGGGGGGGCTGATCACGCTGCTGGACTGGCTGGATCGCGAATCGCTGGCGGCGAAGCGGCGGATCACCGTGCCGTTTCTGCGCCAGGTACTGGAAGAAGGCCGTCCTCGTTACTGAGATTAGGGTTGGTCGGCAGGGCTGCGCCCTGCACCCGCCGAAGCCAGGGCAACGTCAACGTCAACGTCAAAAGCGGGCTATCCGTGGGATGGCGGGGTGGCTCAGGTTGCGGGGGACGGCGCAAGTACGTCCATGTAGCCTCGGTCGCGCCTTGCTCGTGTGCGCTGTCCTGCGCACACGGCAAGACCGGGGTTGGGCGTCCTGCCCAACCCGCCCGAGGCATGCCTCGGGCCCATAGCGCTCACGCCCCCGCAACCTGAGCCACCCCGCCTTCGACAGTTGGCCGCGGCTGTGGGTAGGTGTCGACCTTGGTCGACAAGTAGATCCACGCCATGCGTGGATGCGTTTTTCGCTTTGTGAGCGAAGCGACCCGCTTCTGCTTTTCTTTCTTTCTTCCGTGGCTGGACGCACACGGAAACTGTCAGAGGCCGGGCGGGATGGGTTGCGCAGGGGCGTGAGCCGCATGGATGCGGCGACCGAGCTTACATGGACGTACTTGCAGCGTCCCCTGCGCAGGCCATCCCGCCCGGCCAAGCAAGGCTTCTGCTCTGAAGACGTCCAACCACGAGGGGCTCAGCCGTTCGCCGCCAACTCAACGTCCAGCGCACGCAGGCGATCAACAGTACCGACATCCGTCCAGCGACCGCGATGATGCTGACCGCTGATCCGCCCCTGCGCCATGAAATGCTTCTGCAACGGCACCACCGAGAACTTCGGTGGCACGCGCTCGCTGCCCGCTGCCTCGCCGATCACCGCGCGCCAATCGGCCACGATCGACGGACGATAGACGCCGATGCCCGCATAGGTCAGGCACGGACCTTCGCGGTCGTGGTGCAGCACGCCGTGCGCGTCCAGCCGGTAGTCACCGGCGGGGTGCTGCTCGGGGTTGTCGACCAGCACCAGATGCGCTTCGCCGGCCGGTTCACGCGGCAGCGTGGCGAAATCGAAATCGGTCCAGATATCGCCGTTCACCACCAGGAACGGATCGTCCCCCAGCGCCGGCAATGCATTGAGGATGCCGCCACCGGTTTCCAGCGGGGTATCGCCTTCGTGCATGAAATGCAGCTGCAGGCCCCATTGGCGGCCATCGCCCAATGTCGCCGGAAACTGCTCGGCGAGCCATGCGGTGTTGATCACCACGTCGCGGACGCCGAATGCAGCCAATCGCTCCAGGTGCCACACGATCAGTGGTTTGCCGGCCACTGCCAGCAGCGGCTTGGGCGTGTGCAGGGTCAATGGACGCATGCGCTCGCCCAGGCCGGCGGCGAAAATCAGTGCCTTCATCGACGCGACCTTCAGCGCAGCACGCGCATCGGCGCGGCCAGCTCGGCCAGTGCCGGCTTGATCCGCATTTCCAGCAACTGCTGCAACGGTGCCAGTTCGCGGTAGCGTGGCAGCACTTCATCCAGGTAGGCGATGAAGCGCGGCGCGTCGTCCAGGTAGTGACCCTTGTTGTCGCG
Organism: Stenotrophomonas sp. SbOxS2; assembly: GCF_013416715.1. Lineage (NCBI taxonomy): Bacteria > Pseudomonadati > Pseudomonadota > Gammaproteobacteria > Lysobacterales > Lysobacteraceae > Stenotrophomonas > Stenotrophomonas sp. SbOxS2. Next base: position 201,653 of record NZ_JAAVXD010000001.1, read on the forward strand.
GTAGCGCAGGCGGCAGAACAGGCCGAGGATCTTCACGTGGCGCTGGATGCCCATCCAGTCGGCATCGCGCAGGAAGGTGGCACGGTCGGGTACCGGCAGGCCGGCATCGCGCGCGCGCTGGTGATACTGCGACAGCCATTCGTCCACGCGCTGCAGCGGCCAGCTCAGGAAGGCGTCCTTGAACAGACTCACTGCGTCGTAGGCGATCGGGCCACGCACCAGGTCCTGGAAATCCAGCACGGCCGGGCCGCCGTCCACCGGCATCAGGTTGCGCGGCATGTAGTCGCGGTGGGTCATCAGCTGGGCCTGGCCCAGCGCGTTGTCCATCAGCCGGCGGTGGACCAGCTGCAGGCCTTCGATCTCGCCGCAGTCCAGTTCAAGGCCAAGATGGCGCTGCAGGAACCACTCATCGAACAGGCCCGCATCACGCTGCAGCAGCGCTTCGCCGAACTGGCCGAAATCGGCCGGCACCGGGATGGCCTGCAGGCGCAGCAGCTGTTCGATGGAGCGGCTGAACCACGCGTCGGCATTGCGTTCGTCGAGGATCTTCGCCAGCGTCGGGCCGCCCAGGTCTTCCAGCAGCAGGAAGCCGGCGTCGAGGTCCTGGGCAAGCAGCGCGGGCACGCGCAGGCCGTGATCGTGCAGCAGGCCGCGCATGCGCAGCCACGGCGTGGGGTCTTCCAGCCCCGGCGGGGCGTCCATCACGATGTGGCTGCCACGCTGGCTGGTGGTGCGCCAGTAGCTGCGCATGCCGGCGTCGACCGAGGCGCGTTCGACCACGGCGTTGCCGTCGTCGAGCTGGGTACGGGCCCACTGCAGGCGCTGTGCGCTGCGCTGGGGATCAGAGGCGGGTTCGGTCATGCAGGCATATCCGGGCGCGCCGGGCGCGCCAACGTCGGGGCAGAATGAAAAAGGAGGTGGCGGCTCAGCGGCGGCCGCTGAACAGGCGCAGGATCGCCAGCACGACGACCGCGCCCACGACCGCGCCGAGGAAGCCGGCCGGTTCACCGGGCGCGTACCAGCCCATGTACTGGCCGAACCAGCCGGCCAGCAGCGCGCCGATGATGCCCAGCACGATGGTCAGCAGGCAGCCCATGCGGTTGTTGCCGGGCATGAAGAAGCGTCCCAGCAGGCCGACGAAGAAGCCGACCAGGATGATGTAGAGCCAGCTGGTGCTGCCAAACAGACCGTTCATGCAATCAGTGCCCTCGAAGGATGGACGCAGCCTAGCAAGGCCGGGCTGCGTCCGTCACTGCGTGCTGGATCAGCAGCAGCCGTGGTCGCCGTGGCGGGTGCCGCTGTCGGCGGCCACCGGCGAACCGCTGGTCTCGCCACGCAGGCTGGCCGCGTAGTGCTCGCTGATCACCTTGGACACGCACGAGGTGACCTTCTTGCCCATCGGAATGTGCAGGAACTCGTTCGGGCCGTGGGCATTGGAGTGCGGGCCGAGCACGCCGGTGATCATGAACTGGGCGCCCGGGAACTTCTCGCCCAGCATGCCCATGAACGGGATCGAGCCGCCTTCGCCCATGTACATCGCCGGCTTGCCGAAGAAGGTCTGGCTGGCATCGTCGATGGCCTTGGTCAGCCACGGTGCCATCGCCGGCGCATTCCAGCCGGTGGAGGCCTTTTCCAGGTCCAGGGTGACCTGCGCGCCGTTCGGCGGGTCACGCAGCAGTGCTTCCTTCAGCAGTTCGCCGCAGGTCTTGCCATCGGCGGTCGGCGGCAGGCGCAGCGACAGCTTCACCGCGGTATGCGGGCGCAGCACGTTGCCGGCCGATTCCAGCGGCGGCATGCCGCCGATGCCGGTCACCGACAGGGCAGGGCGCCAGGTACGGTTGAGCACCAGCTCGGTCAGGTCGTCGTTCATCGGCTTGAGACCATCGACCAGCGGGAATTTCTCGAAGATCGCGGTATCGACCACGTCGGCGGCGCGCTTGGCCTGTTCCAGGCGCTCAGCCGGGATCTCCACGTTCATGCCCTCGATCAGGATGCGGCCGGTGTCCTGGTCCTCGATGCGCGACAGCAGCTGGCGCAGCAGGCGGAAGCTGGACGGCACCACGCCGGAGGCATCACCGGAGTGCACGCCTTCGTTGAGCACCTTCACCGAGAAGTTGCCGCCGGTCAGGCCGCGCAGCGAGGTGGTGCACCACAGCTGGTCGTAGTTGGCGCAACCCGAATCCAGGCAGACCACCAGCGACGGCTTGCCGATGCGGTCAGCCAGGTGGTCGACGTAGGCCGGCAGGTCGTAGCTGCCCGACTCTTCACAGGCTTCGATCAGCACCACGCAGCGGGCGTGCGGCAGGCCCTGGGCCTGCAGCGCCAGCACCGCGGCCAGCGAGCCGAAGATGGCGTAACCGTCATCGGCGCCGCCACGGCCATACAGCTTGTCGCCGCGCAGGACCGGGGTCCACGGGCCGAGGTCGTCGTCCCAGCCGGTCATCTCCGGCTGCTTGTCCAGGTGGCCGTAGAGCAGGATGGTGTCGTCGCCGGTTTCGGTGCCGGTAGCCGGAATTTCCAGCAGAATCAGCGGGGTACGGCCTTCCAGACGGACCACTTCGACCTTCAGACCGGGCAGTTCCTGCGCCTTGGCCCAGGTTTCCATCAGGGTGACCGCCTGCTCCATGTAGCCGTTCTGCACCCAGTTGGCGTCGAACATCGGCGACTTGTTGGGAATGCGGATGTAGTCGACCAACTGCGGGACGATTTCGCTGTCCCACTTGTCATTGACGAATTGGCCGAGCTTGGCGCTGTCCATCTGAAACTCCGGTTGCATGGCTGATCCGCCCATTCTACGCCTCGGCCAAGGGTAGGGTTTTCCCTACATCACGTCGGGTATTTGGCTGGCTTTTAGAAATCCGTGAACCCGATACGCTGTGTGCATGTGGTGACGGACACTGTTTCGACCGACGGGATTGCCGGTCGGGACGGTCAGAACCACAAGGAGATACACGTCGTGCCTTGGTTTGTCGTGTTTAGGGCGCTGGTACTGGGAATGTGGATCGCGGCGGCGCAAGCTGCCGAGCCGATCGACATCAACCGGGCCGATGCCCAGGCGCTGCAGCAGGGATTGACGATGGTCGGGGCCACCAAGGCCGCGGCAATCGTTGAGCACCGGCGCAGACACGGCCCGTTTCACCGCGTCGAGGACCTGACGCAGGTGAAGGGGATAGGGACATCGATCGTCGAACGGAATCGACGGCGGATCACCGTTGGCAACACGAAGTTGCCTGCGGATCCGGTACCCGGATCGGTACCGGTGCGAACCGTACCCAGGCGCTGACAACAGGAAACGTCGGGACCGGCAGGATGCAGGTCCATTGGCTACGGACAGGATGCCCGTAACCACCGACCGTCGCAGGGATGCGGCACCAATCACCAGGATGGTGGCATCACAGACCTGTGGAAGGGGCTGAGATACAAACAGGACAGACGCGGCCGCGTGCAGGATGCAACGCCGCCCCCGCTTCGCAGGATGCGAGGGGGTGGCAGCAGGCCGACAGGGACGTGACGATTGCCCGGTACGACACATGGCTGTGTCGCCGGGCAATTTCTTTTGGCGCAGCCACCACGCGCGCATGGTGTACGGTGAGGCCTTCGCATGGAATGGAATCGGCTGGATGCACCTGCACCGTTTGACCCTGATGCTCGCCGCCGCGCTGGCACTGCCCTGCGCCGCGCACGCGGCCGCACCCTCCAAGCCGGTCGCGGCGACGACTTCCGAAGTGCGCGGGCCGACCGACCTCAAGCCCGGCGAGTACCTGTGGCATCCGGAAGTTTCGCCGGCTGGCCCGATCGTGCTGGTGGTGAGCCTGGATGAGCAACGCGCCTACGTGTACCGCAACGGCATCGCCATCGGCCTGACCACGATCAGCTCGGGCAAGACCGGCCATGAGACGCCGACCGGTGTGTTCACCATCCTGCAGAAGGACAAGGACCACCATTCCAACCTCTACAACAGCGCACCCATGCCGTACATGCAGCGGCTGACCTGGGACGGCATCGCGCTGCACGGCGGCAGCCTGCCCGGGCACCCGGCCTCGCATGGCTGCGTGCGCCTGCCGCAGGCCTTCGCCCAGAAGCTGTTCAGCGAAACCAAGCGCGGCGATACGGTGGTCGTGGCCGATGCCAAGAGCGCGCCGATGACGCTGGCCTATCCGGCGGTGCTGGCGCCGGTGAATGCACGCGGACAGGCCCTGCCGGAAGGCGAGGCTGGCGCCCCGGACAAGGCGTGGTGGGATGATGCGGCCGCCCCCAGCGGGCAGGTCGGCATCCTGGTCAGCCTGCACGACCAGCGCCTGTACGTGCTGCGCGATGGCGTGATGATCGGCGAGTCGCCATTGAAGGCCGACGCGCTGCCGGCGTTCCAGGGCACCACCCTGTTCGTGATGGGCCAGGGCTACAGCGATACCCCCAGCCCGCTTGATGCGCAGCAGCGCCTGCACCAGTGGACGGCCTATCCGCTGCTGGGCCAGGACCGCGCCCAGGCCACGCCGGACCTGCTGGCCACGCCGTCGTTGCCGATGGCACTGCCGGCCGATTTCGCCCGCCAGCTGTACCAGGTGCTGGTGCCGGGCACGACCCTGCTGGTGACCTCGCTGCCGGCGGTGCGCCCAAGCGCGGCTGAATCGGGAATGCAGCCGGTCTTGGAATCGGAGCCGCCAGCGTCCACCCTCAAGGGATCCTGAGCCCTCCCTACGTGCCCATGTCTGCTTTCCGCCTGTGCCGGCTGGCCGCCCTTGGCCTGCTGGCGACCACTGCCAGCGCCCCGGCCGGGGCACAGACGCCTGTTGCCGCGATCAGCGCCGATGATCTCGCTGCGCAGCTGGCCCGCAGCGCGCCCAAGGCTGACCGCCGGGTGCTGCAGTTGGCCGCCCACGCCATGCGCTGCGCCCTGCAGCGGCCGGAACTGGGTGTCAGCGGCGAACGCCTGAGCGTGATCGATTACTCGCGGCCATCCACCGAGCCGCGGATGTGGGTGTTCGACCTGGCCCGCCAGCGGCTGTTGTTCGAGGAATGGGTGGCGCACGGCCGCAACAGCGGCGAGAACCGCACCGAGCATTTTTCCAACCGCGATGGCAGCTTCATGTCCAGCCTCGGCGCGTTCACCGCGCAGGAAACCTACATGGGCGGCAACGGCTATTCGCTGCGCCTGGCGGGGTTGGAGCCGGGTTTCAATGACCGTGCACGCGAGCGCGCCATCGTCATCCACGGTGCGCCGTATGTGAATCCCTCCACCGCGCAGTTGCAGGGGCGGTTGGGGCGCAGCCTCGGCTGCCCAGCGGTGCGGTTGTCGGTGGCCAGGCCGCTGATCGACGCGCTGCGTGGCGGCACGATGGTGTTCGCGTATTACCCCGACCAGGATTGGCTCAAGCACTCGCAGCTGCTGGGTGGCGATTGCGGTACGTCCGCGGGTCTTGCAACGCGGTGATGCGCTGTGGCGCGCGGCATGATGCAATGCGCGCATGAACATCGACTCCCTGCTGCAGACCCCGAGCCAGGTGATTTCCAGCCTGGATTACCGCCGCGAACGCTGGCGCAACGGCCTCGGCTGGACCCGCGAGATCCTGCGGTTGCCAGCGCAGGGCGATGACTGGGCATTGCGCCTGTCAGTGGCCGAAATCGAACAGGACGCCGCGTTTTCCGCGTTCCCCGGTGTCGAGCGCGAACTGGTGTTGTTGCAGGGCAATGGCGTGCGCCTGCGTTTCGAGGACGGCCGCGTCGCCGAGGTGCTGCCACCGCATGGGCGCGTGCGTTTTGCCGGCGAAGCCGCGTTGCACGGCGAGCTGGTCGACGGCACCACCCACGATTTCAACCTGATGTGGAAGCGCGAGCTGCTGCAGGCCGAGCTGCTGCACCGGCCGCTGGTCGGGCCGATGTTCTTCTTCTGCGAGCCGGGTGTGGCGTGGGCCCTGCACCTGTTGGGTGGGCAGGCCACGTTTGGTGCGGACAGTGGATTGCCTGCGATGCAGGGCGGCGATACCGCGTGGTTGGCGGCCGGTGAACGTCAGCGGCATGCGCTGCAGGGCGGCGGGGAGTTGCTGGCGATACGGGTGAGCGCCGCGGGCGGCTGAGCCAGCGTCGGCGCCCGGAGGCAATCATCCACGCATGGCGTGGATGCGGTTGTGTAGAGCCGAGCCCATGCTCGGCTGCGGTTGGGGTCAGAGCCCTTTCCTGCGGAAAGGGATCCGACCCCGATGGTTCGCTCAATACACATCGCGCCGGTAACGACCGGCCAGCAGCAGCGCTTCCTTGCCGTCGGCACCGAGCACCTGCTCGATCACCGCATCCACTGCCGGGGCCATGCCCTGCAGGCTGCCGCAGACCAGGATCGTTGCGCCTTCATCGATCCACTGCCGCAGCGTGGCCGCTTCGGCCAGCAGGCGATCCTGTACGTAGCGGTGTGCGCCGCCATCACGGCTGAATACCGTATCCAGGCGGGTCAGCGTGCCGTTGGCGAGCATCGCCTGCAGCTCATCGCCGAAGTGGAAATCATGCGCGGCCGAGCGTTCGCCGAACAACAACCAGGTGCGACCGCCGCCAACACGTGCGCGCTCGTGCAGGTGTGCACGCAGGCCGGCGATACCGGTGCCGTTGCCGATCAGCAGCAGCGGAACATCGATGGCGACGCCGTGGAAATTCTCGTTGCGGCGCAGGCGCATCTGCACCGGCTCGCCGACGACGGCGTGGTCGCACAGCCAGCCACTGCCAACGCCCGGTGTGCCATCGGCACGCAGCTGACGGCGCAGCAGAAGCTCCACCGCACCGTCGTCCATCACTGAGGCGATGGAATATTCGCGATGCGGCAGTGGCTGCAGTGCCGCCAACAAGCCAGGCAGATCGCCCGCAGCAACCAAGGAGGGCAGATGCGAGCGTGCAACGCGGGCGAGCAGCGTATTCCCGTCGTCCAACACAGTGTTGGCATCGAAGCCCTGCGCCTGCAGCCAGTCGCGCCTGCTCTGTTCGGCGTGCTGGGGTCCGACCTCGGCGATGTCGCCCGCCTGCCAGTGCGCGCTGCTGTCGGTCGGTGGCTGCAGGCGCAGCCGGTAGACGGGGCCACCGACGCTGCCGGGGTTGAGGTGGCTGCGCTGCAGCAGCGTCCACGGCTGGTACTGGGCCGGTGTCCAATCGGGCAGTTCGCTGGCGTCGCCGCCGAGCTGGCCGAGCAGCTGCTGCCAGTGGCGCAGGGCGGCCGGGTCGGCGTTGTCGACTTCAATGGCATCGAACAGCGGATGCGCGCCATGCTGACGCAGCCAGTCGTGCAGTTGGTGGCCGAACGCGCAGAAATGCCCGTAGCTGCGATCACCCAGCGCGAGTACGCCGTACTGCAGGTGGCCCAGGGGCGGCGGCGTTGTCATCACCTGGCGCAGGAAGGGCAGGGCGTGGTCGGGTGCATCGCCTTCGCCGGTGGTGCTGACGATGAACAGTGCACGCGCGCTGCCCGCCAGCAGGGGCGCATCCACTTCGTGCAGACCGCGCAGGCGCACCGGCACGCCGGCCGAGCGCAGGGCCTGCGCACTGCGCTCGGCCAGTTCGCGGGCAAAGCCGGTCTGGCTGGACCAGACCAGCAGCATCGGTTGGTCGCCGCCTTCGGTCGTGTCATCGCGTGGACGGCTGCGCCACCACACCACGGTGCACGCCAGTGAATACAGCGCGGTGGCGGCCAGTGCGATACCCCACTGCCGCGACGGCGGCGCACCCTGCCACCACGCTTCGCCAAGGTGCAGGCGCAGCAGGGCGAAGCCGATCACTGCCAGCAGGACCAGCACTGCGACGTTGCCAAGGGTTGCGCGCGAGAAACGAGTGCTCATGCGGCCTGCTCATCCAGCAGCCGCTGGAAGGCGCTGCTGAGGGTTTCGCGTGGGCCATCGGCGGCGCGTTCGAGGTAGCGCGCGGCCAGCCCTTCGCGCTCTGCCAGCGCGATGCCCGCGTCGCGACCGAGCACGGTCAGTGCGGTGGCCCAGGCGTCAGCGTGCATCGCGTCGTCGGCGACCACGGTGACCGCGGCTGCGACCTGTCGCACCGGCGTGCCGCTGCGTGGGTCGAGGCTGTGACTGTAGGCAACGCCATCGTCCTGATACTGGTGCCAGCGATCGCCGGAGGTCGCCACTGCCTTCCCTTCCAGCGCGAGGACACGTGGTGGCGTATCGGTGTGGGCATCTTCTTCCGGCGCCGACTCCACCAGCACGCGCCACGGCTGGCCGTCGGGCTTGCGGCCGTAGCCCGCCAGCTCGCCACCGACTTCAATCAGTGCGGCATCGACACCTTGGCTGCGCAGCCAGGCGGCGACGTGGTCGACACCGAAGCCCTTGGCGATCGCCGAGAGATCCAGTTCCAGGCCGCCGGGTTGCAGCAGCGCATCGTCCTGCCAGTGCAGGTGTTGCCAGCCGCAGCGTGCACGGGCTGCCTGCAACGTGGTGGCATCGGGGGCACGCCGTGCGCCGGCATGCGCACCGAAGCCCCACAGCGCCACCAGTGGGCCGATGGTCGGGTCGAAGGCACCACCGCTGGCGGCGGCGATGGCCTGCGCGCAGGCCAGTACATGGCGCGTTTCGGCGGGCAGTACGCAGTAGCGACCCGCGTCGGCGCGGTTGTAGCGGCTCAGGTCAGAGCCCGCTTCCCACGTGCTCATCTGCGCGACCACTTCATCCAGGCGGGCCTGGATGCCCGCATGCAGCGGATGCAGGTCGCGCTGACGCGGTGCCACCAGCGACACGCTCCAGGTGGTGCCCATGGTGGTGCCGCCCAGCCGGGCGATGTCGAGTGCGGTAGAGGTCATCGGCATGCGTGGCAGGCTGCGATACCCGGGCGCGCCGGGTGTCGCAGCGATGCGTTTACTGCGGCAGTACTTCCAGCGTGGCGACGTAGCTGAGGCGACGCTTGGCGGCTTGCTTGACCGACGTCTTCTTGTCCTCGGTGCCGGTTTCCAGCCAGTACATGCCGGCTTCCGGCCAGGTCACCTTGATTTCGCCCTGGGCGTCGCTGGTCAGTTTCTGCTCGTCCTGCGCATTGCGGTAGCGGGTGCCACCGCGCACGATCTCGAACTCCAGGCCAGCGGTCGGCTTGCCGTCGACCAGTACGCGGAAGGTGGCTTCCTCGCCGGCAAACAGGTCGTTCGGGTGGCCGACGGCCACCAGTTCGATGCCGCGGTTGGTCGGCTTCAGCGCGGTGTCGTTCGGCGCGCCGTTGGTGACGAAGGTCTCCACGCGGCCGACCGACTGGCTCACTTCCAGCTTCTTCGCGTCCTTGGGCAGTTCGCCGAAGGTGGCGGCGGTGCCGCGCCAGCGCTTGCGCTCGCCATTCAGTTCATAGGTGGCCGACAGGCCGTCGTTGACCGAGGCGATGCGGTAGGTGCCCTGCTGCTTCAACTCGACGTCGAACACGCTGCGGTACTTGCCGGTGGCCGCGTTCTGCGCCTGCACGGTGCTGCCGTCCGGGGCGGTGATCACCACCGATTCCAGGCGCAGCGGCACGTGGTTGAAATAGAACAGGTCATTGGAGACCGCACCGTCGACGGTGATCCACGGCGCGTTGCCGGCGATCACGGTCTGCGAGGGCAGCAGCCAGGCCTTGTGGGCCAGGGCAGAGAAGGGAAGGGCAGCGGCCAGAGCGGCGGCGAGGACGAGCGTGCGCTTCATGCGGAAGACTCCAGTTGGAAGGGGTCGGATCCCTTTCCAAAGGAAAGGGCTCTGACCCCGAGGATATGGCGATGGGGTCAGAGCCCTTCCTGCGGAAGGGATCCGACCCCGCTTGATCAAGGCTTGACGGCGAGGGTGACCTGGCCCAGTTCGGTGGCGCCCTGCGCGCGGCCGTTCTGTGCGGCGGTGGCCGGCCAGGTGAAGGGGATCTTCAGCAGTTCGCGGCCGCCGACTTCGCGCACCGCTTCCACCACCAGGGTGTAGTTGCCCGGGGCCAGCTGTTTCAGCGCCGGCTGCTTGTCGTTGAACGACAGCGCGTGCTTGCCGGCGGGGCGGGTCGGGCCGGTCACGCCATCCACCGGCACCTGCAGGGTGCGGCCGCTCTTGCGCCACCACTGGCGCAGGTCGGGCAGCCACTTGGTGCCATGACCTTCGCTGTTGCTGGTCTGCTGGTACCAGACCGACAGGTTGGCGGCGACCTTCTGGTCGGCGCCTTCCAGCCACACCGCCACATACGGGCGGTGGTACTCGGCCACGTTGAGCTTGGGCACTTCGACGTTGATGTCGAGGGTGGTGGCGTAGGCCGGCGAGGTGGCCAGCAGGCCGCTGAGGGCGATGGTCAGGGTGACGCGCATGGGGCGGCTCCGGAGAAACGGATGGAAATCACGGTGGAAGTTCAATGGATCAGCAGCAGGGCGATCAGCAGCGGAATCATCAGGCCCAGGCCGACCAGCGGCCAGGTCATGCGTCGCTGCCGCGCATGCAGGTGCAGCAGGAACAGACCGGTGATGCAGAACACCAGGCAGGCCACGGCGAACACGTCCAGGAACCAGCCCCACGCGGGGCCGGCATTGCGGCCCTTGTGCAGGTCGTTGAGGTAGGACACCGCGCCGCGCGAGGTCGATTCGTACTCGACTGCGCCGGTTTCGCGGTCGATGCTCAGCCAGGCGTCGCCGCCGGGGCGTGGCAGCGACAGGTAGATTTCCTCGGCTGACCATTCGGCGGGGCGGCCGCCGATGGAAATGCCCAGCTGCTCGTCCAGCCATTGCCGGGCCGGGCGCGGGATCGGCGCGTTGCCGTCCTCGCGTGTGCCGAGCTGGCCGCGCACGTCGGCCGGCAGTTCCAGATGCTGGTTCTGCACCTGTGGCTTGGCCTCGATCTTCGCCGCATGATTCAGCGTGAGCCCGGTCACCGCGAACAGCAGCATGCCGATCAGGCAGACCGCCGAGCTGATCCAGTGCCACTGGTGCAGGGTACGCAGCCAGAAGCCGCGGCTCTGCTGCTGCACGGTGGACGATGCGGGACGGCTCACGGCACGGTTCGGGACGGATGAATACTGGCCATTACATCATTGATGAGAATTGCTCGCAATTAGATGTCGTTGTGTATCTCTGAAGGGGTAGTGCGGACCGGCAGATCCACGCCATGCGTGGATGAAACGCCGACCAAGGTCGGTATGGGCAGTAGATCCACGCCATGCGTGGATGGAACGGTGCCGACCAAGGTAGGCACCCACCAAGGCCGGGCGGTGCCGACCAAGGTCGGCATCTACCAGGGCAGGGCGATGCCGGCCAGCGGCCGGCACTACCGGTCGCGGCCTCAGAACTTCGCGTTGAGCGAGATCCAGTAGCTGCGGCGCTGGTCCTTGGTGGCGTAGTCGTCCACGCAGTTGTATTCGCTGGGGCTGGTCAGCAGGCACGACTGCGAGACGAAGTTCTTGTCGAACAGGTTGTTGACCCGCGCGTTGACCGTCAGCCACTGCGTCGCCTTCCAGCTGCCACCGAGGTGGAAGATCGTGTAGTCCTCGTAGTAGCGGGTGTGGCTGGCACCGGCGGCATCGAGGATCGTGTCGCGGTAGCGGTCGTAGCGGCCTTCGCCGATCAACGACAGGCTGATCGCATCGTTGAGCTGCCAGTTGAGGCTGGCGTTGGCCATGTGCTTGGCCGGCATGGTGCCGGTGATCGGCAGGCCTTTGCCGGAACCGGCAGTCTGCTCGCTCTTGGTCCAGGTGTAGTTGCCGCGCAGCTGCAGGTTGTCCAGCAGGTCGACGTGGCCGGCCAGTTCCGCACCGCGCGTTTCGGCCTTGTCGATGTTCACGCTCTGGGTGAACGTGCTGTAGCCCAGCGAGGCCCAGCCCGGGCCGATGTCCACGCAGTAGCCGCTGCCTGCAGGTGCCACCTCGCAGTTGGGGAACGTGCCGCCGCTGGCGATCTTGTCTTCGAACTTGTTGATGAAACCGGTGACGTTGAAGCCCCAGCGCTGGCCCTCGTAGTACGCAGCCAGCTCGTAGTTGGTGCTGGTTTCCGGCTTCAGGTTCGGCGAACCCACCAGCGGCAGCACGCCTTGGCCACCGAAGCCGGTGATGCCGGGGAACAGCTGGTCCGGACGCGGGGTCTTGTAGCCGGTGCTGACGCCACCCTTGAAGGTCCACGCATCGGTGGCATTCCAGACCAGGTAGCCGCGTGGGCTGAGGTGGCTGCCGAAGATGTTGTGGTCGTCGTAGCGCAGGCCGAAGGTGGCGGTCAGGGTGTCGGTCAGCGACCAGTTGTCCTCGGCGAACAACGCCCACATGCGGTGCTTCTGCTTGGTGTTGCTGCGGTAGCCGGCACCGTCCATGCCGAACACGCCGTCGACCATGTCGGTGTCGTTGTACTGGCCGCCGACGGTGAGCTTGTGCGCGCCGAAGTCCAGGTCGAGCATCGTGTCCAGCACGTAGCCTTCCAGTTCCATGGTGCGCAGCGGACGTGGCAGGAAGGCCTGCAGGCGTGCCTGTTCGCTGGTGTTGAGTGCAGCCAGCGCGTTGTTGCGGCCGGCGGCACAGTTGTTGGCGGCACCGGTGCGGCGGCAGACGTCGTTCCACAGGGTCTGCAGGCCGGCGCGCTCGTCCAGGGTCAACGGCAGCGAGCGGCCGAGGTTGTTGCTCTTGCTGTGGGTCAGCGAGGTCTGCCAGGTGCCGAAGCTGTAGCGGCCCTGATGGGTCAGCGACAGCTGGTCGCGCTCATAGCGCTGGTAGGCGGTGTAGCCCACGCGCGGCTGCACCACGCGGCGGGTGACGGTGCCGTTGCCATTCGGGTTCGGGACCACTGCGTTGCCCACGCGCCACAGGCTGGCCAGGCTGTCCAGCGTGCCGGTCTGGCCCTCGCTATTGTCGTACTTCTGGCGTGAGACATCGTAGTCCAGCCACAGCTCGTGGTCGTCGTTGACGTGGAAGTTCAGGCGCACGCCGGTGTTCCAGTTGGTGTTGGCCACCGATTTGCCGCCGCCACCGAATCCGATGCTGCGTTCCCACAGCGTGCCGTCGGGCAGGGTCAGTGCATCCCACTCGGGATTGGATGCCTTGGCGTCGTAGTAGCTGCCGCGCACGGCCAGACCCAGGCGATCCTTCACCAGCGGGCCGCTCAGGTACAGGTCGGTGCTGCGCGCATCACCGAACTGATCGTCCTGCTGCACGGTGAAGCCCTGGGTGACCGCGCCGTGCCAGCTTTCCTGGTTGCGGCGGGTGATGATGTTGATGACGCCGCCCATTGCATCCGAGCCGTACAGCGTGGACATCGGGCCACGCACCACTTCGATGCGCTCGATCGCATCCAGCGGCGGCAGGTAGGCGAACTGGCCACCGCCGAAGTTGTTCGGATACAGCTGGCCAGCGTTGCTCTGGCGACGGCCGTCGATCAGCACCAGGGTGTATTCGGACGGCAGGCCGCGCATGGAGATGGTGGCGCGGCCGTTCTTGTCGGTGGCTTCCAGGCCGACGTCGATGCCCTCGACGTCGCGCAGGGCGTCGACCAGGCTGGTGTAGGGGCGCTTGCTCAGCTCTTCGCGGCTGACCACGCTGATGCTGGCCGGTGCATCGACCACCTTCTGCTCGAAGCCGGAGGCGGTCACCACCACCTTGTCCAGCGTCTGCGGCGCGCCGCTGGCGGCACCACTGGCGTAGGCAGGAGCTGCGACGGCGGCCAGCACGGCGCTGGTCAACAGGTGGCGGGACAGGGACGAACGGACACGATGGCGCTGGGCCATGGCAGATACCTCGAAGGATGCAGGACAGCGCGATGCCGGGCGCGGAGCGCGCGCGGCAGGGCAGGGATGGCCCGGTCAGGGGCGGCAGAGGTGAAGCAGGCAGCGGCGAGCCGGTGCAACCGCTCAGGCGGTCACAGCGTGCCGTGGATCAGGCGAGCGGCGGCGCCTGGCCGCGTTGCTGGCGACGCCCGGGCGCATCGGTCCAGGGCATGTCTGGTGCGGCCAACGGCCAGTGCGAACGCGCGCCGGACGGAGCCGACGCGGAGGGAACCAGATCAAGTTCGGTACGCAGCCAGTGGCTGGCCAGCAGCAGTGGCGGCGCCGGTTTGTCAGTGGACTTGGCTGGTGCCGATGCGCAGCGCCGCAGTTTGGCTGGCGCTTCTTCCTGCAGGGGGCCTTCGCCGCCGCGCTCTTCCAGCGGTTGCTGCAGCGCCTGGGTTGCAGCCGCATGGGCCACCGGCAGCAGCGGCAGGGTGCCCAGCAACAGCGTCAACATCGCCACCCACGCCAGCAGGCTGGCCAGCGCAGGCCGACGGCCGCGCATGGCGGTGCCGAGCTGTACAAGCCGAAGCGGGCGGGGGCGGAACGGGCGGCGCAAGCGGAAATCCCTGGCTGGCCGGAACATCCGGCGTCAACGGGGCGTGATTGTAATGAGACCCGTTAGCCGTTGCAAATGAGAATGATTGCCAAGTTGTCGCAGGGGTGGCCTGATCGGCTCAGACCTCGCTCCAGCGTCGCAGCAGGTTGTGGTACACGCCGGTCAGCTGCAGCACCGCGTCGGCATCGCCATCGGTCTGCCGCAGGCGCTCGATGGAGGTGTCCATCTCCCACAGCAGGCGACGCTGCACATCGTCGCGGACCATGCTCTGCACCCAGAAGAACGAGGCCACGCGCGTACCGCGGGTGACCGGGTTGACCTTGTGCAGGCTGCTGGAGGGATACACGATCAGATCACCGGCCGGCAGTTTCACTTCATGCTCGCCGTAGGTGTCACTGATGATCAGTTCGCCGCCGTCGTACTCGTCCGGGTCGGACAGGAACAGCGTGCAGGAGATGTCCGAGCGCAGCTGCTCGCCGTTGGCCAGGTTCATCACCGCGCCATCGACGTGGAAGCCGTAGGTGCCGCCGCCGCTGTAACGGTTGAAGCGCGGTGGCAGGTACTTCAACGGCAGCGCGGCGCTGAAGAACAGCGGGTGTCGCGCCAGTGCCACCAGAATGGCTTCGCCCAGTTCGCGGCGCAGCGGCGAGGCGTCCGGCAGCTGCTGGTTGTGCTTGGCCTGCGCGCCGAGGTGGCCGACGGTCTCGCGGCCGTCGGTCCAGTCGGCCGCATCGAGCCTGCGGCGGATATCAGCGACCTGTTCGGCAGGAAGGATGTCGGGGATATGCAGCAGCATGCGGAAGTCCTCAGCAAGCGGACGGTGCGACCAGGGCGCGCACCTGCGGGTGGGGGGAGGCGGCCAGCTCGGGCACGATATGCGCCATGAAGGCGGGGCTGCCGTGCTGCAGCGCCAGCCGCAGCCAATGCACGGCCTGTTCGATTTCACCGGCCTGCAGCAGGATCGAGGCGTAGTTGGCCTGGCCGCGGAAATCACCGGCCTCGGCCGCGCGCCGATACCAGGCCAGCGCGGCCTGCGGATCGCGTCCGGTGTCCAGTCCATCTTCCAAGTGTCGGGCCAGCAGGTTCATCGACTTGGCGTGGCCCAGATGCGCCGCGCGGGTATACAGCGCCAGTGCCTGTGCACGGTCCTGCGGCACGCCACGGCCGGTGGCCAGCAGGTTGGCCAGGTTGTACAGGCCCCAGTCCAGACCGGTGTCGGCCGCGCGCCGGTACCAGACCGCGGCAAGCGAAGGATTGGCGGTGGTGCCCTGGCCCAGCTCGTGGCAGCGGCCGAGCATGTTCATCGCCATCGGCGCGCCGTTGTTGGCCGCGGTCTCGTACCAGAGCAGGGCTGCAGCGGCGTCTTCCGGCGTGCCTTTGCCTTCCATATGCATCTGCGCGAGCAGCAGCTGCGCCTCGACCTGCCCGGCCTGTGCCGCATCGCGCACGCGCGCAAAGGCGGCCTGCGGGTCGTGCAGCAGCAGGTCTGCCAGGACGTCGGAATCAAACGGGGTGTTGGAAGCCATGCGCGGAGTATCGCCGGAAACAAAAACGGCGGCAGGAGATCCTGCCGCCGTGCGGGTGTTGCGGGTTACATCAGAACTTCACGTTCAGTGCCAGGGTGGCCGAACGACCCGGGGCGATGCTCGCGTAGTGCGAGGCGTAGGCTTTGGTGAAGTAGGTCTTGTCGGTCAGGTTCTGCACGTTCAACTGCAGGCTGATGTTGTCCTGGATCGCGTAGCTGGCCATCGCATCGAAGCGGGTGTAGCTGGGGATCCACTTGGTGTTGGCCACATCACCGTACTGCTTGTCGGAATAGTTGGCACCGGCGCCGACGGTCAGGCCGAACGGGAAGCGGTAGGTGGTCCACAGGGTGGCGCTGTGCTTGGCGGTGTTGGGGAACACGTTGCCGTTGTACGGCGAGGGCACGTAGACGTTGGACGGGCAGGTACGGCCGGACACGGCGCAGACGAAGCCGTTGTCCTTCAGTTCCGAATCCAGGTAGGTGTAGCCGCCGTACAGGCTCCAGGCGTCGGTCAGCTGGCCGGTGAAGCCCAGTTCCACACCGTTGATTTCCTTCTTGCCGGCGTTCTGGCTGGTGCCGTTGTCCACGGTCACGCGTGCGTTGTCCATCACGGTGTGGAAGATCGCAGCGGTCAGGTTCAGGCGGTTGTCGAACAGGTCCCACTTGGTGCCCAGTTCGAGGTTCTTGGTTTCCTGCGGCTTGAGGTCGGCCACGGCGGCGCTGAGGCCATCGGAACCGTCGCCACCGTCCATGCCCGGCGGGGTGGAGGAGGTGCCGTAGGACAGGTAGATGCTGCCGTTGGCAGCCGGCTTGAAGACGATGCCGGCCTGGTAGTTCAGGAAGTCATTGTCGTTGCGCACGCGGGTCGGCGCTTTGCCGGCCACCGGGGTGGTCAGGGTGGTGGAGAAGTCGTCGTAACGCAGGCCGACGTTGATCATCCACTGCGCGTTCAGTTCGATGGTGTCGAACAGGTAGGCAGACGTGGTCTTGGTGCGCTGCTCGACGTCCAGCGCCTTGTCGCTGCGGTACACCGCATGGGTGGCCGCCCACGGATCGTTCGGGTTCGGGTTGTCGAAGCTGGTGCAGTTGTAGCCGGTGGCGGCACCGGTGGTCGGGCACTTGCTGCTGTTGGTCAGCGGGTTGCTGGTGCCCGGGGTCATCAGGTAGCTGCCGCGGGTCATCTTTTCGTCGCTGTATTCCAGGCCGGCGCTGTAGCTGTGCTTCAGCGCACCGGTCTGGAACGCACCGGTCAGGCTCAGCTGGTCGGCAAAGCTCTTGACGTCGACGGCGCGGCTGTTGGTACGGCGCCACAAGGTGCCGTAGTTGTTCGGGTTGCCCTGGCTGTCGTCCGGCTGGGTCCACAGGTAATCGTTGCTGGTGTTGCCCAGGCGCGCGATGTTGCGCAGCTTGTGGCCACCGAAGTCGTAGCTGCCGTCCAGGGTGCTGATGTCGGCGCGGGTGCGCTGGAAATCGCGGTCCACCAGACCGTAGTAGTTGTTGCGGTCGGGCACCATCGGGCGGCCGTCGACCCACTTCGATACCGGTGCGCCGTTCGGGTTGCCGTACGGGAAGCCGCCCGCGTCGGGCAGGTCGTCGCTCTGCATGTGGTAGTGGCTGGCGATCAGCTGCGCCGGGCCGTTCAGGCCGAACGCGATCGACGGCGCGATGCCCCAGCGGCTGACGTTGGCCGCGTCACGACCGGCGATGTCCGACTCGTGCTTCATCAGGTTCAGGCGTGCGGCGATGCCATCGGCCAGCACGTAGTTGGCATCCACGGTGCCGCGTGCGTAGCTGTCGGTACCGATGCCCATGCTGGCAGTGGTCTCGTTCTTCAGCTTCGGCGTCTTGCTGACCAGGTTGAGGCTGCCACCACCGGAGTCACGGCCGCCGTAGGCCGAGCTCGGGCCCTTGACCACTTCCACCTGCTCCAGGTCGAACACTTCGCGGGTCTGCGAACCGACGTCGCGCAGGCCATCGACGAACATGTTGCTCTGCGAGTCGAAGCCGCGGATGAAGGGGCGGTCACCGGTCGGGTTGCCGCCTTCGCCGGCACCGAAGGTGATGCCAGGAACCATGCGCAGCGCATCCTGCAGGTTGGTCGCACCGGTTTCGGCGATCAGCTTTTCCGAGACGATCGAGACCGACTTCGGGGTGTCCAGCAGCGCAGCGGTGAACTTCGGCGAGGACGGGTTGAACCAGCTGCCGCGCACTTGGACCTTGTCCAGTTCGGTGGCCTGGCTGGCGCCGGCGTCGTCGGCCGCCTGTGCCGCCAGCGGCGCGAAGCCGGCGGCGAGGGTGGCGGTGGCCAGTACCGAAACGCGAGGTGCGTACTTGCGGGTCTTGATGTGGGTCATGGGCAGGTTGGCGGTGGCTTGGATAAGGAATGAGCGAGAGCCGGCCAGCACGGCTGGGCGCGCAGCGGCAGGCAGGAGGTGGGTTCTGTGGAGCCGAGCCATGCTCGGCTGGCCGGAAACGCAATCAGGCGCGCGGCAACGGCCGCAGGGCGCCTCAGATGGCGCGCGGTGCCGGAGGTGCGTGGCCGGGATTCAGGCGCAGCGAGGGGTCGTGCAGCTGCCAGCGCAGGGCATCGGAGTGCCACAGCGGGATATGCGCCACCAGCGCGGCACGCGGCAGGGCAGTGCCGGCGCAGGGCGTGCCACCTTCACCATCCACCGGAGGTTCCGGGGCGGGGGCGGCGTGGTGTGGGCATTCGTCGCCGGAAGGCGCCGGCAGCGGAGCGGCCTGCTCGATATCCTGCAGATGCGCCTGCCAGCCGGCGTTGGCGGCGTGTCCTTCACCACGACCTTCGTGCAACGCCGACCAGCCCAGCAGCAGCGTCAGCAGCGCGGCCACGAGCAGCGGCCACCCCTGACGGGCGAGCTTGCACAGCGGGGCGGTGGGCGCGGACGAAGCCATGGCGCAGGCGGAGGCGTTACGAAGATGTTACGTAGGATAACATCAACGATAATGATTCGCATGTACGAGATGCGGCAGGGCGCCCGGGCGGCGCCGAAAGGCCCTGGCAGGCCCTTCAGGCTGTTCCTGTAGATCCACCCCATGGGTGGATGCCCCTGGCCTCAATCGCGGTCGTCGCGGGTCCACACCGCGTCGTGCTCGCGCTTCACCGGAAACTTCGGCACCGCGGTATAGGCCGGCGCACACAGGGCGCGGCCATCGCGCACGTCGAAGCGGGCGCCATGCAGCACGCATTCGACGCTGCCTTCGGTGGTGTTGAACTCACCCGAGGACAGTTCGAATTCCTCATGCGTGCACTGGTCTTCCAGCGCGTACAGCTCACCGTCGAGGTTGAACACTACGATCGGCGTACCGGTCACTTCGTCGAACACGCTCTTCATTTCGCCCGGCAGCAGTTCGGCGCCGGCGCAGACAAAGGTCCAGGCCTCGCTCACGCGGTGGCTCCGGCCAGTGGCTTTTCCAGGATCTCGAAGCGCAGGTCGTCGCGCTTGGGAATGCCGAAGCGTTCGTCGCCATACGGGAACGGCTTCTTGATGCCGGTGCGCTGGTAACCGCGGCGCTCATAGAAGGCGATCAGTTCATCGCGCACGTCGATCACCGTCATCTGCATCACCGGCACGTTCCATTCGCGTGCGGCATGGGCTTCGGCCGCGTCCATCAGTTGCTTGCCGACGCCGCCGCCCTGCTGGGCCGGGTCGACCGAGAACATGCCGAAGTAGCCCTTGCCGTCGACGTCGGCGACGTGGGCGCAGGCCACCAGCTGGCCGTCGCGTTCGGCCAGCAGGATGGTCGAGCGCGGGCGGTCCAGGTCACCCTGGATGCCTGTGGCGTCGATGCGGGCGCCGTCCAGCAGGTCGGCTTCGGTGGTCCAGCCGACGCGGCTGGCGTCGCCACGGTAGGCCGAGGTGACCAGGGTGATCAGGGCGGGGATGTCGGCCGGCGTGGCGGCGCGGAAGGTCAGGGTGCTCATGGGGGCATTTTAGGTGGCGTGGGGGCAAGCGGGGAGGTGGCTGATCTGGCTGGCTTTGCCAAGTGCGTCGGATACGCCTTGTTGACATCGCCTTCATTTTTCATTCATAAATGAAACAATGCCCGCCCACCGTGTTCAAGCGTGTGGTTGTCTGCCGGAGTGGGCAACGTCCGATCTGAGCATCGACAGTGGCGCGATGTGGGCGGGGCTCTCAAGGAAGGTCGATCCAGGGAGGATCTTCATGCAAGCACGGCTCATTGCTCATCCGCGCGCGGCAAACGCCATCAAAGGCCTGCTTCTGACAGCACTGGCCTTCTGCGTGATGGCGCCGGTAACCGCTTCCGCCCAGATCGTGCCGACTTGGCGTCAGGAATATGACAAGCGCTTGAAGTATGGCGATCTTGTCGAGCCGCTGAAGGGCGAGATCTTTGGTGAGCAGGTGAACCTGTATGACGGTTCGATCAGCTTCAAGGCCACGGATATTTCGATTCCGGGTAACGGCAGCTTGCCGATGGCGCTGAGCCGAACCTACAGCGCTGGTGACGGCAGCAGCGAGAGCCCGTTCTCCGATTGGGGCCTGGATATTCCATCGTTGTCAGGTGTCTACGGTGATCTGCCGGAAACTGCTGCCGCCGGCTATTGGACGCCGGCAGCGCGCTGTTCGACGGTGGGCGCACCGCCGGCGCTCGATGTCTGGAATCGACGGCACACGCAGATCGTCAACTTCAATACGCATACGTTCTGGGACGGCGTGCGCCTTTCCCTGCCGGGGGGCGGCGGAGAGCCGGTGCTCGGCGGCAACGGTGACCCGCGCCAGCCGCAGCCGCAGTTTGGCGAGCCTGCGCCTTGGAGCACGAAGGGAGGCTGGACGTTCAGCTGTTTGAGCGCATTGAAGAGTGGTCAGCCGGGGCAAGGATTCCTTGGTCATGCCCCTGATGGCACCAGGTATTACTTCGACTGGATGGTGGCCAGAGCGAACACCAGCGCGACGCTGCAACCCTACGGGCCGGAAAGCAACGCGCTTCTGAATCGCAAGCGTGTGTTCCTGTACCCATCGCAGATCGTGGATCGCTTCGGCAACTGGGTGCGCTTTGAATGGAGTGGTGACCGACTGCTGCGCATGGTAGCCAACGATGGTCGCGAGATCAGCCTGATCTACAACGCGAAGGGATTGATCGCTTCTGCCACGACAGCAGGGCGTACATGGATCTATGACTACACCGAGGCCGATATCCTGCGGACGGTGACGCTGCCGGACGGAACCCAGTGGGTCTACCACCTGCCGCCGCTTTCAGTCACACATAAGTATGCCGACTATATCGGGCAGAACATCTGGGAGTACATGGAGTATCCGGCAACCTGTTCTCGCATGAACAAGATCGTGCCGAGCGAGATATCCATGACCGTCCAGCATCCTTCGGGTGCTTTGGGAACCTTCCTGTTCCGGCCGTTCCGCCACGGGCGCAAGAACGTCTCTCTGGATTGCCAGACTTCCGGCGACAATCACCTGTTTGCTGATGGTTGGAACTACACGCCGATCTATCGTGACGCAATGTCGCTTGTGGCCAAGACCATCAGTGGTCCAGGTATGCCCACGGCGCAGTGGACCTATCAGTACACCAATCTCAATGGGGCCTACGCGAACGATCTGGGCGGTCCGGACATTCCTCCGGGCCAGGCCGAGCCGAAGATCACCACCGAGACGCTGCCTGACGGTGTCGTGCGTGTGTATGAGTTCGGCAAGGAGGTGGCGTACAACGACGGTCTTCTCCTGTCGACCACGACGCGTTCGGGCGGCTCCGTCGTGCGCGTTGATCGCAACAATTACTACCCGGATGCCCAACTGGACTCGGCGCCATTTCCCAAGGAAGCCGGCAAGGACTTCAAATACGGGGCGAGTGATCTCAAGGCGCACTACAACCGTCCTGTCCAGTCCACTGTCGTGGAACAGGATGGCGTGCAGTTCACCCGCACCGTGCAGGCATTCGACGCTTTTGCGCGCGAAGTGACTGTCGTCGAGGGCAACTCCGCCGGGCAGAGCCGCACCAGCGCAACCACCTACTATGACAACCTCGCACTATGGGTGAACGGTCAGTCAGCGCGTAGCGTAGTCAATGGTGTTGAGCAATCACGCACCGAGTTCGACACGACCAATGCGTTGCCGATACGGGCGTATGCCTTCGGGCGTCTGGCACAGCAGGTGACCTACGCAGCCGACGGTACGGTGGCGTCGGTCGCCGACGGCCGTGGCAACACCAGCCATCTTTCCGGTTGGAAACGCGGTGTGCCGCAGCAGTTGCGGATGCCAGCCACGGCTGAATCTCCCAATGGAGCGACGCGCAACGTTGTGGTGGACGACAACGGTTGGATCACCTCGTTGACCGATGAAATCGGTGCGACCACCAGTTTCAGCTACGACAGCATGGGGCGCCTGCGCAGCCAGCAGTTCCCTGGAGGCGACACCGTGAGTTGGAATGCGGTGACCATGGACCTGCAGCGGTTGGGCGGAGCGCAGTTCGGCGTGCCGGCTGGCGCATGGAAGCACTCCCGAACCCAAGGCGGTAGACGGACCGACACTTATCTGGACGCCATGTTCCGCCCGGTGCTGGTCACTGAAAATGCAGACAACGTTCTCGATAGCGCAGTCGTGACCCGCTACGACACCAGTGGCAAAACAGTGTTCGCGTCCTATCCTGTTCGCTCGCTTTCCGACATCAACACGTCGCTTGGTGGCACCAGCACGCGGTACGATGCGCTGGGTCGACCGGTCGTGGTCAGCCAGTCGTCCGAACTTGGCGCCTTGGTGACTCGTTCCGAGTTCGTGGGCAACCTGTCGGTGAAGGTGACCAATCCACGCGGCCAGTCGACCACAACACGGCACTTGGCCTATGACCAGCCCACCTATGAGATGCCGCTGACGCTGCAGCATCCAGAAGGGGTCGTGACCGAGATCCAGCGCGACGTTCTCGGCAAGCCGCTGGCGATCACCCGTCGCAGCGCCGACGGCAGCCAGGCGCTGACCCGCCGTTATGTCTATGACGGTTACCAGCAGCTGTGCAAGACCATCGAGCCGGAAACCGGGGCGACGGTGCAGGACTACGATGCTGCCGGCAATGTCCTGTGGTCGGCTGCCGGTACGGGTTTGACCAACGCCAGCGACTGCAATCGCGCCGAGGCGCTTGCCAGCGGGCGTGCGGTGCAGCGCAGCTATGACGCTGCCAATCGACTGCTGGCGTTGATCTTCCCCGATGGTCGCGGCAACCAGACCTGGTCATACACGCCGGACGGCCTGCCCGCAGAAATCAGTACGCAGAACGAGGCCGGCCGTCCGCTCGTCATCAATCGCTACCAGTACAACCATCGTCGTCTGCTCAGCAGCGAGACGCTGCAGTATCTGGATCTGGGAACGGTGAACTTCGCCTATGGTTACGATGGCAATGGCACGCTTGCGAGCAACACGTATCCGGGTGGGCGTATCGCCAGCTATGCCCCGGATGCACTCGGCCGCGCCACATCGGTGGCGGGCTATGCGAAGGAGGCCAGCTATTTTGCCAATGGTGCCTTGGCGCGCTTCGTCTATGGCAATGGCGTTGTCCATACGATGACCCAGAATGCACGTGGTCTTCCTGATCGAAGTCGCGATGCAACCGCTGCGGCCGCAGTGCTCGATGACAGCTACGACTACGATGCGGGTGGCAACGTGATGGCCATCTCTGATGGCTTGCCGGGTGCGCCAGGCAATCGTGACATGGCCTACGACGGGCTGGATCGACTGCGCTCGGTTACCGCACCTGGTTTTGGCAATGCGCTGTATGAGTACGACGCACTGGACAACCTGCGCCGGGCCAAGGTCGGCAGCCGGGATCGTACGCACTACTTCGATCCGACCAATCGTCTGGTCAACGTCGTCGATACCGGCAGCAGCGCGACCGTTGTCGGTCTCGGCTATGACGTGCAGGGCAATCTTTCGATCCGCAATGGCCAGGCGTTTGGTTTCGACTACGGCAACCGCCTGCGTACGGTGGGAACGACGGAGGCCTATCTGTACGACGCGCATGGACGCCGGGTGAAAGCCTGGAACAGCGAGTCGGGCGCCATCTACTCGTTCTATGACAATGGCGGCGTGCTGCGTTTCCAGCGCAATGAGCGCACGGGAAAGCAGACAGACTATCTGTACCTGTCCGGCAGTCTGGTGGCGCAGGTGCACGGCGAGGCCGCACCCAGCATTCCGGCGCTGAGCGCCCCAGGCTACATCACCCAAGGCAGCGTTAACTTGACATGGAGTCCGGCCGGTGGCGCCAACCGCTATGAGCTGCAGCGTGCCCAGGCGGGTACTTGGAGCACGATCTTCGACGGTGCGGTGCAGGCGTTCACCAGTACCAGTCTGGCTACCGGTACCTATCAGTTCCGTGTGCGTGGTTGTCGCGTGGTCTGTGGTGAGTGGAGCAACACCGCTTCGGTTGCCGTCGAACTGCCGCCGGCTACGGTGCCTGTGCTGACCGTACCGGCAACCGCCTTCAACGGCAGCTACAGCGTCAGTTGGTCGGCCTCTGCCGGTGCAGAGCGCTTTGAGCTCGACGAGAGTGCCAATGGTGGTGCCTGGACCCAGGTCCACAATGCGGTGGGCCAATCCAAGGGGTTCACCGGCAAACCGGGAGGCAGCTTCAACTACCGTGTCCGTGCGTGTAATCCGGTGGGGTGTACCAGCTACAGCGGTAGCGCTGCGGTGGCGGTGGTCTACCCGCCTGCCAGTGCTCCAGGAGTGTCAGCGCCGGCTCGTTCGGCACCCGGCAGTATTGGCATTGGCTGGAACGGGATTGGCGGTGCTGATCGATACACGCTGCAGGAAAGCGCCAATGGCGGCGGTTGGGTGACCCTGTTCGATGGCAATGCAGGTTCCTATGCCACGCCTGCACGTGGAGTGGGCAGCTATGCCTACCGCGTCACGGCCTGCAACGGCGCTGGATGCGGGCCGTGGTCGGGATCTGCAACAGTTGCCGTGATCGGGGCGCCGACGATCGAGCCGGTGATCAGCGCTCCGGGGTTGGTGAATGTGCCGCAATACAGCTTCAGCTGGTCTGTACCCGCCAATAGTGAGAGCTTCATCCTCGAGGAGAGCGCCAACGGCGGTGGATGGACCGTGGTGCATAACGGCGGTGCTAACAGCTTTGGCGCGGACCGCGGCAAGGGCAGCTATGCCTATCGCGTGCGTGCCTGCAACTTCGTGGGGTGCAGTCCTTACTCAGGCATCGTGACGGTAACAGTGGCACTTCCGCCAGGGACGCCCCATTTCTATCTGGCCGAATGGCTGACCACGCGCAAGGCGCCCTATCAGGTGCAGTGCTCGGTGGGGTGGAGCCAAATGGCCGACGCCACCGAGTACCAGCTTGAGAGTGGTGGCGGTGGCAAGCGTCTGTATACGGGGCCCAACGCCTATGTGAGTGCAAACGGCAATGCGTATTGTGCAGGCAACTATCGCGTGCGTGCCTGCAATGCAGGCGGTTGCTCGTCGTGGTCAGCCGACCATCCCGTCACCCGCGGTGTACTGAGCTGGGACTGAGCCATGAATGGAGTCACTTCTCTACTGATTCGCGCAGCGCTTCTTGTGGTGGCGACTATGGCCGGTGCTGCACCGGCTGCGGCCCAGGAAGTTGTGGAATACATCCACACCGATGCACTGGGTTCACCGGTGGCGATAACCGATGCCACCGGAAATGTAATCGAGCGGAGGGTGTATGAACCGTATGGGGCCGTGGTCAATCGGCCGTTGAAAGATGGTCCTGGGTACACCGGGCACGTGACGGATTCGGGCACAGGTCTGAGTTACATGCAGCAGCGGTACTATGATGGGGAGACTGGTGCATTTCTATCAGTCGATCCAATAGCCTCATCAGTGGCTGCTTTTGGACGCTACGCGTATGCGCTGGGGAACCCGTATCGGTTCCTTGATCCGGATGGAAGGCAGCCCAAGGAAGCTCGGCAGGCTATTACCGGGAGCAAAATAAAAAATAATGGTATCGCCGCTGGAGTAAGGGTGGCGGCAATCGGAGGGGCTCTCCCGTCTGGTTTCACCAAGGAGAATGCGCAGGCTCGGTATGATGCTATGAAGGGTGTTGTTGATGCTACGAAGGATAAGATGGAGTCAATTGCGAACGCAAATTCAGATGATGCTGCCAAGGTCTTCTCACAGGTTTATCAGAAATACTCTATTAGATTCGGATGGGAGGTGAGTGCGGAAATCGTGATGAAGAATAGCGGTGCTTTTCATCTTTCCGATATTGGGATATCCAGTCGGGTTCGGGATGGGGACTGGCTGGGTGCAACTGCCGGTAGGCCTCTCGTAGGGGGGATCAATATCCACACGCATCCAGCATTGGACGGATACAAACGTGCCTACTCGCCATTCTCCTATTGGGATGTTGAAACGTACAAGACGACAAATTCGATAAATTACGTTTCGGATCCGTCGGGTGTATATAGGCTGAATAAAGATGGTGAGTCGGAGGTTGTGAAATGAAACTAAATTATCAGCTTTGCGTGGCCTTCTTCTTGGTGTTTTCCGTGGTCGGTTGCGGTCTTCAAGACGGAGGGCAGGCACCGCCCGCAAAGGTCTGTGGGATTGGCCAGAATCCAGTTTGTCGAGTCAGCTTCCGGGCGCTGGCTGCGACCCCTCGGCTATTCGATGGGAAATCAATACGCATGGAGGGCTATCTCGGAGTTAGCCGGGGGCTCTTTGTATTGAGCTCCAGCAAGGAGCTGTTCGAGGCTGGAGTGACCGATGAGACCGAAGTTCGCATCAGGGGACCAATAGATCTCCAGCGTGGCGTGTTTGATCGGTATGCCTATTCGTGGGTATCAGTGACTGGGGTGTTCAGGCTTAGGAGGACGGACGGGTCGACGGATGATCTTCTTCTCGGTGAAATGCATGCCCCACTTGACGTTCAATCTTTGAGGGTCCCAGGTCCGATTCCAAAAGCGACTTTCGGAGACGTGTCCGTTGATCTCGAAGATCTGAAGTGAATTCCAGGTATCAATCGCCCTCCGATTAAGCAGTTTGTGATAACAGGAATGATTCTGCTGGTGTCCGAGGCGGGTGCCGATAGGTCGTTACATGTCTCTGCAGATGACGTTTACGGTCGTCGTGCAGTGGCGCAGCATGGGCAACCACGGAAAAAAAAACGCCACGGTCTCCCGTGGCGCTCGCAACTTTCCGGGTGTTATCGCGACCTCACCCCAGCAACTTCCGCACCTTCGCCAGCGCCGTCATGAACCGCTCGATCTCTTCATGCGTGTTGTAGAACGCCAGCGAGGCACGGCAGGTCGCCGCCACGCCGTAGTACTGCAGCAGCGGATGCGCGCAGTGCTGGCCCGAACGCACGGCTACACCTTCCAGATCCAGCAGGGTGGCCAGGTCGTGCGCGTGTGCGCCGTCGATCAGGAACGACACCACCGCGGCCTTTTCCGGTGCCTCGCCGATGATGCGCAGGCCATCGACCCGACGCAGCTCTTCGGTGAAGTGGGCCAGCAGCTCGGCTTCGCGCGCTTCCACGTGGTCCAGGCCGACGTTCTGCAGATAGTCGGCGGCCACGCCCAGGCCGATGAAGCCGGCGATGTTGGGGGTGCCGGCTTCGAACTTGTGCGGGGCATCGTTGAACACGGTGCCGTCGAAGCTGACTTCCTTGATCATCTCGCCGCCGCCCAGGAACGGCGGCATCGCATCCAGGTGCTCGCGGCGTGCCCACAGCGCGCCGGTACCGGTCGGGCCGCACATCTTGTGGCCGGTGATGGCGTAGAAGTCGCAGCCGATGGCGGTGACATCGACTTTGCGGTGGGGTGCGGCCTGCGAGCCGTCGACCACGGTGACGATGCCGCGTTTGCGGGCTTCGCGGCAGATCTCGCGCACCGGGTTGATGGTGCCGAGCACGTTGGAGACGTGGGCCACGGCCAGCAGCTTGACCTCGGGGGTCATCGCCGCGCGCAGCGCGTCCAGGTCCAGCGCGCCGTCGGGGGTGATCTCGGCTACGCGGATGGTCGCGCCGGTGCGCTGGGCCACCAGCTGCCACGGCACGATGTTGGCGTGGTGCTCCATGCGCGACACCAGGATCACGTCGCCGGCCTTCAGCCGCGGCAGGGCCCAGGAGTAGGCAACGAGATTGATCGCGAAGGTGGTGCCGCTGCACAGCACCAGGTCGTTGCTGCGCACGTTGAGGAAACGGGCCAGCTTGTTGCGTGCGCCTTCGTAGGCGTCGGTGGCCTCGGTGCCCAGCGCATGCACGGCACGGCTGACGTTGGCGTTGTAGCGGCGGTAGAACTCGTCCACCGCGCCGATCACCTGCACCGGCTTCTGGCCGGTGTTGGCGTTGTCGAAATAGACCAGCGGCTTGCCGTGCACTTCGCGCATCAGCAGCGGGAAGTCCAGGCGTACGCGCGCCCAGTCGGGGGCGTCGGCGGGTGCTTCGATCGGTCGCGGGGTGGACAGGTTCATGCCACGCCCGCCTCGGCCAGTGCCTTGTCCAGCCGGCGTGCCAGCTGTTCGCGCAGCGCTTCGGGCAGCACCTTCAGCGGTTCGTGGCAGAACGCGGCGCTCAGCAGCGCCTGCGCCTGGGCCTGCGGCAGGCCGCGCGAACGCAGGTAGAACAATGCGTTGGCGTCGAGCTGGCCGACGGTGGCGCCGTGTGCGGCCTTCACTTCGTCGGCGTCGATCACCAGCGTCGGCTGGGTATCGATCTCGGCGTCGGCAGACAGCAGCAGATTCTTGTTGGACAGGTTGGCGTCGGTGCCATCGGCGCCGGCACGGATCTGGATGCCGCCATGGAACACCACGCGGCTGCGGTTGGCGGCCACGCCACGCCACTGCAGCTCGGCGCTGGTGTCGCGGGCGATGTGGTCGATGCCCAGGCGGGTATCGACGTGTCGACGGCCGGTGCCGAGCAGCACGCCATTGGCGGTCAGCTGGGCGTTGTCGCCTTCCAGACGCACGTTCAGTTCATGGCGGCTGAGCGCGGCACCCAGCTCCAGGTCCACGCGGTGGTACTGCGCGTCCTTGGCCAGTACCGCGTCGGTGCGCAGGAAGCTGGTCTGGCGCGCGCTGCTCGCCTGCACCCGGGCGTGCTTGAGCACCGCATCGCGGGCGACGTG
Source organism: Stenotrophomonas sp. SbOxS2 (assembly GCF_013416715.1). Taxonomy (NCBI): domain Bacteria; kingdom Pseudomonadati; phylum Pseudomonadota; class Gammaproteobacteria; order Lysobacterales; family Lysobacteraceae; genus Stenotrophomonas; species Stenotrophomonas sp. SbOxS2. Next base: position 230,518 of record NZ_JAAVXD010000001.1, read on the forward strand.
GGCGTGCAGCACGGTGTTGTCCAGGTGCGCCGAATCACCGACGCTGAAGCGATGCTCGACCACGCCCAGGCTGGCGCCGGCACGCAGTTCGATCAGGTGGCGATGGTGCCAGGCCAGATCGGTGTCGCCGGCGACGCTGGCGAACACCAGCTGCAGTGGTACCTCGACCTGCACTCCGTCGTCCACGCGCAGCACCACGCCTTCATCGGCGAGGGCAGCGTTGAGGCGGGCGAATACTTCGTCACTGCGCTCATAGCGGCGGCCGAGGAAGCGTACGGCATCCTCGCCAGCGGCCAGTGCGGAAGACAGCGTTTCCAGCTGCACGCCGGCCGGCAGGCCCTGCACGTCGCTCAGCGCGTCGTCGAGGCGGCCATTGACGAACACCAGGCGCGGCGCCGGGATGTCCTCCAGCGCGGCGGCATCCAGCAGCGCCGGGGCCAACGGTGCGGCCGCGAAGCTGCGGCGCTCCAGCTGGCGCAGCGAGGTGTACTTCCAGCTTTCGCTGCGTGCGCCGGGCAGGCCGTCGCGCAGCGCGCTGTCGAGCACTTCGCGGCGCGCATCGCTGCCGCAGAAGGCCTGGGCCATGGAGTCGAGCAGGGCGCTCATCAGACCGCCGCCTCGGGCACGACCCGGTCCTTCAGGAAGTCATAGCCGTGCGCTTCCAGTTCCAGCGCCAGTTCCGGGCCACCGCTCTTGACGATGCGGCCATCGGCCAGCACGTGCACCACATCCGGCTTGATGTAGTCCAGCAGGCGCTGGTAGTGGGTGATGACCAGGAACGAGCGGTCCGCGCTGCGCAGCGCGTTGACGCCGTCGGCCACGCTCTTCAGCGCATCGATGTCCAGGCCCGAATCGGTTTCGTCCAGGATCGCCAGCTTCGGCTCCAGCACGGCCAGCTGGAAGATCTCGTTGCGCTTCTTCTCGCCACCGGAGAAGCCTTCGTTGACGCCACGGTGCAGCAGTTCGTCCTTCAGGTGCAGCACGGCCAGCTTCTGCCGAACCAGCTTGAGGAACTGCATGGAATCCAGTTCTTCCTCGCCGCGTGCCTTGCGCTGGGCGTTGAGCGCGGCGCGCAGGAAGTAGGTGTTGTTCACGCCGGGGATTTCCACCGGGTACTGGAACGCCAGGAACAGGCCGGCAGCGGCGCGCGCTTCCGGGTCCTGGTCGAGCAGGTCGACGCCTTCGAACTGCACGCTGCCTTCGGTGACCTCATAGCCGTCACGGCCGGCCAGGACATTGCCCAGGGTGGACTTGCCGGCGCCGTTGGGGCCCATGATGGCGTGCACCTGGCCGGGCTTCACGTCCAGGGACAGGCCCTTGAGGATTTCCTTGTCGCCGATGCGGGCGTGGAGGTTTTCGATCTTCAGCATGGTGGGGGTTTCCGTGGTGCGGGCCGGGGCCCGCCGGTAAAAAGAATGCGTTGTGCGAGGGCAGGGCGGGCGATCAGCCCACCGAACCTTCCAGCGAGACTTCCAGCAGCTTCTTGGCTTCCACTGCAAATTCCATCGGCAGTTCGCGGAACACCTGCTTGCAGAAGCCGTCGACGATCATCGACACCGCGTCTTCCTGGCTGATGCCACGGGCGCGGCAGTAGAACAGCTGGTCGTCGGAGATCTTCGAGGTGGTGGCCTCGTGCTCGACGGTGGCGCCCGGGTTCTTCACCTCGATGTAGGGGAAGGTGTGGGCGCCGCACTGCTTGCCGATCAGCAGCGAATCGCACTGGGTGTAGTTGCGCGCGCCGTCGGCATTGCGGTCGACCTTCACCAGGCCGCGGTAGGTGTTCTGGCCGCGGCCGGCGCTGATGCCCTTGCTGATGATCTTGCTCTTGGTGCGCTTGCCGACGTGGATCATCTTGGTGCCGGTGTCGGCCTGCTGGCGATGATGGGTCAGCGCCACCGAGTGGAACTCACCCACCGAGTCGTCGCCCAGCAGCACGCAGGACGGGTACTTCCAGGTGATCGCCGAGCCGGTCTCGACCTGGGTCCAGGTGACCTTGCTGCGCGCGCCACGGCATTCGGCACGCTTGGTGACGAAGTTATAGATGCCGCCGACGCCGTTCTCGTCGCCCGGGTACCAGTTCTGCACGGTGGAGTACTTGATCTCGGCATCGTCCAGCGTCACCAGTTCGACCACCGCCGCATGCAGCTGGTTCTCATCGCGCATCGGCGCGGTGCAGCCTTCCAGGTAGGACACGTACGCCTTCTCTTCGCAGATGATCAGCGTGCGCTCGAACTGGCCGGTGTGGCCGGCGTTGATGCGGAAGTAGGTGCTCAGTTCCATCGGGCAGCGCACGCCCTTGGGAATGAACACGAAGCTGCCATCGGAGAACACCGCCGAATTGAGCGCGGCGAAGTAGTTGTCGCCCACCGGCACCACGGTGCCGAGGTACTGGCGCACCAGTTCCGGGTGTTCCTTGATGGCTTCGGACATCGAGCAGAAGATCACGCCCTTCTCGGCCAGTTCCTTGCGGAAGGTAGTGCCCACCGAGACCGAGTCGAACACCGCGTCCACCGCTACGCCGGCCAGCTTGGCGCGCTCGTGCAGCGGCACGCCCAGCTTGTCGTAGGTGTCCAGCAGTTCCTTCGGCACGTCATCCAGCGAGGCGTACTTCGGGCCCTTCGGCGCGGAGTAGTAGCTCAGCGCCTGCAGGTCGATCGGGGCGATCTGCAGCTTGGCCCAGTTCGGCATCGGCATGGTCAGGAAGTGGCGGTAGGCGTCCAGGCGCCACTGCGTCATCCATTCCGGCTCTTCCTTCTTGGCCGACAGGGCGCGGATGGTGTCCTCGTCCAGGCCGGCGGGAAGGGAGTCCGACTCGATGTCCGTGATGAAGCCGGCCGAATACTTGCGGCCGAGCTGCTCATGGATCTCGCGGTTGGGGGTGTCGTCGCTGGCGACGGTTTCGATGGTTTCGGTGGCCATGGGGGGGCTGCCTACGGATCAGGAGACGACGTCGACAGCGATGGTGCGGCGCTGTTCTTCGTCGACAAGGGGAAGAGGGGGCAGGATCTGCGCCAGGCTGACATCGCGCAGGGCCTCGGAGACCACGTCGTTGATCAGCCGCCAGCTGCTGCGTGCGCCGCACTTGGGCGCCATGCCGCACTGGTGGTGGTCGTGGCTGCACTCGGTCAGGGCCAACGGCCCTTCCATGGCTTCGACCACTTCAAACAGCGAGATCTCGATCGATGGGCGGGTCAGCCGGTAGCCGCCGCGGACGCCGCGCAGGCCTTCGACCAGGCCAGCCTGGGCCAGTGGCTTGAGCACCTTGCTGACGGTGGGCGGCTCCAGACCGGTGAATTCGGCCAGCTCGGTGGCACTGAGCACCTCGCCCGGACGGGCGGCGAGCACGGTCAGTACGACGGTGGCGTAATCGGTGAGCTTGGTGACGCGCAACATGGGATGCGAGTGGTTCTTAAAGCGGACTGAAATTGTACGCTTTTATTCGCCGGCATCCAACCCGGCCATTCAGCGGGCGCTTGGGGCCGGCTGCAGGTCGGCGGCCGAGGGCGGCCGACGGGGCGACATGCTGGGGCATGGGGGTGATTTTCGCAATCACCCGGAATGGGCGAGAATCAACGTTCCTTTCGCTGCAAACGTCTCTTGCCGATGCCCAAGAAGATCCAAGCCCGCAAGTCCGCCATCCACGGCAACGGTGTGTTTTCCGTGGCCCCGATCAAGCAGGGCGAGCGCGTGATCCAGTACAAGGGCCTGCTGCGCAGCCACGGCGATGTCGATGCCGATGACAGTGGCGACGTGGAAAGCGGCCATACCTTCCTGTTCACCCTCAACGACGACTGGGTGATCGATGCCAACTACAAGGGCAACGACGCGCGCTGGATCAACCACAGCTGCGACCCGAACTGCGAGGCGGTGATCGAGGAAGACGGAGACGGTGACAGCCGCGGCGACAAGGTGTTCATCGAGGCGCTGCGCGACATCAAGGCCGGCGAAGAGCTGACCTACAACTACGGCATCACCCTGGCCGAGCGGCATACGGCCAAGCTGAAGAAGATCTGGGAGTGCCGCTGCGGTTCGCCCAAGTGCACCGGCACGATGCTGCAGCCCAAGCGTTGATCCGCTAGCGCCGGGCCATGCCCGGCGAGCGCGAAGCGCGGGCGGAATCAGAAGCCGCCGGGCATGGCCCGGCGCTACCCGGGCGTTTCTGCACCTGCCGTGCACGACCAGGTCACCGTCGTTCAATGCGCCTTCGCCCACCCTGTCCGCTCCCCCTCATCTGGAGCACGACATGACTCAGCGCCTACGCGGCAAGCAGATCGCCATCCTCGCCACGCACGGTTTCGAGCAGTCCGAACTGATCGAACCCAAGCACCTGCTGGAAGCGGAGGGCGCGCGCGTGAGCGTGGTCTCGCCGGCCAAGGAGGCGAGCATCAAGGGCTGGAAGGACAAGGACTGGGGCGATTCGGTCGCTGTGGATCAACCGCTGGAGGGCGCCGACGCCGGCCTTTTCGATGCGCTGGTGCTGCCCGGTGGCGTGATCAATCCGGACACCCTGCGCACCAACGAAGCAGTGCTGGATTTCATCCGCAGCATGGCCGAGGCCGGCAAGCCGGTGGCGGCGATCTGCCACGGCCCTTGGCTGCTGATCAACAGCGGGCTGGCGAAGGGACACGAGGTAACGTCGTGGCCGTCGCTGCAGCAGGATCTGGCCAATGCCGGCGCGCGCTGGCGCGACGCGGAAGTGGTGGTGGACGGCAACCTGATCACCAGCCGCAAGCCGGATGACATTCCCGCTTTCAGCGAGGCGGTGGTGAAAGCGCTGGCGGCGTGATGTTGTGCTGGTAGTGCCGGCCGCTGGCCGGCACGTGCGTGAAAGGATTGCCGGCCAGCGGCCGGCACTACCTTATTTGCCGAGCACGCCGGCCGGCACCAGGTTGCCCAGATTCTGGTTGAAGGTCACCACCAGCTTGCCGTTCTTCACCTGCGCTGACTGCACCTGCAGGGCACCGAGCAGGCCGGCCACGGCCGGGTCCAGCTTGTAGATCGGTTCGCGCTGGGCGTAGTCGCTCAGCCATGCGTTCAGCAGGCCGCGGGTACGCGAGTCAAGGCGGCCGCCCTGGCTGGCCGGGGTGAAGTCGTCCACGCTCGGCTGCTGCAGGTGGAAGCCCTGGGTCTGCGCGTCATAGCGCAGGCCGCTGCTGAGCTTCACCGTACCCAGCTTGGCCGGGTTGCCGCCCGCAGTGGCCAGCGCCACGTCCATGCCCAGGTTCAACCGCTCGCCGGCCGGAAGGCTCAGCTGCGGGTGGCTCATGGTCAGTGCGATCAGGCCGCCCAGTGCGTCCTGGGTGCGCGGGAAGCTGCCGTCCAGGTACTGCTGCACGTCGCTGGCGCCGACCGCCAGTTCACGACCGGAGATCGAAGGGGCGGCCTGCGCACCGATCGCGGCAGCAATCAGCACGGTCGAGGCGGCAAGGCGGGTCATCAGGGAACGCAGGCGCATGGTGGTGACCGGAAGAAGGATCGAAGAGGCCTACAGAGTAGCTTTGCCCGCTGAATCGCGGGTACACACCGCTGCAACGGTTCAGTCCAGCGTTGGCTGCAGGCTGGCCGACTGGATCTGCCAGGCGCGGCCGTCGGCACTGGGCTGTACGCGGTACCAGCCGTGGTAGCGGAAGGTGCCCTCGGCGGTCACCGCGCGGATCTTCACCGGCACCTGCAGCAGGCGCGGCGGCTGGCCATCGTCGCGCGGCACCGCCACATCACTGTCCAGGCGCAGGTTGCGTACGTCGGGCAGCAGGCGCAGCACGGCGTCGTCAGCGTGACGCGGGTCGGCCGGGGCATAGGTCCAGGCCGCGTCGCTGCGTGCCTTGTTCTGGTTGAGCAGGTCGAGCATGTAGCGGTTGAGCATCGCTGCGGGCGATTCGCTGCCGATGGCAACGGCGCCATACAGCGGGTCGATGGTGATGGCGTCGACGGAAGCTGCCTCCGATGCCGCTTCCGTCATTGGTGCGGAAGCGGTGGTTGCGGCGGGGGCTGAGTCTGGTGTCGTGGAATCCGCCTGAGGCGGCGGGTTGGAACACCCCACCGCAAGCAACGGGATCAACAAGCAAAGAAAACCGCGCATGTCTGCCTCCTCCCCGAGGCGACCTGGAAGGCGGCAGTGTAGCGGCCGGGGCCGCCTCAGCGCGAAGAGGGAAGCTGCTCCAGCGCATCCAGCGCCGGCAGCACCTGGACGGCGATAGCGGCCAGTGCATGGCCGTCGGTGTCCGCATGGCGCTGCACGATGTCACGCAGCAGCTGGGTCGCCACCACCAGGGTGGCACGTTCGTCGCCGCTCAGCCCGGCCGTGCGCGGGGCTGATTCCAGCAGGCGCATCAGGTCGCGGCTGGCGCGGTGTTCCAGTTCGATGGTGCAGCGCCCGGTGCACTGGTGCCCGTCCTTTTCGATCGGGGTCACCGAGATCCGGTAGCGGGTGGAGGGGCTGGCCATGAGGGGTGCTCGCGCTGGTGGGGAGGAATGGCTCCACCATAGGCAAGGCATCGGTCGGCGGCGATGGCCGGGGCTGCACGCAGTGTTCCACCCGGTTCGTTCCTGCACTGGAAAAACAGCGGCGCGGCCATGGGCGGCGGGCCTGTGCGGGCGATTGCGTGGGCGCGGGAAACGCTGTGTTGCGGGGTCGCAGGGGGCGGCATCCACGCGTGGCGTGGATCTACTGGAGAGCAGAGCAAAAAAAACGGGACGGCCAAGGCCGTCCCGTCAGGTATCCGCTGCAGGGCGCGCGCTTAGAGCGCAGCGTCCTTGAGCTTCTTCAGCGGGCGAACCTTGAGCTTGGTGGTGGCCGGCTTGGCGGCGAACCACTGCTCTTCCTTGGTGAACGGGTTGATGCCCTTGCGCTTCGGCTTGGCTGCCACATTGACGGTGCTGATCTTCAGCAGGCCCGGCAGGGTGAACGAGCCGGCGCCCTTCTTGTGCACCGAAGCGGCGACAGCGCCTTCCAGCGAGGCCAGCACAGCGCGGACGTCCTTGGCGACAACGCCGGAGACTTCAGCGATGTGTGCAACCAGGCCCGACTTGGTCAGCACTTCCTTGATCGGCTTCGGAGCGGCCGGCTTGGCGGCGGCAGCCTTCGTCGCGACTTTCTTCACTGCCTTCTTCGGGGCAGCCTTCTTAGCGGTCTTTGCCATGGTTTCCTGTTCCGTGAACGGTTGGTTGTTTGGTCGGCGCCGAACCCCGTCGGCAAGCGCAATGTAGGGCAACTCTTGGGCGCCGCCAATAGCCTGGAGCGCTGAAAGTGCATGTTTTTTCATATCCAGGCCGATTCAGTACATGGCTGGCAGTGGGGGAAGCGGGGGCCGTGGTGCACTGCATTGCGCTGTTGTTGTTTTCGGTCGGGTTGGCGAAATGACTGAAAACAAGGGGAAAATCGCCGGGGTGATGGCGAAGAAGTGTCCACTCGCTGGCTCGGGACAGGCGCGGCGCATGCGGCGGAGCGACGCAGGGCTAACGCGGCGCGTGCCAAGGTATTGGTTCATCACAGCCACAACGGAGCAGGACATGGGAATCTCGCGACACGCTAACGCGCATTGGGAAGGCGACCTGAAGTCGGGCAAGGGCCAGTTGAGCACGCCACAGAGCGGCCTGCTGGACAAAACCCGCTACGGTTTCAACAGCCGTTTCGGTGATGAAAAGGGCACCAACCCCGAGGAACTGATCGCCGCCGCGCACGCTGGTTGTTTCACCATGGCGCTGTCGGCCAAGCTCGGCGAAGCCGGGTTCACCCCGACCTCGCTGGATACCGAAGCCAAGGTCGATCTGTCGATGGAAGGCGGCCCGCAGCTGTCGCAGATCCGGCTGAAAGTGAAGGCGGTGGTGCCGGGAATCGATGCGACCCAGTTCCGCGCGATCGCCGATGACGCCAAGCAGAACTGCCCGGTTTCCAAGGCGCTGAGCGCAGTGCCGATCAGTCTGGAAGCCGAGCTGGGCTGAGAAGGTGGTAGCGCCGGGCCATGCCCGGCGAGCGCAGCGGAAAGACGCCGGGCATGGCCCGGCGCTACCCCGCGTGCGGGCAATCACCAGTCGATGGTGCCGGTGATCACCGTCTGCACCTGGCCACCGGACCAGACCTCGCCGTCTTCGTCGACCAGCAGGGTCAGGCGCGCATCGTGGCCGACTTCGCGACCTTGGCTGACTTCGAAGGGCTGGCGGCCGCGCGGCAGGGCATCGCGCAGGTCCAGCCAGGCCGCCAGTACGGCGTTGGCCGCGCCTGAAGCAGCATCCTCGAAGCGGCGTCCATTGCCGACGAAGGCGCGCACGGCCAGGTCGTAACCGTCGCTGCCATCGGCAAAGGCATAGGCGAACACACCCATGCTGTCGGTCGATTCAGCCAGCGTGGCGATCGCGTCCCAATCGGGGCGCAGGGCGCGCAACGCGGCTTCGTCCGCAACCTGCACGACCCACCAGCTGCGACCGCCCTGCATGCGCGCAGGTGGCAGCGCACCCAGCGGCCAGCCCTGCAGGGCGGGCTGCAGGCGCGGATCGTCGGCTGCCGCGGTCTCGGCCAGCTGTGCACGCGGCGTACGGATCGCGATGCGCTGCTGCGCGCCTTCACCGGTCACGCGCAGTGGCAGCGCCCCGGCGATGCCGTCCTGCACCAGTACTCCGTCAACCGGCACGGCGATGCCTGCCTGCAGCACCGCATGGGCAGTGCCGACGCTGGGATGGCCCGCGAACGGCACTTCCTTCTGTGGGCTGAACATGCGCAGTCGATAGCTGGCGCCGGCCGTCTGTGCCGGGAACACGAAAGTAGTTTCGGGCAGGCGGGTCCAGCGGGCGATGGCCTGCATCGCTGCATCGTCCAGGCCTTCGGCATCGAGCACGACAGCCAGCGGATTGCCAGCGCCCGGGCGCGGGGAAAACACATCCAGCTGCAGGAAACGGCGTGCGGACATCAGGCGGGAACTCCAGGAAACAGGCCGCATAGGGTAGCGCGGGGCCATGCCCCGCGAGCGCGCAGCGCGGCAGGCCGGCGGGCGTGGCCCGGCGCTACCAGCGGATGTGGCCGTCGATCACCGGCTGCACCTGGCCACCGATCCATACCGTGCCCTGCGCGTCGACGGTGACCTGGACGCGGCCGTCGCGACCGACCTCGCGGCCCTGGCTGGCCACATAGCTCCCGTTCTTGCCGGGCAGGGCATTGCGCTGCCGCAGCCAGGCGCCGATCAGCGCGTTGACGCTGCCGGTCACCGGATCCTCGGGTACGTTGGGCGCATCGGCAGGACAGAACGCACGCACCACCAGATCATGGTCGGCACCGGGTTCGAGCGCGAACACCGCTACGCCGAGCGCATCGGTGGCCATGCTCCAGTCGCGCAGGGCCGCCATGTCCGGTACCAGCGTGCGTACGGCGTCGGCATCGTGCAACGGCAGCAGCCACCAGCGCGGGCCGTTTTCCCAGAGTTCGGCGCCCTGGCCCTCGGCGATGACGGCGCGCAGCGCTTCCGGGACGGCGCCCGGTGCTGTCGGCAGCAGGCGCGCCGCTGGGCTGGCCAGGCGGATGGTGGGCGTGTTGGCCGGGCCGGTGACCTGCACCGGCAGCAGGCCGGCCGCGCACTGCTGTACCAGGGCCCCGTCGCGTGGCTGCACCAGACCGCAGGTGACCGCCGCCCAGGCGGCACCCACGCTGGGATGGCCGGCGAAGGGCAGCTCGCTGGCAGGGGTGAAGATGCGGATGTGGTAGTCGGCGCCGGCATCGGTGGGGCGCAGGAAGAACACGGTCTCGGACAGGTTCAGCCAGGCGGCCAGGGCCTGCATGTGGTCGGTGGACAGCCCATCCGCGTCGAACACGACACCGAGCGGGTTGCCGGTACCGGGGTGATGGGCGAAGACATCGAGCTGCAGGTAGCGGTAGGCGGTCATTGACGGGTGTATTGGGCTTAGAATCGAAGGTTCCGCCCCCAAGGGCGGCTTCCCCACATTACACATAGCCTATCCATGTCAGCTTCCCCCCTTGTCGATCGTTGGATCGTACTGAAGTTCGGCGGCACCTCGGTGTCGCGTCGCCACCGCTGGGACACGATCGGGAAGCTGGCGAAAAAACGGGCGGAAGAGACCGGATCGCGCGTGCTGGTGGTGGTTTCGGCGTTGTCCGGGGTCACCAACGAACTGACTGCGATTGCCGATGGCGCGCCGGACAGCCGCGATCGCGTGGCGGCGCTGGTCGAGCGCCACCAGGGCTTCCTGCAAGAGCTGGGCCTGGGCGCCGAAGTGCTGGCCGAGCGCCTGGCCGCACTGCAGGGCCTGCTGGACGACCCGCGTGCGCCCAACCGTCCGCTGGACTGGCAGGCCGAAGTGCTGGGCCAGGGTGAACTGCTGTCTTCCAGCCTGGGCGCGGCCTACCTGCGCGCCAGCGGCCTGGATTTCGGCTGGATGGATGCGCGCCAGTGGCTGGACGCGCTGCCGCCGCAGCCGAACCAGAGCGACTGGTCGCAGCGCCTGTCGGTGAACTGCCAGTGGCGTGCCGATGCAGAATGGGCGCAGCGCTTCCGCGCGCAGCCCACGCGCCTGCTGATCACCCAGGGTTTCATCTCGCGTCATGCCGACGGTGGCACGGCCATTCTCGGCCGCGGCGGTTCGGATACGTCGGCGGCGTACTTCGGTGCGCTGCTCGGCGCCAGCCGCGTGGAGATCTGGACCGATGTACCGGGCATGTTCAGCGCCAATCCCAAGGACGTGCCGGACGCGCGCCTGCTGACCCGCCTGGACTATTACGAAGCGCAGGAAATCGCCACCACCGGTGCCAAGGTGCTGCACCCGCGCTCGATCAAGCCGTGCCGCGATGCCGGCGTGCCGATGGCGATCCTCGATACCGAGCGCCCGGAACTGCCGGGTACCAGCATCGACGGCAACGCCGCGCCGGTGCCGGGGGTGAAGGCGATCAGCCGCCGCAACGGCATCGTGCTGGTGTCGATGGAAGGCATCGGCATGTGGCAGCAGGTCGGCTTCCTCGCCGATGTGTTCGGCCTGTTCAAGAAGCACGGCCTGTCGGTGGACCTGATCGGTTCGGCCGAGACCAACGTCACCGTGTCGCTGGACCCGTCCGAGAACCTGGTCAACACCGATGTGCTGGCCGCGCTGTCGGCCGACCTGTCGCAGATCTGCAAGGTCAAGGTGATCGTGCCGTGCGCGGCGATCACCCTGGTCGGCCTGGGCATGCGCTCGCTGCTGCACAAGCTGTCGGACGTGTGGGCGACCTTCGGTCGTGAGCGCGTGCACATGATTTCGCAGTCGTCCAACGACCTGAACCTGACCTTCGTCATCGACGAGGCCGATGCTGACGGCCTGCTGCCGATCCTGCACGCCGAACTGATCGACAGCGGCGCGATGCCGGTGGAAGAGACCGAAGTGTTCGGCCCGCGCTGGCGCGAAATCGCCGGCACCGTGCGCCCGCGTGGTACGCCGTGGTGGCGCGGCCAGCGTGCGCACCTGCTGCAGCTGGCCGACGCCGGCACCCCGCGCTACGTCTATCACCTGCCGACGGTACGGGCGCGTGCCCGTGCGCTGGCGGCGATCAAGCCGATCGACCAGCGCTACTACGCGATCAAGGCCAACAGCCATCCGGCCATCCTGCAGCTGCTGGAAGCCGAAGGTTTCGGCCTGGAATGCGTGTCGCACGGCGAGCTGAAGCATGTGTTCCAGGCCATTCCGGAACTGTCGCCCAAGCGCGTGCTGTTCACCCCCAGCTTCTGCCCGCGCAGCGAGTACGAAGCGGCGTTCGCGCTGGGCGTGACCGTCACTGTCGACAACGTCGAAGCCCTGCAGCGCTGGCCGGACCTGTTCCGCAACCGCGAGCTGTGGCTGCGCGTGGACCTGGGCCGTGGCGAAGGCCATCACGCCAAGGTCCGCACCGGTGGCAAGGAATCCAAGTTCGGCCTGCCGATCGCGCGCGTGGACGAGTTCGTGCGCGCGGCCACCGAGCTGGGCACCCGCGTGGTCGGCCTGCATGCGCACCTGGGCAGCGGCGTGGAAACCGCCCAGCACTGGCGCCTGATGTGCGATGAGCTGGCGGGCTTTGCGCGTCGTATCGGCAGCGTGCACACCATCGACATCGGTGGTGGCCTGCCGATTCCGTACAGCGACGAAGACGAGCCGTTCGACCTGGAGGCCTGGGCCGAGGGCCTGGCCGAGGTCAAGGCGCTGCACCCGGCATTCCGCCTGGCAATCGAGCCGGGCCGCTTCCTGGTGGCCGAATCGGGCGTACTGCTGACCCACGCCACCCAGGTGGTGGAAAAGGACGGCGTGCGCCGTGTCGGCCTGGATGCCGGCATGAACACGCTGATGCGCCCGGCCCTGTACGACGCCTGGCACGACATCGAGAACCTCAGCCGCCAGGGCGGTTACGCCGAAGCGGCGTTCGATGTGGTCGGTCCCATCTGCGAATCCAGCGATGTGTTCGGCAAGCGCCGCAAGCTGCCGGTGTCGACCGCGCCGGATGATGTGATGCTGATCGCCGACGCCGGTGCCTACGGCTATGTGATGTCCAACACCTACAACCAACGGGCGATGCCGCGCGAGGACGTGATCGAATGATCGCCGCCTTGCGCGCCCTGCACCCGCCCACCGACACGTCCCGCGCCTGCGCGCGGGCACGTGCCTGACCGTGCTTGAACTGGATTCACCATGACTGCTTTCGATAAACACCAGGTTTCCCGCTTCCGCTTCGTCCGCTGCGAATTCGCCGCGGACACCGGCGTGGCCAAGCTGGTCTACGCCTTCGATGACGGCCCGGAAATGGTGGAAACCGTTACCGTGCCCGGCGCCCCGTTCGTGCTGGAGCCGGCGCGTGCCGACGCCGTGCAGCGCGCGCTGCGGCTGCTGCACCTGATTGCCGGTGTGAGCTACTACAAGGCCGGTGTGCCCGATACGGTCAGCATCGACAGCTACAGCATCGATGCCGATACCGCGGCGCTGGTGGAGACCATCTACCTCAACGGCCTGGGTGAGTTCGCCTACCGCAACGGCCTGAACCTGCGTGGGCGCTTCCGCCTGCCGGTGCAGGGCGAAACAGTGCAGGCACCGGTGCTGGGCCTGCAGGCGCATGCGCTGGTGGCCATCGGTGGCGGCAAGGATTCGCTGGTCAGCATTGAAGCGCTGCGTCGCGCCGGCGTGGACGAGACGGTGACCTGGATTGGTGGTTCGCAGTTGATCCGTGCCTGTGCCGAGCGCACCGGGCTGCCGACATTGAACCTCGGTCGCGCGCTGGCGCCGGAACTGTTCGAGCTCAACCGCCAAGGCGCCTGGAACGGCCACATCCCGGTCACCGCGGTGAACTCGGCGATCATGGTGCTGGCTGCAGTGCTGCAGGGCGTGGACCAGGTGGTGTTCTCCAACGAACGTTCGGCCAGCTACGGCAGCCAGATTCCGGGCACCGGCGAGGTCAACCACCAGTGGTCGAAGGGTTGGGCGTTCGAGCAGGCCTTCGGCATGTACGTGCAGGAACAGGTGGCCGCTGATCTGCAGTACTACTCGCTGCTGCGGCCGATGTCGGAGCTGGCGGTGGCGCGCCAGTTCGCCAAGAGCGATTTCTACGACGCGCATTTCTCCAGCTGCAACCGCAACTTCCACATCCTTGGCGAGCGCCCGGTGAACCGCTGGTGCGGCGTCTGCCCGAAGTGTCACTTCGTGTTCCTGGCGCTGGCCCCGTTCATGCCGAAGACCCGCCTGGTGCGCATCTTCGGCCGCAACCTGCTGGACGACATCGAGCAGGCCGGTGGCTTCGACGCGCTGCTGGAATTCCAGGACCACAAGCCCTTCGAATGCGTAGGCGAAGGCCGCGAATCGCGTGCGGCGATGGCAACCCTGGCGCAGCGCCCGGAGTGGAAGGAAGACGTGCTGGTGAAGCGCTTCTGCAATGAAATCCGGCCGCAGCTGGATGCGGCCGAACTGGAGTTGGCACCGCTGATGCAGCTGCAGGGCGAACATCGTATTCCGGCGGCGCTGTGGGAACGGGTGCGTGAAGATTTCGCAGCTTGAAGGCAAGCGCGTAGCGCTGTGGGGCTGGGGACGTGAGGGGCGTGCCGCGTTTGCGGTGCTGCGCGCGCGCCTGCCATCGCTTGGCCTGAGCCTGTTCTGCCCGGCCAGCGAGGTCGAGGCCGCGCGTGCTGAAACGCAGGGCGCGCTGGATGTCCGCGGCGAACCCACGGCCGAAGCACTGGCTTCATTCGAGGTGGTGATCAAGTCGCCCGGGATCAGCCCGTATCTGCCGATCGCGTTGGCGGCGGCCGGGCAGGGCACCGTCTTCATCGGTGGCACGGCGTTGTGGTTTGCCGAACACGCCGATGCCGATGGCACCGTGCGCGACACGATCTGCGTGACCGGCACCAAGGGCAAGAGCACCACCACCGCGCTGGTCGCGCACCTGCTGCGCGCAGCGGGGCATCGCACCGGTCTGGTCGGCAACATCGGCCTGCCGCTGCTGGAAGTGCTGGACCCGCAACCGGCGCCCGCGTACTGGGCGGTGGAGCTGTCCAGCTACCAGACCGGCGAGGTCGCACGTAGTGGTGCGCACCCGCAGGTAGCCGTGGTGCTGAACCTGTTCCCGGAACACCTGGACTGGCACGGCAGCGAGCAGCGCTACATCGAAGACAAGCTGCAGCTGGTGACCGGGGCCGCGCCGCGCGTTGCCGTGCTCAATGCTGCAGACCCGCACTTGGCCGCGCTGACGCTGCCCGCCAGCGAGGTGGTCTGGTTCAACCAGCCGCAGGGCTGGCATATGCGCGGCGACATCGTGCATCGCGGCGAGCAGGCGGTGTTCGATACCCGCAACACGCCACTGCCGGGCCGGCACAACCGCGGCAACCTGTGCGCGGTGCTGGCCGCGCTGGAGGCGATGGGCCTGGATGCGGTGGCGCTGGCGCCGGCCGTGCAGGATTTCCGGCCGCTGCCAAATCGCCTGCAGCGGATTGGCGAGGCCGATGGCCTCACCTACGTCAACGATTCGATCAGCACCACGCCGCATGCAAGCCTGGCGGCGCTGGAGTGCTTCGCCGGCCAGCGCATCGCGCTGCTGGTGGGTGGGCATGATCGCGGCCTGGACTGGACCGACTTCATGCAGCACATGGCGCACGACGTGCCGCCGGTGGAGATCGTGACCATGGGCAGCAACGGCCCACGCATCCACGCGATGCTGCAGCCGTTGGCCGACGCCGGCCGTTTTGGTCTGCATGCTGCTGCCGATCTGCC
Source organism: Stenotrophomonas sp. SbOxS2 (assembly GCF_013416715.1). Lineage (NCBI taxonomy): Bacteria > Pseudomonadati > Pseudomonadota > Gammaproteobacteria > Lysobacterales > Lysobacteraceae > Stenotrophomonas > Stenotrophomonas sp. SbOxS2. Next base: position 245,710 of record NZ_JAAVXD010000001.1, read on the forward strand.
CGACGCGATGGCGCTGGCGCGTCGCGCACTGGGCGAGCAGGGTGGGGTGGTGCTGCTGTCGCCGGGGGCGCCGAGCTATGGCGCCTACCGCGATTACGTTGCACGTGGGCGGCATTTCGCCGAACTGGCCGGGTTCGACCCGGACATGATCAGCGCGATTCCTGGGATCGGGATCGGCTGACGGTAGTGCCGGCCGCTGACCGGCAACCCGGGGTGCCGCATCCACGCATGGCGTGGATCTACTGTAGAGCCGAGCCCACGCTCGGCTGCCCTCATTCGTCTTCGTTGATGAACGCGTAATCGCGATCAATCAACTGCTGCAGGTACGCATCAAAGCTGGGGGCGATCACCGCGTAGCTATCCGGGTCGTGCAGGTAGCGAACCACCTGGCCAACGCTGCCGCCGGGTGCGGGATCGAAATCCAGATACAGCATCGAGGTGCCGCCGTTGTTCATGCAGTGCGAGAAGCACAGGCGACGGCTCATCGGCAGGTCGGCATCGATGCCGGCACCGAGGATCTCCGGTTCTTCATCCAGCCATTCTTCGTAGATGGAGCGGATGCTGTCGTCCCACTGCTGCTGGTCTTCGAAGATCTGCGCCACCGAGCGCAGGTAGTACGGATAGTCGCCGACGTCCGAGCCCAGCATCAGCACGCAGACCTCGCCCTTCGGGTACTGGCGGAAGTGCGTGCCGTCCACGCGCGACAGCAGCTCGACCAGGCTGGCGGGAACCTGCGGCCACTGCGCGCGCAGGCGTTGCAGATCGGCGTCGCTGGCGCCTTCGGTCCATGCCCATTGCGGGGCATCGTCCTCGGGCAAGCGCGGGATCAGTCCAGACAGAAAGCGATCAACAAGGTTCATGCAGAGAGGGGACGGAGGGGATCAGGTCGTATCCAACCACACCTGCGTCACGCAGCCAATGCAGAATGCGACGCGGGAGGGGCGATTACGGCTTAATCCCCTCCGTCCCCTTTTTTCTGGAGCAGGCGCATGAAACGTTGGCGTTGCGGCGTGGCGATGGTACTGGGGCTGGCGGCGATGCCAGCGTGGGCGGCGATGAAGACGCAGCCGGTGGAGTGGAAGCACCAGGGCACGACCTTCAGTGGCGTGCTGGTCTATGACGATGGCGACAACGACAAGCGCCCGGGCCTGGTGATGGTGCCGAACTGGAAGGGCGTGAACGAGTCGGCCATCGAGAAGGCCAAGCAGCTGGCTGGCGATGACTACGTGGTGCTGGTGGCCGATGTGTACGGCAAGGGCGTGCGACCGAAGACCGATGCCGGGGCCGGGCCGGTGGCGACCAAGCTGCGCAACGACCGCCCCCTGCTGCGAGCGCGGGCACTGGAGGCGGTCAACGTGCTGAAGGCGCAGGCGGGCAAGGCACCGCTGGACGCCAGCCGGATCGGCGCGGTGGGCTTCTGCTTCGGTGGCACCACGGTGCTGGAACTGGCCCGTGCCGGTGCGCCGCTGGCGGGTGTGGTCAGCCTGCATGGCGGGCTCGGGTCGCCCTTGCCGGCGCAGACCGGCGGCAGCCACCCGTCGGTGCTGGTGTTGAACGGCGCCGACGACAAGAGCGTGACCGCAGAGGACATCGGCAGCTTCCAGAAGGAAATGGATGCGGCCAAGGTGGACTGGGAGTTCACCAACTACAGCGGTGCGGTGCACTGCTTTGCCGAGCGCGATGCCAACAGCCCGCCGGGCTGCCAGTACAACGAGCGTGCGGCCAAGCGTGCCTGGAAGGCGCTGGATGAGTTCTTCGAGGAGCGTTTCGAAAAGCGTTGAGGCTCTGCAGAGGTAGTGCCGGCCGCTGGCCGGCAACCTCCTGATGCTGCCGGTGCTATCGGGACTGCCGGCCAGCGGCCGGCACTACCGAATGCCGTCAATGCGAACGCTGTACCGCGTAGCGTGCCAGGCCGCGCAGGGCGGCGACGGCGTCGTTGTCGGCCAGACCGTCGAGCGCGCGCTCGGCGGCTTCGGCATACTCCTCGGCGCGACGGCGGCTGTAGTCCAGGCCACCGGTCGCGTGGATCGCCGTCAGCACTTCCGGCATCGCCGAGGCGTCGCCGTTCTGCACGATCGTGCGCAGGCGCTGGCGGGTGGCCTCGTCCGAATGCGCCATCGCGTGGATCAGCGGCAGCGTGGCCTTGCCCTCGGCCAGGTCATCACCGAGATTCTTGCCCAGCTCCTCGGCGTTGGCCGAGTAGTCCAGCACGTCATCGGCGATCTGGAAGGCGTAACCCAGGTGCATGCCGTAGTCGTACAGGGCCTGCTGGGTGGCTTCATCGACGCCGCTGGCCAGTGCGCCCAGGCGGGTGCCGGCGGCGAACAGCACCGCGGTCTTGCGCTCGATCACACGCAGGTAGGCCGCTTCGTCGGTGTCCGGGTTGTGCACGTGCAGCAGCTGCAGCACTTCGCCTTCGGCGATGCGGTTGGTGGTGTCGGCCAGGATCTGCATCACCGACATCCGGTCCAGCTCGACCATCAGCTGGAAGCTGCGCGAGTACAGGAAGTCGCCCACCAGCACGCTCGGCGCGTTGCCCCACAGTGCATTGGCGGTGCTGCGGCCGCGGCGCAGGCTGGATTCGTCCACCACGTCGTCGTGCAGCAGGGTGGAGGTGTGGATGAACTCGATGATCGCGGCCAGCTGGTGGTGCTCGGGGCCGGCGCCGCCGACCGCATGGCCGGCCAGCATCACCAGCATCGGCCGTAGGCGTTTGCCGCCCGCGGAAATGATGTGGTCGGCGATCTGGTTGATCAGCACCACATCCGAGGACAGCCGGCGGCGGATCAGGGCATCGACGGCAGCCATGTCGGCTGCGGCAAGCGACTGGATCTGGGACAGGCCCAGGGCGGGACGGGTGTCTTCAGTGATGGTCATGCGATCAGGCTTTCAGGCTCATCCCTGATTATAGGCGTTGCCTGTGAATTGGGGAGGAAACCGGTTCCCAGGCCGCCGCTGCGGATCGCCGACCACGGTGTCCGGCGTGAATACGTATGCAGGCAGCGCCATCGTCGTGGGCCGCCGCTAAGCTTGCGGGAGTTGGTTTTCGGCCCGCTTGCAGCGGGTCCCGCATGCCCGGAGGGGGGCTGTCGATGTCGCACTATCCATGGTGGCGCGGAGCCGTCATCTACCAGATCTACCCGCGCAGTTTCCTCGACGCCAACGGCGACGGGGTAGGCGACCTGCCCGGCATCATCCAGCGTCTGGACCACATCGCCGCGCTGGGCGTGGATGCGATCTGGATCTCGCCGTTCTTCCGTTCGCCGATGGCCGACTTCGGCTATGACATCGCCGACTACCGGGATGTCGATCCACTGTTCGGCAGCCTGGACGACTTCGACCGGCTGTTGGCCAAGGCGCATGGTCTTGGCCTGAAGGTGATGATCGACCAGGTGCTCAGCCATACCTCGATCGACCATGCCTGGTTCCGCGAGAGCCGGCAGGACCGCAGCAACCCGAAGGCGGACTGGTATGTGTGGGTGGATCCGCGCGAGGACGGCACCCCGCCCAACAACTGGCTGTCGCTGTTCGGCGGTGGCGCCTGGCAGTGGGAGCCGCGCCGCGAGCAGTACTACCTGCACAACTTCCTGGTGGACCAGCCGGATCTGAATTTCCACCATCCGGAGGTGCAGCAGGCGACCCTGGACAACGTGCGCTTCTGGCTGGACCGGGGCGTGGATGGCTTCCGACTGGATGCGATCAACTTCTGCTTCCATGACGCGCAGCTGCGCGACAACCCGCCCAAGCCGGCCGACAAGCGCGTCGGCCGCGGTTTCAGCGCGGACAACCCGTACGCCTACCAGTACCACTATTACAACAACACCCAGCCGGAAAACCTGCCGTTCCTGGAGCAGCTGCGCGCCCTGCTGGACGAGTACCCGGGGGCGGTGAGCCTGGGCGAGATCTCTTCGGAGGACTCGCTGGCGACCACCGCCGAATACACCCAGGACGGCCGCCTGCATATGGGTTACAGCTTCGAGCTGCTGGTCAACGACTACAGTGCGGCCTACATCCGCGACACGGTGTCGCGCCTGGAAGCGGCGATGACCCAGGGCTGGCCGTGCTGGGCCGTGTCCAACCACGATGTGGAGCGCGCGGTCAGCCGCTGGGGCGGGCATCCGGCCGACCCGCGCCTGGCGCGGATGCTGGTGGCGCTGCTGTGCTCACTGCGCGGCTCGGTCTGCCTGTACCAGGGCGAGGAGCTGGGCCTGGCCGAGGCCGAGGTGCCGTTCGAGGCGCTGCAGGACCCGTACGGGATCACCTTCTGGCCGAACTTCAAGGGCCGCGACGGCTGCCGCACGCCGTTGCCGTGGATCGACGCGCCGCTGGCCGGCTTCACCACGGGCAAGCCGTGGCTGCCGATCCCGGCCGAGCACCAGGCGGCGGCCGTGGCGGTGCAGGCGCAGGATCCGCAGTCGGTGCTGTCGGCCTTCCGCGGCTTCCTGGCCTGGCGCCGCACCCAGCCGGCCCTGCTGCACGGTGACATCCGGTTCCTGGACAGTGCCGAACCAGTGCTACTGTTCGAGCGTATGCTTGCAGATGAAACTCTCCTGCTGGCCTTCAACCTGTCGGCCGAAGCGGTGACCCATCCGCTGCCGGCAGGTACCTGGCAGCAGGTGGCCGTACCGGGCCCGGATGCGGGCACGGTGCAGGGCAACGAACTCCAGCTGCCGCCGCGCGCGGTGTATTGCGCACGACGCAGCTGACCGATTTCTCCGGTGGCGGTACTTGCGGGGACGGGGCCGAAGCGCCCCGTCCCTTTTTTGTGGGCGCGGTTGCGGTGTAGGGCATCCACGCGTGGCGTGGATCTACCGGGGCCGTGTGGCGGTGATCGGCATCCACGCATGGCGTGGATCTACTGGGCCGTGTGGCGGTGATCGGCATCCACGCATGGCGTGGGTCCACCGGAGGCGACGTCGCGGTGATCGGCATCCGCACGTGGCAACGGTGCACCGATGTCAGTAGATCCACGCCATGCGTGGATGGGCCTTGCCGATGACCCACCAGAGGCCGTCGCGGCACTCGCACAAAAGAAAACCCGCTGCCTGCGCAGCGGGTTTCCGGTGGGGTGCCGGCCAGCGGCCGGCACTACCGTGCAGGTCAGAACTTGTAGTTCACGCCCAGCATGTAGGTGCGGCCCCACTCGATGTACTCCAGCGGACGATCCCGGGTGCCGGCATAGGTGCGGTACGGCTCGTTGGTCAGGTTGCTTCCCTGCAGCAGCAGGGTCAGCCCGCGCAGGCTGCTGCTGTCGCTGAAGGTGTAGCTGATCTGCGCATCGGTCACGTTCTCGCCCACTACGTAACGCAGGGTGCGGTTGCCATTGAAGTTGCCGATCTCGCCGATGAAGTCCGAACGACGACGCTGGCTGACGCGTGCTTCAAAGCCACTGCGCTCGTAATAGGCAGTGAAGTTGTACACGCGCTTGGAAAGGCCGGGCAGGCTGATCGGGTCGGTGCCGACGCTGGATGCGCTTTCCGGATCGAGGATCTGGATGTCGCTCTTGTTGAAGGTCGCGCTGGCCTGCACGCCGAAGCCACGCAGGCTGTCGGTCAGCATTTCCAGCGGGAACGATGCGGTCAGCTCCAGGCCCTTCAGCGTACCGCCCTTGCCGTTGACCGGGGTCGAGAACGTGCCGGTCGGCAGCACCGGCACCACCATGCCCGGCGGCGGCACATAGTTGCCCAGCAGACCGGTGAAGTCGTAGTTGTCCACCGACTGCGTGTAGACGTAGCTCTTCAGGTCCTTGTAGAAGATCGCGGCGGCCACGTAGGCCTTCTCGCCGAAGTACTTCTCGTAGGACAGGTCGAGCGCGGTGGCGCGCCACGGATCCAGCAGCGGATTGCCGCCACTGCCGCCGGGGCGGCCGGTACCGGTATCCACGCCGAACTCCAGGCCGGCCCGCATCTGGTCCACGCGCGGGCGGGCGACCTGTTTGGCTGCAGCAAAGCGCAGGGTCTGCTCGTGCGGGAACATGAAGGCCAGGTTCAAGCTCGGCAGCCAGTCGTTGTACTTGCGGCCATCGGAGTAGGGCTGGATGTTGTTGCCGGCCGCCTGCGAGCTGTCCCAGTAACGCGAGTCCGAGCTCTGGTCGGTGTGCTGCATCTGCACGCCGATGTTGCCGCGCACGCCGACCACGCCGATGTCGGTGTTGATGTTCAGGCGCGCCCAGGCGGTGGTGATCTTTTCCTGCACCGTCCACGACTTGGGAATCAGGTAGTCGAGGTTGTCGACCGGATTGAAGGTCATGTAGCGACCGACCGCGCCCGGCACGTTCCAGGCCGGGATGGTGCCCAGACCGGCGAAGCCGAGGTTGACCGGGCGGTACTGCAGATCCGACGCGATGTTGGCATCGCCCTGTGCGCCCAGCAGGATGTTGCCTTCAGACTGGGTCTTCACCTTGCGGCGGTCGGCATAGTTCACGCCGATATCCAGGTCCGGTGCCCAGGACGCCATTGCTTCCGGCAGGGCGATGGTCGCGGCCAGCTTGCCGCCCTTCAGGCGGTCTTCCACCTTCGGCACCTTGCCGTAACCAGAACCGTAGATGGTGTTGGTCAGGAACAACGCGTCCGGGTTGGAGTAGTTCAGGCCCGGGCTGATCTGCGAGAAGCCATCCTGGCGGAACTGCACGCCGACCGTATCCAGCTGCGGCATCGGGGTCAGCTGCAGGTTGCTTTCCAGGTTCAGCTCGTCACGGGTGGCCTTGGAATAGTTCAGGTCGGCGACCAGCTTGACGCTGCCGAAGGTGAACTCGTTGTTCCAGCCGAACGCATCGATCTTGTCCTTGCGCTTGTTGTACATGCCGCGCACCAGCGGGTACACGCCACTGGCGGTGCCACCGGTGAAGGTGCCATTGGCATTGACCTGCGGATTGCTGACCAGCAGGCCCGGGGTGTAGTTGCCGTTGTAGTTGCTGAGGTTGAGCTCGAACTGGTTGGCGGTGTCGATCTGCTCCGCCTCGGTATGGAATGCGTCGAAGGTGCTGGTCCAGCTGTTGTTCGGCCGGAACTGGATCGTGGCCATCACACCGTCGCGCTTGTTGTTGCCGGTGCGGCGCAACGCCTTGATGCCGTCGGTGAAGTAGGTGCCAGCGGCAACACCCGGGCGGTTGCCGTTCGTGGTGTGCTCGGTGGTCCACGGCTCGTACAGGCCCACCTGGTTTTCCTGGATCGGCATGTCGCTGTGCGCGTAGCCGATGGCGATGCCGAGGGTCTTGTCCAGGAACTGGTCGATGTAGCTGGCGCTGAAGCGGTTGCCGTACGGATCGGTGTCGGCGGCGCGGCCCAACGAACTCTTCTGGTAGCGGCCGCTGATCGCGATGACACGGTCGGGGAAGCTGAGCGGACGTGCGGTCTGCATGTCGATGGTGCCCGACAGGCCCTGGCCGACCAGCGCCGCATCCGGGGTCTTGTACACGGTCACGCCGTTGACCAGCTCGGACGGGTACTGGTCGAACTCGACGCCACGGTTGTCGCCGGTGCTGACCACTTCACGGCCGTTGAGCAGAGTGGTGGCGAAATCCGGCGACAGGCCGCGCACGCTGATCACCTGCGCACGACCGGCCACACGCTGCGCGGCGAGGCCGGGCAGGCGCGAGATCGATTCGGCGATGCTGACATCGGGCAGCTTGCCGATGTCTTCGGCGGAAATCGCTTCGACCACCGAGGTGGCGTCCTGCTTGGTCGCGATGGCGCTTTCGATGCCGCGACGGATGCCGGTGACCTGCACGGTATCCAGGTTGGTGGCGGCAGTGCCGGTCGGCGGGGTGGTGGTCTGCGTGGACTGTGCTGCTGCCAGCGACGGCGTCAGTACGACGGCCAACGCGATGCTCAGCGCACTGCGCTTGTGGTTCAACATTTTCCCCTCCCAGGCAATGTTGTAGTGCGATTCGTGGTCGTCCCGATGCTGTCGAGGACGTGCGACGCGGTGGCCGCTGTCGTCGCCGCTATGGTAGGCAGCGCGTTCTTCGTGGGAATCACCCTGCATACGTATTCAATGGCGTTTGCAGGGTTGTAATCGATTCCAGATCCCCGCCACGGTAGCGCCGGGCCATGCCCGGCGAACGTCACGCGGGGGCGTTCATCAATCCAACGGCGTGAATCGAATGGCTTGCCCGCCGCCCGGCGCCAGCACCAGGGTGAGTGAATCGTTGCTGCTGACCTCGCGGGTGTCGCGCTTGAAGGCGAAGGGATTGCTGCGGAAATCCGCGCCGTCGCCATCGCGGTAGATCTCGGCGCGGTAACGCACGCCCGGCTCCAGGAAGCCCAGCGACACCGGCAGCACGCGGCCGTTCTCATCGGTGATGCTGCCGAGGAACCAGTCGCGGCTGTTGCGGTCGCGGCGCACGATCGTCACGTAGTCGCCGACCTCGCCATCGAGCACGCGGCTCTGCTCCCAGTCCACCGCGACGTCCTCGATGAAGCGGAACGCTTCACGGTGCTGCAGGTAGTGCTCGGGCAGATCCGCGGCCATCTGGATCGGGCTGTACAGCACCACGTACAGGGCCAGCTGGCGGGCCAGCGTGCTGGGAATGGCCTGGCCGTGGCGGCCCTTCAGGCTGAGGGTGCCGGGTGTGTAATCCATCGGCCCGGCCAGCATGCGGGTGAACACCAGGTTGACCTCATGCTCGGGCGGGTTCGGCGGCTGGCCCCAGGCGTTGTACTCCATGCCGCGCGCGCCTTCGCGCGAGATCCAGTTCGGGTAGGTGCGGCGCAGGCCGGTGTCCTTGATCGGCTCGTGCGGATTCACCGACAGGTGCCGGCGCGCGGCTTCCTGCACCACCTTCAGATGATGACGGGCCATGAACTGCCCGTCGTGCCACTCGCGCCACAGCGGGCCGCCGGCCGGGTTGCGGCGATCGACCTGGCCGTCGTCGCAGACGTAGCCGGTCTTGAACTGGTCCACGCCCAGCCGCGCATACAGGTCCAGCGCAGCATCCAGTTGCTCTTCGTAGTGTTCGATCGCGCAGCCGGTTTCATGGTGGCCGATCAGGTGCACGCCCTTCTTCAATCCGTACGCCGATAGGGCTTCGATGTCGAAATCCGGCGTGGCGCGGGTGAAGTCGAAGTCGTAACCGTTGCCGACCCAGTTGCCGTCCCAGCCCGGATTCCAGCCTTCCACCAGCACACCACGGAAGCCGTGCGCGGCGGCGAAGTCGATCACCTTTTTCGTCTTGGCGGTTGTGGCGGCATGCTTCGGGCCGGTCGCCCAGCTCTCTTCATCCAGGTGCATCGACCACCACACGCCCAGGTACTTGGCCGGTTTCACCCAGCTCACATCGCCCAGCGCATTGGGCTCGTTGAGGTTGAGGATCAGGTCGGACTCGACCAGCCCGCCGGCGCGGTCGGCAATCTGCAGGGTGCGCCATGGCGTGGCGAAGGGCAGGGCGCGGCGCACCTTCCAGCCTTCGGCAGAAGGCGAAAGCTGCGCGCGCAGGCGCTGGCCCTCGGTGCGGCGCAGCCACATGCCCGCGTAATCGACCAGGGCCGCTTCATGGATGGCCACGTGCAGGCCGTCGTGGCTGCGCAGGGTCATCGGTGTGTGTACCAGCGGCACTTCGCGCAGTGGCGTGCGCTGGTACAGGTATTCGTAGTGGATCGGTTCGCCAGCGGGTATCCACCAGGCGGTGGACTCCGGCGCAATGGCGAACTCGGTCAGTTCGTCATCGATGATCGCTTCGCGCAGGTTCGGTTGCTCGGGGAACACGTAGCGGAAGCCCAGGCCATCGTCGTAGACGCGGAACACCAGGTCCAGCCGGCGTTTGCTGCCGGTGGTTTCAGCCAGGTGCACGGTCAGTTCGTTGAAGTGGTTGCGGGTGAGGCGGCGCTCGCCCCAGGGCTGTTCCCAGCGGTCGTCGACACTGCGGCGTTCCTGCGCCAGCAGGCTGAAGTCGCGGTCGAGGCGACCATCCCGCAGTTCAAAACCCAGCTTCGAATCGGCCATCACGGTCTGGCCGAGACGCTCGACGCGGTAGCGTGCGGTGCCGCCGTCCAGCACCAGGCTGACCTTCAGTACCTTGTCCGGTGATTCGACGCTGGCGATCTGCGGTGCAGCCGCCTGTGCCAGCGTGGCCAATCCCAGCAGGGCCAGGCCGAAGGCGTGCGCGAACACTGCGCGTACCGTTGTGGGTGACGTCGGCATTTCCCCTCCCAAGGCGCCGTTGACAGACCCGGACCATAAGCCAGCGCGGCAGGCGCGCCGGTACTGCGCGCCATGAATACGTATGCAGCTGGACGCAGCCGACAGCCCCGCGTCTACCATGGGGCCAGGGCACCTTGAGGGAGGTGCCGCGCCCGCACGCCGGCAACGGCAGTGCGGACCCACAACGGTGCAGAGAGGGAGGGAGGTCGACGGGCGCAAGCCGGTCTGCCGCTTCGATGCTGAAGATCATTTGCCTGACCGCTGCCCTGGGGGCAGCGCTGGGGACGACCGCGCACGCGGCCGACCTGACATTCGACGGCCGCCAGGCGCGCGCCGAAGCCGCTGCCAAGGGCAGCTTCATCCTGCATGCGCCCAAGGGCGAGGTGCGCATCGCCGCCGCGCCCATGCGCAGCCAGACCGGCAGCGTGATGTTCGACGCACTGTTCGCATTGGCCCAGCAGGAAATGGACCAGGACCGGGTGGACGCCATCCGCGATCCGGCCTTCGATGAAGGCCGCCCGGTACCGTGCGAGTGCTTCCAGACCGGCGCGCGTTGGCCATACGTGTGGACGCGTGATGTCAGCTTCGCTGCCGACCTGGCGCTGGCCAAGCTGGACCCGAAGCGCACCCGGCAGTCACTGCAGTTCAAGTTGTCGGCGGCGCGCGACGGGCATACGCCGGGCCTGTTCGTGGCCCAGGACACCGGCTCCGGCGGCAGCTGGCCCATCAGCAGCGACCGCGTGGTGTGGTTCCTGGCCGCACGCCACCTGCTGGATGATCCGGCGTTTGCCGAGCAGGTCTGGCAGGCGCTGCAAGGCACGCTGGCGCAGGACCGGGCGATGGTGTTCGACGCGCAGATGGGCCTGTACCGCGGCGAGACCTCGTTCCTCGACTGGCGCGAGCAGACCTATCCGGACTGGACACGCGAGAACGTGCGCTTCATCGGCGACTCCTACGCACTGTCCACCAACGTGCTGCATTACCAGGCGCTGCGCCTGGCGCAGCAGATGGCCGCGCAGCTGGGCGACGAACGCAGCGAACAGTACAAGGCCTGGGCCGACGCACTGGCGGTGCAGATCGACGCACGGTTCTGGCGTGAAGACATGGGCCAGTACATGAGCTACATCGGCGAAGCGGCGCACCCGGTGCCGTACGCCAAGATCGATCTGCTTGGCCTGTCGCTGGGCATCCTTGCCGACGTGCTGCCTGCTGAGCGCGCGCGCCGGGCGCTGGCGGGCTATCCGATGGGTGCTGCCGGCAGCCCGGTGGTTTGGCCGCAGGAAGCGCAGCAGCCGATCTACCACAACCGCGCGATCTGGCCGTTCGTCAGCGCCTACTCGCTGCGCGCGGCGCGCAAGGTGGACGACGCGCCACGCATCGCCGCCGAGATCCGCTCGTTGATGCAAGGGGCGGCGTTGGCCGGTTCCAACATGGAGAACTACGAGCTGGTCACCCAGGCCGTGCACGTGGACGAAGGCGCCTTGAGCGGCCCGGTGGTCAATTCCGAGCGCCAGCTGTGGTCGGTGGCCGGCTATCTGTCGATGGTGACCGAGGGTGTGTTCGGCGTGCAGGACGATGGTCGCGTGCAGCCCAAGCTGCCGGCCGAGCTGGTGCCGGAGCTGTTCGGAAAGCAGAAGCGGATCAGTCTGGACGCGGGCGGCAAGCGCTATGTGCTGGAGCGCCCGAAGCAGGTGGGTGCTGGCTTGCTGGTCGCGGGAAAGACGCGCACGCGTGGTGCCACGACGACCGTGCAGCTGGTCGCCGCGCCGGCAGCGGCGAGCCATGATGTGCCGCGTGCCGATGCCAATGCACGTGCGCCGGCCACGCCGCTGGCGCCGCAGGCAAAGCGCAACGGCAAGGGCTGGACCGTCGCAGTCGCCGCCGGACAGGTGCTTTGGCAGGACGGTGTCGCGGCCTCTGCCAGCAAGGGGCAGGTGCGCGTCGGTGATGACGGACTGCAGCACTGCCTGAGCCTGACCCGTCGCGAAGGTTCGCTGGAATCACTGCACAGTCCGATGGTCTGCGTCGGCCCGCAGCAGGTGCTGCGTGGCAGCCGGCAGTGGCAGTTCAACGCCGCCAAGGCGGGCCACGTGCGCTTGCGCCTGCAGTACAGCAACCCGAACGGCCCGATCAACACCGGTGTGACCGCGGCGGTGAAACAGCTGGCCGTGCAGTGCAAGGGCCAGCCGCCGCAGCGGCACACGGTGGCTCTGCCGCACAGCGTGGCGGCGCAGGATTCGACCGCTGCAACCTTCGCGGTGCCCAAGGGCCGCTGCACGGTGACCCTGGAAGAGGGCTTCAACATGAGCGCGCTGCAGCACTTCGCGCACTACACCGGCGGCAAGGGCGGGCGTGATGGCGTGCTCAACCAGGCCCAGGTACAGGCGCTGAAGATGGCGCCGGTGGCGGCAACAGAGGACGCACGATGAGTCGTCCTGCAAAGCCGCAGTTGTCGTTCTGGCAGATCTGGAACATGTGCTTCGGCTTCCTTGGCATCCAGTTCGGTTTTGCCCTGCAGAACGCCAACGCCAGCCGCATCTTCGAAACACTGGGTGCGGACATGGAGGCGGTGCCGGGGCTGTGGATCGCCGCACCGCTGACCGGCCTGCTGGTGCAGCCGGTGATCGGCTACCTGTCCGACCGCACCTGGACGCGCTGGGGACGGCGCCGCCCGTTCTTCATGATCGGCGCGGTGCTGACCACGCTGGCCCTGCTGGTGATGCCGAACTCGCCAACGCTGTGGATCGCGGCCGGCACGCTGTGGGTGCTGGACGCCTCGATCAACGTATCGATGGAGCCGTTCCGCGCCTTCGTCGGCGATCAGCTGGCCCCGCGGCAGCGCCCGGCCGGCTATGCGATGCAGAGCTTCTTCATCGGCGTCGGCGCGATCGTTGCCAGCTTCCTGCCCTTCATCCTGGCCCACTTCGGCGTTGCCAACACGGCAGCGGCGGGCGAGGTGCCCGATACCGTGCGCTATGCGTTCTACTTCGGCGCGGTGGTGCTGCTGGCGGCGATCACCTGGACGGTGGTCAGCACACGTGAGTATTCGCCCGACGAGCTGGCCAGCTTCGATGACGCCGAACCCCCGGCGCACCACGCCGGCACTGCGGTCACCGGCCCTGCGCCGTGGGCGCAGGTTGCGCTGTGGCTGGGGCTCGGCGTGCTGCTGGCGGCGCTGATCGCGTGGCGCCAGGGTGACAAGATGCTGTACGTGCTGGCCGGCCTGTGCGCGGGCTACGGCGGACTGCTGGCGGCGGCGCGGGTACTGCCGGGCACGCACATGCTGGCCGCCATCGTCGGCGACCTGCGTGCGATGCCGATCACCATGCGCCGCCTGGCCTGGGTGCAGTTCTTCTCGTGGTTCGCTCTGTTCGCGATGTGGATCTTCACCACGCGCGCGGTGGCTGGCATGCACTTCGGTTCCACCGACGTCGAGTCGGCGGCCTACAACGAAGGCGCCAACTGGGTCGGCGTGCTGTTTGGGGCCTACAACGGCTTCGCCGCACTGGCCGCACTGCTGATCCCGCCGATGGTGCGGGCGATCGGGCTGCGCTGGAGTCATCTGGTCAACCTGTGGCTGGGCGGGGCAGGGCTGATCTCGATGATGTTCATCGACGATCCGCAGTGGCTGCTGCTGTCGATGGTCGGCGTGGGTTTTGCCTGGGCCTCGATCCTGTCGTTGCCCTATGCGCTGCTGTCGGACAGCGTGCCGGCGGCGAAAATGGGTGTGTACATGGGCATCTTCAATTTCTTCATCGTGATCCCGCAGCTGGTCGCGGCCAGCGCGCTCGGTTTCGCCCTGCGCGCATGGCTGGGGGGCCAGCCGATGCATGTACTGGTGCTGGGTGGCTGCAGTCTGTTGATTGCTGGCCTGTGCGTGTTGCGGGTTCCGTCCCGTCCGGAGGTGGTGTGATGCGTGGTGCCCTGTCTGTTGCTGTATCCCTTGTGCTGTTCGCTGGCCATGCTGCGGCTGCGCCACGCCCTGCCTATGTCGGCACCACCGAACCGTTCGCCAGCGACGCGGTGTATTTCGTGGTCACCGACCGCTTCGTCAACGGTGATCCGTCCAACGACCATCGCGACCAGGGCGGCAAGCACCGTACGTTCGATATCCCGGTGCCATGCCCGGACAAGGTGGACGGCAACATCGGCTACCTCGGTGGTGATTTCCGCGGTGTGCTCGACAACGCCGATTACATCCGCAACCTCGGTTTCGGTGCGGTATGGATCACCCCCATTGTTGACAACCCGGATGAAGCGTTCACCGGCAGCAAGCCGATCAGCTGCACCAGCACGCTGACCGACCGCGGCAAGACCGGCTACCACGGTTACTGGGGGATCAACTTCTACAAACTCGATGAACACCTGCCGAGCAGGGACCTGGACTTTGCCGGGTTGACCAAGGGCCTGCACGGCGCCGGCCTGAAGGTGGTGCTGGACATCGTCGGCAACCACGGGTCGCCGGCCTGGACCATGCCGAAGCGGCAGCCGCAGTTCGGCCAGATCTTCGACAAAAACGGCGCGCTGATCGCTGACCACCAGAACCTGCCGCCGCAGAAGCTGGACCCGAAGCACAATCCGCTGCACGCGTTCTACAACAACATCGGTCCGGTCGACAGCAAGGACGGCTCGATCTTCGACGGCAACCTGGCCGAGCTGAGCGACTTCAACCAGGACAACCCGGCAGTGATGGACTACCTGGTGGGGGCCTACCTGCAGTGGACTGCGCAGGGCGTTGACGCGCTGCGCATCGACACCATCGGCTGGCTGCCGCATCCGTGGTGGCACGCGTTCGTCAACCGCATCCGCGCGCAGCATCCGGGCATGTTCATGTTCGGCGAAGCGTTCGACTACAACGCGGCCAGCATCGCCGAACACACCTGGCCTGCCAACGCCAATGTCAGCGTGCTCGACTTCCCGCTGCGCGGCGCGCTGGAACAGACCTTCGGCACCGCCGGCAAGGGGTTTGAAACCCTGTCCGAACCACTGCACCTGACCGGTGGCCCGTACGCCAACCCGTACGAGCTGATGAGCTTCTACGACAACCATGACATGCCGCGCCTGCAGGCCAGCGACAACGGCTTCATCGACGCGCACAACTGGCTGTTCACCGCACGTGGCATTCCGGTGGTCTATTACGGTTCGGAAACCGGCTTCATGCGCGGCCGTGCGGAACATGCCGGCAACCGCGCCTACTTCGGCCAGCCGCGGGTGGACGCCGCCCCGCAGAGCCCGATCTTCGCGCCGCTGCAGCGCATCGCCAAGCTGCGTGAGGCCACGCCGGCACTGCAGCGCGGCCTGCAGGTGAACGAACGTCTGCAGGGCGATGAAGCGGTGTTCTTCCGCGTGCTGCAGCACGCCGACGTAGCGCAGACTGCGCTGGTGCTGTTGAACAAGGGCGATGCCGCGAAGACCTTCAACGTGGACCGCTACCTGCAGGCCGGCACCTGGCGGGACGCGCTGGACGGCGGCGAGGTGAAAGTGACGGGGGCGCTGAAGGCTGACGTGCCAGCGCACGGGGTGAAGGTGTTCGTACTGGATGCGGCCGTGAAGCAGCCGGCGCTGCAGGCCGAACTGGACAAGGCCGTGGCCGACCAGCAGGCACGCGACCAGCGGCTTCGGAAACGGTAGTGCCGGCCGCTGGCCGGCAACCCCTGAAACCACGGCACCTGCAGGCGCCGGCCAGCGGCCGGCACTACCGGGATTGATCGCATCCGGCACAATAGGCACCCCCCTGATGCCGCGCCCGCACCGCCATGACCGACCTTGTCCCGCAGACCCCGATCGAAACCCTGCTCAAGGCCGCGATGGACGGGACAGTGCCGATCCGCGCGTTCATGGAGGCCTTTGTCGCCTCCGAGGTGGTGCTGCTGACCGGCAGCCTGGTCACCCCCGATGGCAGCGGCTTCGATCCGCTGCTGTTCGACAAGCAGGGCACCCTGCACGTAGCCGTGTTCACCGATTCGGCGCGGGTGGGCATCTACAGCCAGCAGGCCGAGCATCAGGTCCGCTGGCTGATGCTCGACGTCTTGCGTCGCGTGCCGGGCGGTTACGGTGTGGTGATCAATCCGGGTACCACGCTGGGCTTTGAGATCTCGCCCAGCGGCGTCGGCGAGATCCTGAAGGATTTCGCGCAGGGCTGACCGTTCTGTAGCGCCGGGCCGTCGGTCGTCTGCTTCCAATTGGCGGCCGTACGTGATCCTCTTGCACAACATAGGGATCGAGGCCTCGCCATGGAATTCAGGGTGCTACCCGCTGACGCGCCGGAAAGGCTGCAGCTGGCACAGTGGTACAACGCGCAATGGGGCCGGGACGCCGGCGTGTCGCTGGAGCAGGAACTGCAGCGGCTCAACCAGCCGCAGGATGCGGAAGGCTTTCCGCACCTGATCACAGCATTCGATGGCGGGCAGGTGGCAGGCGCGGTGCAGCTCAAGCGCCGGGAGATGCAGGTATTCCCGCAGTACGAGCATTGGCTGGGCAGTGTGTTCGTGGCCGACAGTCATCGTGGCCGCGGGCTGGCCAGCGGATTGGTCGAACAGGCTGCGGCGCAGGCGGTACGGATGGGCGTCTCGCATCTGTACCTGCAGACCGAAGCCCTGGATGGCGGCCTCTACGCGCGGATGGGCTGGACGCCCCTGCAGGAAGCCGACAGTCACGGCTATCGCGTACTGGTGATGGTACGGGAGCTGGGCGCATGACCGCCGCTTCGGTACACCATTCCCGCCTGGCGCTGGTCTTCCTGATCGGCGCCATCGTCGCGGCACTCATCGCCATGCCGCTGTTGCGTGCAGTCGGTTTCGTGCAGTGGCCGGTGTTCGTCATCGCCTGGCTGATCAACCTCGGGGCGGCCTGGCATCTGGGGCAATGGGCGCGGCAACAGGGCCGTTCACCCTGGGCGTTCGGGTTGCCGGCAGCGCTCGGTACCGTGGCATCGATCGTGATCTACGTGCTGCTGGCGGTGCTGGGGCCGAAGGCCGGTTCGCAGAGCCCCGCAGCGTAGCCGAGGGCGTCAACGGGGCAGCACGGCATCCACGCATGGCGTGGATGCGTTCCAGTAGATCCACGCCATGCGTGGATGCTTCCGCAAACGATGCCGGCCCACGGGCCGGCATCGTCGCTCACATTACATCGTCACCTTGCGCCGGTTGTCCTCGCTCACCCGGTCGATCAGCTTGTTGTACGGATCGAAGCCCGCCTCATCCGGCCTGGCATCCACCGTCACCGTGATCTTCGGCTCGCCCGTGGTGATGTGATGGCGCTGCAGGTACAGCACCTTCTGGTCATGTTCCTTGCCTGACGGACCATTGGCGAACACACCGATCTCGACCCAGTCATCCATCGTGCCGGCGGTCTCCTTGCCCCTGCCATCGGCGTACTGCTTGCTGGCATGCAATTCCAGGGTCACGTCGTAGCGTCCGTCGGCACGCTTGCGCGCGCTGGCGGCCAACACCCGGTTGTCGTAGAAGCTCATCTTCTCGAACAGGTCGGTGACCAGCTGCTGGCGGTCGGCGGGCGTTTCGGCGCGGAGGTAGGACAGCAGCTCCCGTGACGTAGTGTACGGCGGCTGCTGGTAGCCCTTGTCCTGCAGGAAACGCTTCAGGGCGCGGTTCAACGCCTCCTCGCCGATTTCCTCACGCAGCCGGTAGAACACCAGCGAGCCCTTCTGGTAGTGGATGTATTGCTGGTTCTCCACACGTTCCAACGGCAGCTCCTCGATGGCCTCACCGCCGCGCCCGGACAGGTAGCCATCCAGCTCGCGCTTGAGGAACTGGCGCATGTGCTGGCGACCGTACTCCTGCTCCATCACCATCAGTGCCGAATACTGCGACAGCGACTCGGACAACACGGTTGCACCTTGCACGTTGGCGCCGATCACCTGGTGTGCCCACCACTGGTGCGCGACTTCGTGGGCGGTCACGTAGAACACATAGTCCACCTTGTCCGGGTCGCGCAGGTCGGCGATGAAGCCGATCGACTCCGAATAGGGAATGGTGTTGGCGAAGGACTGGGCGAAGCGCTGGTAGCCCGGGAACTCGATGATGCGTACCTGGCGGTGCTGGTACGGAGTGAAGTTGGCTTCGTAGTAGGCCAGCGACTTCTGCACCGCGTCGATCATGCGGTCCACGTTGTAGCCATGGGCGGGATCGAAATACACCTCGATCGGGATGTCCTTGTACCTCGCCCGGCGAACCTCCCAGCGTGCCGACAGGTAGGCGTAGAAGTTCAGCATCGGCCGGTCCATCGCATAGCTGAAGCAGCGCCGCCCGTTCACCGTGGTCTCGTGCTGCAGGTAGCCCGGCGCCAGTGCCACCTGGTCCGGTGCCGTGCAGATGGTGCTGCGGAAGTCGAGCCAGTCGGCTTCGTTGGTGACGTAGTTGTTCGCGCGTGCGGCTTCGTCCTCCAGCTTGGGCATGCGCCGTGGCTCGCCGAGGTCACGCTTGCGCCGCTCGTTGCGGTCGCTGATCTCAACGCCTTCGTTGTAGCCGAAGGACGGCAGTACGCGGCTGTTGAAGAAACTGCCGTTGTCGACGATGTTGCTCGGCGCCTGATCCGCGGTGATGCCATGGGGCTGCTGCACCACACGGAAATGGATGCGGCGCTCTTCGCCCGGCTGCAACGGCGTGGCCAGGCGATAGATGCGGTAGCCAAGGTCGGCGTCGTGCATCGACAGCGTCTGTCCACCCAGGTCGACGGCCACCAGCTGTTTGTCGTCGGCCGTGGCCACGTGCACCTCCTGGATGGGCGCGGCGTGGGTATTGCGGATCGTCCAGTTGGCGTCGATCACCATCGACTGGGTTTCGGGATGCAGGTCCACCCGGTTGTCCACGGCGATGATGCGCGGCTGCGGCAGGTTGCGGTATTTCGACAGTTCGCGTTCGTAACGGGCCTGCAGGTCCAGCTGCTGGTCCGGTGAAAGGAAGTCGTTGCGGATGTTGGTGCTCCAGTACAGCCAGCTGCCTACCGCGATGAACGCGACGGCGGACAGCGCTGCCATCGCGCCGGTCGGGCCACGCAGGCGTCGCCCGGCCAGGGCAAGCCGCTGGCGCAGGCCCTGGCTGACGCCACGTACCCAGAATGCCGATGCCAGGCACATCAGTGCCAGCAGGAACAGCGCCCAGTAGCCCTGGAAGGCCAACTGTCCGGTCAGGAAATGGCCGTAGCCGTTCATGTCCGAATAGGGGGCAATCGGCCAGCTGCCGAAGTTGTAGATGTTCTGGGTGTAGTCGAGCATGCCCAGCACGCCTTGGCCGATCATCACCACGATCAGCAGCGCGTAGCCGAAGAACTTGTTGTTGGTCAGCACCTGCAGCACCAGCGCCAGACCGCCCATCAGCACGTACACGACCGAATCCAGCGCAAGGCTGCGCAGGTACAGCAGCGGTTCGAGATGGGTGTAGCCCTTGACCAGCTGCACGGCCATGGCTGCCAGCGCGCCGGCCGCCTGGAAGCAGGCGATCACCGCCAGCAGTGCGACGAACTTGGCCAGCAACGGCACCCAGTTGGGTACCGGCATCGCATCGTTCACCTCGTTGATGCGTGCGCCACGCTCCTTCCACACCAGCTCACCAGCGAAGAACAGCACGATGATGACCAGCAGCCAGCTGAAGGCGCCCTGCAGGGCCATGATCATCTGCGAGGTGACCGGCCAGATGGAGGTGCCGTACAGCGTCTGCCGGAACAGCGCGGACGGCAGGAAATTGGCTAGGCCCAACACCAGCAGCACGATGAAGGGCACGCTGCGCAGCACGCCGCGTGTATCGAAGCGCACCTGGCGCAGGAACTGCCGCCACGCGGTGCCTGTACTGAACACCGGCGTCACCCGCGGCAGCGCGGTCGTTGCCGGTCGCAGCGGCGCGGGATCGGCCGATGCCGCCGCCTGGCCGCGGCCCCAGCGCCGGCGGCCGCTGCCGCTGCGCTCGGTACGGAACAGGGCGAAGGTGGCTGCGAACAGCGCGGCGGCCACGGTCAGCCACAGCACCCGGTTGGCCAGCAGGTAGCCGGCCAGTTCCGGAATGCCGCTGTTGCGCTCTTCTGTGGACCAGTAGCGGATGGTGCGCGACAGCGCACGCATGCCCAATGGCTCGGTCAGCACCGCGATCCAGGTGTTGTCGATGTCGCGCAGCAGGGCGGCGCTGACGCCGTACAGCACGAAGTAACCGACCACGCCGATGTACACCCACAGGATCGAACGGGTGGTCACCGCCAGCAGCGACAGCAGTGCCGTGGTGAACAGCAGGTTGGGAATGACCACAACAGCGAAGGTCCAGGCATAGCCGGCCCAATTGGTGGGCCCCAGGCGCTCGGCATCGACCCAGGGCATGAACTGCGCCACCAGTATGCCAACGGCGATCAGCACGTATACCAGCAGGCCCGACACCAGCGCCGCGCCGATGCGCCCGGCCAGATAGTGGCGGCGTTTGATCGGGCTGGCGAAGATCAGTTCGGCCGTGCCCAGTTCGAAGTCACGCAGCAGCGCATTGCTGACAAACAGGGTGGACACCAGCATGCCGAGCAGGGTGAAGATGCCCAGCATCGAGGCGACGACGGTGGGGGCATTGCTGTGCACGTTGCCGCTGCCGCCCCCGATCTGCACCGCATCGCTGGACGCGGCGCCGAAGGCGAGCAGAGCGAACAGTGCGGCAAACAGCCACAGCAGCGGGGAACGCAGCTGCTCGCGCAGCTCGAACCGGAAGAAGTCGAGGGTCATGGTGTACTCCGATCAAGCTGCACGGGCACGCGCCTGCAGGCGCAGGCGCTGGAAATACACGTCCTCGAGATCGGGTGCGACCGGCGCGAAGCCATCGCCCGGGTCGCTGGCGCTGTGCACGTGGATCACCGGACGGCCCCCCACCAGGCGCGAGGACAGCACCGTGTAGCGCGCCTCATGGTCGGCCAGTTCGGAGGGGTCCACCTGCTTGCGCCAGACCTGCTGCTGCAACGCTTCGATCGCATCGGTGGGGCGGCCGGTCAGCAGCACCTGACCCTTGTTCATGATCGCCATGGTCGGGCACAGGTCGGTCACGTCCTCGACGATGTGGGTGGACAGGATCACCGCCACGTTCTCGCCGATGGCCGCCAGCAGGTTGAGGAAGCGGTTGCGCTCTTCCGGGTCGAGCCCGGCGGTGGGCTCGTCGACGATCACCAGGCGCGGGTCGCCCAGCAGCGCCTGGGCGATGCCGAAGCGCTGGCGCATGCCG
This sequence comes from Stenotrophomonas sp. SbOxS2, assembly GCF_013416715.1. Classification (NCBI taxonomy): domain Bacteria; kingdom Pseudomonadati; phylum Pseudomonadota; class Gammaproteobacteria; order Lysobacterales; family Lysobacteraceae; genus Stenotrophomonas; species Stenotrophomonas sp. SbOxS2. Next base: position 267,048 of record NZ_JAAVXD010000001.1, read on the forward strand.
CCGGAGTAGGTGCCCAGCTTGCGCTTGCGTGCATCCCACAGGTTCACCTGCTGCAGCAGGCCGTCAACCACTTCGCGGCGCTGGCCACGCTGGGTCAGGCCCTTCAGCACGGCGAAGTGTTCCAGCAGGTCCAGCGCGCTGACTTTCGGGTATACCCCGAAGTCCTGCGGCAGGTAGCCCAGGCGACGGCGCACGGCGTCCTTGTCGTGCAGCACGTCGATCGGTGATTCACCGGGAATGCTCAGGGTGGCACTGCCGCTGTCGGCCTCCTGCAGGGTGGCCAGGGTGCGCATCAGCGAGGATTTCCCCGCGCCGTTGGGCCCCAGCAGGCCGAACATGCCGCGGGGAATATCCAGGGTGACCCCGTTCAACGCGTGCACGCCGTTGGCGTACGTCTTGGACAGCGAATCGATCTTCAGCATGCGACGTACACCTTTCCGTGTGTTGATCTGCTGTTTATCGCGCTGAACGGGGGCCGCGTCATGCCCCTTTGGTCATGGTGCCGCCAGTCGTGGCCCGTCAGCGCAGCGCAGGGGGCTGGCTATACTCGCTCAGCCCAACGCGGAAAAGGACATCCGGTGCGCATCGCATTCTGGTTCAACTGGTTGCTGTTGATCTCGCTCAGTATCGGGTTGGTGCTGTCGCTGGCCGATTTCCGTACTGCCACGCACTACGCATCCGCACCGCTGTTGCTGGAACCAGGCACGCAGCTGGTGCTGGAGACCGAGCGGCTGTTGCCTGGTCGGCCGCAGCTGTCGTTGACGTTCCAGCGGCCGCCGCGCAGGTACGACCAGCCAGATCCCGTGCTCGGTGACTGGCAGAACAGCGAGCACGCTGGTTTTCTGCGCTTCCGCACGCCCGGCGAGCCGATCAGGCTGAAGGTCGAGCATGACGGGCGGCACGCGCTCTATCGGGCGATGCCGGTCAGTTCGCATGGCTCGGGCGAGGTGACACGCGAGTTCACGCCGGACGAACCCGGGTTACCGCCCAGCGATTTCCGGTGGCCGCCACGGACCCCGCCACTTACGCTGGGTGCCGGCGCCCTGCACCTGAAGATCACCGTTGTGGAGGTCGGGCCTGGCCTGCGCGGAGAAACCGCGACACTGGGCCTGGCGCCTGGCCTGCAGATGAAAGTGGCCGACGCCGACTACGGTTGGCTGCCGCTGCTGTTCTTCGTCAAGCAGGGGCTGCAGCTGCTGCTGGCGCTGTACGCGGTGCTGATGCTGGCGTGGAGCTGGCGCATAGGCCGCCTCCGGCGGCGGCGCAGGACGGGCGCCGTGAAATCTTCCTGAATGCGTTGGCATCGGTGCGCTGGATCACACAATGCGTCGACAGCGGCGCCGATACGCTCTGCCCCTCATACAGCGAAGTCAATGCGAGCGCGCATGCGGATCACAACCGGAATCGAAGGGCTGGACAGCATCATTGGCGGCGGGCTGCCGCAGGCGCGGCTGTACCTGCTCGAAGGGCCACCGGGTTCCGGCAAGACCACGCTGTCCCTGCAGTTCCTGCTGGAAGGCCTGCGACGCGGCGAGCGCTGCCTGTACATCACGCTCTCGGAAACGGCCGAGGAGCTGCGCGAAGTGGCGTTGGCCCACGGTTGGTCGCTGGACGGCCTGCACCTGTTCGAGCTGGGTACGGCCGAAGGGGCGATGGGCAACGGCCGCCTGCAGTCGGTGCTGCACTCGTGGGAAATGGAGCTGGACGAGACGGTCAACCTGATCATGTCCAAGGTGGACAGCATCGGGCCGACGCGCGTCGTGTTCGATTCGTTGTCGGAACTGCGCCTGCTGGCACAGGATTCGCTGCGCTATCGCCGGCAGATCCTCGCACTCAAGCAGTTCTTCGCGCCCAAAAGCGCGACGGTGTTCCTGGTGGACGACCTGACGTCCACCGGCGATGAGCGCGATGGCCAGCTGCACAGCCTGTGCCACGGCGTGCTGTCGCTGGAACGCCTGACCCTGGACTTCGGCCCTGCGCGGCGGCGGATGCAGGTGCAGAAGCTGCGGGGCGTCGATTTCGTTGCCGGCTACCACGACATGGTGATCCGTCGTGGCGGCGTGCAGATTTTCCCGCGCCTGATCGCCTCCGAGCATCACGGCCGGTTCGTCGGAACGCCCATCAGCAGCGGGGTGGACGAGATCGATCGGTTGTTGGGCGGTGGACCGCTGCGCGGTACCTCCACGCTGTTGACCGGTCCGGCCGGCAGCGGCAAGACCAACGTGGCACTGCAATACGTGTGGGCCGCCTGCGAGCGCGGTGAGCGCAGCTGCATCTTCGAATTCGACGAGCGGGTCGGCACGCTGCTGGCACGCGCCTCCGCGCTGGATATTGACCTGGACAAGCACCTGCGTTCGGGCCTGCTGGAAATCCTGCAGATCGATCCCGCGGAAATATCGCCCGGCGAGTTCTCCTGGAACCTGCGCAAGGCCGTGGAAGAACGCAACTGCAGCGTGCTGGTGATCGACAGCCTCAACGGCTATGTCACCGCCATGCCGCAGGAAAAACAGCTGATGCTGCAGCTGCACGAGATGCTGTCCTACCTGAACCAGAAGGGCGTGGCGACCTTCATGATCAACCCACAGCATGGGCTGGTCGGCACCATGTCCACCGGCAGCCTCAACGTGTCCTACATCGCTGATGCGGTGGTGCTGTTCCGCTTCTTCGAAGCCAAGGGACGCATCCGCAAGGCGATCTCGGTGATCAAGAACCGCGGCGGTGCGCACGAAGACACCATCCGCGAACTGAAGATCGACGGGCGCGGCATTACGGTCAGCGCCGCGCTGGCCGATTTCCAGGGCATCCTCACCGGTACGCCCGAATTCGTCGGCGACAGTGCGGCGCTGCTGGGCCAGTCCAATGTCCGATAGCGATGATGGCGGCACGGTTGTCCGCATCGTTGCTCCCTTCGGTCGCGATGCTGACAGCATTGCGGCGGTGCTGGCCAACGCGGGTCTGAAACCGCACATCGCCCCCGGTCTGGAGGTATTGGCCAGCCAACTCGATGACCGCACCGGGCTGGTGGTGGTGACCCAGGAAGCAGTGGCGCGCGACAGCGAAGCGTTGCTGCAGGCGCTGCAGCAGCAGCCGGCCTGGTCGGACATTCCGTTCATCCTGCTGCGCTCGGCGCGTTCCTACCGGCGTTCCACCCGCGAACCGCTGCTGCCCGGCTCGATCAACGTGGTGGAGATGGACCGGCCGCTGGGCAGCATGTCGCTGCTCAGCGCTGTGCAGGGTGCGCTGCGTGCACGCGCGAAGCAGTTCGTGGTGCGCGACCAGGTCACCGCATTGGCTGATGGCCGCGCGGCACTGGCGCGCAGCGAATCGGAGCTGCGCCTGATCGCCGACGCGATGCCGGTGCTGATCGCGTTCGTGGACCGCGCGCTGTGCTTCCGCTTTGCCAACAAGGCTTACGAAAGCTGGTTCGAACTGGCCACCGGCGATGTGATCGGCAGGCATGTGCGCGAGGTCATCGGCGAGCCGGTGTGGCAGCAGCGTCGGCCGGCGATGGAAGCGGCGTTGGTCGGCCGTGAGGCGGTGTTCGAGATCGTCTGGCCCCATCGTGTGTACGGGCGCCGGGACTGCGAAGTGCGTTACTCGCCACGCCGGGATGCCGATGGTCGCATCGACGGCTTCCATGTGTTCGTCACCGATATCACCGCCGCCAAGCTGGCCCTTGCCAGCAGCCAACAGCACGCGCACGCGCTGGAGGCGATGGTGGCCGAGCGTACCCGTGAGCTGGAAGCGCAGATGGCGGCACGCGAGGCCAGCGACGCCGCACTGCGGCAGTCGCAGAAGATGGAGGCGATCGGCCAGCTGACTGGCGGTATTGCCCACGACTTCAACAACATGCTGACCGGCATCCTGTCCGCGCTGGACATCGTGCGGCTGCGCCTGGATATGGGGCGGGTCGACGACCTCGAACGTTTCCTGGACACCGCCACCGCCTCGGCCCAGCGTGCGGCGGCACTGACCCAGCGCCTGCTGGCGTTCTCCCGGCGGCAGTCGCTGGATGCGCGGCCGGTGGAGATCAACACACTGCTGGTTTCGGTGCAGCACCTGCTGCACAGCACCCTGGGCGAGGCCGTGCGTATCCGCGCCGAGCCCTCGCCGCTGCCGTTGCACGCCACGCTGGACGCCAACCAGTTCGAGAGCGCGCTGTTGAACCTGGCCATCAACGCGCGCGATGCGATGCCGCACGGCGGTGATCTGACCCTGCGCGCATCGGCGGTCAGCGTTCGCCAAGGTCAATACACCGCCGTGCCTGCTGGCGACTACGCGATGGTGGCGGTGGCCGATACCGGTGCCGGCATGGCGCCGGAAGTGGTGGAACGCGCGTTCGAGCCCTTCTTCACCACCAAGCCCATCGGCAAGGGCACGGGCCTGGGCATGTCGATGGTGTACGGCTTCATGCAGCAGTCCGGCGGCCATATCGCGATCCAGTCCAGTCTGGGCGAGGGGACGACGGTGCTGTTGTTCATTCCGTTGTCGGAAGCGGTGGCGGAGGACGAGCCTGCGCCCGCGCAGCCGATCCGGCGTGGTGCCGGCCAGTCCATCCTGGTGGTGGAGGATGACGAACAGGTACGGATGCTGGTGACGGTGGTGCTGGAAGACCTGGGGTATCACGCCCAGGTGGTGGGCGATGCCGACGCGGCGATCCCGATCCTGGCCTCGGCGCAGACCATCGATCTGCTGGTCACCGATGTCGGGCTGCCGGGGCTCAACGGCCGCCAGCTGGCGGAGATCGCGCGGCAATCGCGGCCAGCGCTGCCGATCCTGTTCATGACCGGCTATGCGGAAAAGGCACAGGAACGCGCGGCCTTCCTCGATGAAGGCATGGCGATGATCGCCAAGCCGTTCCTGCTGGATGAGTTCAGCATGGCGGTACGCACGGCGATGCCGGGCGGCGCGTAGTGGCGTAGGTCCTGTAGAGCCGAGCCCATGCTCGGCTGTCGTCGGACTAGCGTCTCACGCATGTTGCCGAGCATGGCTCGGCACTACAAAAGTGCTATGCGCGCAGCGACGACTCGCGCACCACCAGCTTCACCGGGATGCTCTGGCCTTCCACCGGCTGCCGGCCGATCAGCGCCAGCAGCTTCTCCACCAGCAGCTGGCCGGCCTGCTTGGTGTCCTGCTGCACGGTGGTCAGTGGCGGCGACACCGAGGCTGCCAGCGGGATGTCATCGAAGCCGGTCACAGCCACGTCCTGCGGCACCCGCAGGCCCTGCTCGCGCAGGGCGCGCACCGCGCCGATGGCAATCAGGTCGCTGGCTGCACAGACCGCGTCGATGGAACGGTGCTGGGCCAGCAGTGCCAGGCAGGCCTCATGACCCGATGCCTCGGTGGTGATCGCATCGTGCTGCAGCGCCGGGTCGGCGGCCAGCCCATGCGCACGCAGCGCTTCCACGTGGCCGCGATAGCGCTCCTGGAATTCCGGGTAGTGGCTGGAGGCATGGCCGAGGAACGCGATACGGCGGCAGCCCTGTTGCAGCAGGTGGGCGGTGATGTCATGCCCGCCCTGGAAGTTGTCGCTGCCGATCGACACCCCCGGCTGGCCGGGCAGGGCCGCGCCCCAGCGCACAAAGTGGGTGCCTTGCTCCACCAGCCGCTGCAGGCGGTCGCGTGACTCGTGGTAGTCGCCATAGCCGAGCAGGATGATGCCATCGGCCTTGTTGCTGTCTTCGTAATCGGCCTGCCAGTCGGTGGACAGCTGCTGGAAGGACACCAGCAGGTCCTGCCCGTGCAGCGCGCAGGCACGGGTGATCGAGCCCAGCATCGAGTGGAAGAAGGGGTTGATCAGCGAGTCGTCATTGGTTGGGTCCTCGAAGAACAGCAGGGCCAGGGTGCCGGCGTTGCGCAGGCGCAGGCTGGAGGCGTTCTTGTCGACCTTGTAGTTCAGCTCGCGGGCGATGCGCAGGATGCGCTCGCGGGTCTCGGCGTTGACCATCGGGCTGCCGCGCAGGGCCCGCGACACCGTGGGCTGGGAGACCCCGGCCAGGTGGGCGATGTCCAGGGAGGTGGCTTTGCCTTTGATGGTCATGGGGGCCGGAAGGGGGATGATCGGGGAATGATGCCATGGGTGGGCGGCGGTGCTGCTGGCCGGCGCTTGGCCCCGGCTGCCACACTGGGTGGCATCACCGTTGGAGCTGCGCTGTGACGTATCGCCTGTACCCGGTCGCCGATGACTTCGAGGCCCGCATCCGGATCCTGCGAGCTGATGAAGGCGGTCGCCTCAGCCCGCCGAGGAACGGCATCCGCTGGGATTTCGCCTACGCCGAGCGATCAGGCGAGCTGGAGCTGTTCATGATCTGGCCCGACTTCGTGCTGCCCAGCGGCGACAGCTGGGCCTGCGATGTGTCGCTGCCGGTTGACCAGATGCTGCTGGCGAGGATGTCGGTGCTGAATGACACGCTGCGGCTACAGGTCCATCGGCCACGGATCCGGCCTGGCCTGCGCTTCCACTGCCATGAGGGGCCGAAGGTGGTCGCGGTGGGGGAGGTCACCCGCATCACCGGCCTGGATCGGGCGCGGCCTGCCGGCGCCTGAGCCGCGCCTGCCGGACCTCGATCGCGGCTGGATCCGACGCAGATCCAGCGATTTCCCGACGGGGTGGGGCTGGCAGGAATGGTAAGATGACCCGTTCCGATATCCCCCATTCTCAACCGTGGGCGGTCCAGCGTATCGGCACCCCGCTGGGTGTGCTATCACTGGAGCAGCCCCGGACAACGGAAGAACCCATCTATGGCGCGCGGCATCAACAAAGTCATCCTGGTCGGCAACCTCGGCAACGACCCGGACGTGAAGTACACCCAGGGCGGTATGGCGATCACCCGCATCAGCCTGGCCACCACCAGCGTCCGCAAGGACAAGGATGGCAACCAGCAGGAGCGTACCGAGTGGCACCGCGTGGTGTTCTTCGGCAAGCTCGGCGAGATCGCCGGCGAGTACCTGCGCAAGGGCAGCTCGGTGTACGTCGAAGGCAGCCTGCGTTACGACAAGTACACCGGCCAGGACGGCGTGGAGAAGTACTCCACCGACATCATCGCCGACGAAATGCAGATGCTGGGCGGCCGCGGTGAAGGCGGCGGTGGCGGCGGTGGTGGCAACTTCAGCGGCGGCGAGCGTCCGCAGCGCCAGCAGGCCCCGCGCCAGGAGTACGGTGGCGGTGGCGGTGGCGGCAACGCGCGTGGCGGCCAGGGCGGTGGTTACAACCAGGGCGGCAACCAGGGCGGCGGCTACGGCCAGCAGCGTCCGCAGCAGCAGCCGCAGCAGTCGGCGCCGCCGATGGACGACTTCGCTGACGACGATATTCCGTTCTGATTCCCGCCAGGCTCCGGCCTGCAGAACCCCGGCAAGGCCCAGCGCCCGCCGGGGTTTTTTGTTGTAGCGTGGGCGCACATGACGCCTTTCCGCATTGCCACCGTGGCCCTGCTGCTGATTCTCGGCGGCTGCGGCGACGCCGGTAGCGGCGCTGGTCAGCGCGAAGCGCCTGCGGCCGCGCCACCGGGGCTGCCTGCGACGGTGGCGCGCACTCCGCATTTCATCATCCACAGCGCAGCGACCCCGGAACAGACCGCTGCGGTCGGCATGGCCGTGGAAGCGCTGCACCGGTCCTATGCCATGACCGTGGGGCAGCACGGCACCGCCGGGCCCTTTCAGTTGGTGCTGTATCGCGATCAGGCCGACTTCAAGGCACACAACCGCAGCAGCCCATGGGCCGAGGCGTACTACCGTCGGCCCCATGCCTTTGCCTACCCGGGCGAGGGTGACGCGCCCCATCAGTGGATGCTGCATGAAGTGACCCATCAGCTGCTCGCCGAGGCCAGTGGTCTGTCGCCGCAGCGCTGGATGAACGAAGGCATGGCCTGCTACTTCGGCGCCAGCCGGCTTTCAGGCGGAGTGCTGCACGTGGGCGCGCCGGACCCGGCCAGCTATCCGGTCTGGTGGCTGGGCGAACTGCGGTTCGACAGTGCCGGGCGCCCCAGCCTCGAAAATGCGCTGCTGCCCACCCTGCGCCAACTCGTGGAGGACAGCGGGCCGCCGGTCGCGGAGCATGTGAACGGCTATTACCTGGCGTGGTGGAGCTTGGTCCACTTCCTGATGGAGGGCGATGGCCAGGCCCATCGTCGGCAAGCCCTGCTGCTTCTGCACCGTCGTGGAGATCCTGCGGCATTCCAGCAGCTGATCGGCAGCTATGCGGAATTCGAGCCGCGCTGGCATCAACACCTGCGCGCGCTGGCCCGAACGCGGGATGCACGCGAAACGCCTTGAGCCACGCGCCTTCGTTCGCGACGCATCGGTGCGCCGCGTACCTGCATCTGCCCGGCTGCGGTAATGCCGGAATCGGCCTTGCCGTTGTGCCCCGCAGCATCGGCTTTCGTGCACTGCGACTTGCAAACAGACAATTTCCTCCCCTATGGTGCAATCGATTGCATTGCGGCGAAATCGTCAGTGTTTGATACCGGTTGGGAGGCCGGAAGGTGGATGTCCATCCATTCGATCAGACCGGGCCCGGGGCTCACGCGGCGCGATGCGCTGCGCATCGCGGTTGCCGGCAGTCTCGGCCTCGGCGCTGCGGGCGTTCTGCCTGCGTTTGCAGCCACTGCGCCGCTCAAGGGCAACCTGAAGCATTCCGTGGCCCGCTGGACCTTCCCGCAGCTGTCGGTCGCCCAGCTCTGCCAGACGGTGAAGGGCATCGGTTTTGCCGCCATTGACCTGGTGGGCCCGGAGGATTGGCCCACGCTGAAGGCCCATGGCGTATACAGCTCGATGTGCAACGGCGCCGAGCTGGGCCTCACCAAGGGCTTTGCCGGCCGCGAGTTCCACGACCAGCTGGTGGAGCGCTACACGCGGCACATCGATCTGGTCGCCGATGCCGGCTATCGCAACCTCATCTGCTTTTCCGGCAACCGCAACGGCATGGACCCGCAGGAGGGCATGGCCAACGCCGAGGCTGGCCTCAAGCGCATCCTCGGGCATGCCGAGAAACGTGGCGTGGTGCTGGTGATGGAGCTGCTCAACTCCAGGGTCGATCATCGCGACTACCTGTGCGACCACTCCGCTTGGGGCGTGGAGCTGTGCCAGCGGCTCGGCTCGGACAACTTCGGCCTGCTGTACGACATCTACCACATGCAGATCATGGAGGGCGACATCATCGCCACCATCGGCAGGCACCACGCCTGCTTCAAGCATTACCACACCGCCGGCGTGCCTGGACGGCACGAGATCGGGGACCAGCAGGAGCTCAATTACCCCGCCATCTGTCGCGCGATCCGCGACACCGGTTTCGATGGTTATCTGGCGCAGGAATTCATGCCTGCAGCGCCGGATCCCGTCGGCTCGCTGCGCGAGGCGATCCGCCTCTGCGAGGTCTGAAACGATATCCACCAGGTGAGAGATCCATGGCAGACAATCATTACGACGCCATCGTTGTTGGCTCCGGAATCAGTGGCGGTTGGGCGGCGAAGGAGCTGACCGAGAAGGGCCTGAAGGTCCTGATGCTGGAACGCGGACGCAACATCGAGCACGTCAAGGACTACGTCAACGCGATGAAGGAGCCGTGGGATTTCCCGCATCGCAATCGGCCTACACAGGCGATGAAGGCTGCCTTCCCGGTATTGATGCGCGACTACGCGCTGGCCGAGAACCTGCAGGGGATGTGGGCCGACGAACAGGAATCGCCCTACATCGAGACGAAACGATTCGACTGGTTCCGCGGCTACCACGTGGGTGGCCGTTCGCTGATGTGGGGCCGACAGAGCTATCGTTTCTCCGACCTGGATTTTGAGGCGAACCTCAAGGACGGCATCGCCACCGATTGGCCGATCCGCTACGCCGACATCGCCCCCTGGTACGACCATGTGGAGAAGTTCGCCGGCATCGCCGGCACGCGTGAGGGACTGGATGTATTGCCGGACGGCGAGTTCCTGCCGCCGATTCCCTTGAACATCGTCGAGAAGGACGTGGCCGCGCGGATCCAGAAAGCCTTCGGCGGAACGCGCCACATGATCCACTCGCGTACCGCCAACATCACCAAGCCCATGCCCGAGCAGGGCCGCGTCAACTGCCAGTACCGCAACAAGTGCATCCTGGGCTGTCCCTTCGGCGCCTACTTCTCGACCCAGGCGGCGACGCTGCCGGCGGCCATGAAGACCGGCAACCTGACGTTGCGGCCCTTCTCGATCGTCAAGGAAGTGCTCTACGACAAGGACCGCAAGCGTGCGCGCGGCGTGGAGGTCATCGACGCAGAGACCGGGCAGACCTACCAGTACACCGCCAAGGTGATCTTCCTCAACGCGTCCTCCTTCAACTCGACCTGGCTGCTGATGAACTCGGCCACCGATGTGTGGGAAGGCGGGCTGGGCTCTTCGTCCGGCGAGCTCGGGCACAACGTGATGGACCATCACTTCGGTGCGGGCGCCTCCGGCCGGGTCGAGGGCTACGAGGACAAGTACTACTTCGGTCGTCGTCCCTGCGGTTTCTATATTCCGCGGTTCCGCAACGTCGCCACTGACAAGCGCGGTTACCTGCGCGGGTTTGGCTACCAGGGCGGCGCCAGCCGCACCGGCTGGTCGCGCGAGATCGCCGAACTGAACATCGGTGCCGACCTGAAGGAGGCGCTGACCGTGCCGGGTGACTGGCGCATCGGCATGACCGGCTTCGGCGAAATGCTGCCGCACCACGACAATACGATCCGCCTGGATCGGGACCGCAAGGACAAGTGGGGGCTGCCGGTGCTGGCGATGGACGTAGCCATGCGCGCCAACGAACTGGCGATGCGCAAGGACATGGCCGCCGATGCCGCCGAGATGCTGGAGGCGGCCGGCGTCAAGGACGTGGAGATGCACGACAACGACTATGCCCCGGGCAAGGGCATCCATGAGATGGGGACCGCGCGCATGGGGCGTGACCGCAAGAGCTCGGTATTGAACCAGCACAACCAGGTCTGGGACGCCCCGAACGTCTACGTCACCGACGGTGCCTGCATGACCTCCAGCGCCTGCGTGAATCCCTCGCTGACCTACATGGCGTTGACCGCACGAGCTGCCGACCACGCCGTGCGCGAACTGAAAGCGGGGAACCTCTGATGGATCGCCGCGAACTGCTGAAGATGATCGTCGCCGCCACCGGCGCGGCCATGGTTGGCCTGCCTGCGCTTGCGCAGGGGCAGGCGCAGGCTGCTGCTACGAAGATCCACTTCTCCGACGCCGATGTCGGCACGCTGGATGAGATCGCCGAGACCATCCTGCCGCGCACGAAGACGCCGGGGGCCAAGGATGCCGGCACCGGTGCTTTCATGGCGACGTTCGTCAGCGACTGCTACACCGCCCGGCAGCAGGCGACGTTCCGCGCCGGCCTGGCCGATATCGACAAACGCGCCGGCGGCCGCTTCGTTTCACTCGCGCCGCAGGCCCGCACCGAGCTGCTGCGCGTGCTGGATGCGGAGGCCAGAAAGCACGTGGTCGAGGTAACCGAAACCGGCACTGCCGAGGCAGGAGAAGCGATGCCGCACTACTTCACGATGATCAAGCAGTTGTCCATCTTCGGCTTCTTCACCTCGAAGGTCGGCGCAACCGAAGTGCTGCGCTACGTCGCCGTGCCGGGTCGCTATGACGGCGACCTCGCCTATGTTCCCGGCACACCTGCATGGGGGACCGGCTGATGGATAACACCATGATGATCCGCCCGCTGTTGCTTGCGGCCGGCCTGCTGGCTGCTGCACCAGCGTTCGCGCAGGCCGGTGCCGATCCCGCGCGCGATCCGAAGAAGACCGAGGTGTGGACGCCTGTGCCTGCAACCGTGGCTACGCCTGCGGGCAAGGCCCCGTCCGACGCGATCGTGCTGTTCGATGGCAAGGATGTTTCCGCCTGGGAGGCGGAGCAGGGCGGGCGCGTGCCCTGGAAGGTTGCCGATGGCGCCATGACCATCGTTCCGGGCAGCAAGGGCATCCGCACCAGGCAACGCTTCTGCGACATCCAGTTGCATATAGAGTGGCGCACGCCCACCGATACGAAGGGCTTCGACGGCCAGAACCGGGGCAACAGCGGTATCTTCCTGCAGGAACTATATGAGCTGCAGGTGCTCGACAGTTACAACAACCCGACCTATGCCAACGGCCAGGCGGGCTCGATCTACAAGCAGGCCATGCCGTTGGTGAACGCCTCGCGTGCACCGGGCGAGTGGCAGGCCTACGACATCCTCTGGAAGGCGCCGCGCTTCTCGCCGGGGGGCGGGCTCACCTCGCCCGCGCGCATCACCGTGCTGCACAACGGCGTGCTGGTGCAGGACGATACCGTGCTGGCGGGCAAGACCGAGTACATCGGCGCGCCTTCGTACGCGCCACATGCGTGCGCACCGCTCTATCTGCAGGAGCATGATTCCAAGGTCAGTTACCGCAACATCTGGGTGCGCGAGTTGTAACGGCTGCCTGCTACTTCGCCAGGAAACTGGTGATGTCATCGATCTCCTGTTGTGAGAGCTGAGCGAAGGGCGGCATCAATCCGCCGCCCTTCCTGATCTTGTCCTTGATCTGCGCCGGTTGCAGGCGCTTGCTGACGTCGGTAAGCGCGGGGAATGCGCCCGGCATGCCTGCGCGGTCGGCGCCATGGCAGGCCGTGCAGTTCGCGGTGTAGAGCTTGGCACCGGCGGCAGGGTCGTCCTTGCACCACGCGCTGGTCGCCAGCGTTGCGCCACATGCCATCACAGCCAGTTTCAGCATCGTCTTCAAGAAGGGGCTCCTTTGCGGGCTAGCGCTGCGCGCTGGCGGGCAGGGTGACGGTCAGGTGTTCACGCAGGTAGTCCGCGCCGGTCTGGATGACCTTGGCCGGGTCGCGTGGCTGGTCGTGCTCGACGATGTACCAGTGCACGCCGGCAGCGGCTGCGGCAGGCAGGATGGTCTTCCAGTCCAGCACGCCCTGGCCCACGGCGGCGAAGCCACCCTCGTCTTCGGCTTGGCCCTTGGGTGCGTTGTCCTTGGCGTGTACCGCGAACAGCCGACCGCGGAACGTTGCCAGCATCACCGCCGGATCGAGGCCTGCACGCGCGACCCAGGCCAGGTCCAGCTCGGTCTGCAGGTCGGGTCCGGCCGCGGCGAACAACAGTTCCAGGCCGGTCCTGCCGTTGAAGTCGGCCAGCTCGAAATCGTGGTTGTGGTAGGCCAGGCGCATGCCCTTGGCCCGTACCTGCTTGGCGATTGCGCCCAGTTCCTTGCCGAGCGCGGTCCAGCCTGCGGCATCGGTTGGCCGATCCTTCGCATCCAGGTAAGGCACCACCAGCGTGGTGTTGCCGATCGACCGGTTGAAAGCCACCACGCCATCCAGGTCCTTGCGCAGCTCGGCCAATGGCACGTGCGACGAAATCGCCTTGATCGAATACCGGTCCAGCAACTGCTTCAGTTCGGTGGCGCTGACGCCCTGCGTGCCCACCGTTTCCACCGCGTGCACGCCCGCGTCGTGGACGATCTTCAACTGCTGGTCGAGCGGGCCGGCGTTGCGCAGCGTGTACATCTGCACCGCGATCGGCTTCTGCGGGCCCGGAGCTTCGAGTGCCAAGGCAGGCAGGGCAGCGAGCAGCAGCAGTGCGAGGGTCGCAGCTCTACGAACAGGGATGTTCATCAACAGATCCTCCGGGGATTCAACCGATGGCGGTCCAGGCGCGCGTCCTGGCCGATGCAATGACACGATCGACAATCTGCGCCGAGCGAACGCCGTCTTCGAAGGTGGGCAGGCCCTCAGGCCGCTCGCCTTCGATGGCGCGATAGGTATCAGCAACAAATGCTTCGAAACAATGGCCGTAGCCCTGCGCGTGCCCGGCCGGCAACAGCGACAACCGGCGCTGTTCGGCACTGCCGGCCCCGGGACCACGCACGAAGACTTCCTCGCGCTGGTCGGGCAGGCCGATCCACAGGCGCTCGGCGTCTTCCTGGTTGAACGCCACGCTGGCCCTGGCGCCATCGATCTCGAACCAGAGGCGATTGCGGCGTCCCGCCGAGACCTGGCTGACCGTCAACGACGCCAGCGTGCCGGCGCCGGTCCGGAACATCGCCGCCGCCACGTCCTCACTCGCCACCGCCTGCATCGCGCCGCCGGCCACCGCTGTAGTGAAGCTCTGCCCGGTGTCGGTGCTGCGTTGTGCGATCACCGTGTCGAACGCCGCGCTGACCTCGGTGAAACGCTCGCCGCTGACCCATTCCACCAGGTCGCACCAGTGCGAGCCGATATCGGCAAACACGCGCGATGTACCGCCCAGTGCCGGGTCCACGCGCCAGTTGTTGCTGGCCGGGTCCAGCAGCCAGTCCTGCAGGTAGCTGCCATGGATCAGGTGCAGCGGTCCCAGTTCGCCCTGCGCGATGCGTGCACGCGCCTCGCGGACCACCGGGTGGTAGCGGTAGACGAAGGGCACCGTGGCGATCAGTCCGGTCGAGGCAGCCAGTGCCGCCAGCGCCTGCGCATCCTCCAGCGTGGTCGCCAGCGGCTTCTCGCAGACCACGTGCTTGCCGGCCTGCAGTGCGGCCTGGGCCATGGGATGGTGCAGATGGTTGGGCGTGCAGATGTGCACGACCTGCACCTGTGGATCGGCGACCACCTCCTCGATGTCCCGATAGGCACGCGGAACACCCCACGACTGCGCCACCTCAAGCGCGCGTTGCGGGGAGGAGGCGGCCACGCCACGGATATCGGCGCCGGCCAACAGCGCCGCGCGGCGATGCACGGCAGCGATCATGCCCGTGCCGACGATGGCGATTCCAGGTGTGGGCATCGGTCGAGATCCTCAGCGAGTGGAAGGCGCGGCCGCGACCACCGGCCGGTCGCGGAACAGCAACAGGAAGGCGATCAGCACGACCAGCGCGACGCCTGCGGGGAACAGCCAGATCCGTTGCCAGTCCGGGCCCGCCGCGGTGGTGTAGTGCTCCACCACCGCGCCGGACAGGAACGTGCCGATCAACATGCCCACGCCGTACGTGGCCAGGGTGATGAAGCCCTGCGCGCTGCTGCGCGCGGCGGGGCCGGCATGCGCATCGGTGTAGATCTGGCCGGTGACGAAGAAGAAGTCGTAGCAGATGCCGTGCAGCACGATGCCGATCACCAGCAGCGAGAAGCCGCCACCCGCATCGCCAAAGGCGAACATGGCGTAACGCACTACCCACGCGGCCATGCCGACCGCCAGCATCGTCTTCACCCCCAGCCGCACGAACAGGAACGGCATGGCCAGCATCAGCAGCACTTCGGAGACCTGCCCCAGGGATTGCAGGCCGGCCGCGCCGCGCACGCCCAGATCATTGAGATAGGGGTTGGTGAAGTTGTAGTAGAACGACAGCGGAATGCAGATGGCGATGGAGGCCAGGAAGAACACCAGATACGAGCGCGATTTCAACAGCCGCAGCGAATCCAGCCCCAGGATCTGCCCCAGCCCAGCATCGCGCTGCTGCGCCAACGGTGGTGTGTGCGGCAGCGTGAACGCGTACAGACCGAGGGCCAGCGACGCCATCGCCGCCATTCGGAAGGTCAGTTCGAGCCGATGCGCCTGCTCCCAGCCCAGCCAGCCGATCAGCACGCCGGCCACGATCCAGCCGATGCTGCCGGCCACGCGCACCGGGGGGAATTGTTTCTCGGGCGACTGCATGTGCCGCATCGCCACGCTGTTGGCCAATGCCAGCGTCGGCATGAACAGCAGCATGTAGCCCATCACGCAGCCGAAGAACGTGTTGAAGTCCGTCGCCGTGGACGCCAGCCACATCAGCGCCGCGCCGGCCAGGTGAAGTACCGCGAGGATGCGCTGCGCCGCGAAGTAGCGATCAGCGATCAGGCCGACCAGGAAGGGGGCCACGATGGCGCCGATCGATTGGCTGAGGAAGGCCGTCGCCACCTGGCTTGCGCTGGCCTGCAACGGGCCCTGCACCAAATAGGTGCCGAGGGTCACGAACCACGCGCCCCAGATGAAGAACTGCAGAAACATCATCGCGCCCAAGCGCGACATCGCGTGCGTCATGGCTTGCCCTCCCGGGGCGGTATCGGCTCAGATTCCCAGCATGCGGTGCAGTGAAGCGGCGTCCGTGCCGCTGTCGGCAAAGTCGTCGAAGGCGCGCTCGGTCACGCGGATGATGTGGTCGCGGATGAAAGCGGCTCCTTCCCGTGCACCGTCTTCCGGGTGCTTCAGGCAGCACTCCCACTCCAGCACTGCCCAGCCGGGGAAGTCGTACTGCGCGAATTTCGAAAAGATCGCCTTGAAGTCGATCTGCCCATCGCCGAGCGAGCGGAATCGGCCGGGACGATCGATCCAGTCCTGGTAGCCGCCATACACGCCACTGCTGGCGCTGGCGTGGTACTCCGCATCCTTGACGTGGAAGATGCCGATGCGCGCGTGGTAGCGGTCGATGAAGCCGAGGTAGTCCATCTGCTGCAGCAGCATATGGCTGGGGTCGTACAGGATCTTCGCGCGGGGATGGTGGTCCACCACGTCGAGGAAGCGCTCGAAGGTGGCACCGTCATGCAGATCCTCGCCCGGGTGGATCTCGAAGCACAGGTCCACGCCGCATGCGTCGAACGCATCCAGGATGGGGCGCCAGCGGCGGCCGAGTTCGGCGAAGGCTTCTTCCACAAGACCAGGCGGACGTTGCGGCCACGGATAGAAATACGGCCAGGCCAGCGCGCCGGAGAACGTGGCATGCGCGGTCAGGCCCAGGCGTTGGCTGGCTTTGGCGGCCAGCAGCAGCTGCTCCACCGCCCAGGCCTGGCGGGCGGCAGGATCACCGCGTTTGTCCGGCGGTGCGAATCCGTCAAACAGCGCGTCATAGGCGGGATGGACGGCGACCAGCTGCCCCTGCAGGTGGGTGGACAGCTCGGTGATCTGCAGGCCATGTCCGGCCAGCATGCCGCCGACGTCGTCGCAGTAATCTTGGCTGTGCGCCGCCTCGGCCAGATCGAACAGGTGGGGCGCGCTGGTCGGCACTTGTAGGCCAGAATAGCCCAGGCCCGCGGCCCACCCGGCCAGCGTGTCCAGCCGATCAAAAGGAGCTGTGTCGCCGATGAACTGCGCCAGGAACAGCGCTGGACCCTTGAGCGTCTTCAACGTGATTCGCCCTCGATGCAATCGATTGCATTATCCTAGCAGGGGCTCACGCAGGACCTGTTGTGCACTGCACAGCGGACAGGAGAACTAACGCCATGGCCACCATCTACGACATCGCAAAGCACGTCGGCGTCTCTGCGGGGACGGTGTCGCGCGCACTTTCCCGGCCGGACAAAGTCCTGCCCGCCACGCGTACGCGCATCGAGCAGGCCGCTGCGGCACTGGGCTATGTTCCCAACACGGTTGCCAGGACGCTCAAGACCCAGCGCAGCGGCAAGATCCTGGTCACCGTCCCGGATATCGCCAATCCCTTCTTCGCGCAGATCCTGCAGGGTGCGGAGGACGCAGCGCAGGCCGTCGGCTACGCCGTCCTGCTGGGCGACACCCAGAACCTCCCCGAGCGCGAGGAGCGCTACGCGCAGATGCTCCGGCGCAACGAAGCCGATGGCCTGATCGTGCTGGGGCATCGCCTGCCACCCACGGCACGCGACATCGTCTGGCAGCAGGGCGCTGCTGCGCCGGTGGTGAACGGGTGCGAGTTCGATCCCGCGCTGGGCATCCCCAGCGTCCATATCGACAACGCCGCCGCTGCGCGCGCGGTGATGGAACACCTGTACGGCCTGGGGCATGAGCGGATCGCCGTGGTAGGCGGGCCGCCCGACAATCCGCTGCACACGCAACGGCTGGAAGGGGTCCGGGCTGCCGGCAGGGCGCGTGGCCGCCTGCGCCACCTCAGCGTCGTGCCGGGTGACTTTTCGGTGGAGTCCGGCCATGCGGCCGCGATGGCACTGTTGGCCGTCGCGCCGGCGCCCACCGCAATCTTCTGCTTCAGCGACCAGATGGCGCTGGGTACCCTGGCAGCCTGCCGCGATCTGGGCGTCCGAGTGCCCGATGACCTGTCCATCGTTGGCTTCGATGACCTGGCGTCATCGCGTTACCTGACGCCTCCGTTGACGACCATCAGGCAGCCGATGCGGGAGATCGGGGAGCGCGCGGTCAACCTGCTGCTCGCCATCATCGAACAGGCGGACGTGCCGCGTCAGCAGACGCTGGAGTTCAGCCTGATGGTGCGGGGCTCGACGGCATCGCCGAAGAAAGGGTGAGGGCAATGGCGGCGCGGCATGATGCCGCGCCTTCGCTGCCTCAGGGCCTGCCGCGCTTCGCGTCCACGCTGTAGCGCCCTGGCCCGCTGCACGCCAGCAGCAGGAAGCCGCCGGCGATGGCCAGATTCTTCAGGAACATGATCTGCTGCACCTGGTCTGCCAGCTGGTGGTGGAAGATGAAGGCCGTGACCAGGCTGAAGGCGGCCAGCACCGCTGCCACTGCCCGGGTCTGGAAGCCGAACAGGATGCACAGTGCCGTGCCGATCTCGAACAGGATGGTGGGCCACAGCAGGATGCCGGGAAGACCCATCGCCGTCATGTAGCCCTGTGTTGCCGCCGGGTCGGACAGCTTGCCCAAGCCCGATACCAGGAACAGCAGCATCAGCAGCACGCGGGCGGCCAGCTTCGCAAGAGAGTGAAGTGATGTGTTCACGGCAACGTCCTCAGGGTGGGCAGCGTGGATGGCGGTCGAGAACCTGTGTGGGCATCGAAGCCCATCACGGGTGAAGTCGGTGTTGAGGCCTGCTGTGCTGGAAGCCTGCGGACAGGCGTACGGCGCGTCCTTGCCTCAGCGCCGCTCATACCACCCGCGCGACGCATTGACGATGCGCACCACCGACAGCATCACCGGCACTTCGATCAATACACCGACCACCGTCGCCAGCGCCGCACCGGAATGCACGCCGAACAGGCCCACGGCGGTGGCCACGGCCAGTTCGAAGAAGTTGCTGGCGCCGATCAGCGCCGAAGGACCGGCCACGCAGTGGGCGACCCCCAGGCGTCGATTGAGCAGGTAGGCCAGCCCTGAGTTGAAGTAGACCTGGATCAGGATCGGTACCGCCAGGATGGCGATGACCAGTGGCTGCCGCACGATCTGCTCGCCCTGGAAGCCGAACAGCAGCACCAGCGTCAGCAGCAGGGCCAGCAGCGAAACCGGCCCCAGCTTCCGCAGTGCGGACTGCAGGCCGGCCTGCCCGCCGCGGGCCAGCAGCCAGCGCCGCAGCAGTACGGCCACCAGCACCGGCGCGATGATGTATAGCGACACCGACAGCAGCAGCGTGTCCCACGGCACGCTGATCGCCGACAGGCCCAGCAGCAGTGCCACCACCGGTGCATACGCCACCACCATGATGGCGTCGTTCAACGCCACCTGGCTGAGGGTGAAATTGGCATCGCCGCGGCACAGGTTGCTCCACACGAACACCATGGCGGTGCAGGGCGCGGCTGCCAGCAGGATCAGCCCGGCGATGTAGCTGTCGACCTGTGCGGCGGGCAGCGCATCGGCAAACACGTGGCGCAGGAACAACCAGCCCAGCAGTGCCATCGAGAACGGCTTGACCGCCCAGTTGATGAACAACGTCACGCCGATGCCTTTCCAGTGCTGGCCGAGCTGGCGCATCGCACTGAAATCAACCCGCAGCAGCATCGGGATGATCATCAACCAGATCAGCACGGCGATGGGCAGGTTGACCTTGGCCACCTCCGCCGACGCCAGCGCAGCAAATGGCTGCGGCAGTGCGTGGCCAAGCAGGGTGCCGGCCACGATGCACAGCGCCACCCACAGCGTCAGGTAGCGCTCGAACAACCCAATCGGTGCCGGCGCGCTCACGCCTGGCCGTCCTCGGGTTGCACGAAACCGATGCGATCCAGCGCGTCTTTCAACTGCCCGCGGTCGGACCAGGTGGCAGCGGGCAATGCCAGCAGGGCCAGCAACCGTGCCTTGACGATGGCATGTGCCTGCGCGAACGCGGCCGCCTTGTCATCCGCGCTGCCCTCGACGGCGGCCGGATCGGGCAAGCCCCAGTGCGTGCGCACGAAGTCGCCGAACACCACCGGGCACGCCTCAGCCGCTGCGGCATCGCAGACCGTGATCACCAGGTCCATCGGCGCGGCATCGGCGAACTCGTCCCACGATTTGCTGCGCAGGCCTGCGGTGGCGATGCCCTCGGCCTGCAACTGGGCAAGGGCGAATGGATTGACCGCGCCGGCTGGCTGGCTGCCGGCGCTGAACACCTCGAAGCGGTGGCCGGCCCACGCCCGCAGCGTGGCTTCGGCAAGAACACTGCGGGCGGAATTGCCCGTGCACAGGAACAGGACGCGTTGGGTGGTCACGAAGCGGATCTCCGGTCAGCAGGCGCAATCAGGGGACGTCGGGCTGCAGGCCGGATCGGGCGAGCCTGCGCAGCAGTTGTGGGTGAGGTACTCGATCAGGCCGGTCATGGCACTGAAGTTGGCGCGGTAGCAGACATTGCGGCCCTGGCTCTCGCTCTCGACCAGCCCGGCCTGCAGCAGCTCCTTCAGATGGAAGCTGAGCGTGGCCGGCGGCACCTGCAGGGCGGTGCCGATGTCGCCGGCCATGCGGCCGGCCGGGCCGGCTTCCACCAGCAATCGGAAGGCGGCCAGGCGGGTGGCATGGCCAAGGGCGGTGAGGGCGGCGATTGCATTTTTCGTTTCCATATTTCTAGAATAGTCGAATGAATGAATCCATCGCAAGTCCCATCCTCCCGAATCTGGCCGAAGCCTCGCTTCCCCAGCCTGACCCGACCCTGCTGGGCGCCGGCCGCGCGCACCCGCCGCGGATCCTGCTGCTGTATGGCTCGCTGCGTCCGCAGTCGTTCAGCCGCAAGCTGGCGATGGAGGCCGAGCGCCTGCTGCGCCACCTCGGCTGCGAGACCCGGGTGTTCGATCCGCATGCGCTGCCCATGCTCGACAGCGTCGGCACCGATCACCCTGAAGTGCAGCGCCTGCGCGCGTGGTCGCAGTGGTCCGAAGGCCAGGTCTGGATCAGCCCGGAGCGTCACGGCACGGTCACCGGCGTGTTCAAGAACCAGATCGACTGGCTGCCGCTGGAAGATGGCAGCGTGCGCCCGACGCAGGGCAGGACGCTGGCGGTGATGCAGGTCAGTGGCGGTTCGCAGTCGTTCAACACGGTCAACACGCTGCGCGTGCTGGGGCGGTGGATGCGCATGCTGACCATCCCCAACCAGTCGTCGGTGGCCAAGGCATGGCAGGAGTTCGACGAGAACGGGCGGATGAAACCCTCGGCGTACTACGACCGGGTGGTGGATGTGATGGAGGAGCTGGTCAAGTTCACTCTGCTCACGCGGGACCGTTCGGATTACCTGGTGGATCGCTACAGCGAGCGCAAGGGTGATCAGCAGGCGGCCGCATTGGCGCGCTCGGCCGGGGCGGTGGTTGCACGTTGACGGCAGGCGGCGGCCGCAGGGATGCGCGTGTGCGCGGGCGCATCACCTCAATCCACTACCATGGGCCACCCCTCCAGGATGTGCCCCGATGTCGCTCGTCATCCCGACCCTGCCCAAGCCTCCCGCCGCACGCATCGCCGCCTGGTTGATGATGCTGCTGGGCATGTGGCTGGCACTGAAGCTTGGCCTGGTGGTGACCCTGCTGTCGGGCCTGCTGGTGTTCCAGCTGACCCATGTGCTGGCCTCCACCGTGGAAGGCAAGCTGCGTCCCGGGCGGGCGAGGGCGATCGCAGTGATCGTGCTGTCGGCGGTGATCATCGGCGTGCTGGTGCTGGCCGGTATCGGCGTGGCCGCGTTCTTCCGCAACGAGACCGGTGGCCCTGACGTGCTGCTGGCGCGGTTGATGGACATCCTCAACACCTCCCGGCACCAGGTGCCGGCCCTGCTGCAGCCCTACATCCCCGAAGACCTGACGGCACTGCGTGCGGCCGTCAACGACTGGGCCGCCGAACACCAGCGCCAGCTGGGCGTGGCCGGCACGTCAGTGGTGCAGGTGGGGGTGCGCGTACTGATCGGCATGGTGCTGGGCGCGATGATCGCGCTGTACGACGAACTGCCGCTGCCGAAGATGGGCCCGCTTGCGCAGGAACTGATCGGCCGCACCAGCCGCCTGGCCACCGCGTTCCGCCAGGTGGTGTTCGCCCAGGTCAAGATCTCGCTGCTCAACACCGTGTTCACTGCCATCTTCCTGCTGGGCGTGCTGCCGCTGTTCGGCGTGCACCTGCCGCTGTCGAAGACGCTGGTGCTGATCACCTTCCTGGCTGGACTGCTGCCGGTGGTGGGCAACATCATCTCCAACACCATCATCGCCATCGTCGCGCTGTCGGTGTCGTTCTATGTGGCCGTGGCTGCGCTGCTGTACCTGGTGGTGATCCACAAGCTGGAGTACTTCCTCAACGCGCGCATCGTCGGCGGCGAGATCCAGGCACGCGCCTGGGAACTGCTGCTGGCCATGCTGGTGATGGAAGCGGCGTTCGGCCTGCCGGGGCTGGTGGCTGCGCCGGTGTTCTACGCCTACGTGAAGCGTGAACTGGTGGACCAGCGCTGGATCTGACCCGACTTCACCCGGGCAGAGCGCTACACTGATCCGCACGCCAGGGGATACATCGATGGGCCGCAGGGCATCGCCAAACGGACTGCAGACCTGGCTCTGGATCCTCGCAGGCCTGTTCGTGCTGTGCACGCTGCCGCTGATGGTCATTGCGCTGGTGCAGGGTACGCAGCGCTATACCGAAGCCGAGGCCAACCTGGTCAGCCTGCGGCAGCTGAGGCAGACCTTCGAACTGGCCAATCTGGTGTCGGCCGAGCGCGGACCGGCCAACAGCCTGCTCGGCGCCGACAGCACCGATGCGCAGGAGCAGCGCCGGTTGGCTGCACAGCTGGTGGTCGCCCGGCAGCGGGTGGACGCAGCGACGCAGCACCTGCAGAGCGTGTTCCAGACCGACCCGCGGGTGGTGGACGAAACACCACGCCTGCATGAAGCGCAGCGGCGGCTGCAGACCGCGCGCGCTGCGGTGGACCGCGTCGCCGCACTGCCCAGAGGCGAGCGCTCGGCAGAGGAGGTGGAGCACGCGATCAACAGCATGTTCGCGGTGTACGACCGGCTGCAGGCGCTGACGTCGGTGCAGATCAGCGACCTGGTCGCCGCTGATCGCGAAGCCGCGATTCCTGCCATGCAGGGGCAGATCCTGATCGACCTGCGCGAGCACGGTGGCCGCTTGGCATCCAACGTGATGGTGCCGCTGGCGGTGCCCGGCGCGTGGCGGGAGCCACAGGTGCGCGCTGCGCAGCAGACCCAGGGCCGCCTGCTGGAGCTGTGGCGGTTGGCGGCCAGCCACGAGTCTGTATTCCGCAGCGAGCCGACGCTGTCCTGGCATTGGGACATGGCGCGCCGGCAGTTCTTCGGCCAGTCGCTGCCGATGGTGGAACAGCTGATCGACGATGGCCGGCGCGGCGTATCGCCCCCCTGGACGGCGGCCGAGTTCACCGCGCGCTACGTGCCCACCCTGCAATCACTGGAAGCGCTGCGCGATGGCTACCTCGGCGTTTCGATCGCGCGCTTCGAGCACACCCGCAACAAGGAAGCGGTACGCCTGGCCGTGCTGGCCGCCACGGTGCTGGGGACGTTGCTGCTGCTTGCGCTGGCCCTGCGCATCGCCCACGTGCAGATCCTGCGGCCATTGCTGCAGGCGCAGGCACAGGTGATCCAGATCGCCTCGGATACGCCGGGCACCGAGCAGCATGCCACCCACCCGATGGCGGAAATGCAGCGCCTGTTCGATGCCATCGAGGTACTGCGGGCGAAGTCGCACCAGCGCTCGGCATTGACCCGTGAGCTGCGCGAGCTGGCCGATACCGATCAGCTGACCGGCCTGTTGAACCGACGCTCGCTGGAGGAACGGGTGCGACGGCGGCATGCCGATGGGAGCACGCAGGCGGTGGTGATTCTGCTGGACGTGGATCATTTCAAATCGATCAATGATGGGCAGGGCCATGCGGCCGGTGACGATGTGCTGGTGCAGGTGGCGCAGCTGCTGCGCAGCCACCTGCGCCGCAACGACAGCGTCGCCCGCTACGGCGGCGAGGAATTCCTGGTGCTGCTGGCCGACGGCGATCTGGCCAGTGGACGGCAGCTGGCCGAGTCGCTGCGGGTGGCACTGCGCGGCAAGGACATCGTGCTGAGCAGCAGCGACATCCTGCGGGTCACCGCCAGCTTCGGTGTTGCCCAGGGCACGCTTGACCCGATCGGCTGGCATGCGCTGGTACGTGCCGCCGACACGGCCATGTACGCGGCCAAATCACTTGGCCGCGACCGTGTGCAGGTGGCCACAGGTGGGCGTGCGCCGCGCTGAGGAAGGCCTTGTTCATCGCCAGCGCACGCGTTCCTGCCTAGACTGGCCGCTCGTCTGCCGGAGGAGTACGCCATGACCCTGCGTTCCGTTGTGACTGCCACGCTGGTGGCGGGCCTGTTCGCTGGCTGCGCCAGCAGCGCACCGCAACGCGATGCTGGCGCCGATGCGCCGCGTCATCCTTCGATCGCCGCCGATGCCAGCCCGGTGCCAGCCTTTACCGGTGGTGGCGAAGGCTGGTCCATCGAGATCGCCTCCACCGGCAAGGGCAATCACGATGCCACGCTCACCGTTGCTGGCCGCAGCAGCGCAGGCACGCTGCGCTACCTCGGCCAACCGGCCGGTGCGCCCGGTTCGTTGACGGTGCTCAACGGTGAGTTGGGCAAGCAGCCGACCATTGTTGAGATCAAGCGCGAGCCCTGCCGCAACGCCGAAGGCGTGGATACATCGGCCAGCGTGCAGGTGACGGTTGAAGGCCAACCACAGCGCCGCGGCTGTGGCTTCCTGGCCGTGTACTGACCGATCCACGCATGATCGACATTCCGCTGCTGGAAACACCGCGCCTGCGCCTGCGCGCGCAATGCCTGGACGACTTCCCGGTGTATGCCGCGTTCCTGGCCTCGCCGCGGGCGCGCGGCATGGGCGGGCCGTTCGGTGAGGTCGCTGCGTGGGGACAGTTCTGTCACGACCTCGCCAGCTGGCATCTGTTCGGTCACGGCGCCTTGATGATCGAGCGCCGCGATACGGGCGAGTGCATCGGCCAGGTGGGTATCAACCATGGCCCGCTGTTCCCGGAACAGGAACTGGGCTGGCTGCTGTATGCCGGGCAGGAAGGGCAGGGTTTCGCCAGCGAAGCCGCCGCGGCGCTGCGTGATTGGGCGTTCGTGGTGCGTGGCCTGCCGACCCTGGTCAGCTACATGGCAGCGGACAACCACGCCTCGCAGGCCGTGGCGGTTCGCCTTGGCGGTGTGCTGGATGCGCAGGCGGTGCGCAGCGATCCGGACGATCTGGTGTTCCGCTATCCGCATTGACGGTGGATGGTCACTGCAGCGCGAGTGCGCTGCGCGCGGGAACGCCGCATAGGCTCACCGCGTGAAGAAACCGGCAGCAGCCATCCACGCCTCGGTCACCGCAGTGGGCAGACGCTGGGCGCCCACCTGTCGAAGGAACCACCCATGACTACGCTCACCCTGCCTGAACTGGCCAAGAAAATGGCCGGCATCGATTTCACCATGCTGCAGACTCACGCCAATGGCCAGATCGCCGGGCGCCCGATGAGCAACAACGGCGATGTGGACTACGATGGCGACAGCTGGTTCTTCACCATGGAAGACACCGACATGGTGCGCGAGATCAGCACCGACCCGAGCGTGGCATTGGGTCTGACCGGCAGCAAGTCGCTGCTGGGCAAGCCGCCGCTGTTCGTGCACGTGCAGGGCAGGGCAACGCTGATCCGCGATCGCGGCACGATGGCCCAGCACTGGGTGAAGGACCTGGAGCGGTGGTTCGAACAGGGCGTGGATACGCCGGGTCTGGTGCTGATCCACGTACACGCCAGCCGCATCCATTACTGGGATGGCGAAGACGAAGGCGAGATCGTGGTCTGATCGCGGAACCCGCACAGGGCCCCGTGCCTTGCGTGCATGGGTCAGGAGTGCGCAGGCTCGCCGGACCACGCGGCCAGTTCCGGCGCCAGTGCATGTTCTACTGCGCGGCGCAGCAGGGCCGGCGCCACGTAATGCCGGTGCGCGCTGTCGATCATCGCCATGTAGAAGCGACCGAACGCATTGAGCGTCTGCACGCGCGAGCCCAGACTGATTTCGACCTGGCCGTCCTCGTTGAACTGCACGCGTACGCTGCTGCGGAAGCGCAGATGGCGGTCATCGGCACCGAGCAGCACTTCGGCACACCGGTCTTCCGCATCCACCTGCGCATCCAGTACCGGGAAACGACCACCGAAGACGCGGCTGCGGTCGCTGGACAGCAGTGACGACACCGGACATCCCAGCGGGGAGGTGCGCAGACGCAGCGGCGCAACCAGGCGATTGCGCAGGGCCATCAAGCGGCCTACGCCGGCTGGCGGGTTGCGCAGGAATCCGTCCAGTACGTCGGCCAGCAGGGCGGAGGCGGAGCGGTGGCCGGTCTGCCCGCCGTGCAACGCCAGCGTGGTCGTGTCGTTGTAGTGACTGTGCGGCAGTGCGCTGGCGAGCAACCCCTGCGTCGGCGCTGCGCTGCTGCAGACCGGGTATGCCGGCGTCGCCCGTTCCACGAATCCGCGCAGTGGCTCCAGGCTGAGGCGGCGCAGCGGCCCGAGCAGCGTGCGCGTCTGCGCGCACAGGCGCGCGCGCAGGCTGGGTGCTGCCGCCTGCAGTGACAGCTGCAACAACGGCGTGGCCGCCAGTGTGGTTGCGGTAGGCCAGTGCGCATCAGGCAGCACCTCGGTCAGGCTGGGAATGTCTGCGGCGTTGGCCTGTGCCTGTACGCGTGCGTGCTCGCTCATCGCCCCGGCCAGCTCATTGCTGTGGCACGAAAGCGCGAACAGGGCAGGGTGTGCCGGACTGTTCGAGGCGAACTGGTGCCAGGTGCCACCACCAAAGCGCACGGTGAACAGGCAGTCCGGTGGGATGCGGACCCGACGCAGTGATCGCAGGAAGTGTGCGGGATCGTCCGCCAGCTGCCCATCGGACGCGCTGGCAAACCGTAGTTCGGCACCCGCACTGCCGGCGATGGCGGTGAACATGCGCGGCCCGGCATGGCGATGGAAGGGGTGACCACCGGCACCCACCACGAAGCTGTACAGCGACGACGCATCGCCGTGCTGCAGGTGCATGCCACCCAGCCGCGCTGAAGGCTCGTCCAGTGCATCGATGAAAGCGGGGTGGTGGCGCTGGCGCTGGCTGGCATCGCTCACCAGCGCATCGCCGGCACCGATGCCGAGCTGCGCGATCAGGGTGACTTCCACCGGGCCACCGCCGTCCTGTGCCGGAAGCTGGATACTCGGGAACGAACGGCTGGTGCGGGTCGAACCGGGCATCACAGTGCTCCTCAGCGGGCAGGGGTCTTGCGGCGTGCGCGCGCTTCGCGCTTCAGCGGGCCACCCACTGGACAGACTTCGGCGGCCCAGGAAAACAGCGTGTTGGCCAGGCGGTCGGGTACCTGCCGGAAGTACACGAACTGGCCGCGCTTCTCGCGTTCGATCAGGCCGGCGTCTTCCAGGATGCGCAGGTGGCTGGACAGTGCCGGCTTGCTGAAATCGAAGCGCTCGGCCAGCTCGCCCGCGCTGAGCTCGCCGGCGCTGAGGTAGGCCAGGATCTGCCGGCGTGCGGTGGAGGCCAGGGCTTCGAAGATGCGGTCCATGGGGTCAGTTAACTAATTCGTTAACTGATGTTCTCCCTGGGGCTGGGTGATGTCAAGCGGGCGTGCCCGTTGCGTTCTGCCACCCGGCTTTGCCATCCTCCCCGCTGTTTTCCGTTCCCTGGAGTTCCGATGCGCCCTGCGCCCTGGCTGATGGCTGGCCTGCTGCTGCCGATCGTGGTGATGGCCCAGCCCGCGCGTGCGCCGAAGGCACCGGCGCAGGATCCCTTCAGCGAACTGTTCGACACCGCCTGCATGCAGCACATCGGCGCACCGGCGCGTCTGCAGTCGCTGATGGATGCCAACGGCCTGACCCCGCTGCAGCCGGCCGAGGCGGCCACGCTGCTGCAGGGCCAGCCGGGCATGGCGTGGATGGTGCCGCTGGCCAGTGGCCGCTATGCGGTCAGCTGGGCCGACGATGGCACCTGTACCGTGTATGCCGAGAAGGCCGACCCGGCGGTGGTGCAGAAGGGCTTCGCGCGGCTGATGCAGGCCGCGCCGAAACCGCTGCAGATCCGCTCGCTGCCCTCGCGCGGTCCATTGTCCGGCGACCAGGTGGCGATCCAGTACGGCTGGGCAACGCCGGGCGAGAGCAAGCTGCGCGTGCGCTTCCGGCTGGTTACCCGGCAGGCCGCCGAAGCGGGGGTGCAGGCGATGGCCTCGGCCACGCCGGGCGAAGCGATGCGCGAACAGGCCGCGCCGCCTGCATCCGCACCCGCCCGGTAACGGCGCCGGAGCGGAAGCGATTCAGCCAACAGCCCCCGGATGTGATATATCGTTTATCGATAAATCCACCCCGGGGCGGCAGGGCCGCTCCACATCGGAGGCTGCTTGACCGTTCGTCCCGCCCGCGCCCTTCCTGCGCGCGGCTTGTTCACCCTGGCCCAGACCGCCGTGCAGGCGGTGCGCGCGATGTGCTGGCTGGGCATCCTGGCCGCGCTGCTGGCAGTGCCGCTGGTGGCCTACGACCGCAGCTGGCTGCTGGACAGCGTGCACGATGCGCACGCGGCGGCCATGCACGGTTCGCATCTGTTCCTGCATTTCTGCGTGGGCCTTGCCGCCATCGTCGCGCTGCTGGTGCTGTGCCTGGTGTTCCTGCGCCACCTGGCGCGGCTGCTGCGGTCTGCGGCCAACGAGCGCCCCTTCACCCATGCCAATGCCGTGCGCCTGCAACGCATGGCCTGGCTGATGCTGGCGATGGAGGTGCTGTCGATCGTGATCGGGCTCTACGCCAGCTGGATGGGGCCGGACTTCGCCTGGATGGAGGTGGGCGGCGGCATGTCGATCACCGGCCTGGTCGCGGTGCTGATGCTGTTCGTGCTGGCGCGGGTGTTCACCGTCGGCGCAGCGATGCGCGACGATCTGGACAGCGTGATTTGATGAGCATGAGCTGATGGCGATCATCATCACCCTCGACCGCATGCTGCAGCAACGTGGCATGACCCTGTCCGAGCTGGCCGGGCGCATCGACATCACCCTGGCCAACCTGTCGATCCTGAAGACCGGCAAGGCACGTGCGATCCGCTTTTCCACGCTCGATGCGATCTGCCGCGAACTGCAATGCAGCCCCGGCGACCTGCTCGGGCATGACCCGACGCAGGCGCAGGATGCGGATTGACCTTCGCCTCGCCGCACACCTGCACTGCACCACTTTCCCCTTACTGACGAAACGGACCTGAAATGGAATGGTTGGCTGACCCCTCGATATGGATGGGCCTTGCAACCCTGGTCGTGCTGGAGATCGTTCTCGGCATCGACAACCTGGTGTTCATCGCGATCCTGGCCGACAAGCTGCCGCCGCACCAGCGTGACCGCGCGCGGGTGATCGGCCTGGCACTGGCGCTGCTGATGCGGCTGGTGCTGCTGGCCGCGCTGGCCTGGATCATGAAACTGACCGAACCGCTGGTCACCCTGTTCGAGCACAGCTTCTCCGGGCGTGATCTGATCCTGCTGGCCGGCGGTCTGTTCCTGCTGTTCAAGGGCACGATGGAACTGCACGAGCGGCTGGAAGGCCGCGAGCATCACGAAGATGGCAAGAAGGTCTACGCCAGCTTCGCTATGGTGGTGGCGCAGATCGTGGTGCTCGATGCGGTGTTCTCGCTGGACTCGGTGATCACCGCCGTCGGCATGGTCGACAACCTCGGCGTGATGTATGCGGCGGTGACCATCGCGATGGTGCTGATGCTGCTGGCCAGCAAGCCGCTGACCCGCTTCGTCAACAAGCACCCGACCGTGGTGGTGCTGTGCCTGGGCTTCCTGCTGATGATCGGTTTCAGCCTGGTGGCCGAGGGCCTGGGCTACAGGATTCCGAAGGGGTACCTGTACGCGGCCATCGCGTTCTCGATCCTGGTGGAAGCGTTCAACCAGTGGATACGTTTCAACCGCGAGCGCAACGAGCAGCGCCAGCCGTTCCGCCAGCGCACCGCCGACGCCGTGCTGCGCCTGCTGGGCGCGCGGCAGGCCAATGGCCACGATGAAGAAGACGCCGATGAGCGCGGCACTGCCGAAGAACGCCTGCAGCCGGCCGAGCACGAGATGATCCGCAGCGTGCTGGGCCTGGCTGATCGCCCGGTGTCCAGCGTGATGACCGTGCGTGCCGACGTGCAGTGGATCGACATGGCGCGCGGTCACGACGACGTGGTCGCACGGCTGGTGACGTCGCCGCATACGCGGATGCTGGTGGGCGACGGTGACCTGGACAGCCTGCGCGGCGTGGTGCAGAGCCGCGACCTGCTGGCCGACCTGCTGCAGGGCAAGCCACTGCAGCTGGAAGGCAACCTGCGCGAGCCGCAGTACGTGCTGTCCAGCGCCAGTGCCTTGCAGGCCCTGGAACTGATCCGCCAGCACCCGGTGCCACTGGCGGTGGCGGTGGACGAGTACGGCAGCGTGGAAGGCCTGGTGACCGCCAATGACCTGCTGGCGGCCATCGCCGGTGACCTCGCCGACACCCAGGATGAGCGCTATGGCGTGGTCGCGCAGGGCGAGGACTGCTGGGACGCCGACGGTGCGCTGACCTTGGACGACCTGCAGCGGCTGGCCGGCGTGTCGCTGCCGCGCAGTCCGGACTACATGACCATCTCCGGGCTGGTGCTGGAACAGCTGGGGCGCCTGCCCGACATCGACGACACGCTGGAGGTGGCCGGTATCCGCATCACCGTGCTGGCGATGGAGAAGCGCCGCATCACACGATTGCGGGTGGAGCGCTTGCCCGAAGCATGATGGCGCCGGGGCCGGGCCTGAGCCCGGCTCTATCCATTGCCATCTTCTGCCGTCACCATGGCGGGCCTGTTTGCCGTTCTGGATTGTCGTAGTGCTGAGTACGATTGGTTTTCTGATGGGCCTGTATGTGGCCTGGCGCCTGTTCTGGCCGTTGCGCCTGCCTGTCTGGTTGAAGGTGGTGCTGTCCGCGCTGCTGGTCGGCATTGCCGTGCAGCTGCGCATCGTCGCCAGCTTCTGGGGCACGATGGCCTCGCCGGAGATTCCGAAGATGGCCATCGCCACGCTGGCCACCGGCTCCACCGCGGTGCTGCTGCTGGCCCTGGCGCTGCTGGTGCTGGATGCCGGCCTGTTGGCTGCGCGCCTGTTGCGCGCACCGCGTGCCCTCTCTGCACTGCGCAACAGGGCGTTGCGCCCGTCTGCCGCGGTGCTGGCGCTGCTGCTCAGTGCCTTCGGTGTCAGCCAGGGCATGGCCGTACCCCAGCCGCGGCAGATCGAGGTGGCAATCGCCGGTCTGCCGCAGGCCTTCGATGGCTACCGCGTGCTGCAGCTCACCGACATCCATGCCAGCCGCCTGCTCACCGGCGACTGGGTGCGCCAGGTCGTAGCAGCAAGCAATGCACTGCAACCGGATCTTGTGGTGATCACCGGCGACCTGATCGACGGCACGGTGCAGGCGCGCCGCAACGATTACACCCCACTGGCGGACCTGCGAGCGCCGGACGGGGTGATCGCCATCACCGGCAACCACGAGTACTACGCGCAATACAGCGAATGGATGCAGGCGTTCCGCGCGCTGCACATGCAGGTGCTGGAAAACAGCCACACCCAGGTGCGCCGTGGTGATGCCGCGCTGACCATCGCCGGGATGACCGATCCGGTGGCCTCGCGCTATGGCCTGCCACTGCCCGACCTGGAGGCGGCGCTGGCCGGGGCCGATCCTGCCGCGCCGGTGATCCTGCTCGACCATCGGCCACGCAATGCACGCGAAGCGGCTGCACGCGGGGTGAAGCTGCAGCTTTCCGGGCACACCCATGGTGGCCAGATCATCGGCATGGACCAGCTGGTGAAGCGTGCCAACGGCGGCTTCGTTTCCGGCCGCTATACGGTGGATGGCATGACGCTGTACGTGAGCAACGGCGCCGGCCTGTGGGCGGGATTCCCGGCGCGCATCGGCGTGCCGTCGGAGATCACGTTGATTACCCTGCGTCGGGCACGGTGACACAGTGGGGTCGGGTCCCTTTGCGAACAGCAAAGGGACCCGACCCCGATTGCCACGGAAGGCGAGCATCCACGCATGGCGTGGATCTACTGCTTCGTCACTGCCGCCGTGACACCCTTCAGCGATGAAGGAAAACACGCGATGACGGCGGGGCGGCAGCGCTCGATGTGGGTGGCGGGCCTGTCCACGGTAGTGGAGTGGTACGACTTCACCCTGTACCTGTACTTCGCCACGGTGCTGTCGCGGGTGTTCTTCGGCGGCGGCCAGGAGGCGATGCTGGTTACCTTGGCCGGTTTTGCGGTGTCCTATCTGATGCGTCCGCTCGGTGCGCTGTGCTTCGGCCACCTGGGCGACCGGCTCGGCCGGCGCTGGATGCTGCTGGCCTCGATGGCGCTGATGGCGGCGGCCATGCTGGCCACCGCGTTGCTGCCGACCGCCGCGACCGCCGGTGCGACGGCTGGCGTGCTGCTGTTGATCCTGCGCTGCGTGATGGCATTCTCGGTGGGCGGCGAATACACCGGCGTGGTCGCCTATCTGCTGGAAAGCGCGCCGGCGCGACGACGTGGCCTGGTCACGTCGTTGGCTTCGGCGGCCAGTGAAGTGGGCGCGCTGCTGGCGGTGGCGATCTCTGCCCTCACGGTGGCGCTGTTGCCTGCGCCGCAGCTGGACAGCTGGGGCTGGCGAATCCCGTTCTTCTTCGGCGCGGCGCTGGCACTGGTGATCCTGATCGCGCGTTCGGGCATGCACGAATCGCCGGAGTTCGAACGGCAGCGACGCGAAGGCAGCATTCCCGCCACGCCGCTGCGGCATGTCCTGCGCAACCATCCTGGTGCGGTGGCACGCACATTCGCGATTTCCGCACTGGGGTCGATCACTTACTACGTAGGCATCACCTATGTGCCAGCGTTCCTGCACGCGCAGGGACACGAGGAAGGCGATGCGCTGTGGCTGTCGACCATTGCAGCGGTGGCGGTGATCGCAATCACTCCGCTGTGCGGCGCGTTGTCCGATCGCTTCGGGCGGCGTCCGCTGCTGCTGGGGCTTACGGTACTGGCGGCGCTGCTGCCGTTGTCGATGTTCGGCTGGATGGCGTCTGCCGCGCCACTGGGCATCGTGCTCGCAGCAGTGGTGCTGGCCTGCGTGGCCGGTGGCATCAGTGCCGTGGCGGCACCGGCCACGGCAGAACAGTTCCCGGGCGAGGGCCGGGTCAGTGGACTGGCGTTGGGAGTGACCATGGCCACCGCGGTGTTCGGCGGGGCGACGCCGTGGCTGGCGCAATGGTGGGTGGAACGCAGCGGCTGGGCGGCGGCGCCGGGGGCGATGATCGCGCTGGTGGCGGTGCTGGTACTGCCGGTGCTGTGGACCCTGCCGGAGACCGTGCCGAAGACCCGCCCCGTGTCCCGGGGCGGGCAGTGAGCGCTTAGACCTTCAGGGTCTGCTCGATGTCGGCCAGTACTGCAGCCGCATCGACGCCAATGGCAATCGACTGCAGCACGTGGCCGTCCCACACGCTGGGGCCGAAACCCATGCCTTCCGGCTTGGGAATGGTCATGCCGCGGGCGACGCCGTCGGTGGCCACGCGCACGCTGGCGCGCTCGAACTGGAACAGCTCCGGGCGGGTCAGGGCGATACAGGCGCAGCAGTCGTGCACGACCATGCCCTTGTGGCCGGCCTGCAGATAGAAGTCGACGTAGTCCTGCGACAGGGTGCGGACCAGTTCGGCATCGGCGCCACCGATGGCGGCCAGTTTGTCCAGGCCGTCACGGTCCATTTCCACGCGGGTGGTCACGTCCAGGCCGATCGCGGTCACCGGCCAATGGGCAGTGAACACGATGTCGGCCGCTTCGGCGTCGCCCCAGATGTTGGCTTCGGCCGCCGGAGTGATGTTGCCGTTGACGTGGAACGCACCGCCCATCAGCACAACGCCGCGCACCAGACCGGCGATGTCCGGTGCCTGCTGCAGGGCCAGCGCCAGGTTGGTCATGCGGCCGACCGCCACCAGGGTCACTTCGCCCGGATGGGCGCGCACCAGGTCGATGATCAGCTGGTGGGCCGGGCGGCTGTCGGCGGCCACATCCAGGGCCTCCGGCACCGGGTGGTTGCCCAGGCCGTTGTGGCCATGGATGTGCACCGGCCAGGCTTCCGGGGTGGCTTCGGGCTGCAGCGGGCCTCCAGCGCCGCGCGCGATCGGCGCGGACAGGCCCCAGGCCTGCTTCAGGTACAGCGCGTTGTGGGTGGTCGACTCCACCGAGGCATTGCCGAAGGTGGTGGTGACGCCGATCAGGTCGATCTGCGGATGCTTGTGCAGGTACAGCAGCGCCAGCGCGTCGTCGACGCCCGGGTCGGTATCGAAAATGACTTTCAGCATGTTGTTGTTCTTCTTCTTCCGTGTGGTGCAGGGGGGCCGGCGGCCCCGAGGGCAGGCCGGCGCGCCCTACATTGTCCCATCTTCATGACAGGCAGGGCGAACTGGCGGCGGTGGTATCGTCTGCGGGCCCGAACCCGTCGCAAGGAGCTGCGCCATGCTGGCTGTGACCCTCGTCCTGATTGCCCTGGTGCTGGGGCTGAACCTGGTGGCCAGTTTCGTGGTGCTGGGGCGCGACGACCTTCCCATCAGCAGCCGCGCCGGGCAGCTGCTGGTGGTGTGGCTGCTGCCGCTGGTCGGCGCCATCGTGTGCATGGCGATGGCTACTGCCGATGGCTCACCCGCACGGGGCGATGGCAATGGCAGTGGGCCCGCCGATTTCTCCGGCGGCTATTCCGGAGACAGCAACAGCCACCACAGCTACAGCAGCTCGGACTGCGGCAGCGGCGACAGCGGTGGAGGCGGTGACGGCAGCAGCTGTGGCGGTGGCGATTGACGCAAGGTTCCTGGTTGCCGGCCAGCGGCCGGCACTACCGTGACCTGGCCTCGCCGGGGGAGTGCCGGCCGCTGGCCGGCAACCCGATGAACTCAGCTTCCGCCTTCGGTCGGCAACGGCGCAGGCACGTTCAGCAATCCGCCGCTGGCCACATACGCGGCCAAGGCCTGGCCCTGGCTGAGCAGATGCCGCTCCATCGTGCGTTCGGCGCCGGCCGCATCGCGCTGGCGGAAGCACTCCATCAGTTCGCGGTGTTCAGCCAGCGACTGCGCGGTGCGGCCCGGGGCCAGCAGCTGGCGCCCGCGATGCATCTTCAGGATACGGTGCAGGTCGTGGGTGATGCGGATCAGCCACGGGTTGCCGGCGTAGTGCTGCACCGTCTCGTGGATGAGGTAGTTGTTGCGGTAGTACTCGGCGATGTTGCCGTCTGCGGCCGCCGTTTCCATTGCCGCGTGCAGTTCTTCCAGCTGCTGCACGCCGGCGTCGTCGATGTGCTTGACCGCTTCATGCGCACAGCGGCCTTCCAGCATCGCCATCACCGGGAACAGCTGGTTGAGGTCTTCCAGCGTCAATCGGGTGACCCGCGCACCGCGGCCCGCATCGATCTGTACCAGGCCTTCGGCGGCGAGCAGCTTCAGCGCTTCACGCAACGGCGTGCGACTGATGCCCAGTTCCTCGCACAGCGCCGGTTCGTCGATCCACTCGCCCGGTGGCAGGCGGTAGTCGTAGATCCGCTCGCGCACGTGTTCGGCCACCTCTTCGTACAGAGGGGCGCGCTTCTTCGGAGTACGCGGAGCGGGAGCGATGGCCATGCGGAAAGTGTAACGCCAGGTAGTGCCGGCCGCTGGCCAGCAACCCATGATCGCTGGATGGCTTCATGAGATTGCCGGCCAGCGGCCGGCACTACCGTTGGCTGGTTACATCCAGCCCGGCACCACGAACACCAGCCAGGCCAGCAGTGGGCCGAATGCCACCACCAGGCCGCTGTAGACCAGGAAGCGGCGGAACAGCGTTTCGCGTTCTTCCTTCGCGGCAGAGGCCACTACCAGTGCGCCGTTGGTCGAGAACGGGCTGACATCGACGATGGTGGAGGACACGGCCAGCGCGCAGATCACGCCGGCGGCGCTGAGATGGCCCTGCATCAGGAATGGCACGGCCAGCGGAATGGTGGCACCAAGCACTGCTGCCGACGAGGCGAACGCGGAGACGATGCCACCCACGTAGCAGACCAGCAGTGCGCCCAGCAGCGGGATGCCGATGCTGGAAACACCGTGGCCGATGAAGTCCACGGCACCGGCATGTTCCAGCACGCCGATGTAGGTGACCACGCCGCAGATCAGCAGCACGGTGGACCAGCTGATGCCATCCACCGCACCCTTCTGGCTCTGCGGCGACAGCAGTGCCAGCACCACCGCAACGGTGATCGAGACCAGGCCGACGTTGAGGTTGTAGATCAGTGCGGCCACGCCCAGGCCGAGCAGGCCGATCAGGGTGAACAACCGCTCGCGGGTCAGGCCCACCGCGTCCAGTGCCACCGGATCGTTGGACAGGGTGCCACCACCGGCCGCGACCAGCGCACCGTGGCCTTCGATGGCGAACTGCCGCGACGAGGCCTGCGGACCACCGGCCATCGCCAGTTCCGCCGTGCCGACCGTGCCCGCCGCAGTGATCGAACCGCGACGCAGCAGTGCGATGCCGCCGAAGGCGAAGAAGCAGATCGTGGCCATCATGAAGTTGAAGCCGAGGCTGGTCAGGAACACGGCCATCTCGGTGACTTCCAGCCCGGCCTTCTGCACCACGCCATTGGTGATGCTGCCGTACACGCTGATCGGCGAGAAGCCACCCGCCTGCGCGCCATGGATCACCAGCAGGCCCATCATCAGCGGGTTGATGTGGTACTGCTTGGCAAAGCGCAGTGCGACCGGACCGATGATCGCCACTGCGGCCGGGCCCAGCGCGCCGAAGGCGGTCAGCACGGCGGTGATCACGAACATCACCCACGGAATGGCCACGATATGGCCGCGCACTGCTTTCACCGCCCAATGCACCAGCAGGTCGATGGTGCCGTTCTTCTGCGCGATGGCGAACAGGTAGGTGATGCCGACCAGGGTCAGGAACAGGTCACCCGGGAAGCCGGCGAGGACTTCCTTGCCCCCCATGTCGACCCAGAGACCGCCGACGATGAAGGCCAGCGCGAAGGCGACGGCGCCCATGTTGATCGGCATCGCGGTGGCGACGATGAACATGATCACCAGACCGATGATCGTTGCAATTTGTGGAGTCATGCGCCCTCCCAGACACCTGATTCGCGTACTGCACGGATGGAAGCCCGCCATCCCGGGGTATGGCCTGTTACGTACTGCGCGTTACGTACTGCTCAAACCCGCTACCGCTCAACCCCGCTACTGCAGCCGCTGCAGCGCGCTGCGGACCCACGCCGCCGCGCCGTCCAGGCTCTGGAATTCCTCGATCGCGCGCACCTCGCAGCACGGATAGGCCGGCGCGATCATGCGTGCCAGCGCGTTGCCCGGGCCCAGCTGCAGGAACACGCGCGCGCCGCGCTCGAAGGCCTGGCGCATCACCTGTGCCCATTCGATGGTCTGCGCCAGCTGTGCGGACAGCGTATGCACCGTCATCGTGGTGTCGCGCACCGGCCGTGCATCGATGCCGGCCAGCAGTGGCAGGCGAGGGGCATGCAGGGTGGTCGCCTGCAGCGCCGCGGCAAACGGTGCGACTGCCGCCGACAGCAGTGGCGTGTGCGCCGGCACATGCACCGGCAACGGGCGCACCTCCGCGCCCTGCGCGTGCGCGGCAGCGGCCAGCGCATTCAGTGCCTGCTGCGTGCTGCCAACGATGAAGTGATCTGCGCCGTTGGCGATGGCCACGTGCGCGCCGTACGTGTCGCACAGCGGCTGCAGCGTCTGTCGATCCAGGCCGAGGATGGCCTGCATGCCCGCACCGGCGGGACTGGCAGCATCCATCAGGCGCGCGCGCTGGGCCGACAGCGAAAGGCAGGTGCTGGCATCGAAACTGCCAGCAATGGCGTGCGCCGCCAGTTCGCCGATGCTGTACCCGGCCAGCACGATCGGGCTCGGCAGGGCGTCGCGCAGGACATGCCATTGCGCGATGCTGGCGGCGCACAGCAGCGGTTGCGCCTGTGTGTTGTCGAAGCGGTCGTCGGCGGCTGCGGCAGCGAACACGTCGCGTCCCAGCACATCACCCGCCGCGTCCAGTACCGCGCGTGCAGCGGCGATGCCACGCACGCGGTCGAACATCGCCGGATGCTGCGCACCCTGTCCGGGGCAGAGCAGGGCCAGGCTCATACGCCCTCCTGCTGCAGCAGGAACCAGGCGCAGGCCAGCAGATCGGCACTGCCACCCGGGCTGAGCCGACGCGTCACGAACGCATCGCCCATGGACTGCAGGCGCATGCGCCAGTCCAGCGCGAAGGCGCCGCCCGAGGAAAGGAATGCGCTCGCTTGTTGCTGCGCCCAACGCAGGCCCTCGGCGCCGCCACGGTGCAGCAGGTTCAGATCGTCCACCTGCGCCATCAGCTGCATCAGCGTGTGGCACAGCGCGGCGTCGCGCGGCAGGCCGCTGTGCAGCGCATGGCGCAGGGTCGGCAGGGCCAGCTCGCGCAGCACCGGGTAACCAGCGGCGGCCTGCTCGCGTACGCCGCTGACCCCATGGCGTGCGCGCGCGCGTTGTCCCGGGCTGTGCGGGTCCAGTGGTGCCGCGATGAGCGCGTCGTTCCACTGCTGGACTGCCAGACACACCTGTGCGCCGGATACAGCATGGCCATGCACGCGCCTGCGCTCAGCAGCGGCGGCCACCAGCAGGCCAAGGCTGAAGATCGCGCCGCGATGGGTGTTGATGCCGGCGGTGGCGGCCAGCATGGCCGTTTCGGCGGCAATGCCGTGATCGCGCAGCACCGTGAAGGGGGCACCCGCGGCACCGGCCCTGGCCACCGCAGTGAAGTAGTGGCGCAGGGCGAACAGGCTGCGCAGGAACGTGCTGGCATCCATGTCGTCATGGCTGCCACTGTTGAACGGCGTGACCAGGCCCGGTTTCGGGGCGCAGGCCACCTCGGTGTGCAGGCTGGCAATGGCCAGCCGTCCCAGGCGTGCGCTGTCTACCATCGTGCCGTGTGCGGGCAACTGCTTGCGGGCGGCAATCATGCGGTCACCTCGCACTTGTCGAACAGCGCATCGCGCGCTTCCAATGCGGCTCCATCCAGACGTTTCACCAGCACCTGCCGACTGCGGCCGGCAAGTTCGCGCCAGTTCACCGCACCGCCATCGGGCAGGCACAGCTCGCCATCAAGGCGATGCGGATGGCGGCTCTCCCATGCCAGCAACTGCGCGATCAGTGCCTCGGCCTGCGCGGCATCGGTCACCTGCCATAGCAGGTCGATGTCCGAACGCTCATGCACGTAGGGCAGGGCGGTCAGCCATTGCCAGGCGAAGGCGCCGAACACACGGGCCGGGGCCAGTGCCTGCAGGTCGTGAAGCGATTGCTGCCACGCCTGCGGAACCACGGCGTCGCCTGCCGCCAGCAGCTCACTCAATGCCGGCGGTGCGTGCATGCGAGCGACGTCGTGCAGCGGTACGCGCAACGACAGCCTCTGCTTGCCTTCGGCCGGTGGCAGTGGAACGCCCAGTCGCAGGCGCGGATCGGGATCATCCGCCGCACGACGTGCCACTACGGCAGGGAAGCCGTGCGCCAGCCACGCGGCAAGGCGCGGTTCGTGCGTGGGCACGTCGGCCCGCCAATCGGCATCGACCGACAGCCAGACCAGCGTATGCCGGGCAGGCCGCTCAGGCATTGCCCTGGCTCACGGCAATGGCCACCTGCGCAGCCAATGTGCGGCCACCGCGTTCGGCGCCCAGCGCCGCGCGATGGTCACCGTCGGCGGGTGCGCGCAGTGCATCCAGCAGGTGACGCGCCAGATCACCATCCCACAGCGATTGCACTGCGCCCATCGCCACATAGTTCTCCACGCCGGGCGCGAACACCGGCGAGGTCAGGCTCAGCGCCTGCAGTTTTTCCAGCGGCTGCTTGGTCACCCTTGCCATCGCGCGCAGGTCCATCACCCGCACCTGTGCATCGGGCAGGGCATGGATGTGGTCAGCCATCAACCCGAACGACAGGAAGCCACCGCTGACCGATTCGCCGTAGACCAGCGTGACCAGGCGCGCACCACGACGGCGGGCCAGGTCCAGGGTCTGTGCGAGGTGGGCGAAGTAGCCGTTGATGCCCAGCAGTTCATCGCGGCGCGCCAGGCGCTGGCCGGCGGTATCGACCAGCATCACGATCGGACGCTGCGGATGTGCAGCGGTGCTGGCCAGCACGGTGTCGGCCAGCACCAGCGCATGGTCAACGCCCACTTCGATCTTGTCGGTGGTGCCGATCACGGTCACCTCGCCGTCGTCGGTGGTCGCTGATCCGGTCA
Organism: Stenotrophomonas sp. SbOxS2; assembly: GCF_013416715.1. NCBI lineage: Bacteria > Pseudomonadati > Pseudomonadota > Gammaproteobacteria > Lysobacterales > Lysobacteraceae > Stenotrophomonas > Stenotrophomonas sp. SbOxS2. The sequence continues at coordinate 307,437 of NZ_JAAVXD010000001.1, forward strand.
GTACCGAATCGTTCACCGTGATTGCGCGGCCACGCGGGAACAGCGCGTCCAGCAGCGTAGTCAATGGCATGCTCATGGCAGGCTCCGGTGCGCGGTGGCGGCAAGGAAGGCATCGGTTTCCAGCAGCGCCAGGCGTTCTGGATCTGCAATGCCCTGGCGCGCCCAGATCTGCAGTCCATCGTTGCAGTCGCCCCATGCTTCCACGCGCGCTTTCAATGTGGCGTGGCGTGCCTGCAGCGCGGCCAGCGCTGCGTCGGTGTCGGCGCTGGCGGTGTCTGGCTGCAGTGCATCAAAGGCCGCCTGCGCAAAGGCGCTGATCGCATCGGGCACCAGCACCTGCGCCTGGTCGATCAGGTAGCGGTGCTTGCCGCCGGTCACCCGCCACACCAATGCGCGGTCGCGCGAATCGAATTCCTCCACGCCGCGCACGGTCTCGATCACTTCCGGACCGGACAGCGACAGCCGCCCCTCCTCGGACATGATCACCGTGCTGCAGCAGCGGGCGACGATGCCCATGCCACCGAAGGCGCCGTTGCCACTGCCGATCAGCGCCACTACCGGCACCCCCGTCGCACGCGCACCCAAGGTGGCGCGCATGATCTCGGAAATGGCGATTAGGCCGGCGTTGGCTTCATGCAGGCGCACACCACCGGTATCGAGCAGCAGCAGCACGCCATCGGGATGGGTGTCTGCCGCGCGGCGCAGCAGGCCGCTCAGCTTGGCGCCATGCACCTCACCCACACCGCCGCCCATGAATTCACCCTGCTGCGCGGCCACCAGCACGTGTTTATCACGCAGGCGTCCCTCGCCGACGACGATGCCATCGTCGAAGGCGGCTGGTTGGTCGAGCTGCGCCAGGTGCGGGCTGATGGCGCGCTGGGCCGGGCCGAGAAATTCGCGGAACGATCCCGCATCGAGCAGCCCGGCGATGCGCGCGCGGGCATCGGCTTCGTAATAGCTGTTGCGCTGCGCGTGCGTCATGGCTTGCCTCCGGCATGCAGGGTCTCAACCGCCTGGTCCAGGCGCAGGCTGACCACGGCTGGTGTGGCGCCGGCATCGTTGATCGACACGCGTACATCGCGCAGGGGGTGACGCTGGGCGAAGTCGGCGATCACCGCCTGCCATACCGTGCCGAAGCCACGCGCGGCGGTGATGATGCGCACCGTCATCGCACCGTCCAGGTCGGCCGGTTCCAGCAGGATTTCCAGGTTGCCCGAAGCCAGTACGCCCACCAGCACGGCATCGGTGGGGAAGCGCACAGGCGTCGTGCCGTCGAATCGATAGTCGAGGGTTTCCATGGCGTGCCCCTTACCAGTTGCGGAAGCGCTTGGGCGGGTCGTACAGACCGCCGGACCAGCGCACCAGGTCTTTCACCGAGCGCGCGGCAAGAAGATCGCGGCTGGCGTCACGCACGTTGATGCCGAGATCGTCCGGGCGGCGGATCACTCCACGGTCGCGCAGGTTTTCCACCATCGCGCGATCGCGGCCCCTGCCCACGGCGGTGTAGCCGGCCACGCCGCGGATCGCCTGCTCGCGCTCTTCCGGACTGCGGCACAGCAGCAGGTTGGCGATGCCTTCCTCGGTCAGCACATGGCTGACGTCGTCGCCGTAGATCATCACCGGCGGCAGCGGCATGGCCGCGCGTTCGGCCAGCTCCCAGGCATCGAGGCGGTCGACGAAGGCCGGCGCCATGTGCTCGCGGAAGGTTTCCACCATCTGCACCACCAGCTTGCGCCCACGCGGCATTTCGCCCCGCCGCGCGGCCTGCTGGCCGGCCTTGAGCCAGGCGTCGCTGGCGTGGCGGCGGCCGCGTGCGTCCGAGCCCATGTTGGGCGCGCCACCGAAGCCGGCGATACGGTCGCGGGTGGCGGTGGAACTGTTGCCCTGCAGGTCGATCTGCAACGTGGAGCCGATGAACATGTCGCAGGCATACAGTCCTGCAGTCTGCGAGAACGCGCGGTTGGAGCGCATCGAACCGTCGGCGCCGGTGAAGAACACATCCCCGCGCGCGGCGATGTACTTCTCCATGCCCAGTTCCGAGCCGAACGAGTGCACCGATTTGACGAAGCCCGATTCGATGGCCGGAATCAGCGCCGGGTGCGGATTGAGCGCCCAGTGCTGGCAGATCTTGCCTTTCAGCCCCAACGATTCGGCATAGGTCGGCAGCAGCAGTTCGATCGCCGCGGTATCGAAACCGATGCCGTGGTTGAGGCGGTTCACCCCGTACTCGGCGTAGATGCCCTTGATCGCCATCATCGCCATCAGCACCTGGATCTCGGAAATCTGCGCCGGGTCGCGGGTGAACAGCGGTTCGATATGGTTCGGGCGCGGCGCCTGCACCACGAAGTTGACCCAGTCGGCAGGAATGTCGACGCGGGGGAGGATGTCGACGATCTCGTTGACCTGGGCGATGACGATGCCGCCACCGAACGCGGTGGCTTCGACGATCACCGGCGTGTCTTCGGTGTTGGGGCCGGTGTAGAGATTGCCGTGGCGGTCGGCGGCCTGCGCCGCGACCAGTGCCACGCGCGGGGTGAGGTCGATGAAGTAGCGGCCGAACAGTTCCAGGTAGGTGTGGATGGCGCCGATCTGGATGCGCCCTTCGGCCACCAGGTTGGCCAGCCGCACCGATTGCGGCCCGGAGAAGGAGAAGTCCAGCCTGGAGGCGATGCCGCGCTCGAACACATCCAGGTGCGAGGGCAGCGACAGCACCGACTGCACCATGTGCAGGTCATGCACCCTTGCCGGATCGAGGTCGGCCAGCGCCTGGGCGAGGAAGTCGGCCTGCTTCTGGTTGTTGCCTTCCAGGCAGACCTTGTCGCCCGGCTCCAGCAGCGCGTGCAGCAGATCGGCGATGTCGCCGGCCGCCACCTCGTGGCCCTTGGCCCATGGCGCGGCGCGCTCCAGCCGCGCCTGGCGGCCCCGCTCCAGCGTGTCCCAGCTCGGGTTCATCGACGGACTTCCGAATGGCGTTGAAATAATTACGCCATAATTATGGAGGCATGTGCAACCCGCAGCGCAGCAAAGAAAAGGCCCGCGCGGAGGCGGGCCCATTCAGGTGGGCCACGACCGTTGGTCGTGGCGGAGCGTCGGCCGACCAACGGTCGGCACCCACCGTTTCCGCTGCGCGCCTCAGAACTTCCAGCGCAGGCTGACCGCCACGAAGCGCGGTTCGCCGTAGTTGTTGTAGTCCAGGTTGGCCCAGTAGGTCTTGTCCAGCGCGTTGCGCACGCTCAGCGTCGCCGTCCAGTTGTCGCTGATGCGGTAGTTGGCGTTGAACTGCACCAGCGCATACGCCGGCTGGTTCACCGTCACCGTGGTGCCCACGCCCACCGGGTAGGGGATGTTGTAGCCCTGCACCTTGCTCTGCCACTGCACGCCACCGCCGATGCTCAGGCGCTCCAGCGCGCCGCGCAGCTGCAGCTGGGTATTGAGCTGCAGCAGGTTCTCGGCCGGATTGGCGTACAGCAGGTCGGTGGCCGCGCGGGTCACCTTGACGTGGGTATATCCGGCATTGACCGTCCAGCCCGGCAGGATCTCGCCGTTGACGTCCACTTCCCAGCCGCGCGCCTTGGTGCCGTTGACGCCGATGTAGGCCGAGCTGCCGTCGCTCAGTGAGCCTTCCGGCACGCCCATGTCACGCACCGCGTAGTTGTCCTGCTTGGCCTCGAAGATCGCTGCGTTGGCAGTCAAACGGCCATCAAACCACTGCGTTTTCAGGCCCGCTTCCAGGTTCGAGCCCTGCACGGGAGCCAGCAGGTTCTCGTTGCGGTCCTTGTAGTTCTGCGGGTTGAAGATCTCGGTGTAGCTGGCATAGGCCGCCACGTTCGGGGTGATGTCGTACACCAGGCCCACGTACGGGGTGACTTCATCGCTCACCTTGTACGCGCCGCTGGTGGCGGTGTAGGCACCGGCGGCGTTGTAGGCGCGGGTCTGGGTCTGCCAGCGGCTCAGGCGTGCGCCGGCGATCAGCGCCAGCGGGCCGGCCAGGCGCAGGCGGGTGGCCAGGTAGAAACCGCTCTGCGTGGTCTTGGCCACGCGGCGTGCGCCGGTGAGGGTGTAGGTCACTTCGGAGATGTCGCCATCCCAGGTGTGCACGTTGGGGATGTAGTAGCAGCGCTCACGGCCACAGGTCGCCCAATCGCGCGGGTAGTTCAGCGCCAGGGTATTGGTGGTGCCTTCCAGGTCGGCCCACTGTGCGCCCACGGTCACGTCGTGCTCCTGGCCCCACAGGTTGAAGGTGCCGGTCAGGTAGGCGTCGACGTTGCGGCGGGTGTCTTCCGAATCGCCGGCGGCAGTGCGCAGGTAAATGCCCGCGCCGGTCACCGGGTCGGGATTGCCGGTGCCGTACAGGCGCATGTTCTGCACGTTGCCGCGGGTGTAGGCGGTGTTGATCTTCAGCAGCCAGTTCTCACCGAAGCGCTGTTCCAGGTTGGCGAATACCGTGCTGGTCTCGCGCTGCCAGTAACTCCACTTCGGTGCCAGGTTGGTCGAGCGCGGCAGATGCGCGAAGTTACCCTTGCTGTCGAAGAACGGCACAGTGCCCCAGGTCGAACCCACCGGGTTGTTGTCCTGGGTCTGGTAGCCGACGGTAACCGTGGTGCTGTCGGTCACATCGCCTTCCAGCACGGCCATGCCGGCCATCTTGTTCTCTTTGTAGCGGTCGTAATAGAAATCGCGGTCGGTGTAGGCGGCGACCACGCGGCTGCGGAAGCGGCCGTCGGCGGTCAGCGGCGCGGTCACGTCCGCCTCCATGCGGCGGTAGTCCCAGCTGCCGGCACTGACCGAGAACGAGGCGTCGAACTCCTTGCCCGGGCGCTTGCGCAGCAGGTTCACCGTGGCCGACGGCACGCCGGCGCCGCTGAGCAGACCATTGGCGCCGCGGATCACTTCCACCCGGTCGTAGAAGGCGGTGTCGTATTCCTGGTTGGTCGAGCCGCTGTAGGTGGGGATGCCGTCCACCTGGAAATCGGTGATGGCAAAGCCGCGCGCGTAGTACAGCGGGCGCTGGGTGTCATAGAAGGACACGCTGACGCCGGTGACATTGCGCATCACGTCGTTGAGGCTGAACAACGATTCGTCCTGCAGGCGCTGCAGGCCGATCACCGTGGACGACTGCGGCGTTTCCTGCAGGGTGATCGGCAGGCGGGTGGTGCTGGACGGCGGCGCGGACTGCTCGGCGCGCACGCTTACCCGGTCCAGGGTCTTGGCGTCGGAGGCGTCGGCAGCGACCTCGGCGAACGCCGACGGTGCAACCACGGCGAGGGAGGACAGCAGGGCAGCCGGCAGCAGCGCACGGCGGGGCAGGCGGGTACGGAGAGTCAGGGACATGGCGGGCTCGAAGCGTGAAGGCGGGGAAGGGGCGGCAACAGTCGTCCAGCACCCGGGCGGCGGCTTCGGGCACATCAGGTCCATCTGGGAGCGGCGCGGTCACTGCGCAGGACGCAAATGTAAATAATTCTTAACAACATTACAATTCGCGTCATTGCGCACGGGTTTGTCGGCGCCTGACAGGGATTTCTGTAGAGCCGAGCCCATGCTCGGCTGTCGGCAACCGCGAGGAGCAGCCGAGCGCAGGCTCGGCTCTACAGGTGGGTGCGACACAAACGCAGACGGCCACCCGAAGGTGGCCGTCCGTTTCCGTCCAATGGCAACCGCAGGCTTACAGCGCCTGCAGTTCCTCGTTGGCGTTGCGCTTTTCCTTGGCCGGGGCCGGCGCGGCCGTTGGTGCCAGGGCCGGTGTCGCGCCTGCTTCCACCGGAACGTCCAGGTAGGGCAGGTGCAGGGTCTGGCTGGTCAGCGTGCGGATCTCGTTGGTCAGCGCGGCACTGTCGTTGAGCTTGCGGCCGTACGACGGCACGATCTCGCGCAGGCGGGCTTCCCAACCGGCCTTCATCTGTTCCGGGAAGGCCTTGGCCATCAGGTCGAGCATGATCGGCGGCGAGGTCGAGGCGCCCGGTGAGGCACCCAGCAGCGCAGCGAGGGTGTGGTCCTTGTCGGTCACGATCTCGGTACCGAACTGCAGCACCGCGCCCTTCAGCGGATCACGCTTGATGATCTGCACGCGCTGGCCAGCGGTGACCAGCTTCCAGTCGCCCGGCTTGGCGTTCGGGAAGTACTTGACCAGTTCGGCCTGGCGATCGGCGTCGTTGAGGCGCGCCTGGCCCATCAGGTACTGCACCAGGTCCAGGTTGTCCTTGCCCACTTCCAGCATCGGGCCGACGTTGTTGTGGTTGACCGACGAATACAGGTCCCACCACGAGCCGTGCTTGAGGAACTTGGTGCTGTACAGCGCGAACGGCCCGAACAGGACCACCGGCTTGCCATCCAGCTTGCGCGCATCCAGGTGCGGCACCGACATCGGCGGCGAACCGGTTTCGGCCATGCCGTAGGCCTTCACGCCATGGCGCGAGGTCACGTCCTGGCCCTGGAAAGCGAGGAACTGGCCGCCCACCGGGAAGCCCGCGTAGTCCTTCGATTCCGGGATGCCCGACATCTGCAGCAGCTTCAGCGCGGCGCCACCGGCACCGATGAACACGAAGCGGGCGTGGGTGGTGGACTCGGTGCCGGCCTTGAGATCCTTCACCGTCACGTTCCAGCTCTTGTCCGCGTTCTGCCGCAGGGCGCTGACCTCGTGGTTGAGGTGCAGGCCGAAGTTGGGGCTGTGCTGCAGGCCGGCGGTCAGCTGGCGGGTGATGACGCCGAAGTTGACGTCGGTGCCCAGCGGCATCCAGGTCGCGGCGACCTTCTGCTTCGGGTCGCGGCCTTCCATCAGCAGCGGTGCCCACTGCTTGATCTGCGCCGGGTCTTCGGAGTACTGCATGCCGTAGAACAGCGGGTTCTTCACCAGCGCCTGCTGGCGCTTGTGCAGGTAGGCGATGTTGTCATCACCCCAGACGAAGCTCATGTGCGGGGTGGGGTTGATGAAGTCGCTGGGCTGGCTCAGCCGGCCTTCCTTCACCTGGTGCGACCAGAACTGGCGCGAGACCTCGAACGATTCGGCGATGCCGACCGCACGCTTGGTCTCGATGCTGCCATCGGGCAGTTCCGGGGTGTAGTTCAGTTCGGCGAATGCCGAGTGGCCGGTGCCGGCGTTGTTCCAGCCGTCCGAGCTTTCACCGGCGACGCTGTCGAGGCGCTCGTAGACCTGGATGTTCCAGTCCGGCTGCAGTTCCTGCAGGTAGGTGGCCAGGGTGATGCTCATGATGCCGGCGCCGACCAGCACCACATCGACGGGCTTGTCGTTGCTCGCGGCGGGCACCGAGCGCTGGGTCAGCGGCCAGTACAGGAACAGTGCGGCGACCAGCAACAGCAGCACGAGCAGGGCGAGCAGGGCCTTGCCAAATTTCTTCATGGGGGCGGAATCGTTGGCGGGGGGAAGGGGTCAGGATGCGCAAGAAGCAGAGAAAGAGCGTGAAGAAACAACGCCTTGCAGCATTCCAGTGGCAATTTTAACCGCTTCTGGTCCGATTTTGATGCAACGCAGCATCCGTCCTGCGCGTTCTACCCCATCCCCGGTCGCGCCGGGCCATGCCCGGCGGCTGTTTCCAGCGACGCGCGTCAAGACAGTTCAAGAATCTCGTCACCGGCCTCGTCGATCTCGCCGGTCGCCTTCCAGCCAAGATGCCGATAGAAGCCATACGAGCGCGAACGCGGGTCTGCCGAGCAGGCCAGGAACAGGCGGGTGTGTCCGGCATCGCGGGTCAGGCTGACCACCTCCAGCAGCAGCTGCCGGCCGATGCCACGGCCTTCGTAGTCCGGTAACAGGGCCAGCACCAGCACCTCGCCGCTTTCGCGGTCAGCAAAGCAGTAGCCGGCCATCCGCTCGCCCTCCCAGGCGACGCGGCCAATCGAATCGCCATCAGCGATGCCTGCGGCCCAGCTCTCTTCGGTGATGCCCAGTTCGGCCAGCTGCGCGGCGCTGAAGGCGTTCTCGCGGGTGCACCCACGAAGGTCGATGCAGGCAGCGGCATCATCGGGGAGGGCATCGCGGTAGTGGATCGTCATCTGGGAGACCTGTGGTCGAATGGAACCACATGATTGTGGACGCCCCGGATGGAGATTGGATGGAGACGGCGGCGGTCTTCAATCACTGCCGATGGTGAAGTATTCCGCCGCGAAGTAGGCCAGTTGATAGGCCAGTGTCGCTGCGGCCAGCACCAGTTGCATGCGCGCGCTGCGCAGATGCCATCCCAGCGCCGCAACGATGAGCATCAGCGCCGTGTGCAACGGGTAGGCATCCCCCAGCAGCCGCCATCGGCTTCCTCCCTTGATCGCGGTGTCCACAAGGTCCAGTAGCGTCAATATCGCGATCACCCCGAAGATCCAGCGCCGCCGCTGCATCAGGTAGTGGCCGTAACTGCCGTAGTCGCGCAGATCGTCGGGAAACAGCAGCGCGCACAGCAGGAACCAGGTCGCGCTGTAGGTGATCACGAACAGATAGGTTTCAAACGTCCAGCGGTGCACTTCGACGAGACGGAATTCCCACCACCAGAAGGTGACCAGCGACACCAGCGTCCACATCACCCAGCACAGGTGCAGCGCCGAACAGCCACGTCGCTGCGGGTGCTCGATGATCTGCGCCAACCCCTTCAGCAGGGTGGTGATGGACAGGCCGAGGATGATCCCCATCACCACGCGGATATGCAGGAATACCGGTTCGGTTTCCATCAGCCAGCCCCCTCGTCGGTTGCGCCGATGCTTGCACAAAAAGGGGACGTAGGGATCAAGTCGTTTATGGCAAGAAGGACTTGATCCCCTCGCTGTCCTCTTTTCAGCGCCTGCGCTGCACCAGCGCCGAGGCGGCGTCCAGCACCGCCCGGGTCAGCAGGGCCATCGTCTGCACGTCGCCCTTCCAGTGCTGCCAGTACAGCGGCACGTCTTCCCACGCGCGCTGCCGCACATACACCAGGCGCCCGGCATCCAGATGGCGCTTGACCAGTGGCAGGGGATTCATCGTCCAGCCGAGCCCGCCCAGATTGGCCTGCACGAAGGCACGGGTGGAGGGAATCCACCAGGTCGGCGCGGTGCTGGGCAGGTCGGCGCCGGCCATGCGCCGGGCAAAGCGTGACTGCATGTCGTCCTTGCGGTTGAACACCAGCACCGGTGCCTGCGCCAGCGCCTGTGCGGTCACGCCCTTGGCGAAGTGCTGCTCGCGGAACGCCGGCGTACAGGTGGCGGCGTAGCGGATGCTGCCCAGCGCGTGGATCTGGCAGCCCTGCACCGGCTCGTCCAGGGTGGTCACCGCACCCAGCACGGTGCCCTGGCGCAGCAGCTCGACGGTGTGGTCCTGGTCTTCCACCCGCAGGTCCAGGGTAGTGCCGGTGCCCTGCGCGAACTGCTGCGCGGCCTGCGGGAACCAGGTCTCCAGACTGTCGTGGTTCACCGCCACCGGGATGCTCGCCTGCGGCAGGTCTTCGTCGGCCAGGCCCATCCGGTGCAGGGCATCGTGCTCCAGCAGGGCGGTCTGCTCGGCCAGCTGCACCAGCAGCTGGCCTTCGGCCGTGGCGGTCGCAGGCGTGCCACGTTTGACCAGCAGCCGGCCGATGCGGTCTTCCAGTGCCTTGACCCGCTGCGAGATGGCCGAGGGGGTGACGTTGAGCGACTGCGCAGCACGGTCGAAGCTGCCTTCGCGGATCACCGCAGCCAGGGCCCGCAGCTGTGCATGGTCGATGCGCATGGCAATTAAGCTCCGCTAATGTTGGTTTAGTAAGTTTAGCTCGTCTTTTCTATGTTGCGGCGCGACAATGACGCCCGTTCCGGTGCTGTCCGCCTTCGCGAGGCACCGCTCCCCCAAGCAAGACAAGGTAGTGAATCCCATGTTCTCGGTCATCTCCGCCAGCACCGGCCTCGGTGCCTGGTTCAGTGGTGCGGCTACCGGCATCGGCCTGTTTGCCGTGGTCGGCGCCCAGAGCGCCTTCATCCTGCGCCAGGGCATCCTGCGCAAGCACATCGTGCCGGTGGTGGCCACCTGTGCGGCCATCGATGCGATCTTCATCTTCGCCAGCGTGGCCGGCCTGCGCACGCTCACCACGGCGCTGCCGTGGCTGACCACCGCCGTCCTCTGGACCGGCGTGGCCTTCCTGGCCTGGTATGCGATGAAGTCCGCACGCCGTGCGATCGCCGGCGGCGGCGGCATGGGCGAAGCCGACAGCGATGACGGCAGCCGCCGTGCGGTGCTGATGGCGGCGGTCGGCTTCTCGCTGATCAACCCGCACTTCTGGCTGGACATGATGGTGATCGGCTCGATCGCCGAGAACTTCGGCAATGCACGCATGGCCTTCGCGGCCGGCGTGGTCACCGCCAGTTGCCTGTGGCTGACCGCGCAGGGCCTGGGCGCGCGCCTGCTGGCACCGCTGTTCACCAAGCCCAGCACCTGGCGCGTGCTGGACGGCACCATCGCGGTGATCCTCAGCATCCTGGCCCTCACTCTGGCGGTGCGCGGGGTCCATTGACCCGGCGCACGCCCCCCGAACCCACGTCCTGACTCTCTCTCCAAGGTAAAGGTAGTGGTAACGACGGCACCGGCAACGGTGCCGTCGTTTTTTCTGTCCACTGGCGGATGCGTCGACGGGTTGCCTAGAATCGGCCTGCGGACAAGGGGTCCGTCTCCAAGGGGGAAGGATGCGCAGGACTGTGCTTGCCGTGCTGTTGTGCACGGTCGTGGGAGGGGCGACGGCGGGGGCCGGCGAGGTCGATCTGGACCGCTATCTCCGGCAGGAAGCGTTTACCGACATCAGGATTTCGCCCGGGGGCGAGTACGTGGCTGCCACGGTCCCGATCGAGGCCGGCACTGCGCTGGCGATCTACAGGATCGCCGACATGAAGATGGTCGGCACCTTCCGGCCGCCCCGCAACAACCATGCCCACACCTTTGATTGGGTCAGCAATGACCGTCTGCTGGTGGGAATGGCGCAGAAGTTCGGCGTGCTTGATCGCCCCGCGCTCACCGGCGAACTGTTCGGTATCAACGCCGATGGCAAGGGCGGTGAACTGCTGGTCGGCTACCGCACGGCTGAAACCGGCCTGGGCACCAACATCAAGGTCAAGCCGGCCGGCATGGTGGCCGCGTTCCTCACCGACGAATTGAAGGATGACGACCGCAACGTACTGGTTGCGGTAACACCGTTCACGGCCAACGCCTTCACCCAGTTGGAGCGGATGGACGTGAACACCGGTCGCCGCAATGCCGTGGCGCGGGCGCCGATCGCACAGGCGGAATTCACTACCGATGCCCAGGGTGAGGTGCGCTTTGCCTACGGTTCCGGCACCGACGAGACAAACAAGAAGCTCTATTACCGCGCAGGTGCCAGCAGCGAGTGGGTGCTGCTGAACGATGAGGCGCTCAGCCGACGCATCGAGGCGGCTATCGGCTTCTCTGCTGATGGCCGCCTGGCCTATCTGCAGACCGAGCAGGCCGAGGGACCCGATGCAATCGTCAGTTGGGACCCGCAGAGCAACGAGCGTCGGGTGGTACTGCGCGATGAGGTGGTCGATCCGCATCGGATCATCTTCCGGCCGGGAACCCGCGTGCCGGTGGGAGCCGAGTTCCTTGGCGACGTGCCACGGACGCGCTTCTTCGACGAAGCCTCGGCCGAAGCGCGCCTGTACCGCAGTCTCGAGGCAGGGCTGGGCGGCCCCGTGTACATCACCTCCAGTACCCGCGATGGCCGCACGGTGCTGGTGGAATCGCACTCCGCGCGCAACCCGGGCGACTTCTATCTGTACGACACCATCGACAAGAAGGCGCGCCACCTCATCAGCCGCAGTGACTGGATCGATCCGGCGCAGAGCGCCGTCGTCCAACCGGTCAGCCTGAAGGCGCGTGACGGGTTGGCGCTGCATGGCTTCCTCACCCTGCCGGCAGGCCAGCCGGCCACCGGCCTGCCCATGGTGGTGATGCCACATGGTGGGCCGATCGGGATCTTCGACGACGGAACGTACGATGTGGATGCACAGATGCTGGCTGCTGCCGGCTATGCCGTGCTCCAGGTCAACTACCGTGGTTCGGCCAACTATGGGCGTGCGCACGCCCAGGCCGCGAAGCTGCAGTGGGGACGGGCGATGCAGGACGATGTCACTGATGCCACGCGCTGGGCGATCGCGCAGGGCACGGCCGATCCGGCGCGCATCTGCATCTACGGCGGCAGCTATGGCGCCTATGCGGCGATGATGGGGCCGGTGCGCGAGCCCGGCCTGTATCGCTGCGCTGCCGGCTATGTCGGTGTCTATGACCTGCCGTTGATGTACGCCCGCGGTGACATCCAGGATGATGCATCCGGATTGACCTACCTGCGCGAATGGGTCGGCCGCCCGAAGGAGCTGGTCGAGCAGTCACCGGTCAACCTCGCCGCCCAGATCCGCGTGCCGGTGCTGCTGGCGGCAGGAAGGGAAGATCAACGCGCACCGGTGGTGCATACCCAACGCATGGAGGCGGCGCTGAAGCAGGCCGGCACGCCGGTGGAAGCGCTGTACTACAAGGCCGAGGGGCACGGTTTCTACAGTCCGGCCAACCAGCGCGATTACTACACCCGCTTGCTTGCCTTCCTGTCGCGCAGCCTGGGCGGTGGTACGGCAGCCGCCGCGACGGCTCCGAGCAAAGCCAAGGCACCCTGAAACAGACGCGGCGGCAACCGCCATGGTTGCCGCCGCAGCCACTCGCCAATGGGTGTTACTTCACCCCATGCATCATCCGCTTCAACAGCGGCGCGGCGATGAAGGCCAGCAACGCGCAGCCCAGGCCGATCCACATCAGCAGCCAGAACAGGTGTGCGTAGGCACCGGCGGCCGCGGCCATGTCCAGTGTTTCGCCTTCGGGCACGTCAATCGCCGCCAGCTTTCCGAACAGCGCGGCCAGCGTTTCCGAGAAGGCTGTCGCGAGGAACCAGGTGCCCATCATCAGGCTCATCACCCGTGGTACCGCCAGCTGGGTCACCGCCGACAGGCCTACCGGCGACAGGCACATCTCGCCGCTGGCCAGCAGGAAGTAGGCCAGTACCAGCCACCACACGCTGGCCATCTCGCCGGTGGCGCCGACGTGCTGCGCGGCCAGCGCCAGCGGCACGAACGACAGCGCGCCGATCACCAGGCCCCAGGCCGACTTCACCGGCTTGCCCGGCTCCCAGCCACGGCGGTCCATCCACGTCCACAGTGCAGCGAACGCTGGCGCCAGCAGCACCAGGAACAGGCCGCCCAGGTAGGTCAGCGAACCGGCAGTCTGCGGAATCACCAGGCAGTCGCGCACCAGCAGCACCAGCATCAGCGCGACGATGGCGATGAAGAACATGCGCGGCGCGGATGAACCGGGGCGGCGTTCGGACAGGCGCGCGCTGACCACGAAGCCCAGCGGTGCCAGCAGCAGTGACACGATCGACCATGGCAGCGGCGAGCCTTCGCGGATCACCAGTGCCGGCACGATGTCCTTGGTCAGCAGGCGGTCGGTGAAGGTCACCCACGAGCCGTACGACTGCTCGTACATCGTGAAGAACACCAGCGCCATGAAGATCAGCACCATCAGCGCGATCATCTGCTGGCGCTGCACCGGCGTGCACTTCGTGCCGGTGAACCACGCGAACCAGACCAGCACGCCGCCCAGCACCACCAGCATCAGCATCAGCGCCAGGCTGATTTCACCGCCAAGCGCGAAGGCACCGTTGCCGGCCGCCCACATCAGCCAGGCCACCGGCAGCACGCCGATCACCGCGCACAGGTAGATCAGCCATTCGCGCGGCAGGCCCAGCACCTTCTGCTTCAGCGTGGCCGGCTGCGGCGGTTCGGCGTGGCCCTGCAGGTATTTCTGGCCCCACAGGAACATCGCCAGGCCGGCAATCATGCCGATGCCGGCCGCGCCGAAGCCGTACTTCCAGCCGTAGACCTCGCCGAGGAAGCCGCATACCAGCGAGGAGAACAGGGCGCCCAGGTTGATGCCGGCATAGAACAGCGAGAAGCCCGAATCGCGGCGCGGATCGTCCTGCGGATAGAGCTTGCCGACGATGGTGGAGATGTTCGGCTTGAGGAAGCCGACGCCCATGATGATCAGCGCCAGCGACAGGTAGGTCACTGCCAGCGCCGAGGTGTCGCGCACCACTTCACCATTGACCCGGTACGCCGCGTGGCCTTCGAAGGCCATGCCCAGATGACCCAGCACCAGCAGGATGCCGCCGAACAGCACCGCCCGGCGCATGCCCAGCCAGCGGTCGGCCAGCATGCCGCCGAACACCGGGATGCAGTACACCAGGCCGCCATAGGCACCGAGCAGGTCCAACCCGGCCTTGTCGCCGAACAGGTGGTATTTGGTGAGATACAGCAGCAGCAGCGCCTTCATGCCGTAGAAGGAGAAGCGCTCCCACATTTCGGTGAAGAAGCAGACGTAGACGCCCTTGGGATGGCCCAGGAAGTCGTCGGAAGCGATAGCAGTGGAATTCATCGCGGAATTATAGGCCCGCGCCCGCTTTCAGTAGATCCACGCCATGCGTGGATGGCCGCCCCGGTACATGCCTACAGATACCGCAACCAGGCCAGGTCGCGTCGCCGTGCCTTGAACCGCGCGAACGCCCGCGTTGGTGGATACAGCACCACCGCCAGCGCGCAGGCCACCAGCAGCAGGCCGGCCACCGAGTCCAGTGCATACAGGCTGCCGTGGGTCGGGCCCCAGGTCTTCAACGCGGCCAGGTACAGCAGCTTCAGCACGTACAGGTGCAGCAGGTAGAAGAACATCGGCGCTGCACCGATATCGGCCAGCGGCCGCAGTGCACGCGCCAGCGGCGGCCACTCGTACAGCCGCAACAGCAGCAGGCCCACGCCCAGTGTCAGCAGCAGGAACTGCAGCGACGGCGGGTACTTGGTGATGTTGAACACGCTCATCCACGTGCGCAGTGGGGTCTGCTGGTATTGCCAGGGCGCGTCGCCATAGTCGTTGGCGAAGCGCAGCAGAGCGAAGGCGGCCAGCGCGCCCAGCCCGGCCCACAGCAATCGCTGCCGGCGCCGTTCCGGATCGCTGCCGGCGGCGAACCACGGCGCCATCAGGTAGCCCAGCGCGATCACCCCGATCCACGGCAGCACCGGGTAGGAGGTACGCAGGCTCAACGGCCCGACCTCGATCCAGTCGCGCTGGTGCAGCACTTTCCACAGCACCGTCAGGGCGCCGTCGCCCTGCACCCTTATGCCATCCAACAGGTTGTGGCCAACCACCAGCGCCACCGCCAGTACCACCAGCACCGGGCGCGGCAGCCACAGCAGGCCGGCCAGCGCGATCATGCTCAGGCCGATCGCCCAGATCACCTGCAGGTACACCGTGTCCGGCGGGAACTGGAACGTCCAGGCGAAGTTGACCAGGGTCAGCTCCAGCACCACCAGGAACAGGCCGCGCTTGAGCAGGAAGGCGGCGATGGCGCGGCGCGGATCGGCCTGGCGCTGGCCGTACAGCCACGCCGACAGGCCGGTGAGCAGTACGAACACCGGTGCGCACAGGTGGGCCAGCAGGCGGCAGACGAACAGGGCAGGGGACACGTTGGCCGCGTCCATCGGGTCGCTCACCTGGTACTGCAGGAAGAACGTCTCGCGGACGTGGTCGAGCAGCATCAGCAGCATCACGGTACCGCGCAGCTGGTCGATGGAGGCCAGCCGGGATGAGGCGGAAGGGGGCATGCAATGGGGCAGGTGCGGATCAATCGGAAGTTATAACATATCGTTTGCATGGCGCCCACTCGGGCTTTGCCGCATCGGTTGACTGGCGATGCCGGTGCGGGCCTGTGTCTGTTCCATGCTCGGCCCCCATCCTTTGGCACGCTGGACTTGCTGTCCCCTGAACGCTAGCGTGGCAGGGATTTTTTGCCAGCAGGGGCTTTCATGAACCATGACGCTGCGCCCAAGCAGCTCACTTTCCGCGCGGTGGTCCTTGCCATCGTGCTGGCGGTGGTGCTGTCGGCCGCAAACGCCTACCTCGGTCTGTTCGCAGGCCTGACCATCGCCACCGCGATTCCCGCCGCGGTCATTTCCATGGGCGTGCTGCGCCTGCTGGGTGGCGGTTCCATCCTTGAGAACAACATCGTGCAGACCGGCGCTTCGGCCGGTTCGTCGATCGCCGCCGGTGTGATCTTCACCATCCCCGCGCTGGTGATCATGGGCTACTGGCCGGACTTCAAGTACTGGTGGGTGCTGGGCATCGCCGGTCTCGGCGGCCTGCTGGGCGTGCTGTTCTCGGTGCCGCTGCGCCGTTCGATGATCGTCGAAGACCCGCTTCCGTTCCCGGAAGGCAAGGCGGCGGCTGAAGTGCTCAAGGCCGGTGAAAACCCCGGCCCGGGCCTGAAGATCCTCGGCCTGTCGGCGGTGATCGGTGCCTTCGTGAAGCTGGCTGCGGAAAGCGGCATGCGCCTGATCCCCGACGCCTGGGCCACTTCGGCCTATGTCGGCAGCTCCAAGGTCACCGCGTTCATCGGTACCAACCTGTCGCCGGCGCTGCTGGGTGTGGGCTACATCGTCGGCCTCAACGTCGGCATCGTGGTGGTGTCCGGCTCGATCCTGACCTGGCACATCGCCATTCCGATCTACCAGGCGTTCTTCATGAACACCGATCCGGCGCTGGCCGCCTCGATCGCCACCGCCTCATCCACCGAAGCGGCGTTCGCCATCTGGGGCGCGAAGATGCGTTACCTGGGCGTCGGCGCGATGCTGATCGGTGGCATCTGGACCCTGATCTCGCTGCGCAAGTCGCTGCTCAACGGCGTCAAGAGCGGCTTTGCGGCCGCGCGCAAGAGCGGTGGCCCGGTGCTGGCGCACACTGAGCGCGACCTGCCGATGAAGTGGATGCTGGTGGCCCTGGTGGTGTTCACCCTGCCGCTGCTGGCGCTGTACCAGGCCATCGTCGGCCAGTGGCACGTGTCGATCCCGATGACCCTCATCATGATCGTCGCCGGCTTCCTGTTCGTGTCGGTGTCGGCCTACCTGGCTGGCCTGATCGGTTCGTCCAACAACCCGGTCTCTGGCATCACCATCTCCACCATCCTGTTCGCTTCGGCAGTGCTGGTGCTGCTGCTGGGCAAGGACGGCCTGCAGCCGGTCGGTGCCTTCGGTGCGCCGCTGGGCGCGGTGGCCGCGATCATGATCGGCGCGGTGGTGTGCTGTGCCGCCGCCGTAGGTGGCGACAACCTGCAGGACCTCAAGGCCGGCTACATCGTCGGTGCCACCCCGTGGAAGCAGCAGCTGATGCTGGGCATCGGCGCGTTCTCGTGCGCGCTGATCATGGCCCCGGTGCTGAACCTGCTGGCCACCGCCTACGGCATCGGCGTCAAGTCGGAGCTGCATCCGAATGCGCTGGCTGCACCGCAGGCGAACCTGATGGCGTCGGTGGCCAAGGGCCTGTTCGGCGGCGAGCTGCCGTGGACCTTCATCGGCATCGGTGCCGTGGTCGGTGCCGCCATCATCGCGTTCGACAGCTGGCTGAAGTCGCGCAACTCGCGTTTCCGCGTGCCGGTGCTGGCCGCGGCGATCGGCATCTACCTGCCGCTGGAACTGATGGTGCCGATCTTCCTCGGTGGCCTGATCTCCTACCTCGTCGAGCGCTTCCACAAGGTGCGTGCCGATGACGAAGAGGGCCGCGACCGCGTGCACAAGCCGGGCGTGCTGTTCGCTGCCGGCCTGATCACCGGTGAGGCGCTGATGGGTATCGCCATCGCCGTGCCGATCGTGGTCAGCAGCCGTGCCGACGTGCTGGCCGTGCCGTTCCACCTGCCGGCCGCGCAGTGGATCGGCCTGGCCGTGCTGTTCCTGGTCGGCTGGTTGATCTACCGCACCGGCAAGCGCGCCGTGGCGTAAGCGGAACGGGTAGTGCTGGCCGCTGGCCGGCAACTCCAGGATGCCGCGATACCCGTGGTTGCCGGCCAGCGGCCGGCACTAACGCAGACCCCGCCCCGGCGGGGTTTGCTTTTTCTGGCGGCAGCTCGGCCCCGGCCATGACCGATGGCCTTGGCAGGCCCGGCCGCGCAGGCCTACCATCGGTTTTTTGCCGTCCTGCGGAGACCCCGATGAAACTGCGTCATGCCCTGCTGCCACTGAGCCTGCTGGCTGCCCTGCCCAGCGTCGCCGCTGCCCGTGGCCTGGAAATCCGCGACATGGTGGCCATGGACCGCGTCTCCGCGCCGGTACTGACCGCTGACGGCGGCACCGTGGTGTTCGCCAAGCGCAGCACCGATGCCAACCTCAAGGCCAGCACCGCCCTGTTCGCGCGCAACCTGCGCACCCGCGACGCGGCGCCGCCGAAGCAGATCACCCCGGCCGGCTGGAACGTCAACTCCGCCTCGCTGTCGGCCGATGGCCAGACCGTGTATTTCCTCAGCGCGAAGAACGGCAGCCAACAGCTGTACTCGCTGCCGATCACTGGCGGTGCTCCGCACCAGCTGACCGACTTCCCGGTGGACGTGGACAGCTACCACGTGTCGCCGCAGGACGACCGCGTGCTGTTCAGCGCCGGCGTGTTCCAGGCCTGCGCCTCGGACCTGGCCTGCACCGAAAAGAAGCTGAAGGACGTGGCCGGCGCCAAGGCCAGCGGCAAGGTCTTCGATTCGTTGTTCGTGCGCCATTGGGATACCTGGAACGACGGCCGCCGCAACACTCTGTTCGTGGCGCCGTTGCCGGCGGCCAAGGCTGGTGCGGTCAAGGGCGCTTCGGCGCTGAGCGCGGCCATCGACGGCGACGCTCCGTCCAAGCCGTTCGGTGGCAATGATGATTTCGCGTGGTCGCCGGATGGCAGCAGCGTGGTCGCCAGCATCCGCGTGGCCGGCAAGCAGGAGTCGTGGTCGACCAACTTCGACCTGTACCGCTTCGATGCCGCCGGCAAGCAGGCGCCGGTCAACCTGACCGCCTCCAACCCGGCCTGGGATGCCGGCCCGGTGTTCAGCGCCGACGGCAAGACCCTGTTCTACCGCGCGATGAAGCGCCCGGGCTTCGAAGCCGATCGCTTCGGCCTGATGGCGATGGACCTGGCCAGCGGCAAGACCCGCGAGATCGCTCCGCAGTGGGACCGCTCGGCTGGTGGCATCGCCCTGTCCGCCGACGGCACCAGCATCTACACCACTGCCGATGACCTCGGCGAACACCCGCTGTTCCAGATCGATGTGGCCAGCGGCAAGGCCACCAAGCTGATCGGCGACGGCAGCGTCACCGCTGTCGACGTGGCCGGCAACAGCGTGGCGATCACCCGCAACAGCCTGAAGAGCAACGACCAGGTGCTGGTCGGCCTGCTGCCGGCCGCTGGCGAGGCGATCGGCGAACTGCGCGCGCTGACCCCAGCTGCTGGCGAGGTGCTGAAGGACGTGTCGTTCGGCGACTACGAGCAGTTCGAGTTCAAGGGCTGGAACAACGACACCGTGCATGGCTATGTGGTCAAGCCGCACAACTACCAGGAAGGCAAGTCCTACCCGGTCGCGTTCCTGATCCACGGCGGCCCGCAGGGCAGCTTCGGCAATGGCTGGAGCTACCGCTGGAACCCGCAGACCTATGCGGGCCAGGGCTACGCCGTGGTGATGATCGACTTCCATGGCTCCACCGGTTACGGCCAGGCCTTCACCGATGCGATCAGCCAGCACTGGGGCGATCGCCCGCTGGAAGACCTGCAGAAGGGCTGGAGCGCGGCACTGAAGAAGTACGATTTCCTCAACGGTGACAAGGCCTGTGCACTGGGCGCCAGCTACGGCGGCTTCATGGTCAACTGGATCGCCGGCAACTGGAACAGCCCGTTCAAGTGCCTGGTCAACCATGACGGCGTGTTCGACCAGCGCATGATGGGTTACGCCACCGAAGAACTGTGGTTCACCGAGTGGGAGCAGGGCGGTACCCCGTACCAGAAGGCGGCGAACTATGAGAAGTTCAATCCGGTCAACCACGTGGCTGACTGGAAGAAGCCGATTCTGGTGATCCACGGCCAGCAGGACTTCCGCATTCCGGTCGAGCAGGGCCTGGCCGCGTTCACCGCTGCCCAGCGCCAGGGCATCGAGTCGAAGTTCCTGTACTTCCCGGATGAGAACCACTGGGTGCTGAAGCCGAACAACAGCATCCTGTGGCATGACACCGTCAACGCCTGGCTGAAGCAGCACATCGGCGAATAAGCGATACCGGTGCCGCCCTTCGGGGCGGCGCTTTTGTTTCGCCATCTGCTTCACCGGTGGGTGCCGACCGTTGGTCGGCAACTGCACGTTGCGACCTACCTATATGGGGTTGCCGGCCAGCGGCCGGCACTACCAGGATGCCTGCATGCCTTCGACTGCCCTGATCCAGAACGACATCGTCGTCTTCGGTTTGATCGCCGCCACCCTCGGCGCCGTGTTCTGGACCGCCTCGCGTGAGCAGGGCCTGTGGAAGCGCTTCTATACCTTCGTGCCGGCGTTGCTGCTGTGTTACCTGCTGCCCGGCATCTACAACACGTTCGGCCTGATCGATGGGCAGAACACCAAACTCTACAATCCGGTCGCGCGCGACATCCTGCTGCCGGCGGCGCTGATCCTGTTGACCCTGGCGGTCGACATCAAGGGCATCCTGCGACTCGGGCCGAAGCTGGTGCTGATGTACCTGGGCGCCTCGGCCAGCATCATGCTGGGTGCGGTGGTGGCGTTCCTGGTGATGCGTGCGATCCATCCCGATACCGTCGCCGGTGATACCTGGGCTGGCATGGCCGCACTGGCCGGCAGCTGGATCGGCGGTGGTGCCAACATGCTGGCGATGCGCGAAGTGTTCGACGTCAACGCGACCACCTTCGGCCAGTTCGCCGTGGTCGATGTGGGTGTCGGCTATGTGTGGATGGCGGCACTGATCTTCCTGGCCGGGCGGGCGGCGAAGATCGACGCGCGCAGCGGTGCCGATACGTCGGCCATCGACGAGCTGAAGGAGCGCATCGCACGCTTCCAGGCCGAGCACGAGCGCATTCCCAGCCTGACCGACCTGATGCTGATCGTGGCCGTGGCCTTCGGTGGCGTCGGTCTTGCCCACGCCATCGGCGCGCCGCTGGCGGCGTGGTTCAAGGTCAATGTCAGCTGGGCATCGCAGTTCAGCCTGGATGCGCCGTTCGTGTGGGTGGTGGTGCTGTCGACCACGCTCGGTCTGGGCCTGAGCTTCACCCGTGCACGTACCCTGGAAGGGGCCGGTGCGTCGCGACTGGGCTCGCTGCTGCTGTATTTCCTGATCGCCTGCATCGGCATGCAGATGGATCTGCTGGCGCTGCTGGATCGCCCGTGGCTGTTCCTGCTCGGCCTCATCTGGATCAGCGTGCACATCGCGCTGCTGTGGTGCCTGGGCAAGCTGCTGAAGGTGCCGTTCTTCTACTTCGCCATCGGCTCGCAGTCGAACATCGGCGGCCCGGCCTCAGCGCCGGTGGTGGCCGCCGCGTTCCATCCGGCGCTGGCGCCGGTGGGCGTGCTGCTGGGCACGATGGGCTATGCCACCGGCACCTATCTGGCGTATGTGGTCGGCATCACCCTGCGCGCGCTGGCAGGGCAGGGGTGATTATTCAACGGTAGCGCCGGGCCATGCCCGGCGAGCCGCATCGCGGCGGTGGATGTTTATGCCGCCGGGCATGGCCCGGCGCTACCGATGCGTTACGCCACCGGCAACCCGCGCTCGATCAGCCATGCTTTCGCGTCTTCGGCATCCTGCTCGAACCGCGCCGAGTGAAAAGAAGGGCGCCGCAAGGTCCGGCGCGTCGCCACGCGCCCATTGCCAACGGCGCACGCGGCTTTACGCCACCGGCAAACCGCGTTCGATCAGCCACGCTTTCGCGTCTTCGGCATCCTGCTCGAACCACGCCTTCGTCGACCCCAAGCGATACGTGTAGCCCCACGCATCCATGTCGGCCATCAGCCGCTCGCTGCCGACGCCAGGCAGGTGCCCGGCCAGCACGATCTGCAGGTAGCAGGTGGCGTCTTCTTCGGGTACCGAATCGGTGGCGTCGGTATGCACCTGCGCGCGCCGCTCCGGCGGCAGCACGATCAGGTGGCAGGCCTCGTGCAGCATCGAGTGCACCGGCGTGTCATCGCGCACGTACACGTCGCTGGCGATGATGCCGGCCTCGGGCTCGCCCCAGTAACTGCCCGGGATCGGTTCGCCGGCCGCAACGTGGTGCAGCCGCAGCTCATGTGCAGCGAGCAGGCGCTGGGCATCGGCGAAGGCGATGTCGCCGACGCGGGTAACGTTCGGTTCGGGCGTGGTATCAGTCATGCGGGTCAGGCAGCCCCGCCCATGCAGGCACGGGCGGGGCAGGGGGTCAGGGTTTGTCCGGGCCTTCAGGCAGCGCCACGGAAATGTCCAGCACGTCGTGCTGGCCATCCTTGACCAGGTCCACCTTCACTGCATCGACGTCGATGTTGACGTACTTCTTGATCACTTCCAGCAGCTCGCGCTGCAGCAGCGGCAGGTAGTCGGGACCGCCACGGTGGCTGCGCTCCTGCGCGATGATGATCTGCAGGCGGTTCTTGGCGGTTTCGGCGGTGGTCTTCTTCGCTTTGAGGAAATCAAACAGGCCCATGCTTACCCTCCGAACAGCTTGCTGAAGAAGCCCTTCTTCTCGACGTTGGTGAAGCGCATCGGGCGTTCTTCGCCGAGGATGCGTGCGACGGCGTCGTCATAGGCCTGGCCGGCAGCGGATTCGCCATCCAGGATGACCGGTTCGCCCTTGTTGGAGGCATTGAGCACGTCGCCCGATTCGGGGATCACGCCGATCGCCTTCAGGCCAAGGACCTCCTCGACGTCGGTGATGCTGAGCATCTCGCCGCTTTCCACGCGCACCGGGGTGTAGCGGGTCAGCAGCAGGAAGGCCGGCACGTCCTGGCCGGATTCGGCCTTGTGGGTCTTCGAATCGAGCAGGCCGATGATGCGGTCCGAGTCGCGTACCGAAGACACTTCCGGGTTCACCACCACCACTGCGCGGTCGGCGAAGTACATCGCCAGGAAGGCGCCTTTCTCGATGCCTGCCGGGGAGTCGCAGATGATGTACTCGAAGCCGTCGGCGGCCAGGTCCTTCAGGACCTTGCCCACGCCTTCCTGGGTCAGCGCATCCTTGTCGCGGGTCTGCGAGGCAGCCAGCACGAACAGGTTGTCGAAGCGCTTGTCCTTGATCAGGGCCTGCTTGAGGGTGGCTTCGCCGTGCACGACATTCACGAAGTCGTACACCACGCGGCGTTCGCAGCCCATGATCAGGTCGAGGTTGCGCAGGCCGACGTCGAAGTCGATCACCGCCACCTTCTTGCCACGCTTTGCCAGGCCGCACGCAAGGCTGGCGCTGGAAGTGGTCTTGCCGACGCCGCCTTTGCCGGAGGTGACTACGATGATTTCAGCCAAAGGACTTCTCCTGATGATTCTGTTTGAGGTGCTGCGTCAGTCCAGCGCAGCGATCTTGATCTGGTCCTGTTCCAGCCACACCTGCACGGCCTTGCCGCGCAGGGTTTCCGGTACATCGTCCAGCACCTTGTAATGGCCTGCAATGGCGACCAGTTCCGCATGGAAATCACGGCAGAAAATACGTGCCGCGGTGTTGCCCTGGGCCCCTGCCAGCGCACGGCCGCGCAGGGTTCCGTAGATATGGATGCTGCCATCGGCGATGACCTCGGCGCCGGCGCCGACGGTGGCCATCACGGTCAGGTCGCAGTTTTCCGCATACAGCTGCTGGCCCGAACGCACGTTGCCCAGCTGCATGCGCCCCGGCTGTGGCGCGGCGGCATCGGCCGCCTTGCCCATCGGCGTGGCCGGAGCCGCTGCCGGTGCGGCCTTCGCCTCGGCCCGTGCGGCACGCCGCGGTTCCGGCGCGGGTGCCGGCGGCGGGGCAGGCTCTGCCTCGGCGCGCTCGTACTGGGCGCGGAACTTGGCCAGCAGCGGCAGGCCGAGCTGCTGCGACAGCAGGTCGACCGCGCTGGTGCCATAGGCCAGTGCCACCGGCAGTACGCCGGCACTGCGCAGGCCATCCACCAGCGCCTGTGCCGTCGCCACGTCGGGCACCTGGCTGAGGCCGCCGAAGTCGAGGATCACCGCCGCCCGGCCGAACAGCTTCGGCGCACGGCTGACCCGCTCCTGCATTTCCTGCACGAGGCGTTCAACATCGAGGGTGCGGATGCGCAGGTTGGCGATGCCCACCTGGCCGATCTTCAGTTCACCGGCCTGTTCGTAATCGAAATTCACCGCCACGCTCAAGTCCCCGTCGACCGCTGTGCCTGCGCCGGCAGCTGCCGGTCGCGTGCCCACGCCACATCGGGCAGCTTGCCGCCGTAGGTTTCGTTCACCCACGGGAAACTGCACAGTTCCTTGGCCAGCATGCTGGCCCGCACGTCCACCTGCGGCATGGTGTTCTGGCCCAGCTCGCGGAAGCCGAAGCTGCCGTGGAAGAGCAGGGCGGCATCGGCGCCGTGGTCGAGGAACACCTCGCAGGTCATCTGCGGGTAGCGCAGCTCGGCGAAGCTCTGCGCATCGGCGTAGAACGCACGGCCGACGCCACCACCGCGACGGCGGCTGGCGACCACGATGCGGTCGATATAGAAGAAGGGGGTGTTCAGCTGCTGCTTGAACCAGGCGAAATTGCTGCTGTCGTGCTGGCTGTCGCTGCCGAAGCCGATCAAAAAACCGGCCAGGTTGCCGTCGCGCTCGGCGACGCGGAAATACTCAGCGGTTGCATAGAACAGGCGCAGGCGCTCGGCATCCAGGGGAAGGATGGCCAGGCCAGCATTGTTGTTCAAAGCCAGGACGGAATCGAGCTCGTGCTCGCGCACGTCGCGGATGACAATCGACATTGTGACTCCGTGGGGTAACGCGGTTGGTCCATTACAAGACCCTGCGCACGATTATTGCATGCCCGGGGTGGGCTGCGGCATGAACAGGGGGATATGCCCAAGCATGACTTTCGGCGCTTGGGAGCAGCCACACACAGGCTACGATGGGTGATGCTGGCCCGACTCAACCACAATGCGATGCTGCGCTACTCCGGGTTGTTCACCTGGGGCACCGTCGGCCTTTGGCTTGCGATCTACCTGATCGACCCGGTGTCGCTGACGCTGGAGAGCCTGGACGGCGAGGCCGGCTTCCGGATCATTCCCTGGGCCTCGGCCTACCTGGCCTTCGGCTTCGTGTACTGGGTGCTGACCCGCTCGCTGGGCGAAAGCCGGCCCGGCTTCTTCGACCATGCCGCGCTGATCCTGCTGACCGCCTGCGCGATCGGCGTGAGCTATTTCTCCGGCACAGCGCTGGGCAGCATCCTGCTGATGGTGGTGGCCGGCCTGCTGCCTTGGCTGCTGGGCCCGCGCATCGGTGTGGTGTGGCTGGTGGCCAGCAACCTGGCCGTGCTGCCGGTCTACATCCAGCCTCTGGGTTTCCCGCCGATCATCGCCGTGCTGCAGGCCGTCGGCTACATGGGTTTCTCCAGCTTCGTGTTCGTGATCGCGCTGGTGGCCCGCCGCCAGGCCGAGGCGCGTGAGGAGCAGCGCCGTCTGAATGCCGAGCTGCGCGCCACCCGTGCGCTGCTGGCCGAAAGCGCACGGGTGAACGAGCGCACCCGCATTTCGCGCGAACTGCACGACCTGCTGGGTCATCAGCTGACTGCGCTGACCCTGAACCTGGAAGTGGCCGGCCATCTGGCCGAGGGCCAGGCGCTGGAGCACGTGAAGCGCTCCCATGCCCTGGCCAAGCTGCTGCTGGGCAACGTGCGCGAGGTAGTCAGCCAGCTGCGCGAGACCGGCGCCATCGACCTGGCCGCTGCCCTGCGTCCGCTGACCGAGCACGTGCCTTCGCTGGACATCCAGCTGGAGATCGAAGAGCCGCTGAACGTGGAGGACCCGCAGCGGGCCCATGTGCTGCTGCGCTGCACCCAGGAGATCATCACCAACACGGTGCGCCATGCCGGCGCCCGCCACCTGTGGCTGCGGGTGTACCGTGAGGTCCCGGACCAGGTCGTAGTGGAAGCCCGCGACGACGGTGTCGGGGCGGAAAC
Source organism: Stenotrophomonas sp. SbOxS2 (assembly GCF_013416715.1). Taxonomy (NCBI): domain Bacteria; kingdom Pseudomonadati; phylum Pseudomonadota; class Gammaproteobacteria; order Lysobacterales; family Lysobacteraceae; genus Stenotrophomonas; species Stenotrophomonas sp. SbOxS2. The sequence goes on from NZ_JAAVXD010000001.1 coordinate 333,388, forward strand.
GGTCAATGTGGGCAATGGTTTGCGCGGCATGCGCGAACGCCTGCAACAATGTGGAGGCCAGCTGCAGGTGGAGACCCGCCCCGGCGAAGGCTTCCGGCTGCGGGCGACGGTACCGGCAACGGTGCTGGCGGCCCTTACCCAGGTTCCTGAAGGAGTGCGTTGATGATTCGCGTCTGCCTGGTCGACGACCAAACCCTGGTGCGGCAGGGGATCCGCTCGCTGCTGGCGCTCGACGACGGCATCGAAGTGGTGGCCGAGGCCGCCGATGGCCGCCAGGCGGTCGAGCTGATCCCGCAGATCCGTCCGGACGTGGTCCTGATGGACATGCGCATGCCGGTGATGTCCGGGCTGGAGGCGCTGCAGGTGCTGTCACGGCAGGAACAGCTGCCGCCGACCATCATCCTGACCACCTTCGACGATGACCAGCTGGTGCTGGCCGGGCTCAAGGCCGGTGCCAAGGGCTACCTGCTCAAGGATGTCACCCTGGCGCAGCTGGTCGGGGCGATCCGCACGGTGGCCGATGGCGGTTCGCTGGTGCAGCCGGCGGTGACCCAGCGCCTGCTGTCCGGGCTGGAGCACATGCGCAACGACTTCGTCAGTCTGGACCGCCCCGACCCGCTGACCGACCGTGAGACCGAGATCCTGCGGCTGATGGCCAGCGGTTTCTCCAACAAGGAGATCGCCAATTCGCTGGGGGTCGCCGAGGGCACGATCAAGAACCATGTGTCCAACATCCTCTCCAAACTGGGCGTACGTGACCGTACGCGTGCGGTCCTGAAAGCGTTTGAACTCCAGTTGGTGTGAGGAAAATCCTTTAGCGACAAAGACTTGGCATGCAGTCCGGGGCCGGATTCAGGGTTGACGCCTGTTTGCCCCCTACTTGCCGGGTACGCGGATGCGTTACCCTTCGAATTCTTTGTGCATACAAATGCGCCGCCGGCACGGAAACCGGTGCGCCAATCCCGATAACCAATGCCCGCGAAGCCTGCTAGGATTGGCGCTTCGCTTCAATCAACCCGGCCGTGGGATCGGCCCCGGAGACTCTCTGAATGACCCGTATTATCGAGTTCCTGATCGCCTTGGGGATCGTGGCTGGCCTGTTCGTCATCATTGGCGTCTGTCTGCCGGGCGAGCGTCACATCACCGAAAGCATCGAGACCAACCGCAAGATGACGATCGTGTACGACACGGTCAGCAGTCTGCGCCGCTTCAAGGACTGGAACCCGCTGGTACTGCGCGATCCCGCCGTTGAACTGAAGCTGTCCGGCCCGGCCTCCGGCGTCGGTGCCACTCTCGACTTCACTTCCAAGGACCTGGGCACCGGTTCCTGGAAGGTGACCGAAGCCGAAGAGAACAAGCGTGTTGTGATCGCCGTCGACGATGCCTCCAAGGGTCACGACAAGGTCACCACCTTCACCCTGGAGCCGACCGGCAAGGGCGGTCGCAACGTCAAGATCACCCAGGACTACTCGGTGAAGTACGGCTTCGACCTGTTCGGCCGCTACGCAGGCCTGTATGTCAGCCGCCAGATCGGCGATGACATCAAGATGGGTCTGTCGCGCATGGCGAACATGCTGGCCACCGTGCCGAATGTCGACTACCGCACTTCCGAAGCTCCGCTGACCGATCTGGGTATCGTCGATGTCCCGGCCGAGGACCTGCTGGTCGTCACCGCCGGCAACGTCGATCGTGGCCAGGACTCCATCACCAAGTCCATCAAGGACAACCAGGAGTGGATCAAGCGCGTGATCGAGGCCAATGGCTTGGAAGCCGCTGGCCCGCTGCGTATCATCACCACCGATTTCGGTGCTGAGAAGTACGCCTTCGACATCGCCCAGCCGGTGAAGAAGAAGGGTGCCGAAGGCGTGCCGGCCGAACAGCTGACCGTCAAGATCGACGGTGGCGCTCCGGTCAAGTACGTCCGCGTTGCTCCGCACCGTTCGGCACATGCGGCCTACACCGGCCACATGGCGGGTCTGGACGTTGCCCGCAGCGCCCTGCGCGCCTGGGCCGTGACCTCGGGTAACGAAGTCATCGACCGTCCGTACGAAACCTGGAAGGACGGCGTGGACAAGTCGTTCACCCCGGAAGCGACGTACGACATCTACTGGGCCGTCAAGTAAGCCTCGGCTGACCCATGTAGTGTTGGACACAAAAACGCGCCGCTTCCTGCGGCGCGTTTTTTTTCATCCCGAGCCCGGTGTCGGGCATTGCGCAAGGAGCTGTCATGTTCAATTCCGAACGACGCGCGCGTAAACCGTCGTTGCTGGCCTGCCTGGGGGCGCTGCTGGCGGCCGCCTCGATCGGTCTGTCCGCCTATGCCGCGCATGGCGTGTCCGATCCGCTGGCGCAGCAGCACCTGAACATGGCGGCGCTGTATGCGTTTGCCCACGGTGCGGTACTGGTGGCCCTCGGCCCGCGCACGCAGGGTGCGATCGCGCATCTGGCGTTGTACGTGTTGCTGTTGGGCGTGCTGCTGTTCTCCGGCAGCCTAGTGGGCGGTGCGCTGTGGCAGTGGCCGACGCGGCTGGCGCCGGTAGGAGGCACCACGCTGATGGCCGGATGGGTGCTGCTGGCGATCAATGCATTGAGGCGGTGACCGCAGCGCCCACACATCGGTAGCGCCGAGCCATGCCCGGCTTCAAGCGCAGCGACCCGCTTCTGCCTTTTGCTCTCTTGTTCCATTCCGTGGCGAACGCACGCGGAAACTGTCCGTGGCCGGGACCGGGATCGCAGTCAAGCGTTCGCCACGAGGGGCTCAGCCGTTGGCCGGTTTCCAGCACCAGTGCCACGGTTCGTAGACGATCCCATGCGGGTTGTCGCGCGGATAGCTCAGATGGAACCCGTGTGCCCCTGCATTGGCCTGCAGCCATGCAAACGCGGCCGTCGCCTCGAAGGTCTCTTCTGCCGGCGCGTCCCCCGGTGTGCCGATGTCCAGCGCGTGACCACTGTGGTGTTCGCTGAATCCTGGCGCGGCATTGACCTGCAGGATCTGCGGCACACTCTGCCCGCGCGCCAACTTCCGTTCGAAAATGCCGAGCTGATACGCATGGCTGCGGAAGCCGGAGATCGCGTCCAGTGCAATGCCATCCCGCGCGGCATGCAGGCGCATCCGTCGCCAACCCTGCGCGGCGCGGCGACGCAGCCACAACGGGCGCGCGAAGCGGTCACGTCCGGCGAAGTGCAGCAGGCAGGGCTCTGCCTCCAGTGCCAGCCCGCTGTCCTGCGCATAGCGCTTTGCATCCAGGCCCAGCTGTTGCAGGCGCTGCTGCAGGCCGGCCAGTGGCAGCCACTGCACTTCCAGTGCAGTGCCGAACGGCCGTGATCGCGCGCCATCCAGCAACGCCAGCGCTTCCTCCACGCCCGGTTCGCGCGGCAGGCGCGGCACCAGCGAGTGCACGCCGTGCGCCAGTATCGCCGCCAGGTAGCGGCCATCCTGCTTGCGCCGCAATACCCATTGCGCACGCGCCAGCAGGCGGGCGTCGAGATTGCTGCGCGCGCGCAGCAGCGGCGCTGGCCACAGCTCGACGGTCTCGGTGTTGATCAACAGTGGAGTGGTGCGGTGCATCGACCCAGCTTACTGCCGTGGCGCCGTGGCGGCCACCTTGCGCAGCGCCTCCAGCAGGGCCTGCGGGCGCTCCAGGCTGAGCAGCAGGGTGCTGCCGCCGCGCACCGGAATCACCAGCGTGCGCGCGCGGTCGGTGACCAGGGCAAAGCCCTTGCCGCCGCCCTGCAGGCGGAAGTGCCCGGAGTAGAAGCCGGGCATGCTGTAGCCGTTGGTCTTGAAGCGGATGCCGTAGCGGCGATCACGGCCGAGGTCGACCACCTCGGCCTGGTCCAGCAGCAGGTCGGCCACCGGGGTGCGGCGGCGGTACAGCGTCGAACGCACGTCCAGTACGTTATCTGCCAGCTCCACCCGGCGGCGGAAAAACGCCCAGCCCAGGCCGACGCCCATCAGCACGATCACCGCCAGGCTCCATGCCGCGCTGCCACCCATCAGGAAAAACGGGGGCGACAGCGTGACCTCCATCCAGGGAGCGTCGGTGCGGCTGTCGTGCAGCTGCGACCAGATGCCGACGCCCAGTACCGCCAGCAGTGGCAGCAGCACCCACAGCACCCGCAGCGAGGAGCTTTCGGCGACGTCGAACGGACGTGCATCACTGCCGCTCATCGTTGCGACTCCACCCAACGCGCGACGTCATCGATCAGCTGCCCATCGACGTGGCCCGGCTGCGCGTATTCCTTCAATGAACTGGAGCCGCTGCCAGCGATGCCGATATGGTTGAGGGCAGGGTAGACCTTCCATTGCACATCCTTGCGCTCGGCCAAGGCTGTTTTCCACAGTGCCCAATCCGTTTCCGGTACCTGGAAGTCGCGGCCGCCGTGCAGCATCAGCAGTGGTTTTTTCAGCGCCACCGCATCGCCACGTGCGTTCACCGCTTCGATGCTTTTCCAGAACGTCTGCGGCACGCCCAGTGGCAGTTCGCTGGCGGCTGCAGGCGTGTCGCTGCGGGCCGCGGCGATCTGCGCGGCGAGCTTGTCCAGGAACGCTTGTTCCGGGGCGCTGATCGAGCCGTCCAGCGACAGCAGGTAGCGGTTCTGCTCCGGCAGCAGCTCAAGCAACGTGCGCGCCGGCGCGGCCCACAGGATCGCGCCGCGCGCCTGTGGCCAGCGGCTGGCGATGCGCGGGGCGAGCATGCCGCCCTGGCTGTGGCCGAGCACGAAGATCCGCTTGCCGTCGATGCGTGGGTCCGCCGCCAATGCGCCCAACGCGGCGACGGCGTCGTCAGTGGTCTCGTCATCAACGTTGAAGTTGCCGCTCTGGAAATCCTGCGGGCGGGCATGGGTGCGCTTGTCGTAGCGCAGCACTGCGATGCCGTGTGCGGCCAGGCCGCGCGCGATGTCCAGGAACGGGCGGTTGCCGCCGATGGTTTCGTCGCGATCCTGCGGGCCAGAACCATGCACCAGCACTACGGCCGGGAACGGTCCTTTGCCCTTGGGCAGGGACAGCGTGCCGGGCAGTGCGCCGCGCGCCTGCGGTACGCTGAAATCGGCTTCGCTGTAGTTCGCGTCGGACGGCGGTGGCGGTGCCTTTGCGGCCGGGGCCGGGCGTAGCAGCAGCCCCGCCACTTTGTCCTGCGCGTTTACCGCCACCTGCGCGATCACCGCGCCACTGGCGAACTGCAGGGGGACGTCGACCAGGTGCAGGCCCTGCTGCTCGCTGCTGTGCGCCGGCCCGCGCTGCTTCAGTTCACCCAGCGATTGCCACAGGCCCTGCAGCTTGTCGGCAGGCACGGCCGCGGCCATCTGTGGGGTCAGCATGGCTTCGGCGTCGGCGATCCGCCCGGCCTGCAGGTGATCGAGCAGGCGTGCTGCAACCTGCTGCGGTTCACCCGCGGCTGCACTGGCGGACAACAGGGCGAGGGAAACAACAAGCAACGAACGGCGTGCGCTCATGGTCACAGCTCCTTCTTGAAGACCAGCAGGGCCGGGCGCATCGGCGCCGGGATGATGATGTTGACCAGTTCCCAGCCCAGCTGGCCCTGGCGGCTGAGTTCGGCCTGGATGTCATCGGCTTTCTGCAGGCCCATCATGGTGGTCTTGACCTCGACGGTCAGGTAGCTCCAGCGCTTGCTCATTCCTTGTCCTCCGGCGATGGCTTGGGTTTCGGCAGGCGTCCTGCCTTGCGCAGTGCGTCGCGCAGCACGTATTCGATCTGCGCGTTGAGGCTGCGCAGTTCATCGTCCGCCCAGCGCTGTGCGGCCGCCAGGACCTCGGCGTTGATGCGCAGCGGATAGGCTTTTTTCTCGCTCATGCAGACTCCTGGCGGGGCGGTGGGGCGCCCCGTTGCGAGGGTGGCTCAGTACAGCGAGCCGGTGTTGACGACCGGCTGCGTGCCGCGGTCCGAGCACAGCACGGTCAACAGGTTGCTGACCATGTGCGCCTTGCGCTCCTCGTCCAGCTGCACCACGCCGTTCTTCTGCAGTTCTGCCAGCGCCATCTCGACCATGCCGACCGCACCGGCAACGATGCGCGTGCGTGCGGCGATCACTGCGTTTGCCTGTTGACGCTGCAGCATCGCCTGGGCGATTTCAGCGGCGTAGGCGAGGTGGCTGATGCGCGCATCGATCACCTGCACACCGGCATCGGCCAGGCGCTCGGCCAGTTCGTTCTTCAGGTGCTGGGAGATCTCGCTGGCGTGGCTGCGCAGTGCCAGCTGGCCGTCCTCGTGCTGGTCGTAGGGATAGCTGGTGGCCATCGCGCGCAGCGCCGATTCGGACTGGATGTGCACGAAGCTCTCGTAGTCGTCCACGTTGTAGACCGCTTCGGAGGCGTCGACCACCTGCCAGACGATCACCGCGGCGATCTCGATCGGGCTGCCGTCCAGCTCGTTGACCTTCAGCTTGCCGCTCTCGAAGTTGCGCACGCGCTGGCTCACGCGGCGCTTGCTGAAGAAGGGATTGTTCCAGCGCAGGCCGTTGTCCTTGACGGTGCCTACGTACTTGCCGAACAGGCTGACCACCGCCGCCTGGTTGGGCTGCACGGTATACAGGCCGGCCAGCGCGACCAAGGCCAGCGCGGCGATCAGCAGGCCGGCCAGGAGCAGCAGCACATTGGGCGAGCCGGTGCTGGCCTTCGCCGCAACCCCGGCCACGAACAGGGCGCCGCCGGCGAGGGCCACGACCAGGGACCCGGCGAGCGCGCCCAGGCCGTTGAGGGAGGACAGCGACTTCTCTTTCATGGCGGTACGTCCTTGAGGGTTCGAAATGAAGATATCAAATTGATATCACATTCGGGCTGCCGTTCGTCGGGTGGGCTTGCTCAGGCACTTCGGCCGGACCGGATAGAATGCCCACCCGCCTTCACATTGCTGCTGGAACCCCGCCATGGCCAAGCTTGGAACCCCGCTGTCCCCCTCCGCCACCCGCGTGCTGCTGCTGGGCTCGGGCGAACTTGGCAAGGAGGTGGCCATCGAGCTGCAGCGGTTGGGCGTGGAAGTGATTGCCGCCGACCGTTACGCCGATGCCCCGGCCATGCAGGTGGCACACCGCTCGCACGTGATCGACATGCTGGATGCGATGGCCCTGCGCCAGTTGATCGCGCAGGAGCAGCCGCACCTGGTGGTGCCGGAGATCGAGGCGATCCATACCGAGACCCTGGTGCAGCTGGAACAGGAGCAGGGCCTGCGGGTGATCCCGACTGCCCGTGCGGCGCGCCTGACCATGGACCGTGAGGGCATCCGCCGCCTGGCCGCCGAGACGCTGGGCCTGCCGACCTCGCCGTACCGGTTTGTCGATACCGAGGCCGAGTACCGCGAAGCCGTGGCCGCGATCGGCCTGCCGTGCGTGGTCAAGCCGGTGATGTCGTCCTCGGGCAAGGGTCAGAGCACGCTGCGCAGCGAGGCGGACATCGCCCCGGCCTGGGAGTATGCGCAGACCGGTGGCCGTGCCGGTGCCGGCCGCTGCATCGTCGAGGGTTTCATCGACTTCGACTACGAGATCACCCTGCTGACGGTGCGCCACGCCGGTGGTACTTCGTTCTGCGCGCCGATCGGGCACCTGCAGAAGGATGGCGACTATCGCGAAAGCTGGCAGCCGCAGCCGATGTCGGACAAGGCGCTGGCGCGTGCCGAGGAGATTTCGCGCGCGATCACCGACGACCTGGGTGGCTGGGGCCTGTTCGGTGTCGAGCTGTTCGTGAAGGGCGACGAGGTGTGGTTCAGCGAAGTATCGCCACGTCCGCATGACACCGGCCTGGTGACGCTGGTGTCGCAGGAGCTGAGCGAGTTCGCACTGCATGCGCGGGCCATCCTCGGCCTGCCGATCCCGCTGATCCGCCAGAGCGGCCCATCGGCCTCGTGCGCGCTGCTGGCCCATGGCGAGGGCGTGCCGTACTTCAACAACGTAGCCGCCGCGCTGCAGGTGCCGGACACCGCCGTGCGCCTGTTCGGCAAGCCCCGCGTGCATGGCCACCGCCGTGTCGGCGTGACGCTGGCGCGCGCAGACACCATCGACGAGGCGCGTGCCATCGCGCGTGATGCTGCAGAAGTGATCGGCGTCGAACTGCGCCCGTAAACCGGTAGCGCCGGGCCATGCCCGGCGGCCACATTCCCGTGGGTACCGACCGTTGGTTGGTACCCCATCAACACCGACTTACGGCTTCACGTCCACCCACACCAGGTGGTGGTCGCTGCCGTCGGCGATCTTCGCTTCTGCACTTTCATTGGCCGGCCAGAACACGCCGCTGCCGATGTACTCGAAACCGGTCGAGGGCAGCACGTAGTCCAGGCGCATGGTGCCGGACTTCGGCCCGAAATCGCCGGTGGCATGGAACGGTGCGCCCTTGCGTTCGATGCCCTTGGCCGCATAGGCCAGGCTGGTCTGCTCGGCGCCGACGCTGCGCGGGGTGGGGTAGCGCAGGACGCGGGCGTTCTCGATCAGTTCGACGATCGCCTCGTGGCGGCCATCGCCATCGACCGGATCGTTGTTGAGGTCGCCAAGGATGACGAAGCGTGCATCCTGGGCCAGACCGCCGCACTGGCCCTTGTCGTCGCACAACCATGGCTTTTCACCCTTGGACAGGTATTCCTGCCACAGGCGCAGTTCGTCGTGGTTGCGCGCGGCGTTGCGCTTTTCCGGGCCGTCGAACACCGGCGGGGTCGGGTGCGAGACCAGCGCGTGCACCACGCCGGCCGGGGTCTTTACAGGCACATCCCAATGCGACTTCGACGACAGCCGCAGCTGCGACCAGACGGTGTCGTTGTAGAAGCTCTTGCCGGTACGCGGATCGATCGGGCGGATCGCGCCGGGCATCGCACTCCACTTCAGCAGCTGGAAGCTGCGCACCTTGGCTTCGTCGATCGGGTAACGCGACAGCACCAGCATGCCGTACTGGCCCGGATGCAGGCCGTAGCCCCAGGCGTCGTTGCCGCGGCCACGGCCTTCGCCGCCGACCACGCCGTTGTTGTCCAGGTCCAGGCCGCTGGGCACGCCGGTGTTCACCGGTGCCAGGTAGCGGTAGGCGAAGTGCAGCGGCTTGCCGCCACCGGGCTGGGCCACTTCCAGGTAGCGCTTCTGGAACAGGTCGGCAGCGCGATGGGCGTCGTCGAAGTCGAATTCGTTCAGCAGCACCAGGTCCGGACGCGCCTGCTGCAGTACCGCAGCAATCTTGCGTGCGTGTTCGCTGTCGCCTTCCAGCTCGGCGATCAGGCCGCCGGCTTCGTCCGAATACAGCGAGGTGTTGTAGGTAGCCAGGCGCAGCGCTGCAGACGGTTTTTCGGTCATCGCGGGGGACGTGGCGAAGGCGGGAGCGGTGGCGCCACAGAGCAGGGCCAGGCCGAGGATCAGGGGTTTGGCGTTCATGGGCCGTATTGTGCACCCGGCCCGGTGTCAGTGGTTTGTCAGCGTCCGTCCAGATCGTCATCGAAATCATGCCAGCGGCGGCCGTCGTAGGCCTCCAGTGGGCGATAGCGCCGCTTGTAGTCCATCTTCTGGTGCTCACGGATCCAGTAGCCCAGGTACAGATGTGGCAGGCCCTCGCGGCGGGCCCACTCCAGCTGCTGCAGGATCGCGAATGTGCCCAGCCCGCGCGCGGCATGGGCGGGGTCGAAGAAGGTATAGACCGCCGACAGCCCGTGCTCGGTCACGTCGGTCACCGCCACTCCCAGCAGCTGGCTGGGCTGGCCGTCGTGGCCGGGCAGGCGCATTTCCATGAAGCGTGTGTGCGACCAGCTGCCGATCAGGAACTGCTCGAACTCGTGCGGGCCGTGGTCGTCCATGCCGCCCTTGGCGTGACGATGCACCAGGTAGCGGTGGTACAGCTCGAACAGATCCTCACGCGGCATGGCCGCAGTGATGCGCACTTCCAGGTCGGCATTGCGGGCGGCGCAGCGGCGCTGGCTGCGGTCGGGGGCGAAGCGCGCCACCGGAATGCGCACAGCCACGCAGGCGTGGCAGTGCGCGCAATGCGGGCGATAGACCAGATCACCGCTGCGGCGGAAGCCCCAGCTCAGGGCCAGCGGGTACAGCCCGCCGAGGCGACGGTCCTGCGGGTCCAGCACCAGATCGCGCGCGACCCGGTCCGGCCAGTACCCGCAGGGGTGCTCGCCGGTCTGGAACAGTCGCAGTTCGTCGTCTCTGTCGCCGTGTCTTGCCATGGGCACAGCATAGCTCCAGCGTGTCGCAATGGCCGCGACTGTCCGCCGGATGAATGGAACGGGCGGCTGCGTCAACCGAGGTCGTGGTCAGGCGTTGTTGTCCTCCGAGGGTGAGGTGTTCACCCCGATGCCAATCCCATTCCCAGGAGTGACCCCATGATCCGTACCCCCCTGCTGCTGGCCCTGCTGCTCGGCACCTCCGCGACCGGTATCGCCTTGGCCGCCGACACCCCGGCTGCACCGGCACCGCGCCCGGCCAAGCTGGATACCAATGGCGATGGCGTCATCGACCGCAGCGAAGCGGCGGCCAACCCGCGCCTGGCCGCGAAGTTCGATGAGCTGGACAAGAACAAGGACGGCAAGCTCTCGCGTGATGAGCTGCCGCGCTGGAAGCATGGCCGCCACGGTGGTCGCGGCGGCGAGCGCTGGGCCAAGCTGGACGCGAACAAGGATGGCCGCATCAGTCGTGAGGAAGCCAAGGCCGATCCTCGCCTGGCAGAGCGTTTCGACCAGCTCGACCTCAACAAGGATGGCTACCTGGACAAGGCCGACCGCGAGCTGCGCATGAAGCAGCATCGTGACGCCTGGTTCGCCGCCGCCGATACCAACAAGGACGGCCAGCTGAGCAAGGCCGAGTTCGACGCCGCCAAGGGCCCGATGCACGGTGGCCCGCGCCACGGCGGCCCGCGTGACGGCGCCGCGCCGAAGCCGCAGCGCTGATTTTCACTGCAGTGATCGACGACAACGCCGGCGTGATGCCGGCGTTGTCCGTTACAGGCGGCCGCTGAGCGTCGTCGTGTAAGCCAGGGCACCGATGACCATCAGGTTCACCGCCATCATGCCGGTCAGGCCGTACATGGATTCGTACTTCCAGTTGATCCCGTGACGCCCACGCCGTGCTGCATCGCGCGCGAGCAGCGGCGCCATGATGCGCCGCAGTGTCACCAGGCACTGGTAGTTGACCACGACCAGGCCCAGCGCCAGCACCAACAGCTGCGTCCACATAGGTGCCTGCAGCAGCACGGTGAACAGGATAGCCAGGCACCAGCCCAGACTGGTGCCGGTGCTGAGATTGACGAAGCGGCGGACCTGGACCTGCTCGGCGCCGGTCTCGGCGTACGACAGCAGGAAACGGCCGCCGAGATAGCTGCCGAGCGCGCCACCGACGACTCCACCGATGATCGCGGCCCAGCTTGACGCGGGTAGCATCTGCAGCTGGCTCAGCGTAGCGGTCAGCGAGCCGAGCGCGGTACCGCCGGCAGCGCTGGCGCCACCGAGGCCGAGCTTGCTGCCACCCACGCCGACGCCGGTTCCCAGCAGGATCGCCGCGCTGGCAGTGCCGGGCGCGGCGATCATCACCATCGACACCACCGCCGTTGCGAACGCAGCACTCGGCGCGCTGCTGCGGGCGAATTCACCGAAGCGCTGCAGCAGGCCCTCGCGCACCTGCGCACGGGCGCGTGACAGGCGCTTGCGTACTGCAGCGTCACTGAGCCCGAGCAGGTCAGCGACCTGCTGCGAATGCTGGCCCTCGCGGTAATACAGCAGCAGTACTTCGCGGCTGTCGGCGGGCAGGGCAGAGATGATGTCCTCTGCGGCGATTTCCTCTTCCAGCCGCTGCAGGCGATCCGCCGCGCAGGGGGCCGGATCCGCAGCCATGGTCAAGGCCACTTCGGCAGCTTCGCCGCTCAGCGGTCTGCCACGTTGTGCGCGCAGCCAGTCACGGGCGAGGTTGCGGGTGATCTGCCGCAGCCAGGGCAGGAAGCTGCTCGCGCTGCGCAGCTGGTGCAGCTGCTGCCAGCCCTTCACGAACGCTTCCTGGGCGATGTCCTCGCTGGCCTGGCGGTCGCCGGTGATGGCCAGGGCGATGGCGGTGACCGTGTTCTGGCAGGCCAGCACGATGCGCCCATAGGCATGCTGGCAACCGCCGCTGGCGGCCGGCAGTTCGCGGTGCAGTGTGTCGTCGATGCTTGCGGCGAAGGTCGTCATGGCGGCGGGCTCCTGCAGGGATTGTGTCCCATGACGGAGGCGCGTGCGGAATGTGACCTGCCCTCTTCCGGTAGCGCCGGGCCGTGCCCGGCGGCTGTCCTGTCAGGCATTGTGGCCGCTGCGCTCGCCGGGCATGGCCCGGCGCTACCTGCGGTTGCCGGCCAGCGGCCGGCACTATCACCAGGTTACTTCGCCGGCTGGATGCGGACCCGCACTTCCTCTTCTTCCGGCGGTGCCGGCGCGGCCGGTTGGGCTTGCTGCGGTTGCGGCTGGGCCTGCTGGGCGGGCACCGGGGTTGCGGGGGCAGGGGTACCGCGATGGCGCAGGCCGATCACCAGTGCCACGCCGGCGATCACCACCAACAGGACGATGCGGATGCGCCAGGCCCAGCCACGACCACCGGCACTTTCCTGCACATCATCGCGGAAAGCGAACTCGGCGGTCGGGTGGTCACGGCGGGTGGTGTCGAGCAGGCGGGCGTCGCGCAGGATTTCGCGCGCACGCGGCTGGTCGTCGGCACGCACGACCCAGACCGCCGGGTAGGCACCGGCATTGCCCAGGTCGGTATAGCTGAACTGGCCACGGCGGCGCGTCTTGTACGAACGCCCGTTGGTGACCTTCACCTGGATGTCGTGACTGCGCAGGAGCTCGGCCACGCCTTCCACGGTTTCCACGCGCTGGCTGCTGAAAATCTGACGCATCGGATCAATCCTTGGCCGGCACGGCGGCCGCTGCTGCCTGGTCCGGAACCACGCGGATCAAGCCTTCCTGGGCGGTGCTGGCAACCAGCACGCCATCACGGGTGAAGAACTGGCCGCGGGCCAGGCCGCGCGAATCCTGCGCGCTGGGGCTGTCCAGCGAGTACAGCAGCCAGTCGTCGGCGCGGAACGGGCGGTGGAACCAGATCGCGTGGTCCAGCGAGGCCATCTGCACGTGCGGATGGTAGTAGCTGATGCCGTGCGGGAAGGTCGCCGTGCCCAGCAGGTGGAAGTCCGACGCGTAGGCCAGCAGCGCCTGGTGCAGCTCGGGAGCATCGCCTACTGGCTCGCTCAGGCGCAGCCAGACCTGGTGGTAGGGCGGGCGCTTGGGCGGGTTCAGTTCATCGCGCGGATACACATGGCGGAACTCGAACGGACCACCGCGCGACAGCCAGCGCTGCACCTTGATCGGCAGGCGCTCAAGCACCTCCGCCGGCAGCGGCCTGTTCGGTTCGATGTCTTCCGGCTGCGGCACTTCGGGCATCTTGTGCTGGTGCTCGGCACCGGATTCGGCCTGCTGGAACGAGGCCGCACAGAAGAAGATCACCTTGCCGTGCTGGATCGCGGTCACCCGGCGTACCGAGAAGCTGCCGCCGTCGCGGGTACGGTCGACGTCGTAGACGATCGGATGGTCGATGTTGCCGGCGCGCAGGAAATAGGCATGCAGTGAGTGCACATGGCGACCGTTGTCGACCGTGGCCTGGGCGGCCGCCAGGGCCTGGCCCAGCACCTGCCCGCCGAACACGTACTTGGTACCGATGTCGCGGCTCTGGCCGCGGAACAGGTTGTCCTCCAGCCGCTCCAGGGTGAGCAGATCGATCAGCTCGGAGACGACGGGTTCGGGCGTGTCGTTCAAGGGGGCGGCCACAGCGATGAAAGAGGGCCCGATTATACCGGTGCGCATGGCCCCCTCCTTCCCGTTTTCCACAGACCGCCACCCCTTCAGCCGAGCATGGCTTGGCTTTACGGAGGGCATGCGACCAACTGTCCGAGGCGGGGAGGCCGGGACAGGCGGGACCGCAGGCGCCATGGATGGCGCCTACGAGCCCCCAAGGAAGGGTTCACGGCGTGTCCCGCCTGTTCCGGCCTCACCGCAATCCGCAGACGGATCCGCGGTGGCTGCTTTGGTTTCTGCGGGTGCCGGGCAGCAGCCCGGCAGCATTATTTGCCCAGCCGGGCGACCAGCGCCTGCAGCGCGTTCTGCGCATCCGGGGCGAACCAGGCCTCGACGAAGCGGTCGAGCTGGATCAGGTCCGGGTGCAGGGCGTCGTGCAGCTCCGCGCGGGCGATGGCCCGGGTCAGCAGCATCGGCTGCCGCGGCTGCTTCAGCAGGTCCTGCAGCCAGGCCACCGCACGGGCCACCACCAGCTCGCCATCAACCAGTTCATCGACCAGGCCGATCTGCAGGGCCTGTTCGGCGGGTACCAGTGCGCCGGTGGCCAGCAGGACGCTGGAGCGGTGTGCGCCCACCGCACGGCGCAACAGGCGCTGGATGCCTTCCGGTGCGATCAGGCCGACCTGCACTTCGTTAAGGCCGATGGCGTACGGGCGCGCCGGATCGGCACTGCGTGCCATCACCCGGTAGTCGCAGCACAGGGCCAGCACGCAGCCGCCGGCCGGTGCATGGCCGGTGATCGCCGCAACCACCGGGATGCGGCTCTCGGCAAGCGTGCGTACCGCGCCGAAGAACGCGTTCCAGGTGTCCAGCAGCTTGTGCTTGTCATCGCCATGCGAGAGCAGGTGCGGCACGTCCATGCCGCCGGTGAAGATACGCTCGCTGCCGGACAGCACGATGCCGTGCGCGTCCTCGGCCATCGCCAGTTCGATGGCATGGATCAACTGCCGGCACAGCTCGGTGTCCAGGGCATTGACCGGCGGCCGCGCCAGCCGCAGTTCGCGGATGGGGCCATGGTTGATCACCTCGATGAGCGTCGTCATGCTGCGGGTCTCGTTGCGAAGAAGGAACCTAGGCGATGATAACCAAACCATGCGTTGGCGTACTGTTCGTGCTGTGTGCGCTTGCAGCATCGGCGTCGGCGGCCGAACAGCGCTGCGTGACGCTGGAACAGGGCTGGGCGCGGATGCCGCCGAATCCAGCGATGCCGATGACCGCTGGCTACGGGACAATCCGCAACGGCTGCAGCAAGGCCGTGACCATCACCGGTGCCAGCAGCGTTGCGTTCGGTGATGTGTCATTGCACGAAACCACGGTGGTGGACGGCATCAGCCGGATGCGCGCGATCGAACGCCTGCCGCTGGCGCCGGGCGCGCGTGCCGAGCTGAAACCTGGCGGCCTGCACCTGATGCTGATGGATGGCAAGGGTGCGCTGAAGGAGGGACAGGCCGTGCCGCTGCGCCTGCAGCTGGAAGGCGGTGGTGAAGCGGGTACGACGCTGACCGTGCGCAAGGCCGCGCCGTAACGCGGCGCTCGTTCCGCCGGGCCATGCCCGGCGAGCGCGCAGCGCGGTGGGGCTTACGACCAGTCGTACGAGAACAGCACCGTGCGGCTTTCCGGTTCGTACAGCATCACGATCGCATCGGCACCGGTGGCGCACCAGTTGTAGCCGGCCACTTCGGCCACGGCGAAGAATTTCCTGCCATCGCGGGTGATGATCGCGCACTCGGCATCGTCCGGCGCATGGCGGTCGTCGGCCGCCTCGGTGAACTCCAGCGCGAAGGCAGCAGGAATCTCCGCGGTTTCAATCCAGTTGCCGGTCGAGATCTGCCCGCCCAGCACATCAAGGTAGGCCTGCTCGCCAGGCTCGCCATCGCCATAGCGCGAATAGCTGGCCAGGCGTCCATGCTGCTGGAAGTACGCGTGTGCCTTGCTGTAGCTCTCACGCATCTCCGTGATGTGCTCCAGCGCGTCGTCGTCCTGCACCTGGTCGCCGATGAAGTAGCCCTCTTCACCGAGGAAACGCATGCGGTTGTCGGCGGTCAATTCAAAGGCGATCCAGTTGATGCCGGTGAACGCGTTGTGGTGTTCTTCGGTGGCTTCGCCGATGCAGCCTTCATAGGGCTCGATCGGACACAGCAGGGTCGCGGCCTGTCCGGCCAGTTCCGGGCGCAGCGCGCCGAGGTCGATCTTCAGCAGCGGCAGCAGGTGCTGGCCAAGCCAGGCCTGGTCAGCGGGGAATACGTCGGCGGGGAAGGGGACCATGCCGGGCAGCAGGTCGCGCAGTTCAGTCTGGTGGATCATGTCAGTCCTTTGATGTGGAACGGTAGCGCCGGGCCATGCCCGGCAGGCCGGTGCCGACCAAGGTCGGCATCTACCAGATGTGTCAGCTCGACGCGTTGCGGATCGCGTCCGGCAGTGGCGCACTCTTGCCGGTCTGCGTGTCCATCCACACCACCACCACGTTGCCGTCCGAATACAGCTTCGACTCATCCTGCTGGTCGACGATGCGATGACCGATGGTCACGCTGCTGTTGCCCAGGCGCTCGACGAACAGCTCGACCAGGATGTCGTTGGGCCACACGATCGGCAACCGGTAGTTGACGTTGGTGGCAGCCACCACCGGTGCGATGCGGTCGGTCATCGACACGCCTTCCACGCCCAGCATCCAGCGCACGCGCGCCTCTTCCAGGTAGGAGATGTACTTGGCGTTGTTGACGTGGCCCATGCTGTCCATGTCACGCCAGCGCACGCTGATCGGAATGCGGGCCAGGATCTTGTGTTCGCTGCTCATCAGGCGTCCTTCTTCTTCTTGGTGCCGGCCGTGGCGGTCTTGCTGGCCTTGCCGGTGCTCTTGGCGGCGGCGGCCTTCTTGGCCGGCTTCTCGGGCTTCACCTTGCGCGGCGGGCGCGCATCGGGCTTGTTGGCCACGGCGGCGGGCTGGTCCGGTCGCGCATTGGTGGACGGCAGCATCCGGGCGAGGAACTGGCCGGTGTACGAATCCGGGCATGCGGCCACGTCTTCCGGCGTGCCGGTCACCAGGATGGTGCCGCCGCGATGACCGCCTTCCGGACCCAGGTCGACGATCCAGTCCGCGGTTTTGATGACGTCCAGATTGTGCTCGATCACCACCACCGTGTTGCCCTCGTCGCGCAGCTTGTGCAGCACGCCGAGCAGCGCTTCGATGTCGTGGAAATGCAGGCCGGTGGTCGGCTCGTCGAGGATGTACAGGGTGCGGCCGGTATCGCGGCGCGACAGTTCCTTGGACAGCTTCACGCGCTGCGCTTCACCGCCGGACAGCGTGGTCGCGCTCTGGCCCAGCTTGATGTAGCTCAGGCCGACATCGACCAGGGTCTCCAGCTTGCGGGCGATGGACGGCACCGGCTCGAACAGCTTCAACGCATCTTCGACGGTCATTTCCAGCACGTCGTTGATGTTGAAGCCCTTGTACAGGATCTCCAGCGTTTCGCGGTTGTAGCGCTTGCCATGGCAGACGTCGCAGGGCACGTACACGTCGGGCAGGAAGTGCATCTCGACCTTGATCAGGCCATCGCCCTGGCAGGCCTCGCAGCGGCCACCACGCACGTTGAAACTGAAGCGGCCCGGCGAATAGCCGCGCGCACGCGATTCGGGCACCTGTGCGAACAGTTCGCGCAGCGGCGTGAACAGGCCGGTGTAGGTGGCCGGGTTCGAGCGCGGGGTACGGCCGATCGGCGACTGGTCGATGTCCACCACCTTGTCGAACAGGTCCAGGCCATCGATCTCCTTGTAAGGGGCGATCGGGTGCGAGGCGCCGTTGATCTCGTTGGCAGCCAGCGAGAACAGGGTGTCGTTGATCAGGGTCGACTTGCCCGAGCCGGACACGCCGGTGACGCAGGTCAGCAGCCCTGCCGGGATGGCCAGGTCCACGCCTTTCAGGTTGTTGCCGGTGGCGCCACGCAGATGCAGCGTCATCTTCGGGTCCGGCTTGTGCCGGCGCGCCGGGATCTTGATCGCGCGCTTGCCCGACAGGTATTGGCCGGTCAGCGAGCGCGGTGCATCGAGGAGGTCCTGCAGGCTGCCCTGGCCGACGATCTCGCCGCCGTGCACGCCCGCGCCCGGACCGATGTCCAGCACGTAATCGGCCAGCCGGATCGCATCTTCGTCATGCTCGACCACGATCACCGTGTTGCCGAGGTCGCGCAGGCGGGTGAGGGTGCCCAGCAGGCGCTCGTTGTCGCGCTGGTGCAGGCCGATGGACGGCTCATCGAGCACGTACATCACGCCCACCAGGCCGGCACCGATCTGGCTGGCCAGGCGGATGCGCTGCGCCTCGCCACCGGACAGGGTGTCGGCCTTGCGCTCCAGTGTCAGGTAATCCAGGCCGACGTCGACCAGGAAGCCGAGGCGTTCACCGATCTCCTTGACGATCTTCGCGGCGATCTCGCCGCGCCAGCCCGGCAGGCTCAGTTCGCTGAAGAACTTCAGCGCTTCATCGATCGGCAGCACCACCAGTTCCGGCAGCGGGCGGTCGGCCACGAACACGTTGCGCGCGGCCTTGTTCAGGCGTGCGCCATTGCACTCGGGGCAGGCATGCTCGCTGATGTACTTGCCGAGCTCTTCCTGCACCGCCGCCGATTCGGTTTCCTTGTAGCGGCGTTCGAGGTTGGGAATGATGCCTTCGAAGCGATGCTTGCGCTGGGTGCGGCCACCGGCCTCGGTGAAGTAGGTGAAGGTGATCGCTTCCTCGCCGCTGCCATACAGCACGGCCTGCTGCACCTTGGCCGGCAGCGAGTTCCACGCCGCGTCGGTGTCGAACTTGTAGTGCTTGGCCAGCGAGGCGATCAACTGGAAGTAATAGGCATTGCGGCGATCCCAGCCGCGCACGGCACCGGCAGCCAGGGAAAGCTCGGGATGCACCACCACGCGCGAGGGATCGAAGAATTCGGCCATGCCCAGCCCGTCGCAGCCGGGGCAGGCGCCCATCGGTGCGTTGAACGAGAACAGGCGCGGTTCCAGTTCGGGCAGCGAGTAGTCGCAGACCGGGCAGGAATACTTGGACGAGAACAGGGTGGGGTTCGCGCTGGCGTCGTCCAGCGACTGCACCGACGCCATGCCATCACCCAGCTTCAGGGCCGTTTCGAAGCTCTCGGCCAGGCGCTGCTTGATGTCTTCGCGCGGGCGGAAGCGATCGATCACCGCTTCGATGGTGTGCTTCTGGCGCAGTGCCAGCGGCGGCACCGCATCGATTTCGTACAGTTCGCCATCGACGCGCACACGCACGAAACCCTGCGCACGCAGCTGGTCGAACACCTGCGCGTGCTCGCCCTTGCGGTCGCGGATCACCGGCGCCAGCAGCATGTAGCGCTGTTCCGGGTCCAGCGTCAGCATGTGGTCGACCATCTGGCTGATCGTCTGCGCTTCCAGCGGATAGCCGTGGTCGGGGCAACGCGGGGTGCCGACACGTGCGTACAGCAGGCGCAGGTAGTCGTAGATCTCGGTGATCGTGCCGACCGTCGAGCGCGGGTTGTGCGAGGTCGACTTCTGCTCGATCGAGATCGCCGGGGACAGGCCTTCGATATGGTCCAGATCCGGCTTTTCCATCACGCTCAGGAACTGCCGCGCATACGCCGACAGGGACTCGACGTAACGCCGCTGGCCCTCGGCATAGATGGTGTCGAACGCCAGCGATGACTTGCCCGAACCGGACAGGCCGGTGATCACGATCAGTTTGTCGCGAGGCAGGTCGAGGTCGATGTTCTTGAGGTTGTGCGTCCGCGCGCCGCGGATGCGGATGAAATCCATCGCCATGGGGAATCCGGTTGTGGGGGCGTGGCTGGGCCGCCGGGCCAGCGAGAGGGCGGCAATCGGTCAGCCTACCGAGGTGACCAGATGGGGGCAATGGGCGACAATGCCAGCCCGGTGTCTCACCTCGTGAGACCGGCGGACAGCTTTGTGTAGCGCCGAGCCATGCTCGGCTGCGTGACCCCGAACCGTTCAGCCGGGCATGGCTCGGCCCTGCAGGGGGGCGCCTGGGCCGTTCAGGGGGTTGACTTGACCCGTCCCCGGTGGTCCACGTACAATTCCGCTCCTGTCCGCCCTCGACGGCGGCAGTCCATAGACCACAATAACTACAGAGGAAGTCTGGTCATGTACGCAGTACTGGTCACCGGCGGTAAGCAATACCGCGTGGCGCAGGGCGAAAAGCTCCGCATTGAAAAGCTCGAAGTCGAAGTCGGCAGCGAGATCAAGTTCGACAACATCCTGCTGCTCGGCGACAGCGATGGCATCAAGATCGGCGACGCCCTGAGCGGCGCTGCGGTCACTGCCACCGTCCTGTCCCAGGGTCGTGCCGACAAGGTCCGGATCATCAAGTTCCGTCGCCGTAAGCACCACATGAAGCGCCAGGGTCACCGTCAGTACTACACCGAAATCGAGATCACCGGCATTGCCGGTGGCAGCAAGTAAGGAGATAGGTCATGGCACATAAAAAAGGCGTAGGCTCTTCGCGCAACGGTCGCGACTCCAACCCGAAGTACCTCGGCGTCAAGATCTTCGGCGGCCAGGCCATCGAAGCCGGCAACATCATCGTGCGTCAGCGCGGCACCCAGTTCCACCCGGGTTCCGGCGTCGGCCTCGGTCGTGACCACACCCTGTTCGCCCTGACGGACGGCAAGGTGGAGTTCACCGTGAAGGGCCCGAAGAAGCGTCGCACTGTCAGCGTCGTCTCGGTCGAAGCCTGATAAGGCAACGGCCGGCGCCCATGCCCCGGCATGGAGACGCTGCATGAAGAGCCCCGCTTCGGCGGGGCTTTTCGTTGGAATCAATGGTAAAACGGGCATCGCCCGGTTGTCGGCCAGCGGCCGGCACTACATCAAGGTGGCGGCGTGCATGCCGCGCCCATCGCAGGCATCGAAACAATGAAACTGGTAGACGAAGCAGAAATCGAAGTGTTCGCCGGCAACGGCGGCAACGGCTGCATTGGCTTCCGTCGCGAGAAGTTCATTCCGCTCGGCGGCCCGGACGGCGGCGACGGCGGTGCGGGCGGCAGCGTGTGGATCCGCGCCGACGAAAACCTCAACACCCTGGTCGACTTCCGCCATGACCGCATCTTCAAGGCGCAGCGCGGCGAGAACGGCATGGGCCGCCAGGCCTATGGCAAGGGCGGCGAAGACATGGTCATTACCGTGCCGGTCGGCACCGTGATCATCAACGTGGCCACCGATGAAATCATCGGCGACCTGACCCAGCATGGCGACCGCCTGCTGGTGGCCAAGGGCGGCCGCGGCGGCCTCGGCAACATGCATTTCAAGAGCTCCACCAACCGCTCGCCGCGCCAGGCGCTGCCGGGTGAGCCGGGTGAAGAGCGCACGCTGAAGCTGGAGTTGAAGCTGCTGGCCGACGTCGGCCTGCTGGGCTTCCCCAATGCCGGCAAGAGCACCCTGATCCGCGCCGTCTCGGCGGCGACGCCGAAGGTGGCCGATTACCCGTTCACCACGCTGTACCCGAACCTAGGTGTGGTGAAGGTGGAAAACTACCGCAGCTTCGTGATCGCCGACATTCCGGGCCTGATCGAAGGTGCGGCCGACGGTGCCGGTCTGGGCGCGCAGTTCCTGCGCCATCTGCAGCGCACCCGCCTGCTGCTGCACCTCGTCGACATCTCGCCGATGGAGGGTGGTGTGGAAGGGGTTTCCCCGGTCGAGCAGGTGCGTGCCATCGAGCGCGAACTGGAAAAGCACGATCCGGAGCTGCTGGCCAAGCCGCGCTGGCTGGTGCTGAACAAGGCCGACCTGATGTTCGAGGACGAGGCCAAGGCCGCCGCCGAGAAGATCGTGGCCGAGCTGGGCTGGAAGGAGCCGTGGTTCCTGGTGTCCGCACTGGGTCGTGAGGGCACGTTCCCGATCATGAGCCGGATCATGGCGTTCTTCGATCGCCAGAAGGAAGACGAGCTCGAGGCGGCCCGCAACGCGCAGTAATGCCTGTTGCGGTTCCCGCGAAAAAACCCGGCTTCGGCCGGGTTTTTTGTGGGTGCCGCTCTTCTGTAGGGCCGAGCCCATGCTCGGCTGCTGTTCGCGCGGCCAGCCGAGCATGGGCTCGGCTCTACAGAAGCGGAGACTGCAGGCAACAAAAAAACCCGGCCGAAGCCGGGCTTTTGCGTGCTGCCGGAGCCGGGGCTCCAGCAACCAACCGGATCAGGCGGCCTGGAGGGCCTTGATGCGGTCGTTCAGGCGGCTCTTGTGGCGAGCAGCCTTGTTCTTGTGGATCAGGCCACGCGCGCTGAAACGATCCAGGATCGGCTGGGCAACGGCGAAGGCGGCTTGAGCGCCGGCGGCATCGTTGGCGTCCAGCGCCTTGATCACTTTCTTGACAGCGGTGCGCAGCATCGAGCGCTGAGCCACGTTGCGCGCGTTGCGCACGACGGTCTGCTTGGCGCGCTTCTTGGCGGACTTGATATTGGCCACGGTGGTGGTTTCCTGAAAAATCGGTGTTATGGGAACAGCAAGCTAGCTAGTATGATGGCGTAAGAAATGTACGTCAAGTCGATTGTCAAGAGGGACGTTGAGTGAGTTCACCCAAGATGTTGCGGGGCCTGCTGTCGTTCAGCAGCATGACCATGGTCTCGCGGGTTCTCGGCCTGGTCCGGGACCAGGTGGTGACCTCGACCTTCGGCACCAACGCCATCACCGATGCTTTCTGGGTCGCCTTCAGGATACCCAATTTCCTGCGCCGGCTGTTCGCCGAGGGCTCCTTTGCCACCGCATTCGTGCCGGTGTTCACCGAGGTGAAGGAAACCCGCAGCCACGCCGAGCTGCGTGAACTGATGGCCCGCACTGCCGGCACCCTGGGCGGCGTGCTGATGCTGGTCACCGCGCTGGCGCTGATCTTCGCGCCGCAGCTGGCGTCGGTCTTCGCCAGTGGCGTCGACACCGACCCTGCCAAGCAGGGCCTGCTGATCGACCTGTTCCGCCTGACCTTCCCGTTCCTGCTGTTCGTCTCGCTGACCGCTCTGGCCGGCGGTGCGCTGAACAGTTTCCAGCGCTTCGCGATGCCGGCGCTGACCCCGGTCATCCTCAACCTGTGCATGATTGCCGGCGCGCTGTGGCTGGCGCCGCGGCTGGGTGGCACACCGGAAAAGCAGATCCTCGCCCTCGGCTGGGCCGTGCTGGCCGCCGGCCTGTTGCAGCTGCTGTTCCAGTTGCCTTCGTTGAAGGGTATCGACCTGCTGACCCTGCCGCGCTGGGGCTGGAACCATCCGGGCGTGCGCAAGGTGATGACGCTGATGGTGCCGACCCTGTTCGGCTCGTCAGTGGCGCAGATCAACCTGCTGCTGGATACCGTCATCGCCGCCAAGCTGACCGATGGCTCGCAGTCCTGGCTGTCGCTGGCCGATCGCTTCCTGGAGCTGCCGTTGGGCGTGTTCGGCGTGGCCCTGGGCACGGTGATCCTGCCGGCGCTGGCCCGGCACCACGTCAGCACCGACCGCGAAGGCTTCTCGCGCTCGCTGGACTGGGGCCTGCGCATGACCCTGCTGATTTCGGTGCCGGCCATGCTCGGCCTGCTGCTGCTGGCCGAGCCGCTGATCTCCACGATCTTCCAGCACGGCCAGTTCACCGCCTTCGACACCCGCATGACGGCGCTGTCGGTGTACGGCCTGAGCTTCGGCCTGCCAGCCTTCGCGCTGCTGAAAGTGGTGCTGCCGGCCTTCTACGCGCGGCAGGACACCAAAACGCCGGTGCGTGCCGGTGTCGCCGCGCTGGTGGCCAACATGGTGTTCAACTTCGCCCTGCTGGCGGTGCTGTACCAGGTGATGGTGCCCGATGAGCTGAAGGCGCAGGGGGTGATGGCCGCCCTCGGCAAGCAGCCGGGCCTGCACCTGGCATTGGGCATCGCCAGTGCGCTGTCCAGTTACCTGAACCTGGGGCTGCTGTGGTACTGGCTGGGCAAGACCGATGTCTACCAGCGGCGTCCCGGCTGGGGCGGTTACCTGCTGCGGCTGCTGGTGGCGTGCACGGCGATGGTCGGCGTGCTGCTGGCCCTGCTGTACTGGCTGCCGGGCTTCTCGTCGATGGGCGTGTGGGAACGGATCGGTGCCCTCGGCCTGCTGGTCGGCGGTGGCGGGTTGACCTATCTGCTGGCAATGGTGGCGATGGGCTTCCGTCCGCGCGACCTGCGCGGGCATTGATCGTGGCTCCCGGCGGCTATACTTCAGGGTTACACCATTGAAACGGCGGGCTTGGGCCGGCCGGAACGAGAGTTGATGAGCAGGCTGTTCAGAAGCGTCGAGGGCGGGGAGCTGTTCCCCAACGGAAGCGTGGTCTGCATCGGTGCATTCGACGGCCTCCACCTGGGCCATCGTGCGCTGGTGCGGCACGCGGTCGCGCGTGCGCGCGCCTTGGGTGTGGCTGCGGTGGCGGTGGCCTTCGAGCCCCTGCCGCGTGAGTTCTTTGCCCAGGGCACGCCGCCGCCGCGGTTGACCCTGGCCCGCAGCAAGGTCGAGATCCTGCACGAACTGGGCGTCGATGCGATCGGCCTGCTGCGCTTCGACGCGGCGATGGCGGCGATGCCGGCCGAAACCTTCGTGCGCCAGCTGCTGGCCCAGCGCCTGAACGCCCGCGAGGTCTGGATCGGGCCGGAGTTCTGTTTCGGCAACCGCCGCCGTGGCGATCTGGCCCTGCTGCAGGCGCTGGGCGCCGAGCTCGGTTTCAGCGCCGGCGAAATCGAAGCGGTCGACCTGCACGGTGATCGCATCTCCAGCACCCGGATCCGCCAGCTGCTGCAGGAAGGCGACTTCGCCCGCGTCGGCGACCTGCTGGGGCGTCCCTACTCGATCAGCGGGCGGGTGGTGCGCGGGCGTCAGCTCGGCCGTACGCTGGGCTTCCCCACTGCCAACCTGCGGTTCCCGAAGACTCCGGCGCTGTCGGGCATCTACGCGACCTGGGTGCACGGGGTGTTCGACCAGCCTTGGCCGTCGGTGTCCAGTTTCGGTACCCGGCCGACCGTGGACGGCGTGGAGCCGCTGCTGGAAGCGCACCTGTTCGATTTCCAGGGCGACCTGTACGGGCGTCACATCGAAGTGGAATTCGTCGCCAAGCTGCGCGATGAAGAGAAATTCAATGATCTGGCGGCGCTGACCGACCAGATGCACCGCGACGCCGAACAGGCGCGTGCCATCCTTTCCGAACATAGATTGCGAGCCACTGCGTGAGCCAGGACTACAAGACCACCCTCAACCTGCCGGCCACCGAATTCCCGATGCGCGGCGACCTGCCCAAGCGCGAGCCGGGCATTCTGGCGCGCTGGGAAGAGCAGGGGCTCTACCAGCAGCTGCGCGACAACGCCGCCGGCCGCCCGCTGTTCGTGCTGCATGACGGTCCGCCGTACGCCAATGCGCGCATCCACCTGGGCCACGCGGTCAACAAGATCCTCAAGGACGTCATCGTCAAGTCGCGCTACCTGGCCGGCTTCGATGCGCCCTACGTGCCGGGCTGGGACTGCCATGGCCTGCCGATCGAAATCGCGGTGGAAAAGAAGTGGGGCAAGGTCGGGGTGAAGCTCGATGCGGTCGAGTTCCGGCAGAAGTGCCGCGAGTTCGCCGAAGAACAGATCGACATCCAGCGTGCCGACTTCAAGCGCCTGGGCGTCACCGGCGACTGGGACAACCCGTACAAGACCCTGAGCTTCGATTTCGAGGCCAACGAGATCCGCGCGTTGTCCAAGATCGTGGCCAACGGCCATCTGCTGCGCGGCGCCAAGCCGGTGTACTGGTGCTTCGACTGCGGTTCGGCGCTGGCCGAAGCCGAGATCGAGTACCACGAGAAGACCTCGCCGGCGATCGACGTGGCCTACGCCGCACGTGATGCGCAGGCGATGGCGCAGGCGTTCGGTGTCAGCCTGCCGGCTGACGTGGAAGTGGCCGTGCCGATCTGGACCACCACTCCGTGGACGCTGCCGGCCTCGCTGGCGGTGTCGCTGGGTGCGGACATCCGCTACGTGCTGGCCGAAGGCCCGGCGCACAACGGCAAGCGCCGTTGGCTGGTGCTGGCCGCGGCCCTGGCCGAGCGGTCGCTGCAGCGCTACGGCGTGGACGCGGTGGTGCTGCATGGTGAAGCTGAAGGTTCGGCGCTGGAAAACCAGCTGCTGGCGCACCCGTTCTACCCGGAGCGCGAGATCCTCGTGCTCAACGGCGAACACGTGTCCGATGAGGACGGTACCGGTGCGGTGCACACTGCGCCCGGCCACGGCCAGGAAGACTACGTGGTCAGCCAGAAGTATGGCTTGCTGGACAAGTACAACGCCGGTCAGATCACCCCGATCGACGGCCGTGGCGTCTACCTGGAATCGACCCCGCCTGCAGGCGACGTGGTGCTGGCTGGCCAGCACCTGTGGAAGGCGCAGGAGGCGATCGTGCAGGTGCTGCGTGACAGCGGCGCACTGCTGGCGTTCGTCGAGATCCGCCACAGCTACCCGCACTGCTGGCGGCACAAGACGCCGGTGGTGTTCCGCGCCACCCCGCAGTGGTTCATCTCGATGGACAAGGCCAACCTGCGCAACGATGCGCTGGCAGCCATCGACACCGTCGGCTGGTTCCCGAGCTGGGGCAAGGCGCGCATCCAGAGCATGGTCGATGGCCGCCCGGACTGGACGATCTCGCGCCAGCGCACCTGGGGCGTGCCGATCGCACTGTTCACCCACCGCCAGACCGGCGAGATCCACCCGCGTTCGGTGGAGCTGATGCAGCAGGTGGCCGACCGCGTTGAAGCCGAAGGCATCGACGTGTGGTACTCGCTGGACGCGGCCGAACTGCTGGGTGCCGAAGCGGCCGACTACGAGAAGGTCACCGACATCCTCGATGTCTGGTTCGATTCCGGCGTGACCCATGAGGCGGTGTTGGCCGCACGTGGCTTCGGCAAGCCGGCCGACCTGTACCTGGAAGGCTCCGACCAGCATCGCGGCTGGTTCCAGTCCTCGCTGCTGACCGGCGTGGCCATCGACAAGCGCGCGCCGTACAAGCAGTGCCTCACCCACGGTTTCACCGTGGACGAGCACGGCCGCAAGATGTCCAAGTCGCTGGGCAACGGCATCGAGCCGCAGGAAATCATGAACAAGCTGGGCGCGGACATCCTGCGCCTGTGGATCGCCTCGGCCGACTACAGCAACGAGATGTCGCTGTCGCAGGAAATCCTCAAGCGCACCGCCGACGCCTACCGTCGCCTGCGCAACACCGCCCGCTTCCTGCTGGGCAACCTGGACGGTTTCGATCCGGCCCAGCACCTGCGCCCGCTCAACGAGATGGTCGCGCTGGACCGCTGGATCGTGCATCGCGCCTGGGAGCTGCAGGAGAAGATCAAGGCGGCGTATGACAACTACGACATGGCCGAGATCGTGCAGCTGCTGCTGAACTTCTGCAGCGTGGACCTGGGTTCGCTGTACCTGGACGTGACCAAGGACCGCCTGTACACGATGCCGACCGATTCGGACGGTCGTCGTTCGGCGCAGAGCGCGATGTACCACATCGCCGAAGCGTTCACCCGCTGGGTGGCGCCGATCCTGACCTTCACCGCCGACGAGCTGTGGGGTTACCTGCCGGGTGACCGTGCCGGCCACGTGCTGTTCACCACCTGGTACGAGGGCCTGGCTCCGCTGCCGGCCGAGGCGCAGCTCAACGCTGCCGACTTCGACCAGCTGCTGGCCGTGCGCGAACAGGTGGCCAAGGTGCTGGAGCCGATGCGCGCCAATGGTGCGATCGGCGCCGCGCTGGAAGCGGAGATCACCATCGCCGCCAGCGAAGAGCAGGCCGCACGCTGGCAGCCGCTGGCCGATGAACTGCGTTTCCTGTTCATCAGCGGTGACGTGCAGGTGCGCCCGGCGACCACCAACGAGGTGTTCGTCAGCGCCCAGCCGACGCAGAAGTCCAAGTGCGTGCGCTGCTGGCACCACCGTGCCGACGTTGGCAGCAATGCCGACCACCCGGAACTGTGTGGCCGCTGCGTGACCAACATCGCCGGTGCCGGCGAAGTGCGGAGCTGGTTCTGATGGCCGCCCCGCGCCCGTATCCGAACGCACTGATCTGGCTGCTGCTGTCGGCAGTCATCATCGGCCTGGACCAGTGGTCGAAGGCCTGGGTGCTGTCGAGCCTGCCGGAGTTCCAGCCGGTGGTGGTCATCGACGGCTTCTGGAACTGGTACCGCACCTACAACACCGGTGCGGCGTTCAGCTTCCTGAGCGACGCCGGTGGCTGGCAGAAGCATTTCTTCACCGTTCTGGCGATCGCCATCAGCGGCCTGATGGCCTGGTGGCTGCGCGCTATCGCCCGTGGCAACTGGAAGGCCGCCGTGCCTTATGCGCTGATCATCGGCGGTGCGATCGGCAACGTGATCGACCGCCAGGTGCATGGCCACGTAGTGGATTTCATCCAGTGGTACGTCGGCGAGCATGTCTGGCCCTCGTTCAACATCGCCGATTCGGCCATCGTGGTGGGTGCCATAGGCATCGCGCTGTTCGGCCTGTTCGACGGCAAGTCCGCCAAAAAGGCGGATAATGCCAACCCGAAACCGTAAGCCGGCCGCTGCCGGGAGACTGAACTGATGGATGTGCTGCTCGCCAACCCGCGTGGTTTCTGTGCCGGTGTCGATCGTGCGATCGAGATCGTCAAGCGCGCGATCGAAACGCTCGGCGCGCCCATCTATGTCCGCCATGAAGTGGTGCACAACCGCTTCGTGGTCGATGACCTGAAGCAGCGCGGCGCGATCTTCGTCGAAGAACTCGACGAAGTGCCGGACAACAACACCGTCATCTTCAGCGCCCATGGCGTTTCCCAGGCCGTGCGCCAGGAAGCCGAGCGTCGTGGCCTGAAGGTGTTCGACGCCACCTGTCCGCTGGTGACCAAGGTTCATTTCGAAGTCGCCCGCCACTGCCGCGCCGGCCGTGACGTGGTGCTGATCGGCCATGCCGGCCATCCGGAAGTGGAAGGCACGATGGGCCAGTGGAACCGCGAAGCGGGCACCGGCCAGATCTACCTGGTCGAGGACGTGGAGCAGGTGGCCACGCTGCAGATCAACCAGCCGGAAAACTTCGCGTACACCACCCAGACCACGCTGTCGGTGGACGACACGCGCGGCATCATCGATGCGCTGCGCGAGCGCTTCCCGGCGATGCAGGGTCCGAAGAACGATGACATCTGCTACGCCACGCAGAACCGCCAGGACGCCGTGCGCGACCTGGCCAAGCGCTGCGACCTGGTGCTGGTGGTCGGTTCTCCCAACAGCTCGAACTCCAACCGACTGAGTGAGCTGGCACGCCGTGAAGGCGTGGAGAGCTACCTGATCGACGGTGCGCACGAGATCGATCCGGCCTGGGTGCTCGGCAAGCAGCATATCGGCGTGACCGCCGGTGCGTCGGCGCCGCAGGTACTGGTCGATGGCGTGCTGGCGCGTCTGGCCGAGCTGGGGGCCAGCGGCGTGGGCGAGCTGGAAGGCGAGCCGGAATCGATGGTGTTCGCGCTGCCGAAGGAACTGCGCCTGCGCCTGGTCGACTGACCGATAGCGCTACGGGTGGGTGCGAACCTTGGTTCGCACGGCTTCGGGATGCATGTCATCCACGCATGGCGTGGATCTACCGATGCGGCTTCCGGTTTATTGCGATGGTGCATCTGGTGGGTGTGAACCTTGGTTCGCACGGCTTCGGGATGCGGCCCGCCCTCGATGTCGCTGCGGTGAGGCTTTGCTGCATCAGGTCGATGCACTGACAACCATGACCTTCGGCCATGGGGCTCGGCACCGCACAGGCCTAGCATCGGGGAATCCTCTGCTGCTGGAAGTTGCCGATGAAAACCCGTGCCCTGGTGATGTCCGTGCTGTTCGCGATGGCGGCCACGCCCGCGCTGGCGCAGACCCCGCCACCGGGTGATGCCGCCGCCCCCGGCCTGCTGCGCATCGATGTCGACGCGCGCGACCTGGCCCGGCGCATCTTCAAGGTGACCGCCACCGTGCCGGCCAAGCCCGGCCCGCTGACCCTGCTGTACCCGCAGTGGATTCCCGGCAACCATTCGCCCACCGGCCCCATCGACAAGCTGGCGGGGCTGCGGGTGACCGCCAACGGCAAGCCGTTGGCCTGGCAGCGCGACCAGTTCAACGTGTACGCGTTCAAAGTGGACGTGCCGGCGGGTGTGAGTGAGATCGTCGCCCACTTCGATTTCCTGTCTTCGCAGGGTGGAAGCCAGGGCCGGGTGGTGATGACCCCGGAAATGCTCAACCTGCAGTGGAACGCCAACTCGCTGTATCCGGCCGGCGTGGACGCGCGCAATCTGCAGGCGCAGGCGAGCGTGACCCTGCCCAAGGGCTGGGCCTATGCCACCGCGCTGGAAACCGCACGCCGCGATGGCGACACCGTGGTGTTCAAGCCGATTTCGTACGACCACCTGGTCGACTCGCCGTTGTTTGCCGGTGAGCATCACCAGCGCATCGACCTCGACCCGGGCGCGAAGGCGCCGGTGCATCTGAACGTGTTCGCCGACGATGCCAAATCGCTGAAGCCAACCGATGCGCAGTTGAAGGTGCATCGTGCGCTGGTGCAGCAGGCCGACAAGCTGTACGGCGCGCGTCACTACGATCACTACGAATTCCTGCTTGCCCTGACCGATCGTCTCGGCGGCATCGGGCTGGAGCACCATCGCTCCAGCGAGAACAGTGCCGACCCGGGCTACTTCACCGAGTGGGACAGCAATGCCTGGATGCGCGACCTGCTGCCGCATGAGTACACCCACTCGTGGAACGGCAAGTACCGTCGCGGTGCCGACCTGGCCACGGCCAATTTCAATACGCCGATGGGCGACAGCCTGTTGTGGGTGTACGAAGGCCAGACCCAGTTCTGGGGCCAGGTGCTGGCCGCGCGTTCCGGGCTGTGGACCACTGAGCAGGCGCGCGACATGCTGGCGAACGTGGCGGCAACCTATGACCGCGGCCGCCCGGGCCTGGCTTGGCGCCCGCTGCAGGACACGACCAACGACCCGACCATCGCCCAGCGCCGCACGTTGCCGTACCGCAATTACCAGATGAGCGAAGACTACTACTCCGGCGGGCAGATGCTGTGGCTGGAGGTGGAGGGCAAGCTGCGTGGGCTGACCGGCAACCGTCGCAGCCTGGATGATTTCGCGCGTGCCTTCTTTGGCGTTGGCAACGGCGATTGGGACGTCAATCCGTACACCTTCGATGACGTGGTGGCGACTCTCAACGGCATCGCGCCGTACGACTGGGCCAGTTTCCTGCGCCAGCGCCTGGACGGGCACGGATCGCTGACCGGCGGCCTGGAACTGGCGGGCTGGAAGCTGGTCTACCGCGAGGCGCCGAACGAGGCCTACAAGGCACAGGAAAAACGCGCGAAGGCAGCGCTGCTGGCGTACTCGCTGGGCGCGACGGTGCTCGACAGTGGCGTGGTCGGCGATGTGGTCTGGGACAGCCCGGCGTTCAATGCCGGCCTGGCGCCGGGCATGAAGGTGATCGCCGTTGGCGGTCGCGAATACAGCAGCCAGCGCTTGAAGGATGCGGTGGCTGCAGCGGCCACTGACAAGGCGCCGATCACGCTGTTGGTCAAACAGTTCGACCGCATCGATACGATGAAGATCGACTACCACGGCGGCTTGCAGTATCCGGTGCTGGAACGCATCAGCGGCCGCCCGGACCGCCTTGCCGAACTGTGGAAGGCGCGATGAGCCTGCGGACGCGCGACGGGGTGATCCTGGTGGTGGCCGTGCTGGCCATCGTCGGCGCCTACCTGGACGGCGACGGGCGTTGGCTGCACTGGTTGGCCAAGCCGGCAACCACGCTGCTGATCGCCGCCATCGCCTGGCAGGCGCGGCCGGTGGCGGATGCGTTCTACCGGCGCGCGGTGCTGGCCGGCATGCTGTTGTCCTGCGTGGGCGATATCGCGCTGATGCTGCCGATCGACGCGTTCGTGCCGGGGTTGGTTGCCTTCCTGCTTGCGCATCTGTGCTACATCGCCGCGTTCCGTGCCGGCCTGCGCGCGGGCCGCGGATTGCTCGCTGCCTTCGTGCTGCTTGCCGCATTCGCTTCGATCAACGTGGCCGGCCTGTGGCCGCATCTGCCGCTGCCGATGCGCATTCCGGTGTTGGCCTACGTCGTGGTGCTGGCCGCCATGGCGGTGCTGGCACTGGCGCGTTACTGGGAGCGGCCGCACGCCGATGCGCGGGAAGCCGGCAGCGCGCGCTGGGCGGCCGCTGGCGCACTGCTGTTCGTAGCCAGTGATTCGTTGCTGGCGTGGGATCGCTTCGGCGGTGGACTGCCGTTGGCCAGCCTGCTGGTGCTGTCCACGTACTACGCCGCGCAGTACGCCATCGCCCGCTCGGTGAGATAGCAGAAAAGGGGACGGAGGGGATCAAGTCGCTTTGGCCATCGTCGCGCCACTTGCGACCTAATTCCCTCCGTCCCCTTTTTCTACTGCAGGTTGCCCTTGGCGTCGTAGCGCAGGCGCACGGTCTGGCGGTCGCCGGCTACTTCATCCGGCAGCCACACCAGCTTGCCGCCCTTGCGGATGACCACATACACATGGCCGACCTGGGCCGGCGTACGCATCAGTGCATTGCGCTGTTGCTGCAGGGCCTGCGTCACCCGTGGCACGGCATCGAAATCGATGTTGGCCAGTGCGGTGCTGCTGCGGCGCAGGCTGATGGTCGGCGCGAACTGTTGCGGATTCACCGCATCGCCCTTGCGCCACTGCCCGCGTTGGTAGTGGTAACCATCCACGTGGCCCGGCTGCTGTGGATCGACCAGGTCGATGTCGATGCGGCCGTCGTCATGGAAGTGGATGCTGTGGAAGACGACCAGGCGTTCGCCGGCCAGTCCGGGCATTGCCTCCAGCGCCTGCCGTGCAGCCTGCAGGCGCTCGGCGTCGAGCAGCAGGTTCGGCCGCGTGCGCCCGGGCGCCTGCATCGGTTCGAAAGCCGCCCGTGGCGTTGCGATGGCCGTGGTGCGCAATGGTTGTTCCCAGGGAGGCTGCTGTGTTGCATCCGCAGGCGTAGTCGATATGGCGCCACGCAGGGTCGCATCGACGGTCTGCAGTGCGCCGCCCGCCGTGGCGACACCGGCCAGGGCCAGCACCACGCCGGCAAACACCAGCGGTGTGGACACGGGCCGCTTCACGCGTCCTCCATGCGCACGCTGCGGCGATCATCCGGGTCGTACAGGATGTCGACCTGCCCGCGAGGAATGTTCGCCAGGTCGAGCAGCGCAACGAAGCGACGCACGCTGGCCTGCTGCACGTTGCCCTCGCGGTCGAGGTATTCCAGCTGGAACTCCACCTGCGGTTGTTCGTTGACGTAGGTACCGGTCTGGCGCACGTCGAGTACCCGCGCTTCGGCACCGATACCGCGGTACTTGAGCGCTTCGCCGCGCGCGTCGATCTGCAGCGTGCCGGCGAGCAGGCGCGCCAGCAGGCGCAGGCCGATCAGGTAGATGCACAGCACCAGCGGGCAGATCAGCAGTGGGTGACCGAATCCGAGAAACGTCCAACCCATGCCATCGCTCTGCAGGCGGTAGGCCATGACGTACGCAGCAGCGACCCCGACGATGCCGACCAGGCCGCCGATGGCCCGGCGCCACAGGCTGGCGCGGTCCAGTTCCGGTTGCGCGCCTTCCAGCATCAGGTTGGGCGATGTGCCCGGCGTGCGGCTGAGCAGCACATCCACCTGTCTGCCCACGGCAAAACGCTGCAGCTGTGGCTTGCTGTCGACCACGACCAGCGTTTCGGTGATCGGCGTGCCGGACAGGTTGTCGAAGGCCAGTTGCAGCCGCCACTGCGCGAAGCCACGCACCTGCACACCGGTCTGCTCGGCCTGCTCGATGCGCGCGCTGCGTGGCTCGCCGTTGGCGAGGATGCTGCGCACGCGTTGCAGTGCGCGCGGTGGCGCCAGCAGCAGGTAATGCAGGAAGGCGTACAGCAGCACCAACCACAGCGCCAGCGACGTCGCCAGTAAACCCAGTGCCAGCCAAGGCGCGCTGCGGTGGCCCAGGTCCATCGGCCAGCTGGTGCCGTAATAGAGCAGGCAGGGGAAGGGCAGCGCGAAGAACAGCATGAGCGCGCCCAAGAACCAGAGGTAGGCTTTCATGACTCGCCTTCGACGCCGTGGAACAGGCGGCGTAGGGTACTACGCTCAGCGGAATTGCAGGGTCAGCAGGAAGTAGCGCCCCAGCGGATCGTCCAGTCCGGCCATCTGCCCGCCGCTACCGACCAGATGGTTCACCGGTCGCGTATCAAGCAGGTTGTGCACGTCCAGTGCGGCAATCACGCGCGGGCTCAGCCGTCGCGCCAGGTGCAGGTTCCAGCGCAGCTGCGCGGGGTTCATGCAGAGGCGCTGGTCATGCTGCTCCTGCGTGCATGCTTCACCGGCCAGCCATGCGCGGGTGCGGCCGACGCGGTTGCCACGCAGGGCGATGTCCCAGGAAGGGTTCTGCCACTGCACGTTGAGGATGCCCGCGTTCGCCGGCGTGGCATGCCCGCGCAGGTCCACCGATTGGCCATGGCTGCGATCACGACGCAGTTCCTGCTGTTTCAGTGCATCCAGCGAGAACAGCCA
This sequence comes from Stenotrophomonas sp. SbOxS2, assembly GCF_013416715.1. Taxonomy (NCBI): domain Bacteria; kingdom Pseudomonadati; phylum Pseudomonadota; class Gammaproteobacteria; order Lysobacterales; family Lysobacteraceae; genus Stenotrophomonas; species Stenotrophomonas sp. SbOxS2. The sequence goes on from NZ_JAAVXD010000001.1 coordinate 367,752, forward strand.
TTGCCCGTTGCGGCCGGCATCCACCCGGTACTCGCCACGCAGTACCCAGTTACGCGAGGTGGTGCGGCCGATGTTGTCGAATGACAGGCGAAGATCACGCAGGCGGCCCTGCTCATCCAGCTCCCAGGTACCGGGATTCCACAGGGCGTCGCTGGGTTGCAGGGCGAGGATCTCGTTGCGCAGTTCAACGATGTTGTGGGTCAGCGACAGCGAGAACGCATCATTCGGAGTCCAGCTGGCGGCCAGCGAGTGGCTGCGCGAAGTCTCGGCTTTCAGCGCATCGTTCTCGACCACCTCTACTTCCACCGCGCAGCCACCACCACGCAGGGGGCGCGCGCACGGCGGAAGGGAAGCCGATGCGGGCAGGGGATACAGGCCGAAGTAGCCCGGCGGTCGCCGCCGCTCGAAGATGCTGGGCGCGCGGTAGCCGCGGCCACTCGCCAGCAGGAACGACCAGTGCGGGCTCGGGCTCCAGCGCAGGCCGGCACGCGGCGAAAATGCAGTGTCACCGCCATCGCGGTCCAGCCGCGCGGCCACGTCCAGGCGCAGCGTCGGCGCCAACGGCAGGCCCAGTTCGGCGTAGGCGGCGTTGCTCTGCCGCGTCAGCCGGCGCTGCTCCATCGGCAGGCCCAGCGCCAGCTCGCCCTTGCCCAGCAGCGGGTCAGGCAACGACGTCCAGCGCTCGCGGCGCAGATCGATGCCGGTCGCCAGTTGTGCTGCACCACCGGGCAGTGTCATCAGGGTGCGCTGCATGCCCCACCAGCCCTGCCACTGTTCGGTGCGTCCGCGGTTGTGGATGGCCGGAAACAGTTCCTCTGCCAGCCCCGGCGGCAGGGTGGAAAAGCCGGGCAGGAAGTCCAGCGTTCGTGCGGCTTCCAGCAGGCGTTCGCTGCGCACGGTGCCTTCGGTGCGCAGGTCCACCTGGCTGCGCTGCGCGCTGAGGCCGGCATCCCAGCTGCGACCGGCACGCTCACGGCCCATGCCGAAACTGATGTCGCCTTCGGTGGCATGCACGCGCGGGCGTACTTCGCCGCCTTCCTGCAGCACCACGTTGAGGATCGCGCCACGGTTGAAATTGAGGGCGACGGCAGTCGGGCCCAGTTCAAAGCGCTGGCGGTTGTGGCTGGCGCGTGCTTCCACATAGGCGTAGCGTCCGTCACCGCGTTCGTGGCGATAGCGCAGGTAGCCGGACAGTGTTTCCGATGCCGGCTGCAGCGAGCGCGGGCGGGCGTTGTCGAACCAGCAGCCGTCGTCTTCGCGCTGCAGCGGCGGATGGCACTGCGTGGCCGGGTAGTAATCGCCGTTGCCCAGGATCAGCCCGATCGGGTACAGCGAGGTTTCTGCATGCCAGTCGCGCTGGTCACCGGCCACATGCTGCAGGCGATGCAGGTCGACGCCGGCAAACCAGCGGTCGCCACCTTCGCGCACGCCACCGGTGGCTGCCTGCAGCCGGTACTGATCGCCATCACCACGGCTGCTGACCCCCGATTGCAGCGTGGCCTCCTGCCCCTCGGCCTGGTCGCGCAGAATGATGTTGACCACGCCGGACATTGCGTCGGCGCCGTAGATGGCCGAAGCACCGCCGCGCACCAGTTCGATGCGCTCGACGAAGCTGAGCGGAATGCCACCCAGATCGGTCAGCCCGCCTTCTTCCAGCGAGACCATCGGATAGCGCGGCAGGCGCCGGCCATTGACCAGGAACAGGGTCGCGCGCGGGCCCATGCCATCCAGGCTGGTGGTGGCCGCTGCGCCGACCGGCAGGTACAGCGAATCGCCACTGCGCGAGGTGCTCAGGGGCGGGTGGCCGTTCATGCCGGGCAGGTGGCGCAACAGGTCGAACAACGTGCCGTAGCCGCTGCGCAGGATGTCTTCGCGGTCGATCATTGTTACCGGCAGTGTGGTCTGCACGGAGGTGCGCGGCAACCGGCTGCCGGTGACATGGATCGGCGCCAGCTCCACCTGCACCGGCTTCGATGGCGGTGGCGGCGGTGGCCGCCGTACCGGCTGCGCGACCACGTCGGGTGGCGCAGCATGCCGGCGCACCACGAATCCGCCGCTGGGTGTCTGCAGGATGTTCACCGGCATGCCGGCGACGAGCTGCTTCAGTGCGGCGGCCGGCGCCAGCGAGCCGGCAGCGCCGCTGGTGCGCAGGTCGCCCAGTTCACGTGCGTCGAACACCAGGGCGATGCCGCTCTGGCGCGCCCATTGCTGTAGTGCCGGCGGCAGGGCGCCAGGAGCGATCCGATAGTCGACCTGCCTGACTGCCTCGGCAGCGCCTGTCGTGGCCGCCAAACCGGGCACCAGCACAACGCATAGCAGGGCCTGCAGCAGGCCCCAGCGCAGCATGTCCCAACGAAGCACACCCGGCGCCGGCATCGGCCGCCGCCTCAGTAGGTGCGGCGCAGTTCCAGCGCGCCATCCGAGCGCGGCTGGCCAGCAATGGACCACCCCAGTTCCAGGGCGGAAAGCAGTTCGTGCGCGTCGCCTGCACGGAAGGTGCCGCTGACCGCGAGGTCGGCGATATCCGGGTCGGCGACCACCAGGGGCGTGCTGCCATAGCGGTTCATGCGCTCGACCACGGTGGCCAGGGGCGTGCCGTCGAACACCAGCTTGCCCTGCGGCCAGGCCTCGGCGGCGGCGGTCGAGGACAGCTGCGGGCCCGGTTGGATCTTCCCGGAGGCCAGGACCTGCAGCTGCTGGCCCGGCGAGAGCGTGTGCTGCGCGTTGCCACTGGTGACTTCCACTACGCCTTCCAGCAGCGCGACTTCGACCCGGCCGTCAGCCAGGCGTTCAACCTGGAAGGTGGTGCCGATATCGCGGATCGAACTGCCACCGGCCTGCACCCGCAGCGAGCGCGATGACGGTTCGACCTGCAGCTGGATGCGGCCCTGTTCCAGTGCCAGTTCGCGTTTGCGCCAGCCGAAGCGTGCGGTGAGCGTAGTGCCGGCGTCGAGCATGGCGATGCTGCCATCGGCCAGCGTGCGCTGCTGCGGCAGCAGGCTGGCGTTGGCATAGGTCAGGGGTGTGGGATTGCCATCGGTGTACAGCATCCAGCCCAGGCCAACGGCCAGGCATACGCCGGCAGCGGCGGCCACACTTGGCAGCCAACGACGCTGCGGCCTGCGTGCCGCGCGCGCGGCGGCGGTGCGCAGCCACGGGTCGCCGGCCAGGCCGGCACTGCGCTGGTGCAGCTTCTCGGCCTGCACCCATGCGCTGACGTGCGCGGGATCCTCGGCCAGCCAGTCCTCGAAGGATTGACGCTCTTCGGGGCTGCAGTCGGGGGCTTCCAGCCTGGCTACCCAGGCGCTTGCGTGTTCAAAAAGCAACGTGTCATCCCTGTTGTCGTTGCGGATCATTCGGTGTCTCCATCATTGTGGAGAGGATCGGGGCCCAGCTCCTTGCGCAGGCCCTGCAATGCACGGGCAATGTGTTTTTCCACGGTCTTGGCGGTGATGCCGCAATGCCGGGCGATCTGTGTATAGCTCATCCCGGTGATGCGGTTGAGCAGGTACACCTCGCGGGCACGTTCGGGAAGCTTGAACAGTGCCTGGCGCAGCAGGGCGAGCATCTGCCCGGATTCTGCCTGACGCAGCGGATCAGGAGAAGCACTGGCAGCTTCTTCGTTGCCGTCGCGTTCGGTCAGCGACAGGTGGTTGCGCGATTGCGGCGAGCGCCCGCGGTCTGCTAGGCGGTTGCGGGCGATGCGGTACAGCAGCAGCCGCAGTTCCTCGGTGTCGTGTGCGCGGTAGCGGATCAGGCGCTCCATGCAGTCCTGGGCGATGTCCTCGGCATCCTCGGGACCGACACCGCGGGCGCGCAGGAAAGCGCACAGCGGCGCGCGTTCCTCACGTACGAATGCAATGAAGACGTCCGGAATCCCAGGCAGTTCCGGCGCAGCACGGAGCAAAGGGGAGGGCACGGACAGGGGAGGACCTCGGACGACAATGACGGACGCGTCATCGAGTTTTACGCGACGGTGACCGGATGGGGAAGCCCGCATTTCTTCTGTATTTCCATTGTGAATGCATTCATCTTTTTTCTCGTCGCCGACTGGGGGCGTCTGCCCCGCTGCTGCGTTCTGCTTTCGACCCGCGTGGTGCGGGCGGAGAGAGAGAGAACGCAATGAAGCATTCGAAGTTGAGCATCGCCCTGGCGGGCCTGGTGGGTATCGCGACCCTGGGCCAGATGGATGACGTCATGGCAATGAATTATCACGTGCAGGGCGATCGCGTCGTGCTCAGTGGCGGTGTCACCGTCGCCGACGTGGTCGCACTGCCGGCGTTGCTGGCCAAGGCACAGGCCGAAGGCCGTCCGATCCGCGAAGTCGTGCTGCGCACCTCCAATGGTGGCGCGCTGATCGCGGGTGAGTGGCTGCAGGGGGTGATCCGCAGCAACGGCCTGAACACCATCGTGTCCGGCCACTGCATCTCGTCCTGCTCGATCATGCAGTCCGGTGGCGTCGAACGTTACCTGGCCGGCGACCTGCCGCTGGTCGACTCGGTGCAGATCCACGCCGCCAGCAGCGGTGGCAAGGTGATCTATACGCCGTCGCCGCGGATGACCGAGATCTACACCGGCAATTACGGCGGCGGCATGGATGCCGGGCTGCTGCACAAGGCCATGTACGAGGTGGTGCAGCCCAACGGCCTGCTGGTGTTCCGCGATCCGGCCCGGACCACCGGCCCGTCGGTCAGCTTCGATCCCGATGGCAGTGGCCGCAAGCTGGAAACCTTCCCCGGCCAGGACATCTACAGCAACAACATCATCACTGCCGGCGGCTACCGCGACCCGGGCGACACCCTGACCGTCACCGGCAATGTCAGCGGCGACATCAACCCCGGCTACCTGCGCACCGCTCGCCAGCTGCAGGCGTTCGTCGATGACGACTTCGCGCGCTGGAACGATACCGACTTCGCCACGACGTACATCAACTATGCGGTGAACATCTACAACCGCTCCAGCGCCGGCCCGAACGGCATCGGCCCGGCGTCGGTGCAGGATTACCTCAACGACCCGGGTACACGGCAGCTCCTGCTTGGCCAGTTGCGCCTGGATGAGCTGGATGCTTCCACGCTGGGCAACTCGGCCGGCGTGATCCGCGTCGCCAAGGGCGGCACCTGGCGCACTGCCGAAACCACCGGCGCCGATTTCATGCTGGTGGAGAACGGCACCATCGCCCTGGAAGGCGGTGCCCTGCGCACCCCGGAGCTGCGCGTGCTGGCGGCCGGCATGGTGGTCGGCCACGGCGACATCGCCTCGGTTGCCACCGACTCGAACGCACTGCTCGATGGCACCGGCCCCTCGTTCCGCGAGGATGGCTTCAACCGCCTGCGCGTGTACGGCACCCTGATGCCGCGTGGTGGTGACCTGGTCACCCACGGCTACGTCAACATCATGCCGGGCGGCAAGGTACTGTTCGACGTCACCGAGGCGGGCGGCACCAACAGTGGCCGCCTGCGTGTGGGCGACTTCTACGACAGCGGCACCAACGAGGGTGCGCTGGTCATCTCGCCGGGCGCGCACCTGGAACTGAACGTGGCGCAGGGCTTCTACGCCGGCAACTACCAGCGCGAACTGGTGAGCGGCCCGATCTACCAGGGCGGTTTCACCGATGCGGTGCGCCTGGGCGACACCGGCTATACGGCCAGCATCACCAACGGCGAGGTGTTCCGGCCACGCCACAACTCGTTGCTGAGCTTCAACATCAAGCAGACCGCCGAGGGCCTGTCGCTGACCGCGAACCCCGGTTTCGACCAGCTCGCGCAGCTCACCGGCAGCAACGGCAACGACGGTCTCGGCCGTGCGCTGGCCACGGCCGGCCAGCGCCAGGATGCCGGCCTGAAGCCGCTGCTGGGTGCACTGCAGTTCGCGGACCGTGATGTGATCGCACAGCAGGCCGGTGCACTGCGCGGTGATGGCCATGCCAGCCTGCGCCTGGCCGACAACGCGCTGGTCGGCAGCATCGGCAGCGTGGTGCAGCAGCACCAGGCCGCACGACGCAGCGGCAGTGGTGACGCCGGTGGCCTGGCGGCACAGGCCGCGCAGGCGGCGTCGGCACAGCCCGGCATGGCCAATGGCAGCCTGTTCAACCAGTTGGCGATGCACCTGGTGGAGCCGGCGGGCGCGGGCGGCGGCAGCACCAGCTTCGGCGGCGAAGCACCACGCAGCCACGGCCTCTGGGGCCGCGGCTTCGGCAGCCACGGCCGCATCGACGGTGAGGGCGGCGTGGCCGGCCTGAGCCATACCGTCGGCGGCATCGTGCTCGGTGCCGATACGCAGCTGGCCGATGACCGGGTGACCCTGGGCGTCAGCGTTGCCGCGGCGGACATGTCGACCAAGGGCCGCGATGGTTCCGGCTTCACCGGCGACGTGCGCGCGCTGGATGTGGGCGGCTACCTGGATGCCACCTACTCGCGTGGCTACCTCTCGGCCTCGGTGCGCTACACCGACCTGCGCCACGACACCCGCCGCAGCATCGAGGGCATCGACGGCCTGCAGGGCCCGCTGCGTGCCAAGTACAACAACGATGCGATCTCGGCCCGCCTGGAGCACGGCTTCTCGTTCACCACCGCCAAGGGGGTGGTGATCCAGCCGCTGCTGCCGGTGGTCGACTACGCGCGCACCTCGGCCACCCGTTTCAATGAAGGGCAGGGTGCCGGCGCGCTGGTCGGGCGTGGTGACAGCCTGGAAAGCATCCGCGTCGGCGCGGGCCTGCAGTTGTTCAAGACCTTCGAAGGCAACAACGGCGAGCGCATCACCCCGCGCGCGCGCGTGGTCTGGCAGAAGGAACTGGGCGACACCCAGGCCCGTTACAGCACCGGCTTCGCCGCTGCGCCGGACCTGGTGTTCGGTGCCAGCAGCCAGACCGTGGGCGAGCAGGTGCTGGCCTGGAATCTGGGCGTGACCAGCCGCGCCACCGATCGCCTGTCGGTGATGGTCGACTACGTGGGCGAGCGTCGCGACGGCCAACTGCAGAACGGCGTGATGCTGGGCCTGGGCTATACGTTCTAAGGCAGTACCGGTACCGGCGGCAGTCACGCCGCCGGTGCCATCCCCATCGATGTGCGGGTGCGCTATGGTCGTGGCGGATTTCCGCGCAGACCTTCCCATGCAGATCGCCGTTTTCAGTGCCCGTCCCTACGATCGCCGCTTTATCGAGGAAGCCAATCTGCGCGAAGGGGCAGGGCAGCAGTTCCAGTTCGTGTATTTCGACGCCGCGCTGGATGTGCACACCGCCGCACTGGCACAGGACTGCGCTGCCGTCTGCGTGTTCGTCAATGACAGGCTTGATGCGCCGGTGCTGCAGGCCCTGCATGCGCTGGGCGTACGCGCGGTGCTGCTGCGCTGCGCCGGCTTCAACAATGTGGATCTGGCCACCGCGAACGCGCTCGGCCTGTTCGTCGCCCGCGTGCCGGCCTACTCGCCCGAAGCCGTGGCCGAGCATGCACTGGCGCTGGTGATGACCCTCAACCGGCAGACCCATCGCGCCTACAACCGCGTGCGTGAGGGGAACTTCATGCTTGATGGCCTGCTCGGCCGCACCCTGCATGGCAAAACCGTGGGCATCGTGGGTACCGGCAAGATCGGGCTGGCCACCGCGCGCATCTTCCGCGGCATGGGCTGCACCGTGCTGGGGCACGATCCGTATCCCTCGCCGGCCTTCGCCGAGATCGGCGCGATGGTGGAGCTGGACGAGCTGCTGTCGCGCTCGGACATCGTCTCGCTGCATTGCCCGCTAACGCCGGATACCCAACACCTGATCGACGACGCCTCGCTGGCGCGGATGAAGCCCGGCGCGATGCTGGTCAACACCTCGCGTGGCGGCCTGGTCGATACCCATGCGGTGATCCGCGCGCTGAAGTCGCGCCGGCTCGGCCACCTGGCCATCGACGTCTACGAGCAGGAAAGCGCCTTGTTCTTCCAGGACCTGTCCGGCGAGATCATCGACGACGAGGCCTTCCAGCGGCTGATGACCTTCCCCAACGTGCTGGTGACCGGCCACCAGGGCTTCTTCACCGTGGAGGCGCTGCAGGAGATCTCGGCGATCACGCTGGGCAACCTGGCCGATTTCGCGGCGGGGCGGGCGTGCGGCAACCGGGTGGCGGCGGGTTGAGAGGCCGGGCGGGTGGGCGTTTGACGGCAATCGTCACGACCGGATTGACCGCAGGGGCAGGGCGACCGTAAAATTGCCTGCTTCGCCGGAATAGCTCAGTTGGTAGAGCGGCGCATTCGTAATGCGTAGGTCGTAGGTTCGATTCCTATTTCCGGCACCAGTTGTAATGAAAAGCCCCGGCCTTGGTCGGGGCTTTTTGTTTGGGCGGCACGGCCGTTGTTGGTGCCGACCGCTGGCGGGCTGCTTCAGTAGTGCCAGCCCATGGCTGGCAGCCCCGAATTTCGAGCCTGCGGCTCGCTCGTCCCTCCGGCTTCCCAGGCATTTGGTTCTTCGTGCTGAAGCCGACCTGGACGCCGTATTCGGCCCAAATGCGGCCATCAAATTCCTCGATCCCCATTCCCGTGCTATGAATGCCCAGCCTTGCTTCAAGGCTCTTTCAGGGATTGGAAAGATGCGCTGGTTCGGGGGAACTGCAGGCGGTGTGTCTACCCGCTTCAGGAAGTTTGAAGGTCGTTTTCGAGAGCTGGGTGCATTGGGTGCCTGGCTGTGCTGCGTGCTGCTGATTGGCCTTGGCCTGTCGCCATCCGCACTGGCCCAGACAACGGTCACGTACATCCATACCGATGCACTGGGCTCGGTTGTGGCCGAGAGCGATGCCAGCGGCAAGGTGATCAAGCGCTATGACTACGAGCCCTACGGGGCCGTGGTAGGCAGTCAGGTCACGGATGGCCCGGGGTATACCGGCCATGTGAGCGACTCGGCCACTGGCCTGAGCTACATGCAGCAGCGCTACATGGATCCGCAGCTGGGTATGTTCCTGTCGGTCGATCCGGTGACTGCGTATGACCAGCCGGTAGGGCAGTTCAATCGATACCGGTATGCGAACGGTAATCCGTACAAGTTCACGGATCCAGACGGGCGGGAGAGTGGTGCAGCCTTCAAGGTAGTCAACGACGCCACGAATGGGCAGCCGATTACTCCACCGCCCAGAAATCCAAGCGACAGGCTCGGGCCGGCAATTGGCGCTGCACTGACAGCAGTTCTGGCCGCTCCAGTGCTGGCAGAGGTAGGTCTGGTCGCAATGGCAAATCCAGGAGCAGTTGCTACGGCAGCCGAAATTGGTGCAGGAGCAGCTGGTGTCACGGGCACCTCTGGCGCGGTGGCGGGAAAGATCACCGGGTACACGAAGCATGGGTTGAATCAGGCGATCTCCCGCGATGGTGGCAGAGGTGTTTCTGCAAAGGCCATACTATCGGCGGTAAAAGACCCTGCGAAGGTCGCTGAGCAGGTCGGTAGCAGGACTGCTTACACCGGGAAAGATGCGAAGGTAGTCCTGAATGGTGAGGGGAAGGTCGTAACTGCCATTCCAAGAAGCAGCGATGGGTTGAGAGACCCGAAGGTGAAGTGAAATGAAATGGTCTATCTCGTCCCGTCTGCATTCTCTGTTGGTTGAAATCGCAGCGAAGCACAGCCTTCACTTGCCTGAAGAGGGCATCAAGCACCTTGTCAAACAGGACCGCGAGTCGCTGATCGATGCATTAGTGCAAGAGTTTTCGGAGACCGGTTTGGGATCTGACGATGAGCCTAATCAACGAGGCGTCGAGATCGAAGAGATCATCGATTTCGTTGGCGCTATCGCTGATCAGACTGATGCGTCTAGCGACTAGGCAATGGTTTATTTGGAGCCGTAGGCGGCTGGTCGTAGGTTCGATTCCTGTTTCCGGCACCAATTGTACGAAAAGCCCCGGCCTTGGTCGGGGCTTTTTGTTTGGCCGACACGGCCGTTGTTGGTGCCGACCGCTGGCGGGCTGCTTCAGTAGTGCCAGCCCATGGCTGGCAGCCCCGAATTTCGAGCCTGCGGCTCGCTCGTCCCTCCGGCTTCCCAGGCATTTGGTTCTTCGTGCTGAAGCCGGCACGGGCGCCGCATCGAACGATTGCAGCGTTCGCGAGTCTTGATGATGTTGAAGTGCAAACGCAGATCGCAGGAATCTTCGTGAACTATGGTATGCATGTCTCATGACTGCGCCTTGCATTAGCGGAGCGAACTGAGGATTGTGGTCATGCTGGGAGTCATCAATGAATCACGGGGATGATGGCACCTGAGTAGCTCGACTCTCGGGCTGCTTCCGTGGGGTGAGTAGAAGGAGCCGGGTCGCCTGAAATGACTGGGGCGAGAGGTGGGTGGAAGGGTCTTAAGTTCGATTTCGGCTCGGATTCTTCTGGAATATTTGTCAATGGAGAGGACATGGTTAGAGTCGTTTTTGTCGTGTTGGCCTTGGTTGGGCTGTTGATTCCATTCAGTTTGAGAGCCCAGGACATAGTTAACAGATGTACGGGGGAATACCCGTATGAAAACAGACCCTGCGACCAAGGGCAGGCGTATGTTGAAGTCAATCGGAACCATCGTGCGTGGTTGGAGGCGAGGCCGGATTTCTACCCGCTTCATGTTCGACTGACGGACAGTGCCACCGGGGTCTATGAATGGATGTGTGGGACGCAGATCCCTTGGATCCCGGAAACGGGCTGTGGGATAGCATACTTCCGACCTCAGAATACATGTGGTACCAGACCGCCTAAGAGCCTTCCTGGTGTGACCGCGGGACAGAGTACATGCAACGACGGATGTGACTTCGTAGCTGCGGGGAATGGGCAGTCACTGCCTTCCGGTGCGGTCTGCGCGCCCCAGGATTGTCCTTATAGCGAGGACTCTGGCTGCGGGAAGGGGGTTGCAGATCTGCAGCGTGTCACCATGTCTTCCTCTGATCCTCGTCGTCTTTTCCACCTCCAGCAGACTTGTATTGCCAAGGGATCTTGTGAGATCCGTTGCCTGATGGACAATTGCCAGTGGATGGACTACGTCGTTCCGGCGTTCGTCGAGCCATACCTGGAAAAGAGAGCGTTCTGGCCGCTAGTTGAGGCGTCCTGTGAAGCCGTGAACGCTTTGATCAAAGACTATAAAGGTGGCAGATGGGTGGCCAGCCAGGAGTGCTTCGCTACCATGGGGTGGTACCACGTGCAGGTGGACCTTCGAGATGCTCTGGAGAAATTCGGATGTGGCTCGCAGAAAGACTGGAATATGGTGGGGCAGCGGATCATTCCATGCTTGATGGGAACGCAGCCAGAAAATCCCCGTGCCTATCATCAGGTGGGCGGGATCTTTGTCCACTTGGCCCGTGATCGCGTCAGGGAGCGTTGCCTGACCTCGCGCCAGAAAGATGGGCTTCTTGGGGATATTAATCAGGAGATCGGAGGGAAAATATGCAAAGCCGAATGATGATCATGCTTTTCCTGATGGCGCTTTCGTTTGGCTCCTCGGCGCAGAGCGACGAGCGCCCAGATTGGAGCATTCGTGCGTCTATTGGGAATGTTGATCTCATTGGGGAGTGGGAGTTGTCAGAGCTCCTGAGCGACGCCAGTTCGGAAGAGGTTCTTGCGGGTGCTGCGGTTTCCCAAGTGGGTGTAAAAAGGAACTCCTCGTTTCAAGTTAATGTGCAGTTGGTAAGTCCGAATGGCGCGGTTACTGACATAACGGGATCTTCAAAGCTGATGTATCGTCCCAAGGCATGTATGACTGTGGCGTCCAACGGCGTTGCTACGGTAGTGCCAGGCGAGAATTCTCTGTGGACTTGTGAAAAGGGTGATCCAATTCCATTGACCATCATCTATGCAGATCCCACTTCAAAGGTGGTGGCCATGAACATCTATCTGCTACAGGCTGAATGACTGACGTTGGAGGAGGGGGGCTCCGGCGTTGAGTTTTGTATTCTCGGATGGACGAGCCTTCACAGCTGTCATGTCGCGAATGCAAGACAGATCGGACGGTGCACATGAGTGTGTGCCGGCAGGAAACTCTGAAGGGATAGGATTGAACCCTGTCTTGCTAGCCTTCCTTGCCAAGCGAGTCGGTGGCTTTGCGATGCTGGGGGTGATCTATCTCCTCCGGGTGCAATCGGATGAATCACATCCATTGCGCTCGTTCCTTTTGCTGTGGGCTGCCTATGCGCTGATTTTATCCGCAGTTTTTGCAGCGGAGTCTTTTAGGCTGGCGAGGCCTTTTAGGCTTCGGTGCAGATAAGGAGATTGGTGATTTGTGTCGTCTGTGAGCCTGGTTCGGGTTCTTGTTTCTACCATTAAGGCGGTCAGGGCATGCCATGCCGCTCCGTTCGCCGCCAGCCTCATCCTCTGCCTATAATCGGCCGCGCAGATCACCTGCACCGGTTCACCCGCACGGAGGCTTCCCATCATGTCCATTGCCGCAATTCCCGATGTTTCACTGGTCGACAACAGTGAGCAGCGCACGCCGTTGATCCTGGTGCTGGACTGCTCCGGCAGCATGAGCGGTGGCCCCATCGAGCAGTTGAATGCGGGCCTCAAGCTGTTGGAGCAGGAGCTGAAGGCCGATGTGATCGCGGCCAAGCGCGTGCGCGTGCTGCTGGTCGAGTACGGTGGCATGGACAACGCCGCCATCAGCGGTGACTGGTGCGATGCGATGGATTTCGCCGCGCCCACGCTGTCGGCCAACGGCACCACGCCGACTGGCGCGGCGGTGGAACTGGCGCTGCAGGAAATCGAAGACGAGAAGGCGCGCTTCCGCCAGGCTGGCGTCGCCTACACCCGGCCGTGGCTGTTCCTTATGTCCGACGGCCAGCCCACCGATGCCTGGGAAGCGGTGGCCGAGCAGTGTCGCGATGCCGAGCAGCAGAACAAGGTGGCGGTGTTCCCGATCGCCGTCGGCAATGCCGACATGAGCGTGCTGGGCCAGTTCAGCCGTAATGGCGAGCGCGGCGTGAAGCGCCTGCAGGGCCTGCAGTTCAAGGAGCTGTTCCTGTGGCTGAGCGCGAGCATGCGGGTGGTCTCCAATTCGACGCCCGGCGGGCAGGTGCAACTGCCGGCCACCGACAGCTGGTCACAAGTGCCGGTCTGACCATGGCCTGGCGCGTGATGGCCGCATCGGCCACGGGACGGTCCCATCTGGACCGCGGGCAGCCCTGCCAGGACGCCTATGCGTCTGTGCAGGTGGGGCAGACATTGGTCGCGGTGGTCTGCGACGGTGCAGGCTCCGCATCGCACAGCGATGTGGGCGCCCGGCATGTATCCAGCAGCGTGGCGGCGTCGGTTACCGGATCTGCCCAGCTCGGTGCCGATCCACTGGCACTGCCGGTGGATGCGTTGCGCGCCATCATCGAAACCGCCGTCGACGATGCGCGCGGCCAGCTGGCGATGCTTGCGCTGAGCCAGGGCCTGAAGCTCTCCGACCATGCCTGCACGCTGGTAGGGGCGGTCGCCACGCGCGATGGCGGCTGGTTCTTCCATGTCGGCGACGGCGTCGCCGCCTGTGCCTTCAGCAATGAGTCGCCCGATGCCGTGTCACTGCCTGCCAACGGCGAGTACGCCAACGAAACGTGGTTCGTGACCGGTGGCAACTGGCGCGAGCAGCTGCGGCTGACCCGCTTCGAAGGGGCGATCGACGCGCTGGTGCTGATGTCCGATGGCGTGCAGCCGTTTGCGATGTCGCGCGCGGGCGACAGCCTGTTCCAGCCATTCATTGCACCGGTGATCCGCTATCTGGCCGGGGTCGACGAGACCCACGGCAGCCAGGCGCTGCATGCGACGCTGGCCGACCCGCGCACCGATCAGATCACCGGCGACGACAAGACGTTGCTGGTCGCGCTGCCGGCCTGAGCACATGCCCGGGCGCAGCGGCGAAAAGGTCTACGACGCACAGCGCAGACCGCTGACCCTGGAGCGGCTGCTCAAGAGTGGCGGCGCGGGCAGCGTGTTCACCCTCAAGGAGCGGCCGCGCGAAGTGGCCAAGCTCTACCACTCGGACAAGGACGCGCGCGTCTACGAGCGCAAGCTGCAGGCGATGCTGGAGCTGCAGCCGGACCTGCCGCCGATGGAGGGGCAGGGGGCCGACCAGGTGCAGATTGCCTGGCCGTTGACCCTGCTGCGGGACCGCAGTGGGCGTTTCATCGGCTTCACCATGCCGATCCTGGATCTGTCGGCCACCAGCGATCTGGAACATGTGCTGCAGGAGCGGCAGGCGCGTGCCGAGGGCCTGCCTACCGGCCTGGGCGCGAAGATGACCCTGGCCGCCAACCTGGCGGTGATGCTGGCTGCGCTGCACCGGCGGCAGCACTACGTGGTCGACCTCAAGCCGCTGAACGTGCGGTTCTATCGCAGCACCTTGTTCATCGCGATGCTCGATTGCGATGGTTTCAGCATCCAGGGCAAGGGCAAGCGTTTCCCGGCTGGGCAGGTCACCACCGATTATCTGGCGTCCGAGTTCCAGCAGCCCGGGGTGAAGCCGGGCCAGGAGGAGGCGCAGGATCGCTTTGCGTTGGCGGTGATGGTGTTCCAGCTGCTCAATTCCGGCCTGCATCCGTATGCGGGCCGGCCGCAGGGGGCGACGGTGCCCAGTGACCTGCCGGCGCGCATCGCCGCCAACCTGTACCCGTATGCGCGTGGCAAGCCGCATCCGCGGATGCTGCCCTCGCCGGTCAGCGGCCATGAGATGTTCCCGCCGGCACTGCGCGACATGTTTGATCGTGCGTTCTCGACGCAGGCGCGGCGGCGGCCTTCGGCGCAGGAATGGGCCACGCTGCTGCTGGACTACGCGCGGCGCAACGCCGGGCAACTGGTGGCCTGTGGCAAGGATGCGGCCCACCAGCATTTTGTCGGTATGCCATGTGCCGCCTGCGCCCGCGTCGAACTGCTGGCCGGCAGCGCACGCGCGGCGCAGACCCGCTCGCGGCAGAAACCGGCCAATGCCCGCAAGCAGCGCGGACGCACTGCCGCACGCGGTAACCAGGCGCAGCCGGTGGCCGCACAGGCGTCGGCGGCAAGCGGTGTCCCCGGGGTGATGTCGCGGGTGACGATGGCGGTGATCGGTACGTTGTTGCTGGGTTGGGTGATGGGCTGGGGCATGCCGGCCTACCGCCGCTACAGCGCGTTGGTGGACCCGGGGATCTGGGATGGCGTGGGGCTGGCCGTGCAGATGGCCATGCTGGCGATCGCGATCCTGCTGTTCATCCTGTTCGTGCCGATGCTGATCATGAGCAAGCGCCCATGAAGCTGCTGGGTGTACTGGCCGTGCTGCTGCTGGCCCTGATGGGGATGGCGCCGTTCTGGGGTGACCTCGGCGTGCTGGTCTACGGCTCGATCGGCTGGCTCGGACGACTGCTGTCGAGCGGCGCGTTGAGCGACGGCAGGGCGGCACTGCGTGCTGCGTTGCTGATCGGCGGTGCGGTGTCGGTGCTGTCGTTCCTGCGCGTAGCGGTGCAGGACCGGGCCGTGGACTATCTGATCGCGTCGGTGATGTTCGGCTTCCTCTCGTTCGTCATCTTTGTTGTCACCGGCATTTCCGGTGATGGGGCTACGGGCGCAGGGAGCATGCAAGGAGCGCGCTCGGTCGTGGTCGGAGAGGATCGTACGACGGTTCCGCGCTGGCATTCGCGCGGTCATTTCGAGCGGGAAATGCTCAACAAGGTGCACGAAACCGCGCGTGCCGCTGCGCGCGGCGATCTGCCGCGCACGCAGGCGCTGATGCAGGAGCTGGATCTGTGGGCGCGCAATGGCCCAGCGCTGCGCGAAGACCGCACGGAGTACGAGCGCCTGCGCGCGGCGTACAACGAGACCATCGAGACCCTTGCTGCCCGCTCCGGCCGTCGCACGCAAAGGACGGGAGGTCTGGCCAGCGACGCGGGCGCGATAGTGGATCGGCTTACCGCCGAGGAAGCGCGCGAGCTGGAACTGAAGCAGATCGAGCTGCTGCAGCAGATGTGGAAACTCTCGCCGTCGAGCACGACGGTAGCGATGCGCCTGCTGGCGACGGATCTGCAGGAGTTGGCGATACGCTCACGCTGGTCGCCGCGCAAGCCGTTCGACCGAGAGGGCGACGCGGCACTGGAAGAGCGCCTGTGGCGCGTCCACGGCACGCAGGAGGTGTTGTTCGCCTATGCACCGCTGGAGGAGCGCCTGTGGAATGCCTACGCGTCAACGATGGTCGACACGGACGAAGAGCTCGCACTGGGTGCGCTGGTGATCGCCGGACTGATCGACCGCAGCGACAAGACCGCCTCGGCTGATCCGGCCCGGTTCGACGTGAATACACTGCTGCTTGGCAGCGACGTGTTCATGCTCTCGACGCTGCTGGCCAGTGCCTCCGAAGACCGAATGGAGATCCTGAAGGCGCGCGCGACGCTGCTGCTGGGCGATGACGACCGGCAGGCGGCGGCAAGCAAAGGCGATACGCCGGAGGCAACCGGCACCGCTGCAGACCCGCCGGGTCCGGTGGTCTCGGAGCCCTCACCACCGGCAACCTCGAAAGTTGACACCGCCAAGCAGGCGCAACGCGCGATGCCGCCAGCGGGGATGCTGGTCGATCGCAAGGGCCTGGCGCTGCGTACGTCGCCACTGCTGCCGCCGCCGTCGCCACCGGCCGAGTATGGACAGGTGCTGGTCGACCTGCCCGCCGCCGGGTTCAAGGACCTGCGCCACGGCATCCCGCTGCGCGCGCCTGTGCAGGCCGACAGCATGGTGACCCTGCAGGTGGATGTCTGGCAGAGCGGCGTGGTTACCTCGGTGCTGATTGAAAGCAGCAGTGGCAACGCCGTGCTGGATGAGGCCGCGCGCAGGGGGGCACGTACCTGGCACAGCGCGTCGAAGGTGCTCACGGGCGGCGAGCGCAGGCAGGTGACGGTGGTGTTCAAAGCGCCTGTGGCTGCCGCACCACCGCCGATGACCGTGGACGCACCATCGCCGATCGCCATGAGCCCGCCGCCGCCGCAGTTGAACCCCGAACAGGCGCTGGGCGAGCAGCTGGCGGCGATGGCGCGCCGGCAGCCGCCGCGTTATCCGCGTGGTGACGGGGAGACGGCGCCGGAGGGCAGCGTCGAGCTGCTGATCACCTTGTCAGCCGAGGGGCGCGTGCTCGATGTGAGCGTGGACCGCAGCAGCGGGCACCCTGCGCTGGATCGCGCCGCGCGTGAGGCTGCGCTGAAATGGCACGTCACCCCCACACGGCCGGTGACCACGGTCAAGCAGATTACCCTGCGTGTGCCGGTGCAGTTCCAGGGCGGCTGACGGAACAGCCCGCGGCGCGGCCGTCACCGTGCCTGCACCGGTTGCCGCAGCACCGTTTTCAGGCGAGCAGGCTCTACCTTGCGTGGGTCGCCCAGGTAGATCTCATGATGCGGCCCGGCGAAGGTCAGCCCCTGTGCCGGCATGATCTGTTCATGCAGTTCGGCCACTGTCGGGCCCTCGTCATCATAGGAGCCTACATGCAGCGTCTGCAGGCACAGGCCTTCGTCGTAAAGCGCCAGGCGTAGGCTCTGTGGCGCGGTACCGCGCTTGTCCGATGCCTTGGCCACCGCTTCGTTGAAACGCGGAACGCCGACGTCCAGCGGCGTGCGGATCATCATCGTCCAGCGCCACGCGTGCTTGCGCCGTGCCACGAAGCTGGACGGGTCGTCTGCCCACCACAGCCCCTCCAGCGGCGGCACCACGTAATCCCGTCCTTCGGCCTTCATCGCGAACTTCAGTGCGTAGCTGACCGAGTACAGCCACTCGACCGCATCGCGATAGGCCGGCGCCTGGTTCGGATCACCCTGGCCATCAACCATCACGAAGGACATCGGCGGCACCTCGATCCGCACGAACGAGCCGACCGGTGGCCGGTACAGCGCCTTGTCCTGCGTCTTGAAGTCGATCTTTGCCGGCGCCGCGGCGGACCGGGTCATTCCGCCGCTCCGTTCGCAGGCCCCTTCAGTTCCACCGTGTTGCCGTCCGGATCCTTGAAGTACAACGACAATCCATCGCCCTCGGCGCCGAAGTTGACCTCGGCCGGCTCCAGTACCGGCACGCCGTGGGCGGCCAGGTGGGCGACCAGCGCGGTTTCGTCGAAGGGTTCGACGCGCAGGCAGAGGTGGTCGACGTTGCGACCTTCGCTGCCCGGCCCTCTACCGCCGTGGCGACCGAGCGTACCGTCCAGGCTGATCAGATCGATCATCGACGTACCCGCACGCAGGTGCACCAGGCCCAGGTGCTCGCGCCGCCGCACCGCCACGCAACCAAGCACCTGGGCATAGAAGGCTTCGCTGCGGGCCAGATCGCGCACCCGCAGTACCACGTGGTCGATGCGTTCAACGCTGAAGGGTCTGTCCATGCCGGGTTCCTCGAAGAAAGGGAGCTCAAAACTTGCTGAACCTGTTCAGTGGACTTTGCCGAACGAGGGGCCTCGTCGTCGCCGAGACCGATGCTACGCTGCCGTCCCCGCGCGTTCTGCCCGCCACAATGGCGCGGTGCGACAACGTGTCGCAGCCAGATCCGGGCCTTTCCTGCGCCTGATCATTGTCAATGCCTTTCTTAAATGGTGGGTGACGGCCTAAAATTGAAGGGCTGACTCGACCCCACCTTACCTGCCTGTCTTCTGGACGGGTGGGCCCGGCTTTGGCCGGTGCGGGCAGGACGGGGAACGGCATTCCCTCGCAATTGGATCGACCGATGATTCCGTTGAAAACCCTTGGGCGCTGGTTGCGCCCGGGCTTGCTGCTCGCATTGCTGGTGATGCTCACCGGCTGCGATGCCGTGGCCATCCTCAGTCCGAAGGGCCAGATCGGCCAGGATGAAAAGACACTGCTGATCACGGCCACCGTGCTCATGCTGCTGGTCGTCATCCCGGTCATCATCATGACCCTGACCTTCGCGTGGAAGTATCGCGCCTCCAACACCAAGGCCCGCTACGAGCCGAAGTGGTCCCACTCGACGGCGATCGAGGTGGTGGTGTGGTCGATCCCCTGCATGATCGTGCTGGTCCTGGCGGTGCTGACCTGGCGGTCCTCGCACGCGCTGGATCCGTACAAGCCCCTGGAATCGGACGTCAAGCCGGTCACCATCCAGGCGATCTCGCTGGACTGGAAGTGGCTGTTCATCTATCCGGAAGAGAAGGTCGCGGTCGTCAACGAGATCAAGTTCCCGGTCAACACCCCGCTGAACTTCGAGATCACCTCCGATACGGTGATGAATGCGTTCTTCATCCCGCACCTGGGCAGCATGATCTATTCGATGGCGGCGATGGAGACCAAGCTCCACCTGATCGCCAACGAACTGGGTGAATTCCCGGGCATGTCCTCGCACTACAGCGGTGCAGGCTTCGCCAAGATGCATTTCACTGCCTACTCGGTCACCGACGCGCAGTACCGCCAGTGGCTGGACCAGGTCCGTGCCGGCGGGCAGACCCTGGACAAGACCTCGTTCAAGGCGCTGGGCGAAGCGAAGAATTCCGAGTGGTACCCGGTCACCTACTTCGGCAAGGTTGAAGACAGCCTGTTCGACTGGGTCATCGCCAAGCACATGGGCGACAACAAGCACTACGGCATGAAGCATGCCCATGCGGGTGCGGCTGCTGCCGATGCGTCCAGCCATGAAGCGCACGAGGGGCACGCCCCGAGCGACGCGCATGATGCCAAGGAATCCGGGAAGAACCTGGATGCCACCGAAGAACACGAACACGCTGGCCATGAAGGCCACATGGGTTCGGGAGAATGAACATGTTGGGAAAACTCTCTCTTGAGTCGATCCCCCACGATCCGATCGTGCTGACCACCCTGGTCGGCGCGATCCTTGGTGGCCTGGGCGTCGTCGCCCTGATCACCAAGTTCAAGCTGTGGGGCTATCTGTGGAAGGAGTGGTTCACCTCGGTGGATCACAAGAAGATCGGCGCGATGTACATCATCGTCGCCTTCGTCATGCTGCTGCGCGGTTTCTCCGACGCGATCATGATGCGTACCCAACAGGCCATCGCCGTCGGCGGGTCCGAGGGTTACCTGCCGCCGCACCACTACGACCAGATCTTCACCGCCCACGGCGTGATCATGATCTTCTTCGTGGCGATGCCGTTGATCACCGGCCTGATGAACCTGGCCGTGCCGCTGCAGATCGGCGCGCGCGACGTCGCGTTCCCGTTCGTCAACTCGCTCAGCTTCTGGCTGTTCGTGTCCGGCGCGGTGCTGATCATGCTGTCGCTGTGGATCGGTGAATTCGCCGCCACCGGCTGGCTGGCCTTCCCGCCATTGTCGGGCATCGAGTACAGCAACAATGTAGGTATGGACTACTACATATGGGGACTACAGGTGGCGGGTCTGGGTACCACGTTGAGTGGTATCAACTTCTTCATCACCATCCTCAAGATGCGCACCCCGAGCATGAAGCTCATGCAGATGCCGGTCTTCACCTGGACCGCGCTGGTGACCAACGTGCTGATCGTCGCCGCCTTCCCGGTGCTGACCATCACCCTGGTGCTGCTGACCCTTGACCGTTACCTGGGTACGCACTTCTTCACCAATGACGGCGGCGGCAACGCCATGCTGTACATCAACCTGATCTGGATCTGGGGTCACCCGGAAGTCTATATCCTGGTGCTGCCGGCCTTCGGCGTGTTCTCCGAGGTCATCGCGACCTTCTCGCGCAAGGCCCTGTTCGGTTACAAGGGCATGGTCTACGCCACCGCCTGCATCGGCGTGCTGTCGTTCATCGTGTGGCTGCACCACTTCTTCACCATGGGCTCGGGTGCCAACGTCAATGCCTTCTTCGGCATCACGACGATGATCATCTCCATCCCCACCGGCGTGAAGATCTTCAACTGGCTGTTCACCATGTTCCGCGGTCGCGTGCAGTTCACCACGCCCGTGCTGTGGACCATCGGCTTCATGGTCACCTTCACCATCGGCGGCATGACCGGCGTGATGCTGGCGATTCCGGCCATCGACTTCGTGCTGCACAACAGCCTGTTCCTGATCGCCCACTTCCACAACGTCATCATCGGCGGCGTGGTGTTCGGCATGTTCGCCGGCATCACCTACTGGTGGCCGAAGATGTTCGGCTTCCGCCTCAATGAGTTCTGGGGCAAGTGCGCGTTCTGGTGCTGGTTCATCGGCTTCTATGTGACCTTCATGCCGATGTACGTGCTGGGCTTCATGGGCATGACCCGTCGTCTGCAGAGCACCGTCAACCCGGCCTACGAGCCGTTCCTGCTGGTTGCCGCTGTTGGCGCCTTCATCGTGGGTGCCGGCATCCTGTGCCAGATCATCCAGGTGGCCGTGTCGATCCGCGACCGCAAGAAGACTGCCGACCTGACCGGCGACCCGTGGGATGCCCGTACGCTGGAGTGGGAAACCTCTTCGCCGCCGGCCTTCTACAACTTCGGCACCTTGCCGGAAGTCACCGAGCTGGACGATTTCTGGGAGCGCAAGCAGCGTGGTGAAGCCTGGCCGAAGCCGGCCAAGTACACCGACATCCACATGCCGCGCAACACCGGCACCGGCGTTGTCATCGGCGCCTTCAGCATGGTGTTCGGCTTTGCGATGATCTGGCACATCTGGTGGCTGGCCATCCTCGGCTTCGTCGGCATGATCGCCACGTTCATCTACCGCACCTTCGACCAGGACGTGGACTACTGGGTCCCGGCTGCCGAGGTGGAACGCATCGAGAACGAACACCGCAAGCACCTGGAAGCCCAGGGCCTGGTGAAGTCGGAGCTGAAGGCATGAGCACCAATACCTCCACCGTGAACCACGGGCACGCCGCACACGCGGCGGCCCATGGCCATGACGACCACGAGCACCACGACACCGGCGGCAACACCGTCTTCGGTTTCTGGGTGTACCTGATGAGCGACTGCCTCATCTTCGCCTCGCTGTTTGCCACCTACGTGGTGCTGGCTGGCGGCACCGATGGTGGCCCCGGCGCGAAGGACCTGTTCGAGCTGCCGTTCGTGGCGTGGGAAACCGCGCTGCTGCTGACCTCGTCGCTGACCTTCGGCTTGGGCATGATCGCCATGCACCGCAAGCAGGTCGGTCAGATGTTCCTGTGGCTGGGCATCACCTGGCTGCTGGGCTTCGGCTTCATGTGCATGGAAGTCTATGAGTTCCAGCACCTGATCCATCAGGGTTACGGTCCGGACCGCAGTGCCTTCCTGTCGGCGTTCTTCGCCCTGGTCGGTACCCACGGCCTGCACGTCAGCGCCGGCCTGCTGTGGCTGCTGGTGATGTTCGTGCAGCTGAAGAAGTACGGCCTGACCCCGACCAACAAGACCCGCATGGCGTGCCTGAGCCTGTTCTGGCACTTCCTGGACCTGATCTGGATCGGCGTGTTCTCCGTCGTCTACCTCAATGGAGCGCTGTAATGGCACATGACAACCATGCACACGACCACGCCGCCGGCGGCGAAAGCCACGGCACCGTGAAGTCGTACCTGATCGGCTTCGTGCTGGCGGTGGTGCTGACCGTCATCCCGTTCTACATGGTGATGTCGGGCGATTTCTCGCGCACCGTCAACGGTGTGGTGATCGCCATCACCGCGGTGCTGCAGATGCTGGTCCACCTGGTGTTCTTCCTGCACCTGGACCGCTCGTCGGAGAGCCGCTGGAACGTCAACGCTGCGGCCTTCACCGTGGTGGTGATCGGCATCATCGTGGTCGGTACCCTGTGGGTCATGCACAACATGAACGTGCACATGATGCACTGACGTCTTCGCGACGTTGCCACGCAGAAAGGCCGCCTCCGGGCGGCCTTTCTGTTTTTTCCGTTGTCCGGTAGTGCCGGCCGCTGGCCGGCAGCCAGTAGATCCACGCCATGCGTGGATGCGGTTGCCTCTCACCCCACCTTGCGCAGGAACTCCTCGGCGTCCATCGGCCGTCCAAGGTGATAGCCCTGCAGCTGGTCGCAGCCCAGCTCACTCAGGTAATCGCGCTGCGCCTGGGTCTCCACGCCCTCGGCCACCACCTGCAGCTGCAGGGTGCGGCCCAGCGCGATGATCGAGGACACGATGGCCGCATCCTCGTCATTGCGTTCGAGGTCATGCACGAACGCCCGGTCGATCTTCAGCTCGGTGGCCGGCATGCGCTTGAGGTACAGCAGGCTGGAATAGCCGGTGCCGAAGTCGTCGATGGCGATGTGTACGCCCATCGCAGTCAGATCGTTGAGGATCGCCAGGCTGGCTTCGACATCCTTCATGGCGGTGGTTTCGGTGATCTCCAGGGTCAGCCGCGCCGGGTCGATGCGATGCCGTTCCAGCACCGACCGCACGCTGTCCAACAGGGCCGGCGAGGCGAACTGCAGCGGCGACAGGTTTACCGCCATCGTCCAGTCGCTGTGCCCGCCGTCATGCCAGGCGCGCAGCTGCGCGCACGCCTGGTCGAGCACCCAGTCGCCGATCGGCAGGATCAGGCCGCTGCGCTCGGCGATGGGAATGAACACGTCCGGTGCCAGCAGGCCCAGTTCCGGGTGCTGCCAGCGCAGCAGCGCCTCGGCGCCGGTGGCCGGTGCATCGGCCGCCGGGAATTTCGGCTGGTAGTGCAGCAGCAGTTCGTTGCGCGCGATCGCCTTGCGCAGGTCCTGCAGCAGGCGCAGCTGGCGGTTGGCACTGAGCTGCATCGAAGGGATGAAGAAGGTGTAGCCGTTCCGTCCGGTTTCCTTGGTGTGGTACATCGCCGCATCGGCATGTGCCATCAACTCGCGTTCGTCGCCGGCATCGTCCGGATACAGGGCAATGCCCAGGCTGGCGGTGACCTGCAGTTCCGCCGCATCCAGCACGAAGGGTTCGCTTGCCGCAGCGATCACCCGCTCGGCGACCACCGCCGCATCGTCAGGCGCATCGATGGCCAGCACGATCACGAACTCGTCGCCACCGAGGCGGGCGAGGGTGTCCTGCGGCCGCAGCTGCGCCCCCACGCGTTGGGCCACCGCGACCAGCAGGCGATCACCCAGCTGGTGGCCATAGGCATCGTTGACGGCCTTGAAGCCATCCAGGTCGCAGAACATCACCGCCACCGACTGCTGGCGGCGTTGCGCCTTCTCGATGGCCTGCTCGATCCGATCCTGCAGCAGCATGCGGTTCGGCAGCTGGGTCAGTGGATCGTGCAGTGCCGCCTGGATCAGCTTGTCATTGGCGTGGGCCAGGGAGTCGGCCAGCAGACCGGTGCGCACGCGCATCTGGCGGTCGAACAACGAGGCAACCAACGCGATGCCCAGCGTGGCCAGCGTGGTCACGATCACCAGCACGGCCAGCCAGCGGGGATCGATGCCGCCGCTGCCGACCGCGCCGCAGACGCTGCCTGCCGGGAAGCGTGCGGCGGCCATGCCGGTGTAATGCATGCCGACGATGGCCAGGCCCATCACCAGTGATGCCAGTATCCGCAGGCGCACCGTGTTGCGTTGCTCGACGCGCAGCCGGAAGGCGATCCACAGCGCTGCACCGGCGGCGCCGATGGCCACCGCGATCGATGCGGCAAACCAGCCCGGGTGGTAGTCGATGCCCGGCTGCATCCGCATCGCGGCCATGCCCAGGTAGTGCATCGCCGCGATACCCAGTCCCATCAGCACCGCACCGGCGGCCAGGCGCTGCAGCGGCAGGCTGGGCCGCGACACCAGCCACAGCGCATAGGCCGATGCGCCGATCGACACGGCCAGCGAATACAGGGTGATCGCCAGGTCGTAACCGACTGGAATCGGCAGCTTGAACGCCAGCATCGCGATGAAGTGCATCGACCAGATGCCCAGGCCCATCGCGGCGGCACCGCCGGCCAGCCACCAGCGTGCGACCCGGCCCTCGGCCGTGGCCAGGCGGCCGGCCATGTCGAGCGCGGTATACGATGCCAGCATGGCCACCAGCAGCGAGATGGCGACCAGGCTCTGACTGTAACTACCAGTCATGTTGAATCCAGAGGAGAAGGGAGGGGCGCCCGCAAGGCGCACGCCCGCCACCGCTATCGGCACCGGCGGGTGGGACTTGAGTGGTCGCAGCAGCTGCGACCCGGCTCGGCTATCCTGCCACGCTCGTTGCCCCTGCAGGAAATCTCCGATGGCCAAAGCCCGCACCGCGTATGTCTGCAATGAATGCGGCGCCGAATACAGCAAGTGGCAAGGCCAGTGCACCGAGTGCAACGCCTGGAACGCGCTGTCGGAAATCGTCCTTGAGAGCGCGACGGCGGCCAAGGCGCCCGCCTCACGGCGTGCCGGCTGGGCGGGCAAGATCGACCCGCCGAAGATCACCGCGTTGAAGGATGTGGCGCAGACCGAGCACAACCGGGTCAGCACCGGCATCGGTGAATTCGACCGCGTGCTCGGCGGCGGCCTGGTCGAGGGCGCGGTGGTGCTGGTCGGTGGCGACCCGGGCATCGGCAAGTCCACCCTGCTGCTGCAGGCCGTGGCCAAGATGGCCGCGGTGCTGCCGGTGCTCTATGTCACCGGTGAAGAATCACTGGCCCAGGTGGCCGGTCGGGCGCACCGGCTGGAGCTGCCGCTGGAGGGCGTCAACGCGCTGGCCGAGACCGGTGTCGAATCCATCCTGCAGCACGCCACCAAGAGTGGGCCGCGGCTGATCGTGGCCGATTCGGTACAGACGCTGTGGACCGAGACGCTGACTGCCGCGCCCGGTTCGGTCAGCCAGGTACGTGAGAGCGCTGCGCGGCTGGTGCGCTTCGCCAAGGAAACCGGAACCGCGGTGTTCCTGGTCGGCCATGTGACCAAGGAAGGCGGCATCGCCGGCCCGCGGGTGCTGGAACACATGGTCGATGCCGTGCTGTATTTCGAAGGCGAGAGCGGCAGCCGCTTCCGCCTGCTGCGCGCCTTCAAGAACCGCTTCGGTGCGGTCAACGAACTGGGCGTGTTCGCGATGGGCGACAAGGGCCTGAAGGAAGTCTCCAATCCGTCGGCGATCTTCCTCTCCGGTGCCAGCACGCACCAGCCGGGCAGCTGCGTGATGGTCACCCGCGAGGGCACCCGGCCGTTGCTGGTGGAAGTGCAGGCGCTGGTCGACGCCTCGCCGCTGTCCAATCCGCGCCGCGTGGCGGTGGGCCTGGAGCAGAACCGCCTGGCCATGCTGCTGGCGGTGCTGCATCGGCATGGCGGCGTGCTGGTCGGCGACCAGGACGTGTTCGTGAACGTTGTTGGTGGCATCCGCGTGCAGGAGACCGCCGCCGACCTGCCGGTGCTGCTGGCGGTGCTGTCCTCGCTGCAGGACCGTCCGCTGGCCGAGAAGACCATCGCGTTCGGTGAAGTCGGCCTGTCCGGTGAGATCCGGCCGGTACCCAACGGCGAGGACCGCCTGCGCGAGGCGGCGACCCACGGCTTCAAGCGCGCCATCGTGCCCAAGGCCAATGCGCCCAAGGGCGGCTCGGTGAAGGGGATGGAAGTGATCGCGGTCGAACGCCTGTCCGAGGCCATCGACGCGGCGTGATGCCGGTACTGTAGAGCCGAGCCCATGCTCGGCTGCTTTTCCGGTAAAGGGCAGCCGAGCCTGGGCTCGGCTCCACAAACGTCACATGCGGCAACGGTCAGCCTGCCTGTGCTAGTTTTCCCGGCTCGACGAAGGCGCCCCCTGGCGCCTTTCCGTGGCAAGGAGTAATCGATTACATGCAGGACCCGATGTTCAGCCCCCCCGCCGCCGAAATCCGCCGCGCCGGGGTCGATCTCAATGGACTGATGACGGTGCTGGGCAAGCACCTGTATTCCACCCCGATGGTGGCGCTGCGTGAGCTGGTGCAGAACGCGCACGATTCGATCATCCGTCGCCGTATCGAGCAGCCCGGCATCCAGAGTGTGTCGCGCATCGACGTGCAGGTCGATGTCGCCGCCGGCGTGCTGCGTATCACCGACACCGGTGCCGGCCTGACCCGGCAGGAAATCCACGATTACCTGGCCACGGTCGGGGTCGGTTACACCCGCGGCCTGCGCCAAGAGGGCGAGGACAATGAAGGCCTGATCGGCATGTTCGGCCTGGGCTTCCTGTCGGCCTTCGTGCTGGCGCGCCGTGTCAGCGTGCGTACCACCTCCTACCAGTCACCCGAGCTGGGCCACCTGTACGTGTCCAGCAATGCCGAGCAGTACACCGTCAGCGAAGTGCCGGCACGCGCGATCGGCACCGAGGTCGAGCTGGAGCTGCATCCGGACTTCCTGCCGCTGGCCAACGAAGCGCGCCTGCACGAGGTGCTGGGCCGCTACTGCGCGCTGCTGTCCGAGCCGATCTTCATCGGTGCGGCGACCGCCGCGATCAATCCCGAACCGCCGCCGTGGCGCGGGCAGGGGGACGTCGCGCTGCATCCGGTGCAGGCACGCCGCCAGGCGCAGCAGTTCGCGGCCCGCTTCGAACACGATTTCGAGCCCATCGTGACGATGCCGCTGCAGTCCGATGGCAGCAGTGACGCCATCGGCATGCTCTGGGTGCAGGACGGTGCCACCTACGGCACCAGCGACAACCGCAATCTGTCGGTGTTCGTGCGCGGCATGCTGCTGGACGACGACGCGCGCGACCTGCTGCCGCCGTGGGCCGGCTTCATCGGCGGGGTGATCGAATCGTCGAAGCTGACCCCGACCGCCAGCCGCGAGGACCTGCAGCGCGATGACCACTATCGCGCCGTGCAGCACGCCCTGCTGGAAGCGCTGATCGATGGCCTGGCCGACGTTGCGCGGCAGCAGCCCGAAGCCTGGCGACGCGTGCTCAGCCGCCACAACGAAGCCCTGCTGGGCGCGGCGCTGTGCGATGAGCGCCTGTTCGACCTGCTGCTGGAACACGTGCGCGTGCCGACCTCGCAGGGTGACCTGCCGGCCAGCGCGTTGCCGGCGCGCGGCGCGGTGCATGTGATCCTCGACAACGGTGGCGGCTTCGAGGAAATGCTGTTCCGTGCGATGGGCGTGCCGGTCGCGCATGGCCATCGCTATGCCGTGGTGCCTTTCCTGCGCCGCTGGGCCCAGGCCAAGGGCCTGCGCCTGGTCGAACTCGGTACCGAGCAGGGCAATCGAGCGCTGTTCCGCACCGACGACAGCCTTGACGATACGCAGTTGGCCTGGCTGCGCGAACACCTGGGCGACGGTGAACAATTGCTGCCGGCGCATTTCAGCCCCGAGGCGCTGCCGGTGGTGGTGGTGCCCGACCGCGAAGCCGAACTGAAGCAACGCCTGGAAGACGACGAGAACGACAAGCGCGTATCGATGGCCGCATTGCGGCTGGCGCGCCAGTTCACCGCGCGCATCGAGGCACGTGCACCGTCGCGGCTCTACCTCAACCTGGACAATCCGGCGGTGCAGGCCTTGCTGCAGGCCCAGCGCGATGGCCACCCGCAGGCCGCGTCTGCCGCGCGCCTGCTGCGCTCGCTGAAGATCATCGTGTCCGCACAGGGCCGGCCGTTGCAGCGCAGTGCGGCGACGCCGGGCCCCGATCTCAATGGTGCATTCACTGATATTGCCGGTGCCCTGCAGCAGATGCTGCGCTGAGCACCGCCCCCCTCTCATCCAGCCTTTGCTAGACAGGAGCATTACCCCCATGGATATCTGGAACTGGGTCGAAAAACTGCAGGAAGACCTGCGCCAGGCCGGGCAGGCACAGAACGCCCACCTGCTGACCCGCCTTGCCGATGAAGTCAGTGAACTGCAGGTCGACCGCGTCGATGCACTGCTGCCCGAAGCACGCGCGTTGGGCAAGGCGCTGGACAACCCCTGGGTCGACGTCTATGTCGGCCATTGGGCGCTGCGCAACCGCGTCGGCAACCGCGTGGAAGGTGAAAGTGCGCTGGGCGAGTCGGTGGCGCTGTTCGAGCGCGCACACCGCGCCGATACCCTGGACTGCCCGCAGTCGATCTGCGTCACCCAGGACCTTGCCGCCTGCTACGGCAACATCGATGGTCCGGGCTGGGTGCCCGAGCGCATCGAGGTCTGCGACGAGACGCTGGGCCGCATCGACCCGAGCTGGGCCTGTTTCCAGTGCCTGAGCTGCGAGAAGGCCGACGCGCTGCTGGACGACGGCCGCGGCCAGGACGCCTTGGACTACCTGCAGGTGCAGGCGGCGGCGATCCAGGCGCGGGGCAAGGAAGTGTTCGACAGCTTCCCGGAAATGCAGATCAAGATCCTGCTGGCCAGCTGCCGTGCGGCGGAGGCGCTGGCGTTGATCGAGCAGCGCGAGGCCGAGGTGGCCGCTGCAGGCGAGTACGAGCCTGCCAACTGCACCGTGCCGCGCCGGCTGTCCAAGGCCTGGGCGCTGGCCCAGCTGGGGCGTGATGAAGAGGCGCTGCAGCAGCTGGTGCCCTGGAGCGAGCTGACGCCGAACCACTGGCGGCTGTGGGCCAATACGGCTTCGACGCTGTGCAGTCGTGATGGCGAACGCAACACCTGGGATCTCGGCACGCGCTTCAACACCATCATCGAGCACTTCGCCACTGTTGGCGCGCATCGCCTGGTGATCGAGATCGCTGCACTGAGCCTGGAACTGGCCCTGCAGCGCGGTGCGCGCTGGGTGGCGCAGCGCCAGCTGGGCCTGGCCCGCACCCATCTGGGGCAACTGCGGCAGGACCGCGGCGCTGCCGCGCTGGTGGCTGGCTTGGCGGCACGGATCGAGGCGCTGCCGGAGACGGCACCGCTGCCGGTGCCTGCCGATGAACTGCTGGCGTGGCTGCAGGCGCAGGGCGAACAGAACCAGTCACGTGATCCCGAGCGCGAAGCGCAGTGGCTGCTGCAGGCCCACGCCGAGCGGCCGGACGACGGCGCGCTGGCCGAGGTGGCCGCCTCGGCGCTGCACGCCTGTGGCGCCAGGACCGAAGCGCAGGCACTGCTGTGGGACTTCGTGCGCGGCCACGCGCAGGAAGATGGCGCAGCGGCCTACACGCTGATGCGTTGGCTGGCCGAGCAGGGCGATGATGACGGCCTGCGCAGGCTGGCCGCGACCTACCGCGACAGCGTGCCGGTGTTCGCGCACTGGTGCGAGGTACAGCGTGCACGGCGTGCGTCCGACTGGCCGGCGCTGGAGCAGGCCGCGCAGGCGTTGCTGGCGTTGTCACCGGGCTCGAACGGTGCACGCGGGACGCTTGCCCGGATGTACATGGAGACCGGCCGCTTCAGCGAGGCGCAGGCCTGCTATGCGCAGCTGGTGGAACTGCTGGAAGAGCCCAACGCCGCGCACTGGGACCACATGAGTGCGGCCAGCGCGGCGCGCGACTGGGATGCGGTGCGCCGCTCGGCAGCAGCGATCGGCATGGAACTGTCCAGCCAGCAGGGTGTGGTCGAAGAGCCGTGGGGCTGGGTGATCATCCGCAGTGAAGAAGGCGGCGAGCCGATGGAGTACTACGCCCGCCGCAGCGGCCCGGTGACCGCGCGCATCGTCGAGAACGCACCGGCCAACCGCGCACAGCAGGTGGGTGACTGGGTGGTGTTCGACGCCGGCCTGGTGCACCCGGCACCAGAGGACGAAGCGGAGCGCGAGCACTTCATTCCGACCTATGCGCAGGTGCATGTGCTGGAGCGGGGTGGTTTCGCTCGCAGCTGGCTGGTCGACGGCGCGCACCCCGGTGAAGATGCATGGAACGCCTTCGTGGAAGCCGCCGAGGCACAGGGCTGGCAGGTGTGGTCGCACAGCCGTGCGGACTACACCGTGACCGATCCGGACGCGGAAGACGGCACGCTGCCGGGTCTGCTGTTCACTGTCGCCCAGCCGCAGGATCACGCGCCGCTGGCGCTGCATCGCTTCCTGCAGCAGGCGACGGCGGATTGGGCGCACCCACACTGCTGGCTGCGCCTGGCAGAGGCCTGCGACCAGGATCGCCAGCCGCACCTGGATGCGATCGAGCGGTACGGGTTGTAATCTCTGCCGCGCTACGGGCTCGCCGGGCATGGCCCGGCGCTACCCATACGTGTTGCCGGTAGTGCCGGCCGCTGGCCGGCAACCCCATGGGATCCTGTGTTGCCGGCCAGCGGCCGGCACTACCTCAAGGAGAAATACATGCGAAAGACAGGGATGTTGGTGATCGTCAGTCTGCTGTTGGCCCCCGCCGTGCAGGCTGCGCCTGCCTGCCAGCAACCGGCCGACGTAGCACGGGCCTTCTTCGAAGCGACCACCGGCAAGGGCGACCTGCTTGAGCCACCGCAGGCACTGGTCAGCGCGGCGTTTGCCAAGTCGCTGCGCGGCGAGCGTGCCTGCCAGGTGCGCGAAGAGGGCATCTGCACGATTGATTCCGATCCGTGGCTGGACGCGCAGGACGGGGATATCGACGGCCCCGTGCGCTACAGCTGGAAGCAGGCGTCAGCCACGGCGGGCCAGGTCGAGATGCGCTACTCGGTTTGGAACAAGGCCTACGTGACGCGGTTGCCGATGGTGCGCAAGGGCGAGGGTTGCTGGCAGGTCGATGACATCCTCACCAACAGCGGCCGCTCGGTGCGGAAGATCCTGGCCCAGCCGCTTCCTTGAGCCCATGGGGCATCCACGCATGGCGTGGATCTACTGGCTCCGATTGCCGGGCGGCGACCGGCACGCCCCTATCGCGAATGCCCGAACACCAGCTCGATCACGAACTGGCTGCCGAAGAACGCCAGCAGCAGCAACAGCATCGCCGTCAGCGTCCAGTGCACCGCCTTCGTGCCGCGCCAGCCGTAGCGACGGCGGCCGATCAGCAGCACGCCGAACACGATCCACGACAGCACGCTCAGCACCGTCTTGTGCACCAGCTTCTGCGCCAGCAGGTCGTCGACGAACAGCACGCCGGTGACCAGGGTGAGGGTCAGTAGCGCGAAGCCGACGGTGATCACCCGGAACAGCAGCGATTCCAGGTCGGCCATCGGCGGCAGCGCACGCAGCCACGGACGGAATTCGCGGCGCCGCAGCGCACGCTCCTGCAGCCACAGCATGATCGCCAGCAGCGCAGCGATGCTCAACGTGGCGTAGGCCAGCAGCGCCAACCAGGCGTGGCTGGCCAGGCGCCAGCCCAGCAGCTTGCTCGGTTCGTGGCCGTAGCCGTGGTAGACCACCAGCAGCAGCGCGGCCAGCGGGAACACCACCACGCCCAGGGTGGACATGCGCCCGCGCGCGCCCACCAGCGAGGTCAGCCAGGCCATGCCCAAGCCGACCAGCGACAGCGCGGCGAAGAAGTGCATGTCCGGTCCGCCGGTGGTGCGCATCGCGACCAGCACGTGGTAGCCGCCATGCAGCAGCATCGCCGGCAGCGCAGGCCACAGCCACACAGGCGCGGTCACCCCGTCGTTGCGACCGAGGGCGCGCACCAGCAGGGCGCTGGCGGCCAGGTAGAGCAGGACGGCGATGAGAACGATTGTCATCGTTGAAGTTTCGCATACCCCCGGGGTGCTGGCGACGGGCCTGGCGTCGCAGTCCGGGGAGCGCGGTGGACCCGTTATACTGTGGGCCTTATTGTCCCCCGCTTTCAGACAGGTTGCGCCGCATGTTCGAGTCCCTGACCCAGCGCCTTTCCGGCACCATCGAGCGCCTGCGCGGCCGTGGCCGCCTGACCGAAGAGAACATCCGCGAGGCGACCCGCGAGGTCCGCATCGCGCTGCTCGAAGCCGACGTCGCGCTGCCGGTGGTGCAGGCCCTGATCGAGCGCATCAAGGTGCGTGCGGTCGGCCAGGAAGTGCTGAAGTCGCTGACCCCGGGCCAGGCCCTGATCAAGGTCGTGCGCGACGAGCTGACCGCGGTGATGGGCGCCGAAGCCAGTGACCTGAACCTCAACGTTCCCGCTCCGGCCATCATCCTGATGGCGGGCCTGCAGGGCGCCGGCAAGACCACCACGGTCGGCAAGCTGGCCAAGCACCTGAAGGAAAAGCGCAAGAAGAAGGTGATGGTGGTCTCGGCCGACGTCTACCGTCCGGCGGCGATCGAGCAGCTGAAGACGCTGGCCGAGCAGGTGGGCGTGCTGTTCTTCCCGTCCAGCGCCGAGCAGAAGCCGGAGGCCATCGTCCGCGCCGCCATCGATGACGCGCGCAAGTCGTTCGTCGACGTGCTGCTGGTCGATACCGCCGGTCGCCTCGCCATCGACGAAGCGATGATGGCCGAGATCAAGGCCCTGCACGCTGCGGTCAACCCGGCTGAAACGTTGTTCGTGGTCGACGCCATGACCGGCCAGGACGCGGCCAATACCGCCAAGGCCTTCGGCGATGCACTGCCGCTGACCGGCGTGGTGCTGACCAAGACCGATGGTGACGCACGTGGCGGCGCCGCGCTGAGCGTGCGCTACATCACCGGCAAGCCGATCAAGTTCGTCGGTGTCAGCGAAAAGCCGGAAGGCCTGGACGTGTTCCACCCGGACCGTATCGCCAGCCGCATCCTCGACATGGGCGACGTGCTGTCGCTGGTCGAGCAGGTCGAGCAGCAGGTCGACAAGGACAAGGCGCAGAAGCTGGCCGAGAAGGTCGCCAAGGGCAAGAAGTTCGATCTGAACGACATGCGCGACCAGCTCGAGCAGATGCAGAACATGGGCGGCATCGGCGGTCTGATGGACAAGCTGCCGGGCCTGGGCCAGATTCCCGAGCACCTCAAGCAGCAGGTCAGCCAGGGCAAGGAAGTGCCGCGCATGATCGCCATCATCGGCTCGATGACCAAGAAGGAACGGCGCAACCCGAACCTGCTCAACGGCTCGCGTCGCGCCCGCATCGCCAAGGGTTCGGGCGTGACCCCGGCCGACGTCAACAAGCTCATGAAGCAGTACATGCAGATGGAAAAGATGATGAGCAAGATGGCCGGCGGCGGCATGAAGGGCATGATGCGCAGCATGAAGGGCATGATGGGCGCCATGGGCGGCCGTGGCATGCCGTTCCGCTGAGCGCTTGCTGTATCGAACGCTTGAACAACCCGCGGAATCAATCAAAGGAATGTGCATGAACAAGTCGATCGTGGTGATGGCGCTGGCCCTGGCCCTGGTTGCCTGCAAGGACGACACCTCTGTGTCGCAGAAGGCCGGCAGTGCCATCAGCGGCACCGCTGCCGATTTCGTCGCCGGGCTGGGCGAGGGCGTGGACAAGAAGATGAACGTGACGCTGCAGGCCGATCCGGGCCTGGCTGCGCGCGGGCTCACCGTCACCCTGGGCAAGAGCCGCGGCATGGGCTCCAAGGACGCAGCGGTCTACGTGGTGGCCGACAAGGCCTTCAAGGGCAAGCTGGTGGCGCGCGCACTGGATGCCGAGGGCACCGAGATCGGCCGCGCCAGCGCCGAGGAAGAGTTCGCCGCTGATGACGCGCGCTATGTGACGTTCAAGTTCAACGAAGAAATGGACAGCCAGCTGGTCCGCACCTACGCGGTGTCTGCACGCTGAGCAACGCGGGAGCGGATCGCCCGATGCGACGCTCCCGGCAACAATGTCTGGCGTATGCTGGCAGCGACTCCTCCCACAGGTGCGTCGCGTGAGCCTTTCGCCGATTCTCGAACGCGCCGACGATTTCTGTCGGCGTTTTTCATTGCAGCTGCCGATTCTGTTGGCACCGATGGCCGGCGCCTGTCCGGTTCCGCTTTCGGCCACGCTGGCCAACGCCGGCAGCATGGGCGCGATGGGGGCCGTGTTGTCGCCCGCGGCGGATATCGGTCGATGGATGCAGGACTTCCGGGCCGCGTCCAGCGGGCCGGCGCAGGTGAACCTGTGGTTGCCCGATCCCGCGCCGGTGCGCGATGTGGCCGCCGAGGCCGCCACGCGTGCTTTCCTGGGCCAGTGGGGGCCGGAGGTTGCGGCCAGCGCCGCGGATGCCACGCCTGCCGATTTCGAGGAGCAGTTCAGTGCGCTGCTGGCGGCACGGCCGGCGGTGGCCTCGACCATCATGGGTGTGCTGTCGCCGCGTCATGTGCAGCAGTTGAAGGATGCGGGCATCGCCTGGATCGCCTGCGCTACGACCCTCGCCGAAGCGCGCGCTGCACAGGATGCGGGGGCTGACGCGGTGGTCGCCCAAGGCGCCGAAGCAGGTGGCCATCGCGGCGCCTTCGATCCGATACGTGCAGAACAGCAGCTGGTCGGCCTGTTCGCACTGCTGCCGCGGCTGGCGGACAACCTGAAGATTCCGGTGATCGCTGCGGGCGGCATCGGCGACGGTCGCGGCATTGCTGCTGCCTTGATGCTCGGGGCCAGCGCGGTGCAGATCGGCACGGCCTTCCTGCGCACACCAGAAGCAGCGGTGGCACCGGCATGGGCCGATGCGTTGGCCCGCAGCGAACCCGAAGACACCTGGCCGACCCGTGCGTTCAGTGGGCGCCTGGGCCGTGGCCTGGCGACCGCCTACGTGCGTGCAGCCGCCGCCGAGGGCGCACCCGCGCCGCGCCCGTATCCGGTGCAGCGTGGCCTGACCGGACCGATGCGCAAGCAGGCCACGCAGGAAAACCGGCTTGCCGCGATGCAGGCCTGGGCCGGGCAGTCGGCGTGGATGGCACCGGCCGCGCCGGCCGCCGACGTGCTGCGTGGCATGTGGCAACAGGCGCAGGCATTGCTGCGATGACGGTGACCTGCAACGGCGCCACGGCGCGGGCTGAAGACCTGCTGCCGGCGCTGACCAACTATGGCCACTTCACCTCGCTGCAGGTGCGCGGCCGCGCGGTGCAGGGGCTCGACCTGCATCTGCAGCGGCTGGCCCAGGCAACGCAGGAGCTGTTCGGCAGCGCGCTCGATATCGCGCAGGTGCAGGCGTGGATGGCGCAGGCGCTGCAGCAGGCCGGTCAGATCGATGCATCGATGCGGGTCACCGTGTTCTCGCGCCGTTTCGATTTCCGCGATCCGTTGGCCAGCGTGCCGGTGGATGTACTGGTTGCCGTGTCCGCGCCGGTCACGCTGACCGCACCCAAGCGCGTACGCAGCGTGACCTGGCAGCGCGAGCTGCCGCAGATCAAGCACGTTGGTACGTTCGGCCTGTTCGCCCAGCGCCGCGCCGCGCTGGCAGCGGGTTTCGACGATGCGCTGCTGGTGACTGCCGATGGGCAGATCAGCGAGGGCACGACCTGGAACCTGGCCGTGCATGACGGCGAACAGCTGGTCTGGCCGCAGGCGCCTGCGCTGCGGGGAACCGCTGAGGCGCTGCTGCAGGCGGGCTGGGCGGGGCCACAGCAGATCCCCCCGTTGCGGCTGGATGCGCTGGCCGGCATGCAGGCCGCCTTCGCCTGCAACGCCAGCGGGCTGTGGGCGCTGGACGCCATCGACGGTTACGCACTGCCGGGTTCGCAGGCCTTGGCCGAACAGGGCAGGGCGGTGCTGGCCCGGGTGCCCTGGCAGCCGCTTTCCTGAACGAGGTGCGTGGCGGATGCTCGCCGGGCGTGCCTCGGCGCTAGCGTGAATACCCAGGGTGGGTAGCGCCGGGCCATGCCCGGCGGATGCTTTCGCAGCACAGCACAGTTCAGGAGTTCCAATCAGATATGGGCACAGTCACCGAGCAGCATCGCGCGGTAGCGATGCACGCGATGAAGATCATGGGCGGCGACGCACGGCCCAAGGTCCAGGCCTTTCACGATGACCGTCGCCAGCGTTCGGTCGACATCCTGACGACACTCAACGCTCCGGAAGCGGGCCTGAAGTCGATTTCGTCCATCGGACTATCTGATTTCGCTCTACGCCATTCAAATGGTCGTGAACTGGAAACGCGCGTCGAGCTTTGCGCATGTGTACCTGAGGAGAGACTGCACTGGGACAACGTCGTTGCCTCCACTGCATTTGCGATCATGCGTGATCGTGCGGCGGTGCTACCGGGCAGCGTGATTCCAGACATCCTGCTGGACTACTTCCCGTCGTCGACGATGCCGCATATTTGTCTGGTGCCTCCCTTCTTCTGGCGTGAGGGAAGGTTTGCGGGGCTGCAGCTGCCACCTCTCGCGATCAACTGGCTCCAGTGCATCGCCATCCATGAATCTGAGCGGCGTCTGATCGAGCAGATTGGCGCGGACGCGTTTGATGATCTGCTGCAACGTCACGAGGTCGACGTGTTCGATATGGATCGTGTCGCCCTGCCGGCGTTGGGCGTCGCGTGACGCCTTTGGCATTGGTTGGACGCGGGATCAGTCGCTGAATCCATCACTTTGCTGAATGAAAGCCGCCGGGCATGGCCCGGCGCTACCGGGCAGGTCCGTTTTTCCGCGGGGTTGGCTTGGCCGAACTCTGCCGCTATAATCGCCCGCTTACCGCGCCATCCTGGCGACTGGGCAATAGGAAAAAACCACCATGGTCAAGATTCGACTGACCCGCGGCGGCGCCAAGAAGCGTCCGTTCTACCACATCATCGTCACCGACGTCCGCAGCGCCCGCGACGGCCGCAACATCGAGCGCGTTGGCTTCTACAACCCGGTTGCACAGGGTGGCGAGAAGCGCATCGAGCTGGACCTGGCCCGCGTTGACCATTGGGTCAAGAACGGCGCCCAGCCGACCGAGAAAGTTCGCAACCTGATCAAGGAAGCGAGCAAGTCCCAGGCCGCTGCGGCCTGATCCTGACGGGCCGCGCCCTGGTGCGGCCCATCTGATTGAACGCAGATGAAAGATAACGAGCGCCGCATCCTGCTTGGCAGGATTGTCGGCGCTTTTGGTGTGCGCGGCGAAATAAAGCTCGAGTCCTGGACCGAGCCGCGTTCCGCTATTTTCCGTTACCAACCGTGGATCCTGCGCAGCCCCAACGGGCAGGAATCGACGCTTGAAGGCGCCCGTGGCCGGGATACCGGCAAGCACCTGGTGGCCCGTTTCCCGGGCATCGAGGATCGCGACACGGTCGAGGCGATGCATGGCACCGAGGTCTTCGTGGCCCGCAGTGCGCTGCCGCCGCCGAATGCCGACGAGTATTACTGGGTCGATCTGGAAGGCCTGGATGTGAAGACCGTCGAAGGCGTTGCCCTCGGCCAGGTCTCGCACCTGTTCAGTACCGGCGCCAACGATGTGGTGGTCGTACGCGGCGATCGCGAGCGGATGATTCCGTTCGTCGTGCCGGAGTTCGTCAAATCCGTCGACTTCGAGGCCAATCTGGTCGTGGTCGACTGGGACCCCGAGTTCTGAGTGTAAGCATGCGTTTCGACGTCATCACCCTGTTCCCCGATTTCCTCGCCCAGTCCGCTGGGCTGGGCGTGGTCGGCCGTGCGCAGGAAAAGGGGTTGTTCAGCCTGCATGGCTGGAATCCCCGTGACTACGCCGAGGGCAACTACCGCCGGGTGGACGATCGTCCGTTCGGCGGTGGCCCGGGCATGGTGATGCTGATCGAACCGCTGCAGGCCTGCCTGCAGGCGATCCGCGACGCCGATCCGACGCCTGCGCGCGTGATCCATCTCAGCCCGCAGGGCGCACCACTGACCCAGGCCAAGGTGCGGGAACTGGCGGCATTGCCGCGCATGGTCCTGCTCTGCGGCCGCTATGAAGGCATCGACGAGCGTTTCCTGGCCGCCAATGTCGATGAGGAGATTTCCCTCGGCGACTATGTGCTGTCCGGTGGCGAGCTGGGGGCTGCGGTCATCATCGATGCCGTGGCCCGGCTGCAGGAAGGCGCCTTGAATGACGCCGAATCGGCCGCGCAGGACAGTTTCGAGGGCGACCTCGGCCTGCTCGACTGCCCGCATTACAGCCAGCCGGCCCAGCATCCGCTGGGTGACGTGCCGGACGTGCTGCGCTCGGGCAACCATGCCGCCATCGCCGCCTGGCGCCGGCAGCAGTCGTTGATCCGTACCGCGCAGCGGCGCCCGGACCTGCTGGATGAACAGACGCTGGGCAAGGCCGACCGCAAGTTGCTGGCCCTGGCCCGCCAGGCCCCGGCAGAAAAGGGCAGGCCCTAGCGCCAGCCCCGCTTTATCGGCTATCATGTCCAATTACCGCCGGCCCAGGCTGGCGTGCAATACCCAAAACAAACGTGCAGCACAGTCCGGTGACTGCATGAGCCCACGCTGTCGAATGACACGCCCACCCGAACAATGAATCGGTGTAACCCATGAGCAAGCTGAACAAGTCCATCGTCGCGGAATTCGAATCCGCCCAGATCACCCGTGAACTGCCGCAGTTCAGCCAGGGCGACACCGTTGTCGTCAACGTGAAGGTGAAGGAAGGTGCCCGCGAGCGCGTGCAGGCCTATGAAGGCGTTGTCATCGCGACCAAGAACGGCGGCCTGAACTCCTCGTTCACCGTGCGCAAGATCTCGCACGGCTACGGCGTCGAGCGCGTGTTCCAGACCCACAGCGCCATCATCGACTCGGTCGAAGTGAAGCGTCGTGGTAAGGTCCGCGCCGGCAAGCTGTACTACCTGCGTGGCCTGGAAGGCAAGGCTGCCCGCATCAAGGAAGATCTGGCTGCTGCTGCTGCCGCCAAGGTTGCCCGTCTGGCAACCAAGGGCTGATAAACAACTTCGGTTGTTGCCGCGACGGCCGCCTTCGGGCGGCCGTTTGCGTTTGTGTTGTCGCCTCGTTAGTTTCAAGGGATGGATGAGACCGACCATCGATACCCGGCGGACATCCAGGTGGCATTGCGCTTCCTGGACGGTTCCGGCGTACCGCGGCGGGAAGCGGCCCCCATGCTGCATCGCATGCTGTGGCGGCTGGGTATCGCGCTGCCACCGCCGATACTGGCCGGGTTCCTGACCAATACGCTGCTGCAGGGGCTGCTGTTCGGCGTGTTCTGGACGGTGCTGATGTGGCTGCTGCTGTGGCAGGGCAGGGCCCCGGCAATGGCGTTGCTGGTGCTTGCTGGCGTGCTGGCAGGCGTGATGTTCGGCCTGGTGATGGCCACCCTGATGTGGTTCCTGCGCGGGACCCGCAAACTGCCCACCTGGCAGCAGTTCCGCCGCAGCCTCTGAGGCCATGGCGCAGTGCGCCGTGACCGCTGCCGGGCGGCGGCGTACGCTCGGGCCTTCAACCCCCATGGCCCCTGCGATGTCCGCCAAGCGA
The DNA here is from genome assembly GCF_013416715.1 of Stenotrophomonas sp. SbOxS2. Lineage (NCBI taxonomy): Bacteria > Pseudomonadati > Pseudomonadota > Gammaproteobacteria > Lysobacterales > Lysobacteraceae > Stenotrophomonas > Stenotrophomonas sp. SbOxS2. Next base: position 407,501 of record NZ_JAAVXD010000001.1, read on the forward strand.
ACCGCCAACAGTGCTGCGCCGAAGCTGCTGTCCGGCGGTAATCCGCAGATTGCCAAGGGTGAGGGCGATGCACCCGTACAGGCCTATATCGCCGCCATGCCGGCCTGGAAACGGGCCGTGGGTGCACGTCTGGATGCACTGATCGAACAGGCCGTGCCCGGCGCGCACAAGGCGGTGAAATGGAACTCGCCGATGTACGGCGTTGCTGCCGGTGAGGGCTGGTTCCTCAGCTTCCATTGCTTCGCCCGCTACATCAAGGTCGCATTCTTCCGCGGTGCGCGGTTGCGGCCTGTTCCGCCTGAACCATCCAAGAGCGCCGACACACGCTATCTGCACATCTTTGAGGATGGGGTGCTGGACGAGGCGCGGTTCGTCGACTGGGTGCGGCAGGCCAGCGAGCTGCCCGACGAACGCATGTAGTTCTCAAGGATCTTTCCCCGTACGAGACCACACGATGGCCACGAAGAAGACCGATCCCGCAGATGCTGCTCTCCCCGCCGCCGCACTGATCGATGCTCGTATTGCCGAGCTCGGTGATTGGCGCGGCGACATCCTCGCCCGCGTGCGCGCGCTGATCCACGAGGCGCTGCCGGACGTGGAGGAAACCTGGAAGTGGCGCGGCACTCCGGTGTGGGAACACAACGGCATCCTGTGCACCGGCGAATGCTACAAGCAGGCGGTGAAGCTGACCTTCGCCCACGGCGCCGCGTTGCCGGATCCGAAGGGCCTGTTCAATGCAAGCCTGGGAGGCGGCACGCGCCGCGCGATCGACATCCACGAAGGCGAAATGCCGAATGCCGCGGCGTTCAAAGCCCTGATGCATGCGGCCGCAAAGCACAACGCCACGAAGAAAAAGCGGTAGTGCCGGGCCATGCCCGGCGGATTTCTGGCAACCGCTGCGCTCGCCGGGCGTGGCCCGGCGCTACCGGGTCACAGCATCCGGGTCGGCCACCGGCGACGGCGGGCAGGCCGGAATCTCCGATGGCGTGGCCAGTTCCTCCGCGTGCACCGGCTTGCTGATCATCCTCGCCTTGCGCCAGCCACCCCAGCGGTAATACGCCAGCGACAGCAGCATCGACACCAGTGAACCGGCCGGGAAGCTCCACCAGATCGCGTCGGCGCCCCAGTATGGCTGCAGGAACTCGGCGAACGGCACGCGCACGCCCCACAGCGACGCCGCCAGGATCAGCAGCGGCGGCAGCACCGCGCCGGTGGACCGCACCACGCCGGAGATCACGAAGCTGACGCCGAAGAACAGGAACGAACCGATCACGATGTGGTTCAGGTGCCGCGCGATCTGCAGGGACTCGCTGCCCTGCGGCAGGAACAAGGCCAGCGAATACTGGTCCAGCAGTACCAGCGGCAGGATCAACGCGCCGGTCAGCAGGAAGTTGAACAGGATGCCCTGGCGTGCGGTACCGCGCACGCGATCCCAGCGCTGCGCACCGACATTCTGCGCGGCCATCGACGAACACGCCGCACCGATCGCCATCGCCGGCATCTGCACGTAGTTCCACAGCTGCAGCGACGCGCCGTAGGCCGCGCCGGTGTCGGTGCCGTACTGGTTGACCATCGTCATCAGCATGATCACCGACAGCGAGATCAGCACCATCTGCAGGCCCATCGGCACGCCCTTGATCACCAGCGCACGCAGGATGGTCATGTCCAACTTGAACAGGTGCATGTCGGCGCGGCCCAGCCACAGCGTGTGCCGTTTGTGCCGCATGTACAGCAGCAGGCCGGCCAGCGACAGCGTCTGCGACACCAGCGTGGCCCAGGCCGAGCCGGCGATGCCCAGTTCCGGGAACGGCCCCATGCCGAAGATCAGCACTGGGTTCAGGGCGATGTCCAGCACCACCGAGACCAGCAGGAAGCGGAAGGGCGTGCGCGAATCGCCGGCACCACGCAGCGCCGCACTGAGGAAGGCGAAGGCGTACAGCGTCGGCATCGCCAGGAAGATGATGCGCAGGTAGGCCTCGGCCAGGGGCAGCGAGGCGGCGGGCGTGCCCATCGCCGCCAGCAGCGGGTGGGCCAGGAACCAGCCGGCGATGGCGATGATCACCGACAGGCCGATGAAGAACGTGGCGCTGGTGCCGACCACGCGCCGTGCCTGGGCGATGTCGCGTGCCCCGATGGCCTGGCCGATCAGGATGGTCGAGGCCATGCCGAAGCCGAACACCGAACCGATCAGGAAGAACATGATGTTGTTGGCGTTCGCGGTGGCGGTCAGTGCCGCTTCGCCGAGGAAGCGCCCCACCCACACCGCATTCACCGAGCCGTTCAGCGACTGCGCGATGTTGCCGGCCAGGATCGGCAGCGCGAACAGCAGCAGGTTGCGGCCGATCGGGCCGGAGGTCAGGTCAAGCGGCGCTTTGGCCATGGAGTGGTGATCGATTCCCGGGAGGCGCACACTAGCATCAAGCCGGTTTGCAGGATGTGGCAATGCATCAACGACAGCAGGTGACGCGGATCATCGTGGTGGCCTTGATCGCAGCGGCACTGGCCGCATGTTCGTCAGGTGACCGGCTGGGCGATACCCAGGTGCGGCCGACCGACCGCCCTGAGTGCCTGGTCGGCAGCCAGCGCCAGGATCTGGCAGCCGGAACGCCGGCGTTGATCGGGGGCACGGGTTGCCGTACCGACCCCGACAATCCGCGCCCCCTGAACAAGCGAACGGAGTAGTCCCCACCGATGTCCGAGCTTTCCCCGTTGGCGCCCAGCGTCCGTCTGGACATCTGGCTGTGGGCGGCCCGCTTCTTCAAGACCCGCAGCCTGGCAAAACAGGCGATCGAGACCGGCAAGGTATCCGTGGCTGGGCAGCGCCCGAAATCCTCGCGCGCGGTGCGTGTGGGGGAGCAGCTGCTGGTCGATCGCGGTGAAGAACACTTCGAGATCCAGGTACTGGGCCTGAGTGACCAGCGCGGTCCGGCGCCGGTGGCGCAGCAGCTGTATGCCGAGAGCGAAGCCTCCAGGGCACGCCGCGCCGAACTGCGTGCGCTGCGCATTGCCGCGCGTGATGGCTACCAGGCGCCGGAGCACAAACCGGACAAGCGCGCACGACGGTTGATCCGCGCCCTGGGTGATCTTGACGCGTTGTGACGCAGTGGCCGGACTGAAAGCGCTCTGGTATCCGCCCACCTTGGTGGGCGCTGTGCCCTGTGCCGACCATGGTCGGCATCTACCGTGTCGTGGGTCCGGCCCGCTCTGGTAGTCGCCCACCTTGGTGGGCGCCGTGCGCTGTGCCGACCAAGGTCGGCACCTACCGTGTCGTGGGCCCGGCCCGCTCTCTGGTAGTCGCCCACCTTGGTGGGCGCTGTGCCGCCTGCGCTCAGCCACCGTTCGGCTTGCGCCCCGCACGTTGGACGGTCCTCTTCATGGAAGCCCACCATGTTCCTGCGCCGCAGCCTGCTGTGCCTGGCCCTGTCCGCCGCCGTCCCGGTGTTCGCCGCCGACATCACCTTCTGGGATACCCCGCAGCGCGGTGGCAACAGCTTCAATGAAGCACCGCCCGACCGCGCCTACTTCCAGGCCCTGCGTGACACCGGCGCCACCTGGGTACGACTGACCCCGGACAAGTGGCGCAGTGCCGGCGGCCGCGATTTCCTGATGGGCGATGCCGACCACTACCAGGGTCTGGTCCAGGCTGACGTGACCACGTTGCGTCGCGCGCTGGATGACGCCAATGCCGTGGGCCTGAAGGTGGTGCTGGTGCCGCTCTCACTGCCGCTGCTGCGCTGGAAACAGAAGAACGGCGACGTGGTCGACCAGCGCCTGTGGCAGTCCTTCGACAACCACGCACCTGCGCAGCGCTTCTGGCGTGATCTGGCCGCCGCGCTGAAGGGGCATCCGGCGCTGGCCGCCTACAACCTGATCAATGAGCCGGCGCCGGAATATGGCACCGCGTTGGCCGAACATGCCTCCCGCGAGGACATGCTGAAGTGGTACACGGGCGTGCAGGGCGGTCCGCGCGATCTGCGCCAGCTGTACACGGAACTGGTGGCCAGCGTGCGCGCGGTCGATGCAGGCATGCCGTTGATGCTTGATGCCGGCTGGTATGCCGCGGCCGATGCGTTCGACTACTGGCCTGCGCCGCTGGACGACGCGAAGCTGCTGTACAGCGTGCACATGTACGAGCCGTACGCGGCCACCAGTGCGCCGAACCAGAAGTGCAGCACACCGTACCGCTATCCCGCCGAAGTGCCGTTCGGCGACCGCAGTGAGCCCTGGGATGCCGCGCGCGTGCGCAGCTACCTGCAGCAGCCGATGGACTGGGCGAAGACACACGGCATTGGTGCCAACCGGATGGTGATCGGTGAGTTCGGCTGCATGCGTCGCTGGCCGGATTGCGGCCGCTACCTGCGCGACGTGCTGGATGTGGCCGAGCAGCAGAAGGTGCACTGGGCGTTCTATGCATTCCGCGAAGACGGCTGGGACGGCATGGACTACGAACTGGGCGACAAGCCACTGCCGGGATCGTACTGGCAGGCCGTCGAGAAGGGCGAAGCCGTGCAGCCGCCGCGTTCGATGCACGCGCCGTTGTTCGCCCCGATCCTGCAGCGGTTGAAGGCCGGAGCGCGTTGAAACCGCTGCGGCTGCGCCGCATGCCAACCAAGGTTGGCATCTACCGAGTCATGGCCGCCGTGGGATCGCTCTGGTAGACGCCCACCTTGGTGGGCGCTTTTGCCATGTGCCAACCAAGGTTGGCATCTACCCGGTCACATCAACCGTGCAGGTCGTAGCGGTCCAGTTCCATTACCCGCGTCCAGGCGGCGATGAAATCCTGTACGAACTTCTTCTCGCCATCGGCACTGGCATACACCTCGGCCAATGCGCGCAGCACGGCGTTGGAGCCGAACACGAGATCCGCACGGGTGCCGGTCCAGCGTGCAGCGCCATCGCTGCGGCCGCGGCCTTCATAGCTTTCGCGACCGGTCGCCTTCCAGGTCGTGCCCATGTCCAGCAGGTTGACGAAGAAGTCGTTGCTCAACGTGCCGGGTCGGTTGGTGAACACGCCGTGCTTGCCGCCATCGACGTTGGCGCCAAGCACGCGCAGGCCACCGACCAGCGCGGTCATTTCCGGTGCGGTCAGGGTCAGCAGCTGTGCCTTGTCGATCAGCAGCGCCTCACCCGGCACGCTGTAAGCGCCCTTGAGGTAGTTGCGGAAACCATCGGCAGCCGGTTCCAGCACCGCGAACGATTCGACGTCGGTCTGCTCCTGGCTGGCATCTGTGCGGCCCGGGGTGAACGGCACGCTCAGGTCGTGGCCGCCGGCCTTTGCTGCCTGCTCGATGCCGACGCCACCGGCCAGCACGATCAGGTCGGCCAGCGACACCTGCTTGCTGCCCGCGCCGTTGAACTCGGCCTGGACCTTTTCCAGCGCGGCCAACACCTTGGCCAACTGCTGTGGCTGGTTCACCGCCCAATCCTTCTGCGGCGCCAGGCGCACACGCGCGCCGTTGGCACCACCGCGCTTGTCCGAGCCGCGGAAGGTCGACGCCGAGGCCCATGCCGTGGACACCAGCTCAGCCACGCTCAGGCCGGTCGCCGCAATCTTCTGCTTCAGCGCGGCGATGTCCTTGGCGTCGATCAGCGGGTGCTTTGCTTCCGGCACCGGGTCCTGCCAGATGAATTCCTCGGCCGGAACTTCCGGGCCCAGGTAGCGCGCACGCGGGCCCATGTCGCGATGGGTCAGCTTGAACCAGGCGCGGGCGAACGCATCGGCGAAGGCTTGCGGATCCGCAAGGAATTTCCGCGAGATTTTTTCGTAGGCCGGGTCCATGCGCAGCGACAGGTCGGTGGTCAGCATGGTCGGGCGGTGCTTCTTCGACGGATCGTGCGCATCGGGGATCACCGCATCCGCGTTCTTGGCGACCCACTGGTGGGCACCGGCCGGGCTCTTGCTCAGTTCCCATTCGTGGCCGAACAGGATCTCGAAGAAGTCATGGCTCCACTGTGCGGGCGTACGGGTCCAGGTTACTTCCAGGCCGCTGGTGATGGTGTCGCCACCCTTGCCGCTGCCGAAGCTGTTGGCCCAGCCCAGGCCCTGGCTTTCCAGGCCCGCCGCTTCCGGTTCCTTGCCGACGTTGTCGGCCGGGCCGGCACCGTGGGTCTTGCCGAAGCTGTGGCCACCGGCGATCAGGGCGACGGTTTCTTCATCGTCCATCGCCATGCGGCCGAAGGTGTCACGGATGTCATGCGCGGCCAGCACCGGATCGGGATTGCCGTCCGGGCCTTCCGGATTCACGTAGATCAGGCCCATCTGCACGGCGGCCAGCGGGTTTTCCAGTTTGCGCGAATGCACGTCGCCATCAGCGTCGTCATCGGACACCAGCACGCCGTGGTTCTCTTCCACGCCCTCCGAGCCGTGCTTGTAACGCACGTCGCCGCCGAGCCACGTGGTCTCGCGGCCCCAGTACACATCCTGGTCCGGCTCCCAGGTATCGGGACGGCCGCCGGCAAAGCCGAGCGTCTTGAAGCCCATCGATTCCAGTGCGACGTTACCGGTCAGGATCAGCAGGTCGGCCCAGGAAATGGCCTGGCCATACTTCTGCTTGATCGGCCACAGCAGGCGTCGCGCCTTGTCCAGGCTGACGTTGTCCGGCCAGCTGTTGAGCGGAGCGAAGCGCTGCTGGCCGCGACCACCGCCACCACGGCCATCGTCGATGCGGTAGGTGCCGGCGCTGTGCCACGCCATGCGGATGAACAGGCCGCCGTAGTGCCCGAAGTCGGCCGGCCACCAGTCCTGCGAGTCGGTCATCAACGCCTTCAGGTCGGCCTTCAGCGCGCTGTAGTCCAGCCCGTTGAAGGCCGTGGCGTAGTCGAAGTCCGCATCGAGGGGGTTGGAGCGCGTGGAGTGCTGGTTGAGCAGGTCCACGCGCAGCTGGTTCGGCCACCAGTCGCGGTTGGTCGTCGCATCACCGACGACGGCATGGTTGAACGGGCACTTCGCTTCGCTTTTCATGGGTCTCTACCTGTGGACTGGCGAATGAGGGAATCAGATCGCTTACCCACCATAGGCATCGCCTAACGATGGGTAAATTCGATTGATTCAACCGCTGCGATAGTGGCTGCCTATGATCGGCAGCGCTTGGATCGTTGTGCGCGATCAGCGCTTGAGCAGGCCCGCGCCGAGCTTGAGCAGATCGCTGGCGCCGAACTGGCCATCGCCGTCCTGGTCGAGCGCACCGCCGAGCAGGCTGCCGATGCCGCCGCCGGACTGCTGTGCTTCCTGGCCCAGGGCCTGGCTGAGCTGGCCGGCGTTGCCGCTCTGGGCAAACCGCTGGGCCAGGAACGACATGACGATGGGGGCGAGGATCGCCAGCAGCTGACTGGACTTGCCGCTGTCCAGGCCGGTCTTCTGGCCCAGCGCTTCGGCTGCCTGCGAGGTCTGCCCACCGAAGACGTGGCCGAGGATGCCGGCACCGTTGGTGGCGTTGCCGCCGCCGCCGCCCATCACCGCGCCGAGGATGCTGCCGAGATCGAAACCGCCACCACCGCCGCCGGCCGAACCGAGGTGGTCGCGCTGCAGGGCATTGAGAAGGGACTGCGCACCCTGCGGCTCACTGGCGTTCTGGCCCATCGCGCCGAGCAGCAGGGGCAGGGCGCTGCCGACGGCCTGGGTGGCCTGGCTGCTGTCCAGGCCGAGCTGCTGTGACACCTGCTGCAGGCCCTGGCCCTGCTGCAGCTGCTGGAAGAGGGATGCAGCGAGGGATTCGGTGTTCATGGCGGTCTCCGGTCTGTGAAGGACGAACCGCCCGAGCATAACGCCGTGTACACGACGGAAGTGCGAAAGGCAGCCGAGCGTGGGCTCGGCTCTACAGCGGTAGCGCCGGGCCATGCCCGGCAGCCGGGATTACAACAGCGCCTTCAACCGGTACAGCGCTTCCAGTGCCTGCTTCGGGGTCAGCTCGTCCGGGTCGATCGCGGCCAGCGCCTCCTGCGCCTTGTTCGGCGGGGCGGCGAACAGTCCGAACTGCTGAGGTGCATCCAGCGCCTGCGGGGCGAGCTCGGCGGCATGGCTTTCGCCGCCGCGCTGCTCCAGTTCGGCCAGGCGTCGACGCGCCTGTGCAACGGTGGCACGCGGCAGGCCGGCAAGGGCAGCCACCTGCAGGCCGAAGCTGCGGTTGGCCGGGCCGTCCTTGACCGCGTGCATGAACACCAGCGCTTCGCCGTGCTCGACGGCATCCAGGTGCACGTTGGCGATGCCGCTGCGGCCGCCCTCGTGCTGTTCGTCGGCCAGCGCGGTCAGTTCGAAGTAATGGGTGGCAAACAGCGTGTAGCAGCGGTTTTCGTAGGCGAGGTGGCGCGCCACCGCGTCAGCCAGGGCCAGGCCATCGTAGGTGGAGGTGCCGCGGCCGATCTCGTCCATCAGCACCAGCGAATGCGCGGTGGCGTGATGCAGGATGTAGCTGGTTTCAGCCATCTCGACCATGAAGGTCGACTGCCCGCGGGCAAGATCGTCGCCGGCGCCGATGCGGGTCAGGATGCGGTCGATCGGGCCGATCAGCGCGCGGCTGGCCGGCACGAAGCTGCCGATGTGGGCCAGCAGCACGATCAGCGCGTTCTGCCGCATGTAGGTCGATTTACCGCCCATGTTCGGGCCGGTGATGACCAGCATGCGACGGTCCGGGTGCAGGTCCAGATCGTTGGGCTCGAACGGCTGGTCACGCACCGCTTCCACCACCGGATGGCGGCCGCGTTCGATCTTCAGGCACGGCTCGGCCTGCAGTTCCGGACGCGCCCAGTCCAGCGCCTGCGCACGCTCGGCGAAGGCGGCCAGCACGTCCAGTTCGCTGAGGGCGGCGGCGCACTGCTTGAGCGGTTCCAGCTGCGTGCCCAGCGTGTCCAGCAGCTGCTCGTACAGATACTTCTCGCGCGACAGCGAACGGTCACGCGCGGACAGCACCTTGTCCTCGAATGCCTTCAGTTCTTCGGTGATGTAGCGCTCGGCGTTGGTCAGTGTCTGGCGGCGGGTGTAGTGCACCGGCGCGCGCTCGGACTGGCCCTTGCTGATTTCGATGTAGTAGCCGTGCACACGGTTGTAGCCGACCTTCAGGGTGGCGATGCCGCTGCTTTCGCGCTCGCGCTGTTCCAGGTCGACCAGGAACTGGTCGGCGTGAGTCGACAGGCGGCGCAGTTCATCCAGCTCGGCGTCGAAGCCATCGGCCAGCACGCCACCATCGCTGAGCTTGAGCGGCGGCATTTCGGCAATGGCGCTGGCCAGCAGGTGCGCGCACTCGTCGTGCTCGCCGAGCGCGGCGTGCAGGGTCTGCAGGCGCGGTGAATCCAGTGGTGCCAGCACCTCGCGTACGGCCGGCAGCAGGCCGAGGCCATCGCGCAGGGTCGAGAAGTCGCGCGGCCGTGCCGAGCGCAGGGCGACGCGGGTGAGGATGCGTTCGAGGTCGCCAAGGCGGCGGAACTGCTCGCGGATGTCGGCGTCGCTGCCGCGGTCGATCAGTGTCTCCACCGCGTGGTGGCGCTGCACCAGCACCTCGCGCAGGCGCAGCGGTCGATGCAGCCAGCGGCGCAGCAGGCGGCCACCCATCGGCGTCACCGTGCTGTCGAGCACGCCGAGCAGGGTGTTGCGGGTATCGCCGTCGACGCGGGTGTCCAGCTCCAGATGGCGACGCGTGGCCGCGTTCATCGCGATCGCTTCGCTGGCGGTCTCCATCGAGATGGAGGTCAGGTGCGGCAGGCGCTGCTTCTGGGTTTCCTCGACATAACCGAGCAGGGCGCCGGCAGCGGCAGTAGCACGCGGCTTGTCGTCGATGCCGAAGCCGCTGAGGTCGTGCAGCTTGAAGAAGTTCAGCAGCTGGCGGCGACCACTGTCGGCGTCGAACAGCCACGGCGCGCGGCGACGCACGCCGCTGCGCTGGCGCAGGAAGTCGGGCCAGTTCTCTTCATCCGGCACCAGCAGTTCGGCCGGTTCCAGACGGGCCAGCTCGGCCTCCAGCGCGTCATCGGTGTCGACTTCGTTGACCAGGAATCGGCCGCCGGCCAGGTCGGCCCAGGCCAGCCCATAGCCGCTCTTGTTGCGCGACAGGGCCATCAGCAGGGTGTCGCGGCGCTCGTCCAGCAGCGCCTCGTCGGTGACGGTGCCGGGGGTGACGATGCGCACCACCTTGCGTTCGACCAGACCCTTGGCCAGTGCCGGGTCGCCGATCTGTTCGCAGATCGCCACCGATTCGCCCAGCGCCACCAGCCGTGCCAGGTAGCCCTCATAGGCGTGCACCGGCACACCGGCCATCGGAATCGGTGCGCCACCGGAGCTGCCGCGCTGGGTCAGGGTGATGTCGAGCAGGCGCGCGGCCTTGCGCGCGTCGTCGTAGAACAGCTCGTAGAAGTCGCCCATGCGGAAGAACAGCAGCAGGTCCGGATAGTCGGACTTGGCTGCGAAGAACTGCTTCATCAGCGGGGTGTGTTCGGCGGACTTGTCTTTGGACATGGGACTCGTGGATCAGGGGCGTCCGCTCGCGCCGGAGGGCAGCGGGGCGGAGCGGGTACAGGGTCGTCCATGGTAACTGGTCGGGGGGAAAAGGCGCTTTCGTTGGTGGCGTGTGAGATGTCGCAGACAAGCAGCGGCGGTGGCGTCCGTGGCGGTCAGTGGCTGCGTGGATGCCGCAGGATAGCGGCGATCACGTATGAAATGGTCGCTGTGGGCGCGCCGTCGGGGGAGCTTGATGAAGGTGTTGTGTGGGTCACAACCTGCGTTTGGATCGCCGGTGGAGAGTTGACGGCCGCAATCGGGCGGTCAACGGAGTTCCTGCATGTTCCTTCGTACGTTGTTTGGTATGTTGCTTGCGATGTGCCTGGTCAGTACTGCGGCTCCGTCCTTGGCTGCAGAAGTATCCGGATCAAAGGACCTGCACCACCTCACTCTGCGGGTGCTGCACGACGCGAACCCCGTATTCTCGCCCCGTGTAAGCGTGCAGGAAGGACGCACGGCGATCCTCACGCTGGAGGAGAAGCACGGGCGCCGCTACACGTTGGTGCTCGATGTTGCCCAGACATCGGCCTTTGTCGGTGAAGCGGCCGCAGACCTGCAGTGGAGTCTGTGGCAGGGAGAACAGTTCAGCGGTACGTTGTTGCAGGAGGGTGCACTGACGATTTCTCCGATAACGGTGCAGGCGGGAGCGCGAAGCGGGCGACCGCTGGGGCTTTACAAGCAGGGACTGGATGCGGGTCCGACCGACGTTCAGGTACTTGACTATTCAAGAGAGACGCCGCTTCTGGAGGCGGATGACGCGTTGAAGGCGTGTGCGATCGCCACGACGGTGGCATCTGTGCGCAACAACGGATGCTGTGGCGCGAAGTGTCAGGATGGCAGCGGACAGTCGCTCAAATGCTGTGGGGCAAGTTCCTGCTGTGCTTGTGGCACCTGTTGCCATGTTCCCTGATGTGGAGTGGCAACAGGCCTGACTGCCTCAGGCACGTTGCAGATTGATATTCGGGTGGCTGGCGAAGATATCCATCACGATGTCAAAGTAGGTCTGCCCATCGCCGCGCTGCAGGGCGTCCAGCTGGCGGCCGATGGCTTCGGCATTGAACGTACCCGGTTGCCGCAGCTTGTCTTGCAGCCACGCACGCGTGGCCTCCACTCCCAGTGCATCGCGGCTGCAGTCGATATCGCGCCAGACCACCGTGGCCGTTTTGTGCCCGGCCAGTGCGCCATAACCGCCGTACAGCAGATCGTCCAATGCATCGAGGCTGGGCCCGAGCTGCCAGTCTTCGCCAGCCATGAATACACGGTTGATTTCTGCGTAGAAACTTGGGATATCAACGATGGCGGCGCCGTTGATCTGCAGGAATACGTTCATCTGCCGACTATAGCGTTGCGCGGCCAAAGAGCGCGCGGCTTATTCATCTGCGTTATGCATTCCCGCCCTGCCTTCATTGGAAAATGGGGAGGAATAAGGAAAGGGCTCTACTTGAATGCATTTATGTTAATGAGGCGTTGTTTCAGTAAATGTATTTAAAGTTTCCCCGGATCGTGCCGTCACCGATATAGGGCCACGATCAAGGGAATTGAGATGCTCGCCTTACGCAACCTCCGTGTGGGATCCCGGCTTTCTGCCGGCTTCGGGCTGCTGTTGCTGTTCATCATGGCCATCGTCGGCCTGGTGTTGTACGGAAACCATCTGAAGTCCGCCCAGTTCGAGAAAGTGGTGGGCGTGAACATGGTCAAGATGCGATTGTTGAACGACATGCTTGATACCAACAACGCGGTGCTGATGCATCGTCGCCTGATGGTGATCAAGCGCGGCGAGGAGTTCGACAGGGATTACCAGCGGGCGCAGGAACTGAGCCGCACCTACGACGGCATCTGGGACAAGTACATCACGATTCCCCGCGATGCCACCGGCGATACGCTGGTGGCGCAGATCGCGGAGGCACGCAAGGCCACCGACGCCTCCACCCGGCAGCTGCACGAACGGATGAAGGCGGGCGACTACGACGGTGCGGCCACCGAACTGCTGGCCGAACACGGTCTGGCCACCGCTTGGAATGGAGCGATCTCCAGCCTGCTGCGGCACCAGGAAGCCCTGACCGAACGCAGCCGTGAGGAGTACCGCGCCACGGAAGCGTGGACGGGAACACTGTCCATCGCCTTCGGTGTGCTCAGCCTGATCCTCGGTGCACTGGCTGCGTGGGCGATCACCCACAGTCTGACCCGGCCCTTGGCGGGCGCGGTGAAGCTGGCCGATGGCATTGCCAACGGTCGCTTGGACAACGTCATCGATGCCTCGGGCAACGACGAGGTGACCCAGTTGCTGAAATCCATGCAGCGCATGCAGGGGCAGCTGCAGGCGGTGATGACGGCGCAGGGCGAGATGGCGCGGCAGCATGATGACGGCAGCCTGAGCTACCGCATGGACGAGAGTACCTTCCCCGGCGATTACGGGCGGATGGTGCATGACACCAACGCGCTGGTGGGTTCGCACGTGCAGGTGCAGAACCGCCTGATCGAAGTGATGAAGCACTACGCACGCGGCGACCTGTCGGTGGACATGGATCGCCTGCCGGGCGAGAAGGCGGCGATCACCCAGGCCATGGATGAGACCAAGTCCAGCCTGTCGGCCATCAACGGCGAGATCCGCCGGCTGGCCACAGCCGCGGCCGCCGGCGACTTCAGCCTGCGTGGCGACGAAACTCGCTTCGAGCACGATTTCGGCGAGATGGTGACCGGGTTGAACCGGTTGATGCAGACCACCGATGAGAATCTGGTGCAGGTGTCGAGCCTGCTGCAGGCGATCTCGCGCGGCGATCTGACCGTACGCATGCAGGGCGATTTCCACGGTGTCTTCGCGCGCATGCGCGACGACTGCAATGCCACCGTCGAACAGCTGACCCAGATCGTCGGCCGCATCCAGACCAGTGCATCCAGCATCAATCTGGCAGCGGGGGAAATCGCCTCGGGCAATACCGATCTGTCGCGGCGTACCGAGCAGCAGGCGGCCAACCTGGAAGAGACGGCAGCGTCGATGGAGGAACTGACCTCCACGGTGAAGCAGAACGCCGAACACGCACGCCAGGCCAATCAGCTGGCGATCGGTGCACATGGGGTGGCCTCGCAGGGCGGCGAGGTGGTCGGTCAGGTGGTGACCACCATGAGCGCCATCGAAGCGTCGTCGAAGAAGATCGCCGAGATCATCAGTGTGATTGATGGCATCGCCTTCCAGACCAACATCCTGGCGCTCAACGCCGCGGTGGAAGCGGCGCGCGCGGGCGAGCAGGGCAGGGGCTTCGCCGTGGTGGCCAGTGAGGTGCGCACGCTGGCGCAGCGCTCGGCTGGCGCCGCCAAGGAGATCAAGGGCCTGATTGAAGAGTCGGTGGGCAAGGTATCCGACGGCTCGGCGCTGGTGCGTCAGGCCGGCACCACGATGGGCGAGATCGTCGCCTCGGTGCAGCGGGTGACCGACATCATGGCCGAGATCTCGGCGGCCTCGCAGGAGCAGAGCTCGGGTATCGAGCAGGTCAACCAGACCGTGATGCAGATGGACGAAACCACCCAGCAGAATGCTGCGCTGGTGGAAGAGGCCAGCGCTGCAGCACGTTCGATGGAGGAACAGGCCAACCTGCTGGCCGAAGCGGTATCGGTGTTCCGCACCGGGGCTTCGGTGGCGGCGGCAGCGGTCCGACCGATGTTGGCAGCGGTCGCTGCAAGCGTGCCGCCGGTGCGTCGCGTGACCGGCGTGGCGCCGCGCATCGCGCCCTCGCTCGCGGCCAACACGGGTGGGTGGGAAGAGTTCTAAGCCGGGTGGGAGACGGCGCCCATCGCGATGCTGGTCGCGATGGGCGCATTTTTGTTTCCTGAACCGATGGTGGCCGCTCAACACCCGCAGACGCGGATTTCACCTGCAGTTGCCACCCGCAGGCAGACACTTGCGCCATACCGGAGCACAGGAGATGGCCATGAAGACCTCGACCCGATTGATGGTGCTGGGCACCCTGCTGGCAGCCTCGTCCGTTGCTGGCGCACAGAATTACGGCCCGCGTGATGAAGGCCGCAAGTTCAACGATGGCAGCCGCGTGGTCTGCAAGAACGTGGAAGTGCAGCGCAATACCCGCGATCCCAATCGCATCACCGGTACCGCCACCGGCGCTGTGGTTGGTGGTTTGCTGGGCAACCAGGTAGGCGGCGGCAACGGCAAGAAGCTGGCAACGGTTGCCGGTGCCGTGGCGGGCGGCGCAGCCGGCCGGCAGATCCAGGGCAACCATCAGCAGAAGACTGGTGATCGCGTGGTCGAGCGTCGTTGTGAGCGCGTCTACCGCTGATCCCCCATGCGATAACCCCTTCCACACCGCTGTACCCGAACGCCGGCCCTGTGCCGGCGTTCTTCGTTTCCGGTCCCGTTCCGCGGAGCAGGGCGCATGCCTATACTGCGCCGACCTCCAGGGATGAATCGCCAGTGAACGAGTCGAGTGCTGTGGACCGACGGGACCCGTCCGATGTTGCCGATGCAGTGCCTCGCACGACAGGCAGCTACTCCCGTGTGCGCGACCGCACCGACGAGCTGGAGCTGTTCATTTCCGGCCTGCTCGCCTTCGCACTGCTGGCCGTGCCGGGCTACCTGTTCGATGCGTGGGCGCGCAGCAGCCTGCATACCGAAGGGGTCTACTTCCAGGCGCTGTGGTTCGCCTTCAGCATCGGCGTCGGCATGTGCTACGTGCTCGCGGTGGCCTTGATCATCCACCTGGCGGTGCGCGGCTACTGGATCGGCCTGATCGGCCTGAAATCGCACTTCCCCAACGGCATCGACTGGGATCGGCTGACGATGCTGGGGCCGTTCTCACGCGCGTTCCTGCAGCAGCGCGATGGCGGGCTCGACGGCACCATCGAACGCGCGGACCGGCTTGCCACCATGCTGTTCTCGACCACGCTGCTGTGCGTGCAGACCCTGGCCGGCACCCTGGTGGTGGCGATTGTCTCGCTCGGCGTGGCGATGGCCATCGGTGCCGCCTTCGGCGATGTTGATCGCATCACGCTGGGAATTGTCGCGGTGCTGATGGTTGGCCTGCTCGGTCTGGCGATGGTGCCGATGCTGCTGGAGAAGTCGATCGCCCGGCGCCAAGCGCGGGGGCTGGACACCGCACGGCAGGAGAAGCGGCTGCAGTCGGTGCTGGCTGGCCTGCAGCGGGTACCGATGCTGCGCCTGCTGCAGACCATGCAGTGGACCCTGCAGAGCAACCTGCGCGGTCGCTCGTTCACCGTGATCTACCTGTCGGCGGTGATGCTGGCGATGGTGCTCGCCGCCCTGCAGGTGTACGGCTCGATGAAGTTCTCGCTGTTCAACCGCTACAGCGTGCTGACCGAAGAAGCCGTGGACCACGGCATGCTGGGCGCGCACTACGAATCGCTGCGCTCTGCGCATGACCAGCTGCTGCCCTATCCGATGATTCCGGCCGATACCATCAGTGCATCGCGGTTGCGGCTGTTCATTCCGCACCGTCCGCAGCGTGACAATCCGGTGGCACGGCAGCGCTGTGCGGGCGGTGCCCGTAACGAAGCGCAGGGTGCACAGGCGGCGACGGCAGCGGTGAACTGCATGGCGCTGCTGTGGACGGTGCAGCTCGATGGCGGCAAGGTCGACCTGCATGATTTCGTGCCGATGGAGCGTCGCGACCTCGACATGCGCGGGCTGGTGGGCTACCTGCCGATGGCGGATCTGAAACCGGGCCGGCATGACCTGCGACTGGTCTGGAACGCCGACGGCGGCGAACGTGGCCCCAGCCGCCGCCGCGAATACAACATCCCGTTCTGGTACGCACCAGAGCCGTAAAAGGGGACGGAGGGGATTACGTCGCTCTCTTCCCCTCCGTCCCTTTTTTGCTGTGCAGGCGCCAGAGGGCGAGGGCGCTGTACAGCACCAGCAGCACGGCCAGGGTGATCAGTTCGTGGCTGACCTCGGCCAGGCTGGCGTCCATCTGGTTCAGGCGCACCATCAGGTTGATGCCGGAGGTGGTCGGCAGCAGTTGCGCCAACCAGACCAGTGGGCGCGGCGTCATCACCGCCGGCCAGGACAGGCTGGCCAGGAAGAACAGCGGGATGGAGGTGGCGATGATGTACTGGAAGGCGCGTTCGCGGGTGCGGAAGAAGCTGCCGACGAACAGGCCGAACGCTACCGTGGCAGCGATGAACAGCGTACCACCCAGTAGTTGCCCGAGCGGGTTGCCGCCACGCGGATAGTCCTGAACCCAGGCGGTGAAGCCGGCGTACCAGAACAGCCCGAACAGCCCGATCAGGCCGAAGCCGAGGGCCATGCCGGTCAGGGTGGGCAGGTCGAAGCGCAGGCGCCGGCCCAGCACCAACCGGCGACCGCCGAGCAGCACGCCGATGCCCATCAGCAGCGTCTGGTGCACGATCAGTTCGGCCACGCCGGGAACGATCGCGCTGCCATAGCCTTCCTGCGTGTTGAACAACGGCCGCTGCACGAGGGTGACCGGTGGCGCCTGTGGCGCGCCCATGAACGCGGCCTGGGTGACGGCGGCTTCGCGGCCGAACGCGCCCAATGCATCCGCCACGCTGCCCAGCACCCAGCTGGCGCGGCCGAGATAGGCGCCGTTGCCGAGCAGTACCAGCTTGGCCGGATGACCACGCAGGATGTCGCGCTCCAGGTTGGCCGGGATCAGCACGATGCCTTCGGCATGGCCGGCTTCCAGCTGTGCACGCGCTTGCTGCAGATCGGCTGGTTGCCCGACCACATGGGCCACGCGCAGCGAATCGAGCTTGCGCAGCAGTTCGCGGCTGGTCGCGCTGTGGTCTTCATCGACCACCAGCACGGGCAGGTTGCCAGCCACCTGGTGGCGATAGGCGGCGGGGTAGAAGAACGAGTACAGAATCACCGCGCCGACCATCACCACGATCGCGTAGCGGTCGCAGAGCACGGCCAGCAGGGTCTGCCGCAGGCTGTGCCAGATCCGGCTCATGCGCCATCCCCGGCGGGTTGCGCGGCCTGCGGCGTGCGCGCGAACACCAGCAGGCGCCAGCCGCCGATGCCGCCGGCGACCAGGATCATCAGCAGCAGCGTGGCCAGCGGCCACAGCGACACCACCAACGGCGAGCCGATGAACTGCTGCTGGGTCTGCAGCTTGATGTAGGCGCTGAGCGGCAGCAGCAGGTGCCAGACGCGGGTGAACAACGGTGCGTCGATCACCGGGAACGTGGCGCTGGAAAAGGCCAGTGCGGTGCCGATGCTCAGACCCACTGCGGACAGGGCGGTGCCCATGTCGCGGGTGACGCCGACGAAGAACAGGGCATAGGCCGCGGTGGCCAGGTAGAACAGCGGCTGTGCGAGCAGCAGCAGAACCACGCTGCCGGCGATGCCGTCGCCGCGCAGCCAGGCCAGGTAGGCCGCGCCCAGCGCGCCGTACAACGAGAACAGCAGCACGTAGGGCAGCACCTTGCCGGCAATGGCCGACCACGGCGCGTGGCCCAGCCAGGCGGGCAGGGTGCCGTCGCGGATCTCACGGCCGAGGCTGCCGGCCACCGCCAGCGCGAGTACCAGCGACAGTACCGCCGGGAAGATCAGCGGCAGCAGGAAGAGCTCGTAGCTGCGCGCCGGATTGAACAGGATGTCCGATTGCACCGCGATGGGCGCGGCGCGCAGCTTGCCCGGCCCGACCTGCAGGCCGATGCGTTCGCGCAGCAGGCGCGCGTTCCATGCCGATACCACATCGCCGATATCACGCGCGGCGGACTGGCCGGTGGTCATGTAGGTGGCGTTGTAATAGGAAAACACCGTGCCTTGCTGGCCCCGCAACGCCTGGCGGGTCACATCGCGCGGCACCAGCACCACCGCGAACACTTCCAGCTGGCGCAGCTGCCCACGTGCCTCCTCCATGCCTGCCGGTTGGCTGGCGACGCGCACACCGGGGCTGGCATCCAGCATGCGCAGCAGCAGGCGGCTGTCGCTGCTGTGGTCCAGGTCGACCACGGCAATCGGCACATCGCGCATCACCGATGCGGAGAACATCCAGGCCATCACCACCAGCATCAACAGTGGCAGCACGGTGACCAGCGCCAGGTCTGCACGGTTGCTGCGCAACCGGCGCAGTTCGCGCTGCCATGAGCCGCCGAAGCCGCCGCGGTCGGTATTCAGTGCTGCGGCCATGCGAACAGCACGCTCATGCCGGGGCGGAAGCCCTCGATGCGGCGTACCGGGCGCACCCGCACTTCGAAGCTGCGCACGTCATAGCCCGATGACTGACGGGTCGTACGCCAGGTAGCGTAGTCGCCCGCGGGATTGATGAAATAGACCTCGAACTCGTCGTCCTTGCCGAGCGCCGGCACGCTGCCACGCAGCTTGCTGCCGACCTTCAGGCCCTGCATCTGCGATTCGCGCAGGTTCATCGACACCCACATGCGGTCGATATCGACCAGGGTGAACACCGGGTAGCCGGCCGGTACCAGTTCGCCCGGGTCGGCCATGCGCTTGTTGATTTCACCGGCCACCGGTGCGCGACCTTCCACTTCAACGCGCGCGGCGTTGACTTCCGCCACTGCGCCCTGCGCCTGCTGCACCTGGCCCTGTGCGGCACGCTTGTCCTGCTCGCGCGCACCGGCCAACGCCATGTCGTACTGGGCGCGGGCGGCACGGGCCAGTTCGCGTGAGCTGGTGGCCTGGGCAGCGGCTTCGTCGCGCTTCTGGCGGGTCATCACCCCTTCGTTGAACAGGCTCTGCACGCGCCGGTAGGTGGCTTCGGCGAGGGTGGCACCGGCTTCGGTGCGCTTCCAGTTGGCTTCGGCCGCGCGGATGTCTTCGCTGCGCGCGCCGTCGTTGGCCTTGTCGGCCACCGCCTGCGCCGCAGCCAGCGCGCCGTGCGCCTGCTGTTCCTTGGCTGCGACTTCGGGGCTGTCGAGCAGGAACAGCACCTGCCCAGCCTGCACGCGATCGCCCTCGCGCACTTTCAGTTCGGCCACGCGCGCAGTGATCTTGGCTGACACGTTGAGGGTGTCGGCGTCGGCCATGCCCTGGATCTGGTCGGCGGGGCTGCGCCAGGCCAGCCACAGGCCCAGCACCACCGCCACCAGCAGCACCACCAGCAGAATCGGCCCCAGCCGGCGCTTGCCCGGGGGCGTCGTTGCTTCGTCGTGCAACACATCACTCATGATCGATCACCTCGTCTGCACGCCGCCGATAGTCTTCGAAGCGGTCCATCTGTCCACTCACCTCAAGCAACTGCGCCAAGGCGATATCGTATTGGTAGGCCGCCTGCGCACGTTCGACGCGGGCGCCGCCGAGGCCGAGCCGCGCATCGATCACGTCCAGTGAGGTGGCCTGGCCTTCGCGGAAGGCCAGCTCCTGCAGGCGCAGGTTCTCGTCGGCCTGGGCGATGCTGCTGTCCAGCAGCACGAACTGCTGGCGCGCGGTTTCCAGCTCGTTCCAGGCCTTGCGCACACCCAGTGCCACCTGGTTCTCGGCCTCGCGCAGGCCTGCCTCGGCCTGCTCCTGCTGCGCGCGTGCGGCGCTGATCTGTGCCGGTCGCGAGTTCGGCGACAGGAAGGTGTACTTCAGGCCGATGCCGAACGCCCAGTCCGGATCGGTCAGCATTTCGTCGCGGCGCCGGAAGTCGTACTGGCCGAACAGGAATACCGTTGGCTTGAGCTTGGCCTGCTGCACGCGCACGCCCTGTTCGGCCTGCGCGACGATCGCCCGCAGGCGCGCGATCTGCGGCTGCCGTGCCTGCGCGGTGCGCTCGAAGCTGGTGACCGGTTCCAGCGCGGTGCGCTGCACGAACAGCGGAGACAATGGCTGCACATCGCCGCCGCTGCGCAGCAGGGTGGCCAGCGCAGCCTTCAGCGTGGCCAGATCATTGAGGGTCTTCTGGTACTCGCGCTCGGCCTTGTCGCGGGCGACGGTAGCCTGCAGGCGCTGCGCTCGGGTGGCGAAGCCTTCGCGTTCGAGCTTTTCGGCATCGGACAGGTGGCGATTGAGGCCATCGCGCACATCGCGACGCACGACTACAGCCTGCTCGGCCAGGCGCTGGCCAAAGTAGGCCTGGGCCAGCTGCACGGTCAGTGACTGTCGCTGCGCTTCGCGCTCGGCGCTGGCCTGTTCGCTGGCCGCGCTGGCAGCACGCTGCGCGGCGGGAATCAGGCCGCCGGTGTACAGCGGCAGCACGGCGGTGACCACCGGCCGCGTGCGCCAGTCACGTTCGGTGAACGACAGCGGCGAGTCGATGCCATAGGCCTCGGCCACCGGTGCCAGTGAGCCCAGCGGCAGGGTCAGGGTCTTCTGGAACTGCAGCCGGCGCACTTCGCCGGTGATCTCCGGCAGGCGCAGCAGGCGGGTGGCTTCCTGCAGTTCTTCCTTGTTGCGCACGCCGGCATCAGCAGCGGCCAGTGCGTCGGAGACCTGTTCCAGCCGCTGCCGCGCCTGTTCCCATTCCAGCGCGGGAGGCGCGCTGGTCTGTGCCGCTGCGGCCAGCGGCAGGCTTGCCAGCAAGGCCAGGCCGGCAGCGCCGAGCGCGCGGTGCATCCTTGTCCGTGGGCAGCTCAGGCGCATGCCGTTCCTGTAGTGAAGAAGTGGGCAAACGGTAGTGGTCCGCGCGTGAAGCCGGGGTCTGCGGTGGTCTGGATCATGCTCTTTTCAACGTAAGGTGTTGCCAGCGGCGGTGCGCAGCGCCTGGGTGATGTGCTGCAGCGTGCTCGAACGCACGGCGGCATGCTGCCAGAACAAGGGTACGTCGAGCCAGCGACGAGGTTCCAGCACCACCACCTGCCCGGCCTGTACCGCTGGCGTAACCAGGGCCTCCGGAGCAAGGCACCAGCCGAGTCCACGCGCGGCAGCATCGACGAAGCCGGTGGAGGAGGGCAGGTAGTGGACGGGCGGTTGCAGGCGTGCACGGGTCAGCCTGCGCAGGAAGCGCCATTGCAGTTCATCCTTGCGGTTGAACACGATCATCGGCGCCGACGCCAACGCGTCGGCCTGCATGCCCTTGCTGAAGTGGCGCCGCGCAAAGACCGGTGAGGCGATGGCGTGGTAACGCATCGCGCCCAGCGGATGCACGTTGCAGCCCTTCAGGGGGTTGCGTTCGGCGGTGACCGCGCCCAGCACGCTGCCGTTGCGCAGCAGTTCCAGGGTGTGGTCCTGGTCGTCCATGCGCAGGTCGAAAAGGTAGCCGTGGCGCTGGTGCAGCTCGGCGATGGCGGCGACGAACCAGGTATCCAGCGAATCGTCGTTGACCGCCAGCGGGATCGGCGTGCGGGTGGCATCGCTGCCGCGTTCCGGCAGCAGTTCGGCCAGCGCTTCGGCCTGCAGCGTCTGCATCGGCCGCACCCGCCGCAGCAGCACTTCACCGGCAGCGGTAGGCCGGCATGGCGCCTGCCGTACCACCAGCACCTGGCCCAGCCGGTCCTCAAGTGCCTTGATCCGTTGCGACAACGCCGACGGACTGATCGACAGGCGGCGTGCGGCGGCCTCGAAGCTGCCTTCTTCGAGCACCGCGGTGAAGGCGCTCAACTGCGGATGTACCAGGTCCACGCGATGCCTCTTCAGTTTTTCTGCACAGGATAAAGAAAAATCAGCTGGCCTTAACGGGTCCGTTGGTCGCACCCTGCGCCTCCTTTCACGGTGGAGAGCGTCGGATGTGGATTGCTGCGGCCTTGGCTGGCCTGTTTGCGGGTGCTGGCCTGATCATCGCCATCGGTGCGCAGAACGCCTTCGTGCTGCGGCAGGGGCTGCAGCGTCGCTACGTGGGCATGGTGGTGCTGGCCTGCATGGGTGCGGACATCGCGCTGATCCTGGCTGGCGTGGGCGGGATGGGAGCGCTGGTGCTGCAATGGCCGCTGCTGTTGCAGGTGCTGCGCTTCGGCGGGGCTGCCTTCCTGCTGTGCTATGGCCTGCAGGCCGGGCTGCGCGCATGGCGCGGTGGCAGCGCGCTGGCCGCGGCCGATGCCAGTGGTGGCAGCCGGCGGCAGGTGCTGCTGGCCTGCCTGGCCTTCACCCTGCTCAACCCGCACGTCTACCTGGATACGATGGTGTTGCTGGGCAGCCTGTCCACGCGCTATCCGGGTGAGCTGCGCTGGGCGTTCGCGGCGGGCGCCTGCGTGGCCAGCGTGCTCTGGTTCTGCGGGCTGGGATTCGGCGCCCGGTTGCTGCAGCCGGTGTTCCGCAACGCGGCAGCGTGGCGGTTGCTGGATGCAGGCGTGGCGGCCTTCATGCTGTGCCTTGCGCTGCTGTTGCTGCTGCGTCCGCTCTAGGCCGCGTCCACTGCGCACAACGGGGTTTCATCGGGGCGCAGGGTCAGCACGCGCACACCGGTACGGGTCACGGCTACGGTGTGCTCGAACTGCGCCGACAGCTTGCCGTCGCGGGTGTACACCGGCCATTCGTCGGGCTGCTGGCGGATCGCAGGCTTGCCCTGGTTGAGCATCGGCTCGATGGTGAACACCATGCCTTCCTGCAGTTCCATGCCGGTGCCGGCATGGCCGTAGTGCAGGATCTGTGGCTCCTCGTGCATTTCCTGGCCGATACCGTGGCCGCAGTATTCCTTGACCACGCTGTAGCCGTGGCTGCGGGCATGGCGGGCGATGGCGTGGCCGATGTCGCCCAGGCGCGCGCCGGGCCGCACAGCGGCGATGCCCTTCCACATGGCCTGGTAGGTCACCTGCACCAGCTTGCGCGCGGCGTAGTCGACTTCACCCACCAGATACGTGGTGCTGGAATCGGCGATGTAGCCGTTCTTCTCCAGCGTGATGTCGAGGTTGACGATCTGGCCATTGCGCAGCACGTCATCGGCCGACGGCATGCCGTGGCAGATGACGTTGTCGATCGAGGCATTGAGCACGTACGGGAACCCGTACTGCCCTTTGCTGGCGGGCCGTGCCTGCAGGTCGTCGACGATCATGCGTTCGACGATGTCGTTGATCTCCAGCGTGCTGCGGCCCTGCAGGGGCAGGGCATCGAGCATGGCGAAGACCTGCGCCAGCAGTCGCCCGGACTCGGCCAGGCGGCCGATCTCGTCGGGGCGCTTGATGATGGCCATCGGCTCAGGCCCGCCCGGGTGCAAGCAGCTGCGGCTGCACGCCGGCGGCGCGCAGTTCGCTGGCGACGACGTCCTGGAAGCTCAGGGTCGGGTTCATCTCGCACAGCATGCCGACCCGGATCCAGAACGTGGCCTGGGCATTGATCGAGCGGTTGGAGACGGTGCAGGCACGGCGCAGCTGGTCGTGCAGGGTGTCATCGATGTTGACGATGCCCATGGGAGCTCTCGACAGGGAATATACGAAGTGTATACGAAACGTATATCGCCCCTCAAGCCCGTGGCATTCAGCCAGCATCCGTGGCGAAGCGCAGGCGGTTGCCGTCCGGATCGACAATCAGCATTTCGCGGCTTCCCCAATCCGTATCGTGTGGCGGCTGCTCGATGGGTACCCCCGCAGCGCCGAAAGTACGATGCAGGGCATCGACGTCGGCGACGATGAAATACACCGCGCCGCCCACTTCGCAGTCACCGGTGTGTTCGGTCAGGAAGATCGTCTGGCCCTCGCGGGTGAGCTGGGCGAACAGCGGGAAGCCGGATTCGAAGCGGTGCTCCCAGTCGATGATGAAGCCCAGGCCCTGTACGTAGAACGGCAGGCTGGTATCGGCATGGCGCATGCGCAGCTGCGGGATGACGGTCTGGGGCATGGCGGCGGCTCCGGGGCGGGAGTCCAGTGTAGTGCCGAGCCATGCTCGGCTATCGCCATTTGTAGAGTCGAGCCATGCTCGACTCAGGGGACCGCGAACAGCAGCCGAGCATGGCTCGGCTCTACAAAAAAGCGCTCAGCAGGCAGTCGGCACTGCGGCCATCGCCGCCAGCAGTTCGCGGTTCACCTGCTGGTGCTGCTGCTGCCATGTCGGCAGATCATCGGCGCTGATGTCGGGTTGCCCATCCAGCGACGACAACCAGCGCTTGAAACGGCTCTGGTAGTTGGGCAGTGACACCTCGCCGGTGATATCGCTGCCCACCAGTCCACCGGTGCGCAGGGCCTCGATCACCATCAGCGCATGTTCAAGCTGGAAGCGGCCCTGGTCCCAGTTGCTGCGTGCTACCTCTTCGGCGAACACGTCCTTGTCGATCGACAGATAGGTGGCCCGCGGCGCCTGCGCCTGTTCGGCGGCGAACGCTGCAACAAGTGCCTCGGGATGTTCGAAGCGGCGGAAGGCGCCTGCCATGCCCACGCGGCTGGCCCAGCCCACATCCACATCCATGCACCAGTAGGTCAGCCGCCGTCCCAGCAAGGGCCGCCAGTGGTTCTCCCACGCGTGGCCCACGCCGATATCGGTGGAGGTGATGCCCAGCACGTGCACATGCGATACCTGCGGCAATGCGGCAGCGGCATTCACCCAGGAACCGCAGTGCATGCCGAAGGGAAAGCGCATGTTGTCCGGATGGTTGTCCAGCACCACCAGCTGGAACGGGGCGCGCGTGTGCAGGCGCTGCAGCAGTGGCAGGCTGAGATGGTGGAAGTCGCCGCTGCCGAGCATGACCGTGCCGAGTTGTGCCGGCAGCGGCAACAGAACGTCATTGGCGAAGCGCGACAGCGTGGCGTTGCGGCAGGCAAAACGCAGCGGGTCATGCCAGTGCTGCAGCGCGAGCGTGCGTGCTTGCGACAATGGCAGTACGCCACCATCGAGGTCGAGGATCAGCGGGGGGCGCAGCTGCATCGGTCAGCCCCCTCCATCCGGCTCAGCCTGCAGGTGCGGGGCCAGCCTGCGCAGGGCGGCGCGCAGCAGCGGCGAACGCGCGTGCACCGCATGCACGGTGGAGGTGAAACTGGCTCCCAGTTCGGCCTTGATGCGTGAATCGGTCCAGCCCGCGACGTAGTGGCTGAGGCCGTGCTGCAACGCGTATTCCAGGTTGTGCATCCAGCTGACCGAATACAGGTTGTGGTCGCGCGACTGCGGATAGGACAGACCGATGTACTTGTCCACCAGCTTGCCGGCGTGCACGTAGCACAGGTTCCAGCCGATCAGCTCGCCGTTGTGGCGGTAGAGGAACAAGCGCCCCTGACCGTGCGTGTCTGCCAGCAGGTGCTGGAAGAAGGGCAGGTCGAGCTGGTCAAAATGCACCGCGCTCTGTGCATATACCTGCAGGTACAGCGCGTGCAGTTCGGCCTGCAGCCGTGGCTCGGCAAGGGCGGGGTCGCCGGTAGCGATACAGTCGATCTGCAAGTGGGCACGCGAGCGCAGTTTGCGCCGGATGTTCTTGCGCCGCGCAGTGGACAGGCGCGCCAGGTAGGCGTCGATGTCATCGAAATCGATCGCCACCCATGCCAGTGGCATGCCTTCCAGCGGGATGAAGCCGCGTTCCAGCAGCGCATGCAGGAAGGCCTGGCTGTGTGCGTTGGCCGCATCGTCCAGCAAGGGCGAATCGATTGCCAGATCCTTGACCACCAGCAGTCGACTGTCACCGACGCCGTGGCGCAGCACGTCGTCGGCCAGTGCAGCCGCCGACATATGTGCCGGCAGCGGTGTGTACTCGGTGCTGGTGGCACCGATGAACCGCGTCTGCCAGGTCAGCCACGGCTGCCACAGGCGCGACAGCGGCAGCCCCAACAGGCGCGAGCGCAGTGCATCGTCCAGGGTCGTGGTCAGATCCAGCGGCGCACGGAAGCTGGGCAGGCCGCTGGGCAGGCGACTGGCATCGAACCCCAGGGGCGGGTGGGCCAGGAAGCCCTCCAGCAGCGCGGCCGGTTCCAGCGCGGTGCTGGAAACACGCGGGATCATGTCCATGCGGGGCACGGGAACCGGCAGCGCATTGCAGCTCAGCCCTTGGCCTTGGTCAGCAGCTGGTCCAGCAGGGTGATCGCCAGATCGATCTCTTCGTAGGTGATGTTCAACGAGGGCGCGAAGGTGATCACGTTCTTGTACCAGCCACCGACATCGAGCACGAGGCCCATGCGCTTGCCGTCGTGCAGCAGGTCGCCGGCCAGGCCGATGTCGACCATGCGGTCCAGCAGCTCACGGTTCGGAGTGAAGCCATCGGCGGCGCAGATTTCCGCACGCAGGGCCAGGCCGAGGCCATCGACATCGCCGATTTCCGGATGGCGCTTCTGCAGGCCACGCAGGCCGTCGAGGAAGTAGGCGCCCTTTTCCGGCACGGTACGCTCGTAGTCCATCTCCTTGCCCAGCTTCAGCACTTCCAGGCCCAGGCGCGTACCCAGCGGATTGGAGTTGAAGGTGGAGTGGGTGGAGCCCGGCGGGAACACGGTCGGGTTGATCAGCTCTTCGCGCGCCCACAGGCCCGACAACGGGTTGAGGCCGTTGGTCAGCGCCTTGCCGAACACCAGCACGTCCGGGGTGACACCGAAGTGCTCGATGGACCACAACTTGCCGGTGCGCCAGAACCCCATCTGGATTTCATCGACGACCATCAGGATGCCGTACTTGTCCAGCACGCGCTTGAGGCCCTTGAAGAAGTTGCGCGGCGGAATGACATAGCCGCCGGTGCCCTGGATCGGCTCGACATAGAACGCGGCGTACTCGGCCTGGCCGACCTTGGGATCCCACACGCCGTTGTACTCACTTTCGAACAGGCGCTCGAACTGGTGCACGCAGTGGTCGGAGTATTCGTCCGGGGTCATGCCCTTCGGGCGACGGAACGGATACGGGAACGGGATGAACATCGCGCGTTCGCCGAAGTGGCCGTAGCGACGGCGATAGCGGTAGCTGGAGGTGATCGACGAGGCGCCGAGGGTGCGGCCGTGGTAGCCGCCTTCGAACGCGAACATCAGGCTCTTGCCGTTGCGCGCGTTGCGGACGATCTTCAGCGAATCCTCCACCGCCTGCGCACCACCGACGTTGAAGTGCACGCGGCCATCGAGGCCGAACTTCTCGTGCATGTCCACCGCGATGGTCTTGGCCAGCTGCACACGCGTCGGGTGCAGATACTGGCTGGCGACCTGCGGCAGGGTGTCGATCTGGTCCTTCAGCGCATCGTTCAGCCGCTGGTTGGCGTAACCGAAGTTGCAGGCCGAGTACCACATCTGCAGATCGAGGTACGGGGTGCCGGCGGCGTCGAACATGTAGCTGCCTTCGCAGCGCTGGAAGATCTTCGGCGGATCGACGTAGTGCACGGTGTCGCCGAAGGAACTGTAGCGGGCTTCGTCTGCCAGCAACTGCGCATCGGTGATGGCGGCATCGGCGTTCTTGTCAAAAATATTCATCGGTTCGGTTCCGGAGAGGGCATTCGAAGGAAGCAACGGGCGGAGCGATCAGGCGGTGGCGAGCAGCCGCGGAAGCGAGGGCTGCAGCAGGCTGCCGTCGAGCAGGCGCGGCAGCAGCGCAGTAGCGTCGTGGAAGGTGTCGATGGCGGCGTGGGGAATGCCGGCGTCGGTGCAATGGGCAATCAGGCGACGCTTGGCGAATACGAAATCGGCGTGTTCGGACACACAGAAATCCGAGGCGCCATCACCGATCATCAGCACGCGGGGCGCTTCGTCAGCACGCGCCTGCGCCGCGCAGGTGCACTTGCAGGTACCGCTGCGGCAGCCTTCGGCCTGGTACGGGGATTCCAGCTGCCAATGGTCGTCACACCAGCGCAGGTGGTTGGCCACTACAGGCAGCGGTGGCAGGCCATGGTTGGCGAGGATGCGACGGATCGCGTAGTCCAGGCCGTCGCTGACGATGCGCAGCGGCAGGCCCAATGCGTGTGCGCGATTGACGAAGGCGGCGAAGCCCGGATCGATGCGTACCTGGTCCAGGTGTGCATCGAGTGTGGCCGGATCCAGCATCAGCAGGCGGACCTGGCCCTGCATGCATTCACGCGAGCCGATCTCACCCGAACGCCACTGATCTTCCAGCTGCTGCCAACCGGGCTGGCCGAACTTTTCCAACAGTGAATCGATGACGTCCTCGAGGCTGATGGTGCCATCGAAGTCACACAGGATGCTCCATTGCATGGGCAGCTCCGTCGATGAAGAGAGGCCTTGGCACGATGCCGGCGACGGGGCCAATGTAGGCAGGCCGTCTTTCTCGTTCCTTTCCGCCTGAAAGCTCGAATGGAGGCACTCGGGAAGCGTTCAGCCAGCAACGCGGCGCAGGCCTCGCCGGGCTTCAGCTGCTACTGGCGCGCGAGCACCTTCACGATCTCGCGGGTGTCTGCATGGGTCAGCCAGGGACTGTTGCCCACGGTCAGGCAGCGGGCGGCGAAGTCGCGGGCATTGGGTACGTCCGCGTCTGCGACGATGCCGCGCAGATAGGCGTAGTCCGGCAGGGCATGGATGAACATGCGGCTGACACCCAGGCCGCGCTGCCACAGCGCGGACAGCGCCTTGTCACGCGCACGTTCACTGGGCAGCAGCAGCATCAGCATCGGCCAGGTGCCCTGGGTGCCAGGCATTCCGTCCACCACGTCAACGGCGGGCAGCGACTCCAGCTGCGCGCGCAGCTGCAGCGCACGCAGGCGGGCCGCCTGCAGGAAATCGGGCAGGCGCTGTGCTGCGCGTGCACCGACGTTCTGCCGCCAGCGGCTGACGCGATGCTGCGGAATGTCCAGCGGAAACACATCACCCACCGCCGCTTCCAGGTCGCCGCTGCGCAGGGCGCGCCGCAGCGGGTTTCCATACACCAGCGACAGCAGGGAAGGGCGGTAGCAGGCTGCCAGGCCCAACAGCTGCAGGCTGCGGGTCAGCTCCCAGCGCAGGCTGAAGGGCGTGTGTCCTGCGGCCTGCTCGATCATTGCCGTACGCAGTGCTTCGTCATGCGTCAGCAGCAGTCCGCCCTCATGCAGACTCAGGCCTTTGCCGGCGGCCAGGCTGAAGAACCCGATATCGCCGCGCAGGCCGACGCTGTTGCCGGCCACGCGTGCTCCCAGTGCCTGCGCAGCGTCCTCGATCACCCATGCACCGACGCGGTGCGCGATCGCACAGGCGCGATCGACATCGGCGATGCGCCCGCCCAGGTGCGTGGGAATGATCGCCAACGTGCGTGCATCGGCTGCGGCGTGCAATGCTACCGGGTCGAAATCGAAGTGGTCGCGGCGGGTATCGCACAGCTGTATGCGCAGGCCGAGGCTGTGCACGGCAATCGGCACCAGTGGGCAGGTATAGGCCGGCAGGATCACCGTATCGCGGTGCGGTGCGCGCCTGCGCAGGGTGCGCAGGGCGATCAGCAGGGCGTGGGTGCCCGAGCAGGTCAGCTGCAGCGGCGGCGTGCCCAGCTGCTCGGCGAGAATCGCGCACAGGTCACCGCCACCGGGAAGGAAATCGCGGGCCTGCAGCGGCAGGCCGGCGGTGGGCGGCAACTCGCGAGACAGCAGGCTCACGGGGATGGTTCAGTTGCAGCGTGCGGATCATCCGCTTCGGCACGACCCAGGCAGATGATGCCGGCCACGATCAGCACCGCACCGATCAGGTGATGCAGCGTCAACGGTTCGTGCAGCAGCCACGCTGACAGCAGCAGCACGCTGATCACTTCCAGGTGCGAGGCCGCGAACGCAGGGCCGATCGGCGCGTGCCGCAGCAGGCTCATCCAGGTGAAGAACGCGCCGACGTAACCGAGCATCGCGCCGTACACCCAGGGCTGCGACAGCACGCGCAGCAGCCACGCGGTGTTGGCCTCGACCGGCAGCGCGGCGTCGCCGGCATACTTGAAGCACAGCTGGGCCAAGGTGTCGAAGGCCATCAGCAGCGGAAAGCCGATCAGGTACAGCCGCCTCATGTTCCGGCTCCAACCACGGCAACGCCGGCGCTGACCAGCAGCATGCCGGTCACCCGCAACGGCGTCAGCCGCTCGCGGAACAGGATGCGGCCGGCAACCATCAATGCGACGATGTTGATCGAGCCGAGCAGTACGCCCTGCGACAACGGTACCAGCGACAGGAAGGCGATCCAGGCGACGAATTCAAGCACGTAGCAGGCGATGCCCAGCCACAGCCAGGGACGGCCGAACATGTGTTTCCAGCGCTGCAGGCCTTCGCCGTCCTGCGGGTCGCTGGCGGCGGCCTTGAAGGCCAGCTGGCCGCCGGTGTCGAGCACCACGTTGACCAGCCACAGCAGGGTGGCAAGCGATCCCATCTCAGGCGACCGCCTGCAGCACGCCCGCACGTTCGCCGATGTCGCTGAAGAAGCGCGCGCTGCGGCGGATCACCTCGCGCCGTTCGCGATCGATGGTGATCATGTGGTAGCTGTCTTCCAGCACCACCAGTTCAGTCGGTCCGCTGACGCGTGAGATCACCAGTTCGGCATTGCCCATGCTGGCCACGTCGTCCTCGCGGGCGTGCATCACCAGGCACGGTGCCGTGACCTGGTGCAGGTGACGGCGGGTCCAGGTGCTCAGTGCGCGCATTTCGGCCAACGCATGCCACGGATTGCCCGGCAGGCCGGCAGCGGCACTGTCACCGGACAGCATGGCGGCGCTGACCTGCGCGCGCAGGCGCTCGTCGCGCAGGCCATACGGCGGCTCTTCCATGAACATGCGGTCGCGGCCGATGCCCAGGCGTTTGAACCACGGCAGCAGGAACGAGAAGCGCGCGACCGCCGGAATGTTCCAGCCGTCGTAGCGGAAGGTGGCGCCGTACACGCCCACGCCGGAGACCCAGTCCGGCCGGCGCGCGGCCAGCGCCAGCGCCAGCACCGCACCCATCGACAGCCCGCCGACGAACAACTGGTCGACCTTGCCGCGCAGGTTCGCGGCCGCATCTTCCACGCCCTGGTACCACTCTTCCCAGCGGGTCTGCAGCAGGTCCTCGACGCTGCCGCAGTGGCCGGGCAGCTGCACACCGTGCACGCTGAAGCCGGCATTGTTCAGGCCTTTGCCCAGCATGCGCATCTCGGCCGGCGTGCCGGTCAGGCCATGGATCAGCAGGACGCCCTGTGGGCCACCGGGAAGAAAGAACTCATGGGATGCGGACACCAGTCGGCTCCAGCGCGGCAGTCGGGAAGGTCAGCATCGCAAGCGCGATTTTCGGCAACCTTTCAACGGCCCGGCTGGATCAAGGGCCCTTCAGCAACGGTATGGTGATGGACACCTTCAGGCCGCCACCGGGACGGTTGAGGTAACCCAGGCGCCCGCCCAGATGCTCGACGGCCTCATGGGCGATGGCCAGGCCCAGGCCGGTGCCGCTGGCGGCAGTGCCGGGCGCGCGGAAGAAACGTTCCCCCAACCGCGACATCACGTCCTCGGGTACGCCCGGGCCGTTGTCTTCGACGTACAGCTCGACGTCGTTGTCGTCCAGGGTGTGCACGCCCACCGTGACGGTCGCATCCACGCCGGCGTAGCGCAGGGCGTTGTCGATCAGATTGTCCAGCGCCTCGTGCAGCAGGGCGCCGTTGCCCAGTATCCGCACCGGCTGCTGCGGACCCAGGTAGCCCAGGTCGGTGCCATCGCGGATCGCTTCGGGGACGCGCATGCCCACCCATTGCGGCACCAGTTCGGACAGGTCCAATGCCTCCACCGTCTCCGGCACGGTCTGGGCACGGCTCAACGCCAGCAGCTGGGTGCTGACGCGCGCGGTTCGCTGGTTGAGCCGGCGGATGTTCTGCAGCGCTTCGCGCACGGTCTCTGGATCGCCGTGGGCCAGTGCCTGGTCCACGTGCAGTGCCATGCCCGCCAGCGGCGAGCGCAACTGGTGGGCGGCATCGGCAATGAAGCGGTTCTGTAGCGTGATCATTTCCGCCTGCCGCGCGAACAGACCATCGATGGTGCTGATCAGCGGCTGGATTTCCTCGGGTACGTCGGCGTCGGAAATCGGTGCCAGCTCGCCGCGGCGCTGGGCCAGGCGCGAGGTCAGCGGCGTCAGGATACGCAGACCGTGGGTAACGCCGAACCAGACCAGCGCGGCCATTCCCAGGGCCAGCATGGCCATCAGGGGAATGACGATCATCAGGATCTCGCGTGCGCGCTGGCGGCGGTCGGCCATGCTTTCGGCCACGGTCACCGCCAGCTGGTCCTGCGGATCGTTCATCGCCTGGGTGCAGACCGTCGACATGCGCACCTGCTGGCCGTTCAATTCACCTTCGTACAGCGCCGGGTGCGTGCCGCTGCAGTCCTGCGACGGTGCATAGGCACTGAAATCGGCGTTGCCGGCGATGGTGCCCAGGCGGCTGCTGTCGACGTTGAAGTAGCGATGACCGTCGGGATCGTACTCGATGAGAAAGCGTGCCTGCGGGGACAGGTCGCTGCTGACCGGCATGGTGCTGAGCATCTGTGCGAACGACACGGTGTCGTCGGTCAGGTTGCGGTCGTGGATGCGGTTGGAGTAGTCCAGCGCCACGTAGTACGCCAGCAGCGTGTTGAAGGTCAGCAGGCCCAGCATCGGCAGCGCCAGGAAGGCGAGCAGACGCCGTCGCAGGCTGGGCGGTCCGCTGATCACGGGCTGGCGTCTTCCAGCATGTAGCCCAGCCCGCGCACCGTGCGGATGCCCATGCCGCCCGGCTGCAGCTTGCGGCGCAGACGATGCAGGGCGATGTCCAGGCCATTGTCGGTCAGGTCCTGGCCCCAGTCGCACAGGGCCTCCACCAGCTGCGCACGGGACACGATGCGTTCGGCACGCACTGCCAGGGCGGACAGCAGGCCGAATTCGCGCGCGGTCAGCTCCAGCGTCTGCTCGTCTATCCACACCCGGTGCCCGGTCAGGTCCAGGCGTAGCCGGCCGATGCGCAGGTCAGGATTGCCGTTGCTGGTGACCCGACGCAACTGCGCGCGCACGCGCGCTTCGAATTCGTCCAGCGCAAAGGGTTTGACCAGGTAATCGTCGGCCCCCAGGTCGAGCACGCGCACGCGCTCGGCCAGGCCATCGCGTGCGGTGACCACCAGCACGGCCAGGCCATCACCACGCTGGCGCAGCCGCTGCAGCACATCGCGGCCATCCAGCTGCGGCAGTCCCAGATCCAGCACCAGCAGGGCGTACTGGGTGGAATTCAGTGCGGCATCGGCATGCGCGCCGTTGTCCACGTGGTCGACCACATGGCCCTGCCGGCGCATCGAGGCGCACAGGCCGGAGGCGATGTCGGGGTCGTCTTCTGCGATGAGAACGCGCATGCGCGGGGCTCCTGGGGGCGGATGGGCCGCCCGCTGGACAGGGCGGGCCTCTCGGCTGCCGAGGGTAGCGGCAAACCGGGTGCAGGTGGCGGCCGTGGGGGACCTGGACCGGCCCGGCGCTGGCCCTTCGTTCAGTCCTGCAGGCCGGGCTCGCCCTTGGCCAGTGGCACCCGCGAACCGTCCAGCAGGCCACGACTGAGCTTGCCGTCCTCGATGAACAGCAGTTCGCCGTTCTCGCCATTCTTGATGCTGCTGTCGATGGCGATCACGCGGTCGTCGTGGAAGCTGCTGACGTGTGGCATGGAGGTGTGGCCGACCACGATGCGCTTGAGCTGGAGGCGGTCGAGCACCGCCTGCACGCCCGGGGTGTCCAGGCGTCCGTCGAAGTAGCCGCGGTACCAGATCGGGCTGGTCTTGCCGTCGTACAGCGGTGCAGTGGCGGGGTCTGCCTTCACCTCGGCCTTGGGGATGCCCAGCGAGGCCTGGTAGGCGGCGTTGGTGCGGGCCGGGTCCAATGCCATCTGCACGGCATCGGGCGAGATGCCGCCGTGCAGGAACAGGGTATCGCCGATCTGCAGCAGCACCGGGCGCGTGCGCAGCCACTGGCCGATCACCGAGTCGGCACCATACAGCTGCGGATAGCTGCGGCCGAGCAGCTGCGCGCTGCGCAGGTACTTCGGGTTGACGTAGCGCAGGTCGTCGTAGAGCACCATGGTCTCGTGGTTGCCGAGCACGAAATGCACCGCGCCACCGGCCGCCGCCGCCTGCTGCTGCAGGCCGTACAGCAGCCAGAACGCTTCGGTCACCTGTGGGCCGCGATCGAACACGTCGCCCGCGATCACCAGCGTGTCCGTGCCCAGTGCCCAGCGGTCCTGCGCGTCGATCACCCGGTTGGCGCGCAGCAGGCGGACCAGCAGCTCGTACTGGCCGTGAATGTCGGACACCGCGACGATGCGCGGCACGGCGGGCAGCACGGATACCGAAGGCGCATTCGGCGGCAGCACATGCACCGCATGCGGGTAGCCGCAGTGCGCGGCAACATCCGCGCCCTTGCTGCCAGCGTGCATGGTGTGGGTTTCCACCTGGTCCTGGCAGATCCACTGCGCTTTCAGCTGCGCGCCTTCACGGAACACGTAAGGACCATCGCTGTCGACGTGTTCTGCGGGTGCTGCCACGTCGCGGGCCGA
The DNA here is from genome assembly GCF_013416715.1 of Stenotrophomonas sp. SbOxS2. Taxonomy (NCBI): domain Bacteria; kingdom Pseudomonadati; phylum Pseudomonadota; class Gammaproteobacteria; order Lysobacterales; family Lysobacteraceae; genus Stenotrophomonas; species Stenotrophomonas sp. SbOxS2. The sequence continues at coordinate 442,155 of NZ_JAAVXD010000001.1, forward strand.
GGCCAGTGGTGCGGCCAGCAGCAGGACCAGCGGCAGCAGGATCGAAACGGTTCGGGCGTAGTTCGGCATCGGCGGCATTCAGCGGCAGGAAACCAACGATGCTAACTGCCCGGGGACGTCGCCGGTGTGCGTGAACGGGCGGATCAGGCCCGGCCGCCTCCTTCCTTGAGCTTGCGTACGCGGGTATCGGCGGCGTGCAGGGGCTGGCCATCGCGTCCGTGCGGTTGCATGTAGGGCAGCGGCCGGCGGCTGCTGGATTCGATCAGCTGCGAGTGTGCCTCGCCAGCAGCGAAGCGATGCCGTTCTCCCCATTGGCGCAGGGCGACCAGCAGCGGGAACAGGTCCTGGCCGGCCGCGGTCAGCACATAGTCCTGGTAGGCGCTGCCATCGGCGGCAGGCTGCTGCACCAGCAGCCCCGCCTCGACCAGTCGCCGCAGGCGGTCGCTGAGGATGTTGCGCGCCGCGCCCAGGCTGCGCTGGAAATCGCCGAAGCGGCTGATGCCATCGAAGGCATCGCGGATGATCAGCAACGCCCAGCGGTCGCCAAGCAGATCGGCGCTGCGGGCCACGGGGCAGGGGCTGTTGGCGTGCATGGGGAACGTCCTCGATTGTGGTTGCAGTTTAAAACCAGTGGCGCTACCGTGCACGTAGTTTCAAATTGCAACCACAATGATGATGCCTCCGCTGTCCCGCCCGCCGTTGGGCCTGCTCGCCATTGCTGCCGGTGCCAGCGTGGCCAACGTCTACTTCGCGCAGCCGCTGCTGGAGCGCCTGGCCCACGATTTTGCTCTGGATGCTGCGGTGGCCGGTGCACTGCTGGCTGCCACCCAGGCCGGCAGCGTGCTGGCCCTGCTCGGATTGCTGCCGCTGGCCGACCGTGGCGACCGTCGCCGACTGCTGCGCGTGCAACTGCTGGCGCTGGTGGTGGCGCTGCTGTGGCTGGCCGCCGCCCGCAACACCGCATGGTTGCTGTCGGGCATGCTGCTGGCGGGGTTGCTGGGGACGGCGCTGACCCAGGGATTGATCGCCTACGCCGCCAACCTCGCTGCACCGGAGCAACGCGGGCGGGTGGTGGGCATGGTCCAGGGCGGCGTGTTCATCGGCCTGCTGTCGGCACGCGTGGTGTCCGGCGCGGTCGCCGCCGTGGCGGGATGGCGTGCGGTGTACCTGCTGTCGGCACTGTTGATGGCAGCGCTGGCGCTGCTGCTGTGGCGGCGGCTGCCGCACGTGCCGGTGCCTGCAATGGCGCCGGCGTGGCGCGAGCTGCTGCGCTCCATGGTCCAGATGCTGATGCAGGATCGGGCACTGCGAGAGCGCGGGCCATTGGCACTGCTGTTGTTTGCCGGTCTCAATGTGTTCTGGGCCGCGGTGCCACTGCCGTTGTCGGCGCCGCCCCTGAGCTGGTCGACCGCTGGCATCGGCGCGCTGGGCCTGGCTGGCATCATCGGCGCGCTGCTGGCGGCGCGGGTCGGGCACTGGATGGATCGTGGTTTTGCCCACCGGGTGAGCCTGGGCGCGCTGCTGTTGATGCTGGTCGCCTGGGCGCCGCTGCTGGGCCTGCCGCAGTCGCTGGCGCTGTTGCTGCTGGGCGTGGTGGTGCTGGACCTGGGCGGGCAGGCGTTGCATGTGTCCAACCAGGCACTGCTGCTGCGCGCACCGGCCGAACAGCATGGGCGCCTGGTGGCGCTGTACATGCTGTTCTATGCGGTGGGCAGCGGTGTGGGCGCTGCCGCAGGCACCTGGATGCAGGCGCGCTACGGGTGGCCGGCGGTGTGCGCGCTGGGAGCGGGAATCGCCCTGCTGGGCTTGGCGTGGTGGGCGACGTGGCGTATTTCGCGTAAGGCCGCCCGGTAGCGCCGACGCTGTTCGATGCCCTACCGCGCGCGCTGCAGGCTCAACGTTGCAGCGCGCGTCGCCCGGGTGCCTCGGGCAGTGCTTCGTCGGCCACCACCACACGGTTGCGGCCTTGTCGCTTGGCGGCATACATCGCCGCGTCGGCGCGCGCCATCAGCCGCTCGTAATCGGGATGCCCATCGTGTCCGGCCACGCCGATGCTGGCGGTCAGCCCCAACGTCTGTCCATTCGGGAGGGAGATCGGCGATTGTGCGATCTGCCGACGCAGGCTTTCGGCGATCACCTCCGCCTGCGACTCGCTCGCCGCCACCAGCACCACCACGAACTCCTCGCCGCCGTAGCGGAACAGGTAGTCGCTGCCACGGGTCTGCTGGCCGAGCAGGGCGGCAACGTGCTGCAGCGCGCGGTCGCCGGCGTCGTGGCCGTGGCCATCGTTGATCGCCTTGAAATGATCCAGATCCAGCAACAGCAGCGCGAATGGCGTGTGGTTGCGCGTGGACAATTCGATCTCACGGCGCAGCACGGTCGGCAGGAAGCGCCGGTTGAGCAGGTTGGTCAGCGCATCGCTGCCCGCATCCAGTTCGCCGATGCGTTCGAACAGCAAGGTCATCAGGTTGCGGATGGTGGCGAGGTCTTCGCGGATCGCCGGCAGGGCCGCCAGTCGCCGTGCCGGATCTTCATCCGTGGCGCGCTGCAGGCTGCTGTCGATGCGTGCCATCAGTTGGCCGACCTGCTGTGTCTCGCTGCTTTCGCCGAAGCTGGGAATACCCTTGTGGGTGAACCAGAGGCCGAATTCCGAGGTCGCCAGACTCGCGTTGTCGGCGCCTGTCGCATGGCCGGCGAGGGTGTACAGCAGGCTGTTTTCCCAATCCAGCAGCAGGGCGCGCTGGCGCTCGCGCTCGGTGCTGACGTTCTGCACCAGTGAGAACAGCCGGTACGCTGCATCCGTGCGCGAAGAGCGCTCACGGGCATGCGTATAGGCCAGGGTCATGCCCTCCATGGCGATGTCCATGATCGCGCTGAGGCAATCGATGGCGGCGAAAGCGGTGTCGCTGTCATGGGCGTCGGCGCGCAGGCGCACGAACAACTCGTGCTTGAGCACGCGTGCTCCGCGAGTCACCAGGTCAACCGGAATGCCCACCCGCGCATGCACATCGCCGATCACCCGCTGTGCGGCGACCGTAGCGGCAATTCCATCCGCATCGGTGGTCAGCAGCTGCGCCAGCCAACGCTGCATCGCCGGTTGCAGGCGTTGCTTGACCTGTTCATGGGACAGGAAGCGGCGTGCGCGCGTGTCCTGCAGCAGCACCTCGTAGAAGCGCTGCGCCAGCATTGGCGGTGCGTCGGCGGCCACGGCATGCAGCAGTGCGGCAGCGGCGGGGCCGGCCTGCAGCAGGCACTGCTGCCAGGCCTGAGCCAGAGGTTGGCTGGCTTCGTCCAGTTGGGGTGTATCCACGTCGATCTCTAGCGGCGCACAACAGACCACGGTATCGGCCGCAGCTGTCGACGGTTGATGGCAGGTAAGCCAGCCAGTTTAAGCGCCATGCAGGCCGAAAAACGCGGGCAGAGCACATGCCGGCCGATGCCGCAATGCGTTGACGCATTTGAGAATCACTCGCATTTGTGAAAAAATGACGGCAGGAACCGACCTGCGGGCGTCCCGCAGCGATCGTTCCGCCTCCCCCGTCGCCGCCTCGTGCCCTATGCCAGAGGCTTCCGCTGCCCTGCCAGAAGGTCCAGAACATGCCTGCAAACACTCTTTCACCGCGCCCGCTGGCGCTTGCCGTCGCCGCGCTGCTGGCCGGCGCCGCGGTTACCGCACATGCGGAAACCGATGCCACCGATATCGATACCGTGCATGTCACCGCCTCTCAGATCGCGCGGCAGGCGCTGGGCACCTCCACCATCACCGCTGAAGACATCGCCAAGCGACCGCCGGTCAACGACATCGCCGAGCTGCTGCGTACGATGCCCGGCGTCAATCTGACCGGCAACAGCGCGTCGGGACAGTACGGCAACAACCGGCAGATCGATCTGCGCGGCATGGGGCCGGAAAATACCCTGATCCTGATCGACGGCAAGCGCGTGGGTGCACGCGACGCGGTGCGCATGGGCCGCAGTGGCGAGCGCAACACGCGTGGCGATACCAACTGGGTGCCGGCGGAAATGATCGAACGCATCGAAGTGCTGCGCGGCCCGGCGGCGGCGCGCTATGGCTCGGGTGCATCCGGTGGCGTGGTCAACATCATCACCAAGCGCCCGACCGGCGACCTGACCGGCGCGGTTGACCTGTACGGCCTGGTGCCCGAACACAGTGCCGAAGGTGGCAGCGAGCGCGTCGGCCTGCAGCTGAGCGGGCCGATGACCGACACGCTGTCGTTCCGGCTGTACGGCAACCTCAACAAGACCGATGCCGATTCGCTGGATCTCAACCGCAACTTCGCCACCGGCGCCAATGCGGTACCGCCGGCGGGCCGCGAGGGCGTCAAGAACCGCGATGTCAACGCGCTGCTGCGTTGGGACGTGAGCGCCAACCAGGTGGTCGAATTCGAGGCCGGCACCAGCCGCCAGGGCAACATCTATGCTGGCGATCGTGCGGTCAGCACCACCGGAACCTCTACCGGCGTCGACCTGGCCGCGCTGGCCGAGCAGCAGGCTGAGACCAACCGCATGTACCGCACCACCGGCGCGATCACCCATCGCGGACGCTGGGGCGATGTCAGCTCGCGGCTGACGGCAGCGGTGGAAGGGGTCAACAATTCGCGCATCAACGAAGGCCTGGCCGGTGGCCCGGAGGGCAGCTTCAATGGCGCTGACTGGTCGACCTCGCGCCTGCGCAACTACCAGCTGGACGGCGAGGTCAGCTTCCCGACCACCCTCGGTGGCGCCGGGAACGTGTGGACGCTGGGCTTCGAATACCTCGACAGCCGGCTGACCGATCCGTATTCCATGAGCCAGTCCAGCAGCAGCGGTGGTGGCATTCCGGGCCTTTCGGCCGATCGCGCACGCGGCAAGTCCGATGCGCAGACCACCGCTGTCTACGTGGAAGACAACATCTACCTGGGCGAACGCTGGATCGTGACCCCGGGCCTGCGTTTCGACCATCACAGCCAGTTCGGCAACAACACCAGCCCGAGCCTCAACGCGCAGTTCCGGCTCAACAGTGACTGGGTGGTAAAGGGCGGCATCGCGCGTGCGTTCAAGGCGCCGAACCTGTATCAGTCCAACCCGGACTATCTGTATTACACCCGTGGCAACGGCTGCCCGAACGCATTGCCGAGCCTGGGTGCCGGTTGTTATATGCAGGGCAATGCGGATCTGAAGGCAGAGACCAGCCTGAACAAGGAACTGGGCGTGGAGTGGGCACCGCAGAGCGGCTGGCAGGCCTCGCTGACCTACTTCCACAACGACTACAAGGACAAGATCCAGGCCGGCTACACCCAGATCGGCCTGACGGCCGACAGCAAGGGCCGCATCTTCCGCTGGGAGAACGCACCAAAGGCCATCGTGCAGGGGCTCGAGGGCAACCTGGTGATTCCGCTGCTGGGCGAGCAGGGCGACCGCCTGAAGTGGAGCAACAACTTCACCTACATGGTGGAGAACGAAAACAAGAGCACCGGCCAGCCGCTGTCGGTGATTCCCAAGTACACCGTCAACACCATGCTGGACTGGCAGGCCACCGAGCAGCTGTCGCTGCTGCTGACCGGCACCTTCTACGGCAAGCAGGAACCGGCCACGACCAACATCAACAACGACCCGCGCTGCACGGCCAACTGCGATGCGTCCACCGTGCTGCAGACCCGCGGCGCGTACAACGTCTGGGGCGTGAGCGCGCGCTACAAGGTGACCGACACGGTCAGCGTGGGCTTCGGCGTCAACAACCTGGCCGACAAGCGCCTGTTCCGCGAGGCCAACAGCAGTGATGCCGGTGCGGCGACCTACAACGAACCCGGTCGCGCGTACTGGGCGAGCCTGCGTTTCGGGTTCTGATCCGATGCGCTCGCCAGGCATGGCCTGGCGCTACCGGAGGCGGGCACGTCACACCGGTAGCGCCGGGCCATGCCCGGCAGCATCGGTCGTGCAGGCCTGCAATGTTATAAACACCGTGATAGTTTCCCAACGCCCGTCGGCGTAGCCTGCCTCCATCGCAAAGGAGCTGTTGCCATGGGTCACGACCACGATCACCTGCCATCCGAGATCCGCCACGAGAAACCCTTGTGGTGGGCGCTCGGCCTGACCTCCACCTTCCTCGTGGTGGAGGTGGTCGGTGCGTTCTGGACCAACAGTCTGGCGCTGCTGTCCGATGCCGCGCACATGGCCACCGACACCCTGGCGCTGATGATCGCGCTGGTGGCCGTGCGGCTGAGCCGGCGTCCGCCGGATGCACGCCGCACCTACGGCTATGCACGCCTTGAGGCACTGGGTGCGATGATCAACGGCGCCATGCTCTTCGTGGTCGCCGGCTACATCCTGTGGGAAGCCATCGGTCGCTTCCGCCAGCCGCAGGAGATCGCCTCCACCGGCATGCTGGTGATCGCTGCGGTCGGTCTGGTGATCAACATGATTTCCATGCGCCTGCTGCAGGCCGGCAGCGGCGAGAGCCTCAACGTGAAGGGCGCCTACCTGGAAGTGTGGGCCGACATGCTCGGCTCGGTGGCGGTGATTGCCGGTGCGCTGCTGATCCAATGGACCGGCTGGAAGCCGATCGACCCGATCCTGGCCGTGCTGATTGGTCTGTGGGTGCTGCCACGCACGTATGTGCTGATGCGCGAAGCGGTAAACGTGTTGCTGGAAGGCGTGCCCAAGGGCATGGACGTGGCCAAGGTGCGCGACCGCCTGTCCGACCATGACGCGGTGCTGGACGTGCATGATCTGCACGTATGGGCGCTGGCGTCCAGCACGCCGGCACTGACCGCGCACATCGTGATGCGCGAAGGCGACGACGCTGACCGCCTTCGTCGCGAACTCGGTGATCGCCTGCACGATGATTTCGGCATCGAGCACGTGACCCTGCAGATCGAGGCCGACCACTGCGGCGAAGCCTGTGGCCAGCCGTCAGCAGCGAAGGACGACGATCACACCGGGCACGATCATGCAGCGACCGATGCGCAGGGCCATCGCGGTCACGTGCATCGCTGAGCGGGTGTGCCGGGCTGTGCCCGGCGTCACTGCTATTCGTCGCGCCGCGAGGCCAGCCGATCCGCCAACCGGGTCGGCTCGGGCAGGCGATAGCCGCGCAGCGTGCGCTGCACCCAGGCCAGCGCGGTATCGGCGCTGACCCGATGTCCGCCGGCGACGAACAGCGGCTTGCAGCGCAGCTTGCTGCGCAGCACCCAGCCGAGCTGCTCGCTGCCATCCATCAACGGCGTATGCGCGCCTGCCTCGGCGCCCGGCTCGATGAAGCGGCCAACCAGCTTCGATTTGGCCACGCCGATGCTTGGCAGGTCGGTCACCACGCCCAGGTGTGCGGCAATGCCCAGCCGGCGCGGATGGCTGATGCCGTGGCCATCGACGAACACCAGATCCGGCGTTCGCGGCAGCAGCGCCAATGCCGCCAGCAGCGCCGGCAGTTCGCGGAAGCTGAGCAGGCCCGGGATATAGGGCATGACGGTGGGGATGCGGGCGATTTCCTGCGCCACCGGCTGCAGGGTCTCCGCGTCGAGCAGTACCGCCGCCGCGCGGGTGATCGCGCCGTCTTCCTCGAAGCCGACATCCAGCCCGGCCAGCCAGCGCACGGCAGCGGGCAGGCGGTCCTGGCGCTGCACACGGCTGGCCAGCTGTTTCTGCTGCTCGCGCGCGGCACTGACGCTGCCTTCCCAGCGCCCGGGGTCGATCACGGTATTCATCGGCCACAGGATGACATCCGCACCGCCACGGCGCGGTGAGCGGGCGCCGGGGCTACAATGGCCGCCTGCCTTTCCTCGCGTTGGAGACCCTGCAGTGACCCGTAAACTCGTACTGTTGCGCCATGGCCAGAGCCAGTGGAACCTGGACAACCGCTTCACCGGCTGGGTCGATGTCGACCTGACCGAGCAGGGGCGCCGGGAAGCGGTTGCCGCCGGCCGCCTGATGCGCGAGGAAGGCCTGCAGTTCGACGTCGCCCACACCTCCGTGCTCAAGCGCGCCATCCACACCCTGCAGGGTGCGCTGGCCGAGCTTGATCAGGATTGGCTGCCGGTGAGCAAATCCTGGCGCCTCAACGAGCGCCACTACGGTGGCCTGCAGGGTCTGGACAAGGCCGAGACCGCGGCCAAGCACGGCGAAGACCAGGTCAAGGTGTGGCGCCGCTCGTACGACATCCCGCCGCCGGCGATGGACCTGGAAGATCCGGGCCACCCGATCCATGACCGTCGCTACGCCGGCCTGGACCGCAACGCGCTGCCGGGTACCGAATCGCTGGCCACCACCCTGGACCGCGTGCTGCCGTACTGGCACGACGCCATCGCGCCGCAGCTGAAGGACGGCAAGACCGTGCTGGTCACCGCCCACGGCAACTCGCTGCGCGCGCTGTACAAGTACCTCAACAACGTGTCGCGCGAGGAAATCCTCGAGCTGAACATCCCGACCGGCATCCCGCTGCTGTTCGAGTTGAATGACGACCTCACCGTGAAGTCGTTCCGCTACCTGGGTGACCCGGAAGCGGCACGCAAGGCTGCTGAAGCCGTGGCCAACCAGGGCAAGGCGAAGTAAGAACGAAGGGCCGGCGCAAGCCGGCCTTTCTTTTTGTTGGGCGAGCCAGGCTCAACGGCTTTTGGCTCGGCGGCGGTTACCCCGCGCTCTGGTAGCGCCACGCCATGAGGGCTGTGCGGCCGTCAGCAGTCGTAACCCCAGTCTTCCACGCTCAGCGTGCAACCCAGCAGTTCGCCCAGCGCGGCCTGCTGCGCCAGCAATCGATCCAGTGCCATCTGCTGGAACGCATCGCTCCCCAGCACATCGACCACGCCCGCTTCGGCGGTGCGTACGAACAGGGTGACGAAACCGCTTGCCTTGGCCCGTTGCATGCTGCCGATGCCGGCGCTCATCACCGGGAACGGCAGGACCAGGCTGAGGCCATGCTGGCTGAATCCCGCGCAGCCGGTTTCCGCTGCCGACCACGCCAGCAGATGCGCGCGCGGTTCGGCATCGATCGTTGCGGCAACGATACCGGGCAGGTGTTCAACGCCAACCAGTCGGGCACGGCCCGTATAAAGCCGTAGTGGATCGCTCTGAAGGGTGGCAAGGATGAGGGTCTTCATTGCGGCCATGGTAGCGGCCAAGCATCGTCCTGTGACCTTTGGCCGGTCCCCGCCATCGCCGCAGCGGCTACGCTGGACGATTCGCCGTTGGAGACACGCCATGAACGTCCGCAATCTGGTCCCGTTGGGCCTGACCATCGCCATCGCCGCTTCGCTCGCCGCCTGTGGCAAGAACGAGACTGCGCCCGCTGCCGACGCCGCCAAGCCGGCCTTCGACCAGTCGCAGATCAAGACCGCGCTGATCTCGCTCAACAGCGCCGATCTGGATCCGTCCATCGCTGCATGCACCGACCTCAACGGCTTCGTCAACAGCAAGTGGCTGAAGGCCAACCCGGTGCCGGGCGACCAGACCACCTGGGGCAGCTTCGAGATCCTGCGTGAGCGCTCGCTGGAAGTGCAGCACGCGCTGGTCCAGCAGGCCGCCGCCAGCCAGGCCAAGGCCGGCTCGGTGGAAGCCAAGATCGGCGACATCTGGAAGACCGGCAACGACGAAGCGAAGATCGAGGCCGCCGGCCTGGCGCCGCTGCAGCCGACGCTGGACAAGATCACCGCGCTGAACGACACCGCCGCCATCACCCAGTACCTGCGCGACAGCCAGGCGCAGGGCCAGGGCGTGCTGTTCTCGCTGTTCGCCAATGCCGACTACAAGGATTCGGCGAACGTCATCGCCTACGTCGGCCAGGGCGGCCTCGGCCTGCCGGAGAAGGGCTATTACTTCGATGAGTCGCAGGCCAAGATCCGCGACGCCTACGTTGCCTATATCGCACAGGTGCTGACGCTGTCCGGCGTGGACGCGGCGCAGGCCGCCGAACAGGCCAAGGCGGTGATGGCGTTCGAGACCCGCTTGGCCAAGGCCTCGATGTCGCGCATCGAGATGCGTGACCCGGCCAAGCGCTACAACCCGCTCAGCGCTGCCGACGCGGACAAGCTGACCCCGAACTTCAGCTGGACCGCGCTGTTCGACACCCTGAAGGTGCCGGCCGCACAGAAGTTCTCGCTGGCCCAACCGGGCTTCTTCAGCGAGATGGACAAGATGCTGGCCGACGTGCCGGCCGCCACCTGGCAGTCCTACCTGCGCTTCCACACCATCGATGATGCCTCGCCGTACCTGAGCAGCCAGTTCGAGAAGGCCAACTTCGAGTTCTATGGCAAGACCCTGCGCGGCCAGCAGGAAATGCAGCCGCGCTGGAAGCGCGTACTGGAGTCGGTCAACGGCGGCATGGGCGAAGCGCTCGGCCAACTGTATGTCGATGCGGTGTTCCCGGCCGAATCCAAGGAGGCCATGCAGCACCTGGTGCAGAACCTGTCGGTGGCGCTGAAGGCGCGCCTGGAGCAGCTGCCGTGGATGGGCGAAGAAACCAGGAAGAAGGCGCTGGAGAAGTGGGCCAGCTTCACTCCGAAGATCGGTTACCCGGACAAGTGGCGCGAGTGGACGGGCCTGCAGACCAACGGTGACAGCTACCTGGGCAACATGCAGGCTGCGCGCGCGTTCAACTACCGATACATGCTGGACAAGGTCGGCAAGCCGGTGGACAAGACCGAGTGGGGCATGACCCCGCAGACCGTCAATGCCTACTACAACGCTACCAAGAACGAGATCGTGTTCCCGGCGGCGATCCTGCAGGCGCCGTTCTTCGACGCCAAGGCCGATCCGGCGCTGAACTACGGTGGCATCGGTGCGGTCATCGGCCACGAGATGATGCACGGCTACGATGACTCGGGCAGCCAGTTCGCCGCCAACGGCAACTTCGACAACTGGTGGACCGACAGCGACCGCAAGGCCTTCACCGAGCGCACCGATCAGCTGGTCGCCCAGTTCGACGGCTACGAGTCGGTGCCGGGCGTGTTCGTGAAGGGCAAGCTGACCCTGGGCGAGAACATCGGTGATCTGGGTGGCCTGACCGTGGCCTACGATGCTCTGCAGATGGCGCTGAAGGAGAACCCGAAGGCGAACGTCGAGGTTGACGGCCACAGCCAGGACCAGCGCTTCTTCATGAACTGGGCCACCGTGTGGCGTCGCAACTTCACCGACGGTGAGCTGCGCGTGCGCCTGAACACCGATCCGCACGCACCGGCGAACTTCCGTGCCAACGGTGCGCCGTCGAACATGCCGTCCTATGCCGCTGCGTTCCAGTGCAAGGCCGGCGATGCGATGGTGCGCGCAGACGACAAGCGCGTGGTGATCTGGTAACCGATCGCCCGCACTGCGTGAAGCAGAAGGCCCGGCGCAAGCCGGGCCTTTTCATTGGGGAACCACTACAACCGGCTGCGGCTCAGCCCGGGCATTTCAGGTACTGCGACAACGTCGCCTGCCATGCACTGGCCGGGTCGAAGCCTGGCACCAGGCCGCCACCCGTGCCGGTGAAGTTGGACATGCCATGGGCCAGCATGTAGGTGGGGGTATACGAGGGCGGCCCCACGCGCTTGCTGAAGGTACAGATGCCAGCGACATAGGCGGGCGCCTTGTCGGGGGTCAGTTGCGCCTTCAACGCGCTGTCGAAGCGGCCGAGATTCTCCTCGCCCATGGCCGAACCCGCCATCGCCTTCAGCGCGTTGTAGGCACTGTGTCCGGTCTCGTCCGCAACCCGCTGGCGATCGAAATGGGCGAATACGCCGGCGATGTTGTAGAGATCGATGGCGTCCTGCATGCGCCCGTCCTGCACGCAGCGGGGCAGGGCGTTCATCAAGGCGGCGGGCGAGGTGCTGGCGCTGATCTGGCTGCGCGACAAGCAGGCGGCAGCGGGCGCGTTGCCCTCCTGCTGGGCCTGTGCGAACGGCGCCAGGGCCAACAGCAACAGCCCCAGCGGTGCGGCGATGCGGGTGTTTCCTTTCATGGGTGGTGCTCCTCGTAAGCAGGCGGCCGTCTTTGGCCGATCAGCAGCTTGCGAGGATTGCCGCGGCTGCGCAAGCGAGGCGCAGCCAGGCCCGTGCATGCTCAGGCCAGCGCCGGCTCGTGCTTGAGCATGCCGTGGAAACGCTGCAGCACGTACGGATCGATCAGGCCACCGGCCTGCTCATCGAGTATCCGCAGCACCGTCTCATGCTCCATCGCTGCGCGATAGGGGCGTGCACTGGTCATCGCATCATAAGCATCGACGATGGTGACGATGCGTGCGCCCAGCGGGATGTTCTCGCCCAGCAGGCCATCGGGATAGCCGCTGCCGTCGAACGCTTCATGGTGGGCGCGGATCAGGCGCGCGACCGGCGCGGCATCGCTGCGACCGGTGGCCAGGAAGATGTGTTCGCCACGTACCGGATGCTCGCGCATGATCGCGCGCTCTTCATCGCTGTGCCGGCGTGGGCTCAGCAGTACGTCGTCGGGAATGCCGATCTTGCCGATATCGTGGAAGCGTGCGGCCAGGGCGACCTGCGCGCAGGCTTCTTCATCCAGGTCGCAATGCAGGGCAAGGTGCTGCGCAAGCAGGCCCACGCGGTCGCAGTGGTGGCGGGTATAGGCATCACGCATCTGCAGCGACATCGACAGGGCGTCGATCAGGCAGGCCTGCGCGTGCAGGAGGTCGGGAGGTCTGGGCAGGGGCATCGGAACTGGCGGCGCGGCGAAGCCGCGCAGGAAACGGAAAGGCCCGCAAGAGCGGGCCAAGGCGGCGCATAGGGTACCCGCATCGGTGTTGCGCGGGGCGCATCGACGGTATCGCGTGGGGCCGTACGTTCAGTCGTGCAGCGTGTCATCGCCCCGGCCGCATCGGCAACCGGGGCGGCGTGGCTCAGCCGGTGGTCTGCAGGTGGATGCGATGGGCTTTGGCGAAGGCGTCCTGCGCGTCGCTCAGGGTCTGCATGTCTTCGTCCATCTTGGTCACGGCTTCATCCAGCGTCCGCAGCAGCGGGGTGACCTGTTCTTCGCTGTAGCCATCGGGCAGGGCAGCCAGCTGTTCCATCACCGCGAACATCTGTTCGGTGCTCTTCAGGGAATCGAGCAGGTTCTGGTGCAGTGCATCGGCGTCCTTGCCATGGGTGAACTGCTGGACGAAGACCAGCCGGTCGGCGATTTCCTTGTGCGCGTTCTTCAGGCCGAAGCGATGCTGCTGCATGCTCTTGCCATCCTGCAGCGACGCATGGAAGGACTCGCCGTTCGGGCCGTTGGTCCATTGCTCGACCATGCTGACCGTGCCGTTCCAGCTGGCGACATTCTCAAGCAGGTAATCGCGGTTGCTCATGCCGCTGTGGCAGGCGGCCAGCAGGCCCAGGCTGGTGGCAAGCAGAAGGGGGGCGAAACGATTCACGGCAACACTCCTTGTCGCGGGCGCGGTAAACGGAAGGGGTACCGGTCTGCCGCCCGCGGCGGACCGGTACCTAGGATATCGATCAGCGCAGGGCCAGGGTCAGCAGCAGCGCCCGTGCGGCGTTGAAGCGGTCTTCGGGCAGCGGCAGCGGATGCTTGACGCGCAGCTTGTCCGGGCCTTCCATGGCATAGAGGTTCGGTTGCTTCTGGATCAGCTGGATCACCGCCATCGGATCGATGTTCGGCTTGGATTCGAACACGATGCGGCCGCCGTTCTCGCCCAGGTCCAGTTTGCGGATGCCCAGCGTGCTGGCCTGCAGCTTCAGCTCGGCGATGGCGAACAGGTTCTTGGCCGCATCCGGCAGCAGGCCGAAGCGGTCGATCATCTCCACCTGCAGCTCGCGCAGCGCATCGCTGTCGCGCGCGCTGGAAATGCGCTTGTACAGCGTCAGTCGGGTGTGCACGTCCGGCAGGTAGTCGTCCGGAATCAGCGCCGGCACATGCAGTTCGACCTCGGCGCCACGCGCTTCTTCGCCGGCATCGATGTCGGGCAGATGGCCCTGCTTGATGCTGCGCACGGCGCGTTCCAGCAGCTCGGTGTACAGGCTGAAGCCCACTTCGGCCATCTGTCCGCTCTGGTCCTCGCCGAGCAGTTCACCGGCACCGCGGATTTCCAGATCGTGCGTGGCCAGGGTGAAGCCGGCGCCCAGTTCGTCCATCGAGGCGATCGCTTCCAGGCGCTTTTCCGCGTCGGGCGTGATCGAACGACGGTCGGGTACAACCAGGTACGCATAGGCGCGGTGGTGCGAACGACCGACGCGGCCACGCAGCTGATGCAGCTGGGCCAGGCCGAAGCGGTCGGCACGGTTGATGATGATTGTGTTGGCGTTGGGGATGTCGATGCCCGATTCGATGATCGTGGTCGACAGCAGCACGTTGAAGCGCTGCTTCTGGAAGTCCAGCATCACCTTTTCCAGCTCGCGCTCGGGCATCTGCCCATGGGCGATGCCGATGCGCGCTTCGGGCACAAGTTCGGACAGCTCACGCTGCATGCGGCCGATGCTTTCCACATCGTTGTGCAGGAAATACAGCTGGCCACCGCGTGCCAGCTCGCGCTGGAAGGCTTCGCGCAGCAGCGCGTTGTCCCACTGGGTGATGAAGGTCTGCACCGCCAGCCGGTTCGGCGGCGGGGTGGCGATGATCGACAGATCGCGCAGGCCGGCCATCGCCATGTTCAACGTACGCGGAATCGGCGTGGCGGTCAGGGTCAGCAAGTGCACGTTGGCTCGTAGTGCCTTCAGCGCCTCCTTCTGGCGCACGCCGAAGCGCTGCTCCTCGTCGACGACGACCATGCCCAGGTCCTTGAACTTCACGTCCGGCTGCAGCAGGCGATGGGTGCCGACGATGACGTCGATGGTGCCGGCGGCGACCTTCTCCAGCTCGGCCTTGATCTCCTTGGTGCTCTTGAAGCGCGACAGCACCTCGACCTTCATCGGATAGTCGGCGAAGCGGTCGCGGAAATTGCGGTAATGCTGTTCGGCCAGCAACGTGGTCGGCACCAGCACCGCCACCTGCTTGCCAGCGCTGGCGGCGGCGAACGCGGCACGCACCGCGACTTCGGTCTTGCCGAAGCCCACATCGCCACAGACCACGCGGTCCATCGGCTGGCTGCTGGCCAGGTCACGCAGGGTGGCGTCGATGGCGGCCAGCTGGTCCGGGGTCTCCTCGAACGGGAAACCGGCGGCGAACGGCTCGTACATCGCGCGGTCCACCTGCAGTGCCAGTCCGGCACGCGCCTGGCGGCGGGCCTGGATTTCCAGCAGCTCGGCGGCCACGTCGCGCACCTTCTCGGCAGCCTTGCGCTTGGCCTTGCTCCACTGCTCGCCACCCAGCGAATGCAGGGGTGCGGTCTCGGCCGAGGCGCCGGAATAGCGGCTGATCAGATGCAGCTGCGCGACCGGCACGTACAGCCGGTCGCCCTTGGCGTATTCGATTTCCAGGAATTCGCCGGGCATGCCACCGACGTCCATCGCGATCAGTCCGCGATAGCGGCCGACACCATGGTCCTCGTGCACGATCGGCGCGCCTTCGGTCAGCTCGCCGAGATCGCGGATGATCGCTTCCGGCTCACGTCCGGCGCGGCGCGTGCGGCGCGTGCTGCCCGCGCGCTCGGGGAACAGCTGGCGTTCGGTCAGCACCGCGATGTGCGGTGCGTCCAATGCGAAGCCGTCTTCCAGCGGCGCCACGGCAATGGCGAAGCGTTCGTCGCTGGCCAGGAAGGACAGCAGATCGGCCACCACTGGCGGCTTCAGCTCGGCGGCCTGCAGCACTTCCAGCAGGGCCTCACGGCGGCCGGGTGAATCGGCGGCAATCAGCACGCGGCCGGGATAATGGCCGAGGAAGGATTTCAGTGCGTCGCCGGCCGGCGCCTCGCGTGCGGCCACCGGCAGCGGCGGCAACGGCTGGTCGCCCAGCGCATGCGCCTCGGCAATGCGCGCGTGATCGGCAGCCCATACCTCGATGCGCGGTGCGTCGTTCAGACGCTCGCGCAGCAGGTCCGGGGACAGGTACAGCGCCGACGGTGGCAGCAGCGGCCGTTCAACATCATGGCGGCGTTGCTCGTACCGTTCGCCGGTCTGCGTCCAGAAGGTCTCTGCCGCTTCAGCGGCACCGACGCAGACCACCGGCAGGCTGCCGGCAGGCAGGTAGTCGAACAGGGTGGCGGTGCGCTCGAAGAACAGCGGCAGGTAGTACTCGATGCCGGCCGGGGCCAGGCCCGATTTCAGATCCTGGTACAGCGAACTGCGGCGGGTATCGACGTCGAAGCGCTCGCGCAGGGTGGCCAGCACCCGCGCGATGCTGGCGTCGTCCATCGGCACTTCGCGGCCGGGCAGCATGTGCACCGCCTCGACCTTGTCCAGCGAGCGTTGGCTTTCCGGATCGAACGCACGGATCGAATCGATGTCTTCGTCCAGCAGCTCCACCCGCAGCGGCTCGTCGGCGCCCATCGGGTAGACGTCAAGCAGGCCACCGCGCACGGCGAAGTCACCCGGGTCCATCACCTGCGGCACGTTGCGGTAACCGGCGCTTTCGAGGCGACGCTTCTCCGCTTCCAGGTCCAGGCGCTGGCCGACTTCAAGATTGAAGCTGCCACCGATGACGTAGCTACGGGGCGCCAACTGCTGCAGCAGGGTCTGCACCGGCACCACCACCAGGCCACGCTTCAGCGTGGGCAGGCGGTGCAGGGCGGACAGGCGCTGCGAAATGATGTCCGGGTGCGGGCTGAAGCGGTCGTAGGGCAGCGTTTCCCAGTCCGGGAACGCCACCACCGGCAGGCTCGGGTCGCCTCCCAGCAAGGTATGCAGATCCGCTTCGAGCTGGTTGGCACCGTGGTTGTCACGGGCCACCACCAGTACCGGGGCGTCATGCGTCCGCGCGGCCTGGGCCAGATACCAGGCCAGGGCAGTGGGCGAGGCGGGGGCGCGCCACCAGGCGCGGAGCTGGCCGGCACGGGGCAGCGGCGGGGCGGGGTAGGGAGTACGCGACATGAACTGCGGATTTTAGCAGAAGCCCCCGCCGGGCCCATGATCGTTACGTGACCGGGGTAGCGCCGGGCCATGCCCGGCGAGCGCAGCGGTCGGATCAACATCGCCGGGCAGGGCCCGGCGCTACCGTCAGTTGTCCAGCTCCAGCACCATCCGCACCAGGCCCTCGGCCCCGTTCGGGTGCGGCACCGGCTTGAAGCCCAGCGAGGCGGCCAGCTGCTTCATCGGCTCGTTCTCGGCGGCGACATCGCCGTACAGGCGGTCCAGGTACTTGCCGCGGCCCCATTTCACCAGCTTGCGCATCAGCTGGCGGCCCAGGCCCTGGCCGATCAGGAACCGGCTGATCAGGATCGCGTACTCGGCTTCGCGGGTACCGGGGATGATCGAGGCACGGGCCACCGCGCCGACCACGGCCTCACCGGCCGGCAGCGACTCGGCGGCGACCAGGGTGATCTCGGTCTTCGGATTGGGGTGGGTCAGGCGCTGGGTGGTTTCCGGCGACAGCTCGGTCACCGACTGCAGGAAACGGTCACGGATTTCTTCCGGCCCGAACAGGCTGAAGGCGGCCTGCAGCGGCGCGCCATCTTCCGGGCGGATGGGGCGGATCAGCAGCTCGTGGCCGCTGGGAGCCTTGAAGATCTCATGCCAGGGCGGCATGCGGTTGCGAGTGGCCATACCGGGTGATTCCTTGGTGGTCCATCGATTGTGTCATCACCGGGGCTGTATTCCGTGAACGAAAGGCTCACGGTCGTACAGCCTCGTGAAGGCCCTTATTCGGCCGTCTTCAGCCAGTCCAGGCGGGTGCTGGCACCGGGTTCGCCCAGATGCTGGCGCAGCGCCGGCAGGGCCGGGCCGACCACGCGGTCGAACTGCCAGGGCGCATTGAGCACCAGCATGCCACTGCCGTTGAGGCGCAGCGGCGAGTCGTCCGGGCGCACCAGGAACTCGATGGTCATCGCCGACTTCACCGGCAGTGCGGTGGCTTTGCGCAGGAAATGCAGGATGGTGCGGCGCTGCTTGATCGGGAACCAGACCGCACAGGTGGCCTGCGGCCAGCGCGCCAGGGTCTCGGCCAGCGCGGCCAGGATCGCTTGGTACTCGGCATCCTGGGCCTCGTAGGGCGGGTCGATCAGGACCAGGCCGCGGCCGATCTTGGCGCCGTTGGCCTTGGGCGGCAGCAGCGAGCGCAGCAGCGCGTAGCCGTCACCGGGGTGTACGCCGACGCGGCTGTCATGGGCGAACAGGGTCTTCAGCGACGCGGCTTCGTCCTCCTGCAGCTCGCACACCGCCATGCGGTCCTGCGGGCGCATGGCCTGCGCGCTCAGCAGCGGCGAGCCGGGGTAGGCGATCATCGCGCCGACCGGATTGTCGGCCTGCACTGCCTTGAGGTAGCGCTCGACCACCTCCGGCAGCTTGGGCTGGGCCATCAGCCGCATGACCCCGGATTCGGCCTCAAGGGTCTTGCGGCTTTCTTCGCTGGCCAGCAGGTAGCGGCCGGCACCGCCGTGGGTGTCGAGCACGAAGAACGGGCTGTCCTTGCGCTTGAAGCTGTCGATCAGGGCCAGCTGCACGATGTGCTTGAGGACATCGGCGTGGTTGCCGGCGTGGAAGGCGTGGCGATAGTTCATGGGCGGCAGTGTACGGGGCGAGGGCCGCAGCGGCTATGCTGCGCGCCATGACAGCGCCTGTTACCCATGTCCTGGTGGTTGAAGACGAAGCGGCCATCGCCGAAACCGTGCTCTATGCGCTGCGCAGCGAAGGCTATGCGGCCAGCCACAGCCTGCTGGGCGGGCAAGCCCTGCAGCAGCTGCAGGCCGGCGATATCGACCTGGTGGTGCTGGATGTCGGCCTGCCGGACCTCAGTGGTTTCGAGGTCTGTCGCCGGCTGCGCGCCCTGCCGGGGCCGGTGGCGCAGGTGCCGGTGATCTTCCTGACCGCACGCAACGACGAACTCGACCGCGTGCTGGGCCTGGAGCTGGGGGCCGACGACTACATGGCCAAGCCGTTCTCGCCGCGCGAGCTGGTGGCGCGGGTGCGTGCCCGGCTGCGGCGTGCCACGCCCGCTCCGGCCGCCTCGGGTGCCGAGACCGGCTGGCAGGAACATGGTGCCTTCGCCATCGATCGTGAAGGCCGCCGCATCCGCTTCCAGGGCCACGCGCTGGACCTGACCCGCTATGAATATGCCCTGCTGGAAGCGCTGCTGCAGCGCCCCGGCGCGATCCTCAGCCGCGCCCAGTTGATGGACCGTGGCTGGGACAGCGCCGCCGACAGCGCTGACCGCACCGTCGACACCCACGTCAAGACGTTGCGCGCCAAGCTGCGGGCGGCCGGCGCCAGCGGTGAGCCGATCCGCACCCATCGCGGCCTCGGCTACGCCCTGGAGGTCTGACGGGTGCGTCTGGTCCTGAAACTGTTCCTGGGCTTCTTCCTGATCGTGGGCATCGCCGCGTTCTTCGTGATGCGCGTGTTCGTCAATGAAGTGAAGCCGGGCGTGCGCCAGGCGATGGAATCGACCCTGGTGGACGCGGCCAATGTGCTGGCCGAGATGGCTGCCGCCGACGTCAAGGCCGGCACCATCCGCAACGGCAGCTTCACCCGCAACCTGGCCAAGGCCCGGCAGCGTGACCTGAAGGCCATGGTCTGGCGCTTCCCCAAGCGTGCGCTGGACTACCGGGTGACGATCACCGACGCTAAGGGCATCGTGATCTACGACTCGTTGGGCCGCGACGTGGGCCGCGACAATTCGCGCTGGAATGATGTCTATCGCACGCTGCGCGGCGAGTACGGCGCGCGCTCCAGCCCGGAAACGCCGGGCGATGACAGCAACACGGTGATGCACGTGGCCGCGCCGGTGTACGACCCGGTCGATGGCAGCACCCTGATCGGCGTGCTCAGCCTGGCCCAGCCCAACCGCAGCATCGACCCGTTCATTGCCGCCAGCCAGCGCGCCATCATCGAACGCGGCGCGTGGCTGATCGGCCTGTCGGCGCTGGTGGGTGTGCTGGTGACGATGTGGCTGACCAACGGCCTGGGCCAGCTCAGCCGCTATGCGCGGGCAGTCAGCGCCGGTGAGCCGGTGCCACCGCCCAAGCGCCGCAACGATGAGATCGGCGAGCTTGGCCAAGCGCTGGAGACGATGCGGCGCAAGCTGGAAGGCAAGGCGTACGTCGAACAGTATGTGCAATCGCTGACCCACGAGATGAAAAGTCCGTTGGCGGCGATCCGCGGTGCGGCCGAACTGCTGCAGGAGCCGATGGCCGACGCCGACCGCGCGCATTTCGCACGCAGCATCGTCGACCAGCAGGAGCGGCTGACCGAAACCATCGACAAGCTGCTGGCGCTGGCCGAGGTCGAGCAGCACGGCTGGTTGCAGACCCGTGATCCGATTGCCTTGCCCGCGCTGCTGCAGGAAGCCGCAACGGCAGCGCAGGTACGCGCGCAGGCCGCCGGTGTCGAGCTGCTTATCGACGAAGTCCCTGATCTGCGCGTGCAGGGCGATGGTTATCTGCTGCGGCAAGCGCTGCACAACCTGATCGACAACGCCATTGCGTTCTCGCCGCCCGGGGCACAGGTGCAGCTGGATGCACAGCTGGACGGGCAGGGTGTACGCCTGCAGGTTGCCGACCGTGGCGCGGGCATTCCCGATTACGCACGCGAGCGCGTGTTCGAACGCTTCTATTCTCTGGCCCGACCCGGCACCGGCCGCCGCAGTTCCGGCCTCGGCCTGCCCTTCGTGCAGGAAGTCGCGCGCCTGCATGACGGCCGCGCCGGCCTGCAGCCGCGCGAAGCAGGCGGCACCGTGGCCAGCCTGTGGCTGCCGCTGGCGATACCTGGGCAGCGCCAGCGGCGCTGACTTCACACTCGCTTCAAATTCGCCACAAACCCTGCTCACCGCAGCGATCCATCCTGCAGTCCTCTCCAACGAGGACGGACGATGAAATCCCTGAAGATGCTGCTGCGGTTCGCCATTGTCGGCGGCCTGATCCTGCTGCTGCTGATCCCGCTGTTCCTGATCCGCAGCGTCATCACCGAGCGCAGCGCCTATCGCGAAGAGGCCTATTCGCGGGTGGCCGAAAGCCGTGCCGGTACCCAGCGCGTGGTCGGGCCGGTGCGCGTGGTGCCGTGGTCCAAGCGCGAGCTGGTGGAAGTGGTCGATGCGCAGGGCAACAAGAAGACCGAGCTGCAGACCACCCAGGGCTACTGGTTGCAGCCGCCGGCCACCCTGCAGATCAGCGGCGAGCTGCTGCCAGGCCAGCGTTCGGTCGGCCTGTTCAAGGTGCCGGTGTACAGCTGGAATGGCCAGCTCAAGGCGACCTTCAGCGAGGATGACTACCCGGAGCACGATGGCACGACCTATGGTGAGGCCTACATCGCGCTGGGCGTGTCCGATGCGCGCGGCCTGGTCGGTACGCCGAACCTGCGCGTTGATGGACAGCAGGTCAAGCTGCTGCCGGGCGTGGCCGGCGCATCCGCACTGGGCCGTGGGCTGCATGCACCGATCGCCGGCATCTCGCGCAGCGGAGGCACCCTGGCGGCCAGCAGCGTGGAACTGGAACTGCAGCTCGATGGCAGCCGCTCGCTGTCGGTGGTGCCGGTGGGCGATGACAACCAGATCGCCCTTCGCTCCAGCTGGCCGCACCCGTCGTTTGCCGGTGCGTTCCTGCCCAACGAGCGGCGTGTGAATGCACAGGGCTTCGATGCACGTTGGGCCGTGTCCTCGCTGGCATCGGACGCGCAGCAGCGACTGCACGAAGGCGATGACCTGGACGCGCAGGCGGTGCAGGTCTCGCTGGTGGACCCGGTCGATACCTATACCCAGGCCGACCGCGCTTCCAAGTACGGCGTGCTGTTCGTGGTGCTGACGTTCGTTGGCTTCATCCTGTTCGAGCTGATCAAGTCGCTGCGCATCCACCCGCTGCAGTACCTGATGGTCGGCCTGGCGCTGGCGATCTTCTTCCTGCTGCTGATCAGCCTGTCCGAGCACATCGCCTTCTGGCAGGCCTACCTGGTCTCGGCGCTGGCCTGTATCAGTCTGCAGGCGGTGTACCTGGCCAACGTGCTGGGTCACTGGAAGCGCGGCCTGGGCTTCGCCGCGATGCTCACCGTGCTGTACGGCGCGCTGTATGGGCTGCTGGTGTCGGAAAACAATGCACTGCTGATGGGCTCGCTGCTGCTGTTCGTGATCCTGGCGCTGGCGATGTGGGTGACCCGTCGGGTCGACTGGTATGCCCTGGCCGAGCAGAAGTAAGGAGCACGCCATGGGTTGGCGCCAAGGATTGCAGCAACGGGCACGACAGGGCATTCCCTCCCTGCTGGAAGTGGATGCGCTGCTGCAGGCGCATGGGGTGTTGGCGGCTTTGCCGGGGGCACGGATCGCCCCCGGCCTGGTCCGCTTCCAGCTGGCCGCCATCACCTGCGAGGGACTGCAGCGGCGTGGGCTGGACTGGCTGCGGGAGGCGCGGCACGGACGCGGAGCGCTCGCGGGCGAGGTGCCCCGTTACCGGCCATGGAAGGCCGGGGCGGCGGCATTGTCGGAGATCGGCATCGACGGGCTGCCTGCGGAGTGGCCGGAACACGCCACCGTGTTTGGCTGCAGCAGCATCGACCAGCGGCATTGGCTGCTGCTGTTGCCGGAGCGTGCGCAGCTGTGGCTCGGGTGGAAGGGGTGACAGCCGCGCAAGGCCCCATCCACGCATGGCGTGGATCTACCAGATGCCCATGACCGATGGGACGGGGGCCCGGCGCCCTGGCTGGCTAGACTCGACCGGTTGATGATCGAGCCGAAGGGCAGGGGTGCGATGTGCTGAAGTGGGGCGTGCTGGCAGTAGCGCTGGCGATGGGTGGCAATGCGGTGGCGCAGCAGCGCGAGCCGGTGGACCTGGACATGGTCGGCAAGATCCGGCAGCAGGCGTTCCACAAATCGCAGGTGATGGACACCTTCAGCTACCTCACCGAACGCATCGGGCCGCGCCTGACCAATTCGCCGGCGATGGGCCGCGCCAATGCGTGGACCCGTGGCAAGTTCAGCGAATGGAAGCTGGACAATGTCCACGACGAAGCCTTCGACGAATTCGGCCGTGGCTGGGAATTCACCTCGGCCAGCGTGGAGATGCTGGGCGATCGCGTGCAGCCGCTGCATGCCCTGCCCAAGGCGTGGACGCCGGGCACCAGGGGCCCGGTCGAGGGCGAACTGCTGCAGGTGGACATCAAGAAGCCTGAGGACATCGAGAAATATCGCGGCAAGCTGCGCGGCAAGATCCTGCTGCTGGGCGAAGCACGCGAATACAAGCGTGGCACCGACGCCGATTCGCACCGGCACGACGCCACCTCGCTGGAAGGCCTGCAGGAGTTCACCCTGCCCAAGGACAAGGACGTGGCCGCCGACCGTGCCAAGCGGGTCAAGGAATACCAGGAGAAGCAGGCGCTGGCGGCGAAGGTCAACGCGTTCTTCGTCGAAGAAGGGGCGCTGGCCTCGATCAGCATCAGCAGCTGGGACAACGGCATCATCCGCGTGGCCGGTGGTGGCTCGCGCAAGGCCGGCGAGTCGGTCGGCATTCCCGAACTGGCGATGATCGCCGAGCACTTCAATCCGCTGGTACGCGCGCTGGAAGCCAAGCAGAGCGTGCGCCTGCGCGTGGATGTGGCCGCTCGCTTCACCGATGAAGCGGACCAGCCCGGCTACAACACGCTGGCCGAGATCCGCGGCAGCAGCAGGCCCGACGAAGTGGTGATGATCGGTGCGCACCTGGATTCCTGGCACAGCGGCACCGGTGCGGCCGACAACGCGGCCGGCGTGGCGGTGATGATGGAGGCCATGCGCATCCTCAAGGCCAGCGGCGCCAAGCCCAAGCGCACCATCCGGGTTGCGCTGTGGAGTGGCGAGGAACAGGGGCTGATCGGCTCGCAGGCATACGTGGCCAAGCACTTCGGTCGATTCCCCGAACCGACCGACCCGGCGCAGAAGGCGCTGCCGGCCTCGCTGCGCGAACCGACCGGTGCCCTGCAGAAGACCCGCGACTACGGCAAGTTCCAGGTCTACTTCAACATGGACAACGGCTCGGGCCGTTTCCGTGGCATCTACGCACAGGAAAACCTGGCGGCCATGCCGATCTTCGAAGCGTGGCTCGCCCCGTTCCATGACGTGGGTGCAACCACCGTGGCCACCCGCAACACCGGCAGCACCGACCACATCAGCTTCGACCGCATCGGCCTCCCGGGCTTCCAGTTCATCCAGGACAAGCTGGACTATTTCAGCAACGTCCACCACAGCCACCTGGACACGTGGGACCACGCGGAACCGGAAGACCTGAAGCAGGCCGCTGCCATCGTTGCCTCCTTCGCCTACCACGCCGCCATGCGCGAGCAGCCCTTCCCGCGCAAGCCCGAGCCCTGAAAAGGGGACGGAGGGGTCAG
The DNA here is from genome assembly GCF_013416715.1 of Stenotrophomonas sp. SbOxS2. Taxonomy (NCBI): domain Bacteria; kingdom Pseudomonadati; phylum Pseudomonadota; class Gammaproteobacteria; order Lysobacterales; family Lysobacteraceae; genus Stenotrophomonas; species Stenotrophomonas sp. SbOxS2. The sequence continues at coordinate 466,442 of NZ_JAAVXD010000001.1, forward strand.
GTCGTATTTCCCCTCCATTGCCCGCGCATCCCCGCAGGAGCGGGGGAGTAGCGACTTGATCCCCTCCGTCCCCTTTTTCCGCAGGGGACGGAGGGCTGGTAAAATCGGGGGATACCCGTTCCTCGAGCCCTCCATGACCTGCCGCACCCGCTTCGCCCCCAGTCCCACCGGCTACCTGCATATCGGTGGCGCCCGCACCGCGCTGTACTGCTGGCTGGAGGCCCGCCATCGTGGCGGCGAGTTCGTGCTGCGCATCGAGGACACCGACCGCGAACGCAGCACCCAGGGCGCGATCGACGCCATCCTGGAGGCGATGGAGTGGCTGGGCCTGGACTACGACGAAGGTCCGTTCTACCAGACCGAGCGCGTCGCCCGGTACAAGGAAGTGGCCGAGCAGCTGATCGCCGACGGCAAGGCGTACTACGCCTATGAAACCCGCGAAGAGCTGGATGCCATGCGCGAGGCCGCGATGGCCAGGCAGGAAAAGCCGCGCTACAACGGCGCCGCGCGCGAGCAGGGGCTGCCGTACCGGGACGACCCGAACCGCGTCATCCGCTTCAAGAACCCGCTTGAAGGCACGGTGGTGTTCGATGACCTGATCAAGGGCCGTATCGAGATCGCCAACAGCGAACTGGATGACATGGTCATCTTCCGTCCGGACGGCTACCCCACCTACAACTTCGCAGTGGTGGTGGACGACTGGGACATGAAGATCTCCGAAGTCATCCGTGGCGACGACCACATCAACAACACCCCGCGCCAGATCAACCTGTACGAAGGCATCGGCGCGCCGGTGCCGAAGTTCGGCCACATGCCGATGATCCTGGACGAGCAGGGCGCCAAGCTGTCCAAGCGCACCGGCGCGGCCGATGTGATGCAGTACAAGGACGCCGGTTACCTGCCCGACGCGCTGCTGAGCTACCTGGCCCGGCTGGGCTGGTCGCATGGCGACCAGGAGCTGTTCAGCCGCCAGGAACTGATCGACCTGTTCGACGTGAAGGACTGCAATTCCAAGGCCTCTCGCCTGGACATGGCCAAGCTGGGCTGGGTCAACCAGCACTTCCTGAAGACCGAGGAACCGGCCGCGATCGCGCCGCACCTGGTCTACCAGCTGCAGAAGCTGGGCCTGGACGTGGCCGCTGGACCGGCGCCGGTGGACGTGGTGATCGCCCTGCGCGAGCGCGTGCAGACCCTGAAGGAAATGGCCGAGAAGGCCGTGGTCTGGTACCAGCCGCTGAACGAGTACGATGAAGCGGCCGTGGCCAAGCACTTCAAGGCCGGTGCGGAACTGCCGCTGGGCAAGGCCCGCGAGCTGCTGGCAGCCCTGCCGGAGTGGACCGCCGAGGCTGTTGGCGTGGCCCTGCACGATGCAGCTGCGGCGCTGGAAATGGGCATGGGCAAGGTCGCCCAGCCGCTGCGCGTGGCCATCACCGGCACCCAGGTCAGCCCTGACATTTCCCATACCGTGTACCTGGCCGGCCGCGAGCAGGCCTTGAAACGCATCGATGTGGCCATCACCAAGGTAGCAACGGCCTGAGCCCACCGGCCCACGCCCGAACTGGAGAACGCGCATGTCCGCCAAAACCGCCTGTACGGCCCCGCACCACCATGTCCACGACGCTTCGGATTTCGTGGCGGTGGTCGAGCGTGTCTCGCGTGAGCGCGGGCTGCGCCTGACCCCGATCCGCGCCAACGTGCTCAAGCTGATCGCCGAGGCCGGCAAGCCGGTCAAGGCCTACGAGCTGCTGGAGTGGGTGCGCAACGGCAAGGGTGTGGGCGCTGATGCCCCGCCTACCGTGTACCGCGCGCTGGATTTCCTGATGGCCAATGGCTTCGTGCACAAGCTGGAATCGGTCAATGCCTTCGTGGCCTGCCACCATCCCAGCAGTGCGGCCCATTCGGTGCCGTTCCTGATCTGCAACAGCTGCCACAGCGCGGTGGAACTGGAAGACCGCGAGATCGTGACCCAGCTGGAGAAGCGGGCCAAGGAACTCGGTTTCCAGCCGCAGGCACAGACGCTGGAAGTGCACGGGCTCTGCGCCCGCTGCGCCGGCTGACGGAACGGTAGTGCCGGCCGCTGGCCGGCATCCTCGCGATTGGGGTCAGATCCCTTTGCCAGTGGCAAAGGGATCTGACCCCATCTCACAGATGCCTGCGCAGATGCTTCAGCACTGCCTTGCGTGCGGCGATCAACTCCGCATCCTCCAGCACCCGTGACTGCACCCAGTCCAACGCCTCGGCAACGCGTGCGCCGCGCGCGGCATACAGCGCCATGCACTGGCGTTGCGGCGTCGGCGCTTGGCCCCACGCGCGCTGCACACGCTGCAGCAACGTCTGTTGGATATCCGTAGACACCGCCACACCCTTGTCGAACGACAGCAGCACGTTCAGCGCAGCCAACGCCCGCCAAGGAGCTGACGTGGGATCATCCTGGCTGAAATCGGCCTGTCCGCAGAACGCCAGCAGGGCGGCAACCGAAGCCTCGCTGCGCACCTCTTCCAGCACCCCGATCGCGTAGTTCGCCATGCGCGGCTGATCCAGCAGCGGCAACATCGCCGCCACGCCGCCATGGCCGAAAGCCGCACAAGCCCTTGCCCACGGCGCCATCGGCGCGAAATGCGTGCCATCGCCGTTGTACTGGAACTCCTCGCGCCAGCCATGCAGCGCGCACAGACGTTCAATCTCGGCTGCACCTTCGGCACCATGCTCCAGCACGAAGCCGATCAAGTCTTCCACCTCGACCGCACCGCCATGCTCCAGTGGCGCAGAACCCTTGGCCGCCTTGCGGGCCAGTGCGTTGATTTTCATCGTTGTCGTCTGTTCCTGCAGCAAAGCAGTCGAGCATGGCTCAACACTACAAAAAAAGCGGAGCCGCGCGCTTTCGCTTTTGATTTTCATCCTTTGATTCACGTGGCTGACGCGCACGGAACCTGTCCGTGGCCGGGTGGGTGGGGTAGGCGGGACCGCAGGCGCCATGGATGGCGCCTACGAGCCCCCAGGGATGGGTTCACGGCGTGTCCCGCCTGCCTCACCCACCCGGCCAATCCCACCAATCCAACCGCAACGATCAGCCACGAGGGGCTCCGCCGGTTGCTGCCTTCGACGAAGCCGCGCAGTCAAGCAGGCCAGCGTTTAGTCCATCGGCTTCGTCGCAGTATCCACCCGCACGATCACCGACATGCCCGGCCGCAACCGCGCCGCCAGTTCTTGCTCCCCGTTGATCGAGATCCGCACCGGCAACCGCTGCACCACCTTGGTGAAATTGCCGCTGGCATTGTCCGGGCGCAGCACGCTGAACTCCGAGCCCGTGGCCGGCGCGATCTCTTCCACGCGGCCACGCAGCACCTGGCCCTGGAACGCATCCACCGAGAACGACGCCGGCTGCCCGATCGCCATCTTCCAGGTCTGGCCTTCCTTGTAGTTGGCCACCACCCACAATGCATCCGGCACCAGGAACAGCAGCTGCGAACCGGCCGCCACGTACTGGCCCACGCGCACGCTGGCCTCGCTGATCTGCCCATCGCGCGGTGCATGGATCACCGTATTGGCCAGGTCGATGCGCGCCAGTTCCAGCTGTGCCTGCGCACTTTCCACCTGCGCCTCCAGGCTCTTGCGCGAGACCTGGGTCGAGACCAGGGTCTCCTCGGCGATGCGGATCTGCGCCTGCGACTGCTGCACGCTGGCCTGTGCAGAGGCCTGGCTGGTGCGGAATTTGTCGCGGTCGTTGATCGATACCAGCTGCTGCGCCGCCAGCTCCTCGTAGCGCTTGGCCTCATTGCGGGAGCGCTGCAGCTCAGCCTGTCCCGCCGACAGCGTGGCCTGCGCCGAAGCGATCTGCGCGCGGTTCTGCGCCTGTGACTGGTCCGAATTGGCCAGCGCCGCGCGCGCGCTGTCCAGCGTCGCCTGGGCCTGCGCCACCCGCTGCGCATAGATACGGTCGTCGATGCGCAGCAGCGGCTCGCCCTGCTTCACGTGCTGGAAATCCTTCACCAGCACCTCAGTCACGTAACCGTTGACCTGCGGCGCCATCACCGTGATCTGCCCGCGCACATAGGCGTTGTCGGTCACCATCACGCTGCTGGTGAACGGCCACAGATGCCAGGCGCGCAGGATCAGCGCGATGCCCAGCAACGCCACCACCACCATCACCACCACGCTGCGCGAACTCGGTTTCAGGTACTTCGGTGCGGCGGCCGGCGCGGCCGGCGTCGCCGCAGGTGCTGCATCGGTGGGCGGTGGCGGGGTGACGTTCTCGGCGGCGTCGGTGTCGTCTGGACGGGGCGGGACGGGAGGCATGGCGATGGACTCAGCGCGGTGCCGCGGTCGCAGCCGCAGCGGAGGAGGAAGGATGGCGCTTGCGCCATTGTTTGCGCACGGCAGTACGCAGCGACAGCAGCAGCAACCAGCACAGGAAGCCGATTGCCAGCCAGCCGCTCAGGGTGAACACATCGTTGAAGCCACGCACGTTGGCTTCGCGGCGGGTGGTCTGTGCCAGCTGCGCGCTGCCCTGTGCGCTGCGCAGCACCGGGTCGGTGATCTGCGCGGCGTACAGCTGCTGCTGGAGGCGCAGGCGCTGCGCCACCACCGGGTCGGCGGGATCAAGCTGGCTGGTCAGGGCGCTGGAATACAGCTGCTCGCGATGCAGCTGGAAGGTTCCCAGCACTGCCGAGCCGGCCAGTCCGCCCAGCGTCTGGGTGATCGACAAGGTCACCAGGAAGGTGATCATGTGGTCCACGCCTTGTTTCAGCGCGGCCGAAATGCCGAGCATGATCAGCGGGCCCATGAACATGCCGGCGCCCACCGAGGCCAGGAACTGGCTGACGTAGAAGTCGTGTGGTCGATCCAGGCTGGTGCGGTGCTGGTCGAAGAACGCGGCCGCGCCCAGCAGCAGGATCGCCATCAGCAGCTGCGCGATCAGCCGCTTCGGGCCGAAGGTGATCGCCGCGCCGGCGATGCCGGTGACCACGCCGGCCAGGATCACCACGAACAGCGGCCGCATCTGGTCCGGCCCCATGCCCAGGGTGCGCATCAGGTTGACCACGCCGTAGGACTGTTCGGTGGTCAGGAAGCGGATCAGGAAGGCGCCGACGATGAAGTGCATCACCGGCAGCGTCGCCAGCCAACGGATCTGCAGCAGCGGATTGCGCCGGTAGTGTTCGATGATCAGGGCGGTGGTGGTCAGCGCGATGGAGGCGATCAGCGCCCAGCCCAGCCACGGCGTGTTGAGCCACCAGCGCGTGTAGCCCTGCGCGAGCACGATCACCAGCAGGGCGACGGCGGGTGCGAGCAGGGCGAAGGTGAGGAAGTCCAGCGGTTCGAAGGCCTTGACCTGGATGCCCGGTGGCAGCTTCAGCACAACCACGGCGGCAAACGCGCACAGTGCCAGCCCTGCTTCGAACGAATACAGCTGGTGCCATTGACCGGTATCGACCAGGCCCGGCGAGACGATCCAGGCAATCGGCACCGCCAACTGCGACAGGCCAACGCCGACCACCAGCAGGTTGCCGGTGAAACGGCGCGGCAGTGCCTGCAGCATGTACAGCGTACCCAGCGTCGAACATGCCGCGCCGGCGAAACCGCTGGCGGCGCGGGTCAGCATGGTGGTCTCGAAGCTACCGACGAACAGGTGCAGCACCGCCAGCGCCGCATACAGCCCCAGGCCGATCTCGGCGAACAGGCGGATGCCGTACTGCTGGCGGAACTTGAAGGCCAGCAGATTGGCGGTCACGTTGACCATGGCGTAGGCGGCGACCAGCCAGCTGCCCTGGGTGGGCGTGAGTGACAGTTGCCCCTGCAGGAAAGGCAGGTTGGCCGTTACCAGCGCGTTGCCAAGGCCGCCGGTGATGGCCACCAGCAGCGAGACCAGTGCATAGGCTGCACGCCGATAGGGCGGGTGCCACGGCATCGACGCCGAACCGGGCATGGTCGGCTTCTCGTGCTCCTCCCAATCCGGCACCGGCTTGAGGTACGGCTGCACCATCAGCGTTCCCCGCTGGCTGCTCCCTGGAGTCCCCCGCGCAGCAGCTGCAGGGCACGCCCGGCCAACTGGGCGCGCTCATCGCGGGTCTTGCCGCGCAGGGCCGCACCCAGCATGCCCGAGATCAGTGAAATATCCGTCTTCTCCAGGTCGGGCCGGCACAGGCCAGCGGCCTTGGCGCGGGCGATGGGCGCTTCCAGCAGGTCGCGCACGGTCTCGCGTGCGGTGCGCATGGCCGGAACATCCGAATCCACCGCGCGCCAGTAGTCGGCCAGCGCAGGCGAATCGACGATGCGCTGGGCCATGCCTTCGAACACCTCGAACAGGGCGTCGTCGCGGTCGCCAAGCTGCTCGACCTGGCGGCGGATGCGGTCGACCGTGCGCTGCAGCAGCGCTTGGATCAGCGCCGTACGGTCGGGGAAGTTGCGGTACAGGGTGGCGCGGCCGACTTCGGCACGCTCGACCACCAGGTCCAGCGGCGCGGTCACGCCATGTTGGCCGAACACATGGTCGGCGGCATCGAGGATGAGGGCTCGGCGGGCAGCAGCATCGGCACGTTGGGTGGTCATGGCTTCATTTTCGGACAAACATGTCCGGATGGCGAGAGACGAATGGCGACGGGATTGTCCGCTTGTTGTCGTACGCACATCTTTGTGACGCCCGCGTGAGGGGTGACTGGGATGACCAAAAAAACGGGGGGCCAACCTGGGCCCCTCGGGAGAGAACGACAGCACGCAGCCATCAAAGTCGGTAGATCCACGCCATGCGTGGATGCGCTTATCAGTAGATCCACGCCATGCGTGGATGCCCCATCAGAAGAACGCGCGGATCCCGAAGGCGACACCACGGCCCGGCAGCGGCGAGTAATCCTTCAGCAGCGAGGTGTGCGGACGCACTTCGCGGTTGGTCAGGTTGCTGCCGTCCAGGAACAGCTCGTAGCTGTTGCTGTCGCTGCGGTCCCAGCGGTAGGCCAGGTGCGCATCGACCAGGGTGTAGCCGTTGCTCGGCGCCTCGTTCTGCGCAACGTCCTTCTGCCGGCTGTAACGCACCGCGCCCACCGAGGCACGCCAGCCATCCTTCGCCCAGCGCAGGTCGGCGCCGACACGGGCCGGGGCGATGCGCGGCAGGTAACCGGTGTTGGCCAGTTCCACGCTGTAGTTGTGGTTGTGGTCACCGTGCGGCACGGCGATGTCGAGGGTACGGCTGCCGTTGCCGTCCAGCTTGGCCTGCACGTAGTCGCCGAACACGCGCAGGTCCCAATCGCCGGCACCGCCTTCGAACAGGTGCACCAGCGCTTCGGCCTCGGCGCCCTTGAACACCGCGTCCTGCTGGGTCCAGGCACGCACCGGCAGGCTCTCGGTCACGCCGGTGTCAGCCAGGTAGATGAAGTCCTTGAACTTCGTCTGGTAGATCGCGGCGGAGAAATCGAGGCGCTCGCTGTGGGTGTGGATGCCCAGTTCGATGCGCTGGCCGCGCTCGGTCTTCAGGTTGGCATCGCCGATTTCCAGCGAGCGGGTGGCGATGTGTGCACCGGCGGCGTACAGCTCTTCATTGGTCGGCGCGCGCTCGGAGCTGTCCACGCCGATGCGCAGGTCGACGGCATCGTTGAGCTTCCAGATGCCGGCGGCCGACAGGTTGGTCGCATCGAACTTGCGGCGCTGGTAGTCGCCGGTCGGGTCCAGCTTGACCTGGTCGTGGCGGCCGCCCAGTTCCAGCTTGAACGGGCCGAACTGCTTTTCCTGCAGCACGAACACGCCGATGTTCTTGGTGCCGGTATCCGGCACGAAGGCTTCTTCACCCTTTGCGCCGAAATCGCTGTTGCCGACCTGCAGGCCGAAGGCGCCGTCCCAGCCGCCGATCTGCTGCTGCACCGCTTCCAGGCGGCCTTCGATGCCGCGGTTGGTGAAGCGGGTGGACGGCGTGCCGGCTTCCAGCTCCACGTGTTCGTAGTCGGTGTAGGCCACGCGCGCGTTGATGTTCTTCAGGAACGACACCGGGTTGTAGATACCGGCCTTGGTCTCGAAGCGGTTCTGCACCATGTCGATGCGCACGTCATGCTCTTCACCTTCCTCCTCCTCGCCATGGTCGTGGTCGTGACCATGGTCGTGGTCATCGCCGTCGGCATGCACATGGGCGCCGTTGGGAATGCCGTAGTTGGTGCGGTAGGTGCTGGCAGAGACGCCGAAGTAGCCGTCTTCACCCAGCCAGGTGGCGCCGACGCCGCCGGCGCGGGTGCGGATGGAGCTGTTGTCCAGGCGGCCGCGACGCGGCTCTTCGCCTTCCTCGCCTGCGTGGTCGTGGTCATCGTGGTGGTCTTCCAGGCCGTCGATCACCGCGTAGCCGGGAATGCGGAAATCGTCGCCATTGCGCACCAGGCCATCCACGTGCAGCACGACATTGCCGCTCACGCCGTCAAGGCGGAACATGCCGCTGCGCTCGTCGTTGACCGAGTTGCCGCGCAGTTCGGCGCGGCCGCTGAGCGGACGGTCCGGCAGTTCGCGCGCGATGCGGCCATCGACCACGTTCACCGCGCCGCCGATCGCGCCGCTGCCGAACAGCAGGGTTGCAGGGCCCTTCAGCACTTCGATCTGGTCGGCCAGGAACGGCTCGATGCTGGTGGCGTGGTCGGCGCTGACGGTGGAGGCGTCCATGTTGCCCATGCCGTTGGACAGCACGGCCACGCGCGGCCCTTCCTGGCCGCGGATGATCGGGCGGCCGACGCCGGGACCGAAGAAGGTGCTCTGCACGCCGGGCAGCTTGGCCACGGTGTCGCCGAGGGTGCCGGCCTTCTGCTCGTCCAGGCGCTCACCGGCCAGCACTTCAACCGGACGTGCCAGCGATTCGGCATCACCCTGCAGCGGCGACGCCGTGACCTGCACCGAGGACAGCTCGGTCAGGTGGCGGTCACGATGCGAATCATCGTCGGAGGCCGCAAAGGCGACGGACGGCAGCAGCGCAGCGAGCGCCAGGGCCAGGGAATGCGGCTTGAAACGAGGGTGGTGGGAGGGCATGGGCGGTCCTTTGTTACATTGTATCAATAGGGTGGCGCACGAATCCCGTCGGCGGGACAGGGGGAGCGGAACCGTGCGGGTCGGGAAACGATGTTATATTATTCCATAACGATTCGCCGCCCTGCTGGAAGTCATGCCTTTGCCCTCACGCCTGCGCCACCTGCTCGATCGCTTCGGCGCCACCGGTTCGATGCTGTGCGCGGTGCATTGCGCGGTGATTCCGCTGCTGCTGGCAGCGGCACCCTCGCTGGGCCTGTCTTTCTGGCTCAGTGATGGCGTGGAAAAAGCACTGGTGGTGTTCGTGACCCTGCTGGGCTTGTTCAGTCTGGTCTGGGGCTATCGGCGGCACGGCGCGCTGCGTGCGCTGGCGTTCCTGATTCCCGGCCTGGTCGCTCTGTGGGCCGGCGTGCTCTACGACCCGCTGCACCACAACGCGGTGCCGCACGCGGTGGTGATGACCCTGGGCGGGCTGCTGGTCGGCATCGCGCATCTGGTCAACCTGCGCCTGAACCACGGCCACGTACATGACGCCAGCTGCGCGCACTAGGTGCTCCGTGGTAGGCTTTCCGATCGTGCGCGGGGGCGCCCAGCAAGGCGGCCCCGCCGAACCCGTGTCAGTACGGGGTAACCAGATTTCACATTTGAGGAGTTGAAGACATGGGTAAGGGTGACCGCAAGACCGCCAAGGGCAAGCGCTACAACGCCAGCTACGGCAACGCCCGTTCGCACACCGCGAGCAAGGTCGCCGTAGGCGCCGCTGCCCCGGTTGCCAAGAAGACCGTGGCCAAGGCTCCGGCGAAGAAGGCTGTGGCCAAGAAGGCAGTGGCCAAGGCCGGCTGATCCGCCGACCGACCGGTCCAAAGAAAACGCGGCGCTCGGCGCCGCGTTTTTTTTGCCCATTTTTGTAGAGCCGAGCCCATGCTCGGCTGGCGCAATGCAGCCGAGCGTGGGCTCGGCTCTACAACGTATTCAACGCAGGGTCTGCTTCAGCGCTTCCGGATTGCCATCGTTCGGCGCTTCCGGCACCTGCAGCAGGTGCGCCAGCAGCGGATAGAGGTCGACGTTGTCGAAACCGTCGATCACCAGGCCCTGCCGGAATGAAGGGCCACGAGCCACGAACACTGCGCGCATCGACGGCAACGCGTTGTCGTAACCATGCGAGCCGCGATCGGCATGCTCGCGCTTGGCGATCTTCTCGCGCGTCAGCGCGTCCCAGCCCTCATCCATCTGGCAGACGATCGCCGGCACGCGCGGATGGGTGCCGTAGTGCCAGCGCGCCGGCAGGTTTTCCTTCTTCCAGCATTCGTAGTGAGCATGACGGCCGAGCAGCGCACGCTCGGCCTCTGCCTCATGTCCCGCCACCGGCGCGAAGCCGACCGACTGGCCCGGACTGACGTTGCGCGCGATGCTGGGATCAACCATCGATTCGAGGGCGATCACCTGGCCTTCCGGCACCGATGCCATGCCATGGTCGGAGACCACGATCACGTTGGTGGTTTCGGTCAGGCCGTGCTGCTGCAATCCATCGAGCACCTGGCCGATGATCCGGTCGGCTTGCACGATCGCATCGGTGTACTGCCTGGAGTCCGGTCCGAAGTTGTGGCCGGCCTTGTCCACGTGTTCCATGTACAGCGTGGTCAGGCGCGGGGCATCGGCATCGGTCTGCGACAGCCAGTCAAGCACGGTCTGCGCACGCTGTTCCAAGGGTTCCTTGGCGTTGTACATGCGCCACTGGCTGGGCCGTGTGCCCTGGATCTCGGCTTCGCTGCCTGGCCATGACGTGGTGGCGGTGCGCACACCGACCTTCTCGGCACCCACCCAGATCGGTTCGCCGCCCCACCATCCGCTGTTGGTCACCGCGGTGCGGTCGTGCAGCGCGAAGCGCCCCAACGCAGCGTCGTCCATGCTGTTGTTGATGATGCCGTGGTGGTCCGGGCGCAGGCCGGTGACCAGCGTGTAGTGATTGGGGAAGGTGAGTGACGGATAGGAAGGCGTCATCCAGCGCGCACGCACACCACCGTCGATGATCCGCTGCAGGTTCGGGGTGAGGCCGCGATCCAGCGCATCGGCGCGCAGGCCATCGATGGAGATCAGCAGCAGCTTCGGCGGCGTGGCCGGGGTCGAGTTCGTGCCGCTTGCCGCAGCGATTGTCGAAGGCGAAGGCGTGGTGGTGCAGGCGGCCAGGGGCAGCAGCAGCGCCAGCGTGCAGGTCAGGCGTACGGATGTCATCCGCCCATGATAATCCGCAGCGATGACGTGCCAAAGACACGTGGCGCCCTTGGGCGGCGCGTGTCCACGCATTCTTCCTGTTTCCCGCGCCTGTAGGCAGACAGATTGCGGATGCTTCCATCCACGCATGGCGTGGATCTACCGTCACCGGGAACCTGTCAGGGGTGGGATGGATCGGGTATGCAGGACCGTTGGCGCCATGGATGGCGCCATCGAGCCCCCACGGACGGGTTTACGGCGTGTCCTGCATACCCGATCCATCCCACCAACCCTCAGGCAATCCAGAGCCGGCTGTTGCTTCGGCGGTTGCTGTTGCTCCGGCCTCGGCGGGTGCAGGGCGCAGCCCTGCCTCCAACCCTCATGCAAACAACGGCGCCTGCCGCTGCTCCAGCCGCAGCAATGCCGCCTTGGTTTCAAGCCCGCCACCGAAGCCCGTCAACGTACCGTTGCTGCCGATCACGCGATGGCAGGGCAGCACGATCGGCAGCGGATTGCGGCCATTGGCTGCGCCGACCGCGCGGGTCGCGGTGGGCTGGCCCAACTGCTGCGCCAGCTGCAGGTAGCTCCAGGTCTGGCCGAAGGGAATCAAGGCCAGCGCATGCCAGACGCGCAGCTGGAACGGCGTGCCATGCGGTGCCAGCACCAGGTCGAAATCGCTGCGCTCACCATGCAGGTACTGCAGCAGCTGTTCGCGCGCCTCCGGCAACGCGCCGGGCGCGTAATGCCAGTGCTCGCGGCCGCGCGCAGGATGGCGGTTTTCCGGGAACAGAACGTGGGCCAAGCCATTGTCATCTCCGGCGATGGTGAGTTCACCGATCGGTGTGTCGAAGCGATCGAACAACAGGTTCATGAGGGTTCTCCAACGAAAGTGCCGGACAGGTGCCACAGATGCAGCACGGCATAGGCGCGCCATGGGCGCCACGATTGCGAACGCGCTTCGGTGGCGCGTTCGCTGAGGCGCTGGCCCTGTGCGTGGCCCAGCACCTGCTGCAGCACCAGATCACCGGCGGGGAAGGCATCAGGCTGGCCGAGCCCGCGCAGGGCAATGTACTGCGCCGTCCACGGGCCGATCCCGGGCAATGCCACGCACCGGGCGACGAAATCTTCCAGTGCCTGGCCTGGCCCGAAGTCGAGCTGGCCGCTGGCGCAGGCCGCGGCGAGGGCGCGCACGGTAGCGGCGCGGCTGCGTGGCAGACCGATCGATTCCAGTGGGGCTTCGGCAAGCGCGTCCGGCGCCGGAAATTGACGGTCGAATTCAGACGGCATGCCGGGCAGGTGCGCACCGTAGGCATCGACCAGCCGGCGCGCGAACGTGGTTGCCGCCGCCACGCTTACCTGCTGGCCCAGCACCGCGCGTACGCCCACCTCGAAGCCATCCCAGCCGCCCGGTACGCGCAGGCCGGGGCGCTCGTCGATGCCTCGTGCCAGCAGGGGTTCATTGCCCAGTGCTGCGTGCACCTGCTGCAGGTCGGCGTCCAGGTCGAACACGCGACGCACGCGGCGCACGATGTCCGGAATCAGGCGCGGGTCGACCGCGCCCAGCTGCAGGCGCAGCTCGGGCCGCTTCGGATCGGCGGTGACCCGCAGCAGAGTGGGGCGCTCGGCTGTGCCCAGTACGCGCTGATAACTGTCTTCACCGATCAGCTCGATGCCGGGCAGGCTGCGCTTGCGCAGGAACGACAGCATCCGCGGGAAATCCAGCGGCGGTCGATAGCCCAGGCGCAATACCAGCCCGCCATCGTCGGCGGCCAGTGGATGGTGCTGGCGGCGCAGCACGGTAGGCGCCATGCCGCAGCCCTGCAGGAAGGCCGTATTGAAGCGGCGCAGGCTGTTGTAACCGGCGGCCAGCGCCACGTCGGTCACCGGCAGCGTGGTTTCGGTCAGCAGCTGCTTGGCCAGCAGCAGGCGATGGGTCGCGTGGATCTGCCCTGGCGTTGCGCCCAGCCGTTCGACGAACAGGCGTTGCAGCTGGCGTGCGCTGAGGCCGATCTTTCCTGCCAGGTCGGCCACCGGCTGGTCCTGCAGGAAGCCTGCATGGATCAGGGCCAGGGCACGCTGCACGGCCTGCCCGGCCAGTGCCTGTTGTGCCAGCGGGGCCAGTTCGGGGCGGCAGCGCAGGCAGGGACGATAGCCGGCCGAAGCGGCGGCAGCAGCCGTGGGGTAATAGGTGATGTTGCGCGGCTTCGGCGGCGGCGCCGGGCACACCGGGCGGCAGTAGATGCCGGTGCTGCGCACGGCGGTGAAGAACACGCCGTCGAAGCGCGCATCACGGGCCAGGCGGGCGCGGTCGCAGGCGGCTGTGTCGAGGGCGAGTGCGGTATCCATGGCGCCAGTCTAGGCGTGTCCGGGGGACAGTACTCGCCATATTCGGACATGGATGCTGGGGGAGGTCGGCCGGGCTGCGCCCGGCACCCGCAGGGGGCAACGGCGACGTCAACAGCAACAGCAACGTCAAAAACCTGCATTCCGTGGGATGGCGGGGTGGGTCCGGTTGCGGGGGACGCCGTAAACCCGTCCATGGGGGCTTGGCCGCGGCATCCATGCCGCGGACACCCCCGCAACCGGACCCACCCCGCCTTCGACAGTTGGCCGCGATCTGTTGGAACGGCGTTCTGTGCTGCTGGTAGGTGTCGACCTTGGTCGATGCGTAGATCCACGCCATGCGTGGATGGGAAGGTGGAAGACACTGGAACGGGAAATGACAGGGCCTGAGGGTCAGAGCAGGTTCAGTGGCGCGCGCTGAATGCGCGCCATGGGCAGGTAGACTGTGGTTCTTACCTGTCCGAATTCCGGTTGCCCGATGTCCGCCAAACTCCGCTGGTTGCCCTTGTTGTGCCTGGCCCTGGCGGGCTGCAGTCAGTTGGAGAATCCCGGCAACGTCACTGCCGCCGACAAGGCCACGCGTGCCCCGGCCAGCGATGGCGAGAACATGGTGTCGATCAATGCCGCCGATGCGCCGCCGCCGCCGGCACAGGCACGCAGCAGTGCCGACCGGCCCTGGCCGCAGACCCCGCTGGACAATGGCAAGGCGTGGATCAGCTGCAGCACCGACTACGCCGGCGAAGGCGGCGATGGCCTCGAACTGGAAGGGCTGCAGCGCGAACAGCTGAAGCAGGCGCTGGCCCCGTGCGTCGAGCGTGGCCTGCTGCGGGTGCGCTACAACGGCAAGATCAATCCTGGGTTTGCCGAGATGATGTGGCGGCTGGCCGTGGTTGCCGACGAACTGCAGATCCACAAGCGCATCCTCGATCTGGATTCCAGTGGCGGCCAGGTGGAATCGGCGATCGTTGCCGGTGACAGCATCGGTGAATCCGGCTGGACCATCTGGGTGCGCGAGGGCTCGATCTGCCACAGTGCCTGCGTGTTCGTGCTGGCTGCCGGTGACAACCGCCTGTTGACCGGCAAGGTCGGCATCCACCGCATGATGCGCATCAGTTCCAAGGCCACCTCGCGCGCGGAACTCAACCGCGAGCTGCACGAGGTCTATGACAACGTGAAGGACTATCTGCAGCGCAATGGCGTGGCGGTGGGCGTGGCCGACCTGATGATGACCGTGCCCAACCGCAGCCTGCGCCTGCTGACGGCCGAAGAGCTTCGCCAGTACGGTCTGGACGGCACCAACGCGGTGCAGGACGACCTTGAGCGGATCAAGCAGATGCGTGCCTGCGGCGATGACTTCGTGCAACGCAAGGATGCCTTCCTGGTAGCCTTCGACCAGCAGTGCAAGCGCGACGGCGCCGACATGGAATCGATCAACAGCTGCGGCCAGTCGCTGAAACAGCGCTTCGGCTTCCCCGATCCGGTGTGCCCGGAGGAAAGCCCGCTGTCGGAGATCGACGTGGCCACGCTGCCGCCGGCACCGCCGGAGCAGCCGCCGGTGGCCGAGCAGCTGCCGGCGACATCGGCTGCACCGGCGGCGCAGGCCGACGCAGGCGCGGTGGAAGGCAGCGTCCAGGCGCGCTGACGGGCCACTCACCGCGCTGGCGTAGACTGCGGTTCTTTCCATCGAACCGGCGGTGTCCATGAAGCGCGTGCTCCTGCTGCTGTCCCTGTTGCCCCTGGCTGCACTGGCGCAAACGCCTGCACCGGCCACGCCCGCGCCGGCCCCGGCGCGCCCCGCGGCGAGCGCCCCGGCCGCCGCGAAACCGGCGACGGCTGCCACGCCGGTGCTGAGTGCTGCCCAGCAGGCACAGGTGCAGAAGCAGGACGCGGAAATGGGCAGCGCCGCATTGAAGGCCGCGCAACTGGTCGACGCCAATCGGGCCGGTGAGTTGTGGGACGGCGCCTCGGCCGTTGCCCGCCGCGCGGTGCCCAAGGCGGCCTTCGTCAGCCAGCTTGCGGCAGACCGCACGCGTCTGGGTGCGATGGCCGGCCGTGGCCAGCCGACCATCACCCGGGTCAAGTACGCTGCGGGCGCTGCCGTGCCTGAAGGCCTGTACATCAACGTCAGCTTCCCGACCCGTTTCGCCAACAGCGCGCAGCCGGTCCGCGAGCTGGTGTCGTTCCGCTTCGACGAAGACCAGACCTGGCGCCTGGCCGGTTACAGCCTGCGCGCATCCAGCCCCTGACGGAGAACGACGATGGCCACCGAACTGACGATGCTGGCGTGGGCGATGCTGCTGGGTTTCGTCTACATCTTCGCCGCCTCTACCGTGGTCACCCGCGAGCGCGGGATGAAATGGAACGCCTCGGCACGCGACGACTCGTCCAAGCCGCTGAGTCCGCTGGCAGGGCGACTGCAACGGGCGCAATCCAACTTCTTCGAGACCTTCCCGTTCTTCGCCGCCGCTGCGATCGCGGTGGTGGTGGCCGGGCGTGGCAGCGATGCCACCGCCTTGGCCGCGCAGGTCTACTTCTGGGCGCGTGTGGTGTACCTGCCGTTGTATGCGGCCGGCATTCCCTATGTGCGCAGCCTGGTCTGGCTGGTGTCGATCCTGGCGATCCTGGCGCTGGTGTTCGCGCTGCTGTGAAGTACAGCTGATCCAGATCAAGGCCGGTCAGGCACGCGGCGCTATGCTGGCCGCGACTGGATCAACGGCAGGAGGCGCGCATGCGCAGGATGGACGTGGTGGTGGTCGGTGCCGGACCGGCCGGGCTGTGCTTTGCGCGCGCGCTGGCCGGCACTGGCCTGCAGGTGGGGCTGGTCGAGGCGCAGCCGCGCCAGGCCTTGGCCGAGGCCGCCTTCGATGGCCGTGAAATCGCCCTGACCCATGCGTCGCGGCAGAGCCTGGAACAACTGGGCCTGTGGCAACGCCTGCCCGAAGCCGAGATTGCCGAGCTGCGCGATGCGCGGGTGATGAACGGCGGGTCGCCATTCGCGCTGACCTTTGCCAGCAGCCAGATCGATGGCCAGCCGCTGGGCTGGCTGGTGCCCAATCATCTGATCCGCCGCGCGGCGTGGCAGGCGGTGCAGGGCCAGGACGGGCTGGAGCTGTTCGATGGTCGCAAGGTGCAGGCGGTGCGCGCCGGCAGCCAGGGCCACGTGGTGCGCCTGGATGATGGCAGCGAACTGCACGCGCGCCTGCTGGTGTGCGCCGACAGCCGCTTCTCCGGCACCCGCCGCATGCTCGGCATCGGTGCGCAGATGCGTGACTTCGGCAAGTCGATGCTGGTGTGCAGGATGCAGGTCGAGCGCGATCATCACCACACGGCGTGGGAGTGGTTCGGCTATGGCCGCACCATGGCACTGCTGCCGCTCAACGAAGGCCAGGCATCGGCGGTGATCACCCTGCCGCCGCGGCAGATCGAAGAACTGCTGGCGATGGATGAGATCGCGTTCGGGGACGCCATCAGCGGTTTCTTCGAACACCGTCTGGGACGGATGCAGCCGGTGGCGACGCCGCAGGCTTATCCCCTGGTCGGGGTATATGCGCAGCGCTTCGTCGGCGAGCGTTCGGCATTGATCGGTGATGCCGCGGTGGGCATGCACCCGGTCACCGCACATGGTTTCAACCTGGGCCTGGCCAGCGCACAGCGGCTGGCGCAGGGCATCGCCGGGCAGCAGCGGCGCGGCGCGGACATCGCCGCCGCCGGCATGCTGGGCAGCTACCAGCGCGGACATCGGCTGTCAGCGCGGCCGCTGTATGAGGCGACCAATGCGGTCGCCAGCCTGTATACCGATGACCGCCGGCCGGCGCGCCTGTTGCGTGCGGCCGGGTTGCGGGTGGCGCAGGGGGTGGCGCCGTTCCGGCAGCTGATTGCCGCGCACCTGACCCAGCGCGTGGCCTGACGGCCGCGCGGTGATTCAAACGGCGGCCAGCACCCGGATCTGGCTGTCGTTGAACTCGACCACCTGGCCTGCGCGGATCTTGCAGGCCTTGCGCAGCTCGACCTCGCCATCGACCAGCACCAGGCCTTCGCTGATGACCATCTTGGCTTCGCCACCGCTGGTGACCAGGTCGGCCAGCTTGAGCAACTGCTTGAGTTCGACGTAGTCGCCGTCGAGGTCGAATTCGAGGATCTGCATGGAACGGGGTTTCCTGGGGCAGGCGCTGCAGGACAGAGCCCGCAGCGGTAAAATGGGCGCCTATTGTGCGCCACGGCGGGCCGTAACGGCATGCCGATGGCTTCCTGTACACCATGTTCAGGAACAGTGCGGTATCATTCCGCTCTGAGCGAGTGAAACCTCAGCTTCAACCGAGCAGCGCCAGGGCACGCGATAAGAAGGGCGCCCAAAGCGCGGAATCCCCCTTTTTTTCGCCTGCCATGCTCGTGGCAGTGCCTTCGGAGTTCCCCATGTCCCAAGAAACCCAAGCGCAGCTGCAGTTCGCGCAGCTCGGCCTGTCCGATTCTGTCATGCAGGCTGTCACTGCCATCGGCTACGAAACGCCGTCGCCGATCCAGGCCGCCACCATCCCGGCGATGCTGGAAGGCCGCGACGTGCTGGGCCAGGCCCAGACCGGTACCGGCAAGACCGCAGCCTTCGCGCTGCCGGTGCTGTCCAACATCGACCTGCAGCAGATCAAGCCGCAGGCCCTGGTGCTGGCCCCGACCCGCGAGCTGGCCATCCAGGTTGCCGAGGCGTTCCAGTCCTATTCCTCGAAGATCCCCGGCTTCCGCGTGCTGCCGGTGTACGGCGGCCAGCCTTACGGCCAGCAGCTGACGGCCCTGCGCCGCGGCGTGCACATTGTGGTCGGTACCCCCGGTCGCGTCATCGACCATCTGAACCGCAGCACGCTGGACCTGTCCGAGCTGAAGACGCTGGTGCTGGACGAAGCCGATGAAATGCTGCGCATGGGCTTCATCGACGACGTCGAAGCGGTGCTGAAGAAGCTGCCGGAGAAGCGCCAGGTGGCGCTGTTCTCGGCCACCATGCCGCCGGCCATCCGTCGTATCGCGCAGACCTACCTGAAGGACCCGGTCGAGGTCACCATCGCGACCAAGACCACCACTTCGGCCAACATCCGCCAGCGCTACTGGTGGGTGAGCGGCATGCACAAGCTGGACGCGCTGACCCGCATCCTGGAAGTCGAGCCGTTCGACGCGATGATCGTCTTCGCGCGCACCAAGGCCGGCACCGAGGAACTGGCCAGCAAGCTGCAGGCCCGTGGCCTGGCCGCTGCCGCCATCAACGGTGACATGCAGCAGGCCCAGCGTGAGCGCACCATCGCCATGCTGAAGGAAGGCAAGCTGGACATCCTGGTCGCCACCGACGTGGCCGCCCGTGGCCTGGACGTGGAACGCATCAGCCACGTGCTGAACTACGACATCCCGTACGACACCGAAAGCTACGTGCACCGTATCGGCCGTACCGGCCGTGCCGGCCGCAGCGGTGAAGCGATCCTGTTCGCTACCCCGCGCGAGAAGGGCATGCTGCGCCAGATCGAGCGTGCGACCCGTCAGCCGATCGAAGAAATGCAGCTGCCGAGCGTGGAAGCGGTCAACGACAACCGCATCAACAAGTTCACCTCGCGCATCACCGAAACGCTGGGCCAGGGCGGCCTGGACTTCTACCGCCAGCTGCTGGAGCGTTTCGAATCCGAGCAGAACGTGCCGGCCATCGAAGTGGCCGCCGCACTGGCGAAGATGATGCAGGGCGATACCCCGTTCCTGCTGCAGCCGCCGGTGCGTGCCCCGCGCGAAGAACGTGCCCCGCGTGAGCGTTTCGAGCGCACTGAGCGCCCGGAACGTGGCGACCGCAACGAGCGCGGCCCGCGCTTTGAGCGTGGTCCGCGTCGTGACGATGCCGAGGGTGGCTTCGAGCAGCGTCCGCGCCGTGACGTGCCGCCGCGCGGCGCACCGGAGCAGGGCATGGAGACCTACCGCATTTCGGTCGGCCACCAGCATGGCGTGAAGCCGGCCAACATCGTCGGCGCCATCGCCAATGAAGCCGGCCTGGAAAGCCGCTTCATCGGTCGTATCGACATCCACGACGATTTCTCGCTGCTGGATCTGCCGGCACAGATGCCGTCGGACGTGCTGACCCACCTGCAGAAGGTGTGGGTGTCCGGCCAGCAGCTGCAGATGCGTCCGTTGGCCGCTGGTGAAGAGGTCAATCCGGCGCCGCGTCCGTTCAAGCCGCGCTTCGACAAGCGTGGTCCGGGCGGTCCGGGTGGCCCGGGTGCTCCGCGTCGCAGTGGTCCGGGTGGCCCTGGCGGCGACCGCGACAGCCGTCCGCCGCGTCGTGATGGCTTCAACAAGCCGCGCGGCCCGCGCAGCTTCTAAGCCGCGCAGAAGTAGATGAACAACGCCAGCCTTCGGGCTGGCGTTGTCGTTTGCAGGACGTCCAGGTCGGCCCGGCCACCGCTGCCGATCACCGGCCGGGCCCGGTTTCGCATGGCCCACACATCCTCGGTCCTAGGCTGGCCCGGTTCCGTAGGAGATTGTCACCGCAGCACATTCGGGGGATCCAGGATGGGTAGAAGTGGCATGGACCAACAGCGCCGACGGGTACCGATGACCCGCGGGCTGGGACTGCGATTTGCGCTGTTGACGGGCATGGCGATCGGACTGGTCGCGCTGTCGGCCGTGATCCAGGAGCTGCAGGCGGCATCGACCGCGTGGATCGCAGGGCAGGGCTACTGGTCGCGGGGGCAGCAGGACGCCACCGCAGCGCTCAGCCGTTACCTGGCGCGTGGGCACCTGCTGGATCTGCAGGATGCCCAACGGGCATTGCAGGTTCCGCTGGGTGACCTGCAGGCTCGCAAGGCGCTGGAGCAATCCGAACCGGACGAGGCGACAGCCCGGGCCGGTTTTTTGCGTGGGGGCAACACCCGCGCCGACATTCCACGGCTGATCTTCTCGTTCCGCCATGCGCGCAATGTTGGTGCCTTCCGCGAGGCGACGTGGTTGTGGCGGCAGACCGACGCGGACCTGCTGGCCCTGCAGGCGTTGTCGGAGGAACTGCAACGCCGCCATGGCTCGGGACCGCTGGACGCGTCGACCGTGGATGACTACCTGCACCGGCTGCGTGGCATCGACCACCAGCTGCGCGCGCAGGCGCAGGCGTTCTCGCAGGCGCTGCTGCGCATGGCCCGCGCGGTGCGCATCGCAACCCTGGCCGTCGGCGGCCTGTCGGTCCTGTTGATCAGCCTGATGGCGGTGGCCCTGGCCCGCCGGGTCGGCAAGGACCTGACCGAGCACGAGAGCCGCTTCCGGGCGGCTTTCTATCAGGCCAACGTCGGCATGCTCAAGCTGGACGCCGCCGGCCGGGTGGTGGAGGCCAACCAGGCGATGGCCGACATCCTCGACCATCGCCGGGACCTGCTGCTGCAGATGTCGTTGACCGACCTGCTGATGGAAGGCGAGCTGGTCATCGATGGGGTGGGCCGTATCGACTGGGACCGCCAGCTGCGCCCGGGCGAACTGCGCTTCCGGCGTCGCGATGGCAGCCTGGTGTGGGGGCGTTGGAGTGGTACCGGCGTGCGCACCGCCGATGGCCGCCTGTCGGTGTTCGCCATCGTCGAGGATGTCAGCCAGAACCATGCCCTGGCGCGTGAGATCGAGCACCATGCCAGCCACGATCCCCTGACGGGCCTGATCAATCGCCGCGAGATCGAGCGCCTGCTGGAGAAGTCGCTGCTGCAGGTCCGCTCCGACGGTGGAACCCACGCACTGGGTTACATCAACCTGGACCACTTCAAGCTGGTCAACGACAGCTTCGGCCACGCGGCCGGCGACCAGATGCTGCGCAGCTTCGCCGAGTACCTGGTCGGCGCGGTGCGTGATGGCGACTGGGTGGGCCGCCTGGGCGCGGATGAGTTCGCGGTGTTCCTCGCCCGCGCCAACCAGGATGAAGCCAAGCGCGTACTGCAGCGGTTGATCCGCAATCTGGGCCAGGCCACATTCCCGATCAGCGAAGGCAGTCCGCAGCTGAGCTGCAGCGTGGGCGTGGTCGAAGTGACGGCCGAGGCACCGGACGCGAACTGGTTGATGAGCGCCGCCGACAGTGCCTGCTATGCAGCCAAGCAGGCCGGCCGCAACCGCGTGCATTGCTTCAATGAAAACCGGCTGGCCCTGGAAGAACGGCGGCTGGAGGCCGAGCGGCTGCAGCGGGTCAGCCGTGCCATGGCAGAGAACCGGATGCTGCTGTATGCGCAGCGCATCGCCAAGGTGGGCGATCCGTCCTACCTGCACTACGAAGTGCTGGTGCGCATGCGCGACAGCGATGGCGTGCTGCACCTGCCGGGCCAGTTCATGCCGGCGGTGGAGCGTTATGGCATGGCGGTGGTGCTGGACCGGCACGTGCTCGGCCTGCTGTTCCGCCACCTGCAGGTGTGCCCGGCGCACGTACGTCAACTCGGCCTGTGCAACGTCAACGTGTCGGCCCAGTCGATCGCCGAGCCGGGATTCCTGGCGTTCGTCTGCGACCTGCTGGAGCGCAACCGCGCGCTGGCGTCCAAGCTCTGCTTCGAGATCACCGAAACCGCGGCAATCGGCAACCTGAGCCAGGCACGTGCCTTCATCGACGCGGTGAAGGCGCGCGGATGCCGGGTGGCGCTGGATGATTTCGGCTCGGGCCTGTCCTCGTTCGGCTATCTGCGGCAGCTGCCGGCGGACATGCTGAAGATCGATGGTGCCTTCGTGCGTGACATGGATACCGATCCGGTCAGCCGTGCCAGCGTGCGTGCGATCAGCGAGCTGGGCCGCGAACTGCAGATGGAGGTGGTGGCCGAGTGGGTGGAGACCATTGAAGTGGCCGAGGCGCTGGCCGGGATGGGGGTGCAGGGCCTGCAGGGCTATGCCATTGAACGGCCGCAGCCACTGGAGCGGCTGACCCTGGCTGACCTGCGGCCGATGCGGTTGGCCGGCACGCAGGGGCCATCGGCTGCCGGCTGAAGATGCTGCGGCCGGGCTGCGCCCGGAACCCGCGGTAGTGCCGGCCGCTGGCCGGCAACCTCAACAGCAACAGCAACAGCGGGGTTCCGTGGGATGGCGGGGTGGGTCCGGTTGCGGGGGACGCCGTAAATACGTCCCTGTAGGCTTGGCCGCGGCATCCATGCCGCGGACACCCCCGCAACCGGACCCACCCCGCCTTCGACAGATCTCCGCATCTGTCGGAATGGCATGGCCTGCTCCTGGTGGGTGTCGACCTTGGTCGACACGTAGATCCACGCCATGCGTGGATGCTCTTCGTCCAATTATCGAAATATTCGATTTCGATGGAGTTTCATCCACGCATGACGGGGATCCAGCAGACGCCAGGACGCTGTCAGGGGTGGGGCGGTATGGGCAGGCAGGACCGTTGGCGCCATGGATGGCGCCATCGAGCCCCCATGGATGGGTTTACGGCGTGTCCTGCCTGCCCATACCGCCCCGCCCACCGCGGTAGCCCGCTTTGGCTGTTGAGGTTGCCGGCCAGCGGCCGGCACTACGGCGGGTGCCGGGCGGCAGCCCGGCCAACACCCCCACCACTTTGGTCTACACATCGGTGGTGCCTTCGACTGCGATAATGCCGCCAGGGGCGACGCGCAGTGGGCGCGGACGTAAGCAGTAACAGGACGTGGCGTGGGCGGCAGGCAGGTGCGTTTCGAAACAGGGGCGGTGCTTGTCCTGCTGCTGGTGTGGTTGGCGTTGCCGTGGCTGGGCCATGCGCGCAGCGTCGACGCCGGCCGCGATTATCTTCTGGTCGGCACCGCGACGGCCGAACCTACGCCCCATCGCGCCTGCACGCCGGCGATGCTGGCCGGGCCGCGCCAGCAGACACAGGTGAATGCACCGCCAGAAGGCTGGTCCGGCGAGCCGCAGGCGCTGGATGTCTTCAATGTCTTTGCCGGCGAAGTGCGGCTGCAGCACGGTGACCGCGAGATCTGCGGCAACATGCAGGACGCGCGCACCCGCGATTCGCGCTTCCGGGCGGGCATTGGCATGGTGGCGGTACCCGCTGCCGGCAGCCACGAACCCTTCCTGGTCTCCTGGCAGACGCCGCTGAAGGCACGCTGGGTGCCGACACTGCAACTGGGCGCGCCCAGCCCGGTACAGCAGAACGACACGGCCCGGCTGCTGGTGCGCGCCGCCTGCATCGCCGTGGCAATCGCGCTGGCGCTGTCGGCGCTGATGGCCTATCTGACCACCCGCGACCGTAGTTTCCTGATGTACATCGGTGCCACCCTGGTGCTGGTGCTGTGGCAGTCGATCCTCGGTGGTCTCAGCGGCTATCCCGAACCCTGGCTGCGCGTCGGCGGGCGCGGTGACTGGTGGCTGCTGGCGCTGACGGCAGCGACCCAGGCACTGGTGTTGCCGGCGATGTGGCGCCTGAACGGCGGTGACCGCGTACTGCCACGTTCGCGCGTGGCCCAGCAGCTGGTGTTGTGGTCCTTGCTGATGCTGGCGGCGGTGGTGCCGTGGTTGCAGCGCGATGGACTGGGCGTGGTCGCGCAGATCCTGCAGGGGACCTTCGTCGTCGGCTGCGCACTGTCGCTGGCGATGGGCATCTGGGCCCGGCTGCGCGGCGATGTCTGGTCGCTGGCAGGACTGGCTGCACTGGCGCCGATGCTGGTGCTGATCGTGGCCGACGCCGCCAGCGCGCACTGGCTGATGGAGTACCGGGTGGAGGCCCTGCAGCTGGCGGTCACCTGGCTGCTGATGATGGCGGCCTACGCGCTCAACCTGCGCCTGGGCCGGCTGCGCCAGCAGCGTGATGAAATGCGCCAGCTCGCCGAGACCGACATGCTGACCGGCCTGCCCAACCGCCGCGCCGGCCTGCACCAGCTGGCCCAGCATCTGCAGGGCGGCGAGCGTGACAGAGGGCCGCTGGTGATCGGCTTCCTCGATATCGATCTGTTCAAGGACATCAATGATCGCCACGGCCATGAGGTCGGCGACCAGGTGCTGGTGGCCGTGGCGCGCGCGCTTCGCGCTGCGGTCCGCAGCGAGGACCAGGTGGTGCGGATGGGGGGCGAGGAGTTCCTGCTGCTGTTGCCGGGCATGCCGCGGGAGATCGCGGCCGCCCGCCTGGAACGCCTGCGCCAGCGCATCACCGAGACCTGCCGGGACCTGCAGGTGCCCGGCCTGGAGGTGACCGCGAGCATCGGCCTGGCACAGTGGCGGCCGGCCGAAGATGACCTGGCCGCGCTGCTGCGGCGCGCCGACCACGCCATGTACGTGGCCAAGCGCAGTGGCCGCAACCGGGTGTTCGATGGCGAGACCGAAGATCCATTGACCACGGCATGAGGCGGGAAGGGCGGCGATGCCGGATAATGGGGCGATGACCAGCCGACTCAACAAATACATCGCCGACACCGGCTTCTGCTCCCGTCGCGAGGCCGATCGCCTGATCGCCGCCCGCCGGGTCACCGTCAATGGCCATGCCGCCGGCACCGGCGCGGTGGTCGGCGAGGATGACAAGGTGCTGGTCGACGGCCAGCCGTTGCGCGTTCGCACTGCCCGCAAGCCGGGCGCCCGCCGCCACGTGTACATCGTGCTGAACAAGCCGGTGGGCGTGACCTGCACCACCGAAAGCACGGTGAAGGGCAACATCGTCGACTTCGTCGGCCATGAACAGCGCATCTTCCCGATCGGCCGCCTGGACAAGGAATCGGAAGGCCTGATCCTGATGACCAGCAACGGCGACATCGTCAACCAGATCCTGCGCGCTGAAAACGGCCACCAGAAGGAATACCTGGTGGCGGTGAACAAGCCGGTCACCGACGAATTCCTGCGCGCGATGGCCCGCGGCGTGCGCATTCATGACCAGATGACGCTGCCGTGCAAGACCTCGCGGATCGCCAAGTTCGGTTTCCGCATCACCCTGCAGCAGGGCCTGAACCGGCAGATCCGGTTGATGTCGGCCGAGTTCGGCTATCGCGTGACGCAGCTGCGCCGCGTGCGCATCGACAACATCAAGATCGGTGCGCTGAAGCCCGGCCAGTGGCGCAACCTGACCGAGCAGGAGCTGCACGGCCTGTTGCCGCAGCAGCAGGACTGGTAAACGACGTGTGTAGAGCCGAGCCTATGCTCGGCTGCCGTTGCCCGGGTGCAGTCGAGCATGGGTGCGGCTCTACATCAGCTAGAATTTGCGGCGACCTGCCGGAACGTGACGCTGCATGATCAAGCCCGACAAGCCCGCCAACGAAGCGCTGCGCCTGGAGGCGCTGTACCGCTACCGGATCCTCGATTCCGAACGGGAACGCTCGTTCGATGATCTGGTCGCCATTGCCAAGGCGGTATGCGGCACGACGATGGCGGCCGTGACCCTGATCGACGTCGAGCGGCAGTGGTTCAAGTCGATACAGGGCATCGATGCGGCCGAGACCCTGCGCAGTGATTCGATGTGTGGCCATGCCATCCTGCAGCCGCAGGAGATCATGGTGGTCGAGGACGCGCTGCAGGATGTGCGCTTCCACGACAACCCTGTAGTAACTGGCGACCCGCACGTGCGTTTCTATGCCGGTGCACCGCTGATCAGCAGTGACGGCCTGCCGTTGGGCACGCTGTGCGTGTTCGACGCGCGCCCGCAGCACCTGGCAAGCGACAAGGCCGAAGCGCTGGCCGCGCTGTCGCGGCAGGTGATGCTGGTGATGGAGCTGCGCCGCTTCGCGCTGGACATCCAGAAGCACATGCTCGAGCGCGACGACTACGAGCGGCTGCTGTCGGACTACCACGACCTGCTGCTGGCACAGAATGCCGACCTGGCCGAACAGAGCCGGACCGATGCGCTGACCGGCCTGCCCAACCGCCGCGCACTGGCAGCAGCGCTGGGAGAAGCCGTGGTCGCCGCCGATGGCCAGGCGCGGCAGGCCTGCGTGGCGCTGGTGGATATCGACCATTTCAAGCACATCAATGACTTCCAGGGCCATGCGACCGGCGACCGGGTGCTGGCCGAACTGGGGGCGCTGCTGCGCTCGCACTTCGCCGGGCGCGGCATGGCCGCACGCTACGGCGGTGAGGAGTTCGTCGCACTGATGCCGGACGTGGACCTGCGCACCGCCGAGCTGCAATGCGAGTTCCTGCGCGTGGCGGTGTCCAACCTGCCGCTGGGCTTCCCGGTGACGATCAGCATCGGCGTGGCGCAGCACCGGCCTGATGAAACCTCCGAGCAGACCCTGGCCCGTGCCGATGCCGCGCTGTACCGGGCCAAGGGCGCCGGCCGCAACCGGGTGGAAGTGGCGCCCTGACCGCTGGGGAGGCTGCGGTGGCTTCACGCGATGCATGGATGCACCAGTAGATCCACGCCACGCGTGGATGGCCGGACGTTTCCATGCAGTCGCAACCACTGCGATCCCCGTACGGCACGCTCAACGTCTCACTGCAAGGACGTCGACCATGCTGCAGACCCTGGCCATCGCCAATTACCGATCACTGCACGGGCTGGTGCTGCCGATGCAGCGGCTCAACGTCGTCACCGGCGACAACGGCAGTGGCAAATCCAGCCTGTACCGCGCGCTGCGCCTGCTGGCGGAAACCGCGCAGGGCGGCGTTGCAGCGGTGCTGGCGCGGGAGGGCGGATTGGGTTCGGCGCTGTGGGCCGGTCCGGAAAAGATTGATCGCCGCGTGCTGGCCGGTGAGATTCCGCTGCAGGGCGGACCGCGGCAGGAATCGGTGGGGCTCAAGCTGGGCTTCGCCACCGATGAATTCGGCTACGCCATCGACCTCGGTTATCCGCCGCCGAGTCGATCGGCCTTCGCGCTGGATCCGCAGATCAAGGCCGAATCAATCTGGGCGGGACCGTTCCTGCGCAGCGCCAACCTGCTGGTCGACCGCCGCGGTGCGCTGGTGCGGCAGCGGCACGCGCGCGGCTGGGACCTGGTGGACGACCGACTGTCCCTGTTCGACAGCCTGTTCACCCAGGTGGGCGATCCGCAGCGCATGCCGGAAGCCATCACCTTGCGCGAGTACATCCGCCGTTGGCGCTTCTACGACCACTTCCGCAGCGATGCCGATGCACCGGCGCGACAACCGGCGATGGCGACCCGTACCCCGGTGCTGCACCATGACGGCCGCGACCTCGCCGCCGCCTGGGTGACGATTCTGGAAATCGGCGATCCGCAGGCGCTGGCGCGCAGTGTCGAGGATGCATTCCCGGGGGCGACGATCAGCTTCGAGGAACTGGATGGCCGGCTCGCGCTGCGCTTCCACCAGCCCGGTCTGCTGCGGCCATTGTCGATGGCCGAACTGTCCGACGGCACGCTGCGTTTCCTGTTGCTGGCAGCGGCGCTGCACACGCCTCGGCCGCCGCCGCTGCTGGTGCTCAACGAGCCGGAGACCAGCCTGCATCCGGATCTGCTGCCGGCGCTGGCACGCTTGATCATCGCCGCAAGTGCGCGCAGCCAGGTCTGGGTGGTATCGCATGCCACGCGCTTGATCGCCGCGCTGGAGCAGGCACCGCACTGCCATTCGATGCACCTGTACAAGGAGCATGGGCGGACGCTGCTGGGCGGGCAGGGCCTGCTGGATGCACCGGCCTGGCATTGGCCGCAGCGCTGAGACGGGTACCGGGAAGATCCGCGCAATGCGCGGACACACTCAATCGGCGATGTTGCGCGCTTCGGATGTGCCGAGGATCTCCGGATGCTGCATGCGCTTGCGGCGGTTGAGCAGCGGATGCAGGAACACGGCACCGACGATGATCGCCACGCCCAGGTAGAACCACGGGGTGACTTCGTGTTGCTCGCGCAGCAGCACCACGGCCAGCAACACGGCGTAGACCGGTTCCAGGTTGGTGACCAGCTGCACGGTGTAGGCGCTGAGGTGGCGCAGCGCGACCAGGGCCAGGGCGAACGGTAGCAGCGTGCAGACACCGGCCAGCACCAGCAGCAGGATGCCGTCGTGCAGGTCGGGAACGATCCACAACGGGCTGGCCAGCGCCGGCAGCAGGTACGGCATCAGCGGTGCCAGCAGGGTCAGGGTGATGGTGCCGGCGCCCAGCTCCAGCGCAGTTACCGTCAGCGGATCGGCATGGCTGACCATGCGCTTGTTGAGCGAGCCGAACACCGCCACCAGCAGGGCCGAGAGCGCACCGATCAACACGCCCATGCGCATGCCGTCGGGCACGCCGCCCACCACCAGCGCCACACCGGGCAGCACGGCCAGGCCGAAGGCCAGCTCGCGCATCTGGAACGGGCGTTTGGCCACCCACGGTTCGATGATCGAAGTGAACACCGGTGCAAGCGCGATGCAGGTCGCAGCAACCGAGGCATTGGCCAGCTTCACCGCGCCATAGAACGTCAGCCAATGCAGCGCGACCAGCGCGCCGATGCCGGCATAGCCGGCGACCAGCCGTAGCGGCAACGTGCGCAGCCCGCGCCAGACCCGCGGCAGCAGTGCCAGCATCGCCACCACCAGCAGCATCCGCCACCACACCAGCGGCAGCGCGGGCAGGGTGATCAACTTGCCGAGGATGGCGGTGACGCCCCACAGCAGGACACAGAAGTGGATCTGCCAAAGTGCTTTGCGGGTGTCGGGTGTGGTCATCGCCCTATTGTGAGGCAAGGCCGCGCGCAACGCCCATCTGCAGGCGTTCAGTCGCCCTCGATGAGCCGTTGCAGCGCCATCGCCGCCGCCGGGTTGCGCACCTTTCCGGCGCCGATGCACAGCAGGTAGACCTCGCGCGGCGCGGCAGCGGCCGGTGGGGCCAGGCAGGGCAGGTCCTCCACTATCTCGCCTCGGGCCCAGCACCGCGCGCGACCGGCCCAGCGCTGCTGCATCGGTAGGGGAAGACCTTCGGGCAGCCTGGCTTGGCTGCGTTTGATCCGTGCATAGACGAAGCCGGCGGTGATGTCGCCGTGCAACGGTGACTCGTCGCTGTCTTCGATCACCAGGGCCACGCCATGCCGGCGTGCCGCTTCGACCAGTTCGCTTCCATGGACGCTGGTGTTGCGCACCTCCAGTGCATGTTGCAGCACCGTTCCATCCAACTGCTGTGGCAGTTGTGCCATGAAGGTGTCCAGCGCCACGGCATCGGCCGGGTGCTGCGGGTCGAACTGCCAGAGCAACGGGCCAAGCCGGTCGCCGAGAGCGATGGCTGCCTGCAGGAACGAGCCCGCTGCCTCGACCGTGGACGATAGATCTCGCCGCTGCACCAGATGGCGCGGCGCTTTCATCGAGAAGCGGAAGCCGTCCGGCGTCTGCGCGGCCCATTGCGCACACTGGGTCGCTGTCGGGGTACGGTAGAAGGTGCCGTTGATTTCGATGCAGCGCAACGCGCGGCTGGCGTAGGCCAGCTCTTCGCGCTGGATCAACCCTTGTGGATAGAAGGCGCCGCCACGCCACTGCGGGTACACCCAGCCGCCGATACCGCAGCGGACCGGCGCCGCAGACGCTGATCGTGCCGTCATTGCGTGTGTTCCGCCCGCCACGGATCGTAACTGCCGAACCACCACAGGTAGCCTTCCGGGTCTGCGCAGGCATAGCCACGCCCACCGTAGGCCTGGTCGGCGATGTCGATGACGATGCGCGCACCGGCGGCCTTGGCCCGTGCATAGTGGGCGTCGGCATCGGTGACGATCACGCAGGCGCTCTGGGTCTGACGGCCGCCGACTTCATCGGGCATCACCGCCAGCTTGGCCCATTCGCCGCTGTTGCTGGCAGATCCGAGCATGATCATGCCCTGGTCGAACACCAGCTGTGCGTGGTGCACGGTATCGCCGTCGGCATACACGGCCTGCGCGTGAAAACCGAACGCGCGCTGCAGCCAGTCGATGGCCGCCAGCGCATCGCGGTAGCGCAGGCACGGAATGATGGTGGAGCCGTTGCTGCTCTGGCCGTTCGCACCCATGACACCCCTCCTATGGCACAGGGCAGGCTGCGCCCGGGACCGTTACCATCGCGCGAAACCCCGGTGACGGCCTGCACATGGCCGCTACCCCTGTTCGGAGATGGTGCTGGATGAAAACCTGGATCGGAGGAGCCGTGCTGCTTGCGTGCACGACCATGGCCAATGCGGCGACGCCGCAGCAGCTGCAGGACCTGGATGCGACCGTCGAGCGCGTGCGCGCGCAGTTCGACGTACCCGGTATCGCCGTGGCCGTGGTCAAGGACGGGCAGGTGGTGCTGGAGCGCGGCTGGGGCGTGCGTGAACTGGGCAAGCCGGCGCCGGTCGAGGCCGATACCCTGTTCGCCATCGCCTCCAACACCAAGGCCTTCACTGCCACCTCGCTGAATCTGCTGGCCGAGGACGGCAAGCTGAAGATGGACGACAGGGTGATCGATCACCTGCCGTCATTCCGCATGTCCGATCCGTTCGTGACCGGGCAGATGACGATCCGCGACCTGCTTTCGCACCGCAGTGGCCTGAGCCTGGGCGCGGGCGACCTGCTGTTCTGGCCGACCACCTCCTACAGCAATGCCGAAGTCGTGCAGCGCCTTGGCCAGGTGCCGCTGAAAGGTGGTTTCCGCGAGCGCTATGCCTACGACAACATCCTGTATGCGGTCGCCCAGCAGGTGATCGAGCACGTCTCGGGCATGAGCTACCAGCAGTTCCTGCAGACGCGCATCTTCGACAAGGTCGGCATGGCCGGCACGCGTTACAACGCCGATCACCTCAGGGCCGGCGACAACGCTGCGGTCGGTCACGCCAAGTACGATTTCAAGGATCTGCGTACCGTTGCGCCGTTGACCTGGTCGAACAACGCCGGGGCCGGTGGCATCTATTCCAGTGCCCACGACATGGCACGCTGGATGCAGGTGCAGCTGGCCGAAGGCAAGCTGGCCGATGGCACGCCGCTGTTCACTGCCAAGAGCCAGCAGCAGATGTGGCAGATGATCACGCCGCAGACGATTCCGGCGCCGAGCGTGCCGGAGCTGGCGCCGGCGCGGGCCAACTTTGCCGGCTATGGCGAGGGCTGGAGCCTGAGCGACTATCGCGGCCAGAAGCTGGTCTGGCACACCGGTGGCTGGCCGGGCATGGTTTCGCGGCTGACGCTGGTGCCGGGCGAGAAGCTGGGCGTGGTGGTGCTGACCAACCAGGAAGCGGGTGCGGCATTCAATGCGATCACGCTGAGCGTGCTTGATGCCTACCTGGGCGGTGAAAAGCACGACTGGGTGGATGCCTATGCGAAGGGCGTGGCCAAGGGCCAGGACAAGGCCGACGAAGCGTGGGCCAAGCACCAGGCGGAGCGTGACAAGGGCAGCAGGCCGTCGTTGCCGCTGGCCGGGTATGCGGCCACCTACCGCGACCGCTGGTATGGCGACATGGTCATCCGCGCGGAAGGCAAGGACCTGCGGCTGCGCTTCGCAAAGACGGCACAGCTGAGCGGCCGCCTGGAACACTGGCAGCACGACACTTTCATCGTGCGCTGGGATGATCGCTCGCTCAATGCCGATGCGTTCGTGAATTTCAGCCTGGACCCGGATGGAAACGTGCGCGAGGTGCGCATGCAGCCGATCTCCGACCTGACCGATTTCAGCTTCGATTTCCAGGATCTGCTGTTCACTCCGGTGAAATAACGCCGCCGGGCATGGCCCGGCGCTACCCGGAACCGGGGGCGATCGTCGGCCGGCGTACACACGCGGCGTGGGATACTCCGCCGGCTATCGATGGCGAGGGAATGCGATGTTCCGTTGGTTTGAATCCCTGATTCCGGTGTTTCCGCCCATTGACGGGCGCATGCCGCCGCGCACCGTGGTGCCGTTCTACCTGCACTACCTGCGACCGGTGTGGCCGGTGCTGCTGGCCACCCTGATCGCCGGTCTGCTGCTGGCGCTGGTGGAAGTGGCGATGTTCGATTTCCTCGGCCGCATCGTCGACATGGTCGCCGAGCAGCCTGGCGCGGACTTCTTCCAGCGCCATGCCGACACCCTCGGCTGGATGCTGTTCATCACCGTCATCGCGCGCCCGATCCTGGTCGGCCTGCACAACCTGCTGGTCAACCAGGCCATCGTGCCGGGCCTGAGCAATCGCTCGCGCTGGCTGATGCACAACTACGTGGTGCGGCAGAGCCTGAGCTTCTTCCAGAACGACTTCGCCGGCAGCATGGCCAACCGGGTGATGCAGACCGGTACCTCGCTGCGCGAGTCGGCGGTGCAGATGGTCGATTCGCTGTGGTACATCGTGGTCTACACCGGCACCGCGCTGTACCTGTTCGCGCAGGCCGACTGGCGGTTGATGGTGCCGCTGATCCTGTGGCTGCTGGCCTACGTGGTGATCATGATCTACTTCGTGCCGCGCGCGAAGGAACGCGCCTGGATCGCATCGGAGGCGCGCTCCAAGGCGATGGGGCGCATCGTCGACGGCTACACCAACATTCCCACGTTGAAGCTGTTCGCCCATGGCGGCCGCGAGCAGGCCTATGTCGCCGATTCGATCCAGGAGCTGGCGGTCAAGCACCGCGCGCAGACCCGGATCACCACCGGCATGGACCTGACCATCGCCATCGTCAACGGGTTCCTCATCGCCGGTACCTGCGGCCTGGCGTTGTGGTTGTGGAACGGCGGACACATCACCGTCGGCGCGATCACTCTGGCGACCGGTCTGGTGATCCGCATCCACAACATGTCCGGCTGGATCATGTGGACCATCAACGGCATCTTCGAAGACATCGGCACCGTGCAGGATGGCATCACCACCATCGCCCAGCCGCTGACGGTGCAGGACCGCGAGGATGCGGTGCCGCTGCAGGTGACACGTGGCGGTGTGCACTTCCAGGATGTCCATTTCCATTACGGCAAGAAGGGTGGCGTGATCGCTGGCCTTGAGCTGGTGGTGAAGCCGGGTGAGAAGATCGGTCTGGTCGGCCCATCCGGTGCCGGCAAGTCGACGCTGGTGAACGTGCTGCTGCGGCTGTACGACCTGGAAAGCGGTCGCATCCTGATCGACGACCAGGACATTGCCTACGTCACCCAGGAAAGCCTGCGCCAGCAGATCGGTGTGGTTACCCAGGACACCTCGCTGCTGCACCGTTCGATCCGCGACAACCTGCTGTACGGCCGCCCGGATGCCAGCGACGAGCAGCTGCGCGCGGCCGTGGCCAAGGCGCGCGCGGAAGCCTTCATCGATACGCTGGTCGACGGCGAAGGGCGTCGTGGCTACGACGCGCACGTCGGCGAGCGCGGCGTGAAGCTGTCCGGTGGCCAGCGCCAGCGCATCGCCATTGCCCGCGTGCTGCTGAAGGATGCGCCGATCCTGGTGCTGGACGAGGCCACCTCGGCGCTGGACTCGGAAGTGGAAGCGGCGATCCAGGACAACCTGGACGAGCTGATGGGTGGCAAGACGGTGATCGCGATCGCCCATCGACTGTCGACCATCGCCCGCATGGACCGGCTGGTGGTGATGGACCAGGGCCGCATCGTCGAGACCGGTACCCATGCCGAGCTGATCGAGGCCGGTGGCCTGTACGCGCGCTTGTGGGCGCGGCAGACCGGTGGGTTTGTCGCCGCCGAGCAATGACCGCCCCCCGGACGATGGATGAGCAACAGTAGATCCACGCCACGCGTGGATGCCGTACAACACAGATGAAAACGGCCCGGGTCTCCCCGGGCCGTTTGCGTTCAACTCACATCCGACCGATCACTCGATCGGCTGGTCCAGCATCAGTTGGCGTGCGAAGCGCACCGGCGGGGCGCCGTAGGACAGCATCTGGTCGTGGTAGGCCTTCAGGTTGAACTTGTCGCCCAGCTTGTCCTGCATCGCCTTGCGGGTGTCGAAGTGTTCCTGTGCACCGACGAAGTAGGTCGGCAGCTGTGCCGAGGTCAGCTGCGCACGCACCCACTTGCCCGAGGCTTCGCTTTCCTGCTGGAAGGCGTCGTGGGTCATCAGGTGCATCGCCTTCTCGCGATCCCAGTTGTCCACGTGCACGCCCTGGTCGAGGATCGCGTTGGAGATCGTGCGCAGGTAGAACTTCAGTTGCACCAGGTGGAACAGCGGATCGTTGTTGAGATAACCCTGCTCCTGCATCATGCGCTCGGTGTAGACCGCCCAGCCTTCGGCGAACAGGCCCGAACGCAGCACGGCACGCAGGGTGGAGGGGAACTTGGCCGAGTGCCAGCCTTCCAGGTAGTGGCCCGGGGTGCCTTCGTGGATGCTCAGCAGGTGGATCATGCGCGAGTTGTACTCACGCAGGAACGAGTCAACCTGCTTGTCGTTCCAGTCGTCGGGAATCGGCGACACGGCGTAGAAGGTCTTCAGGTTCTTGTCCAGCGGGCCCGGCGAATCGCAGTAGGCCACGGCCACGCCACGCTGGAATTCCGGCATCAGGATGATGTCCACCGGCGCGTCGGGCAGGGTCATCAGGTCGTGCTCGCGGACGAACGCGGTGGACTGCTCCAGTGCGGCCTTGGCATCGTCGACCACCTTGTCGCGCGCCGGCTTGTCAGCGTAGGCCAGCTCCAGCGCGGCCTCGATCGCCTTCTGCTGCTGCTCGTCGCTCGGCTGCGCCGGCATGTCCGGTGCGCCCGGCTTGTCCTTCAGCACGGTCTGCGCGATGCCGTACATGTCCTCGCGCACGCGCTTCAGTTCGGCGCGCGCACGCTCACCGATCTCCTGCCGCGACAGCGAGGAATTCAGCGCGAACTTCAGCTTCTGGTCGTACTTTTCCGCACCGATGCGGAAGTCGCCCTTGGCGTTCGGCACCAGGGTCTTGTCCAGCCAGGTCTGCTGCTCGTCCACCGCCTTCTTCAGGCCATCGATGGCGGCCTGCAGGCGCTGCTGATCGGCCTGCGGCAACTCGCCGATGTGCGGGGTGATGAAGGTATCGACGATGCTGAGAATGCCCTTGTTCTGCTTGGCCACGGTCTCGGCATGGATCTTCGGCACGCGTGCCGGATCCAGGTTCTCGCGGGCCTGGGCGAAGATCGCCGGCAGCTTTTCCATACGCGCGGTGGCCGACTTCAGGCGCTCCGGCAGCGGCGCGAACTCGCGCGCCATCAGGCCGTAGATCGCGCTGCCGGCAATGCCGTTGTACAACTGCGGGTCCCACTTGCCGGACTGCATCACCTCGGCATTCCAGATTTCCGACTGCAGCTGGTTGCGCAGGATCGCGGCATCCACCTGGTTCTCGCGGCCGAGCTTGGCCACCTCGATCTTGTCCAGTTCGCCCAGCAGGCCCTTGTAGGCGTCCACGGTCTTCTGCTGGCCGGCCGCGCTCAGGTCGTCGATCTCGCTGTCATAGCGGTGGTCGCCGATCTGGGTGGCGCTGACCGGGGACAGCTGCATCCAGGTGTCCAGGGCACGCTTGGACAGGTCGGCGAAGGCGGCATCGACCGCCGCATCACCGGCCTGCTGGCTGGCGGCCGGGGTGGAACCGTTGGTCGGGGCATCGGCCGGCTGGCAACCGGCGAGGGCGGCGACGAGGGCGAGGGCAAGAAGATGCGGGCGCATCGGCATTCCTGTACGGGGTCAATCCCTGAGCATAGGCCCCCGGGGCTGCTTTGTCCCCGTGCCATAGGATTACCATGGGCATACACAAGGACCCTCCAGCGGAGCGCAGGACATGGAATACCAGGGAAGCTGCCATTGCGGCAGGATCGCATTCACTGTGCAGGCTGATGCACCCATCAGGGACGTCATCGACTGCAACTGCTCGATGTGTCGCCGCCGCGGCAGCCTGCTCTGGTTCGCCCCGCGCGAGGCGTTCCAGCTGGGCACCGATGTCGCCGACGTGGCGACCTACCAGTTCAACACCCACAACATCGATCACCATCACTGCCGCGCGTGCGGCACCGCGCCGTACAGCGAGGCGGTGGACCCGCGCAGTGGCCTGCCGATGGTGGCGATCAACGTGCGCTGCCTGCCACAGGTCGAGCTGGGTGGATTGTCGATCACCTCGTTCGACGGAGCTTCGCGATGACGGCGCGCCGCGTGTGGATGCGCGTGGTGATGGCGCCGGCATTGCTGCTGGCGCTGGCGGCCTGTGCCAAGAACGGTGAGCGAGCGCAGGAGGCCGGTGCAGTCGCTGCCGATGCCGATGCCGCTGTCGCTTCGCCGGAAGGCGCCTTCCTGGCCTATGAGCACGATGTGCAGGTGCAGCTGGAAGCGGCGCAGATCGCGCCGCGCATCCAGCAGGTCGCGCAGGCCTGCCAGAACGCGAAGTTCGGTGAGTGCGCGGTGCTGCAGGTGGATCAGCGCAGTGGCGAACAGCCCAGTGGCGAGGTCAAGGTGCGCATCGCGCCGAAAGGCGTGGAATCGCTGATCGGCCTGGCCGGCGAAGGCGGCACGCTGCAGGCGCGCAACACGCGTGCCGAGGACCTGGCGCAGCAGGTGGCCGACACCGCGCTGACCAAGGCACGCCTGGAGAAGGAGCACGCGCGGCTGCTGTCCTACCAGGACCGCGGCGATCTGAAGATCGAGGATCTGATGGCGATCACCACGCGCCTGTCGGAGATCGAGGCGGGTGTGGAGCAGGCCAGCAAGGACGCCGCCCAGCAGCGCAGGCGCATCGATACGCAGCTGGTGACGATGCATTTCGATACCACCTCGGGCCAGCGCAGCCGCAGCGAGATCGGCGAAGCCTTGAGCGAGTCCGGCAGCATTCTCAGCACCAGCGTGGCATTCCTGATCCGTGCCGCGGCGGCATTGCTGCCGGTGGGTCTGGTGGCGCTGGTGATGGCCTGGATCGTCCGTGCGCTGATCCGTCGTCGCCGCCGCAAAGCCTGATCGACACCGAGCGATGCGCTCGCCGGTCGTGGACCGGCGCTACCGAGGTGCCTCGAGCATCGGGTAGCGCCGGGCCATGTCCGGCGGACGCTCAGCCTTCGTCGGTCTCGTACTCGACGAACACATCCAGTTCCAGCGCCAGTTCCTGCACCGCATCACGCACCTTCTGCGCAGTGCTCTCGTTGCCCACTTCCACTTCCAGTTCGTGGGTACCCGGGCCGATGTCGTCGGACAGCCCGGCCGAGCTGGAATCATCGTCGTCCATGTGCGGCATCAGGTCGTCGGTCTCTTCGACGTGTTCGATGCCTTCCAGGCCGAGCAGCAGGTCGCTGATCGCACGGGCATCGTCTTCGGTTCCGGTAATTCGCAGTCGCAGCAGGGCCATGGCAGAAGCACGTTGTGGGGTTGGCCTGCAGCCTAGCCAGCGCCGGGCAAAGATCGGGTGAGGGCGCAGTCAGCCGGGTGTGCTCGGGCGCCCCAGCAGGCTGTCGGGCAACGCGGGAACCGGCGTGCGTTCGTCCTGCGCCTGGCCCAGCAACCAGTCGATGAACAGCCGCGCGGCAGGGCTGGGCGGCCGTCCTTCGGCATGCACCACGTAGTACGCGTAGCGTGCCTTCAGTGCAGGGCCTGGCAGGCGCACCAGCTCATAGCGCTGCAGATAGGGCTGGGCGACGTGGGTGCGCGCCAGCACCGCGCCCATGCCATACACCGCCGCGCGCATCGCGTCGGTACTGTCGGCGAAGGTGTGCATCGCCGGCAACG
Organism: Stenotrophomonas sp. SbOxS2; assembly: GCF_013416715.1. NCBI lineage: Bacteria > Pseudomonadati > Pseudomonadota > Gammaproteobacteria > Lysobacterales > Lysobacteraceae > Stenotrophomonas > Stenotrophomonas sp. SbOxS2. The sequence continues at coordinate 504,387 of NZ_JAAVXD010000001.1, forward strand.
GCGACGGCGGGCGCACGCCGGCGTGGCGGAACCAGTCACGCCAGCCCTGTGGTGACAGATCACTGAGCAGCGGCAACTCGGCGATGCGTGCCGGATCTTCCAGGGCTTCGACACCGGGCAGCGCCGGGGACGCTACGGGAAAGAGGTTGTCGTCCATCAGGTGCTGCGCGTGCAGTCCGGGCCACTGGCCCAGTCCATAACGGATGCCCACCTCCGGGCCGTTTTCGTCGTAGCGGTCCAGGCCACTGCCGGTGTGCAGCTCGATGCGGATGTGTGGATGGGCCTGGGTGAAACGCGGCAGCCGTGGCAACAGCCAGCAATACGACAATGAGCGCAGCGTAGCGATCCGCAGCGGCACGCTGTCAGCGTCCGGCTGCAGATGGTGGGCGACGGCGGCGACATCGGTGAACGCGGCGCTGGCGGCGTCGGCCAACTGCCGGCCCTCGGCCGTCAGGCGTACCCCACGCGCATGGCGCAGGAACAGGCGCGTGGCCAGCACCTCTTCCAGACGACGCACATGGTGGCTGACCGCGCTGGCGGTCAGATGCAGTTCCTGCGCCGCCTGGGCGAAGTTCTGATGGCGCGCGGCGACCGCGAAAACGGCCAGCGCAGGGAGCAGGGAAGGGCGCAGCAGCATGTCCAGCCTCAAGCCATATTTGTGGCTGGCAGCGATACTACGCGCTTGTGCAGCGGGCGTCTGCGGCCGATCCTGTGTGGCCAGACCAGCGCCACGTTGACGGACGGACACAGAAGATGAATGCGATATCCCAGGCGACCGAGCGTGATTGGCGCACACCGCTGGAATTGACCCTGCTCGGCGCGATCTGGGGCTGCTCGTTCCTGTTCATGCGCGTGGCGGTGCCCTCGTTCGGTCCGTTCGCCCTGGTCGAGGTGCGGCTGGTGCTGGGCGCACTGGTGCTGCTGCCGTTCCTGTGGCGCGCCCGCGCGCAGTTCCCGCCGCGCCGCTGGTTGTGGCTGGCACCGATCGGTCTGGTCAATTCGGCGTTGCCGTTCGTGCTGTTCGCGTACGCCGCAGAGCGTGCGCCGGCTGCCATCGGTGCGATCTGCAATGCGATGACCGTGCTGTTTGCCGCGTTGATTGCGTTCCTGTTCTTCGGCGAGAAGATCGGTGTGCGCCGTGCGGGTGCGCTGCTGGTCGGCTTTGCCGGCGTGGTGGTGCTGGCCACGGCCAAGATCTCGGGCCTGAGCATTGGTACCGCGGTGCTGGCCGGTGCGGCGGCGTCCCTGCTGTACGGCCTGGGCGTGAACCTGGTGAAGCGGCACATGACCGGTCTGCCTTCGGCCGCTGCCGCCGCTGCCACGTTGTCGTGCGCCTCATTGTGGTTGTTGCCGATGGCGCTCACGCATCTGCCGCAGGGCCCGATTCCGGGCAAGGCATGGGGTGCGGCGATCGCACTGGGCGTGGTCTGCACCGGATTCGCCTTCCTGATGTTCTATCGCCTGATCGGCCGCATCGGCCCGTCGCGTGCGTCAACGGTGACCTACCTGGTTCCGTTGTTCGGTGCTGCGTTCGCTTGGTTGTTCCTGGGCGAAGCGGTGACGGTGCAGATGTTGATTGCCGGTGCGTTGATTCTGGGCAGCGTGGCGGTCAGCCAGAAGGGCTGAGGCTCATTGGCGCCCACGCATCGGTAGCGCCGGGCCATGCCCGGCGAGCCCTTTTCCGCGGCTGCGGGGAGGTGTCACTTTCTTTACTCGTGCAAAGAAAGTAACCAAAGAAACACGCCGCCACACCGCGAGCCGCCGTGCTTCGCACGTCGGTGCCCTGCGCTCCTCGGTCCGCCGAGGGACGGCGCGGGAACTCGCTGCGCTCAGACACCCGCGCCTCTTCGCCCTCGCCGGACCTGCGGTGCTCGGCTCGCTCAAGGCGGACCCAGATCAAAGGCCACAGCTGCACCCAGTATATCCACGCCATGCGTGGAGGCATTTGCTGTTGATCTTGACCTTTCAGTCCGTCTTGAGCGAGCCGAGCATCGCAGGGGACCGACGTACGAAGCACGGCGGCTCGCGGCCGGCGGAACGTTTCTTTTGGTTACTTTTCTTTGCGTACAAAGAAAAGTAACGCCCATGAACGGTGAAGCACCTTCAGCACGCGCCACGCGCAGAACCCGCGACGGCCTTACTTCACCGGCACCGGAATATTGCACAGGTCGATATGCCCGGCCGGGCGCTTGTAGAAATCATCCACGCGGTTGCGCCGCGCTTCGACCGTATCGGCGAAGGTCTTCGAGTCGGTGCGCAGCACCTGGATCGGCGTACGTTCGGCCACAGGTACATCACTGACGCGACGGATCGACATGATCGGCGTGCGCAGCTTCGGATCCGTGTAGAAACCCATCGGTGCCGGTCCGCGCGGGATCGCGCTGAGCAGTTCCATGCCCTTCAGCACGCGGCCGACCAGGGTGATGTTGCGGTCCAGCTGGCGCGGCGATTGGCCGGTCACCACGTAGAGTTCTGCACCGATGCTGCTGTCTTCCTCGTTGCTGCGGCCCGCACCCAGCATGCCGTAGCAGTGCGCCAGCCAGGCCTTGCCGGCCTGCGGGTCCTGACCGACCGGGAAGCCGTCGACGAAGCCGGTCTGCGCTGCCCAGCCATCGCGATCCGGCAGCACGCTCACCTTCAAACCGGTATTGGCACGCTCGAACTCGGCTGGCAGCTTGCGCGCGGCGCTGCCGAACGGCTTGGCCTTGGCTGCATCGTCGGCGTCGGCATCGCCGAACTGCACCACGAAGTTGTCCTGCGAGCGGTAGATGCTGGTGCCGTCCCAGAAGTGCTCGTGGGCGAAGGTCTGGATGTTGCCGACATGGCGCGGGGCGAACTGCGGCGCCAGCTCGATGATCACCCGCCCGGCCGGCAGGTCCATGTAGAGCAGGTTGGCCGGGTCCGGCGTGCGCCAGTCGCTGGCCGCCGAAGCATCGAGGATCTGCTGCGGGCTGCGGTAGGGCGTGGCCGCGCTGGCGAGTGCGGGCAGCAGGCAGGCCAGGGCGAGGGTGGTCAGGGCAAGGCGGCGACGGTGCGGCATGGGATCCCCGGAACATGAACGAGGCCTCGATTCTGCGCGAGCCGCACGGCCTCGCCAACCGGCAGAGTGACTAACGACACATTCGCTATAGCGGACTTCGCACTACTGTTGACTTCAACGTAGTGGAGGGCCGGTCATGTCCGAAGACGATGTCCACCTGAAGAAGTTCCAGAAGGAGCTCAGCGCCGGCACGGTCTCGTTGGCCCTGCTGGCGGTGCTGGCCCGCGCCGGGGAGCCGCTGTACGGCTACCTGATCGCCAAGGAGCTGGAGCGCGTGGGCGAGGGCGTGCTCAGCGGCAAGCAGAGCGCGCTGTACCCGGTGCTGCGCAACCTTGAAGGCGCCGGCCTGCTGGAGAGTCATGTGGAGCCATCCAGCAGCGGGCCGCCGCGCCGCTACTACCGCATCAACGCGCGTGGCCGGGAGGTGCTGGAGCAATGGCGCCAGGCCTGGCGTGACACCCGTGATTCCGTCGATTCCGTGTTGGAGGGGATACCGCAATGAACGACCTGAACCTGGCAGGCAACAGTCTGCCCAGCACCATTCCGCAGTACCTGGCGCAGTTGCGTGCGGCACTGGACGGTGCCGATCCGGCGATGGTGCAGGACGCCCTGTACGACGCCGAGGAATACCTGCGCTCTGAACTGGCAGCGCAACCCGGCCGCAGCGAAGCCGAGGTCATCGCCGATGTCGCCGGCAGCTACGGTGCACCGGACGAGGTGGCGGAGATCTATCGCGAAACCGAGCTCACGGTGAACCGCGCGCTGCGTACGCCGCGGGCCGACACGGGCCCGGTGCTGCGTGCAGCGGCCGAGGCCAGCGGTGCTGCACCGGCGGCGCAGCCGGCAGTCCCCGCGCAGCGTTCGCTGCTGGCGCGCTTCTTCGGCGTGGTGACCGACCCGCACACCTACGGCGCGCTGTTCTACATGCTGTTGTCGCTGGCCACCGGCATCTTCTTCTTCACCTGGGTGGTCACCGGCCTGTCGTTGTCGCTGGGCCTGCTGATCCTGATCATCGGCGTCCCGTTGACCGTGCTGTTCTTCGGCTCGGTGCGTGGGCTGGCGTTGCTGGAAGGGCGGCTGGTGGAAGCGCTGCTGGGTGAGCGCATGCCGCGCCGGCCGCAGTACACCGACCGCAGCCGCAGCTGGCTGCAGCGTATCGGCGACATGTTCACCGATGGCCGCACCTGGCTGACCCTGCTGTACTTCGTGCTGATGCTGCCGCTGGGCATCATCTACTTCACGATCGCGGTGACCCTGCTGTCGCTGTCGCTGGGTTTGATCTGGGCGCCGGTGGCGGCGATCTTCAGTGGCGATATCCCCGGCATCTACATCAACGACGTGAACGTTCTGCCTATGGCGGCCTCGCCGCTGGTGGCCATCGTGGTTGCAGCGGTGGGCGTGTTGCTGCTGCTGCTGACGATGCACCTGGCACGCGGCATCGGCAAGCTGCACGGAATGCTGGCCAAGAACCTGCTGGTGCGGTTGTAAAGCGGGAATCCACGCTTGGGTAGGTGCCAACCTTGGTTGGCACGATGCCGCCGGCATCGGGATTCACGGCAGAGCGCCAACCAAGGTTGGCATCTACCGGAAGCAGGGCGGGTTACCCCGCCTTGCGGCGCAGCGGGGTGACGTTGCTCTTCTTCTTCGTCGCCTTCGCTGCCGGGGCTTCGGCATGCGCGGCGAAGAAGTCACGCACCTTCGGGTAGACCACTTCGCGCCAGCGACGGCCGCTGAAGATGCCGTAGTGGCCCGCGCCTTCGACGATGAAATGCTCGCGGCGGTCAGCAGCAATGCCGGTGCACAGCGACTGCGCCGCTTCGGTCTGGCCGAGGCCGGCGATATCGTCCAGTTCGCCTTCAATGCTCAGCAGCGCGGTATCGCGGATCGCCGACGGATCGACCTTTTCACCGTTGACCACCCACTCGCCACGCGGCAGCAGGAAGTCCTGGAACACCACCGAGATGGTGTCCAGGTAGTACTTGGCCGGCATGTCCAGCACGGCGTTGTACTCGTCGTAGAAATTGCGATGCGCGTCGGCATCCTCCAGGTCGCCCTTCACCAGGTCGGTGTAGAAATCCCAGTGCGAACTGAAGTGGCGGCTGGGATTCATCGACAGGAAGCCGGCGTGCTGCAGGAAGCCGGGATACACGCGGCGACCGGCACCGGGATAGCTGGCCGGCACGGTGTGGATGACATTGTTCTCGAACCACGACAGCGGGTTCTGCGTGGCCAGGTTGTTGACCGCGGTCGGGCTGCAGCGCGCATCGATCGGGCCGCCCATCATCACCAGCGTGCGCGGCGTCGGTTCACCGCGGCTGGCCATCAATGACACCGCGGCCAGCACCGGTACGGTCGGCTGGCAGACACTGACCACGTGCAGGCGCTCGACACCGAGATGGCGGATGAACTCCTGGATGTAGGCGATGTAGTCGTCCAACCCGAACTCGCCTTCGCTGCCGGGCACCATGCGCGCGTCGACCCAGTCGGTCACGTACACACGGTGGTCGCGCAGCAGCGTGCGCACGGTGTCGCGCAGCAGCGTGGCATGGTGGCCGGACAACGGCGCCACCACCAGCACGAACGGCTGGTTGAGCATGGTGTGCAGCTGGTCGGCTTCATTGCTGTGGCGCTTGAAGCGCAGCAGCTTGCAGAACGGCTTGCTGAGTTCCTCGTGCACCACGATCGGCACGCGCTCGCCCTCGACCTCGATTTCGTTGATGCCCCACTCGGGCTTCTCGTAATCCTTGCCGATGCGATGGAACAGCTCATTGACCGCCGCCAGGCGATCAGCGCCGGGCATCTGCGACCACCAGTGTCCCTGGTTGGCGAAGAACTTGGCGTTGGCCTGGGCCTGGTGCACCCAGGGGGCGAGCAGGTTGCGGGTCAGTTCGTGCAGTTGATAGAGCATGCCGACCGAATATGTATGGTCTTATGTTGCCGCGCAGCATAGCGCATCCAACTGTCCCGGACGTTAAGCGCACTCAATGGGCGGTATTCAGCGGGCGGCCTGCTCCAGCGCGGCAGCTTCACCGGCCAGTGCTGGTCCCAGCCAGAGGTGGGACCCGACCGCCTGCAGGCCTTGGCGCGTCAGCTCGCGCCGGTACCAGCGGGCCGGACGTGACTGGAAACCGTCATGGTCGCCCTCGAATTCATCTTCGGCAGCGAAGGTCTCCAGGAACGCCACGCCTGCGGTCAGCTCGGCGACACCGGCCAGGCCCGCGCGCAGTTCGCGGTTGGGCACGTAGTGCATCACGTCCGAACAGACCAGCAGATCGACCGGGGCGCAGGGCCGCAGCCAGGCGAAATCGCCAAAGCTGGCGAGGTGCAGGTTGCGGGTCCGACCGTAGCGGCGCACAGCGTACTCGCTGCTGTCGAAACCGAGGTATTCGACCTTCGGACGCAGTTTCAGCAGCGGCGCGCGCCAGGCGCCTTCGCCGCAGCCGATGTCCAGCACGCTGCGGATCGGCCGTTCCAGGTAGTACTCGGCCGTGGCCACGGCGAGGGCGACCTTGCGCGCCAGGCGCGCGCTGCCACCGATATCGGCGCGGCGGTACCAGCGTTGGAAGTAGGCGGCGTCGTAGGTCTTGTCCATGGCGGTCCGGTGCAGTCGTGAAATCGGCGCCTATCGTACGGTGTTGCAGCACACCATGCGTCGATGTGTCGCGGCGGTTGCACGTGGGGTGGCCTCGCCACGACATGCGAGAATGACGGACATCCACGCCAGCCGCCGGAGCGAGCGCATGCAGAGCTACTACTGGGTCAAGACCTTCCACATCGTGTTCGTGGTGGCGTGGATGGCCACGGTGTTCTACCTGCCGCGCATCCTGGTGAACCTGTCCGAGACGGCGGGGCAGCCGGCGGTGGTCGAGCGCCTGCAGCTGATGGGCATGCGCCTGTACCGCTTCGGCCATTCGATGTTCGGCCTGGCGTTCGTGCTCGGCCTGGTGCTGTGGCTGGGCTACAAGGTGATTCCGGATTTCCCGACCATGGTCGCTCCGGGCGGTGCGGGCTGGCTGCATGCCAAGCTGGGCTTGGTGGTGGTGCTGCTGGCGTACTTCATCTGGATCGGGCGCCTGCTCAAGGGTGTGGCCAAGGGCAGGGCGCTGCCATCCTCGCGCGCGCTGCGCTGGATCAACGAGATTCCGTTGCTGGCGTTCATTCCGATCGTGTGGCTGGTGCTGGCCAAGCCGTTCTGAGATCCCGCATCCCGCGCGTTCGAACATGTCACTTTCTTGCTCGTGCAAGAAAGTAACCAAAGAACACGCCGCCTAACGCGAGCCGGTGCTACGCACCGGTTCCCTGCGCTTCTCGGTGAATCAGGGGGCGGCGCCGAACTCGCTGCGCTCAGACACCGGCGCCTCTTCGCCCCTGATTCCCCTGCGATGCTCGGCTCGCTCATGGCGGACCCCAACGTCAACAGCCGCAGCTACCCAGTAGATCCACGCCATGCGTGGATGCCGTCAGGGCGCAAACAAAAGAGCCGGGCGTCTGCCCGGCTCTTTGCGTATCCGACGTCAGGAAACGATCACGCCGCTTCGTACGTGCCGTAGCTGCGCAGGCGCTTGTAGCGCTGCTCCAGCAGCTCTTCGGTGGACAGCGCATCCAGCGCTTCCAGCTCGTTCAGCAGCACGGCCTTCAGGCGCTTGGCCATCTGCGTCGGGTTGCGGTGGGCGCCGCCGGTCGGCTCGCGCACGACCTTGTCGACCAGGCCCAGGCCCTTCAGGCGCGGCGCGGTCAGGCCCAGCTGCTCGGCAGCATCCTTGGCCTTGCCGGCGTCCTTCCACAGGATCGAGGCGCAGCCTTCCGGGGTGATGGTCGAGTACACCGCGTATTCCAGCATCACGGTGCGGTCGCCCACGCCCAGCGCCAGCGCGCCGCCGGAGCCGCCTTCACCGATCACGGTGCAGATGATCGGCACCTTCAGCTCGGCCATCTCGATCAGGTTGCGCGCGATCGCTTCGGACTGGCCGCGCGACTCGGCGTCGATGCCCGGCCAGGCGCCGGCGGTATCGATCAGGGTCAGCACCGGCAGGCCGAAGCGCTCGGCCATCTTCATCAGGCGCAGCGCCTTGCGGTAGCCCTCGGGCTTGGGCATGCCGAAGTTGCGCTTGATCTTTTCCTTGGTGTCGCGGCCCTTCTGGTGGCCGATGACCATCACCGAGCGACCATTGATGCGGGCCAGGCCGCCCATGATCGCCTTGTCGTCAGCGAAGGCACGGTCGCCGGCCAGTTCCTGGAACTCATCGCAGATGATGCGGATGTAGTCGGCGGTGTACGGGCGCGACGGGTGGCGTGCCAGCTGCAGCACCTGCCACGAGGTCAGGTTGCGGAAGATCTGTGCGGTACGCACGCGCAGCTTGTCCTGCAGCGCATGCACTTCGGCCTCGACATTGACCGCCGGCCCGGCACTGGCGTTGCGCAGTTCCTGGATCTTGGCTTCCAGGTCGGCGATGGGTTGCTCGAAGTCGAGGTAGTTCGGATTCATCGGAAGCCGTCGTGTAAAGAAGAGGGGAATTCTAGCCGAATGCGCAGGAACGGCCCGTACGCCTTCGTCTGGAAACCGACGGTAGCGCAGTGGGGGCCAGCGGCGCCAGTCGGGCCGCCGGCCGCCGGTTCAGGGCAGGACCAGCGCGCTGCGGGCCATTTCGGTGCTGCGGATCGTCACGAAGTCGTTGTAGGCCTGGTTGGCCGCCACCGGCAGCTTCGCGCCCAGCGTCATGGTGGCGTGGGTGAAGGCCATCTGCGCCTGGAAGTCTTCCTTGCGCAGGGCCTTCTGCTCGCTGGCCGTGGTGGCCTTCAGCCAGCGCGCATAGATGTCGCGCACGGGACCGGCATGGGCCTCGAAGGCCGGGTCCAGCGCGGGCAGCGCGGGCGCCGGTTGCAGCGTGTAGGCGGGTGCCACGTAGCCGGCGGGCTGCTCGCGCTTGTAGGCCCCGGGCTCGCCCATGCCGGCCTCGACATAGGCGATGAAGTCCGGCGCGGTGAAGATCTTGGTGCTGATCCTGCCGCCGGTCGAATCGACGTGGGCAACCACCTGCTCCTCGGGGAACGGCTCGCGCACGCCGAAGTTCCAGGTCTTGTCGATGAACAGGCCGTGGTGCTTTTCGAACGGTCCCTTGAACTCGACCCCACCCAGCTCGATGCCCAGGCCGCTGACGCCGAAGTTTTTCAGCTTGTCCTCGCCGGTCACATAGATCTCGCGCGCGGTCACGTATTCGCTGAGGCTGGGGTTGATCAGTCCGCCGCGGCCGTCGGCGTAGACGATGAAGCGCACGTCGCCCAAGCGGTCGGTATGCAGCTGATGCTCACCGGCAGCCAGGCTGATCGGCCGCGACGCGTGCGCGGCCACCGGCAGTTCCTTGCCATCGATGCTGATCGCCAGCGGCGCATCGGTCGGGTTGTCGATCTCGAAATCGACCTTGGAGGAACAGCCGGCCAGCGCGAGCGCGGCCACCATCGGCAACAACAGGTTCTTCATTGCGGGCAATCGTCCTTGACGTATGCAGCGGGAAAACAACAACGGATCCGGGGCCAGCCTCAGCTGGCCCAGGGCGGGCTGTAGCGCACCTTCAGCGTGCGCACCGCCGGCTCGGCGCGCAGCGCCTCCATCAGCTTGGAATCGACGCGCACCGCGCTCTGTCCGGAGACATCGAGCATGCCGGCGATGCCGCCATCGGGTCCCTTCAGCAGCAGGTCCAGGCGCAGGGGCGTGCGGCCGGGGCGATGGCGGTCGAGCAGGGCATCGATGCGCTCCCACACCGGCCGCTGCTGGCGCAGGTCCAGCCGCAGCGACAGGCGCGTGGCGTAGTTCGCACAGACCTCGTCGAAGTCCCAGCACTGGCGGATGCGCAACGCGAAGCCGCCATTGAATTCGTCTTCGCGCAGGCCGCCCTTGACCACCAGGATCCGGTCCTTGGTCATCAGGTGGCCGAACTCGGCCATGGCATCGGAGAACGCGCTGCATTCGACGCGGCCCCGACCATCTTCCAGCTGGATGAAGATCTGGCTCTCGCCCTTGCGGCGCACGCCGACCACCTGGCCGGCAAGCACGGTCTGCACTTCCGGGCGCCAGCGCTTCTCGCCGCCGCCACTGTTGCTGTTGGCGCTCCAGATCTTTTCCACCGAGCCCAGATCGGTACCGACCAGATCGCGCACGTCATCGCGCCAGGGATCGAACGGGTGGCCGCTGAGGTAGAAGCCCAGCGTGTCGCGCTCGCCGTTGAGGCGCTGCAGCAACGGCCATTCGTCGGTTTCCTGCAGCTCCAGGTGGATGGCCTGCACGCCCGGCTCGGGGCCGCCGAACAGCGAGTTCTGGCCGGACGCGCGCTCGCGCGCCATCTGTTCGGTGGCCTTGATCACTTCCGGCAGCTGCAGCATCAGCGAGGCACGGTTGTGGCCCAGCTCATCCAGCGCACCGCAGTTGATCATGGCTTCCAGCGTGCGCCGGTTGAGCTTGGCCGAACCGATGCGGGTGCAGAAGTCGAGCAGGTCGGTGTAGTCGCCGCCGCGCAGGCGCTCGTCCACCACCGCTTCGCAGGCCCCCTGGCCGACGCCCTTGATCGCACCCAGGCCGTACTGGATCGTGTCCGGCGTGGCCGCTTCAAACATGAAGGCGGACTGGTTCACCTTCGGCGGCAGCACGGTCAGGCCGAGGTTGCGTACCTCGTCCAGGAAGCCGACCACCTTTTCGGTGTTGTCCATGTCCGAAGACAGCGTCGCGGCCATGAACTCGGCCGGGTAATGGCGCTTGAGCCAGGCCGTCTGGTAACTGACCAAGGCGTAGGCGGCGGCGTGCGACTTGTTGAAGCCGTAGCCGGCGAACTTCTCCATCAGGTCGAAGATCGCATCGGCCTTGGCTTCGCCGACGCCGTCCTTGGCCGCACCTTCGCGGAAGATCTCGCGGTGCTTGGCCATTTCCGCCGGCACCTTCTTGCCCATCGCACGGCGCAGCAGGTCGGCGCCGCCCAGCGAGTAGCCGCCGACGATCTGCGCCATCTGCATCACCTGCTCCTGGTACACCATGATGCCGTAGGTGTCGCGCAGGATGCGCTCGGTGCGCGGATCGGGATACTCCACGTCTTCGCGCCCGTGCTTGCGGTCGACGAAGGAGGGAATCAGGTCCATCGGGCCGGGGCGATACAGCGACACCAGCGCGATCAGGTCTTCGAAACGGTCGGGCTTGGCGTCCTTCAGCAGGCGGCGCATGCCCGAGGATTCGAACTGGAACACCGCACCGGTATTGCCCGAGGCGAAGATGTCCTTGTAGGTGGGCGCATCGTCCAGCGGCAGCTGGGTGATGTCCACCGGCGGAATGCCGGCGCGCTCGTGGCGCTTGTTGATCGCCTTCACCGCCCAGTCGATGATCGTCAGCGTGCGCAGGCCGAGGAAGTCGAACTTCACCAGGCCGACTTCTTCAACGTCGTTCTTGTCGAACTGGGTGACCGGATTCTTGCCGCGGCCCTCTTCATCGTGTTCGGCGAACAGCGGGCAGAACTCGCTCAGCGGCTCGGGCGCGATCACCACGCCGCCGGCGTGCTTGCCGGCGTTGCGGGTGAGGTCTTCCAGCTGCCGCGCCAGGTCGATCAGGTCGCGGACATCGTCCTCGCTCTGGTAGCGCTGGATCAGCTCGGGCGAGGCCATCTCGCTGTCCTTGCCCTCACCCATCGCATCTTTCAGCGAGATGCCGAGGATGTTCGGGATCAGCTTGGCGACACCGTCGACCAGGCCATAGGGGAAGCCGAGCACGCGGCCGGAGTCGCGCACCACCGCCTTGGCCGCCATGGTGCCGTAGGTGATGATCTGGCTGACCCGCTCGCGGCCATACTTGCGCGCGACGTAGTCGATGACTTCGTCGCGACGGTCCATGCAGAAGTCGATGTCGAAGTCGGGCATCGACACGCGTTCGGGGTTGAGGAAGCGCTCGAACAGCAGGTTGTACGGCAGCGGGTCCAGATCGGTGATCTGCAGCGCCCACGCCACCAGCGAGCCGGCACCGGAACCGCGGCCCGGACCGATCGGGATGCCCTGCGCTTTGCCCCACTGGATGAAGTCGGCCACGATCAGGAAGTAGCCGGGGAAGCCCATCTTGATGATGGTGTCCAGCTCGAACTCGAGGCGGTCGCTGTAATCCTGCGCGGTCATGCCGGGCGCGATGGGATTCTTTTCCAGGCGCGCGGCCAGGCCCTTGCGCGATTCGCTGCGGATCCAGCTGTCCAGCGTCTCCTCGTCGGGCACCGGATAGTCGGGCAGGAAGTAGGTGCCCAGGCGCATCTCGATGTTGCAGCGCTCGGCCAGCGCCAGCGTGTTGTCGATCGCATCGGGGATGTCGGCAAACAGCGCGCACATCTCCTCGGCCGACTTCAGGTACTGCTGGTCGCTGTACTCGCGTGGGCGCTTGGGGTCATCCAGCACGCGGCCGGTGGAGATGCACACGCGTGCTTCGTGCGCGCTGAAATCGGACGGCGACAGGAAGCGAACGTCGTTGCTGGCGATCACCGGCAGGCCGCGCTGGCCGGCGGCCATCAACGCGAACTGGTTGAAGCTTTCTTCGCCATCACGGCCGGTGCGGGTCAGCTCCAGGTGCAGGCCATCACCGAACACGCGCTGCCAGTCGGCCAGCTGCTGTTCGGCCAGGTCATGCTTGCCATCCAGGGCCAGGCGCCCGGCCAGGCTGTCACGGCCGGCCAGGGCGAACAGGCTGGCGTTGCCGGCCTTCAGCCAGTCCGGGTGCACGGCCACGCCGCCCTCGGGGCGATGGCCTTCCATCCAGGCGCGGGTCAGCAGCCGCGACAGGCTCAGGTAGCCTTCGCGGTCGCGGCACAGCAGCGTCATCCGCCACGGGTCCTGGCCTTCCTCGGCGATCATCACGTCGGCGCCGGCGATGGGCTTGATGCCCACACCTTCGGCAGCCTTGTAGAACTTGACCAGAGCGAACAGGTTGTTGAGGTCGGTTACCGCCAGCGCAGGCAGGCCGAGTTCGACCGAGCGCGACAGCAGGTTGGCCTGCTTGGCTTTTTTCGGGTCAGCCTGGTCCGGCTTGGCCGGCACGCGGATGGTCGAGTCCGCCAGCGAGAACTCGGTGTGGACGTGGAGATGTACGAAGCGGGAGTTGGACATGCCGGACCAGGTTGGAGCGCGCAGGCCCCGGGTGCAGACGCGGGAATCGTCGCCGGGGTCGGGAAGCGCTGGAGTGCCCGGTCAGGGTAGCGAGGGCAGGGGGTGGCGACAAGCTCTTGACATGCCCGGGAAGACGGCCGGGTTCAGGCGTGCTGGAGGCCGCCTTCTGTAGAGCCGAGCCCATGCTCGGCTGCTGTGGACAGCCGAGCATGGGCTCGGCTCTGCAACTCCAGCAGGCTCAGGCGATGGCCGCGACAGCCGGCGTTTCCAGGCACGCGCGCACCGGGGCGAAGCTGCGCCGGTGCTCCGCGCACGGCCCGTGTTCACGCAGGGCGGCCAGATGCGCCGGGGTGCCGTAGCCCTTGTGCTGGTCGAAGCCGTACTGCGGGTGGCGAGCGTGCAGGTCCAGCATGTAGCGGTCGCGCGAGACCTTGGCCAGGATCGAGGCCGCCATGATCGCGCGGTCGATGCCATCGCCGCCGACCAGCGCCTGCGCCGGCAGCACCAGCCCCTTGGGCACTACGTTGCCATCGATGCGGGCGAAGCCGGCCACGTGGGCCACCGCCGCGACGACATCGCGCATGCCCTGCAGCGTGGCTTGATAGATGTTCAGGCGATCGATGGCTTCCACGTCCACCAGCACCACGTGCCAGGCCAGGGCGCGGTCGAGGATGCGGTCGTGCAGCTGCTCGCGGCGGGCCGCGGTCAGCTGCTTGGAATCATCCAGGCCGTTCAGTCGTGGCCGCTGTGGATCGAACACCACCGCTGCCACCGCGACGGGGCCAGCCAGCGGTCCCCGACCCGCTTCGTCGACACCGGCGATGCGGTGACCGGGGTCGATCACCGCGGCGCCATCAAACAGGGCCAGGCTGGCCGCTGCGGCATGGCGACGGCTCATGCTTTTTCCTGGCCGCGGACCAGCAGTTCGCCGACAGCATCGGCTGCGCGCGCCGAGGCGTTGCGGCGCAGGCGTTCATGCAGGCGTGTGTAGGTGCCCTGCAGGTCGGCGATCCGCTGCGGGTGGTCGAACCACTGCTGGACAGCGGCGGCCAGTTTCTCCGGCGTGCAGTCGTGCTGCATCAGTTCTGGCGCCAGGTCCTGACCGGCAAGGATGTTGGGCAGGGCGAAGCGGTCGACCTTGATCAACCCCAGCGCCTTCACCAGGCGGTACGTCAGTTCGTTGACCCGGTAGCCGACGACCATCGGCCGCTTCACCAGCATCGCTTCCAGGGTCGCGGTGCCGGAGGCCAGCACCACCACGTCGGCGGCGATCATCGCGTTGCGCGCCTGGCCGTCCAGTACATGCGAATAGGCCACCGGCAGTGCCGAGCGTGACAGCTGTTCTTCGATCAGACGACGGCAGGCCGCGTTGGCCGCAGGGACCACCACGTGCAGGCCGGGAATGCGCTCGGACACCTGCCAGGCGGCCTCGAAAAAGGCTTCGCCGAGCTTGGAGATCTCGCCCAGACGGCTGCCGGGAAGCACGGCCAGCACCTTGGCCGAGGCGGGCAGGCCGAGTTCGATCCGGGCCGCTTCACGGTCGACGTGCAGCGGGATGTCATCGGCCATCGGATGGCCGACGAAGCGCGCGTCGATGCCGTGCTTGGCGTAGATCGGTGGTTCCATCGGGAACAGGCACAGCACCAGGTCGGCGCTGCTGCCGATCTTCTCGGCGCGCTTCTCGCGCCATGCCCATACCGAAGGGCTGACGTAGTGCACGGTGCGCACGCCACGCTGTTTCAGCCAGCGTTCGATGCCCAGATTGAAGTCCGGAGCATCGATGCCGATGAACACATCCGGCTGCCACTCCAGCGCACGCTGGCGGAACGCCGAACGCAGCTTGAGCAGGCGCGGCAGATGGCGCAGCACTTCGGTCAGGCCCATCACCGCCAGTTCGCTGGCATCGTGCCAGGTCTGGCAACCGGCGCTGCGCATCGCATCGCCGCCGATGCCGGCGAATTCGGCATGCGGGAAGCGGGCTTTCAGTTCGCGTATCAGGCCCGCACCGAGCAGGTCGCCGGAGGCTTCACCGGCGACCAGCGCGATCCGCAACGGGCGATCACTCAGCACCCGGTGTGCAGGCACGCTGCCGGCCATCGAGGCCAGCGAAATCACCTCGGCGCCGGCCGGCGCCTGGCCGGTCGCGCTGCTCATCGCAGCAGGTGCCTCTCGGTGTGTTCGATGAAGTCCAGCATCGACTTGACGTCGTCGCTGTCGCGCGCTTGCTCGGCCAGCTGCGCCTTGGCTTCGGCCAGCGGCAGGCCCGCCACGTACAGCGTGCGGTAGGCGCGCTTGATGGCGGTGATGCGCTCGGGGTCGAATCCGCGGCGCTTCAGGCCCTCGCTGTTGATGCCGCGCGGGCGGCCCAGCGAGTCGGTGCCGACCATGGTGAACGGGGGCACGTCGCCATTGGTCAGCGCGCCCATGCCGAGGAAGGCATGCGCACCGATGCGGCAGAACTGATGCGCGCCGGCGAAGCCGCTGATGATCACGTAGTCACCCACGGTCACGTGGCCAGCCAGCGTGGTGTTGTTGGAGAACACGCAGAAGTTGCCGACGTGGCAATCATGGGCCACGTGCGTGTAGGCCAGCATCCAGTTGTCATCGCCGATGGTGGTGATGCCGCCGCCGCCGCCGGTGCCACGGTTGAGGGTGACGAACTCGCGGAACACGTTGCGGTCGCCGATCACCAGTTCGGTGCGTTCACCGGCGTACTTCTTGTCCTGCGGCTCGCCGCCGACCGCGACGTGGCCGATGAAACGGTTGTCGCGGCCGATCCGGGTCGGGCCGTGCACGCTGCAGTGCGGGCCGACCTGGGTGCCGGCACCGATTTCGACTTCCGGGCCGATGATCGTGAACGCGCCCACGCGGACATCGTCGGCCAGGCGCGCCGACGGATCGATCACGGCGGTGGGATGGATCAGGGGGGCGTTGTCGCTCATCTCGGGCCTCCAGCCAGGGTCATTCGCGGGTGCCGGCGCACAGCACCTCGGCGCAGGCGACGACTTCGCCGTCGACCTTGGCCACGCAGTCGTACACGGCCATGTTGCGGATTACGCGCTTGATCTCGACGTGCATTTCCAGCACGTCACCCGGTACCACCTGCTTGGTGAAGCGGGCTTTGTCGACCTTGACCATGTAGAACAGCTTGGACTGCGCATCGCGGCCCAGCGTCAACTGGGTCAGCACGCCACCGGCCTGGGCCATGGCTTCGATGATCAGCACGCCGGGCATGATCGGCTGGCCCGGGAAGTGGCCCTGGAAGAACGGCTCGTTGATGCTGACGTTCTTGGTCGCGACGATCGTGCGCTTTTCGTAGTCGATCGACACCACCTTGTCCACCAGCAGGAACGGGTAGCGGTGCGGAAGCAGCGTCTGGATCTGCGCCATGTCCGGCAGGGTCTGGGGCTGGCTCATTCTTTCTCCTTGCTCACAGACAGGATGCGACGGGCCAGTGCATCAAGCTGCTTGAAGCGCGCGGCGTTTTTGCGCCACGTGCGGTTGTCGGTCAGGGGCGTGCCGGAGGAATACTCGCCCGGCTCGGTGATGGAGTTGCGGACCACCGATTTGCCGGTGATCACGACCTTGTCGCAGATTTCGAGATGACCGACGACGCCAACGGCGCCGCCGAGCAGGCAGTAACGGCCGATCTTGGCGCTGCCGGCAATACCGGTGCAGCCTGCGATGGCCGAGTGGGCGCCGATCTGCACGTTGTGTGCGATCTGCACCAGGTTGTCCAGGCGGACGTCCTCGGCCAGCACGGTGTCTTCCAGCGCACCACGATCAACACAGGTGTTGGCGCCGATCTCGCAGTCGTCGCCGATGCGCACGCCGCCAAGCTGCGGCACCTTGATCCATTTGCCGGCATCCATTGCCAGGCCGAAGCCGTCGGCGCCCAGCACGGCGCCGGGATGGATGCGCACGCGCTTGCCCAGCTTGACGCGGGTGACCAGGGTGACGCGGGCGATCAGCTCGCAGCCGCTGTCGAGGGTGCAGTCTTCGCCGATGATGCTGCCGGCGCCGATGATGCAGTTCTCGCCGATGACGCTGCGTGCGCCGATGGTGACGAACGGGCCGACGTGGGCGCTGGCGGCGACCTGCGCCTGCGGATCGATCACCGCGCTGGGGTGGATGCCGGGCGGGCGGGTCGGGGCGATGTCGAACAGCGCGCCGATCTTGGCAAAGGTGGTGTAGGGATCCTTGGCAACCAGCGCGGTGCCGGGAGCTGCGTCGGCATCCTCGGCGCGCAGGACCACGATGCCGGCCTGGCTGTCGGCCAGCTGGGCGCGGTAGCGCGGGTTGGCGAGGAAGGTCAGCTGGCCGGCACCGGCATGGGCGAGGGTGGCCACGCCATGGATGGCGGTGCTCGGGTCGCCATGGACCTGCAGGCCGAACTGATCGGCGAGTTGCTGGGCGGTGTAGGTAGGAGTATTCACGGCGGGAGTTTAACGTGTGACGCCATTGCGGTCATGCGGGAGCAAAAGCCGGCGCCTGGTTGATCCGTGGGGCGATGGCGCAGGGGGCTGCCCAGGACACGCCGTAAACCCATCCCTGGGGGCTCGATGGCACCATCCATGGCGCCAACGGTCCTGCTCAGCCCCCTGCACCATCACCGGATGGTCTCCCGCGCGCGAGCGGATCCAACGTCCACAGTCGCCTGCAGCGCCGAGCCATACTCGGCTCACAGCGCGTCAGCGTGCGCTTCAATAACGAAAACGCCGGGCAATGCCCGGCGCTTCGTAACCCGTCTGGTGGAGAGCCCCCCTTCTGCTAAGGGGGGGCGCGCCAGCGGCGCGGGGGATAGGTGAAATGCGCGGGCAATTCACCGGAGGTGGATCAGTTCCGAGGAACGTCGTTCCTCAGAACTGGCCACCGAACGTGAACTGCAGGCGTTCGATCTCGTCGCCGTCCTTCTTCTTCAGCGGGAACGCGTAGCTGATCGAGATCGGGCCGACCGGGGCGCGCCACAGCAGGGCCACACCGGTGGACACGCGCAGCTCGTTGGCCTTGAAGTTGTCGGTGCCGTTGTAGACGTTGCCGAAGTCGACGAAGGCCGATACGCGGGCCGACGGGCTGTCGAACAGGCGCGGGAAGTAGGCTTCGACCGAACCGACGGTCTTCAGCGAGCCACCCAGCGGCTGGCCGTTCGGGTAACCGCTGGTGACTTCACGCGGGCCGAGGGTGTTGTCCTCGAAACCACGCACCGAGTTGGTACCACCGGCGTAGAAGTTCTCGTAGAACGGCAGGCCCGACGCGGTGACGGTACGGGTGGTGCCGTCGCCGTTGTCGATCACGCGGGTCTTGTCGTTGCCGTAGGAATCACCGTAGCCGATTTCGGCGCGGGTGTTGATCACCAGCGAGGGGATGATCGGCCAGTACTTGCTGATCTGGTAGTTCAGCTTGTAGTACTCGATGGTCGAACCCGGCAGCGTGGTTTCCAGGCCCACGCGCTGGTAGGTACCGCGGGTCGGCATGAAGTAGTCGTTGCGGGAGTCGCGCGCCCAGCCCAGCTCCGTGCGCCATGCATGGAAGGTACGGCTGCCGACGGCATCGATGTAGTCGATGATCGACTTCGGAGTCGAGCCCGCATACGTGGTGATCTGGTTGCTGTCGATGCCGAACATCAGCGAGACGGTGTCGGTCTCGGTGATCGGCACGCCGAACACCACCTGCGCCGAACCGTTGGTGCTGTTGTACTGCGCGGTGTTGAAGTCGGAGTAGTCCAGCTCGCGCCAGGACAGGTTGTAGCCCAGCGAGACGCCGTCATCGGTGAAGTACGGATTGGTGTAGCTGAAGCCGTAGCGCTGCAGGTAGCTGCTGCGCGAGGCTTCGACCGACACGCGGTTGCCGCCGCCCAGGAAGTTGTTCTGCGACAGCTGCACCGAGGTGGTCATGCCGTAGGACTGCGAATAGCCCAGGCCGAACACGAAGCTGCCCGAGGTGGTTTCCTTGACGTTGTAGACGACGTCGACCTGGTCGTTGCTGCCGCTGACGGCCGGGGTTTCCACTTCGACGCCTTCGAAGTAGCCCAGGCGCTGCAGGCGGATCTTGGAACGGTCGATCGCGGCCTGCGAGTACCAGCTGTTCTCGAACTGGCGCATTTCGCGGCGCATCACCTCGTCGGAGGTGCGGGTGTTGCCCTTGAAGATGATGCGGCGGACGGTCACGCGCGGGCCGGGCACGACCTGCATGTTGACCGCCACGGTCTGCTCGGCGCGGTTGGTGGTCGGAATCGGGTTCACCTTGGCGAAGGCGTAACCGATGTTGGACAGCGAGTTGGTGATCGAGTCGGAGCTGAATTCCAGCAGCGCACGCGAGAACGTGTCGCCGGACTTCTGCACGACCATGCGCTCGACGTCTTCCTGCGGCAGGATCGTATCGCCGCTGACCTTGATCTCGGAGATCTTGTACTGGTCACCTTCGGTCACGCCGGCGGTGATGAACATGTCGCGCTTGTCGGGGCTGATCGACACCTGCGTCGAGTCGATGCTGAAGTCGACATAGCCGCGGTCCAGGTACCAGGAATTCAGCTTCTCCAGGTCGCCGGACAGCTTCTCCTTGGAGTACTGGTCGTCACGGCGGTACCACGACGCCCAGTTGTGCTCCTTGGACTCCCAGTACTCCAGGATGTCCTTGCTGTCGTACTTCTCGGTGCCGACGATGTTGACGTGGCGGATCTTGGCCGCCTTGCCTTCCTTGATCGCGATGGCGATGTCGACGCGGTTGCGGTCCAGCGGGCTCACCGTCGGGGTGATGTCGACGGTGTATTTGCCACGGTCGTTGTACTGGCGGCGAAGTTCCTGGGTCACGCGGTCCAGGCTCAGGCGATCGAAGGTGCCGCCTTCGGTCAGGCCGATGTCGGACAGGCCCTTGAGCAGCTGGTCGGACTTGATGTCCTTGTTGCCGGTGACGGTCAGCTTGTTGATCGCCGGACGTTCCTTGACGGTCACCACCAGGATGCTGCCCTGGCGATCCAGCTGCACGTCTTCGAAGAAGCCGGTCTTGTACAGGGCGCGGATGGTCTCGCCGACCTTGCTGTCGGTGACGGTCTCGCCACGCTCGACCGGCAGGTAGGTGAACACCGTACCGGAGCTGATGCGCTGCAGGCCGTCGACGCGGATGTCGCTGACAGTGAAGGGCTCGGCTGCCTGGGCCAGGGCGGGAGCGCCGGTGACGGCGGCGAGGGCGAGGGCCAGCAGGCGGCGATTGGGGAGTCGCGTCATGTCACGTCCGGTAGGAAGGTCGATTTCATTGGTAAGGGATGCCGACGCTGTAGACGGCAAAAACATGGAAAAGTTCATCGCGGGACCAGGCCGAGGATGTCGTTGTAGAACGCCAATCCCATCAGCCCGGCCAGCAACGCCAGGCCGATGTATTGGCCGGCGGCGACGGCACGCTCGCTCAGCGGGCTGCCCTTGACCAACTCGATAAGGTAATACAGCAGGTGGCCGCCGTCCAAGATGGGGATCGGCAGCAGGTTGATGATGCACAGACTCAGCGACAGCAGGGCGAGGAACTGGATGAACCAATCCACGCCACGTTTGGCCGAAATATTGGCGACCCGGGCAATGGTGACCGGGCCGGAAACGTTCTGCAGCGAGGCTTTGCCGGTGACGATCCGGCCCATCATGGCCAATGAATCGGCGGCCATCCTGCCGGTTTCACGCACCGCCACCGTCACTGACTGCAGCGGGCCGAACTTGAGCAGGGTGTCGTAGGCGGGGCTGTAGCTCTGGGCAAAGCCGGCGCCGATCTGCCAGGTGGGTTGGCCCTTGCCGTCCTTGCCCTCGCGCGGGGTGATCTCCAGCGCCAGGCGCTCGCCGCCACGCAGCACCTCGATCATCGCCGGGCCACCGCGGCGGCCGAGGCTGCCCACTTCGCTGATGGCCTGCTCGACGCTGTCGATGCGCTGGCCGTCGATCGCCACGATCAGATCGCCGGTCTGCAGGTGACCTTCCGCCGCCGAACCCTTCACGATGTTGTCCACCAGCGGCGGCTGCAGCCACGCACGCCAGTACACGCCGGCCAGGATCGGAACCCGGCGTTCATCGAAACCGGCCGGAAGCTGCGACAGCGGCAGGGTGCGCGAGCGCAGCTGGTCTGCGGGGTCCAGAACTTCAAG
Source organism: Stenotrophomonas sp. SbOxS2 (assembly GCF_013416715.1). Classification (NCBI taxonomy): domain Bacteria; kingdom Pseudomonadati; phylum Pseudomonadota; class Gammaproteobacteria; order Lysobacterales; family Lysobacteraceae; genus Stenotrophomonas; species Stenotrophomonas sp. SbOxS2. The sequence continues at coordinate 525,665 of NZ_JAAVXD010000001.1, forward strand.
GGTCACATCGCGACGGTCCATCGCCGCCGCGGTCAGGGCCATGCTGGCCTCACCCAGGGTGATCACATCACGGCCGTCCACGCTCAGCAGGCGGTCACCACTGCCGAGCCCGGCCGTGGCGGCCATGCCCGTAGCGCGGCCCACGGTTGCGGAATAGTCCTGCTTGCCGATCACGAACATCGCCCACAGCAGCAGGATGCACAGCAGCAGGTTGGCGATCGGGCCGGCGGCGACAATGGCGATGCGCTGCCATACGGTCTTGTGGTTGAAGGCCTGGCCGCGCTCGTGCGGATGGACCTCGACTTCGCGTTCGTCGAGGAATTTCACATAGCCGCCCAGCGGAATGGCGGCGATGGCGAACTCGGTGCCATGGCGGTCGCGGCGCGACCACAGCGGACGGCCGAAGCCGACCGAGAAGCGCAGTACCTTGACCCCGCACAGGCGCCCGACCCAGTAATGCCCGAATTCGTGGAAGGTGACCAGCAGCCCAAGGCTCACGATCATCCACCAGACCGATCCGATGAAGTCAGTCATGCAGGTTCACATTGGCGGACACGGGCGGCGGCGTCATACGGGATGGGTGCGCTGTTCAGGTGGCGGCGATGGCGTTCAGGGTCAGCTGGCGGGCCCGCTGGTCGGCGGACAACAGAACCTCAAGTGTATCGGCTGCTTCGGTCGGCAGTGTTGAAAGAGCGTTAGCAACCAGCGTCGGAATGGTCAGGAAGCCTATGCGGCCCTGAAGAAACGCTGAAACAGCCTCTTCGTTGGCGGCGTTCAGCACCGCGGGGGCGGTACCACCGGCGCGCATCGCCTGCCATGCAAGGGCCAGGCAGGGGAAGGCGTCGGTGTCGGGGGCCTCGAAATCCAGCCGGCCCTGGGTCAGCAGGTCCAGCCCGGACACGCCCGATTCGATCCGTTGCGGCCAGCCCAGGCCCACCGCCAGGGTGGTGCGCATGTCTGGCAGGCCCATCTGCGCCAAGGTGGAGCCGTCAACGAACTCCACCAGCGAATGCACCAGGCTCTGCGGGTGCACCAGCACCTCGATGCGCTCGCCGGGGATGCCGAACAGATGGTGGGCCTCGATCACTTCCAGGCCTTTATTCATCAACGTCGCCGAATCGACCGAGATCTTCGGTCCCATCGACCACTTCGGGTGCGCCACGGCCTGGGCGGGGGTGACCTGCTCCAGTTCGGCGCGGCTGCGCCCGCGGAACGGTCCGCCCGAGGCGGTCAGCAGGATGCGGCGCACGCCGGCACCGTCGAGGCTGGCATCACGTGAACGCAGGCACTGGAAGATCGCGCTGTGCTCGCTGTCGATCGGAATGATCTCGGCGCCGGCACGTTCGGCGGTACGGGTCAGCAGTTCGCCGGCCAGTACCAGGGATTCCTTGTTCGCCAGCAGGATGCGCTTGCCGGCCGCAGCTGCGGCCAGGGTCGAGGACAGGCCGGCGGCGCCGACGATGGCGGCAACCACGGTATCGCAGGCGTCACTGGCCGCCAGCTGGTCCAGCGCGGCATGGCCGGCGTGGGCCTGGGTGGCCAGGCCGGCATCGCGCAGGCCGTCACGCAGTTCGGCATACAGGGTTTCGTCGGCGATCACCGCATGCGCGGGCCGGTGCTGCCGGCACAGGGCCAGCAGCGCCTGTACCTGGCGGCCGGCGGCGAGCACGGTGGCCTGGTAACGCAGCGGATGGCGGGCGATCACGTCAAGCGTGGAGGCACCAATCGAACCGGTGGCGCCGAACACGGCGACCCGGCGCAGGTCTGCAGCAGCATCCATGGTCAGAACCCGAAGATTTCCTTGCCCAGTGCGAACACCGGGATGGCCGCCAGCACGCCGTCGACGCGGTCGAGCACGCCGCCGTGGCCGGGGATCAGGTGGCCTGAATCCTTGGCGCCGGCATGGCGCTTGATCAGGCTTTCGAACAGGTCGCCCAGTACCGAGGCGAACACGGCCACCACCGAGGTGACCAGCAGGCCCGGCAGGTGCGCGGCATCGATGCCGGCCAGCCAGCCCAGGCCGACGGCCACCGCAACACCGGCGATCAGCCCACCGACGAGGCCTTCCCAGGTCTTGTTCGGGCTGATCCGCGGTGCCAGCTTGTGCTTGCCGAAGTGACGGCCGGCGAAGTAGGCGCCCGAATCAGCGGCCCAGACCAGCGCCAGCGCGGCCAGCAGCCACAGGTGGCCCTGATGGCCCGGCGGGTCGCCGCCGGCATGGATCAGTACCAGCGCCGCCCACGCCGGGACGATCGCCAGGGTACCGGCCAGCAGCTTGAGGATGCGTGCCGGACTGCCGGGTTGCGCGCCGAAGTTGAAGAAGCGCAGCCACACCAGCGCGCCCAGCCACCAGGCCACGCCCACCAGGGTCGCGATCTGGAACAGCACCAGGGTGCCGGCATCAGCCCACACCAGCAGCACCATCAACACAAGGTTGAGGACCAGCAGCACGGTGCGGGCGAGGGTGTCTTCGACATCGGCCAGTTTCAGCCATTCCCACAGGCCGATCAGCAGCACGGCAGCAGCGGCGGCGGCCAGCCATTGCGTGGGCAGCAACAGGATCGCAGCAATGGCGACCGGCGCCATGATCAGCGCGGCGAGGACTCGGGTCTTGGTCATGGGCTGGACGTCTCGGTGGCCAGGGCGGCGATCTGGGCGCTGGTCAGGCCGAAGCGGCGCTCACGGCTGGCGTAGGCATCCAGCGCCAGCTGCAGCTGCGCGGCGTCGAAATCCGGCCACAGCGCTTCGGTGAACCACAGCTCGGTATACGCCAACTGCCACAGCAGGAAATTGCTGATGCGGGTATCGCCGCCGGTGCGGATGAACAGGTCCGGTGGCGGCAGGTCGGCCAGAGCCACCTGTCGCCCCAGCAGGGATTCGTCGATCTGCTCGGGAAGCAGGCGGCCGGCGGCCACTTCAACGGCCAGCGCGCGTGCGGCACGGGCGATGTCCTGGCGGCCACCATAGCTGGCGGCGATCGACAGGGTCAGGGCACTGTTGTCGGCGGTGCGCTGTTCGGCCAGCTGCATGCGGCTGACCAGCCCGGCGCCGAAGCGCTCACGTTCGCCGATGAAGCGCACACGCACGCCGCGCCGATGCAGCTCGTCCACTTCGCGATCGAGCGCGCCGAGGAACAGCTTCATCAACGCATCGACTTCTTCCTGCGGCCGGCCCCAGTTCTCGCTGGAAAACGCGAACAGGGTCAGCGCCGGAATGCCCAGTTCCAGGCAGCGCTCGATGGTACGGTTGACCGCACGCGCACCGGCCCGATGGCCGATGACGCGGGGGCGACGGCGCTGCTGTGCCCAACGCCCGTTGCCATCCATGATGATGGCAACGTGGCGCGGCAGGGCGGCCGGCAGGGGAGGCGGGACTGAAGGCATCGACTTCAGACCGACATCAGTTCCTTTTCCTTGTCGGCGACGACCTTATCGATGTCCTTGATGTTGGCGTCGGTCAACTTCTGGATATCGTCTTCGCCGCGCTTCTTCTCGTCTTCGCTGATGACCTTGTCCTTCAGCAGCTTGGCGACTTCCTTGTTCGCATCCTGGCGGATGTTGCGCACGGCGATCTTGGCGCCTTCGCCTTCCTTCTGTACCTGCTTGGTCAGTTCCTTGCGGCGCTCTTCGGTCGGCGGCGGCAGGTTGACGCGGATCGAGGTGCCGATGGTGTTCGGGGTCAGCTCGATGTTGTACAGGCCCTTCTCGATCTCCTTGATCATGCTCTTGTCGAAGGGCGTGACCAGCAGGGAGTGGGCGTCGGGGTTGGAAATGGACGCGACCTGGTTCAGCGGCGTGCTGGCGTTGCCGTAAGCATTGACCGTGACGCGGTCCAGCAGGGCCGGCGTTGCGCGACCGGTGCGGATCGAGGTGAGGGTGTGCTTAAGAGCGTCGATGCTCTTGGCCATGCGCGTCTGCGCGTTGTTCTTGATGTCGTTGAGCATCGCCAGGGTCCTGGATGTAACTGGAATCGGGCGATTATAGGCGAATACGGGACGCCGCCGGGCCTGAATCGGCCCGGAGGTCGCCTTGCGCTCAGCCTCAGGCCGGGTCGCGGCCCTGGACGAGGGTGCCGATGTTCTCGCCGTGCAGGATCTTCAGCAGCTCGCCCGGCTGTCCCATGTCGAACACGCGCATCGGCAGGTCGCTGTCACGGGCCAGGGCGAAGGCGGCGGTATCCATCACTTCCAGGCCACGACGGATCACTTCGTCGTAGCTCAGGCTGTCGAAACGGACGGCGTCGCTGTACTTGTTCGGATCCTTGTCGTACACGCCATCGACCTTGGTTGCCTTCAGCAGCAGGTCGGCGCCGATCTCGATGGCGCGCAGGGCTGCGCCCGAGTCGGTGGTGAAGAACGGGCTGCCGACGCCTGCGGCGAAGATCACCAGGCGGCCTTTTTCCAGATGGCGGATGGCGCGGCGGCGGATGTAGTCCTCGCACACGTCGTTGATCTTGATCGCGCTCATCACGCGGGCCTTGGCGCCCACTTTTTCCAGCGCATCCTGCATGGCCAGCGCGTTGATGACCGTGGCCAGCATGCCCATCTGGTCGCCGGTGACGCGGTCCATGCCGCCAGCGGCCAGGCCTGCACCGCGGAAGATGTTGCCCCCACCGATGACCAGGGCGACTTCGGCGCCGGCTTGCTGGGCTTCGACGACTTCACGGGCCAGGCGATTGATGATCTTGGGGTCGATGCCGTAGTCCTCATCTCCCATCAGCGCCTCCCCGGAAAGTTTCAACAGGATGCGGCGATAGGCGAGCTTGGACATAGGGACCTCGGGTGCGTGGAAATCGCGGGCGATTCTACGCGCAAGCGGCGCGCGGCCAAAGCGTTTTGTGCACTGCGGCGCAAAATACCGGTGTGCCCCGTACATCCGGGGCGCACCATTCAGCCCAGCTCGGCGCCCGCAGTGGCAGACAGTTCATCATGCCCCAGTTCGCCGGGAGAGCGTGCAATGACCCGGTTGCGGCCCAGGTTCTTGGAGCGGTAAAGCACGTCATCTGCAGCGCGCAGCAGGTCCTGCACGCCGGCAAAACGCTCGTAGCCGCCCTGAGTGGCTACTCCGGCCGAGAAGGTGATGAACAGCGGACCGCCTTCCAGTTCCGCCATCGGAGTGGCGACGATGTTGGCCAGCACCCGGCGGATCACGTCCAGCGCCACCGATTCGCTGGTGTTGGGCAGCAGGGCGACAAACTCCTCGCCGCCGAAGCGGGCCACGGTGTCGCTGTTGCGCAGCTGCCCCTGCAGCTTGCCGGCAAAGACGCGCAGCACCTCGTCACCGGTCAGGTGGCCGTGCGCATCGTTGATTTTCTTGAAGTCATCCAGGTCGATGAAGGCCACCGACAACGGCCAGCCATGGCGGCCGGCACGCAGGAATTCCTGTTCAAGCACGGCTTCGAGCTGGCGGCGGTTGAGCACGCCGGTCAGGGCGTCGCGATGGGCCTGGTCGGCCAGGCGCTTGGCACGGGCCTCGAATTCATCGGCGCGCCGGCGGGCCTGGTCGGCATCCTGCAGCTCGCGCAGGTTGCGCAGGGTGGCCAGCTCCTGGGCGTGGTCGATCAGCTCACGCACGCGGGCCGGCGAATTCAGGCCGTTCTCGAACAGGCTGGCGATGTCCGGCAGCGCTTCGCTGATCCGGGCCAGGACCTGGTCGAAGCGTGCACTGTCCAGCTCCAGCCGGTCGTGGACCTGCTGCAGGGCGCGCTCGCGGGCGGCATCGGCGTCTTCATCCAGCCAGATGTCGGCAACGGCGCCAGACAGCTGTACGCAGGCCTGGAATGGATTCTCGGCGGCACCTTCGTCTTCGCTGTGGCGGATGCTGTCGACCAGGTAACGCGGCAGGCCCCACTCCTCGGCTACCCATGCACCGACGTCGGCGTGGCTGCAGCCGAGTTCCTGGCGCTCGCGCGCGATCAGGTCGGGGTTGTCGCGCGCTTCGCGCAGCAGCGGCAGGTAGCGTTCGGATTCGGCCTGGGCCAGGCACAGCACGCCCATGTCCTGCAGCAGCCCGGCCAGCATCAGCTCCTCCAGCCGGCGCAGGCCGCGGGCCTGGCCGAGCTGGCTGGCCGCCAGCGCGCTGAGGATGCTGCGCTTCCAGGCGCGTTGGCGCAGGTCGTGGTCGGCGCCGCCTTTGCCGGTCAGGCCCTGGGTGACAGTGAAGCCCAGGGCGAGGCTGATCGTAGCGTTCAGCCCGAGCATGGTCAGCGCCTGGCCGAGGTTCTCGATCCGGCGCCGGCTGGCGTACAGCGGCGAATTGGCGATGCGCAGCATGCGGGCACTCAACGCCATGTCGATGGCGATGATGTCCGCAGCGGTTGCGATGTCCGCTTCCGGATCCTGGGCCAGTTCGATGATGCGCAGGGCAATACCGGGCGGCGAGGGGAGGTTGCGGCAAAGCGCCAGTGCAGCTGTCAGCTCGGGAGGCATGTCGGGTCGTTCAATTCCATTAGGACAAGAATACCTAGGAATGCATCACAGTCCGCGATTTTCGTTCCTGTTATGTGACTGCAGGTTCCCTGTGCCGAGTATCGGCTTGATTCGCACGCAACGCAAAGACCCTTGGTTCCGGTGTGCGCACCAACGGAATGGGCACCCACATGCAGCGCACCAACGGTGCGCACCCGCAGAAGGGGCGCCCACCGCGGCGGCAGGCATAAAAAAAGAGCCGCGGTTTCCCGCGGCTCCTTCTGGTTTCATCACAGCCGTGAGGCTGGAATCAGACCTGCATCGCCTTGGCAACTTCGGCGGCGTAGTCTTCCACCACCTTCTCGATGCCTTCGCCAACGACCAGCAGCTGGAAGCCAGCCACGTCGGCGCCGGCAGCCTTGACCACCTGCTCGACGGTCTTGTCGCCGTCCAGCACGTAGCTCTGGCCGTACAGGGTCACTTCGCTGACGATCTTGTTGATCTTGCCGCTGATGATCTTTTCCAGGATGTCGGCCGGCTTGGACTTGTCCTTCTCGGACATCTTGGCCAGTTCGATTTCCTTTTCCTTTTCCACGAACTCGGCCGGCACATCGGCAGCCTTGTTGTGCGGCGGCTTCAGCGCAGCCACGTGCATGGCCAGGCCGCGAGCCAGTTCGGCGTCGCCACCGATCAGGTCGACCAGCACGCCGACCTTGCCGTTGGTGTGGACGTAGGAACCCACGTTGCCGGTGGTGTCCAGCTTGACCAGGCGACGGATCTGGATGTTTTCACCCAGGGTCTGCACGGCGGTCGCGCGGGTTTCTTCGACGGTCTGGCCGGTCGGCAGGGTGGCCGACTTCAGGGCTTCCACATCGGTGGCGCCCGATGCCAGGGCAGCGGCAGCGACGGAATCAACGAAGTTCTTGAAGTTGATGTCGTTGGCGACGAAGTCGGTTTCCGAGTTGATCTCGACCAGCACGGCCTTGCCGCCGTCCTGGGCCAGGCCCAGACGACCTTCGGCGGCCACGCGGTCAGCCTTCTTGTCGGCCTTGGCAGCGCCGGACTTGCGCAGCGCTTCAGCAGCGGCGTCGATGTTGCCGCCGGCCTCGGTGAGCGCCTTCTTGCATTCCATCATGCCGGCGCCGGTGCGCTCGCGCAGTTCCTTGACCAGGGAAGCAGTGATTTCCACGGGATTACCTCACGAAAGAAAGGGGTTGGGCCGGCATGGTGGCCGGCCCGTGTGACAGTTTCCTGTCGTCGCGCCATCGGCAGCGGACAGGAAAGGTGGGCGCAAGGCGCCCACCGGGGCCTGGATCAGGCCTGGGCTTCGCCCTTGTCGGCAGCAGCCTTCTTGGCCGGAGCGCGGCGAGCCGGCTTGCCTTCTTCGGCAGCAGCGTCGGCGAACTCTTCTTCACGGACGGTGGCAGCGTGCGGTGCAGCAGCCTTGCCTTCCAGCACGGCGTCAGCAGCAGCGCGTGCGTACAGCTGCACGGCACGGATGGCGTCGTCGTTGCCCGGGATTGCGTAATCCACCAGCTCCGGGTTGTAGTTGGTATCGACGACGGCGATCACCGGGATGCCGAGCTTCTTGGCTTCCTTGATGGCGATGTCTTCGTGGCCGATATCGATGACGAAGATCGCGTCCGGCAGACGGTTCATGTCCTTGATGCCGCCCAGCGAGGCTTCCAGCTTGTCGCGCTCGCGACGCAGGCCCAGCACTTCGTGCTTGACCAGCTTCTCGAAGGTGCCGTCGGACTCACCGGCTTCCAGTTCCTTCAGGCGGGCAACCGACTGCTTGACGGTACGGAAGTTGGTCAGGGTGCCGCCCAGCCAACGCTGGTTCATGAACGGCATGCCGCAACGCTCGGCTTCTTCGCGGATCGACTCGCGCGCGCTGCGCTTGGTGCCCAGGAACAGGATGGTGCCGCGCTTCTGGGCAACCGACGAGATGAAGTTCATCGCATCGTTGAACAGCGGGACGGTCTTTTCCAGGTTGATGATGTGGATCTTGCCGCGGGCGCCGAAGATGTACGGAGCCATTTTCGGGTTCCAGTAGCGGGTCTGGTGGCCGAAGTGGACGCCGGCTTCCAGCATCTGACGCATGGTGACCTGGGGCATTGCAATACTCCTGATGGGGAACCGGCGAATCCGCCCGCGGGATAGGTATGCGGGACGCGTGGAAACGCTGATGGTTCCGGGGTTGGGCTTCCCTGTTGCCTCCGTGGCCGAACTCCTTGCGGAGCACCCCGGCACGGATGGGGGCAGCAGGTGTGGATTCACCGGTGACGTCCGGTGTGGACGGCGTCCCGCGCACAGGGCGGCAGGACATCCCGGGGATTATAGCCCGCTTGGCTGGCGCGCTGCAATTGCAGGTACCGGCGCGGCCAGGATCACCGCTGTGCCGTCCTGCAGGCGGGCGTGGAACCGGCCGCCTGCATAGCCATCGGCGCGCGGTGGCAGCTGCCACTGGCGCTGGCGCGCGGCCAGTACGTAGCCGGCAAGACCGGGCAGCAGCAGGCTCCGGTGGCCGTCGGCGGCCTCATAGGCAAGGTCGCTCAGGCGCGCGTGCCCGGTGCCACGGTTCAGCAGTCGCAGCATGAACTGCGACCCGTTGACCACCACCTCTGCCCGCAGGGAAGGGGCCGCCGTGGGGACCGGTTCGCCGCGGAACAGGGGCAGTGAATAGCGTGGCATGGCCGGTTCTGCCGGTGCCAGGATGATACGGAATGCCTGTTCGACGGCCACCGGCGCCGACGACGCCGGCAGCAGCCAGACGCGCTGGCGCGCACCGGCAGGGAGATCCAGCAGGGTCGGACTGGCCAGCACCTGCGCGCTGCGTTGCAGCTGTTCGGCCCCCGGTTGCTGGTCCCACGCCCAGACCTGCACCTGGCCGCGCCAATGCCCAGGGCCGGGGTTGTGCAGCCACAGCTCGGATCGCCCCTGTGCGGCCGGCAGGCGCAGGGTGGTCGGCATCAGATCCAGCGCCTGCACGGGCATGGGCAGCAGTGCCAGCAACAGGGGCAGTAGCCGGTGCATCAGTAGTCAGTAGTAGGTGGTGGGCGGTTCGGAGGTCGCACGCCCTTGCTCGTCCTGCGCTGGCGGGGCCAGTTCACGGACCTGTGGCGGCAGATGCAGGATGTCGCTGTGCTGCTGCGGTACCGGGCAACGCGCGCCGCCCTCCGTGCCGGTGCAGCCTTCAACCACGGTCAGGCGGATCTGCAATGGGACGGGTGCCGGGTCGGCCCGCGCGGTCGTGCCGGCGATGGACATCGCTGCGATCAGTACTGCCCGAACCACCTGCCATCCACCCTGTTGTCGATCTGATGCGCGGTATCGGCCGACATGGGCGATTCTGTAGTGCGGGGCGCCCCTCAGTAGGTGATCGTCACCTGTACCAGGTCGTTGTAGGTGCCGGCCGGCGGTTGGCCGCTCACCGGCGGTACCCGGCCGTAGATCGTCAACGGTTGCGCGCTGCCAGTGCCGACGCCGCTGAAGGTGTCCACGTTGAGCGTATTGCCCCAGCGCTGGCTGCGTGCAGCATCCCGATACAGCTCATAGGTCAGGTAATAGTTGTTGCTGCCGATGGTGGTGCGCATGCGCCGGGTACTGCTCAGTGCAGGGTTGTTCTGGCCGTTGTCGAGGCTGATCTGGAACGCGGTGCGCTTGAGGCAGGTCAGGGTGAGGGTGGCGGTCTGGTCGATGTTGGCGGGAATGCCGCCGGTAACGTTGCCGAAATTCATGGTGGTGGTGAGGTAGCTGCCGCATTGTGGCAGCACGTTGGCAGTGGCATTGAAGGTGAAGGCATTGCTGGCGGTGTTGGTGCCGGTAGCGCCGCCATTGCAGGTGGCCGGAACGGTGGCGTTGCCCAGCAGCACCTCGTTCCAGGCCCAGGTCAGCACCACGCTGGCGCCGCTGAACGTGCTGCTGTAACTGCCCGATGCCAGCACCTGGTTGGCCGGGATCTGCGCGAACAACTGCACGCTCTGCGCGCCGCTGCCGCCGGTCAGCAGGGGCACGTTGTAGGTCATGGTCAGCTCCTGCGCCGGCGGTACGCCGCGCGGGGTCAGGCCGGTTACCTGGCTGTAGTTGGAAGTGTTGTAGAGCTGGAAATTGAGTGTATCGCCGCTGCCGTTGACCATCGTTCGCCACGGCGTGGTGGTGCTGCCGCCCGTGCCGTTGCCGATGCCCACGCAGACGCGTACGCCGGTGGTGGCGAGCAGGCTCAGCGCGGCGGTGGTGCAGGTCACGGTGATGTTCAGCGTGCCCGAGGTCGGGCCGGCGGCGCCGCTGTTGACGTTGCCGAACGGCAGCAGGGCGTCTGCGGTTGCCGTGCATACGGCCGCGGCGCGGGCCGGCGTGCTGGGCAGCAGGCATGCAAGCAGCAGGCCAAGCAGCAGGCGCAGGCTCATGGTGCCACCTCCGGCACGCATTGCAGGGGCGCCGGACGAGGCCGCGCACCCGCGGCGACCACCTGCGGCGATGCGGGTACCCGCGTACGGCACTGCCCTCGGCTGGTGGTGATGTACAGCACGGTGCCAGCGGCCACGTCTTCCAGGTACAGCAGTCCGTCGTAACCGACCGAGGCCTGGCGGCCATCCGCCAGTTGCACCTCGCTGCCTGCTTCCAGCGGCTGCCCCGCCATGTCCTGCACGGTGAGGGTCAACGACGGCCGCGAGCGCAGGTTGAAGGTCAGCCCGGTGCCGGCACGCTGGCGCGGTGTTACCCAGTCCTCGATGCGATCGGCGCGCATGTCCGCCGGCAGGTCCAGGGTGTCGATGGAGACGCGGTTACGCTGCCAGGACAGCAGTGGGCTGACCAGCAGCAGGCCACGATCGTCGGTGACACCGATCAGGCGGTTCTCAAGCCGCACCGGTACACCGCCCACGCCATTGGTGCTGACCACGGCGAAGGCATCGGCGACTTCGCGCGCGGCGAAGGTGTGCCCGGCCATCCACACCAGGCTGCCGCTGGCGCTGCCATAGGCGTAGTTGAGGCCAGACTGGCGCGAGGCACCCAAGGCATAGCGGCCGACATCGTTGAGGATGCCGACTTCGGCCAGGCCGCCGCTGCCGTCGTCGCCGTGGCGCACCTGTGCGCGCCAACCGATACCGCCGGCGCTGCCGTCGCCCGGTACCGGCTGGGTGACATCGGCGACCCAGCTCTGGCGGTCGCCGTTGCGCTGGCTGGACAGGCTGGCCTGGCGGTTGTTGCCCAGGCTTGCGGTCAGCGACAGGTAGACACTGCGGTCATCGCTGTTGTCCAGGTTCTGGTTGACTGACAGGTAGGCCGACCAGCGCTGGCTCCAGCTGCGTGACCAGAACAGGCTGGCATAGCGGTTGTCCTCGCCATCGGGATAGCGCAGGCGCAGGTAGCTGGCGCTCAGGGAGCCCAGGCGCAGCAGGTCCAGGCCGACCGTGGCCTGCTCGCTGATGCTGGGCGGCAGGTTGGCCTGCAGCGCGCCCAGGTCGCGGTAGTCGCCGTGGCTGCGCACGCTGCGCAGATTGACGTTGAAACGACGGTTGTTCCAGCTGTACCCCAGCGCCCACTGGCCGCCCTGCAGGCCCTGGTAGCGGCTGTGGGCGTACGCGGCATTGACCACGCCCGCGCCGCCCAGCAGCCACCAGCCGCCCACGCCGGCCTGTGCCAGGCCGCCGCCACCTTCGGCGTGTGCTTCGCCGGTGAATGTGTCGCTGACGCCGCCGCGCCAGCTGGCGCTTGCCACGGTACGGTCGTCGTAGGCGAAGGAGCGCTCGCCGAACTGCTCGCGCAGCTGGCCGACGCCGAGCGACCAGTCCGACAGGCCCTTGGCCAGCAGTTGCTGGGTGCCGTAGAAGCTGAAATCCAGGGTCTGCATGCGGCCGAACGCATCGGTGACCACGACCTGCGCGCTGCCGTTGCCGCTGATGCCCGGTTGCGCCGCCAGCTGGAATGGTCCGACCGGCACCTGGCCGCTGTACTGGCGCAGGCCATCGACATACAGCTCGACCGTGGATGGCACCACCGCCTGGCCGAGGAAGGCCGGCGTCGGGGTAAGCACACGGTACGGCTGCAATCCGTAATTGCGGCCGATCTGCAGGCCGCCCAGGCGTACCGGCCGGCTCCAGTCGACGAAGCCGCTGTAGAAGTCGCCCACCTCCAGAGTCAGCGCCCTGTCCGGGAAATCCAGGGTCCAGCGCGTGTCCAGGCGTACGCTGTCGCTGCGCCAGTGGCGGTCTCCGGTCTGGTAGCGACGGCTGACCGCGGTGTTCTCGAAGGTGCCGGCACCCACGCCGAACATCCGCAGTTCAGAGCTCAGGGTCAGATTGCCGAGGCGGTCGACGCGGCTGCCATACAGGTCGTAATTGAGCAGGACGCCGGGCGAGGCGCTGCTGCGCGGCGCGCGCGCCTGCGGGCGGCTGAGCACGGTCGTGGGCAGGGTCAACTGGTCCAGTGGCACGTCCAGCGCGAGGGTCTGCAGGTGGGCGTCATAACGCACCACCGCGCCGCTGATCTGGTCCAGATACACGGGAGCATCGCCACTGGCATTGAAACCGAGCTGGCGCAGGATCTCGGGGCTGGCCTGCAGGCGGCCGCGATTGTCGGTGAAGGGCAGCAGGCCGCGTGGCGTGCTGTTGAGGGTCACGTCCAGGTACAGCGTCTGGTTGGCCGTGAGTGGGGTCGGTGGCGGCAGCAGGGCATCGGCGGAGACCCCGGAGGCATCGGCTGCATGGGCCGCCGGGGACAGGGCCGCACCGAGCGCTGCGCTCATCAGCGCCTCAGCGAGCCGGTGGTGGCGGCAGCGACGTCTGTTCCGACTCGCCATTGAGCTTGGCCGTGATCTGGTCGTTGTCGCGGTCGATCGCCGTGCGCTCCAGCGGCCAGCGCATGACCTGGCCGGGCAGCACGTAGCCCAGCAGGCCGGGATGGACGATGCGCGGCCGCTCCGGGCTGCCCAGGGCGAGGTCGGCGATCTGCGCGTAGCTGTTGCCGGTATTGCCTACTTCCACGCCGTTGCGACCGTCGTCCAGCCGGACTAGGCGGGCGTGCAGCTGCGGTGCCAGCCGGCCGCCGGCGCCGGGTTGCACGAACACCGGGATGGAATAGCGCAGTACGAACTGCATGCCTTCGCTGCGCGTGGCCAGATCGGGCACCTCATCGACGATCAGCCGGTAGTACTGCTGCGCAGCCGGTGCGTCGGCAACGGCGCGCATGACCCGCACCAGCTGCTGCTGGCCCGCTGCCAGTTCCTGCATCGGTGGCGTAGCCAGCAGATCCTCGGTGGGCAGCAGTTGCTCCTTCCCGTCCTGCTGTACCCAACGGAACACCCTTACCTGCAGCTTCACCGGCGAGGTGCCGCTGTTGGTCAACCACAGTTCGCCAGCGCGCTGGCGTGCTTCCAGCTGCAGGCTGGTGGGGGCGACCTGCAAGCTGGTCGCCGAGACCTCGTTGACCCCAAGCAGGCTGAAGACGAGCAGCGCCACGCCGGTGGCGCGCCACGGGCGGGATCCGGCCATGCGGGCGTGCTCCATCAATAGGTGATCGTGGCGGTAACGGTATCCAGGTAGTTGCCGGTAGCAGCGTTGGCCGTGCTCAGGTTGAGGATCTGGCCGTAGACGATGTAGGGCACCGCCAGCCCGGTGCCGATGCCGGCCTGGGTGTTGGTGCCGGTGGTGGCGCCCCAGACCAGGGTGTGTGCGGCATCCTGGTAGAGCTGGTAGCCCACGTAGTTGTTCGCGGTGACTGCGGCGTTGGTGTTCTTCATCCGCCGCGTGGTGACGTCATTGGCCGTGCCGGCATTGGCACCGGCATTCAGCGCGATGGTGTACGGGGTCAGCGCCGAACACTGCGCGGTCACGGTGCCCTGGCCCAGGGTGGGGGTGGCGGTGGTGGAGGCGGCGGTACCGAAGTCGACGTTGGTGGCCGCAGCGGCAGTGATGGTGCAGGCCTTGGTGACCACCAGGGTGACGTTGAACGTGGTGGTGTCGGCGGCGGCCGCCGGGCCGGCCAGCAGCAGGGCCAGGGCCCAGGCCAAAGGGGAACGAGCTGCGGATCGCATGGACAACCTCCCTGACCCGAAGGTCCGTTGAACAGGGCGAAAACGGCACGTTCGGCGCCGTTTTGACGACAGTGGGGCCAGCGTAGGCACCGCAAGTGTCTGTATTCCGTGAGAAACAGGCTATCGAAAGGGTGTGGACCATCACGCTTTCACCTTCCTTGCCGGATCCGTGCATGGCCCGGATCGCCAGTTGGGTGGCGTTCGTTCAGATTGCGGCCGGATCGGCGATAATGGGAGCCATGAGCGTGAATATCAAAACCCCGCAGGAAATCGAGATGATGCGCATCGCCGGCCGCCTGGCCAGCGAAGTGCTCGACATCGTCACCCCCCACGTCAAGCCCGGTGTCACGACCGAGGAACTGGACCGCATCTGCCACGACCACATCGTGAACGTGCAGGGCGCCATTCCGGCCAACGTCGGCTACCGCGGCTTCCCCAAGACCGTGTGCACCTCGGTCAACAATGTCATCTGCCACGGCATTCCCAGCGAAGGGAAGGTCCTCAAGGATGGCGACATCATCAATATCGACGTCACCGTCATCAAGGACGGCTGGCATGGCGACACCAGCCGCATGTATTTCGTCGGCACCCCGTCGGTGATGGCCAAGCGCCTGGTCGACGCCACCTATGAGGCCATGTGGCGCGGCATCCGCGCGGTGCGTCCGGGTGCAACCCTGGGCGATGTCGGCCATGCGATCCAGAGCTATGCCGAAGGCGAGCGTTTCAGCGTGGTGCGCGAGTACTGCGGCCACGGCATCGGCAAGGTCTACCACGATGAACCGCAGGTGGTGCACTACGGCCGTCCGGGCCAGGGCCTGGTGCTGCAGCCCGGCATGACCTTCACCATCGAGCCGATGATCAACGAGGGCACCCGCTACAACAAGGTGCTGCCCGATGGCTGGACCGTAGTGACCAAGGACCGCAAGCTGTCGGCGCAGTGGGAGCACATGATCGCGGTCACCGAGACCGGCGTGGACGTGCTGACCCTGTCGCCGGGCGAGTCGCAGGTCTCCTGACGATGCTGCCGGCGAGTTCGCTGCTGGACACGCCGGCCGCGTCGCTCAACGACCCGGACTGGGCTGCTGCCGCGCGCGATGCGCTGCAGCAGGCCGACACGCGCCTGTACCGCCGCTTCGACCAGGGTGACAACATCGAGCGCCTGCTGGCGTTGCGCGCGCGCGCGGCCGATCACCTGATCCGCCATGCCTGGCAGCGCTGCCTGCCGGCCGACAGTGGCCTGTCGCTGTTCGCAGTGGGTGGTTATGGGCGTGGTGAACTGTTCCCGCGTTCGGACATCGACCTGCTGGTGTTCGGCGATCCGCAGGCGCAGCTGGCCCACGAAGAGTCGCTCGCGCGGCTGTTCGCGTTGCTGTGGGATTGCGGCCTGGCGGTCAGTCACGCGGTGCGTTCGGCGGCGCAATGCAGCGAGGCCGCTGCCGACCAGACCGTGCTGACGGCGTTGATCGAAGCGCGCCCGCTGATGGCCGATGAGGCGGCGCGGCGTGCGCTGCGTGCGGCGGTGGATGACCGCGAACTGTGGCCACCGCGTGCTTTTTTCCTGGCCAAGCTCGAGGAGCTGCGCAACCGTCACCAGCGCTTCGGTGACACTGCCGACAACCTCGAGCCGGACCTGAAGGATGGCCCCGGCGGCCTGCGCGATCTCAACACGCTGGGCTGGATGGCGCTGCGTGCGTTTGGTGTGCGCGATCTGGAAGCGCTGGTCGGCCTCGGCCACCTGGGCGCTGACGAGGCCGCTGCACTGAAGCGCGAACGCGCGGTGCTGGCACGACTGCGCTTCGGCCTGCACCTGGTGGCGCGCAGGCCCGAAGAGCGCCTGCGCTTCGATTACCAGAAGACCCTGGCCGCGCGCCTGGGCTTTGAAGACGACGGCGAAAGCCTGGGCGTCGAAAAGATGATGCAGGGCTTCTACCGCGCAGCTTCGGTGGTGCGGCGGATCAGCGATCGTCTGCTGCAGCGCTTCGAGGAACAGTTCGATGGCGAGGCGCAGCCCGAGCCGCTGACCGTGGGGTTCGCCCTGCGCCGTGGCTATCTGGCGGCCAACGATGCCGACTGGCCGAACGCGGACATCGGCCAGGTCTTCGCGCTGTTCGCCAGCTGGGCGAACAATCCGCAGATCCGCGGCCTGCATTCGTTGACCGCGCGCGCGCTGGCCGAATCGCTGCCGCTGCTGCCGGCCTATGACCAGGCGGACCCTGACGCGCGCGAACAGTTCATGGCCCTGCTGCGTGGCCAGCGCCCGGTCGACACGCTTTCGCGCATGGCGCGGCTGGGCGTGCTGGGGCAATGGATTCCCGCGTTCGCCCAGGTCAGCGGGCGCATGCAGTTCGACCTGTTCCATGTCTACACCGTCGACCAGCACACGCTGATGGTCCTGCGCAACATGGGGCTGTTCGCCAGCAGTCGCGCCGACGAACGTTTCTCGATAGCCCATGAAGTCTGGCCGCGCCTGCGCAAGCCCGAGCTGCTGCTGCTGGCCGGCCTGTTCCACGACATCGCCAAGGGCCGTGGCGGCGATCATTCCGAACTGGGCGCGGTCGATGCACGGGCCTTCTGCCACGCGCAGGGGCTGAGTGGTTCGGATACCGAACTGGTGGCCTGGCTGGTCGAACAGCACCTGCGGATGTCGGTGACCGCGCAGAAGCAGGACATCGCCGACGCGGACGTGATCCATCGTTTCGCGACCCTGGTCGGCAGCCGCGACCGCCTGGATTACCTCTATCTGCTGACCTGCGCCGACATCGCCGGCACAAGCCCAAAGCTGTGGAATGCGTGGAAGGACCGGCTGCTGGCCGATCTGTACTTCGCGACCCGGCGCGCGCTGCGCGAGGGCCTGGAGCACCCGGTGCCGGCCGCCGAGCGCGTGGCCGAAGCGCGCGACAGCGTGCGTGCGCTGGTGCGCGAGCAGGGCTACGACGATGCCACCATCGACCGCCAGTTCGCGGTGATGCCCGACGAAGGCTTCATCCGCCTGCGCCCGGAACAGCTGGCCTGGCAGGCCGCCGCGCTGGTACCGATCAAGCAGGGCCAGACGCTGGTGAAGGTACGTCGGATCAGCGTCGACGACCCGGCACTGGAAGTGTTCGTGCACTCGCCGGACCGTGACGGCCTGTTCGCCGCGATCGTGATGACGTTGGACCGCAAGGGCTACGGCATCCACCGCGCGCGCGTGCTGGATGGTCCTGCCGACACGATTTTCGATAATTTTGAAGTGAGCCCGGCCGATACGTTTGCCGATGGCAGCAGCGCCAACCTGGAAGCAGCCTTGCGTGAGGCGCTCAGTGGCGATCTGACGCGGCTGCGTCCCTCGCGCCGGGTGGTGCCGCGCCAGCTGCGCCATTTCCGTTTTGCCCCGCGCATCGAGTTCCGCGATGAACCCGGCGCAACCCGTTTCGCCCTGGTCGCACCCGACCGTCCCGGCCTGCTGGCCGACGTGGCGTTCGTGCTGCGCAACCAGGGACTGCGCGTGCAGGACGCGCGCATTGCCACATTCGGCGAACGCGCCGAAGACACCTTCGTGATCAGTGACGAACACGACCTCCCCCTGACTGAATCCGCCCGGCAGCAGCTGCATGACGCAATGCTGGCCTGCCTGGACCCTGATCGAAACGCCGGAGACCCCGCCTGATGGCCACCAAGCCTGCAAAGAAGACTGCCGCGACCGCCAAGAGCGCAGCAGCCAGAAAGACCACTGCCGCTGACCCGGTTGCGAAGAAGACTGCCGCGCCGAAGAAGGCTGCGGTGAAGAAGGCACCGGCGAAGAAGGCCCCGGCCAAGACCGCCGAAGCCGCGCGCGCCGAGAACATCGCACGCAAGTCGCTGCGCAAGCCGGCCGGCCCGGGCGTGGAAGAACTGAAGTTCGGCATCGAAAGCGCCTTCGAGCGCCGCGCCACGCTCACCCTGCACGAACTGGAAGGCTCGACCCGGCCGCTGGTCAACCGTGTGATCGACGGCCTGGAAAGCGGCGAATTCCGCGTCGCCGAGCCGGACGGCCATGGTGGCTGGAAGGTCAACGAATGGCTGAAGAAGGCGGTGCTGCTGTATTTCCGCGTCAACGACATGGCCGTGGTCGATGCACGCCCGGCACCGTTCTGGGACAAGGTCGAATCGCGCTTTGCCGGCTATGACGAGGCGAAGTTCCGCCGTGGTGGCGTGCGCGTGGTGCCGGGCGCGATCGCCCGTCGCGGCACGTATTTCGGCAAGGACGTGGTGCTGATGCCGAGCTTCACCAACATCGGCGCCTACGTCGGCGAAGGCACCATGGTCGACACCTGGGCCACCGTCGGTTCCTGCGCGCAGATCGGCCAGCACTGCCACCTGTCCGGTGGTGCCGGCATCGGCGGCGTGCTCGAGCCGCTGCAGGCCAGCCCGACCATCATCGAAGACCATTGCTTCATCGGTGCGCGTTCGGAAGTGGTGGAAGGCGTGGTCGTCGGCCATCACAGCGTGATCGGCATGGGCGTGTTCCTCAGCCAGAGCACCCGCATCTACAACCGCGCCACCGGCGAAATCAGCTACGGCTACATCCCGCCGTACAGCGTGGTGGTGTCCGGCTCGCTGCCGAGCAAGGACGGTACCCACTCGCTGTACTGCGCGGTGATCGTCAAGCAGGTCGATGCCCGCACCCGCAGCAAGACCAGCGTCAACGACCTGCTGCGCGGCCTGGCCGACTGACGGAGCCGCACGCATGAGCACCACCGTCTACGGTCTGAAGAACTGCGATACCTGCAAGAAGGCGAGCAAGTGGCTGGACCGCTTCGGCGTGCCGTACACCTTCGTCGACTACCGCGACAACAAACCCAGCCCGGAAACGCTGCTGGAATGGGCCGCCCAGCTGGGTGGCCTGGCGGCAATGGTCAACAGGTCCTCCACCACCTGGCGGCAGCTGCCGGACAACCGCAAGGCTGCCGATTCGGAAGCGGAGTGGAAACTGCTGCTGCGCGAATACCCGCAGCTGATCAAGCGCCCGCTGGTGGTGACCGCCGACGGTAAGGTCAGCCAGGGTTTCAGCGACAACGGCTTCAAGGCGCGCTTCGGCGTGGGCGGCGCGTGAGCGCCGTCCTCGACCTGGCCTGCGATCTGATTGCACGGCCGTCGGTGACCCCGGACGATGCCGGTTGCCAGGCGCTGATCGGTGAACGTCTGCAGGCAGCCGGTTTCACCTGTGAGCACCTGCGGCTGGGCGAGGTCGACAACCTGTGGGCCACCCACGGCAGCGGCGCACCGGTGCTGGTCCTGCTGGGCCACACCGACGTGGTGCCGCCGGGCCCGCGCGAGGCATGGCAGAGCGATCCGTTCGCACCGCAGATCCGCGATGGCGTGCTGTACGGTCGTGGTACCGCGGACATGAAGGGCAGCGTGGCTGCGTTCGTGGTCGCTGCCGAACAGTTCGTTGCCGCCCATCCGCAGCACACGGGCACGCTGGCGGTGCTGCTGACCAGTGATGAAGAGGGCGATGCCATCGATGGCGTGCGCCATGTCGCACGGCTGTTCGCCGAGCGCGGCCAGCGTATCGACTGGTGCATCACCGGCGAGCCGTCGTCCACCACCACGCTGGGTGACCTGCTGCGCGTGGGACGGCGTGGCAGCCTGTCGGCCAAGCTGCGCGTGCAGGGTGTGCAGGGCCATGTGGCCTATCCGGACAAGGCGCGCAACCCCATCCATCTTGCCGCGCCGATGCTGGCCGAACTGAGCGCACGGCGCTGGGACGAGGGCTATGAGAGCTTCCCGTCGACCAGCCTGCAGATCTCCAACATCCATGCCGGTACCGGCGCCAACAACGTGATTCCCGGTGAGCTGGAGGTGGATTTCAACATCCGCTACAACCCGCATTGGGATGCACCGAAGCTGGAGACGGAGATCACCGCGTTGCTGGACCGTCATGGCCTGCACTACACGCTGAAGTGGCACCGCAGCGGCGAGCCGTTCTACACGCCCGAAGGGACGTTGCGTGCAGCGGCGCGCGCGGTCCTTGCCGAGCACACCGGACGCGCGCCGGAAGAGAGCACCGGTGGTGGCACCTCCGATGCGCGCTTCATCGCGCCACTGGGTGCGCAGTGCATCGAAGTCGGCCCGGTCAACGCCAGCATCCACCAGGTGGATGAAAACGTGCGCGTGGACGAGCTGGAAGCGCTGCCGGGGCTGTACCAGCGACTGGTTGAACGCCTGCTGGTGTAGTGCTCGTCCAGCAGGTCGCTGTGGATACGCCGGGCATGGCCCGGCGCTATTCCGAGAACTGGAAGAATGGCGGTTTGATCGCTTCGCGCCAGTACGACTCGTCGGCCATGTAGAAGTCCTGCGCGTGGGCCTTGGCGAACCACGCCGCCGCCGCATCCACGTTCTTCTGCAGGCCATCGCCGCCGCGGCCGAGTGCCAGCCCGGCCAGGTACTGGCCATACACGTTGCCCTGTGCAGCGGCACGCTCATACCAGCGCAGCGCTTCGGTTTTGTCCTGCACCACGCCGATGCCGGCCTCGTACAGCGTGCCCAGGTCCACCTGCGCTTCGGCATCGCCGCGCGCGGCGCGGCGCTGGATGCGCGCGATCACCGGATTCGGTGAGGCATCAGCGCTGAGCGGAGCGCCGGGCTTCGCCGAGCCACTGGTGGCATCGCGCAACGGCTGCAGCTTGTACAGGTGGCGCAGGTAGACCGCGCGGCGCAGGCGCCAGCGCAGCGCGCCCTCCATGTCGCCACGTCGCTCATACCACGTCTCCAGATCGCTCATCGCATACGGCGAGCCGTGATAGGCGGCGCTGTGGTACCAGCGGTAGGCCTTGCGCGCGGAGGGTTTGAGCACCACCGCGTCGGGCTTCTGCGGGGTATCAGCACTGTCCAGCCGGCCGCGTTCCAGGATCCTGCCCAGCTGTTCCTCGGCGCTTGTGGTGCGGTGCGTGCGCGGCGTGGTGGCAGCGGCGCGCGCATACCAGTCCAGTGCGCGCACGTCGTTGCGGTACTGGTACAGCTTGGCCACGCGCAACGCCGAATCGAACTGGCCATCGGCAGCTGCGGCCAGGGCGTCGCGTTCGCTGTCATCGACCGGGCGGGTGGGCGTGGTCGCACAGCCGGCCAAGGCGATCATGGCCAGGAGGGGCAGCAGGCGACGGCAGCAAGGGTTCATCCATGAATTCCGGAAAGCGGGCAGGGGATTATCCGGGTCGCTACCGGCGTGGCCGCTGAATCGGTTGCCATCGCAACTGTTGCGCCGCGCCGGAAACCCGGTTACGGTCGGATCCATGTCGCTCCGCCTGGCTACCGCCGTCAACAACACCAACCGCAATAATCTGCGCGCGAATAATCGTGCGCGGCCGATGCGGGACTGCGCCCTGGGTAGATAGATAGCAACATACGCCCGGACACCAGAAAACCCGCATCGGCCGATGCGGGTTTTTTTGTGCCCGGGCGCAGCCCCACCCGGGCCTGGATGGCCGGTCGAACACCTTCCCCCCGTGTACTTCCCCACAACAGGAGTTCCACCCATGTGTTCGATCTTCGGTATTTTCGGCCTGCAGGCCGGTGACGATCTTCCTTCCCTGCGCCGCCATGCGCTGGAGCTGTCGCAGCGCCAGCGCCATCGCGGCCCAGACTGGAGCGGCGTGTACCTGGACGAAGGCGCGCTGCTGGTCCACGAGCGCCTGGCCATCGTCGATCCGGCCGGCGGCTCGCAGCCGCTGCTGTCCGCAGACGGGCAGCTGGCGCTGGCGGTCAACGGCGAGATCTACAACCACCAGCAGCTCAAGGCCGGCCTCGCCGAAGCCTATGCCTTCCAGACCGGTTCGGACTGTGAGGTGATCAACGCGCTGTATCGCCAGGGCGGATCGCCGGCGCAGTGGCTGGAACAGCTCAACGGCATCTTTGCCTTCGCCCTGTGGGACCGTGCAGCCGGCCGTGTGCTGGTGGCGCGCGATCCGGTTGGCGTGGTGCCGCTGTACTGGGGCCATGATGCGCAGGGGCGGCTGCGCGTAGCGTCTGAAATGAAGGCGCTGGTCGATACCTGCGCCGACGTTGCCCAGTTCCCGCCGGGCCATTACTACGACAGCGCCAGCGGCGAACTGGTGCGCTACTACCAGCAGCCGTGGCGCGAGTACGACGACGTGCAGGGCCGCCAGGCCGATCTCGCCGAGCTGCGCCAGGCCTTCGAACATGCGGTCGAACGCCAGTTGATGAGTGACGTGCCGTATGGCGTGCTGCTGTCGGGCGGGCTGGATTCATCGCTGGTGGCCGCCGTGGCGGCACGTTATGCGCGCCGTCGCATCGAAGATGGCGGCCAGAGCGAAGCCTGGTGGCCGCGCCTGCATTCGTTCGCCATCGGCCTGAAGGGTTCGCCGGATCTGGCCGCTGCTGCGGTCGCCGCCGAAGCGCTGGGCACCGTGCACCACGGCTTCGAATACACCTTCGAAGAAGGCCTGGACGTGCTGCCGGAGGTGATCCGCCACATTGAAACCTACGACGTCACCACCATCCGCGCCTCCACGCCGATGTTCCTGCTGGCGCGCCGTATCAAGGCGATGGGCGTGAAAATGGTGCTGTCCGGCGAAGGCAGTGACGAGATCTTCGGCGGCTATCTGTACTTCCACAAGGCTCCGGACGCACGCGAATTCCACCAGGAACTGGTGCGCAAGCTCGATGCCCTGCACAACTACGATTGCCTGCGCGCCAACAAGTCGATGATGGCCTGGGGCGTGGAGCCGCGCGTGCCGTTCCTGGACCGCGAGTTCCTCGACGTGGCCATGCGTTTCGATGCCGCGCACAAGATGGTCGGCGCCGGCTTCGGTGGTCGCCGCATCGAGAAGGCGGTACTGCGCGAGGCCTTCCAGGGCTATCTGCCGGACAGCATCCTGTGGCGGCAGAAGGAGCAGTTCAGCGATGGCGTCGGCTACGGTTGGATCGACGGACTGAAGGCGCACGCCGAAGCGCAGGTCAGCGACCGCGTACTGGCCGCCGCCGACAAGCGCTTCCCGCACAACCCGCCGCAGACCAAGGAGGCGTACTACTACCGCCACCTGTTCGAGCAGTTCTTCCCCAGCCACGCGGCGGCTGAAACCGTGCCGGGTGGCAAGTCGATCGCCTGTTCCTCGCCGGCTGCCATTGCCTGGGATGCCAGCTTTGCCGCCGCCGCCGATCCGTCGGGCCGCGCCATCGCCGGGGTGCACGAGCAGGCGTTGGCCTGACCGGCAGTGCCCGGTCGCCTGACAACGGTAGCGCCGGACCATGCCCGGCGAGCGCACAGCGCCGGAGCAGGCAAGGACGTATCATCGGCGCCCTGCACATTGGGGAATGTTCATGGACGTACAGACCGGAGGTCCCGTGCGACCGACGAAGTGGGCGTGGCGGTACCTGGTATGGGCTGGCGTGCCGTTGCTGGTCGGCCTGCTGCTGGCCCGCTATGCCGGGCCCGGGCTGCCGACGGTGGCCAGCAAGGCCGAGGCCGTGGTCGGCAGTGATTGGGCGCATCACCTGGCTTCACCGCTCGGCCTGTTCCTGCTGCAGCTGCTGGTGCTGTTGCTGGTCGCCAAGGGTGCCGGCGCGCTGTTGAAGCGTTTCGGACAGCCGGCGGTGATCGGTGAGATGGCCGCCGGCCTGATGATGGGGCCGCTGTTGCTGGGCAGTCTGCTGCCGCAGGTGCATGGCGCGCTGTTCCCGGCCGCTTCGCTGGGGCCGCTGGGCATGCTCAGCCAGCTGGGCGTGCTGATGTTCCTGCTGGTGGCCGGCGCCGAGCTGGATCTGGGCGCGCTGCGTGGGCGTCGCCGATTCGCCTTCACCGTCAGCCACGCCGGCATCGCGGTGCCGTTCGTGCTCGGCGTGGTCCTGGCGATCTGGCTGTATCCGCAGCACGGTCCGCAAGGCGTGAGCTTTACCGCGTTCGCGCTGTTCGTTGGCATCTCGATGAGCATCACCGCCTTCCCGGTGCTGCTGCGCATCCTCGCTGATCGCGGCATCACCCACACATCGCTGGGGCAGACCGCCATCGCCTGCGCGGCGCTGGGCGATGCGACCGCGTGGTGCCTGCTGGCGTTGATCGTGGCGGCAGCGCAGGCTACCGGCTGGTTGCCGGCCAGCCTCAACCTGCTGTGCGTGGTGGCGTTCATCGCGCTGATGCTGGGGCTGGTGAAGCCGTGGTTTGCCCGGCAGACGATCGCGCCCGGTCGTGAAGGGCGCTGGCTGCTGGGCATCCTGCTGCTGTCGCTGGCCAGTGCGCTGGTTACCGAAGTGCTCGGCATCCACGCGCTGTTCGGCGCATTCGCTGCGGGTGTGGCGGTGTCGTCCAACGCGCAGCTGCGGCAGCTGCTGGTGGCCCGGGTCGAACCGTTCGCGGTGACCCTGCTGCTGCCGCTGTTCTTCGCCATGACCGGCCTGCGCATGCGTGCCGACGCGCTGCACAGCAGCGACATCCTGCTGTGCGTGGTGGTGATCGCAGTGGCCACGGTGGGCAAGCTGCTGGGCACCTGGAGTGCGGCGCGCAGTACCGGCATGGCCTCGCGCGAAGCGTGGCGACTGGGGGCGCTGATGAACACGCGCGGGTTGATGGAACTGATCGTGCTCAACCTGGGTTACGAGCTGGGCCTGCTTGGCGACCGCCTGTTCGCGGTGCTGGTGATCATGGCGCTGGTGACCACTGCGATGACCGGGCCGCTGTTGAACCTGATCGAGCGCCGCAAGGCCTGAGCCGGCCGCGCGGGCGGGCATCTTGTAGCGCCGAGCCCATGCTCGGCTCCGCACCAGAAGCAGTCGAGCATGGGCTTGGCTCTACAGCGTGCAACGCACCCTCTCGCATGTGTCGGCCGCCGTCAGGGCACCGGTACCAGCGTCATCGTGTGCTGTGCCTTGCCGGGCAGGAACGGGGTGGGGCGACCATGCACCCAATCCTCATGCCCCGCGCCCCAGTAAGGCGACAGCGGATGGCCGCTCTGCCCACCCGGCATGTGCACGATGCCGTCGGCTTCGTGGCCGGGCGAGACCACCATCCGCTGCGAGGCACCGAAGGTCGGCGTCTGTACACGCGGCATGTCACGGTCGCCGGGCAGCGGATCGGCCGGCATGCACAACCAGCGACTGGCGAAGGCGGGCAGGGCGCGCGCGACCGGATGGCAGATCGCTGCGGTATTGCGCTCGCCCCAGCTGCGGTGCGCCAGCGGCCCCTGCTTGGACAGCTCGGCTTCGGTGCGATGTGCAGCATCGGCCAGCAGCGCATCCCAGCTTGCGTACGCGGGCGGCAGCAGGTTGGCGGGGCGCTGTTCCAGCATCGGCCAGGCGACGCCTTCCAGCTGCGCCAGGCGCGGTGCCAGGAAATCCTCGCCCAGCTGCGCCCGGGCCGGTGCCAGCAGCGCATCGGTCAGCGTGTCGAGCACCTGTGTACGGAATTCGCGCACCACCCGGTAGCTGGTCGAATTGATCGCGGCGCGTCCGTCCCAATGCTCGCTGACCGTTCTCAACCGCTTCAGTGCCGGATCGTCGCTGTGCTCGATCACCTCCTGCAGCAGCACCCACCAGCGCTGCAGGAACACTGCGCGGTCGTCCAGCTGGATTGCCAGCAGGTCGTGTTCGTCGAAGCGTTCCTGGGTCGCCAGCAGGTCACGGATCTGCCGACCGCGTGCGCCGAGGTCGTAGCCGCCATTGCCGACGGTGGCCAGGGTCGCCTCGTCCACCACGCGGCTGTTGGCGGTCCACAGCCGATGCGCGGGTGGATCGATCAGGCTCGGCGCGGCGTCGCTGCGGATCGGCCAGGGCGCGCAGCCCTGGTTGGCCTGATTTTCATTGAAACCCAGTGGCGCGCAGCCCGGGCCACGGTCAGGCCGCGCGCCGATCAGTCGCCACGCGATGCGCCCGCTGCGGTCGCCGACCACCAGGTTCTGCGCGGGAATTCCGGCGTGGTCGGCAATCTGCAGGGCCTGGTGCAGATCGGCAGCGCGTGCCATGTCGGCGAAGTCCATGCGCACCGCACCCGGCAACTGCGCGACCCAGCGCAGAGCGTCGCCGCTGCCATCGGCGTGGGTGTGCAGGATCGGCCCCCACGCGGTTTCGCGCACCGGGAATTGCACGTCGGTGCCGCCGGCCACGACGATCCGCTCATCATGCACGGTCACCGCAGCGTCGGCGGGTTCGCTGCGGAAGTCAGCGGTGTCGATGTAGCTGTTGGTGAAGCCCCAAGCGACATGGCCATTGCTGCCGACAATCACCGCCGGCACGCCCGGCAGCGAGAACCCGCTGACGTCGACCCGGCCACCTGCGGCCTGCGGATCGGGGTAGCGCAGGCGCACACGGAACCACAGGCTGGGCGCGCGCAGGCCCAGGTGCATGTCGTCGGCGACGATCGCACGGCCATCGGCGGTCAGCGCGCCGGCAATGGCGAAATTGTTGCTGCCGACCGCGTCGGCATCTTCCGCAGCCGCGCCGGTCGAGGCCTTCAGCGTGCGCAGGTCCAGCTGGCTGGCATCGGGCAGGGGGGCGTTGCCACGGGGAGCGCCGGCCAGCGGTGCATCCCACTCGCTGCCGTCGTGCGCCAGCAGGGCGTACAGGGCAGGCGGCACCACCGCGCGGATGCGTTGCAGGGCCAGTTCGGACTGGTTGCCGGGGTCCTGCAGGTCGGCGTACATGGCCAGGCCTGCCAGTACACTGTCGCTGGCCTGCCACGGTCGGGGTGCCTGCCGCAGCAGCAGGTAGGCCCACGGCCGTACCGCCAG
This sequence comes from Stenotrophomonas sp. SbOxS2, assembly GCF_013416715.1. Classification (NCBI taxonomy): domain Bacteria; kingdom Pseudomonadati; phylum Pseudomonadota; class Gammaproteobacteria; order Lysobacterales; family Lysobacteraceae; genus Stenotrophomonas; species Stenotrophomonas sp. SbOxS2. Next base: position 552,801 of record NZ_JAAVXD010000001.1, read on the forward strand.
GCTGTCCAGGCCCTGGTTGACCCCGTCCACATAGGCGCGCACGGCTGCAGGGTCGCTGCCCAGCGCATCCTGCAGATGGGCCTCGGTGCGCGCGCGCAGGCGGTGTACGCGCATGCGCTTGTCGGCTTCGATCGCCTTCGCCCCGAACAGCGCGGACAGTTCACCGGCGGCACTGCGCCGCATCAGGTCCATTTCGAAATAACGTTCCTGCGCGTGAATACGGCCGAGCGCCCGCAGCGCATCGGCCTTGTTGCCAGCGGTGATGGTGACCACCCCCAGCGCATCGCGCTCCACGCTGACCTTGCCGGCCAGCCCGGGCAAAGGGCGCTCGCCGTCCAGCTCGGCCAGGCTGCCGCGCAGCAGTAACCACAGGACCAGCACCGCGAGCAGCACGATCGCGACCAACGCACCCAGAATCCACCGCCACGTACGACGCATTGCAGGTCCTTCCCGAGCATGTCGGCCGATTGTAGCCGCAGGCGCAACTGCGACTGATTCCGATTAGATCACCGTATTTCCAGATGGGGCACCATGGGCGCCATCGATTCACAGGAGCTCCCCCCATGAAAGGCAACCCGGACGTCATCGCCTGCCTGAAGGAACTGCTGCGCGGCGAACTCGCCGCCCGCGACCAGTACTTCATCCACTCCCGCCGCTACGAGGACCAGGGCCTGTTCGCGTTGTACGAACGCCTGAACCACGAGATGGAAGAGGAGACCCAGCATGCCGACGCGCTGCTGCGCCGGATCCTGTTCCTGGGCGGCGACCCGGACATGCGCCCGCATGCCACCGAGCCGGGCAAGACCGTGGAGGAGATGCTGCGCAAGGACCTGGATACCGAATACGCCGTTCGCAACAACCTCGCCGCCGGCATGAAGCTGTGCGAGGAGAAGGGTGACTACGTGAGCCGCGACATGCTGCTGGCGCAGCTGAAGGACACCGAGGAAGACCACGCGTGGTGGCTGGAGCAGCAGCTGGGCCTGATCAAGCGCATCGGCCTGGAGCTGTACCAGCTGAGCAAGATCGACGGCAGCGGCGCCCCGGCGCACTGACCGACGCCGCTTTCGGTAGAGCCGAGCCATGCTCGGCTGCTTTCCGGTAGAGCCGACCGCTGGTCGGCTGCTGTACCTGATGTAGAGCCAAACCATGCTTGGCTGCATTTCGCAGAAGCGCAACGTCCCGTCGCCCGCCAGCACCGGAGCACCGCCAGCCAGCCTTCGCCCGCCAGCTGCTCCACCGCCCGCCAGCCGACAAACAAAGAAGCCGGGGAATGCCCCGGCTTTTTTGTGTCTGACGTCCCGTTCCCGGTAGCGCCGGGCAGGGTGTGTCAACCAAGGTTGACACCTACCGTCATTCGACCGACAGCCCTTCCACCTTCTGCCAGCCACGCGGCAGCAGGTGGCCACGGGTGGCGCGGGCGCCCAGATAGGCCTCGAGCTCGTTGAACTTCAGGCCCATCGTGCGCTGGCCGCTGCGTACCTGCAGGGTCTGCCCCGGGCTGATCGCCACGATTGCCACCACGCGCTCGGTGGCGAGCTTGGCCTTGGGGATCTCGATGATCTTGTTGCCCTTGCCCTTGTCCAGTTCCGGCAGGTCGTTGGCGGCGATCGCCAGCAGGTTGCCCGAACTGGTCACCGCGACGATGCGGTCGGTGGCGACGTTGGCCACCACCGACGGCGTAAGCACCGACGAGCCCGCCGACAGGTTCAGCATCGCCTTGCCGGCCTTGTTGCGGCCGATCAGGTTCTCGAAGCGGGTGACGAAACCATAACCGTGGGTCGAGGCCAGCACGAAGCGGGTATCCGGTTCGGCGCTGGCCAGGGTCACGAAGCTGGTGCCCGCGGCCGGCGAGAAGCGGCCGGTCAGCGGTTCACCGTTGCCGCGCGCCGAGGGCAGGGTATGCACCGGCGTGGAGTAGGCGCGGCCTTCGCTGTCGAGGAACGCGACCTGCTGGGTGCTGCGTGCACGCACCGCGCCCTGCAGGGCATCGCCATCGCGATAGGACAGGGTCGAGGCATCGATGTCGTGGCCCTTTGCGGCACGGATCCAGCCCTTCTCGGACATCACCACCGTCATCGGTTCGCTCGGCACCAGCTCGGTCTCGTCGATGGCCTGCGCCGCCTGGCGCTGCACCAGCGGCGAACGGCGCTCGTCACCGAACTTCTTGGCATCGGCCTGCAGCTCGTCGCGGATCAGCTTCTTCAGCTTGGCCTTGCTGTCGAGGATGCTCAGGATCTTGTCGCGTTCCTTGGCCAGCTCGTCCTGCTCGCCGCGGATCTTCATCTCTTCCAGGCGGGCCAGCTGCTTCAGCTTGGTTTCCAGGATGTACTCGGCCTGATCCTCGGACAGGCCGAAGCGCGCGATCAGCGCCGCCTTCGGTTCGTCCTCGGTACGGATGATGTGGATCACCTCGTCCAGGTTGAGGAACGCCACCAGCAGGCCTTCCAACAGGTGCAGGCGACGCTCGACCTTCTGCAGGCGGTGCTGCAGGCGGCGGGTGACGGTGCTGCTGCGGAACGCCAGCCATTCGCTGAGCAGCGTCTTCAGGTTCTTGACCTGCGGACGGCCGTCCAGCCCGATCACGTTGAGGTTGACGCGGTAGCTGCGCTCCATGTCCGTGGTCGCGAACAGGTGGCCCATCAGCTGCTCGGCGTCGACGCGGTTCGAGCGCGGCACCAGCACCACGCGCACCGGGTTGGCGTGGTCGGACTCATCGCGGATGTCTTCCAGCCACGGCAGCTTCTTGGCGCGCATCTGTGCGGCGATCTGCTCGATCACCTTCGACGGCGACACCTGGAACGGCAACGCGGTGACCACCACGTTGTGTGCTTCCTTGATGTAGGTCGCACGCGCACGCACGCTGCCGTTGCCGGTCTCGTACATGTTCCGCAGGTCGTTGGCCGGGGTGATGATCTCGGCGTTGGACGGGTAGTCGGGGCCCTTCACGTGCTCGCACAGGTCGCGCACGCTGGCGTCCGGGTCGTCCAGCAGATGCAGCAGCGCGCTGACGATCTCGTTGAGGTTGTGCGGCGGCACATCGGTGGCCATGCCCACGGCAATGCCGGTGGTGCCGTTCAGCAGCAGATGCGGCAGGCGTGCCGGCATCCAGGTCGGTTCCTGCAGGGTGCCGTCGAAGTTCGGCGCCCAGTCGGTGGTGCCCTGGCCCAGTTCGCCCAGCAGCACTTCGGCGATCGGTGTCAGCTTGGATTCGGTGTAACGCATCGCCGCGAACGACTTCGGGTCGTCGCTGGAACCGAAGTTGCCCTGGCCTTCGATCAGCGGATAGCGGTACGAGAACGGCTGCGCCATCAGCACCAGCGCTTCGTAGCACGCGCTGTCGCCATGCGGGTGGTACTTACCGATGACGTCACCGACGGTACGCGCGGACTTCTTCGGCTTGGACGCGGCATTCAGGCCCAGCTCGCTCATCGCATAGATGATGCGGCGCTGCACGGGCTTCAGGCCGTCGCCGAGGAACGGCAGGGCGCGATCCAGGACCACGTACATCGAGTAGTCGAGGTAGGCGCGTTCGGCGTACTCGCGCAGCGGCAGTTGTTCGAAACCGTGGAACACGGGGCGGGCAAGATCGGTCATGCGGCGTTGTTACCTATGTCGGGAGGCGGTGACGGCGGTCGCCGCTCTCAATCCAGTGATTATCCGGATGCGGCGGGGGATGCCAAGCCGCGTGCAGGGTCAAGGCCCGGTTCCAGGCCGTGACCGGCCCGTGCCAGGTAGCGTCCGGGCGGTAGCCCGAAGTGTCGCCGGAACACGGTGACGAAGGCGCTGGCGCTGCTGAAGCCCAGTGCATGGGCGATATCGGCCACGCTGCGGCCCTCGCTGAGCTGGCGCAGCGCCTCGGCCAGCCGCGCCTGCTGGCGCCACTGGGCGAAACTGAGGGTGGTCTCGTCGCGGAAATGGCGGGTCAGGCTGCGCGGCGACAGGCCGGCCCAATGCGCCCACTGCGCCAGCCCGCGCTCGTCGGCCGGGTCGGCCAGCAACTGTGAGGCGATCTTCAGCAGGCGTCGGTCGCGCGGCATCGGCAGATGCATGCGCTGGCGCGGCGCGGTGCGGATCTCGTCCAGCAGCACGTTGATGATGTGCTGCCGCTCGGTGGTGCTCTCGTAATCCTGTGGCCAGTCGCAGATGCGTTCGGCCACCGCCTGCGCCAGCCGCGAGATGCCCAGCACGCACGGATCGGCCGGCAGTTCGGCGCACAGCGGTGCGGCCAGCACCATGCCCCAGCCGCGCAGGGGTCCATCGATGTGGACCGTATGCGGTTCGGCTGGTGGCATCCAGCCCGCCGAGCCCGGCGCCAGCGACCAGGTGCCATGTGAGGTGCGGGTGGTCAGCAGGCCGCGTTCAACGCAGATCAGCTGCGCGCGGACGTGGTGATGCCAGTCCACTTCGCGGGCCAGGCCCTGCGGGCTGTCGAAGCGGAAGGCGATGACCGGCGGGCCGTCATTGCGCTCGAACCAGTCCAGCGCTTCTTCACGCAGCAGGGTGGCAGGCCCGGGTTCGCCCGCCTTCACATGGGCTGGGGGTGGCTTGAATATGACATTCATTGGCTGGATTGTACTACCGGGCCAGTTGGGAGCGCCATTAAGGTGGCGCCTTCACCTGATCCAGCCCATTGCTGCAACACAGCATTCGATGCCAGATCGAATATTTCCATTGAGAAATATTTTTTTTGGAAGAGAATGCTCCCCCATGATCTGTCCTGCAACCACTCCCCCCAGCTTCGGCCTGCTGCTGCGCCAGGTGCGCGACGGCCTGGTCCGCCAGCTCGACGCGTCCATGGCCGAAGAAGACCTCGGCATCGGCTTCACCCACTACATCGGGCTGAAGGTGCTCTCGAACATGGCGCCGTGCACGGCCAACGAACTGGCCCAGGCCATCGACCAGGTGCCCAGTGCGGTCACCCGCCTGCTGGACAAGCTGGAAGCGCTCGGTTGCGTGCGCCGCGAGCCGCATGCCCAGGACCGGCGTGCGCTGCAGATCGTATTGACCGAAGAAGGCCGCGCGCTGTGGGCGCGGTTGAAGCTGCGCGGCGACGCGGTGATGGATTACGCCCTGCGCGATCTGTCCGCCGACGAACGCACGCAGCTGCTGTCCCTCCTGACCCGAATCCGCGATTCCCTGACGACCCCATGAACCCGATCCCGCATCCCACTCTCCGCCGGTCCGGGCGCGCGCTGCTGGTTTCAGCGCTGGCCCTGGCCCTGGCCGCCTGCGCCAGCAGCCGCGGCCTCACCCCGCAGGGCCACGTGCTCGACGTGGACAGCCTGCACAGCGAACGCACCCTGGCCGACAGCGACCTGAGCGCCGCCGGTTTTCCCGCCCAGGACTGGTGGAAGGCACTGGGCGATACGCAGCTGGATGCGTTGATCGCCGAAGGCCTCGCCGGCCATCCGAGCCTGGACGCCGCCGATGCACGCCTGCGCCAGGCACAGTCACAGGTCGGCACCGCACGCGCCGATCGCCTGCCCAGCCTGTCCGTGTCCGGTGGCTACACCGGCCTGCGCCTGCCCGAATCGATGGCCGGCGATGAAATCGGTGGCCACTACGCCGGCAGCAGCCAGGTTGCCTTCGATTTCAGCTACGGCATCGACCTGTGGGGCGGCAAGCGCGCCGCCTGGGAAGCCGCCGTGGACGGCGCCCATGCCGCTACCGTCGAGGCCCAGGCCGCACGCCTGAACCTGTCCACCGGCATCGCCCAGGCTTATACCGATCTGGCTTACGCCTGGCAGCTCAATGACGTAGCTGAAGAAGAACTGGCGCGCTCGCAGAAGTCGCTGGAGCTGACCCGTCAGCGTCGTAGCGCCGGCATCGACAGCGACCTGCAGGTGCGCCAGGCCGAAGCCCGTGTGCCGGCCGCACAGCAGCAGTTGCTGGCGGCGCAGCAGCGTATCGATGCGGGACGCACTGCGTTGGCCGCGCTGGTCGGCAAGGGCCCGGACCGGGGCCTGTCGATCGAACGCCCGCGCGCGATGAACCCGTTGGCGCTGCAGCTGCCGGGTGTGGTGCCCAGCGAACTGCTTGGCCGTCGCCCCGACATCGTCGCCGCGCGCTGGCGGGTGGAAGCGGCCGACAAGCAGATCAAGGTCGCCAAGACAAAGTTCTACCCGAGCCTCAACCTGACCGCGCTGGCCGGCGTGGTCGCGCCGAATGTCGGCGACCTGCTGCAGAGCAGTTCCAGCTTCGCCTACATCGGTCCGGCGCTGAGCCTGCCGATCTTCGAAGGCGGCAAGCTGCGCGCCAACCTGGCCAACACCGATGCGCAGTACGACCTGGCCGTAGCGAACTACAACCAGGCGGTGCTCGATGCACTGCGCGACGTCGCCGACCAGGTCAACGCGGTGCGCTCGCTGGCGCAGCAGGCGCAGTCGCAGCAGCAGGCGGTGGATACCGCACGCGCCGCGTTCGACCTGGCCCAGCAGCGCTACCGCGCCGGCATCGGCAGCTACCTGGACGTGCTGACCGCGCAGTCCACCCTGCTGCAGTCGCAGCAGCAGCTGGCCGGCCTGCAGTCGCAGCAGCTGCAGACCTCGGTGCGCCTGAGCAAGGCGCTCGGCGGTGGTTTCCAGCCCAGTGACGCCGACGCCGCACCGCTTGCTTCCCATTCCGATTCCTCGCATTCCTGAAGACGCCTGCCATGAGCCAGACCCAAGACACTGCGGCCCCCGCCGCCCCCAACCGTCGCGGCAAGCTGCTGCGCGGCCTGTTCGTGATCGTCGTGCTGCTGCTGGCGGCACTGGCGCTGTGGTACTTCATGTTCGGCCGTTGGTTCGAAGAGACCGACGACGCCTACGTGCAGGGCAACCAGGTGCAGATCACCCCGCTGGTGGCCGGTACCGTGGTTGCCATCAACGCCGATGACGGCATGCGCGTGGAGCGCGGCCAGCTGCTGGTGCAGCTGGACCCGGCCGATACCTCGGTAGCCCTGCAGCAGGCTGAAGCCAACCTGGCCAAGACCGTGCGCCAGACCCGTGGCCTGTACCGCAGCGTCGAGGGTGCACAGGCAGATCTGAACGCGCGTCAGGTGACCCTGAAGCGCGTGCGCGACGACTTCGCACGCCGCAAGGGCTTGGCCGCCACCGGCGCCATTTCCAACGAAGAACTGGCCCATGCCGGCGATGAGCTGGCGGCTGCCGAAGCGGCCGTGGCCGGTTCGCGCGAGACCGTCGAGCGCAACCGCGCGCTGGTCGATGACACCGTGATCGCCACCCAGCCGGATGTGCAGGCCGCCGCCGCGCAGCTGCGCCAGGCCTTCCTCAACAATGCGCGTTCGGGCATCGTCGCGCCGGTCACCGGCTATGTCGCCCGTCGTTCGGTGCAGGTCGGTCAGCGCGTGCAGCCGGGCAATGCGCTGATGGCGGTGGTGCCGACCGAGCAGATGTGGGTCGAAGCCAACTTCAAGGAAACCCAGCTGCGCCACATGCGCCTGGGCCAGGAAGTGGAGCTGAAGTCGGACCTGTATGCCGGCGACGTGAAGTACAAGGGCCGCATCGACAGCCTCGGCCTGGGCACCGGTTCGGCGTTCTCGCTGCTGCCGGCGCAGAACGCCAGCGGCAACTGGATCAAGATCGTGCAGCGCGTGCCGGTGCGCATCGCCATCGATGCCAAGCAGCTGGCCGAACACCCGCTGCGCATCGGCCTGTCGATGAAGGCTGAAGTGAGCCTGCGCGACCAGAAGGGCGAAGTGCTGCCGAGCGCGGCCGCCAAGGGCACGGTGTTCGACACCGACGTGTACGCCAAGCAGTTGCACGATGCCGATGAGGTGATCCACACGATCATCCAGGGCAACCTGCCGCAGCAGGGCAAGGCGAGCTGAGGCCGGCCATGTCCGCACAAGCTCCAGCTGCGCCCGGCTCTCCGGGCGCACCGGCGGCGCCGGGTGCGGCCGCCGGCTTCCTGCCACCCAGTGTGGCCCTGTGCACCGTGGGCCTGGCGATGGCCTCGTTCATGCAGGTGCTCGACACCACCATCGCCAACGTCTCGTTGCCGACCATCGCCGGTAATCTTGGCGCCAGTTCGCAGCAGGCGACATGGGTCATCACCTCGTTCGCGGTGAGCACCGCGATCGCGCTGCCGCTGACCGGCTGGCTCAGCCGTCGCTTCGGCGAGCGCAAGCTGTTCGTGTGGGCCACGCTGGCCTTCGTGATCACCTCGCTGCTGTGCGGCCTGGCCCAGAGCATGGGCATGCTGGTGCTGTCACGCGCGCTGCAGGGCTTCGTCGCCGGCCCGATGTACCCGATCACCCAGTCGCTGCTGGTCTCGATCTATCCCAGAGAAAAGCGCGGACAGGCGCTGGCGCTGCTGGCGATGATCACCGTGGTGGCGCCGATCTGCGGGCCGATCCTCGGTGGCTGGATCACCGACAACTACAGCTGGGAATGGATCTTCCTGATCAATGTGCCGCTGGGCATCTTCGCAGCGCTGGTGGTCGGTAACCAGTTGAAGGGGCGCCCGGAACACGTCGAAAAGCCGAAGATGGACTACGTTGGCCTGGTCACCCTGGTGATCGGCGTAGGTGCCTTGCAGCTGGTGCTCGACCTGGGCAACGACGAGGACTGGTTCTCGTCGATGAAGATCGTGGTGCTGGCCTGCGTGGCGGTGGTGGCGCTGACCGTGTTCCTGATCTGGGAACTGACCGACAAGGATCCGATCGTCGACCTGAAGCTGTTCCGGCACCGCAACTTCCGCGCCGGTACGCTGGCGATGGTGGTGGCCTACGCGGCGTTCTTCAGCGTGGCACTGCTGATTCCGCAGTGGCTGCAGCGCGACATGGGTTACACCGCGATCTGGGCGGGCCTGGCGACGGCGCCGATCGGCATCCTGCCGGTGATCATGACCCCGTTCGTGGGCAAGTACGCATCGCGCTTCGACATGCGCATGCTGGCCACGATCGCGTTCGTGGTGCTGTCGATGACCAGCTTCCTGCGGTCGGGGTTCAACCTGCAGGTGGACTTCCAGCACGTGGCCGGCGTGCAGCTGATCATGGGCATTGGTGTCGCGCTGTTCTTCATGCCGGTGCTGCAGATCCTGCTGTCGGATCTGGATGGTCGTGAGATCGCGGCCGGCTCGGGCCTGGCCACGTTCCTGCGTACGCTGGGCGGCAGCTTCGCCGCGTCGCTGACCACCTGGCTGTGGGCGCGTCGTACGCAGGTGCATCACGCGGACCTGACCGAGCACATTTCGGCCTACCAGCCGGGGATGCAGGACCAGGTGGCGGCGATGGGGCAGGGCGATCTGCAACATGGTGCGGCGGTGCTGAACAACATGATCAACCACCAGGCATCGCAGATGGGCTTCAACGACATCTTCTTCCTGCTGGGCTGGATCTTCCTGGCGATCATCACCTTCCTGTGGCTGGCCAAGCCACCGTTCGGTGCAGGCGCAGGTGCTGCCGCCGGTGGCGGGCACTGATCGATCGTTGTTGTTGAAACGCAGAAACCCCGCCGGAAGGCGGGGTTTTTGTTTGGGTGTTGCTGGTGGTGCGGGGCCATGCCTTTCAAATAGCGTGCCGTGGCACATCCAGGTCAAGCGCACTGGCTCAGGCCTAGCGTGTGCGATACACGCGCTTGAACACCACACGATCGCGGAACAGTTGGCTGATCGCCCACATTCCTGCCACAAGTACGACACCACCCGTGACCCAGCCGGCAGGGGCCTGCACGCGGCTACCGACAAATGCGCCGCAGATGATGGCGGCGACGATGACAAGCAGGTGCGCTTCCTTCGAGGCGCCGTAATGGACCTCGGCCTGGCATCCCACGCAGACGGTTATGCCGGAGTTGGAGTTGGTGTGGCAGTGGGGGCAGATGATGCTGCGCTGCATGGAGCGTCCTTTGTGGAAGTTAGGGGCGCCGGAGCAGAACATGATGTCGTGTCTGCCCCCGGTAGCAGTAAATCTGCCTGCCGAGGGAAAGGAATTGGGGGGATTTCGTCTAGGAAAAGTACGAATCCGAGCGGAACGTGAAATGGATTCGGATACGAATGATGTTCAGAGCGTGGCGGCAATGTGCCGAAGGGAGATCGCACAATCAATTGGCCGCCAGATCGGGTCGTATACGACACGTCGAGCAGCAATCGCATGCAACGCCGCGCCCCGAACTCCGGACATGAAAAAACCCGCTTGCGCGGGTTTGATCATTGTCTGAGTCATGGTGCCCAGGAGAGGACTCGAACCTCCACGAAGTTGCCCCCGCTAGCACCTGAAGCTAGTGCGTCTACCAATTCCGCCACCTGGGCGACTCAGGAGGAGAATTTTGCAGGAAGCTTGGATATGTGTCAACACCATTTCACACATTTTTTTCTGCACCGGCTTCCGCGTCCACATCCAGATGCAGCAGCAGGCTGCGCATCGGCGGCGAGAGTGTTTTCCAGTCGGCAAACGCGGCGCACAGCCGGCGCTGTGCCCACGTGTTGCCGAGTGCAACGGCGACGATGCCGGTGGCCCGTCGGTGCTGCCGTGCGATCGTGCGTGGCGCGATGCCCACGCCGATGCCATGGCCCACCATCGTGCACAGGCCTTCGAAGGTCTTCATGCGGATGCGCACGTCGAGCGTGCGTCCGGCCTCTGCCGCCAGTTCTTCGATATAGGTCTGCAGTGCGTTGCCGTCGGCCAGCGCGACGAAGGTCTCGCCCAGCACATCGCTGAAGTCGAGTGAGCGCCGCGCGGCGAAGCGATGGCCGGCCGGCAGCAGCATCATCAATGGGTCTTCGGCAACGACATGACGGCGCAGCCCATCGGCGGGGACGGCGTCACTGATGATGCCGGCCTCTGCCTGGCCGGCACGGATCGCACGCACGACTTCATTGCTGGTGCGTTCGTGCAGTTCCACGCGCAGGCGAGGGCGTTCGGCTAGCCATGGGGCCAGTCGCGCGGGCAGATAGTTGGTCAATGCCGCGGTGTTGGCATACAGGTGCAGCGTACCGCGCGCGCCGTGGGCGAAGGCCTGCAGTTCGCCGCGCAGCTGTGCCTGCTGCTGCAGGATCAAGCGCGCGTGATGGGCCAGTGCGGCGCCCGCTTCGGTGAGGCTGACGCCGCGTGGGTGACGGGTCAGCAGCGCGGTGCCGGCGTCGGTCTCGATCGCGCGCAGGCGTTCGCTGGCCGAGCCCAGTGCCAGATTCGCCTCTACGGCGCCGGCGGTGATGCTGCCGGCGTCGGCCACCGCCAGGAACAGGCGCAGATCGGCAATGTCCAGGCGCATGTCGTGACCTCGCAACGCGGCCGCTGCCTTCGGAGCAGCCGAAGGGTATGGCGGGAATGCCGCATTGTGCGCTGATCGGCCGCCGGCTCCAATGAAGGCATGAACGAAACGATCTACTTCTATGGATTGCTGGCGGGGGTGTTCCTGTTGGCCGGGGTGGTCAAGGGCGTGACCGGCATGGGCCTGCCGACCGTGGCGATGGGGCTGCTGGGCGGCGCACTGTCGCCGGTTGCGGCGGCCTCGATGCTGTTCATTCCCACCTTTGTCACCAATGCCTGGCAGCTGCTGTCCGGGCCATCGGTGGGGCAGATCGTGCGGCGGCTGTGGCCGATGATGCTGGCGGTGGTGATCGCCACCCTCGGCGCCGCCGCGCTGCTGGTGCGGGTGGATCGTGATGTCTCGCGTGCCGCGTTGGGTGTGGCGCTGGTGGTCTACGCCGGGTACGCGTTGCTGGCGCCGGTGTTGCGGGTACCGGCTCGGCGCGAGCGCTGGCTCGGACCTCTGGTGGGCGCGATGTCCGGTGTGGTGACCGGCGCAACCGGCGTGTTCGTGATGCCGGCGGTGCCCTACCTGCAGTCGCTGGGCTTGCAGCGCGACGAGCTGGTGCAGGCGCTGGGGCTTGCATTCACGGTGTCCACGATCTCGCTGACCACAGGCCTGGTGCTGCACGGCGCTTTCGGCGTGCAGCAGCTCGGCCTGAGCGCGTTGGCGGTGGTGCCGTCGCTGGCCGGGATGTGGCTGGGGCAGGTGATCCGCCAGCGCATCAGTGCACGGGTATTCCGTGCCTGCTTCCTCGGCTTCCTGTTGCTGCTGGGCCTGGAGCTGGTGCTGCGTTCGTGGTGGTGATGCCGGCCGGACGCCAGACAAGAAAAAACCCGCTTTCGCGGGTGTTTTTCATTCTCGACATGGTGCCCAGGAGAGGACTCGAACCTCCACGAAGTTGCCCCCGCTAGCACCTGAAGCTAGTGCGTCTACCAATTCCGCCACCTGGGCGTCGAGGAGGAGAATTATGCGGTGCCGTGACGGAGGTGTCAACACCCTTGCGGATCCGGGGTCGGATCCTGTTTCGCATGCGAAACAGGCTCCGACCCCATGGGTCTCGCGCTGGGGTCAGAGCCCTTTCCTGTGGAAAGTGATCCGACCCTACTGCCGGCCGTCCCCCGGATCGCAGGCAAAAAAAATCCCCGCCGAAGCGAGGAGTTTTTTCGTTGGTGCCCAGAAGAGGACTCGAACCTCCACGGTTTTACCCGCTAGTACCTGAAACTAGTGCGTCTACCAATTCCGCCATCTGGGCGTTCCAGAGGCGCAATTGTGAAGATGAACCGGGGGGCTGTCAACGATTTCCTGAAAATTCTTAATGGGGAGGCTTCAACCGGTCTGCTGACCCGTTCTGCACGCCCGCAACGGCTACCATGGAGGGCGATGACTACCAAAAAACCAAGCAAGGGCGGGAGCAAGTCCCGCAGTGAAGCCCCCAACAAGGGCACCAAGCAGGGCACTGCCCGCAACAACAAGCCGGGCAAGCCGTTGCCGGGCTGGCTCCCCGCACTGGCCGAAGGCGGTGCACCGCCTCCAGGGCCTGGCCGCCGCAACGCAGAGGCACCTGGCCCCGCGCCGGGCCGCAAGCTGCCGCCGACGGGCAAGGTGATCGACGATCCCTATGCGTCCCGCGAAGCAGAAAAGTACGAACAACCCATCGCCAGCCGCGAGGCCATCCTGGCCCTGCTGGAGCGCTGCGAAGGGCCGCAGACCGCTGAAGAACTCGGTGCGCGCCTGGGCCTGACCGCACCGGACCGTGCCGAAGCGCTGTCGCGCCGGCTCGGCGCGATGGTCCGCGATGGCCAGCTGGTGCAGAACCGCCGCGGCGGTTTCGCGCCCATCCAGACCTTGAATCTGGTCACCGGCGTGGTGATCGCCAATCCGGAAGGGTTCGGCTTCCTGCGCCCGGTTGAAGGCGGCGACGACCTGTTCCTGCCGCCGTACGAAATGCGCAAGGTGATGCACGGCGACAAGGTGTTGGCCCGTGTCACCGGCATCGATCACCGCGGTCGTCGCGAAGGCAGCATCGCCCGTGTGCTTGAGCGCGGCATGACGCGCCTGATCGGCCGCTTCAGCGTCGAGATGGGCATCAACTACGTGGTGCCCGATGACAAGCGCATCCAGCGCAACGTGCAGGTACCGCCGGACCAGACCGGCGGCGCGCGCGATGGCCAGCTGGTCGTCTGCGAACTGACCCAGGCACCGGACAGCCGCCGCCCGCCGATCGGCCGCATCATCGCCGTGCTCGGCGACAAGCTGACCGCATCGCTGGTGGTGGAGACTGCGATTCACGGCCATGAGCTGCCGTTCGAGTTCCCGCAGGAGGTGCTGGACGAAGCCGCCTCGGTGCCGCTGGTGGTCGAGCCGGCGATGATCGGTGACCGCGTCGACCTGCGCAGCACGCCGCTGGTCACCATCGATGGCGAGGACGCCAAGGACTTCGACGACGCGGTGTACTGCGAGCCGAACGCCGATGGCTTCCGCCTGGTGGTCGCCATTGCCGACGTCTCCAACTATGTCCGTCCCGGCACGCCGCTGGATGATGAAGCGCAGAAGCGCGCCACCTCGGTGTACTTCCCGGGCTTCGTGGTGCCGATGCTGCCGGAAACGTTGTCCAACGGCATCTGCTCGCTGATGCCGAAGGTCGACCGCATGTGCTTTGTCTGCGACATGCAGATCGACCGCGAAGGCGTCGTCACCCACTCGCGCTTCTACGAAGCGGTGATGAATTCGCACGCGCGACTGACCTACACCCAGGTGTGGCAGGCGGTAGGCGAGGATGATGCCGGTGCCAAGGCGTTCATCGGCGACCTGCTGCCGCAGGTGCAGCGCTTGCACCAGCTGTACAAGGTGCTGTCCAAGGCGCGCACCAAGCGTGGCGCGATCGAGTTTGAAAGCAGCGAAGTCCGCTTCGTGCTCGACAATCGCGGCGAAGTCACCCAGGCCGGCATGCTGGTGCGCAACGATGCGCACAAGCTGATCGAAGAATGCATGATCGCGGCCAACGTGGAGGCGGCGAAGTATCTGTTGTCGCGCCATGTGCCGGCGCCTTACCGCGTGCATGAGAAGCCGCCGGAGACCAAGTACGCCGATCTGCTGGAATTCCTCAAGGAGTTCAAGCTGAGCCTGCCGCCGTGGTCGAAGGTGCGCCCGGGCGATTACACCAAGCTGCTGAAGAAGATCCGCGACCGTCCCGATGCCACGCTGCTGGAATCGGTGCTGCTGCGCAGCCAGAGCCTGGCCGTGTACAGCCCCGACAACAATGGTCACTTCGGCCTGGCGCTGGAGGCGTACGCGCACTTCACCTCACCGATCCGTCGTTACCCGGATCTGCTGGTGCATCGTGCGATCAAGCATGCGCTGTCGGGCAAGCCGCTGGACAAGTTCACCTACAACGCCCGCGAGATGGCCGCATTGGCTCTGCAGTGCTCTGAGCGTGAGCGTCGTGCCGATGAAGCCGAGCGCGAGGTGGATGAGCGTTACCGCGCGGCGTGGATGGAAAAGCACGTGGGTGGCCAGTTCGACGGCGTGATCAGCGGCGTGACCAGCTTCGGCCTGTTCGTGGAGCTGGCCGACTCGAAGGTACAGGGCCTGGTGCACGTGACCCAGCTGCCGCAGGACTATTACAAGTTCGACGCGACCCGCAAGACGTTGACCGGTGAGCGCCGTGGCAGCAGTTATCGGCTGGGGGACCAAGTGCGCATCCTGGTACTGAAGGCCAGCATGGAAGAGCGCAAGATCGACTTCCGTCTGGTCGAGCACAAGGGCGAGGAAGAAGAGGCAAGCCCGGCTCCGTTGCCCGAGCGTGGCAAGCCGGCCAAGCGCACGAAAAAGCAGTATTGAAAGGTGTGCCGACCAACGGTCGGCACCCACCTCACCCGGTAGGTGCCAACCGTTGGTTGGCACGACGTTTCGGAGGAAAGCTGCAATGCAGGGCCAACCCGAATACAGCGGCGGCTGCCAGTGCGGTGCGATCCGCTTCCAGGTGCGTGGCGTGCTGACCGACAGTTCGATCTGCCACTGCCGGATGTGCCAGAAGGCCTTCGGCGCGTACTACGCGCCGCTGGTCTCGGTGCGAGGCGTGCAGTTCAGCTGGACCCGCGGCCAACCGCGTTATTTCCAGTCGTCCAACGTGGTGCGGCGCGGGTTCTGCGCCGACTGCGGCACGCCGTTGACCTACGAAGCACCCGATGGCGTGGCGGTGGCCGCCGGTGCCTTCGATCAGCCTGAGCGCCTGCCGCCGACCATCCAGTATGGCGTCGAGCGCAAGCTGCCCTTCGTTGACGGGCTGGGCAGGCTGCCGGCACGCCGCACCGAGGAAGATGTCGCCGCGCTGGAGTTCCTGGCCACGATCGTGTCCCACCAGCACCCCGACCACGACACCCCGCACTGGCCGCCGCGCACGCGCGGGTAGCGCCGGGCCATGCCCGGCGGGGGCGTCGGACAACGGTCGCCGGGCATGGCCCGGCGCTACCGGCGAGCCGCCGCAGCGCCCGGCCCGCCGATGCTCTACCATAGCCACCCCCTTTCCGGTCCTGCCCGCATGAGCAAGAACAGCCAGTGGATCGTCGGCGTCAACGCCGTCGCCTCCTCCATCGAGAACGACGCCGAGAACGTCCGCGAAGTGCTGGTCGAGGCCGGTGCGAAAAACCCGCGCCTGACCGAGATCGAGGAAAACGCCCGCCGCAAGGGCATCGACGTGCGCAAGGTCAACAGCCAGGCGCTGGACGGCGTGGGCGGTTCGGTGCGCCACCAGGGCGTGGCCGCGCGTTATGCCGCCGCCCGCACCTACAACGAGAACGAGCTGGAAGGCCTGGTCACCGCTGCGGAAGGCAAGGCGCTGCTGCTGGTGCTGGATGAGGTGCAGGACCCGCACAACCTCGGCGCCTGCCTGCGCTCGGCCGCTGCGGCCGGTGCCACCGCCGTGATCATCCCCAAGGACAAGTCGGCCACGGTCAACGCCACCGTGCGCAAGACTTCGGCCGGCGCCGCCGACCGCATCCCGGTGGTGGCGGTGACCAACCTGTCGCGCTGCCTGAAGGACCTGCAGAAGCAGGGCGTCTGGATCTACGGCCTGGCCGGTGAGGCCACCGCGTCGCTGTACCAGCTGGACCTGAAGGGCAACATCGCCCTGGTGCTGGGCGGCGAAGCCGATGGCCTGCGCCGCCTGACCCGCGAGAACTGCGACGGTCTGGTCAAGATTCCGATGCCGGGCGAGATCGAGAGCCTGAACGTTTCGGTCGCTGCCGGCGTCAGCCTGTTCGAGGTCGTGCGCCAGCGCGGTTGATCGGCATCGCCGCAGCGTGATCGGGGGCAGATTCCTTTCCCTTGGGAAAGGGATCTCGCCCTTTCTTCTGCCGGACCCCCAATCCACGCATGGCGGGGATCTACCGTGTCGACCAAGGTCGACACCTACCGGGCAGGTGGTAGCCGCCAACCTTGGTTGGCGCTCCTGGTGCCTTACCCCGCGCTGCCGCCCAGTGCCTTGAACAGCGTCACGTCGTTGTTCAACTGGCTCTGCCGCACCCGCGCCAGTGACAGTTCCGCATCGCGCCGGGTCTGCTGTGCTTCCAGCCAGGTGCGCAGGTCGGTGGCGCCCACGCGATAGCGCACTTCCTGCGCGCGCTCCACTTCCACCGCTTCGTCATAAGACGCCTGCGAGGCAGTCACCTGGCGCAGCAGCTGCTCACGTGCGGACAGGGCGTTGTCCACCTCCGACAGCGCGGTGTACAGCGTCTTGCGGAAGTTGGTGGCAGCGATCTGGTAGTTGGTACCGGCCACGTCCGTATCCAGCTGCGCGCGCTGCAGGTTGAGGAAGGGCAGCGACAGGCCAGCGCCGAGCGTCGCCACCGGATTGCGCAGTAAGTCGCCCAGCGAGGTCGCGCTGGAACCCAGGCTGCCGGTAAGACTCAATGCCGGGTAGTACTGGGTAGCGGTCACCCGGATCGTCTTCAGGCTGTTGCGCAGCCGCAGTTCGGCTGCACGCAGGTCGGGCCGGCGACCGAGCAGGTCGGCCGGCAGGCCTTCGGCAATGGTCGGGCTCTGCGCCTCCAGCAGGTTCTGCGGTTCGTCCTGCTGCGGCCACGGCGTGCCATCCAGCAGCACGGTCAGCGCATTGCGCACTTCCACCCGCTGTTGCTCCAGCGCGCTCTGCGCCGAACGCTGCGACTGCAGGTTCTGCAGTGCCTGGCGTACTTCCAGCCGCGATACCGCACCGGCATCGAAGCGTGCCTGCACCAGTTCATGCGTGCGTTGCAGCCGCTCGAGGTTGGCCTGGCCGGTGGCGATGGACTGGTTGAGATAGGCCAGTGCCCAGTACTGGTTGATGACATCGCCGATCACCAGCAGGGCGGTGTTCTGCCGGTCTTCTTCGCTGGCGTCGGCTTCCCAGCGGGCGATGTCGCGCTGGGTGCGCAGGCGGCCCCACAGGTCGATTTCCCACCCCAGCGACACTCCGGTGGAATAGCTGCGGCGCCAGTCGTCGGCCTGGTCGGTGGCGCGGCTGCCACTGCCGCTCACGCCGGACGACGAAGGCTGCGGCCACAGCGCGTTGCTGGCCAGCCCGGCCTGCAGGCGTGCACGCTGCACGGCCAGGCCGGCAGCGCCGAGGTCACTGTTGGCGGTCAAGGCCTGCGCCACCAGGCGGTCCAGGCGCGCATCGCCGAAGCCGGTCCACCAGTTGTCGTTGCGGATGTCGCGGGCCGGGGTGTCCAGGCCACTGCGCGGGTCGTCGGCCGGCGCGTTGAGGGTCGCATCGCCACGACCATAGGTGGCGGCAACGCTGGGGTCTTCAACCGGATAGCGGCCTACCGAAGCGCAGGCGGAGAGTGCAAGCAGCACGGCGCCGGCCAGCAGCAGGCGCGAGGGAGTGGGGAAGGGCAGTCGGGTCATCATCTTCATTCGCGGGCCAGGGCCTCCACCGGGTCGAGCTGGGCGGCACTGCGTGCCGGCAGGAAGCCGAACGCCACGCCGATCAGGGTCGAGCAGGCGAAGGCGGCAATGATGGAAGCGGTGGAGAACAGCACCTGGAAATCGCTGGCGAAACGGCCGATCAATACGCCCATCAACAATGCCAGGCCGATGCCGAGCAGTCCGCCGAGCAGGCACACCAGCACCGCTTCGATCAGGAACTGCTGGCGGATATCGCTCTGCCGCGCACCCACCGCCATGCGCACGCCGATCTCGCGGGTACGCTCGGTGACCGAGACCAGCATGATGTTCATCACGCCGATGCCACCGACCAGCAGCGCGATGGCGGCGATGGCGCCGATCAGCAGGGTCATCGTGCGCGTGGTCTGTTCGATGGTGTCGCGGATCTCGGCGCTGTTGCTGAGGAAGAAGTCCTCGGTGCCGTGGCGCATGGTCAGCAGCCGGGTGATCGCTTCCTGCGCCGCATCCATCGGCGTTTCATCGTTCACCCGCACGGTGATGCTGGAAACGTGGCTCTGCCCGAGCATGCGCGACATCACCGTGGTGTAGGGCACGAACACGCTCAGGCTGGTGCTGCCGCCGAAACCGAAGCTCTGCTTCTTGGCCACCCCGACCACGCGCACCGGTACGTTGCCCAGCAGGATCACCTGGCCGATCGGGTCGCTGTCAGGGAAGAACTGGGTCCTGGTGTTCTCATCGATCACCGCCACCTGGCCGAGTCCCTTCACCGCATCGGTGTCGAAGAAGCTGCCGCTGAGCAGGCTCACGCCCTTCACCCGGAAGTACTGCTCGCCGACGCCGCTGATCTGCGCGGTGGCCGACTGGTTGCGGTAGCGCGCGGTGACCGAGCTGGACACGCTGGGGGTGGCGCTGTCGACGTAGCTCTGCCGTGACAGAGCATCGGCATCGCTGGCCTTGAGGGTCTGCACCCGCGCCGAACGCATGTCGCCGAATCCGCGACCGGGGTAGACGTCGATGGTGTTGGTACCCAGTGCGCTGATGTTCTGCAGGATCTGCTGCTGCGAGCCATTGCCCAGCGCCACCACCGATACCACCGAAGCGATGCCGATGATGATGCCGAGCATGGTCAGGAAGGTACGCAGGCGGTGGGCGTTCATCGCCAGCAGGGCCATCCGGAACGCTTCGGTGAAGCGGTCGCGGGCAGCCTGCCAGCTGCTGCCATGGGCGACGCCCGCGCTTGGTTCGCGCTGCGCACGGTAGCTGGGCGCGGCCGGATTGGCGCGGTCGGCGATGATCTCGCCGTCGCGGATCTCGATGATGCGCTGTGCGTGCTCGGCCACGCTCATGTCGTGGGTGACGATGATGATGGTATGACCTTCGGCATGCAGCTCGCCGAGGATGGCCATCACCTCTTCGCCGGATTTCGTATCGAGGGCGCCGGTCGGTTCGTCGGCCAGGATCACCTCGCCACCGTTCATCAACGCACGCGCGATCGACACGCGCTGCTGCTGGCCACCGGACAGCTGCCCGGGCTTGTGGTGCATGCGGTCGGCCAGGCCGAGGCGCTGCAGCAGCTGCTCGGCACGCGCGGTGCGCACCGGGCCGGGGCTGCCGGCATAGACCGCCGGCACGGCCACATTGCCGCGCGCGTCGAGATCGCCCAGCAGGTGGTAGCGCTGGAAGATGAAACCGAAGTGCTCGCGGCGCAGCTCGGCCAGCTCGTCGGGCGCCATTTTCCCGGTTTCGCGGCCCGCCACCTGGTAGCTGCCACGGGTCGGGCGGTCCAGGCAGCCGAGGATGTTCATCAGCGTGGACTTGCCCGAGCCGGACTGGCCGACGATGGCCACCATCTCACCAGCATGGATGTCCAGGTTGACGTCGCGCAGCACGGCGATGACGTCCTCGCCGGCCGGGAATTCGCGTCGCAGGTCGCGCAGGCGCAGCAGCGGCGCCGTCGTGCTCATCGGCGCCCCATGCCCGGGCCGCCGACCCGCATCTGCATGCCGCCACGGTTGCCGCCGCCCGCGGCCGCTGCAGCGCCGCCTTCGCCGACCACCACGCGCTCGCCTTCCTTCAGGCCGGACAGGACCTCGACGTTGGCGCCGTTGTTGATGCCGACCTTGATCTTGCGCGGCTGCGGCTGGCCCTTGTCATCGACCACCCGCACGATGCGCTCGCCGTCGCGCGACTTCGGGCCCAGTGCAACGGCCGGCACCATCAGCACGCCCTTGGCCTGCTTGAGCAGCACCGATACCTGTGCGGTCATGTCGATGCGCAGGGTGCCATCGGGGTTTTCGACGTCGAACAACGCGTTGTAGTAGACCGCGCTGCTGGAGCTGGAACTGGACGAACTGCTGGAACTGGACGAGCTCTCGTTGGCGATCGACGCCGGCGCCGGATTGATCTGCCGCAGCGTGGCGTGGTACTTGCGGTCCGGGTCGCCCAGCGTGGTGAAGTACACCGGCATGCCGGCCTTGATCTTGACCACGTCGGCCTCGGAGACCTCGGCGTTGACGGTCACCACGTCCAGCCGCGCCAGCATCACGATGGTCGGTGCGGTCTGGTTGGCGTTCACCGTGCGGCCTTCCTCGGCCACCACCGCCACCACGGTGCCATCCATCGGCGCGACGATGCGGGTATAGGCCAGGTTGGCACGGGCGGTGCCCAGCTCGGTTTCGCGGCCCTTGATCTGCGCCTCGTAGGACTGCAGCTGCGCACGCGCGGTCTTCAGCTGGGCCTCGGCGGCATCGTATTCCTGGCGCGAGGTGGCCTCGGCCGCCAGCATCTGCTGCTGGCGTGCGAACTCCAGCTCAGCCTGGCGCAGGGTGGCCTGCTGCACCGCGCGCTGCGCGGTCACCTGGTCCAGCGAAGCCTGTGCGTTGAGCACCTGGTTCTGCTGGGTGGTGGCGTCGATCTCGGCGATCAGGTCGCCTTCCTTCACCGTATCGCCCAGCTGCACCTTCAGCGACTTGATCTGGCCGGAAGCCTGCGCACCGACGCTGACCAGCTTGTAGGCGTCGATCACGCCGGTCGCTTCCACCGTCTGCTCGATGTCGCCGCGGCTGACCGGGGTGGTCGCCAGGGCCGGTGCGGCCGGCTTGCGCAGCAGCCACCAGGCGGACACGGCGGCGATCAGGACAAGCAGGGCGATCAACATCAGGCGACCCTTGCGGGTCGCGGGCAACAGGCGGGAGATCACGTGGCGGCTTCACTCTGGGGGCCGCAGTGGCGGCGTTGGCGGGCATTGTGAAGATCGAGCGACGCTGTGCTCAATCCTCGGGGTGTGTCTCTATGTAACACTGTCTGCGAGACGGCGTATCAGCAGGTATCCCGCACTGCGGGGGATACAGTGGTACGCATTGGCCTGGATGCGGTTCAGCTGCCGACACGGGATGATTCGCGACATGGAGACTGAAAACCCGATGCACCGTTTGCTGATCGTCGATGACGACAACGATATCCGCACGCTGCTGGCCGAGCAGCTCGGCCGCGCTGGCTACCAGGTCAGCACCGCCGCCGATGGCACCAGCATGCGCCAGCTGCTGGAACGCGAGCACGTGGACCTGATCGTGCTCGACCTCAACCTGCCACGCGAAGATGGCCTGACCCTGTGCCGCGACCTTCGCGCGCGCTCGAACACGCCGGTGATCATGCTCACCGCGCGTGCCGAGCCGATCGACCGCGTGCTCGGCCTGGAAATGGGCGCCGATGACTATCTGGCCAAGCCGTTCGAACCGCGCGAACTGCTGGCGCGCATCCGCAACGTGCTGCGCCGTACCGAAGCGCTGCCGGCCAACCTGGAACCGCTGGCGGTGCGCCGTGCGCGTTTCTCGCGCTGGATCTTCGACCTGGAGCATCGCCACCTGGTCGACCCTGACGGGCGCGTGGTGGTGCTGTCCGGCGCCGAGTTCCGCCTGCTGCGGGTGTTCATCGCCCATGCCAACAAGGTGCTCTCGCGCGAGCAGCTGGTGGCCCTCAGCAGCGGCCGCAACTATGAAGCGCAGGACCGGGCGATCGACCTGCAGGTCAGCCGGCTGCGCAACAAGCTGGCCGACGATGGTGGCCCCGACGGCCTGATCAAGACCGTGCGCAACGAAGGCTACGTGCTGGCCTCGGCCGTCAACCTGGAATAAGCCGCGATGAAGCGCCTGCGCCACTTCCTGTCCTCGATGGTCGGACGGCTGTTCGTGATCCTGCTGCTGGGCATGAGCGTGGCCGCGATCGGCGCGACAATGCTGGCCAGTTCCAAGCGGCAGCAGGAATTCGAGCGGCAGAACCTGAACCGCATCGCCGACCGCCTGCAGGGCTACATCAACCTGCTCGACGGCAACCCGGAACTGCGCGAGCGGCTGTTGGAGATCGGTGGCCCCAGCGTGCGCGCACTGCAGCCCGGCGCGCGCATCGGGCGCGCCGACAAGGCGCTGATGGAAGTGCTGGAGGACCGCCCCGGCCCGGTGTCACGGGCACATGTGCACTTTGCCTCGTTCCGTTCGTGCATTCCCAAGCTGCAGGACCTGCTGCCACCGCCACCGCCGGGCCACCACAAGCCGCCACGCGAGCGCGATCCCACCTTCATCCCACCCAAGTGCCGGGCGGTGGACGTGGTGCTCAACGACGGCACGCTGCTGAAGCTCGCCCTGGATTCACCGGCGATCGCGCACAACGGCATCCTCGCCGTGGACCCGCTGTTCCTGACCCTGCTGGTGCTGGCCATTGCCGTGTTGGCGTACGTGGTCGCGCGCATGGCCAGCGCGCCACTGCAGGAGCTGGCGGCAGCGGCCGAGGACCTGGGCGATGACCTGCAGCGGGCGCCACTGCCACTGCGCGGGCCACGCGAGGTGCAGCGCGCCGCCGAGGCCTTCAATGCCATGCAGCATCGGCTGCAGCGCCACCTGGCCGAACGTACGCAGATGCTGGCGGCGATCACCCACGACCTGCAGACGCCGCTGACCCGGCTGCGCCTGCGTTTGGAAAACGTGACCGACGAGACCCTGCGCGAGCGCCTGATCGGCGACCTGGCCGCGATGCAGGCGCTGGTACGCGAGGGTCTGGAACTGGCCCGAAGTGCGGAGAGTGCCGAACAGCGCGCCGCGCTGGACCTGGATTCGCTGCTGGAGAGCATCGTCGAGGACACTGCCGAGGACGGCGCCGACGTCGTCTTCGAAGGCCGCAGCGGCGCTGTGCTGATGCTGCGCCCGTTGGCGATGCATCGCCTGTTCTCCAACCTGGTGGACAACGCGGTGATGTACGCACAACGCGCCCGGGTACGTGTCGAGCGCGGCGAGGGCACGATCACGGTGGTCATCGCCGATGACGGTCCTGGGCTGGCGGATGACCAGCTGGAAGCGGTGTTCGACCCGTTCGTGCGGGTGGAGACCTCACGTTCGCGCGAGACCGGCGGTGCCGGCCTGGGCCTGACCATCGCCCGCGCGCTGGCCGAAAAGGATGGCGGCCGACTGTGGTTGCGCAACCGCCCCGAAGGTGGGCTGGAAGCGGTGGTGCAGTGGTCCACCAGCGCCGAGGCGCGGTAGCAGCGGCAATCCCTGTCCAAGGCCCGGTTGCGCCGGGCGCGGTGACGCCGAAGACAGGGTTTGCCCTATCATCTGCGTACTTCCCCATTCTTCGTCCGATGAGCCTGCCCGTTCCTGCCGGCATGCCGCCCTGTGCGGTGCGGCCATTCCTGTTCGCGTCTGCCGGCACCACCGGCATCCGCAGCTGGCCGCCGCCGCTGCGCTGATGGGCGGACAGGGGGCGGAAAGGCGCCGGGCGGGGCGCCACGCGGAACGGATCGGTCGCCTGCTGCGACGGGGCATGCTGTGGCTGCTGCTGGCGATAGCCGCGCCGCTGGCCGCGCAGAGTGGCGCACCGCCGCTGCGCGACTACGCCATCGATGTGTGGACCTCGCGCAATGGTCTTCCGCACAACTCGCTGCGCGACATCGCGCAGACCCCGGAAGGCCACCTGTGGTTCGCCACCTGGGAAGGCCTGGTGCGCTACAACGGCCTGGATTTCACCGTGTTCGACCGCAGCACGCGGCCGGGGCTGCGCGACAACGGCATCGGCGCGCTGCTGGTCGACCCGCATGGCGGGCTGTGGATCAGCGACTCGCGCGGCAATGTCAGCCACCGCGGCAATGATGGCCAGTGGCGGGTCTGGGAGCATCAACCGGATACGCCGCAGGTGCTGATCCAGTCCATGCAGATGGACAGCCAGGGGCGCCTGTGGCTGCTGTATGAAGGCAAGGGCATCGGCTATCTGACGCCGGACAAGGGCATCGTCTACCAGCGCCCACCGCCGGACCTGCCGCTGGCGATGAGCTTCACCAAGATGGCGGTCGATGCGCAGGACCGGGTCTGGATCGGCACCCTCGACGGCCTGGTGCTGCGTGACAACGACGGCGTGCTGCAGCGCGCGCCGGCGGCGTGGGGCGTGGACAAGGGCCTGTCGTGGCCCTACCGCGCACCCGATGGCGCGCTGTGGATTGTCGCGGGCGAGCGCCTGTACCGGGTGGAGGATGATCGCCTGGTGCTGGTGCACCGGCTGCCTGGCCAGCTGCACTTGACCGCGATGCTGCAGGACCGCCATGGCGACCTGTGGCTGGGCACCGAGAACCAGGGCCTGCTGCGCATTTCGGCGCATGGCCTGGAGCGCCTGCCGGCCGGTCTGAACCTGCCCGGCGGGCGTGTGGTCAGCCTGCGCGAGGATGCCGAGGGCAGCATCTGGGTGGGTGCCAACGGCGGCCTGTACCGTCTGCGCGAAACCCTGTTCAGCAGCTACACCGAGCGCGATGGCCTCAGCGGCGACTACGTGCGCACGGTGCTGGAAGACCGTGACCGCCACCTGTGGGTGGGCAGTGCCAGCGGCCTGGACCTGCAGACTGCTGACGGTCGATTCCGCGCGATGCCGCTGCACAACCGCGGTGGCAAGGCGCCCTCGGTACTGAGCCTGGCCCAGGATGCCGGCGGCGATCTGTGGGTGGGAACCTTCGGCGACGGCATCTACCGGTTGCGCGCCGACGGACGGCTTCGCCACAACTACGCTGCGGCCGATGGCCTGCCCGGCGGCAACATCCGCGCGATCAGCATCGCCCCTGACGGCGTGGTCTGGGCGGGGACGCAGAAGGGCGTGGTCCGCATCGAGGGTGACGAGGTAAGTGTGCCCACGGTTCCCGGCATGCCGGCGGGCCTGACCACCGCGCTGGAACACGATCACCAGGGGAATCTGTGGATCGGCACCATCGAAGGCGTCCGCGTGCTGCGTGGTGATCGCGTGCAGTCGATCGACCTGGCGCCGCTGGGCGGTGGCCGCAGCGTGTTCGGCTTCCACCAGATCGGCGATGCGATGTGGATCAGCAGTGACCGTGGGCTGTACCGCTGGCAGCGCGGCACGCTGGCGCGCGTGGGCCTGGAGCAGGGCATGCCGGTGGATGCGGTGTTCCAGCTGGTGCCCGACCGGCTGGGCAATGTGTGGATCAGCAGCAACCGCGGTGTGCTGCGTACCGATATGGCAACGCTCAACGCCGTGGCCGACGGACGCGCGCCGCGGGTAACCGTGGAGCGTTACAACGAAATCGACGGCATGGCCAATGCGCAGGCCAACGGCAGCTCCGGACCCTCGGCGATCCTGCGCCAGGACGGCACGTTCTGGGTGGTGACCGCCGGTGGCCTGAGCACGGTCGATCCGCAGCGGCTGCAGCGCTTCCGCGAGCGTCCGGCGCCGCCTGCGGCGATCGAGAACGTACAGGTGGACGGTGCGCCGGTGCACTGGGAAGGCCGCGAGCGCAACCTGATTCCCGGTGGGCGACGGCTTGCGGTGAGCTACGTGGGCCTGAGCTATCTGATGTCCGACCGCATCCGCTACCGCACGCGGCTGGAGGGTCTGGACAACGGCTGGGTGGAGCGTGGCCCGCAGCGCAGCGTGGAGTTCGTCGGCCTGCCGCCGGGCGACTACACGCTGCACGTGGCCGCTTCGCACCCGGGCGGCAGCTGGGGCCATCAGGAAGCGGTGTGGAGCTTCACTGTCGAACCGTTCTGGTGGCAGCGGCGCAGCGTGCAGGCGCTGACCGGGCTGGTGCTGCTGGCCGCGCTGGTAGCGCTGTACCGCTTCCTGCTGCAGCAGTACAAGGCCAGCAACCTGCGCCTGGCACGGCGCGTGGATGAGGCAACCTTCGACCTGCAGGCGCAGACCGTGCACCTGCAGGCGTTGAACCAGGAAAAGACCGAGCTGGCCGAGCGCCTGGCGCGGCAGGCCGAGGCATTCGAACGACAGGCCCGCGAGGACGCGCTGACCCGGTTGGCCAATCGTCGCGGTTTCGACGAGGCGCTGGCCCGCGATTTCGCCCGCGCCCAGCGCAGCGGCCACCCGCTGTGCCTGGTGGTGCTGGACATCGACCACTTCAAGGACGTCAACGACCAGCACAGCCACAGCGTTGGTGATGCGGTACTGGTGGAAGTGGCCCAGGTGATCGCAGCGGCCAGTCGCGATTCGGACCTGCCGGCACGCACCGGCGGCGAAGAATTCGCGCTGCTGCTCAACGACACCCGGCTGGAGGAGGCAGCGCAACTGTGCGCGCGCCTGCGTGGCCTGTTCCATGACCACCCGGACTGGGCCGGCATACCGGGCCTGCGGGTGACCTTCAGTGCCGGCCTGGCGGAACTGGATGGCGACGACCGCACCCCGGCGCTGCTGTACCAGCGCGCCGACCGTGCGCTGTACCGCGCGAAGAGCGACGGCCGCGATCGTACGAGTATCGGTTGATCAAGTGCGAAGCATCCACGCATGGCGTGGATCTACTGGAGTGCCGTACCAACGGTCGGCACCCATCGAGCGCAGCGACCCGCTGTTGCCCCCGCTTTTATGATCTTTCCGTGGCGCCCAGGAAACTGTCCTTGGCCGGGCGGGTGGGCTGCGCAGGGGCGTGAGCCGCATGGATGCGGCGACCGAGCTTACAGGGATGTACTTGCAGCGTCCCCTGCGCAGTCCACCCGCCCGGCCTTGCGCCGAATCGCTGTCAGCCCGCCACGAGGGGCTCCGCCGTTGGCCGCCTTACCGCGGCCAGGCGTTGGCGATCGTGCAGAACAACCGCGCCGTCTGCTCGGTGTCGTACACCGCGCTGTGCGCCTCGTTGGCATCCCAGCCCAGCCCGGCCGCCGTGGCCGCGCGCGCCAGCACGGTCTGACCGTAGGCGATACCCGCCAGGGTGACCGTATCGAACACGCTGAACGGATGGAACGGATTGCGCTTGTGCCCGGTACGGGCGACGGCCGCGTTGACGAAGCCCAGGTCGAAATGGGCGTTGTGGCCGACCAGGATCGCGCGCTGGCAGCCGTACTTCTTCATCGCCGCACGCACCGGAGTGAAGACATGATCCAGCGCCGCCTTCTCTTCCTTGGCCAGCCGGAACGGATGGTCGAGGATGATGCCGGTCACTTCCAGCGACTTCGGGTCGATCTCCAGCCCTTCGGCCGGCACCACGTGGGCGCTGGCGGTCTGGCCGGGGTAGAGCAGGCCGTTCTCGTCCATCTCGATCGGCACGGCGGCGATTTCCAGCAGTGCATTGCGCTGGCTGTCGAAGCCGCCGGTTTCAACATCCACCACCACCGGCAGGAAGCCGCGGAAGCGTTGTGACATCGCGCGCTGCGCCTGGGGTACGTCGGAAACAGGGGCGGCGGCAGGTGCGGAAGTGGGGTCAGTCATGTGCGGATTCTAGCAGAGCGACCCTGAGCGCCCGGGATCCTGGTAGGTGCCAACCTTGGTTGGCACACTGTGCGCCGACCAAGGTCGGCGTCTACCGGACCGCGGGCTGCGCCGTGGGGGCCGACGGATACCACCGCTGCAGCACGGCATCCACGCTCAGGCGCCCGGCGCCGGTGAACAGCAGCGGCAGCAGCATCGCCATGAACAGCAGCGGCAGTTTGAAGTTGCCAAAGCCCTGGTCGCTGATCGCGTAGCCCATCGCCAGATCGCCCAGCGAGCCCCATTCGGCCGGCCAGTGCACCGCGTACGTTGCCACGACCGTCAGCACCAGCAGGCTGGCGGCGGCGAAACGGGTACCGAAGCCGAGCAGCAGGCAGGCTGCGCCCAGCAGCTCGAACCAGGTGGCCAACTGCCAGTTCAGCGCAGCGGGCAACTGGTCGAAGGGGAACGGGAACGCGCCCTGCAGGTCGGCGAACCAGTTCTCGCCGTGCAGCTTCTCGCGCCCGGATTCGAAGAATTCCCAGGCAAGCAGCAGGCGCAGGCCAAGCGGGGCCAACCACGGGGCGAAACGGTCCAGCTGGCCGCGGGTTGCGGCCAGGATCGGGGTCTTCATCGGTGAATCTCCTGGAAGGGGCGTCAGGGTGAAGCGGAGAGCGGACCGATCACGCCGGCACGCAGGAACTGCTGCAGCAGTTGCGCACCCGGGGCGGCCAGGGTCTCGGGATCGAGGTGGTGCAGGACGGCCAGTTGCTGCAGCTGTTGTTGGCCGGTGGCCCCGGGCGCCTCGCCGATCAGCGTCAGCAGATGCACCGCCAGGCTGGTCAGGGTGGCAAAGCGCACTGCGCCATCGGCATCGCGCCGTACCAGCAGGCCGGTGGGCTCTGCTGGCGGTTGCGACGCTGCATCGTCGTTACCCAGTTGATGCACCGGCCAGCGATACAGCAGCGGCCAGGCCAGTGGCGAGCGCTGCAACGGTACTTGCAACGGATCGATGTCGCCCGGTTCCGGCAGCGGATCAGCCTGCAGCTGGTACAGCGCAGTCTCCACCCACTCGTAATGGGCCAGCTCGGCCAGTGCCGGATGCGGCAGTTCCGGTTGCACCTGCAGCCACTGCACGAACTCGGCAGCCAGCTCGGTGAACAACGGGGTGTGGCAACGGTGGCTGGCGAAATAGTGGCGCACCAGCGCACTCCAGGCCGGTTCGCCCAGCAGGCGCACGCAGACCGGGAAGCCGTTGCTCAACAATCCCAGCAGATTGTTGAACAGCAGGCGTTCGTACACCGCCACCCGGCGCGGGTCCATGCCGGGCGGCGCCGGCACCTGCGCCGGATCGCGCAGGTGTGCGGTGAACGCGTGCTGCTGCGCGCGCAGTCGTTCGGGAGCATCAGCCATGGGCGGCTCCAGCATGCACGGCCTGCAGGCGGTGGATGGTCTGCAGTTCGCCGCGCAGCTCGGCGTAAGGCGGGAAATTGAAGTCGCGTTCGAGCAGGGTAGGGCGTGGGCCGATGCGCGCGTAGGTGCGCGCCAGCAGATCCCACACCGGGTCGATCACCGGGCTGCCGTGGGTGTCGATCTTCAGGTCCGGAGCTTCGTCCAGATGCCCGGCCACGTGCAGGCAGACGATGCGCTGCGCGGGCAGGCCGGCAATGAACGTATCGGCGTCGTAGCCGTGGTTGCAGGCATTGACGTACACGTTGTTGACGTCCAGCAGCAGATCGCAGTCGGCTTCGGCCAGTACCGCATTGGTGAAGGCCAGTTCATCCATCATCGGCTCCGGCGCCACGTAGTACGACACGTTTTCCACGGCGATGCGGCGGCCGAGGATGTCCTGCACGCGGGCGATGCGTGCAGCGGTGTGGCGTACCGCTTCATCGGTGAATGGAATCGGCAGCAGGTCGTACAGATGGCCCTCGTCGCTGCAGTAGCTGAGGTGTTCGCTGTACAGCGGCACCCGGTGTTGCTCAAGAAAGGCACCCACCTGTGCCAGCAGCTGGGTATCCAGCGCTGCGCTGCCACCCAGTGACAACGACAGGCCGTGGCAGCTCAACGGATGGCGCGTGGCCAGTTCGGCCAGCGCGTCACCGGCGGGGCCGCCTACACCGATCCAGTTCTCCGGCGCGCACTCGAGGAAATCGAAATCGCCGGCGGGTGCGTCGCGCAGGTCCTGCAGCAGGGCGCGGCGCAGGCCCAGGCCCACGGCCGCCGCGGGAAGCGGCGACCGCGGGTGGACGACGCCGGCGCGGAGGTCAGTGCTTGCCACCGCACTTGCCTTCGCCGCACTTGCCTTCGGCCGACTTCTTGTCGCCGCCGGTCTTGGCCTTGGCATCGCCAGCCTTGCCCTTGTCGGCGCCACACTTGCCTTCACCACACTTGCCTTCGGCGGTTTTGCCTGCCGCAGCATGATCGCCGGCCTTGCCCTTGTCGGCGCCACACTTGCCTTCACCACATTTGCCTTCGGCGGTCTTGCCGGCCGCCTGGCCAGCTACCAGGTAACCCTGGGCGAGGTCGCTCATGCTCAGCGCCGAGGCGCTGGAAGCCATGCCCAGGCCAGCGGCCAGGGCGGTAGCGGTCAGCAGGGACAGGGTCTTGTTGGAACTGCTCATCGGTCGAACTCCTTGGGTGGTGGGCGGGTGCCCGTGGTGAAGCGATGGTGCAGCGATCCTACTCAACGAATCCTCGCCGGGAATTCAAATTTTCGTGAGAAGTATTACAACGCCAACAAAAAGGCCGCTGTCGCGAGGACAGCGGCCACCCTGGAGTCGAATCCGGTGTTGCAGTGCAGTATCAGATATCGCCGGCGCTGGAGGTCTCGTCGCGCTTCTGGCGCGGCGGCAGCGGCTGCTCGCCGTGCACCAGGAACCACACGTTCTCGGCGATGTTGGTGGCGTGGTCGCCCACGCGCTCCAGGTTCTTGGCCATGAACAGCAGGTGGGTGCACGGGGTGATGTTGCGCGGGTCTTCCATCATGTAGGTCAGCAGCTCGCGGAACAGCGCGGTGTACTGCGCATCCAGGCGGGCGTCGTCCTCGCGCAGTTCCAGCGCGGCATCGGCATCGTTGTCGCGGTAGGCGGCGATGGCGCGGCGGACCTGCTGTGCGGCCAGACGGCCCAGGGCACGCAGGCCCTGGATCTGCGGCAGCGGCGGCACCTTGCCCAGTGCGATGGAGCGCTTGGCGACGTTGGCCGCGTAGTCGCCGATGCGTTCGATGTCGGCTGGAATGCGCAGGCCGGCGAGGATCTCGCGCAGGTCGCGTGCCATCGGGCCACGCAGCGCCAGGCGCATCACGTCGTGGCTGATCTGCTGTTCCAGCGCATCGATCGCTTCATCGTTGGCGATGATGCGATGGGCGGCGTTCTCGTCGCGCTTCTCGATGACGTCCATCGACGCCTCCAGCTGGGCGACGGCCATCTCGCCCATGCGCACGATTTCGGCCACCAGGCGCTGCTGCTCTTCGTCGTAGCTTTTGACGATGTGGTCGTTGGGAAGGTTCATGTTCTGCAATCCAGGTAGAGCCAGGCCGCGCCTGGCTGGGACATGTGGCGAAGCGTCAGCGCCGATCAGCCAAAGCGACCGGTGATGTAATCCTCGGTCTGCTGCTTGGACGGCTGCGAGAAGATCACGTCGGTGCGGTCGTGCTCGATCAGGTCGCCCAGGTACATGAAGGCGGTGTAATCGGACACGCGTGCGGCCTGCTGCATGTTGTGGGTGACGATCACGATGGTGTACTCGTGCTTCAGTTCTTCCACCAGCTGCTCGATGCGGCTGGTGGAGATCGGGTCCAGCGCCGAGGTCGGCTCGTCCAGCAGCAGCACCGACGGGCGCAGGGCCACGGCACGGGCGATGCACAGACGCTGCTGCTGGCCACCAGACAGGCCCAGCGCGCTCTGGTTGAGCTTGTCCTTCACTTCGTCCCACAGTGCGCCCTGGCGCAGTGCGTGCTCGACACGGTCGGCCATGTCCGCCTTGGACAGTTTTTCGTGGTGGCGGATGCCGTAGGCCACGTTCTCGAAGATGGTCATCGGGAACGGCACCGGCTTCTGGAACACCATGCCGACCTTGCTGCGCAGGCGGTTCATCGGGTACTTCGGCGACAGGATGTTCTCGCCGTCGAGGATCACTTCACCGCGCGCTTCCAGCTTCGGATACAGCGCGTAGATGCGGTTGAAGATGCGCAGCAGGGTCGACTTGCCGCAACCGGAGGGACCGATCAGCGCGGTCACGCGCTTTTCCGGGATCTCCAGGTTGATGCCCTTCAGGGCGTGGAACTTGTCGTAGTAGAAGTCCAGTCCACGCGCGGCGAGCTTGACCGGTGCCGGAGCGTGCAGGTTCTCGTGCGAGGCCGGCACCACGATGCGCTGCATCGGCACGGCGTTGGAAAGGTCGTTCATGGCGGTATCCACGGAAAGGTCAGTCATGGGAGATACGGTTGCGCAGCAGGATGCCGCGCGCAGAGAGGCTGACCAGCAGCACGAACACGGTCAGCACCAGCGCGCCGGCCCAGGCCAGCACCTGCCAGGATTCATACGGGCTGCCGGCGAACTGGTTCATCACCACCGGTACCGAGGCCATCGGCTGGAACACGTTGCTGTTCCAGTACTGGTTGCCGAAGGCGGTGAACAGCAGCGGTGCGGTCTCGCCGGAAATGCGTGCCAGTGCCAGCAGGATGCCGGTGATGATGCCGGCCGACGCACTGCGGTACAGCACCTGCACGATCACCTTCCACTGCGGGATGCCCAGCGACAGGGCGGCTTCGCGCATCTGCGAAGGCACCAGGCGCAGCATCTCGTCGGTGGTACGCACCACCACCGGCAGCACGATGAAGGCCAGCGACAGCGCACCTGCGAAGGCGGAGAAGCTGCCGCCGGTCTGCATCACGTACAGGGTGTAGACGAACAGGCCCAGCACGATGGACGGCGCCGACAGCAGGATGTCGTTGACGAAGCGGACCACGGTGCCGGCCTTGCGGGCGTTGCCGTACTCGGCCAGCCAGGTGCCGGCGAGCACACCCAGCGGGGTGCCGATGCCGATCGCCAGCGCACACATCACCGCACTGCCGAAGAAGGCGTTGGCCAGACCGCCTTCCTGCATCGGCGGCGGCGTCATCTTGGTGAACAGATCCAGGTTGATGCCGGCCAGGCCCTTGGAGGCCAGGGTGAACAGGATCCAGCCGAGGAAGAACAGGCCGAACAGCGCAGTGACGCAGGACATCGCGATGGCGATGACATTGCCGATGCGGCGGCGCAGGTACAGGGAGTCAGCGGTGCTGGACATCAGTTGCCCTCCTTGCGGGACAGGCGCATCAGCATCAGGCGGGCGATGGCGAGCACCACGAAGGTGACGATGAAGAGGACGAAGCCGAGCAGCAGCAACGCCGAGCGGTAGGTTTCAGTGGCTTCGCCGAAGTCGTTGGCGATCAGCGCGGCGATGGTGGTGCCCGGTTCCAGCAGCGACGGCGACAGGCGCACGCTGTTGCCGATCACGAAGGCCACCGCCATCGTCTCGCCCAGTGCGCGGCCGAGGCCGAGGAACACGCCACCGATCACCGCCGAGCGGGTGTAGGGCAGCACGATGTCCCAGCTCACTTCCCACTTGGTGGAACCCAGCGCGTAGGCCGATTCCTTCAGGCGGGTCGGCACGGTCAGGAACACTTCGCGCATCACCGAGGAGATGAAGGGGATGACCATGATCGCCAGCACGAAGCCGGCGGTGAGCATGCCGATGCCCAGCGGCGGGCCCTGGAACACCGGGCCGATGATCGGCCATTCGCCCAAGGTTTCGTTGAGGAACGGGGTGACGTACTCGGTCATCACCGGCACCAGCACGAACAGGCCCCACATGCCGTAGATGATCGAGGGAATGCCCGCCAGCAGTTCGATGGCGGTACCGACCGGGCCCCGCAGCCAGCGCGGTGCCACTTCGGTGAGGAAGAAGGCGATGCCGAAGCTGACCGGCACGGCGATGACCATCGCGATCAGCGCGGTGACCAGGGTGCCGTAGATCGGGGCGAGGGCGCCGAACTTGTTTTCGACCGGATTCCAGTCGGAAGAGAAGAAGAAGCTCAGGCCCTGCATCTGCAGGGCATGGCGACCACCCCACAGCATCGACAGTGCGGCGCAGGCCAGTGCGATCAGGACGAAGATGACGGTGCCGACCAGCACCCATCGGAACAGTTTGTCGTTGCGGGCATCACGCGTATCACGCGTGGACGGGGCGGCTACAGGCTGGGCGATGGCATTCATGGGGACGGCAGGGCCAGGAAGGGGCGGGGCAGCACGATGTTCAGGAGACGGTGCCCGCACGTGGCGGGCACCGTCGGGTCCATCACTTCAGTTCGGTCGCCCAGTAGGCTTCGATCTGCTTGACCAGCTCGGCCGGCAGCGGCACGTAGTGCAGTTCGTTGGCCTGGGTCTGGCCGCTTTCGAAAGCCCACTTGAAGAAGGCCAGTGCATCCTGGTTGCGCTTGGCATCCTTCGGCTTCTTCTGCATCAGCATGAAGTTGGTGGCAGTGATCGGCCACGCCTGCTCGCCCGGTGCGTTGGTGATGACCAGGTTGAAGTCCTTGGCGCTGGCCCAGTCGGCGCTGGCAGCAGCGGCGGCGAAGGTTTCAGCGTTCGGCTGCACCCAGGTGCCGGCGGCGTTCTGCAGCGAGGCGTACGGCATCGCGTTCTGCAGGGCGTAGGCCAGTTCGACGTAGCCGATCGAACCCTTGATCTGCTTCACGTACGAGGCGACGCCTTCATTGCCCTTGCCACCCACGCCGTCCGGCCATTGCACCGAGGTGCCTTCGCCGACCTTGCTCTTCCACTCCGGGCTGACCTTGGACAGGTAGTTGGAGAAGTTGAAGGTGGTGCCCGAACCGTCCGAACGGTGGACGATGGTGATCTTGCCGTCCGGCAGGGTCACGCCCGGGTTGGCGGCGACGATGGCCGGGTCGTTCCAGGTCTTGACCTTGCCCAGGAAGATGTCGGCGAGCAGGGCGCCACTGAGGCGCAGCTTGCCGGCTTCCAGGCCGTCGATGTTGACCACCGGCACCACGCCGCCGATGGCCGACGGGAACTGGGCCAGGCCGGCCTGGGCCAGCTCGTCGCTGCTCAGCGGCTTGTCGGACGAACCGAAATCAACGGTACCGGCCTTGATCTGGGCGATGCCACCACCGGAACCGATCGACTGGTAGTTGATCTTGGCGCCGGTGGCGGTGTTGTAGTCGGCCGACCACTTGGACACCAGCGGGAAGATGAAGGAGGCGCCAGCACCGGAGACCTCAGCGGTCACCTTGTCGCCGGCAGCGGCCGGAGCAGCGGCGCCGTCAGCGGCCGGCTGCTGTGCGGCCTGCTTGTCGCCACCGCAGGCAGACAAGCCCAGGGCGATGGCCAGGGAAAGGGCGGCAAGGCTGGCCGAGTGCAGTTTCATGGTCACTCCATAGCGGGGTAGAGCCGACGGTGTCGGCGGATGCGGCTATGAAATGATGTTTTTGTTACAACCGTATGACGTCCATGACAGAGGTGTCCTGGATCACGTTCTGGCAAGGGTTTCGGGGGATTCACGGTTGGCCGCCGGGCCGGCTGACGGCGCCAACTGCGCGTCTGCGCGGTTCCCGGGCCGTTGCTCTTGCTCCTGCTCCTGCCTTCCATGACCCCACCGTGCCCCCGATGGACTGTCGGAAGGCGGTGGGCCGGGCTGCGCAGGACCGTCCACGGCATGGATGCCGTGGCCGAGCCCCCACGGACGGGTTCACGGCGTGTCCTGTGCAGCCCGGCCCATCGCCGCAACAACACATCAACGCAGGCGCAGCGCCTTTCACGACCAACCGCACAAAAAAGAAGAGCGCCAGACCCCGAAGGATCCAGCGCCCGGTGGGGCCGGCGGGGGAGAGAGGACCCGCCGACCCCGTTCCTGCGGGGGAACGCCTTGCAACGAAACTCAGTACTTCAGGTTCTGCGTCCAGTAGGTCTCGATCTGGCGCACCAGTGCGTCCGGCAGCGGCACGTAGTCCAGCTGCTTGGCCTGCGCATCGCCATTCCTGTAGACCCAGCGGAAGAACTCCTGGGTGGCCTTGGCGCCAGCCACGTTCTTCGGCTGCTTGCGCACCAGGATGAAGTTGGTGGCGGTGATCGGCCATGCGTCAGCGCCCGGGGCGTTGGTCATCACCAGGTAGAAGTCACGGGCGTTGGCCCAGTCGGCGCTGGCCGCGGCGGCCGAGAACGAGGCGTCCGACGGCTGCACGATCTTGCCAGCCGCGT
Organism: Stenotrophomonas sp. SbOxS2; assembly: GCF_013416715.1. Classification (NCBI taxonomy): domain Bacteria; kingdom Pseudomonadati; phylum Pseudomonadota; class Gammaproteobacteria; order Lysobacterales; family Lysobacteraceae; genus Stenotrophomonas; species Stenotrophomonas sp. SbOxS2. The sequence continues at coordinate 588,880 of NZ_JAAVXD010000001.1, forward strand.
TCTTCATCGCCGCGTAGGACATCTTGTTCTGCAGCGCGTAGGACAGTTCGACGTAGCCGATGCCGCCCTTGATCTGCTTCACGTAGGCAGCAACGCCTTCGTTGCCCTTGCCGCCGATGCCGGCCGGCCACTGCACCGAGGTGCCTTCACCGACCTTGCTCTTCCACTCCGGGCTGACCTTGGACAGGTAGTTGACGAAGTTGAAGGTGGTGCCCGAGCCGTCCGAACGATGGACAATGGTGATCTTGCCGCTGGGCAGGGTCAGGCCGCTGTTGAGGGCGGCGATGGCCGGGTCGTTCCAGGTGGTGATCTTGCCCAGGAAGATGTTGGCCAGGGTCGGACCGTCCAGCTTCAGCGCGCCCGGGGCGACGCCCGCGACGTTGATCACCGGCACCACGCCGCCGATCACCGACGGGAACTGGGCCAGGCCGGCGGCAGCCAGCTCTTCCGGCTTCAGCGGCGCATCGGACGAACCGAAGTCCACGGTCGCGGCCTTGATCTGGGCGATACCACCGCCGGAACCGATCGACTGGTAGTTGACCTTCTTGCCGGTGGCGGTGCTGTAGTCGGCCGACCACTTGGACATCACCGGGTAGATGAACGAAGCGCCCGCGCCGGTGACATCGGCGGCGTTGGCGGCGAACACGGACGACGCGGCCAGAATGGCGACGGCGGCGCGCGACTTGAAGGCGTGGATCACGGGAGAGACTCCTGGGGTGGTCGAGGGGCGGCTGCCCGACGTTTCGGTGCACATTCCATAACGGTTCCATGACACGCCCGCGTCTGTCATATGACGCGGACGTGACAGCCGTCATGGCGGTGCTCCGGCCTCCCTTTCAGAGCCCGCGCAACGCCTCCGGAACGGCATAGCGGCCGTCGCTGGGCAGCAGTGTCCAGCGCTGCGCAGGAGCCGTCGTGTCGGTTGCATGGCAGTCATCACCCGCAGCGACGCTGATCGTATCGGTGCGCTTTTCGCGCACCAGGATCGGTGCCAGGCCAGGGCGAGTGCTACTGCCCATTTCCAGCGTGCGCTCGAAGCGGCTGAACTCGCCGGCGCAGCGCGTATCCCATTCGCCGCGACTGCCGCTGACGGCCAGCGGGGCAAGCACCCGGCGCAGCTGTCGGCCATTGCGCACGAACAACTGCAGTTCGGTCTGTGCGAACGGGTTGGGGCCTGAGCTGCCGCTGTAGTCCATGCGCACGCCAAACGCGCGGGTGGCCGGATCCAGTTGCCAGCGTGCGGTGTCCAGGCTGAGTCCGGTGAAGCGCAGCGCATCGCTGCTGACCGCATCGGCCACGCGGGTCCAGGCCAGCGGCTGGCCACTGGCGGTGTCGATCAGCAGCAGGTCCAGGTCGCCACCGCGCACGTCTTCCGAGGCGGGCTCGGTCCATTGCGCGACGGCCAGCAGGGTCGTGCCGGGTTGTGCGGGCCACGCACGGCAGGCGCTGCTGTCGGCATCGGTGAAGCGTGCCGTCACTGGCAAGGCGCCAGCCGGCAACTGCCGATACGCGGCCTCGCGCACGGCCTCTGCATCGTCACAGGCGAGCGCGGTGACGGGCAGCGCGGTGAGCAGGGCAGCGCACAGCAGGCGGCGCAGGCGGAGGGAAGGGGGCATCCCGAAGGTCCATGTCGACAGGGCAGGGCATCATCGCGCGCCTACCGCCTGCCCACAACGACGAAGGCACGGCCGGAGCCGTGCCTTCGTTCGAACGCGTGCTTCCGGTCTTACCAGAAGAACTGCGCGCGGGCTTCCAGGATGTTCGGATCGTCGTTGACGAAGCCACGGGCGGTCGAGCTGTACTTCTTGCTGTCGACCATCACGTAGTTGAGCATCAGCTTGAAGTTCGAGCGCCAGTACCAGTTGGCGCCGACGGTCCAGATGTCCATCTTGCCGCCGAGCACGCCATCGACGATCGGCGGACGGCCGGCCACCGGGTTGGCGGCGAGGTTGCCGTCGTTCAGATCCATGTGGTCATAGCGCACGCCCAGCTGCCACTGGCCACCGGCCGGGTTGTTCGGCAGGCCGGTGCCCGGGGTGCCGCCCTTGTAGCTCCAGGTTTCGCCGGTGACGTTCCACACGCCGCTGACGTAGTAGCCGTCACTGGTGTAGTTGTCGTTGGCCATGCGCTTGGCCTTGCTGGTGTAGTACTCGGCCTGGGCCTTGAACGGACCCTGGAAGTACATCGCTTCGGCACCGATGGTGCTTACCCGGTCGGTGTCGACCAGGTTGCCGCTGTCGACCAGGCGCGCGGTGGCCAGGTCAGCGTTCGGGCGGGCACGCACGCGCAGGGTGTCTGCGTCGGTGTCGTAGTTCACGTAGCTCAGGCCGAAGTGCAGGACCTGGCCCTTCTCGTTGATCGGGGCCCAGGTACCACGTGCGCCGTAGCCGCTGCCGTGGGCCAGGTTGCGGGTCAGTTCGCGGCCGAAGGCGCTGGCGGTGACCGACCAGTTGTCCTGGCCGTAGCTGTACGCGCCGCCGAGGCGACGGGCGATGGCATAGGTGTTGGTGACCGCAGCCTTGGAGATGAAGTCGTTGTTCTTGGTGCTGGACAGCTCTTCCAGGCTGTTGGGCTGCTTGAACTGGCCGACCTGGATGAAGTGGTTGGCGTTGCCCAGCAGCTTGTACTTCACGTTGGTGTCGAGGAACTTGTCGGCCTTGGCGTCATAGCCGACCACCCACTCCACGTTGCCCGGGCCCTTGCCCTTCAGCACCAGCTCGGCGCGACGCAGTTCGAACTCGCTGTTCTTGCCGTTGCCGGCGTCACCGCCGTTGAGGTCCACGACGTCATTGTCGTACCAGTTGCCGTCGGCCTGGACCAGGCCTTCGAAGGTGATTTCCGAACCGCCGATCACATCGATGGCGACTTCGGCGTGGGCGGCCGGCACATACAGCGCAGCAGCCACGGCGACCGTCAGGAGTTGGTGATGCAGTTTCATGGAGAGGAGCCTTGCAGGCAGGTGGGAAGATGCGCGCAGGCTAAAACGTGAAGATTGCGTAAATGTGACAGTTCGCGCACGGCCGCGATCCGCCGCAGGCCCCGTCACGGCTGGGCCTGCCATTGAAACCGGTTACGTATGACGCCCGGATTGCGCCCCGGTTGCAGTAGATCCACGCCATGCGTGGATGGTTTTTCCGTGCATCCACGCCATGCGCGGATGCCGCCATCACTCGGCGAGGGTCTTGTCCTTGAACCGGCAAAGATCGGCAATCACGCACCCAGGGCAATCCGGTTTGCGTGCTTTGCACACGTACCGTCCGTGCAGGATCAGCCAGTGGTGCGCATCCAGCAGGAACTCGGCGGGAATCGCTTTGACCAATCGGTCTTCGACCTCGCGCACGTTCTTTCCTGGCGCAAGTCCAGTGCGGTTGGCGACACGGAAGATATGCGTGTCCACCGCCATCACCGGTTCGCCGAAGGCGGTGTTGAGCACCACGTTGGCAGTCTTGCGACCGACACCGGGCAGGGCCTCCAGTGCATTGCGGTCGCGTGGCACTTCGCCGCCGTGCTTCTCCAGCAGCAGCGCGCAGGTGGCGATCACGTTCTTCGCCTTTGCGTTGAACAGGCCGATGGTGGCGATGTACTTCTTCAGTCCCTCTTCGCCCAGGGCTAGGATCTTCGCCGGCGTGTTGGCAACCGGGAACAGGCGACGGGTGGCCTTGTTGACGCCGACGTCGGTGGCCTGCGCCGACAGTGCGACCGCCACCAGCAGTTCGAACGGCGAACTGTATTCAAGCTCGGTCTTCGGATGCGGGTTGAGTTCGCGCAGGCGGGTGAACATTTCCACCACGTCGGCACGCGGCATCGTACCGCCGCGGCGCGCAGGTGCGCGCGCGGTCTTCTTCGCGGTCGCCATTACTGCTCCTTGCCGGCGGCGCGGGCCTTGGCCCGGGCGAGGATGGCGGCCGCTGCGGCAGGCAGGGCGGGTTTTGCGGCCGGCGCCGGGGCGGGCGTGCGACGCGCATCACGCTCGGCCTCGCGTCGGGCCAGGCGCACCGCGCGTGCGCGGAAACGTTCGCGCGCGGCCCAGGCACGCTGCAGTTGCAGCTGCATCTGGCAGAGGCGGTCCGGCAGGTCTGGATGGTCGGGCAGCAGCCGGTCATCGCCAGCGCGCACGACGTAGTCCATCAGTCCAGCCTGCAGCGCGCCATCGGGATCGTCTGCCTGGACCCGGGCGAACAGCAGCACGGGGTTGGGTCGGGATGCCATGGCGTCAGCGGTTCTGGAAAGCGGGGGGACGGCGCTGCAGGAAGGCGTTGGTGCCTTCGCGCATGTCTTCAGTGGCGAACAGCAGGCCGAACTGCGCACTTTCATATTCCAGGCCGGCGTCCAGGCTGCATTCGCCACCCACGTGCACCGCATCGAGCAGGCCACGCAGCGCCAGCGGCGCCGACTGTGCCAGCTGCCGGGCCAGGGCCTGCACGCGGGCGTCGAGCTCGGCGGCAGGCACCACTTCGTTGACGATGCCCAGGGCCAGCGCGCGTGCGGCATCGATCGGGGTGCCCAGCAGGCACAGCTCCAGCGTGGCCGCGCGTCCACACAGGCGCAGCAGGCGCTGGCTGCCGCCGAAGCCGGGAATCAGGCCGAGATTGATCTCCGGCTGGCCGACCTTGGCGGAATCGGCCGCAATGCGCAGGTGGCAGGCCATGGCCAGCTCCAGCCCGCCGCCCAGCGCAAAACCGTTCACGCGGGCGATCACCGGCTTGGGCATGCGTTCGATGCGGCGCATCAGCGCCTGGCCGAGCAGGGAGAAGTCACGTCCCTGAACCGCGCTCAATGTGTTCATTTCCGCGATGTCGGCCCCCGCCACGAAGGCCTTGGGGCCGGCGCCGGTCAGCACCACCACCCGTACCGCCGGATCGGCGGCGGCGTCGCTGAACGCCTCGGCCAGAGCCTGCAGGGTCGCGGCATTGAGGGCGTTGAGCTTGTCCGGTCGCTGCACGGTAATGGTGCGGATGGCGCCGTCGTCGCTGATGGCGACCGGGTGGGGAGCGGGGGCCTCGGCCACGGGAAACTCCTGGAACGTTAAAAAAAAGTGAGATTGAACTCTGTAAACGCAGACAGGTCATAGCCTGCGTGGTGAGTAGCGGTTACACGTTGTGGCCGTTATCCTAACCCGTCGCCTCAGGGCGGCGCAGAACGTCCCTGAGTTACCACCCCTGGAGAACTGTTTGATGAAGTTGCGTTCTATCGCGGTCGCCGTCGCGGCCCTGGCCCTGACGGGCAATGCCTTCGCCCAGGACATCGCGTCCGAGAAGGGCAAGCTGAGCTACTACTTCGGTTACGACTACGGCAACAACCTGGCGGAGCTGACTGGTCGCGGTGAGCAGCTGGACATCAACTCGGTGGTGAAGGGTCTGCAGGACGCCTACGCCAAGAAGCAGCCGGCGATCACCGCCGAGCAGCTGAAGCCGGCCGTTGAAGCGTTCCAGAAGCGCGAGCAGGGCCGTGCCCAGGCCGCCAAGGCCGAGTACGAAAAGGCTGCTGCCGACAACAAGACCAAGAGCGATCAGTTCATGGCGCAGAACAAGGCAAAGGCGGGCGTGCAGACCCTGCCGAGCGGCGTTCAGTACCGTGTGATCGAAGCCGGCAAGGGTGCCAAGCCGACCCAGGCCAGCACCGTGCAGCTGGAAGTGGCCGGTCCGTTCCCGTACGGCCAGCGCCCGACCGAGGCTCGTCCGGCCCAGCAGATTCCGTCGATCAAGGTCAGCGAAGTCGAAATGAAGGCCATGCGCGAGACCCTGCTGCAGATGCCGGCTGGCTCGAAGTGGGAAGTGTCCCTGCCGCCGGATCAGGCCTATGGCGCCGACCCGCGCACCCCGTTCCCGCCGAACGTGGCTGTGCAGTTCGAGATCAAGCTGATCAGCGTCAAGTAAGAAGAAACAGCGTCAACATCAACGCGCCGGTGATTCCACCGGCGCGTTTTTGTTTCTGCGGTACGCAGCAGCCGTGCGGGCCCATCCCAAATCCGGCCCATTCGCGCTACTGTTGACCGGTGCAAATAATGGAAGAAACGGCGCGTGCTGTCGCAAGCCCCTGCATCAACGTGTGCAAGCTGGATCGCAACCGGCTGTGCGCCGGCTGCGGGCGGCATATCGACGAAATCGCACGGTGGTCGTCGATGAGCGACAGCGAGCGCACCCACATCCTGCAGCGCGTGCTGCCACTGCGCCAACAGCTGCAGCAGTCGCTGCGAGGCTCGTTGGCCGATCACGAGCGCCTGCTGCGCGCGCTGCATCCGCTGGCCGAGCCGCCGGCAGGTGACGGCTGGAACCGCAGTGAACTGGATGATCTGCTGCCCCCGGGCCCACCGGTCGAGGCGGCCGTGCTGGCCGGCATCGTCCCGCGCGCCAACGGTGCGCAGGTGATCCTGACCCGGCGTACCGAAACCCTGCGGCAACATGGTGGCCAGGTCGGTTTTCCCGGTGGCCGTACCGAGCCGGATGATCGTGATGCGCTGGCCGCAGCACTGCGCGAAAGCCAGGAAGAAATCGCATTGGCGCCGACGCAGGTGCAGGCACTGGGTTATCTCGATCCGTTCGTGACCATCACCGGCTACCGGGTCACCCCGGTGGTAGCGGTGATCGATCCGGATTTCGTGGCGGTACCGCAGCCCAGCGAAGTGGCCGAGGTGTTCGAAGTGCCGCTGGACTATCTGATGGCCGCCGACAACCTGCGCCAGGTCGAAATCAACCATCGCGGCCGCGTCCGCCATGTCCTCGAATACGGCTGGCCCGGCCAGCGCATCTGGGGCGCCACTGCGGCCATCCTGTACAACCTGCGTCGCCGCCTGGAGCAAGTGCAATGAAGCCGACCGATCCGCCGTGGACCACCCTCGTCGATGTTGCGACCCTGGCTGCGGTGCTGGGCGATGGGGTACGCGTGGTCGATGCCCGCGCGACCGCAAGCACTGCCGTACGCGTGGTCGATGCACGTGCATCGCTCGCCGATCCGCAGGCGGGCAATGGCCTCTATGCGCAGGGACACATTCCCGGTGCGGTGCATGCCGATCTCAACCGCGACCTGTCCGACCTGACGCGGGTCGGACATGGGCGCCACCCGTTGCCGGACAGCGATGCGTTCGCCACACGGCTGGGGCAATGGGGCATCGGCCCCGACACGCAGGTGGTGGTGTATGACGGCAGCGATGGCAGCATGGCCGCCGCGCGCCTGTGGTGGCTGCTGCGCCTGATCGGGCACACGAAGGTGGCTGTCCTTGATGGCGGCATCGCTGCCTGGCAGACCGCCGGCCAGCCGCTGGCGACCGGCAGCAGCGAGGTCGCGGCGTTGCCCGCATATCCGGGGCGTTTCGATACCAGCCAGATTGCCAGCGCTGAAGAGGTCGAGTCGCGCCTGAAGCATGCTCCGGGCTGGCTGGTCGACGCCCGCGCAGGCGAGCGTTTCCGTGGCGAGGTGGAGCCGCTGGACCCGGTCGCCGGCCATGTGCCGGGGGCAGTCAATCGACCGTTCGCATTGAACGTGCTGGACGGCCGACTGCGCGACGCACAGGAACTGCGCGCCGAACTGCAGGGCGTGATCGGCAACCAGGACCCGCAGCGCGTGGTCCTGATGTGTGGCTCGGGTGTGACCGCCTGCCATCTGCTGCTGGCGATGGAAAGTGCGGGCCTGTCCGGCGCACGCATCTATGCCGATTCCTGGAGTGGCTGGGTCAGCGACAGCAGCCGCCCGGTGGCTACCGGCGCCTGAGCGAAGCGGGCAGATCGATTTGACGTTCATCCACGCATGGCGTGGATCTACTGGCCACCGGTTCATATCCGGGGCAGAGCCCCCTGAGTCAGGGGGCGGCCGCGAAGCGGCGGGGGTGTGGGAGCTGGTAAGTGGGGCCCGCGGTTCGCGCAGCGAAGCGTGGGAGCGACAGCGCGTATGCGATGGCGTGTACCCAGGGCGCAGCCCTGCCGATCACCCCAGCGGCTGCAGCGGCACCTTGGCCAGGATCCGCGGCCACGGGAACAACGGGCCCGGATCGCGCTTGCGCGCCACGGTCACGGCAGGGTCGTCACTGGCAGGTACCTGCTCCAGGTCCAACTGGTCGTGGCCGGCGATCTGCCGCAGCGACGGGTACTGCAGCACCAGCGCCTGCAGCAACCGCTCCAACGCCAGCAACTGCGCTTCGGTATACGGCTCGTCCATTGCCTGATGGCGGCTGTCGAGCCAGTGCGGGTAGCGCCCCGAATTGACCAGTTCGATGCCCACCGAATCGGCATTCATGCCGCGCACGTGGTGGGCGATGCGCTCCGGCGCCACGTACTGCACCACGCTGCCGTCGCGGTCGATGTAGAAATGCCCGCTGTTGCCGGCACCGCTGTCGTACAGCACGCGCTCGCCGTACTCGCGGGCGGTGGCCAGGTCGGGCAGTTCGGTGCAGTGGATCACCACCATCGCCAGGCTGGATGGATCGCGCATGGGCAGGCGGTCGTGGTAGGGCAGCGGCTGCAGCTGCAGGCCGGGCAGGAGCGGGTTGGGCATGTGGCGATGCTAGCATTGCCGAATGAAACTGCCTTCCTTTCTGCTGTCGGTCCGCTCCGTGGGAGCGCACGCATGAGCCGCGGTCACTGCATCCTGTCGCACGGTTTCGAGAGCGGCCCGGAGGCGACCAAGGTCACCGCCCTGGCCGAGGTCGCCGAGCGCCTGGGCTGGACCCATGAGCGCCCCGATTACACCGACCTGGACGCGATGAGCGAGGTCAGCCGCGTTGGCGACGTGCGCACCCGCCTGCAGCGCCTGATCGAGCGCACGGCCGCTGCCGCCGCGCAGGGTCCGGTGGTGCTGGCCGGCTCCAGCCTGGGCGCCTACATCTCCGCCATTGCCTCGCTGCAGGTGCCGGTGGCCGGCCTGTTCCTGATGGTGCCGCCAACCACCATGGGCCCGATGCCGGCGTTGGATGCCGCGCCGGTGCCGACCACGGTGGTACAGGCGTGGCATGACGAGGTGGTGCCGGCCGCCGGGGTCATCGCCTGGGCGCAGGCGCGCTCGGCGCAGCTGCTGCTGGTGGACGACGGCCATCGCCTGGAAAACCACGTCGAGGCCTCCGCGCAGGCCTTTGAGCGCCTGCTGCGGCAGCTGTGAAGCCCGGGCGCACGGCGCGCCCGCCCGCATTGACTACAATGGCAGCCCCGCCGCCCCTGGCGCGGGCCTGCCGGCCGTGCCTACGGCCCTCCCTTCCGAATGGCCCGGCTCCCTGCCGTGCCTGACCACCTGCGAACCGATCCCGTGAAATTTTTTGTCTCCTGCGCCAAGGGCCTGGAATACCTGCTTGCCGATGAGCTGTCGGCCCTCGGCCTGGAAAAGGCCACTGCCACCATCGCCGGCGTCAATGCCGATGGCGAACTGGAGCAGGCGCTGCGGATCGTCATGTGGTCGCGGCTGGCCAGCCGCGTGCTGTGGCCGATCGACGAATTCGAATGCCCGGACGAGCAGGCGCTGTATGACGGCGTGCGTGCGCTGCCGTGGCACGAGCACATCAAGCCGGAGATGACCCTGGCGGTGGACGCGCATGTGTCCGGCGACAAGATCACCCATGCCCGTTTCGCCGCGCAGCGGATCAAGGACGCCATCGTCGACCGCATGCGTGACGAAGGGCTCGAACGCCCCTCGGTCAACACCGATCTGCCAGACGTGCGCGTCAACCTGTCGCTGCGCAAGGGCCGCGCCTCGCTGTCGATCGACCTTGGGGGTGGCCCGCTGCACCGCCGCGGCTGGCGTGGTGCAGCGCATGACGCGCCGTTGAAGGAAAACCTGGCTGCCGCGCTGCTGATGCGTGCGCAGTGGCCGCGCCTGCATGCTGCCGGTGGCGGCCTGCTGGATCCGATGTGCGGCAGCGGCACCCTGCTGATCGAAGGCGCGCTGATGGCCGCCGACGTCGCCCCCGGCCTGATGCGCCATGGCAGCCTGCCGCCGAGCCGCTGGCTGGGCTTCGACAAGGCGGCCTGGAAAACCATCCAGAGCGAAGCGCGTGATCGCGAAGCGGCCGGCCTGGCTGCGCTGAAGCCGGTCGTCCACGGCAGCGACATCGATCCGGTGGCGATCCAGGCGGCGCGCGAGAACGCGGAAGTGGCCGGCGTCGCCCATGCCATCCGCTTCACCCGCGCCGATGTGGCCGACCTGCCCACCCCGGAGCAGGAGATCGGCGCGGTGGTCTGCAACCCACCGTATGACGAACGCCTGGCGGCCGATCCGGCGCTGTACCGCAAGCTCGGCAATGCCCTGCAGAAGGCGGTGCCGCAGTGGCGTGCCAGCCTGCTGTGCGGCAATGACGAACTGGCCTTCGCCACCGGCCTGCGTGCCGGCAAGAAATACCAGATGTTCAATGGTGCACTGGAATGTGCACTGATCGTCTGTGATCCGATCGCGGTGCCGGGTCGCGATCCGGCACAGGTGCGCGAGCTGAGCGAAGGCGCGCAGATGGTGGCCAACCGCCTGCGCAAGAACCTGAAGAAGTTCAAGAGCTGGCGTGCCCGCGAGAACATCACCTGTTTCCGCGCCTACGACGCCGATCTGCCGGAGTACGCGGCCGCCATCGACGTCTACGAGGAAGACGGCGGCCAGCGCCGCACCTTCCTGCACGTGCAGGAATACGCTGCACCGGCCGCGATTCCCGAGAACGACGTGCGCCGCCGCCGCAATGAACTGCTGGCTGCTGCGCGCGAGGTGTTCGGCGTACCGCCGGAACAGGTGTCGATGAAGTCGCGCGAACGTGGCAAGGGCGGCAGCAAGTACGGCCGTTTCGAGCAGCGTGATGAGTTCCTCGTGGTACGCGAGAACAACGCGCTGCTGCAGGTGAACCTGTTCGATTACCTCGATACCGGCCTGTTCCTCGACCATCGCCCGCTGCGTCGCCTGATGGCCGAGCAGGCGCGCGGCAAGCGCTTCCTCAACCTGTTCTGCTACACCGGCGTGGCCAGTGTGCAGGCGGCGGTGGCCGGTGCGGCCAGCACCACCAGCGTCGACCTGTCGGCCACCTACCTGCAGTGGTGCTACGACAACCTGGCCTTGAACGGGCAGGGCGGCAATCAGCACCTGCTGGTGCAGGCCGATGCGATGGCATGGCTGGAAGGCGATCGCGGCCAGTACGACGTGATCTTCTGCGACCCGCCGACGTTCTCCAACTCGGCCCGCGCCGAGGACTTCGACGTGCAGCGCGAACAGGTAAAGATGCTGCGTGCGGCCGTCGCACGACTGGCACCGGGTGGCGTGCTGTACTTCTCCAACAACTTCCGCCGCTTCAAGCTGGAAGAGAACGCCATCGCCGAATTCGCCCAATGCCGCGAGATCAGCGCCAGCACGATCGGCCCGGATTTCGAGCGCAACGCACGCATCCATCGTGCGTGGGAGCTGAAGCGCCTGGCGTGACGCGTCGCCGGGCATGGCCCGGCGCTACCCATGTGCGCGCAGAACGGTAGCGCCGGGCCATGCCCGGCGAGCGTGGGTCCGGTAGATCCACGCCATGCGTGGATGCGGTCCGCCGCACGGGTTACAACAACGCCACCACCAGCCCGATAACCGGCAACCCGATCGCCAGCGGTGCGATCCATTTCGGCCGGTACGGATACAGCGCGAACGCCAGCACGATTCCACCCAGCGTAAGCGCGCCGAGCCACAGCACCGGGCCCATCGCCCAGCCCTGGTCGACCACGCACAGGGCGAACGCCACGGTCAGCAGCACCCAGCCCAGCACCCGCCATTGCGTGCGCCGTACCGGTGACGCCGCGGCCTTGCCGTGCAGTTCCTGCTGGTGCTTTTCCATCGCCAGCGACAGCGCGGTGAACGCTGTGAACGACAACCCCAGTACCAGCAGCATCATGCGCTGGCCTCCGCTTCCACTGCATCGGCCGGTGCCTTCGTCGCTGCAGCGGCCGCCGCGCGCTTCTTCTTCTCGGCGGCAGTCAGCGGTGGCGTCCAGCGCTGCATGCGCCAGCCGCACAGGGCCAGCATCGCGCCGAAGGCGATCATCGACAGGTCGAAACCGGCCAATGCCCAGTCACCGTTGAACAGGGTCACGCCCAGGTGTGCGTGGGTGGTCAGCGCGTTCACCAGCGGGATCAGCGCGAACGCGGCCGCGCCGATGTACAGCTGCCACGCCCACATCATCCGCTTGGGCCAGATGAAGGCCGCCAGCAGCGAGGCGCCCCACGCGTAGAAGAATACGTTCGCCTCGGCGTTGGAGCGCTCGGCCAGGCCCAGCGGCAGCAGCCGGTTGCCCCAGAAATAGGCGGCAAAGGCGATCGGCAGGCCGGCCACGGCGCCGATGTTCAGTGCATCGACCAGGCGCAGGCCGAAGCCGGTGCGGCCGCTCTTGGCATGCTTCGGGCGCTCCTTCACCGCCCACAGCACCACGCCGCTGGCCACCATCAGGCAGCCGGTCAGGCCGGACAGGAAGAACAGGGCGCGTACGCCCCAATCGGCGAAGCGTGCCAGGTGCAGGCCGTACAGCACGCCACGGGTGGCGGTGGCGCCACCGGAAGGCGGGGTTTCCTGCAGCAGCGCGCCACTGACCATGTCATAGCGCAGCGCGGGCGTATCGATGGACAAACGCTTGCCGTCACGCTGGCGGATGTCGATCACCGCATTGGCAGCACCGGGGTTGGCAACGCTGAAACCAGCGACCTCGGTTCCGTGCCAGTGCGTGCGGGCACTTTCCAGCAGCTGCCGCAACGGCAGCGGTGCGGCCTTGCCTTCGGCAGGCGCGGTGACTTCGGGCAGGCCACCGAAGGCCTCCGCGTAGAAGGCATCCTGATCGGTACCGTAGGCCGCGTTCACTCCCCACGGCAGGTACATGATCATCAACGTGACGATGCCGGTGTAGGTGATCATCGCGTGGTAGGGCAGGGCCATCACCGCGCTGACGTTGTGGAAGTCCAGCCACGAGCGCAGACCCTTGTCCTTCCGGAAGGTGAAGAAGTCCTTGAAGATCTTCTTGTGGGTGATCACGCCGGTGATGATCGCCACCAGCATGAACATCGCGCAGAAGCCCACCAGGTAGCGCGCCCACAGTACCGGGATGTAATGCAGGTCGAAGTGCAGGCGGTAGAAGAAGTCGCCGCCACGGGTCTCGCGGGCCTTCAGCTCGGTGCCGGTGTTGGGGTCCAGGGTGGCATCGCCGAAGGCGCCGCGGCGGCCCTTGCTCGGATCGGCCAGTGCCTCTGGCAACCGCCAGAACATCTGCATGGCCGGATTGCGTGGCTGCGGCAGGGTGACGAACCAGCTCTCGGCCTGGGGGGCATTGGCCAGCAGGTAGTCGGCCGCGCGCTGCGCCGCTTCGTCGGTGCTGACCGCGCTGCGCGGCAGTTCCGGGCGCATCCAGCGGCTGATTTCCTCGCGGTAGTAGCTGGCAGTGCCGGCCATGAAGATCAGCAGCAGCAGCCAGCCGACCAGCAGGCCGGTCCAGGTGTGCAGCCAGGCCATGGATTGGCGGAATCCATTCTTCATGCCCACGCTCCCAGCAGGCGCGAAATGCAGGCCATCAGCAGGGTGGGGGCGAGAATGCCGACCCAGGCGCGCAGCGCACTGCGGGTGGCGAACGCCCACAGCGCCGCACAGGCGGCGACCAGGATCGCCAGCAGCATGCCGGTCAATACGGCCTGGCCGCGCGCGCCCGGCAGGGCCAGCGCGCAGAACACGGTGGTCATCGAGGCAAGCGCGTAGCCGCCGAAGATGGCGGCCAGCGATCGGGACAGCACGCCCCATCGCGGGTTGGCGAAGATGGTGCTGAGGCGGGGGCTGGCGGTTGCGGGCGAGCGGTCCACGGCGGTCCTGCAGATTGAATGAAAGAGGACCGGCGCACCGAAGCGCGCCGGGGTTGGCCATCCGTGGCCGGGGCCGGTCGCAGAACCGGCCCATCCATCAGATCGTCAGAGCTTCCAGCGCAGCGTCATCATCACGTTGCGCGGTTCGCCCCAGTACACGCCGTCGTAGAAACCGACGCGGTTGTAGTACTTCTTGTCCAGCAGGTTGTTCACGTTCACCTGGGCGCTGAAGTTCTCGTTGAAGCGATAGCCGGCCGACAGGTTGAGCAGGTAGATGTCACCTTGTTCGATCGCCACGCGGTCGCGCTTGCCGCTGACCAGGAAGTCCTCGCGCGGCTTGTTGCTCAGGCTCCAGATGCCGCTCTGCCAGGTCGCGCCGCCACCGATCCAGAAGCGGCCTTCGGCACCACCCGGGCGCCAGCTGGCGTTGAGGCGGAACAGATCGACCGGAACGGTGGTGTTCTGGCGAACGCCCAGCGCATTGCGGCTGACGGTATGGGTGAACCCGGTCGACAGGTTCCAGTGCTCGCCCAGGCTGCCCTGTGCTTCGATTTCCCAGCCCTTCACCTTGTTGCCCTTGCCGGTGGAGCGGTAGGCACTGATGCCACCGGGCAACGAGTTTTCCGGCACCGAATCATCGAGCTCGGCGACGTTGTCCTTCTCGCCCTTGAACACCGCGACCGAGGTGTTGAGCAGGCCATCGAAGAACTCGGCCTTGAGCCCGGCTTCCCACATGTCACCGACGACCGGTTCGAGGTAGTTGTTGGCCTTGTCGCGGTAGTTCTGCGGCTGGAAGATGTCGGTGTAGCTGACGTAGCCGCTGAAGTAACGGTTGAAGTCGTAGATGAAGCCCGCGTACGGGGTGAGCGAGTCGTCCGGCTTGTAGCCACCGCGGGTGGTACCGGTCAGGCGGCCGGCGGCGTCGTGGGTGTAGTTCCAGCTGCGCGTTTCCCAGCTGCCGTAGCGGGCGCCGAGCACGGCGGTCAGCGGCTCGGCCAGCTGCAGGCGTGCGGCCAGGTAGGCGGCACGCTGGCGCAGTTCGTCTTCCGAGGCGAGATAGCCCAGGCGGGTGACCTGCAGCGGCGCGACGTCGCCGTTCCAGCTGCGCCAGTCTGGCACACGTTCGTAGTTGGCCGGATAAGCGGCGGTTTCACTCGCAGGCACTTCGCCCTTGCGCACCGACTGGCCGAAGCCGAACACCAGCTCGTGTTCGCGGCCGAACAACTGGAACGGACCGCCGACGTTGAAGTCGAACACCTGCATGTCGCCGTTTTCACCGAAGCTGCCGAAGAAGGCAGAGATGCCGCTGCCGTCGGCACGCGGGTAACCGGACGCGCCATACCAGACCGCGCCGTCGGTCTCGCGCTTGGAGCGGGTGTAGGCGAATTTCGCGGCCCAGCCATGGCCCAGCTGCTGTTCAAGGCGGGCGAAGGCGCTCTTTTCGATGATCGGCCAGCTGCTCCAGCGCGCCGACAGGTTGGTCGAGCGCGGCAGGTTGGCCGGCTTGCCATCGGCGCCCCAGTACGGCACCACGCCCCAGGTCACGCCCGTGGTGCGCGGCGACTGGTACTCATAGCCGGCTTCCAGCAGGGTGGTGTCGGTGATGTCGGCCTGGACGATGCCGTAGAAGACGTCCTTGTCCAGCTTGTACACATCGCGGAACGAATCGCTCTGCTGCTTGGCAGCGACCACGCGGGCGCGGATGCGGCCATCCAGGGCGATGGGACCGCCGAGGTCGGCTTCCAGGCGCTGGTTGCCCCAGCGGCCGAGCGTCAGGTTGGCGCTCATCTGGAACGTATCGGTGGGGCGCTTGCGGACGAAGTTGATGGTGCCCGACGGATCACCGGCACCGGTGGTCAGGCCGGTGGCACCACGCACCACTTCGATGCGGTCGTAGATCACGCTGTCGGTGTTGGTCTTGATGTAGCCACCGAAGGTGTTGAGCATGCCATCGACCTGGAAATTGGTGATGTTGTACCCGCGCGAAACGTAGTTGATGCGTTCGCTGTCGGTGACCGACACCGCTACGCCGGTGACCTGGCCCATCACATCGGACAGGGAGAACAGGCCCATGTCGTCCAGCCGCTGCCGGGTCACCACGGTCATCGACTGCGGGGTGTGGCGCAGTGACAGGCCGAGCTTGGTTGCGGTGCTGGCCCGCTTGACGGTGTAGCTGTCGGCAATGTCGCCATCGGCAGTGACCTGGACGGTGTCCAGGGTGCGCGCAGAGGGGTCGGCAGAACCTTCCTCAGCGTGTGCCAACGGTGCGATCAACAGTGCGGTCACGGCCAGGGCCAGCAGGGTTGGACGGGGAGTAGTCAGGAGCGATGCCATCGGTGCGATTCCATGCAGGACAAAAAACAGGCGATGGCAAACGCACCCATGGCAGCCATGCGCTCCGCGCACGTCGCCCAGCGTGATTCCCATCGACGGTGCGCCACCTGCGGCAGGCAGGCGACCCAGTGGTCGGGGGATGTACACGGGCGAAGGGGCGGGTGGGCGCGTGCTTCCGTGCCCCGCTTGGCTAAGCGTACAACCGATCAGTAAATGATAGGCATTCGCATTTCGTTAAGCAAGCGTGACAGCCTCGGTCATCCACGCATGGCGTGGATCTACTGGCCAGGGCTCCGGAATCTCAGCCTAGAACCGGAACAGCACCGTGGCGGCATGCAGCAGCAGGCCGATCAGGCCGCCCACCAGGGTGCCGTTGAAGCGGATGAACTGCAGGTCGCGGCCCACGCTCAGTTCCAGCTGCTCGACCAGGTGGCGCTCGTCCCAGCTCTTCACGGTCTGCGCGATATGGGTGGTGACGCCCTCGCGCAGGCGCCCGGTGAGGCGCTGTGCGCCTTCCAGCAGGTGCTGGTTCAATGCCTCGCGCAACGCCGGGTCCGATTGCAGGCTGTCACCCAGCGAGGCCAGGCTGCGCTGCAGATGACCGACCAGGGCCGAATCCTCACGCTGCAGATCGCCGCGCAGGCTGGCATGGATGCGCGACCACAGGCCCTGTACGTACTCCTGCAGGGCAGGGTGGTCGATCATTTCCTGCTTGAGCTGCTCGATGCGCTCGGCCAGCGCCGGGTCTTCGCGCAGGCGCTGCACGTAGTTGCCCAGCCATTGTTCGTAATCCTGGCGCAGCGGATGCTGCGGCTCGGCCAGCACCTGCTGCAGTTCTTCCAGCACCGCCCGGGCCAGGCGTTCGGCAAGGTTGTCGCCGATCTCATCAATCGGCTTGATCCAGTTCACCGTGCTCGACAGTGTCGGCCATTCACGCTGGATGTAGCGCACGATCAGCTGCGAAGCGCGTTCCTTCACTTCCGGCTGTTCCAGCCAACGCCCCAACCGTTGCAGGCCTTCGTCCAGCACCCGCTGGTGGCGGCCATCGGCGGTCAGCAGGCCCAGCAGTTCGCCGGCGGTGGCCGCGGCATTCCACTGCCGCAGCTGCTGCACCACGAAGCTGTGCAGCTGCCGCCGCACCGCAGCTTCATCGAAGAAGTCCAGCGCCTGCAGTGCCCAGCCACGGGCCATGTCGGCCAGCATCCGTGACCGCGCGGGATCGGCCAGCCAGCTGCCGAGGCGGCTGGCCGGGTCGAACACCTGCAGCTTGGCCAGCAGCACCGTCGGTTCCAGGAACTGGTCGCGCACGAACAGGGCCAGGCTGTCGCCGATGCGTTCCTTGCTGCGCGGAATGATCGCCGTATGCGGAATCGGCAGGCCCATCGGCCGCCGGAACAGGGCGACTACCGCGAACCAGTCCGCGAGTGCGCCGACGGCGGCAGCCTCGCAGAAGGCCGAGACCCAGGCCCAGATGCCGCGCTCACCCTGCCAGTGGCTGACCGCGAAGCCGGCCAGCATAAACAGCAACAGGCCAAGGGCGAGGGCTTTCAGGCGCCGCAGCTGAGCGCGGCGCGGATCGATGGCAGACGTCATGCCTGAAGTCTACCCGCAGGCCGGTGACGCCTACCTGTAGAGCCGAGCCCATGCTCGGCTGCTCTTTGCCGCGCGCAAGGCAGCCGAGCATGGGCTCGGCTCTACAGCGGCGTGACGCGATCGGTTACAGCGCTTCCAGCTGCTTGCGCAGGTGGGCCAGCTGTGCGCGCAGGGTGTCGTTCTCGCGGGTCAGGTTCACCACGCGACGGCGCAGCGCCGGGGCATCCTCGCCCAGCTGCTCCAGCGCAGCCAGTACCTCGGCATCGCGGCTGGCGATCTCATCCTCGTTGGCTTCTTCGAAGTCCATTTCCGGCGACTCCGTTTCCGGCTTCGGCGCGCGCGGCTTGCGCTTGGATTCACGCACACGCTTTGCAGCCTGCTTCAGCTCATCCTTGCCACCGGCGGCAGCGGCGCGCTGCTCTTCTTCCGGCAGGTCAGCCACGGCAGCAGCGGCGCTGATCGAGATCATGCCGGCCTTCACCGCTTCCACCACCTCGGCGGCGGCCTGGGCGTGGATGCGCTCGATCATGCCGACCTGGCTGGTGCTCAGCTTGGCTTCGCGGGCCAGTTCGGCACGGCTGATCTTCGGCGCCGGTTCCCACGGCGGGCTGTCCTCGCCGGCCTCGTCGGCAGGCTCGGCGGTGCCATCACTTTCCCGCTGCAGCTGCGCCTGCTCGACCTGCTTGCGCGCGGACAGGATGTCGCGCTTGCGCAGGGCCAGCACGCCGCGCTGGAAATCGGAGACGCTGCGCCGGCCCAGGTGCTGCTCGATCATCCACAGGTGCACGTCTTCCATGCTCTGGAAGCGGGTGTTCTGCACGGTATTGAACGGCAGGCCATGCTTCTGGCAGATGCCGTAACGGTTGTGTCCATCCACCAGCACCTCGCCCCACAGCACCAGCGCATCGCGGCAGCCTTCGGCGAGGATGCTGCGCTCCAGCGCCTCGTGTTCGTCCGCGGTGAGCGGGTCGATGTAGGCCTTGAGTTCTTCTTTGACGACGATGTTCATGGGCACGGCAACGGGCAGGAGCGGAACCGACCATTGTACCCGCTCGCCACCACCGTCCCGACCTCAGGCGGTGGCCCGGATCATCTCGCCCAGGGTGCCGGTGATCTGGTCGATCTGTGCCTTGTCCACGATCAGCGGCGGTGACAACGCGATGATGTCGCCGGTACAGCGCACCAGCAGGCGCCCGTCATGGAAGCAGCGGCGGAACACCTCGTAGCCACGGCTGCCGGGGGCGTCCTTGCGCGGCGCCAGCTCCACCGCACCGACCAGGCCGAAGTTGCGGATGTCGATCACGTTCGGCAGCCCCTGCAGGGCATGCAGGCGCTCCTGCCAGTACTCGCCCAGTTCGATCGCACGCTCGAACAGGCGTTCCTCGGCGTAGACGTCCAGCGTGGCCAGCGCCGCCGCGCAGGCCAAGGGGTGGCCCGAATAGGTATAGCCATGGAACAGCTCGATGGCCTGTGGCGGACCCTGCATGAAGCTGGCATGCACGCTGTCGCCGACCAGCACGCCACCCAGCGGCACCGCGCCGTTGCTGGCGCCCTTGGCAAAGGTCAGCAGATCCGGGGTGACCCCGAAACGCTGTGCGGCGAATGCCATGCCGACCCGGCCGAACCCGGTGATGACTTCATCGAACACCAGCAGGATGCCGTGCTGGTCGCAGATCTCGCGCAGGCGCTGCAGATACCCCGGTGCCGGCAGGATCACACCGGCCGACCCAGCAATGGGCTCGACGAACACGGCGGCAATGGTGGAGGGATCGTGCAGGGCGATCAGCCGTTCCAGATCGTCGGCCAGCTCGGCCCCCTGGCGCGGCAGGCCCTTGCTGAAGGCATTGCGTGACAGGTCCAGCGTATGCCGCAGGTAGTCCACGCCGCCCAGCTGCAGGCCGAACTGGCGGCGGTTGTTGGGCAGCCCGCCCAAGGCCATGCCGCCGAAGCCGACCCCGTGGTAGGCCTTCTCGCGGCTGATGAAACGCGTGCGTTGGCCTTCGCCACGCAGGCGGTGGTGGGCCAGCACGATCTTCATCGCCGAATCCACTGCCTCCGAGCCCGAGCTGGTGAAGAACACGTGGTTCAGCCCGGCCGGAGCCAGCGCCGCCAGTCGCTGCGCCAGGGCGAAGGCCGGCGGCGAACCCATCTGGAAGGCGGGCGAGTAATCGAGCGTGGCGGCCTGCTCGGCGATCGCGTCGACGATGCGCCGGCGCGCATGCCCTGCATTGCAGCACCACAGGCCAGCGGTGCCATCAAGGATGGCGCGCCCATCCACGTCTTCGTAGTGCATGCCCTCGGCGCGCACCAGCATGCGCGGCGCGCCCTTGTACTGGCGGTTGGCAGTGAACGGCATCCAGTACGCGTCCAGTGAATCGGGGCGCTGGGTGGCCAGGTCGTGCAGGTCGCTTGCAGGGGTTTTCATGCCGGCTCCATCGGGTCCGATGGTTGTGACTCTAGCGCAGCTGCGTCACGGATCTGTCGGCGGGCACGGCCCGGTACGGGCGGGATGTGCACGTCACGGCCCGGTAGCAGCCGCGTCGGTATAACAGCGGACAGTCGATACGCGGAGGACCCCATGACCCACTTCCCCGACCGCAGCCACTGGCAGGCCCTGTCCCGCCGCGTGGCGATTCCCGGACAAGCGTTCATCGATGGCCGTTACATGGATGCCGCCAGCGGCGCGCGCTTTGATTGCATCAGCCCGATCGACGGGCGCGTACTGGGCGCAGTGGCCGACTGTGATGCGCAGGACGTGGAGCGTGCAGTGGCCTCGGCGCGCCGCGCGTTCGAGGCAGGCCACTGGTCACAGGCCAGCCCCGCCCATCGCAAGCGCGTGCTGCTGGCACTGGCCACACTGGTGGAGACGCATGCTGATGAGCTGGCTCTGCTGGAAACGCTGGACATGGGCAAGCCGATCCGCGATGCGCGCCGCATCGACCTGCCCGGCGTGGTGCGCTGCCTGACCTGGACCGCCGAAGCGGTGGACAAGCTGTACGGTGAAATCGCGCCCACCGGCCCGCACGAGCTGGGTCTGGTCACGCGCGAGGCCGCAGGCGTGGTGGCGGCCATCGTGCCGTGGAATTTTCCGCTGCTGATGGCCTGCTGGAAGATCGCGCCAGCCTTGGCGATGGGAAATTCGGTGGTACTCAAGCCCTCCGAGCGCTCGCCGCTGAGTGCGTTGCGGTTGGCCGCACTGGCGGCCGAAGCGGGATTGCCCGAGGGCGTACTGAACGTGCTGCCGGGCCACGGTTCACGCGTGGGTGAGCCGCTTGCCCTGCACATGGATGTGGACGTGCTGGCCTTCACCGGCTCCACCGCTACCGGCGCGAAGCTGCTGGAGTACGCCGGCCGTTCCAACCTCAAGCGGGTGTGGCTGGAATGTGGTGGCAAGAGCCCGCACGTGGTGTTCGCCGATGCGCCGGACCTGGATGCGGCGGCCAAGGGCGTGGCGCAGGGCATCTTCTTCAACCAAGGTGAGGTATGCACGGCCGGTTCGCGGTTGCTGGTGCAGCGTTCGATCCGCGATGACTTCGTGCACCAGGTGATCGCCTATGGCCAGCGCATGCAGCCCCGCCATCCGCTGGAGGCAGATGCCCCGATGGGGGCGTTGGTCGATGCCGCGCACGTGGATAAGGTGCTGGCCGACATCGCCCGGGCCGAAGCCGATGGCGCGCGGCTGTTGCTGGGCGGCCAGCGTGCCGAGGTGGAGGCGGGCGGTTGCTATGTGCAGCCGACGGTGTTCGACCAGGTGCGGCCGGAGCAGGCGCTGGCCCGCGAGGAAGTGTTCGGCCCGGTGCTGGCGGTGCTTGGCTTCGACGACGAAGCCGAGGCCGTGCGCGTGGCCAACGACAGCCGCTACGGGCTGGCCGCCGGCCTGTGGACGCGGGATCTCGGTCGCGCCCATCGCGTGGCCCGCCAACTGCGTGCGGGCAGCGTGTGGGTGAACGGCTGGGACGGCGGTGACATGACGGCGCCGTTCGGCGGCTACAAGCAGTCCGGCAACGGCCGCGACAAATCGCTGCACGCCTTCGACAAGTACAGCGAGATGAAGGCCACCTGGATCCAGTTGTAGCGACGAGTTCTTCTGTAGAGCCGAGCCCATGCTCGGCTGCTCTTCGCCAAACGCAGCCGAGCATGGGCTCGGCTCTACAATGGTATGGCGGCTACCGGCAGCGGGCACTCACCTGCAGCACCGCCGCACGCAGCAGATCCCGGTCTGCTTCATCGACGGCATTCTGGAAATAGTCCATGTCCTGCTTGCCAAGCTCGCACGGGTCGACGATGTATCCAGGGGGCCACAAACCCAGCAACTGGGCCACACCATGCACGATCTGCTCCGGGGTCATCTGCCGGCGGATGCGGAAGTAGTTGCGGCTCGGCGCGAATGCCGGGTGCACCTCGCGGCGGCCGATCAAGCGGGGAGCGACACCTGCGGCGCTGATGCCGTCACCACCGTCGATACCGCCCGCAGGCAGACCCAGGATCAGTGGCGCCGCAGCAGTCGGCTCATCCACGGCAGGCAGGGCGGTATTTGCCTGTGCAGCCGGGGCAGGGCGGGGCATCACCGATGCGGCCGGACGCGTCATCGGCGTTGAGGGCATGGCGGGCTGTTGGGGCATCGGCATCGGCTGTTCCGGTGGCAGCCAGCGCAACGAAATCCGTGGTCCGTCGTCGCTACGCAGTTCGATCCGGCCGTTGCCCAGCAGCCACAGCGCCAGCACGCCGTGCACCAGCAGCACTACCAGCCAGGCCGCCAAGCGCGGCAGCTTCGGGGAATCGGACCACGGCAACGCGACTGCAGCCATCGGCAAGGCATCCATGCGGGAACCGGTGGCGCAGCCTAGCGGGCGGCTGGAAAAATTTCGTTGGCATCGGTGTCGGCTGAAACCATCGCCCCGTACAGCCACTGCCCCGTGGCAGAATCGGTCGATCCGCCGTTACCCGCCTTGCCGATGTCGACGATCGCCGCTGCCGCGCCACCCGTGAATTCTCCCCGCCGTGTCCTGCTGGCCAGCCTGATCGGCACCACCATCGAGTTCTTCGACTTCTACATCTACGCCACCGCCGCGGTGTTGGTGTTCCCGCACCTGTTCTTCCCGGAAAGCAGCGACCAGGCCGCATTGCTGCAGTCCCTGGCGACCTTCGCGGTGGCCTTCATCGCGCGCCCGGTCGGCTCGGCGGTGTTCGGCCACTTCGGTGACCGCATCGGCCGCAAGGCCACCCTGGTGGCCGCGCTGCTGACCATGGGCCTGTCCACGGTCGCCATCGGCCTGTTGCCGACCCACGCGCAGATCGGCCTGTGGGCGCCGGCGCTGCTGGCCCTGTGCCGCTTCGGCCAGGGTCTGGGCCTGGGAGGCGAGTGGGGTGGGGCGGTGCTGCTTGCCACCGAGAACGCGCCGCCGGGCAAGCGCGCCTGGTACGGCATGTTCCCGCAGTTGGGTGCACCGATCGGCTTCCTGCTGTCAGCAGGCATCTTCCTGCTGCTCGGTCGCTGCCTGGGCCAGGACGATTTCCTGCAATGGGGCTGGCGCATTCCGTTCGTTGCCAGCGCGCTGCTGGTTGGCCTGGGGCTGTGGGTGCGCCTGAACATCCACGAGACGCCGGATTTCAAGCGCGCGCTGGAGCGCAAGGCGCCGCTGCGCCTGCCGATGTGGACCGTGCTGCGCGACCATCCGCTGCCGATGCTGCTGGGCACGCTGGGCGCGTTCGCCACCTTCGTGCTGTTCTACCTGATGACGGTGTTCAGCCTCGGCCACGGCACCGCCGTGCTCGGCTACAGCCGCGAGCAGTTCCTGCTGATGCAGATGGTGGCGATGCTGTTCTTCGCCGCCGGCATCCCGTTGTCGGCACGTTACGGCGACCGCTGGGGAACGCGCCGCACGATGGCCATTGCCAGTCTGCTGATCATCGGCTTCGGTGTGCTGTTCGCCCCGTTGTTCCAGCCCGGCAGCCCGTGGCTGGTGCTGACATTCCTGTGCCTGGGCCTGTTCCTGATGGGGCTGACCTACGGCCCCTGCGGCACCTTCCTCGCCGAGATCTACCCGGTGGAAGTGCGCTACACCGGTGCTTCGCTGTCGTTCAACCTGGCGGGCATTCTTGGGGCAGCCCCGGCACCGTACCTGGCCACCTGGCTGGCCGAGCGTTATGGGCTGGTCGCGGTCGGCTACTACCTGTGCCTGACCGCAGTGATCACCCTGTGCGCGCTGCTCGCCCTGCAGCGCCGCCAGCGCTGATCAGCCGAAGAAGCGCTTGAGCGTGCGGCCCAGCCAGCCGCCGCTCTGGTGTTCGCGGGCAAACTGGTTCAGATGCTGCTTGACCTGTTCGGCATAGGCCTGGTCGTCGCCGCGGATGTGGTTGAACAACCAGCGCGAGAGCATGGTGCGCAGCTCGTCGCTGATGTCCTCACCGGCCTGGAAGCGCATGCGGTATTCCGATACCCGCTTGATGAAGACCTCATGCACGCGCTTGTGCGCGGCGCAGAACGGATAGCCCGCTTCTTCCATCAGCTCTTCTTCGAATGCGAAGTGGGACATGGTGTAGTCCACCACCTCGTCGATCACTTCGCCCACCGCCGCCCGCTGCAGGCTGGTCTGCGCCACGTGCAGGTGGTTGAGCATTTCGATGATGCGGCGGTGTTGCTGATCGATCACATCGATGCCGATGTTCAGATCGTCCTGCCAGACCAGTAGTGCCATCCCCGGCTCCCCTTCATGCTGATGTCGGGGCCGACTGTAGAGCCGCCGCCCGCAGGCGGCGTTGATCTGGATCAAAGCATGCCGGTCAGGACAGCGCAGCCTCACGCGGACGCAACGGGCTGGCCACCGTGGTGCAGCTGACCCGGTTGCGGCCGCCGGCCTTGGCCAGGTACAGCTGGCGATCGGCCTCGGAAATCAGCCGGTGCAGCGCATCGCGCTGCGGACGCAGGCAGCACAGGCCGATGCTGACCGTCATGCGCAGGGTGGCGCTGCCGATGTCCACTTCCAGCGCGGCGATGCGCTGGCGCAGCTCCTCGAAATAGAGCAGCGCTTCGTCCTGTTCCATGTCCGGCACCAGCAGGCAGAATTCCTCGCCGCCGAAGCGCGCGATCAGGTCCTGGCTGCGCGCGTGGTCGCCGACGGCACGGGCTACCGCACGCAGCGCATCGTCACCGGCTTCGTGGCCGTGGGTGTCGTTGATGTGCTTGAAATGGTCGATGTCGATCATCGCCACCGCCACGCACTGGCCGTGCAGCTGCAGCTGCGGCAGCTGGCGCTGGCTCTGTTCCAGGAAGCAGCGGCGGTTGGGCAGGCCGGTGAGGAAATCGCGGGTGGCCAGGTCCTGCAGCGTGCCGATCAGCTCCAGCTGGTCGACGTTCTGCGACACACGGCAGAAGAACTCTTCGCGCGAGAAGGGCTTGCGCAGGAAGTCATTGGCACCGTTCTTCAGGAAACGCGGGATCAGCGACGCATCGGTATTGCCGGAAATGCCGATCACCGCCACCTTGTCGCGCGAACGCAGGGTGCGCAGGCGACGGGTGAACTCCACGCCCTGCATGCCCGGCATTTCCTGGTCGACTACGGCCAGGCGGATCGCCGGGTGCGCCTCGATCGCCGCCAGGCCTTCGTTGCCATCGGCCGCTTCGTACACCTCGTGACCGTACATGCGCAGCAGGGCGGCGGCATAGCCACGCGCGGACGGCGAGTCGTCCACCACCAGCGCGGCGATGCGCCGGTTGCGCTCCAGGCGCTGCACCAGCCAGACCAGGTAATCGATGCTGCCCGGGGTGTTCTTCAGTACGTAGTCGATGATCTGCTGCTGCAGTACACGCTTGCGCAGGTCCTCGTCATACACACCGCTGACCACCACTGTGGGCAGGTTACGCTTGAGGAAGAACTCGACCACCGCGTCGCGGTCACCATCGGCCAGCACCAGCCCGGTCAGGACCAGGAACCAGCCGCCTTCTTCACTGAGCAGGCGATCGGCTTCGGCCAGCGAGCTGGCCACCACCACCGGCAGCTCCAGGCGTTGTTCGATTGCTTCGCGCAGCATGCCGGTGAACGCGCGCGAGTTTTCCACCAGCAGGATCCGCTGAGGCAGGGGATCGGTCAGGTCGCCATCCAGAGCGGCCTGCGACAGGACGGGCATGATGCGGTGGCTCATGTGGGAAAGTCTTGGCACGGATAGCGGCGGTTTCGGGCGTAACTTTAGGACGAAAACGTCCATGCCCGTCGCTTGGCCAATTGATTGGACAGGAAGCGGTTAGTATCTGCTGGAGGTTCCCGACGTTAACTTCGACCTGGAGGTCATTGTGCGATTTTCATGTTTTGGTGCGGCTACTGGATTTCTGATGCTTGCCGCTGCCCCGGCAATCGCGGGCGGTCCGTCGGATTTCCATGGAAAGCCATTGGCTACGGCTGGATTGGGGCAGGCCAGTCCGGCCGCGATCAATCTCAGCCAGGACCCCAGCTGGCAGCTGTATGGATTCCAGCGTGACGGCATCACCTATCTGCAGGTGAATGACCTGCTCGGAAATGTGCAGCTGATCATCGGCAATGCAGGAGGTACCTACTGGGTGTTGCCGGCAGGCAACAACGCGGCCCGGGTTTCGCTGCCCCAGCAGCAGATCCAGATTCCGGCAGGTGCCAGTCGCTCGCAGATCTACAGCGGCAGTGATTTCTCGCTGGTGCGCTATCGCAGTGGCGGCGACGTCATCTGGTCGGTGGAAACACCGTAAAGACGGTGAAATGCGCAGCGGCGTCGGGATCTCCCACGCCGCTGCGTTTGCCGCGATGGTTGTGGCCGAAGCACGATATGCGGCAAGGGAGGCCCTCGGCGGATACCGGCCGTCAGGTCTGGGTCTGCGAGTTTCCCTGCCCGAAGGCCGTCACGTGATCCATTGGGTTGAACGACGCCAGGCCGAGGGCAGCGGAATCACCCGTTTCCACCATCGCCATCCGTATCCGGTTCCGATGGCACTGCACCGTTCCACCATAGGCAATCGTCCGGCCAGCCAATCGCTCCACTGTGGCGGTGACGGTGGACGGTGCCAGGCTGCGATATGAATCCAGCAGTGCGACCGTCATCAGGATGCCGCGGCGTCCGCCTGCCTGGCCGCAACGCACGCGGATGCGGATCTGGCCTGATTCGCTGTTGATCAACAGTGAAACCGCATCGGTGAGGGCGCGATAGGCGGCCAGCTGAAGGCCCACACTGAGCTGACAGGGATCGCCGAGCAGGCGAGGGCGCATCACCCGATGGCTCAGGTCCCAGGTTTCACGTACGCCGCCGGCCTGGAGGGCGACATAGAGCCCAAGATGTTCCAGCGCAGCGGGGTAGACCATGCTGGTCTGTTCCCGGAACTGTCGCGAATGGACCGAGGCCATGTGCAGGAGACTGTTCGCTATCGTGGGATGGCCCTGAGCATTGAGCCAGTTCACCACCTCGCTGAGCGAGGTGTCGATGCCGTCCCCCAGTTTCCTCAGGTGCCGGGCGCGCTCGCGAAGATCAAGCTCGCTTGCCACCAATGAATTGCGCGCATGCTTGAGCGCGTCTCTTTCACCTACTTCGCCCAATCGCGAACGGTGGTAGTAGTGGGTAATGCGCGACCCCAGTACCAGCAGTGCAGCGCCGGTGACCGCCATGATCTGCTGGGTCGCGAAGGCGGCTGGATCGAATGCTCCCGTGTAGGGACTGGGCGTGGTCAGGCCGATGATCAGGTTGAGCGAGGGCACTCCGATCGCCGCACCTCGCCAGCCATACAGGCAGGTAAGCACCACGACCGGCAGCGCCATCAGCAGCTGCATCGACGTCTTGGCGTTGACTTCGTCCAAGGGCAGCTGTGCGGCATACAGGCCAATCATCGCCATCATCGTCAGGGCGGCGAGTGCAGGCGGGGCGAAGCCTGACGTCCACCGGGCGTTGCTGGTCCGTCGTGTCCACAGCAACGCGAGCGGCGCAAGGGTCAGAATGCCGATGAAGTCGCCAACGACCAAGCGCGCGATGCTGGCAAGTACCGGCATCTCCGGGGGTGTCGGCCACAGAAGGTGTGCCAGCACCAGATTGAGCGCCGTGACCACCAGCGCCGAAGCCGCTGCGACTGAAATCAGCCACGCATTCTTCGTGGTCACCATCATCTTCCGGTGCAGATGCACGATCAGCATCACGGCAGGCATCAGCAGTGCCGAACCCAGCACGATCCAGGTCAGCCCGTACTTCTCGATCATTGGCACGCGCATCTGCGCAAAGTAGGCATATTCGCCCAGCAGCAGATACGGCCACCAGCGAGGGGGGAACAACAACACTGCAGCGACGCGGACGCCGGCGGGCAGATAGAACTGGTCGAGCGACAACTGGCGCGACGCCCAGCATGCGACGGCGTACAGCAGCGCAAGGACCAGCCCCGCCGGGCGGATACGCAACTTCAACTGCAGGCCTTCATTCCACCAGTTCAATCGCACTACCCCTTCACAGTACGTTCCCTGTCAGCATCCATTCGCCGCGGGACCCGGTTCTTAACGACGGTATCGACACGCGTTCGATTATGCAATCGCCTCAGTGGTCTGCCCGACAAGTGGGAAAGTCATCACATGATTACCTGCGGCGACGAGTTTCACAGTTTTCGGGGGACGGTAGATTCAGCTCGCTTCCCGATGACTCACCACAGCGCATCCCGCAGTTTGTACCAGGACATGGCCGCCACCAGCAGCGGCATGCGCAGCAGCCGTCCGCCGGGGAAGGGCGCATGTTGCAGGCGCTGGAACACGTCCAGACGCTCGCTCTGGCCCGAAATCGCGGCGGCAATGACCTCGCCGGCCAGCCCGGCCGCTGCCACACCATGGCCGGAGAAGCCCTGCGCGAAGTACAGATTTCCGTCCAGCCGGCCCCAATGCGGGGCGCGATTGCGGGTGATGTCCACATACCCGCCCCAGACCTGCTGCAGCGGGATGTCGGCCAACTGCGGGAACACCTGGTGCATGCGCCGCTGCATCACCCGGTGCAGGCCGGGCGGGGGCAGCGCGGAATAGCTGGCACGGCCGCCGAACAACAGGCGGTGGTCATGGCTGAGCCGGAAATAGTCCAGCGCCCAGGCGGTATCGGAGACCGCCATGTTGTTGCCGATCAGGGCGCGGGCGCGCTCGGCACCCAGCGGCGCGCTGGCGCCGATATAGGTGCCGACCGGCATGATGCGCCGTTCCAGCTCAGGCACCAGCCCCTGCAGCAGGGCGTTGCCGGCCACCACCAGCTGCGGCGCGCGCACGCTGCCGTGGTCGGTGTGCAGCACCGCGTTTGCACCACGTTGAATGCGCGTTACCGGCGACTGTTCGTGGATGACCACTCCGGCCGCGCGCGCGGCATCGGCCAGCCCGCGGGCGTAGGCCAGCGGATGCAGGTGCGCGCTGAGCGGGTCGAACATCGCCGCGCGGTAGCGCGGGCTGTCCAGCTGCACGCGCAGGGTATCGCGCGGCCACCACTGCATCGGATAGTCGTAGTGCTTCTGCAGATGCTCGCAGTTGGCGCGCAGGTCCTGCTCGTGGCGTGCGCGGATGGCGACGGTGGCGTGGCCCTGCACCCAATGGCAATCGATGCGATGCCGGTCGATGCGCGCGCGCATCGTCTGAACCGCTTCGCGCGACCAGTCGAACAGGTGGCGTGCATCCTCGCGGCCGAGCTGGCGTTCCAGCTCGTCGACTTCGCAGCCGTAGCCGACCAGCGCCTGGCCACCATTCCGGCCCGAGGCTCCCCAGCCGATCCGCTGCGCCTCCAGCACCACCACCCGCTGGCCGCGCAGGGCCAGTTCCAGTGCGGCGGTGAGGCCGGTGTAACCGGCGCCCAGTATCGCGACATCGGCCTGCAGTTCACCGCGCAGCGGCGGCAGCGCGGCCGGTTCGGGCAGGCTGCTGGCGTACCAGCTGGGCGGGAAGGCGGCGCTCACCGGCGGCCTCGCAGAAGCGGGAAAGGGCGTCGGAGCGGGGGAGGACGGTCGGGCTTCACGCCGATAGTTTGGCCCAAGCGGAGCGCCCGTGGTGTGACGGCAGCGGCTTGCCGTTGCCGGTGCCGGGCGGGTAACGTGATTGCACGCCAAGGAGTTTTCCCCATGCGCCGCCTGCCCTGGGTGGGCCTGCCCACCGACAGCACCGTGCTCGGCCATCATCGTTTCGCGGTGGCCGGGGAAAAGTATGTGCGTGCCTTGGTTGACGCTGCGCAGGCAACGCCACTGGTGCTGCCGAGCCTGCAGCCGCCGCTGCCGGCACGCGACTGGTTGCAGGGCCTGGATGGCCTGCTGTTGACCGGCGCGGTCAGCAACATCGAGCCACAGCATTACGAAGGGGGCCGCAGCTGGGAAGGCAACCTGCACGACCCGGCCCGCGATGCCACGGCGTTCGCCCTGCTGCACGATGCGCTGGCGATGGATCTGCCGGTGCTGGCGATCTGCCGCGGCTTCCAGGAATTGAATGTGGCGCTCGGCGGCACGCTTCATCCGCAGGTGCATGCAGTGCCTGGCCTGAGCGACCATCGCGAAGACCTGCAGGCGCCGGTGGACGTCCAATATGGGCCCGCTCATGCGATCACCCTGTCCGATGGCGGTTGGCTGGCACAGTGGTCTGCCGGCGATCGGGTGCAGGTCAATTCGGTGCACGGGCAGGGCATCGCGAAATTGGCCGACGGCCTGCAGATCGAGGCCTGGGCCGATGATGGCCTGGTTGAAGCGGCACGCAGCCCGCGCCATCGATTCGTGCTCGGCGTACAGTGGCACCCGGAGTGGCGGGTCATGCAGACGCCGCTCTATCACGCTATTTTCCGTGCGTTCGGCCAAGCTTGCCGGCAGCACCAACAGAATCGACTGGAATCCCCATGAGTTCGCGAACGCGCCCGCGCAAGACGGCTACGCCCACGCCACCGCAGGAAAGCAGCCTGCTGCGCTGGCTGAAGGAGCGGCGCATCACCGAGGTCGAATGCCTGGTTCCGGACATCACCGGCAATGCGCGCGGCAAGATCATCCCGGCTGACAAGTTCTCGCACGATTACGGCACGCGCCTGCCGGAGGGCATCTTCGCGACCACGGTCACCGGCGAATTCCCGGACGATTACTACGAC
Organism: Stenotrophomonas sp. SbOxS2; assembly: GCF_013416715.1. NCBI lineage: Bacteria > Pseudomonadati > Pseudomonadota > Gammaproteobacteria > Lysobacterales > Lysobacteraceae > Stenotrophomonas > Stenotrophomonas sp. SbOxS2. Next base: position 619,647 of record NZ_JAAVXD010000001.1, read on the forward strand.
CTGACCTCGCCGTCGGACTCGGACATGATCCTGCGCCCCGACCCGGATACCGTGCGCATGGTGCCGTGGGCGACCGACCCGACCGCGCAGGTCATCCACGACTGCTACACCAAGAACGGCGAGCCGCACGAACTGGCCCCGCGCAACGTGCTGCGCCGGGTGCTGGATGCCTACACCGAGCTCGGCCTGCGACCGGTGGTCGCGCCCGAGCTGGAATTCTTCCTGGTGCAGAAGAACACCGATCCGGATTTCCCGCTGCTGCCCCCGGCGGGCCGCTCGGGGCGCCCGGAAACGGCGCGGCAGTCGTACTCGATCGACGCGGTCAACGAGTTCGACCCGATCCTCGACCTGATGTACGACTACTGCGACGCGATGAAGCTGGACGTGGACACGCTGATCCACGAATCCGGCGCAGCGCAGCTGGAGGTCAACTTCACCCACGCCAATGCGATGGATCTGGCCGACCAGGTGTTCCTGTTCAAGCGCACCATGCGCGAGTCGGCGATGCGCCACGGGGTGTATGCCACCTTCCTGGCCAAGCCGATGGAGAACGAGCCGGGCAGTGCGATGCACATCCACCAGAGCCTGCTGCGGATCAGTGATGGCCAGAACGTGTTCACCGGCGAGCACGGCGGTGAGGATTTCAGCCCGCTGTTCGCCCACTACCTGGCTGGCCTGCAGAAATATGTGCCGATGGCCATGGCGTTCTTCGCGCCGAACGTGAATTCCTACCGGCGCCTGGTGTTCGGCGAAGTCTCGCCGAGCAACGTGCACTGGGGCTTCGACAACCGCACCTGTGGCCTGCGGGTACCGTTGGATACGCCGGAGAACATGCGGGTGGAAAGCCGCTTCGCCGGTTCCGATGCCAACCCCTATCTGGCGATGGCCGCAACCCTGGCCTGTGGCCTGCTCGGCATCCGCGAGCGCCTGGCGCCGGACGCGCCGGTGACCGGCAGCGCCAAGGAGCTGGGCTATGACCTGCCGCGTTCGCTGGGTGAAGCACTGGACGGGCTGGAGCAGTGCAGCGAGCTGCAGGCACTGCTCGGCGAGCGCTTCTGCCGCGCCTACATCTCGGTCAAGCGCAAGGAATACGAGACCTTCTTCCGCGTGATCAGTTCGTGGGAACGCGAGTTCCTGCTGCTGAACGTGTGAAGGCCGCGAATAGAAAAATCCGCCGCCGGGGGGTAGGCTGGCACCCGTCGCCGGCCCGGCCGGCCCCCCTTTCCGCATTCTGGAGCACCCGATGAAGCTGCGTATCCTCACGCTCGGCCTGGCCTCCGCCATGCTTTCCGCCTGTGGCGGCGGCAACGGCGGCGGACAGGACAGCAAGGTCCTGAACGTCTACAACTACAGCGACTACATCGCCGAAGACACCATCCCGAACTTCGAGAAGCAGAGCGGGATCAAGGTCACCTACGATGTGTTCGACAGTGACGAGATGGTCGAGACCAAGCTGCTGGCCGGCAACAGCGGCTACGACGTGGTGGTGCCGACGCTGAACTTCTTCGGTCGGCAGATCCAGGCCGGTGTGTTCCTGCCGCTGGACAAGTCGAAGATCCCGAACCTGGCCAACCTCGACCCGGCGGTGATGAAGCGTATCGCCACCCAGGATCCGGGCAACCAGTACGGCGTGCCGTACATGATCGGCACCACCGGCATCGGCTACAACGTGGACATGCTGAAGGAGCGTTTCGGTGGCAGCGCCGACATCGCCAACAGCTGGGACCTGGTGTTCAAGCCGGAAAACATCAGCAAGATGAAGGACTGCGGCGTGACCATCCTGGACACGCCGGCGGACATGATTCCGATCGCGCTGCACTACCTTGGCCTGGATCCGCACAGCGGCGATCCGGCCGACCTGCAGAAGGCGGCCGACCTGCTGAAGTCGATCCGCCCGTACGTGCAGAACTTCCACTCCTCGCAGTACGTCGGCTCGCTGGCCAACGGCGGCACCTGCCTGGTGGTGGGCTGGTCGGGTGACATCATCCAGGCCCGCGATCGCGCGGCCGAAGCCAGCAATGGCGTGCACGTGGCCTATTCGATTCCCAAGGAAGGCGCGCCGCAGTGGTTCGACATGCTGGCCATCCCGAAGGATGCCAAGCATCCGGAAGCGGCCTACGCGTTCATCAACTACCTGCTGGAACCGAAGGTGGCCGCGGCCAACACCAACTTCATCCACTACGGCAACCCGGTACCGACCGCGACGCCGCTGGTGGACGAGGCGATCCGCACCGACCCCACCATCTACCCGCCGGCCGACGTGGCCGCGAAGATGTTCACCTATTCGATCAACACGCCGGAGACCGACAAGCTCTACACCCGGCTGTGGACCGAGGTGAAGACCGGCAGGTAAGGGCCGGCTGGCAGGTGGGTGCCGACCGTTGGTCGGCACGCTTTCCCGGCAGGGCCGACCAACGGTCGGCCCCCACCAGATCTGCAGATCCCCCCGGCCCGGTGGGTGCCGCCCGTCGGCCGGCACGCACTTGCGGCCCCCGGCCGTTAGAATGGCCGCCGCTGTCCACCGCCCGCTCCCGGAGCCCCCATGCCCGTTGAAGCCCAGCCGGAAGCCGCCGTCGTCGAAGCGACCGGTGTGCCCGGCTATCTCTCCATTCGTGATCTGCGCAAGGAATTCGATGGCTTCGTCGCCGTCGATGACGTCAACCTGGACGTCCGCAAGGGCGAGATATTCGCCCTGCTGGGCGGCTCGGGCAGCGGTAAATCGACCCTGCTGCGCTGCCTGGGTGGGTTCGAGACGCCCACCAAGGGCAGCATCACCGTCGATGGCCAGCGGATGGATGCGCTGCCGCCGTACCAGCGGCCGGTCAACATGATGTTCCAGTCCTACGCGCTGTTCCCGCACATGACGGTCGAGCAGAACATCGCCTTCGGCCTGAAGCAGGATGGGCTGGGCAAGGACGCGATCAGCAAGCGTGTCGGCGAGATGCTGGACCTGGTGCAGATGGGCCACCTGGGCAAGCGCAAGCCGCACCAGTTGTCCGGCGGCCAGCAGCAGCGCGTGGCGCTGGCGCGGTCACTGGCCAAGGGGCCCAAGCTGTTGCTGCTGGACGAACCGATGGGCGCACTGGACAAGAAGCTGCGCTCGCAGATGCAGCTGGAACTGGTCAGCATCATCGAATCCTCGGGCGTGACCTGCGTGATGGTCACCCACGACCAGGAAGAGGCGATGACCATGGCCACGCGCATCGCGGTGATGGACGCCGGCTGGATCCAGCAGGTCGGCAAGCCCGATGAGGTCTACGAGCAGCCGGCCAACCGCTTCGTCGCCGAGTTCATCGGTTCGGTGAACCTGTTCGACGGCGTGATCGACGAGGACCTGCCCGAATACGTGACCGTGCGGTCGCCGCTGTTCCCGGCGCCGGTCTACATCGCCCACGGCATCACCTGCTATGAAGGGCAGCCGGTCGCGTTCGCGCTGCGCCCGGAAAAAGTGATGATCGGCAAGGACGAGCCGGAAGGGCACACCAACAAGGCGCAGGGCGTGATCGAGGACATCGCCTACTTCGGCAGTCATTCGGTCTACCACGTGCGCCTGCCTAGCGGTGCCAAGGTGCTGGCCAACTTCGCCAACTCGCAGCGCTGGGCCAGCGATGGCCTGACCTGGGGCGACGAGGTGTGGGTGCACTGGCGTGACAACGACGGCGTGGTGCTGACCTCATGAGCGCCGCCGGCCTGAAGCGCTGGCTGCCGGGCATGCGTGCCACGGTGATCGGCATTCCGTACCTGTGGCTGCTGCTGTTCTTCGCCGTGCCGTTCCTGATCGTGCTGATGATCAGTTTCTCGCACAGCCGGGTCGGCTCGCCGCCGTACACCTGGCTGCTGCAGTACGTCGATGGCGGCCTGTCGCTGAAGCTCAACCTCGAGAACTACCTGGCGCTGTTCCGTGATTCGATCTATGCGCAGGCGTTCCTGAGCTCGATCAAGATCGCCGCGATCTCGACCTTCCTCACCCTGCTGATCGGCTATCCGATGGCCTATGCCATCGCCCGCCTGTCGCCGGCCGCGCGCAACGTGGCGATGATGCTGGTGGTGCTGCCTTCGTGGACCTCGTTCCTGATCCGCGTCTACGCCTGGAAGGCGATCCTGGACCGCAACGGCCTGCTCGACCAGTTCCTGCAGTACACCGGCCTGCAGACGCTGATGACCAACATGGGCCTGCCCAAGCTGCAGCTGATCGATACCCCGACCGCCGCCTATATCGGCATCGTGTACTGCTATCTGCCGTTCATGGTGCTGCCGCTGTATGCCAACCTGGTCAAGCATGACCACCGCCTGCTGGAAGCGGCCTACGATCTCGGTGCCAAGCCGTGGCAGGCATTCCTGCGCATCACCCTGCCGCTGTCGAAGGCGGGCATCATCGCCGGCTGCATGCTGGTGATGATTCCAGCGATCGGCGAATTCGTGATCCCGGAAATGCTCGGTGGCTCGGAAACGCTGATGGTTGGTCGCCAGCTGTGGAACGAGTTCTTCAACAACCGCAACTGGCCAGGCGCCTCTGCGATGGCGGTGGCGATGATCCTGCTGCTGCTGGTGCCGATCCTGCTGTTCAACCGATCCCAGCAGCGACTGCTGGAAGGGAAGCAGGCATGAGCCCACGTTCTGCCAAGGGGCTGGGGCTGGGCGTGCTGCTGCTCGGCTTCGCCTTCCTGTACCTGCCGATCCTGCTGTTGATGTTCTATTCGTTCAACAGCTCGCGCTTGGCCATGGTCTGGGCCGGGTTCTCCACCCGCGCCTACAGCGATCTGTTTGCGGACCGCGCGCTGATGGATGCGATGTGGACCAGCCTGGTGGTCGCGTTCTGGACCGCCTGTACCGCCACCGTGCTCGGCACGCTGGCGGCAATGGTGATGACCCGCTTCAAGCGCTTCCGCGGCAAGCCGTTCTTCGGTGCGCTGGTGACCGCGCCGCTGGTTATGCCGGACGTGATACTCGGCTTTTCGTTGATGGCACTGTTGGCCTCGATGGGCGCGATTCCGGGCTTCCCGGCGCGCGGCCTGGCCACCATCTGGATCGCCCACGTCACCTTCACCCTGTGCTTCGTCACCGTGGTGGTGTCCTCGCGCCTGCAGGAGATGGACCTGTCGCTGGAAGAGGCGGCGATGGACCTCGGCGCGAGCCGGCTGACCGTGTTCGGCCGCATCACCCTGCCGATCATCGCGCCGGCGCTGGTGGCCGGCTGGCTGCTCGCTTTCACCCTGTCGCTGGACGACGTGGTGGTGGCCAGCTTCGTCGCCACGCCGGGCTCGACCACGCTGCCGATGAAGGTGTTCGCCTCGGTGCGCATGGGCATCAGCCCGAAGATCAATGCGCTGGCCACGCTGCTGGTGTCGGCGGTGTCGATTGCGGCGGTGATCGGCTGGTATATCAATGCGCGTGCCGAGAAACGACGCCAGCGCGACCTGCAGCTGGCACGCCAGGACAACGGCTGAGCCGGCAACATCCGGCTCACGGCCGCCGGCGCACAATGGGGGTCACCCTGATGGAGACCCCCAATGACCGTCGAGATCATCAACCCGGCCACTGGCCAGGTGACCTACCGCCATGAGCTGATGGACGCCGCTGCCATCGAGCAGCGCCTGCAGGCGGCGGCCGATGCATTCCCGCGCTGGGCCGAGCGCTCGCTGCAGGAACGTGGCGCGATCCTCAAGCAGATCGCTGGCCAGCTGCGTGCGCGCCGCGACGACCTGCAGCAGGCCATGACCAGCGAAATGGGCAAGCTGAAGGCCGAAGCCCTGGCCGAAGTGGAAAAGTGCGCGACCACCTGTGAGTTCTATGCCGACCACGCCGCCGACTACCTGAAGCCGCAACTGATCGATACCGAGGCGCAGCGCAGCTACGTGCGCTATGAGCCGATCGGCTGCGTGTTCGCGGTGATGCCGTGGAATTTCCCGATCTGGCAGGTGTTCCGCTTCCTTGCTCCGGCGTTCATGGCCGGCAACGTGGCGCTGCTCAAGCACGCCAGCAACGTGCCGCAGTGCGCCGACCTGATCCTGGCGGTGTGCCGCGATGGCGGCCTGCCTGACGGCGTGTTCGACGTGCTGCACATCGACAACGACCAGGCTGCCGAGGTGCTGCGCGATGCACGGGTGAAGGCCGTGACCCTGACCGGCAGCGAGCGGGCAGGGCGCTCGATCGCATCCAACGCCGGCAGCCAGTTGAAGAAGTCGGTGATGGAGCTGGGCGGCAGCGACGCCTTCGTGGTGCTCGATGATGCCGACCTGGACAAGGCGGTGGCCGCCGCGGTGAAGTCGCGCTTCGACAACAGTGGCCAGACCTGCATTGCCGCCAAGCGGTTCATCGTGGTGGACGCGGTGGCCGATGAATTCACCCGGCGCTTCGTCGAGGCCGCAGGCGAGCGCCAGTACGGCGACCCGAACGAGCGCGGCACTACGTTGGCGCCGATGGCCCGTGCCGACCTGCGCGACGAACTGCACAAGCAGGTGCAGGCCAGCGTCGCCAAAGGTGCGCGCGTGCTGATCGGCGGCGAACCGATCGCCGGTTCGCATGCGGGCTACCCGGCCAGCGTGCTCGACCAGGTGGGGCCGGGCATGCCGGCCTATGACGAAGAGCTGTTCGGGCCGGTCGCCGCCGTCATCCGGGTCAAGGATGAAGCCGAGGCGCTGCGCGTGGCCAACGACACCCGCTTCGGCCTCGGCGGCAGCGTGTGGACGCGCGACCCGGTACGCGGTGAGTCCTTCGCCCAGCGCATGGAATGCGGCGCGGCGTTCGTCAACGCCATCGTCAAGAGCGACGCGCGGTTGCCGTTCGGTGGCAGCAAGGAATCAGGTTTCGGCCGCGAGCTGGCCGACCACGGCATCCATGAGTTCATGAACATCAAGACCATCTACGTGGCTTGATGCACCTGCCTGTGTAGAGCCGAGCCCATGCTCGGCTGCTCTTTGCCGGGAACAGCCGAGCGTGGGCTCGGCTCTACAAAAAAGCGGGTTACAACCACTTCACCCGCTTGAACAGCCGGTACAGGCCGACGCAGATGCCACCGACGCCGACGATCATCAGCGGGTAGGCCCACGGCTGGTTCAATTCCGGCATGTGGCTGAAATTCATGCCGTACCAGCTGGTGATCAAGGTCGGTGCGGCCAGCAGCGCGGCCCATGCACCCAGCCGCTTCACCGTCTCGCCCTGGGCCAGCGTCACCAGTGACAGGTTCACGCTCAAGGCCGTGCCCAGCATCTCGCGCAGGGTGTCGATCACATCGCTGATGCGCACCGCATGGTCGTGCACGTCGCGGATATACAGCTTCACTTCGTCCGGGAACAGTTCGCCCTGGTAGCGGCGCAGCTGCGCCAGTACATCCTGCAGTGGCGCCACCGCCATCCGCATCTTGTTCAACTCGCGCTTGAGCTCATACAGGCGCACCACCGTGCTGCGCTTGTAGCTGTCGGCGAAGATGTCCTTCTCCAGCAGCTCCAGGGTGTCGCGGAAACGGTTGGTGATGGGCAGGTAGTTGTCCACTACGAAGTCGGCCACGGCGTACAGGCAGTACGACGGCCCCATCTTCAGCAGTTGCGGCTCGCGCTCGACGCGTGCGCGCACCGGCGCGTACGACAGCGAGGCGCCATGGCGCACGGTCACCAGGAACCGTGGGCCGAGGAAGGCATGGGTTTCGCCGTACTGGATGCGCTCGTCGACCATCTGCGCGGTGGTCACCACCACGAACAACGAGTTGCCGTAGGCCTCCACCTTGGGGCGCTGGTGCGCGTTGCGTGCATCCTCGACCGCCAGGTCGTGCAGGCAGAATTCTTCCTGCAGCTTCAGCAGTACGTCTTCGTTCGGGTCGTACAGGCCGACCCAGACGAAACCGTTGTTGCTGGCGATGACATCGCTGATGGCATCCAGGCTGATGTCGTGGCGTTTGCCGTCGTCATCGTAGTGGACGCAGTTGATGACGCAGGTGGGATTGGCTGCGGCGGAGGCGGCAGCAGGGGCGGGCAATGAGGCGGGCAATGACATGCCCGCCATCGTGCGTCAGTGCTGCGTTTCCGACAAGTGAGGACGACGCCCCAGCACCCAGGCCAGCGCTGCGTGGACCGGCAGCAGCAGCACGATCCACTGCACGTTGTACTGCGCCTGCAGGCTCAGCCAATGCAGCACCAGGGCGGCCACGGCCTGTACCGCCACCAGCCACAGCACGATCCTGAACATGCGGCCGGGCACGCGCCGCCGCAGCAGGCTGATCGCCCCCGGCAGCAACAGCAGGCACAGCGGCGACAGCAGCAGCAGGTTGCGGTTGGCCCAGGCGGCGTAGTGCGTGCTGAAGCCCCACAGGAACACCAGCAGGCCGCCGGCGATCGTGCACAGCAGCCACAGCGGCAAGGCCAGGCCGGCCAGCAGGCGCGGACGGTTGCGCAGCGCCAGCACGCCCGCCGCGATCACCAGGCCACACAGCAGCCACGGCCACCAGCGGCGCGCGAATTCCTTGGGCTCGGGGTCGATGCGGTGCGGCAGCAGTTCCTGCTCGGACTGCACCAGCGGGCGGCCGTCGCTGTTACGGGCTTGGCGCAGGGCGTCGGCCAGGCGCATCGGCACGAAGGCTTCCTGCCAGCGCGACAGCGGCTGGTCGGCAAACGGACCCAGGCCGATATCGAAGCCCAGCCACATCCACGTGGCCGGAGACGCCAGGCGAACCGACTCGCTGCGATAGGTGTTGCCGCGCGAACGGCCGGACAGCTGCGAGTGCAGCCCGCCCCCCAACGCCTTGTCGAGGGTGTCGCGCACCATCGTCGCGCAGTTGGCGGTGTAGTAATCGTAGTGGTAGCGCGCGTTTTCCGGCTTGGCCCGTTCGGCCAGGTCGGCAGCCAGCGAGCGTGCCTGGTCCGGGGTGATATCCAGCCACTGTACGCTGGCACCGCGGCCGGTCTCGTCGTAGTACGACAGGTCCTGCTGCAGCGGCAGGGCCACCAGGTAATACATCATGTCGCCACGTACGAAGCGGCCGATGAAATCCTGTTCGGACGGATCGAAGTAGCCGAAGTTGTACGAGATCGCCTCGCCGCTCACCGGGTCCAGCACGACGATGGCATCGTGGCCGAAGCGCTCGAAGAACACGGTGCCCGGCTGCATGGTGACCACGCCGACACGCGGGGCAGGGGCATCGCTGGCCGTCGAAACGGTCGGCGCCGCCGCCTGCGCGAATGCAGCCGGTGCCAGGGTCGTGGCCAGCACGCACAACGCCAGCCACAGGGTCAGGATCAGGATCAGGCTACGGTGCTTCAAGCGTCGTCCTGCGCGTCCGGTGCCAGCACCGTTACATGGAAAGCCTGGACCCGGCGCGCATCGGCGCGGGCCACACGGAACATGAAGCGGTCCAACGCCAGCTCATCGCCGACTTCCGGCAGATGGCCGACGGCTTCGGTCACCAGGCCGCCGATGGTGTCGTAGTCCTCATCGGAGAAGGTGGCACCGAAGCGCTCGTTGAAATCGCCGATCGGCGTGAGCGCATCCACCACGTACTGGCCATCGGCCTGGATGGCGATCTGCGCCGAGAAATCCTCGGCCTCGTCGTGCTCGTCGTCGATGTCGCCGACGATCTGCTCCAGCACGTCTTCGATGGTGACCAGGCCGGCGACGCCGCCGTACTCGTCCACCACGATCGCCATGTGGTTGCGCGACAGGCGGAACTCCTTCAACAGCACGTTGAGCTTCTTCGCTTCCGGAATCAGCACCGCCGGGCGCAGCAGTTCACGTACGTTGCCCGGACCATTGTCGGCAACCACGCCGCGCAGCAGGTCCTTGGCCAGCAGCACGCCGAGGATGTCGTCCTTGTTCTCGCCATGCACCGGGAAGCGCGAATGGCCGGACTCGACCACCTGCTTCATCAGCTCCAGGAAGGGCGCCTCCACCGGCAGCGAGACCATCTGCGAACGCGAGATCATCACGTCGCCCACGGTCAGCTCGGCTACCGAAATGGCACCTTCCATCATCTTCAGGGTATCGGCGGCGATCAACCCTTCTTCCTGCGCGGTGTGCAGGACAGCGACCAGCTCGTCGCGGGTGTGGGGTTCGCCGGAAAAAGCGGACGTCAGGCGTTCAAGCCAGCCGCGCTTCTTTTCACTGTGCTCCACGGAGGAGCTACTACTGTCGTCTTCTGACATCTCTGGAAAAAAGGCACCCGGCAGGCCGGGCGATGGCTCCAGTCTAGCAGGATGTGGGGGCCTGTCAGTGACCCTCGCCAGCCGGGGCGGCGGCGGCCGGGCCCTCGTCCTCGGCCGGCAGGTCCAGGCTGTAGGTGCAGCCGGCCAGGGTCTTGCCCGGGTGGCTGGCGACGGTGGATACGCTGAGGATGATCGACTCGATCTGTGCCTCGCCGGACTTCGGGTCGGTCACATCGCGGCTGACCAGCTCGCGCCCGGCCATGAACTTGCCGTCCTGGTCGTAGCCGGTCTCCAGGGCCAACTGCGTGGCCAGCGGCCGCGGGTCGGACTGGTCGAGCACGGCCATGATGCTGGCGCCGGCCACGGCCACGCGCTCGGTCTGCTGGCCGAACACGGTGATCGGGCTGGCCAGCCGGTACTCGCTCATGAACTGGTTGCCCTGCGGCAGCGGCTGCAGGCCGTGGGCCACCGCCTTCAGCGGATCGGCCAGCAGGGGTGCCAGCGCGGCATGCTCGGCCACGCCCTGGCGGCACTCGATCAGTGCAGGCAGGTCCAGCGGCGCGGCGGAAGCGGTGGCGGCAAGCAGGAGCGGCAGGAGCAGGAAGGTACGCAGCAGCACAAGCGAGGTTCCGTGGTAGAGCCGAGCCCGTGCTCGGCTGCTTTTGGGTCGGGTCTGCGGGGAGCAGGGCGTACCACGGCCGAGCATGGGCTCGGTCACGCAGCGCCTGGCCAGGTGTCAGCGCTCGCCGGCGTAGGGATCGTCGATGCCGAGCTCGGCCAGGATCTCGCGCTCCAGCTGTTCCATTGCCTCGGCTTCCTTGTCGTCCTCGTGGTCCCAGCCGAGCAGGTGCAGCACGCCGTGCACGGTCAGGTGCGCGTAGTGGGCATTGAGCGCCTTGCTCTGCTCGTCGGCTTCACGGGCCACTACCGGCGCGCAGATCACCAGGTCGCCCAGCAGCGGGAACTTGACGCCCTTGGGCAGGCCCTCCGGCACGTCCGCCGGGAAGCTGAGCACGTTGGTAGCGTAGTCCTTGCCCCGGTAATGCCGGTTCAGGGATTGGCCTTCCTTGCTGTCGACCACGCGGATGGCGAGGTCGGCCTCGCGGATGCGACCCTTCAGCGCGGCCGCGACCCACTTGCGGAAGCTGACGGCCGAGGGCAGGCCGGCACGCGGCAGGGCATAGCTGACGGCGACATCCAGTCGCACGGGACCACGGGTCATGGAGTCGCTCCAGGTTGGATCTGATGCAGGTCGCGGCGGTCGTAGGCGCTGACGATGCGCGCCACCAGTGGGTGGCGGACCACGTCGCGGGCTTCGAAGAAGGTGAAGCTGACGCCCTCCACATCGCGCAGTACGTCGATGGCATCGCGCAGGCCCGACTTCACATGCTTGGGCAGGTCGGTCTGGGTCAGATCGCCGGTGACCACCGCAGTCGAGCCGAAGCCCAGTCGGGTCAGGAACATCTTCATCTGTTCGATGGTGGTGTTCTGCGCTTCATCCAGGATCACGAACGCATCGTTGAGCGTGCGGCCGCGCATGTAGGCCAGCGGCGCAATCTCGATGACGTTCTTTTCCAGCAGCTTGAGCACCTTCTCCACACCCAGCATTTCATACAGGGCGTCGTACAGCGGTCGCAGGTACGGGTCGACCTTCTGGCTCAGGTCGCCGGGCAGGAAGCCCAGCTTCTCGCCGGCCTCAACCGCCGGACGCACCAGGATCAGGCGCTGCACGCGCGATTCGTTCAGTGCTTCCACCGCACTGGCCACGGCCAGGAAGGTCTTGCCGGTGCCAGCCGGGCCGATACCGAAGTTGATGTCGTGGCTGACGATCTGGTGCAGATAGCGGCTCTGGTTGGAACCGCGCCCGCGCACGGTTCCGCGCTTGACCTTGATTGCCACGTCCTGCGCTTCGTAGGAGCGATCGGCGATCTGTTCGATGTTCGCCGCGTTCAGGCGCAGGTGGATGCCGTGGCTGTCGAAGGTGGTCTCGGCGGCCTCTTCATACAGCGCCTCGATCAGCTTCTGCGCCTCGGCGCTGGCCTCGGCCGGCCCGCTGATGCGGAACACGAAGCCGCGGTTGGCGATTTCCACGCCAAGCTTCAGTTCGATCTGGCGAAGGTGGCCGTCGAACGGGCCGCACAGGTTGGCCAGCTGCGCGTTGTCTTCCGGCGACAGGGTGAAGTCTCGATGCTCGATGCTTTTCATTGCTTGGGGTGGGGCGGGGTCGCCGTCCACCGCGATGGAGTCAGGGACGACAAGGGTAACGCGCAAGGCGGCAGGACGACAGTTCTCCACACCGGGTGTGGACCGGCGCCAAAGAAACCTGTGGATAGTCCTTCGCAGCGCTTGTGCCACAAGGAAGATGATGCGGTGGTGAAAATTGCGCCAGTGCCCGCGGGGTTCTCCACATGTGGTGTGGACGGTGTTGCCGCGAACCTGTGGATAGGTGGCAGCGAGCCTTGCGGCAGTGGCGTTGCCGGCGGGTGATCAATTATTGACCAGCCCTGTTCTGGATCATTGCGGGTGCACAGGGAGCATGGCACCGTGGCGCCATCGGAGGAGGTGGCGCATGGCCGTGGGCACGTGGATGCGCAGGATGGGGCTGCTGGGCAGCTGCCTGCTGGCGGGCTGCGGCGAAGCACCGCCGGCGGCACTGGGTACGCTTGAATGGGACCGGATCAGCGTGCCCGCACCGGCGGCGGAAGTGATCAGTGCCGTTGACGTGCGCGAAGGGCAGGCGGTCAAGGCCGGCGAGCTGCTGATGCGCCTGGATCCTGCCCGTGGCGCCGCCCAGTTCGACGCCGCACAGGCCGAAACCGCCCGCGTGCAGGCACAGCTTGAAGAACTGCAGGTGGGCCCGCGTCCTGAGCAGATCGCCCAGGCGCAGGCACAGCTCACGGCGCTGCGCGCGCAGGCGGCTGAAGCCACTGCGTACTACCGCCGGGTGCAACCGCTGGCCCGGCAGAGGTTGGTCGCTGCTGCCGACCTGGACCGGGCCCGCGCGGCCGCCGACAACGCCGTGGCCAGCGTGCGCGCTGCCGAACAGGCGTGGCTGGAGCTGCAGCGCGGCAACCGTCGTGAGGACATTGCCCAGGGTCAGGCCGCCTCCCGGGCAACGCAGGCACAGGAGGTGGTGCAGGCCGTCAACCTGCAGAAGCTGCAGCTGCGTGCGCCGCGCGATGGCGTGGTCGATGCGTTGCCGTACCGGCAGGGCGACCAGGCACCGATCGGTGCGCCATTGGTGGTGATGCTGGTGGGCGAACGCCCGTATGCGCGCGTGTATCTGCCGCAGCCATTGCGCCTGCGGGTGAAGGTGGGGCAGGGAGCGCAGGTGCAGCTGGATGGTGCCAACACCGTGCTGAAGGGGCATGTGCGGTCGATCCGCAGCGAGCCTTCCTTTACGCCGTATTACGCGCTGACCGGTGATGACGTCTCGCGGCTGAGCTACCTGGCCGAGATCGAGCTGGACGACAGTGCCGACATGCAGGCGCTGCCCGCCGGGCTGCCGGTGCAGGTGCGCTTCTGAATCCTGTCGATGACATTGCCGTGCGTGCGCAGGGCCTGAGCCGCCGTTTCGGCGAGCTGCTGGCAGTGGACAACGTCGATCTGCAGGTGCCGCGAGGGCAGGTATACGGCTTCCTCGGCCCGAACGGCTCGGGCAAGTCGACCACCATCCGCATGCTGTGCGGACTGCTTGAACCAAGCGCTGGCGAGATCGAAGTGCTGGGCCTGGCGATCCCGGCACAGGCCGAAGCGCTGCGCCGCCGCATCGGCTACATGACCCAGCGCTTTTCGTTGTACGAAGACCTGTCGGTGCGGGAGAACCTGGAATTCCTGGCCGCCATCCAGGATCTACCGAGGGCGCAAGCACGGCAACGGGTCGACGCGCTGCTGCAGCAGTACCGTCTGCAGGACCGCCAGGTGCAGTTGGCCGGCACCCTCAGCGGCGGGCAGAAGCAGCGGCTGGCGCTGGCCGGTGCGGTGATCCATGCGCCGGAACTGCTGTTCCTCGATGAGCCGACCAGTGCGGTCGATCCTGAGTCGCGGCGCGATTTCTGGGAGGCGCTGTTCGAACTCGCCGATGCCGGCACCACGGTGCTGGTGTCCACCCACTACATGGACGAGGCCGAACGCTGCCATCGGCTGGCGATCCTAGATCGCGGTGCCCTGGTGGCCGATGGAACCCCGGCCGAGCTGTGCGCGCAGCTGCAGGGCCGTACCCTGAAGGTCACCGCCTCGCAGCCCCGGCAGGCCAGCCGCGCGCTGGCGGCGTTGCCGGGTGTGCTCAGCGTGGCCCAGATCGGCACCGAACTGCGCGTGCTGTGCAGCGAGGGTGCGGCCGATACCAGCGTGTTGGCGCAGGCACTTGCCGCCGCCGATCCGCAGGCCAGCATCGAACCGGTGGCACCCAACCTGGAAGACGTATTCGTTGCCGCCACCCGTGGCCGTGGTCGGGAGCCGGCCGCATGAGCGTGCGACGGCTATGGGCGATCATGCTCAAGGAGCTGCGGCAACTGCGCCGTGACCGCATCACCCTGGCGATGATCGTTGGCATCCCGGTGATGCAGCTGCTGCTGTTCGGCTATGCGATCAACCTCAACCTGCGGCACCTGGATGCCGGTATCGCCGATCAGGCCAACAGTGCGGCGTCGCGCGCGCTGGTACAGGACATGGTCGCCACCGGCGTGATCACACCGCGCGCGCAGGCCTATACGCCCGATCAACTGATGGAGGCGTTGCGACGGGGCCGGATCAGCGTGGGCATCGTCATTCCCTCCGATTTCGAGCGACGCCGCTACGAAGGCCGCGAAGCGGTGCAGGTGCTGGTCGACGGCAGCGACACGGTGGTGCAGAGTGCGGCGATCCAGCTGGCGCAGGTGCCGCTGGACACGCGTCCGGCCAGCAACGCGCGACCACTGCGCGAAGGCAGCATCGCCAGCGGGCAGGTGAGCGTCATCAGTTTCTACAACCCGCAACGGCGCTCAGCGGTGAACATCGTGCCCGGCCTGATCGGGGTGATCCTGACCATGACCCTGGTGATGTTCACCGCAGTGGCGGTGGTACGCGAACGCGAGCGCGGCAACATGGAACTGCTGATCGCCACGCCGGTATCGCGCAGCGAACTGATGGTCGGCAAGGTGTTGCCCTATGCGGCGATCGGTCTGCTGCAGACCACGCTGGTGCTGCTGCTGGGAACCTGGTTGTTCGAGGTTCCGATTCGCGGCAGCCTGCTGGATGTCTACCTGGCCGCCGTGCTGCTGGTGCTGGCCAACCTGGCGCTGGGCCTGCTGATTTCCACGCGCGCACGCTCGCAGTTCCAGGCCATGCAGATGACCCTGTTCCTGTTCCTGCCGTCGATCCTGTTGTCAGGTTTCATGTTCCCGTTCGCCGGCATGCCCAGGCCGGTGCAGTGGCTGGCGGAAGTACTGCCGCTCACCCATTTCCTGCGCCTGGTGCGCGGCATCATGCTGCGCGGGGCCTCGCTGTGGGAGCTGTGGCCGGACGCACTGGCACTGCTGGTGTTCATCGTGGCGATGATGACCCTGGCGATCCTGCGTTTCCGCAAACGCCTGGACTGAAGCATGCCGACCAACGGTCGGCATCCACCTCGGTAGTGCCCGCCGCTGGCCGGCATCAATGCGGTGGGTGCCGACCGTTGGTCGGCACTCCTTATTCCGCCACCACGCGGCCGCGCAGCGAATTGGTCAGCGCTTCAGTGATCACCACGTCCACGAACTGGCCGATCAGGCGCGGGTGCGCCGGGAAGTTCACCGAACGCATGTTCTCGGTCTTGCCGGTCAGTTCATTCGGGTTCTTGCGTGAAGGACCTTCAACCAGCACGGCCTGTACGCTGCCGACCATCTTCTCGGAGATGCTTGCAGCGTGCGCGTTGATGCGTTCCTGCAGGCGCGACAGGCGAGCGTGTTTTTCCGCATCGCTGATCGTGTCTTCCAGGTCCGCTGCCGGGGTGCCCGGCCGACGCGAATAGATGAAGGAGAAGCTGTGGTCGAAGCCGATGTCCTCGATCAGTTTCATGGTCTTCTCGAAATCCGCATCGGTCTCGCCGGGGAAACCGACGATGAAGTCCGAACTGATCGAGATGTCCGGACGTACCGCACGCAGCTTGCGGATCTTCGACTTGAATTCCAGTGCGGTGTAACCGCGCTTCATCGCCGACAGCACGCGGTCGCTGCCAGCCTGCACCGGCAGGTGCAAGAAGTTGGCCAGCTGCGGCACATCGCGGAACGCATCGATCAGCGAATCGCTGAACTCCAGCGGGTGCGAGGTGGTGAAGCGGATGCGGCCAACGCCATCGATCTCGGCGATGGTGCGGATCAGCAGGCCCAGGTCGGCGAGCTCGCCATCGCCATACGGCCCGCGGTAGGCGTTGACGTTCTGGCCGAGCAGGTTGATCTCGCGCACGCCCTGCGAAGCAAGCTGTGCCACTTCCACCACCACGTCCTCGAACGGGCGGCTGACTTCGGTACCGCGCGTGTAGGGCACCACGCAGAACGAGCAGTACTTGGAGCAGCCTTCCATGATCGACACGAACGCCGACGCGCCATCGGCACGTGGTTCGGGCATGCGATCGAACTTCTCGATTTCCGGGAAACTGATGTCCACCTGCGGGCGCTGCTGTTCGCGACGGGCGCGGATCAGTTCCGGCAGGCGATGCAGCGTCTGCGGGCCGAACACCAGGTCGACGAACGGCGCACGCTTGATGATCGCCTCGCCTTCCTGCGACGCCACGCAACCGCCGACGCCGATGATGACCTCACGGCCCTGGTTCTTCAGGCTCTTCCAGATGCCCAGCTGGCTGAACACCTTCTCCTGCGCCTTTTCGCGGATCGAGCAGGTGTTGACCAGGATGACGTCGGCGTCTTCCGGGCGATCGGTCAGTTCCAGGCCATCACTGGCGGCGAGCACGTCGGCCATCTTGGCCGAGTCGTACTCGTTCATCTGGCAACCGTGGGTCTTGATGTACAGCTTGCCTTTCACCTGGTCGGGCTTGCGCGGACCGGCGGGCAGGGCAACGAGCGGGGTACCGCCCGGCGTGGCGGGCGGAAAGACGTCTGGCGTCCCGGTCATGGCGCTTAATCCATTCGGGTGGCGGGAAAGGGGGCGATTCTACCCGCATCCTGCGCCACCCGCCGCGCCCTTGTAGAGCCGAGCCCACGCTCGGCTGCTCTTCCCGCTTGCCATGCATGGGGCAGCCAGGCACGGCCTGGCTCTACTGAAACCAGCCGAGCGTGGGCTCGGCTCTACAAAGGAAACCCTGCGAATGCCTTACGCCGCGATCAGCTCGGCATCGATCTGCCGCGAACGATCAAACGCGGTCATCGCGCTCATCCGTTCGATGTAGGCGGCCGTCGCCGGTGCTGGCTGCACCAGGCCGAACGCACTGGTCCATGCCAGTGCATTGCCCCACAACACGTCTGCCGCACTCATCACCTCGCCCAGCAGATACGGCCCCTGCGCCAGCTGTGCTTCGATCACCTGCAGCACCGTATCGGCGTCGTTGTAGGGCGACATCGCATGCGGCGGCGGGTCGCGACGCATCGCCCGGTCGATCATCGCCGGCTCGAAGCAGGCGCCGTAGAAGGCCATCCAGCGCAGATAGGGGCCGCGCAGGGCGTCGCCGATCGGTGGTGCCAGCCCGGCTTCCGGGTACAGGTCGGCCAGGTACAGGTAGATCGCCACCTGCTCGGTCACCAGAGCGCCGTTGTGCACGATGGCCGGCACCTTGCCCATCGGATTGATCGCCAGGTAGGCCGGGGCCAGGTTGGCGCCAGCCTTCAGGTCCAGCACCTGCATGCGGTAGTCGGCGCCCAGTGCTTCAAGCAGGGCCACCGCGCCGCTCGAGCGTGAACGGGCGGCGTGGTAGAGGGTGATCTGGCGTGACGTCATGGCATTGCTCCTTGCAGGTGGTGGTGAAGTGGGGCCCATGCTGGGGCACAATTGCGGACGACTTCTGTCCGCGATCCGTCATGCGCCATACCGCCCATCGTCTGCTTCGCCTGATCTCGCTGCTGCAGGCCCGCCGCCACTGGTCCGGTGCCGAGCTCGCCGAGCGCATGGGGGTGGATCGGCGCAGCATCCGCCGCGATGTCGAACGCCTGCGCGAGCTGGGATATCCGGTGCAGGCGTCGGCCGGCGTAGGCGGGGGCTACCGGCTGGGCGCGGGGGCACCGGTGCTGCCGATGCTGCTGGACGAGGAAGAGGCCACCACGCTGGCGATTGCCCTGCGCGCAGCGTCGGCTACGGTCTCCGGCATCGATGACACCGCACGCGGCCTGCTGTCCAAGCTCGACCCGCTGGTGCCGGCGCGTCGCCGCCAGCAGGCCGGCGAAGTGCATGCGGCCACTGCGACCCTGTCCGATCTGCCATCCACCGATGCGCGCCTGCTCGGGCGGCTGGCCCAGCACTGCCGGCAGGCCGCGCGGCTGGCCTTCGAATACCGCAGCGCGCAGGACGCGGTGACGCAACGGCAAGTCGAGGCCCAGCACCTGGTCAACTACGGGCGGCGCTGGTATCTGCTGGCCTGGGACCTGGGCCGGCAGGACTGGCGCACGCTGCGCGTGGACCGGATGGGGGCGGTGCGGCACCTGCCCGAACCCGGCCTGCACCGGCGAACCCCGGCGCCGCCCGATGTGATGGTGCGGCAGGCGGTCAGCCAGGCGCCGTTCGCGCTGCAGGCCATCCTGCGCCTGGCCGGCAGTGAAGCGGAGCTGGCCGGCCGCATTCCGCCCTGGTGCGGCGTGCTCGAGGCTGACGGCGCAGACCATTGTCTGTTGCGGATGGGTGCGGAAAGCCGCGGCATGATGCTGGCGCAGATCCTCAGCCTGGATCGCCTGCCGGTGGCACTGTGGACCACGCCGGCCGAGCTGCGCGAGGAGCTGGCCCAGCGTCTGACCGGGCTCAGCCAGGTACTGGCCGTGCCCGCGGTCACGGTCTGAGCCGTCGCCCTTGGCAAGCCGCAGCGAAGCTGGGACACTCGCGGCCATGAAGGGGAGACTGGGGACAACGGCGATCATCATCGCTGCGCTGACCGCTGCGCCGGCCAGCGCCGGCACCCTGTACAAGTGCCTTGGCGCCGACGGGGTCACCAGCTATGTCAGCAAGCGGGTGGCCGGTGCCCAATGCAGCACCATCAGCTACACCCGCAGCGCGGGCAGGGCGGTGCGTGCCCCGGTCGCCACTTCGGTGCCGGTGCCAGCACCTGCTGCAGTGGTGGCCAGTGCCGAGCGTAATCCGGTCGCGGTTGCCGCCAGCGCTGCCAGTCCCGCTGTCGCACCGACTCCGGTACCCGCGGCAGCGTCCACGCCGGGCGCTCCACGCGGCGGCAAGATGGTCAGCGGACAGGTCTATTCGTACATGCAGGACGGGGTGCGCCACTACACCAGTGCACGCCCGACCCAGGTCGCCAACCTCGGCCCGGTACGGACCATCCGCTACAGCTTCATGGAGCGCTGCTACGCCTGCGGGGTCAATCCACGCGTCGATTTCGGCAGCGTGCGCCTGAACACCACGGCCTTCCAGAGCGAGATCACCTCGGCTGCACGCGAATTCGGGGTGGAAGAGGCGGTGGTTCGCGCGATCATCCACGCCGAATCGGCCTACAACCCGACCGCGCTCAGCCGTGCCGGTGCGCAGGGCCTGATGCAGCTGATGCCGCCCACCGCCGCGCGCTTCGGCGTCAGCGATTCCTACGACGCCGGGCAGAACATCCGTGGCGGCGTGCAGTACCTGGCGTGGTTGTTGAAGCGCTTCAAAGGTGATCTGACCCTGGCCGCGGCCGGTTACAACGCTGGCGAAGGCGCGGTCGATCGCCATGGAGGCGTGCCACCCTACAGCGAGACCCAGTATTACGTGCGAAGGGTAGGGCAGCTGGCCGAGCGTTACCGCACCGCCCTGACCCATCAGTAGGTGCCGACCGTTGGTCGGCACACCTTCAAGCGGGTAGGTGCCAACTGTCAGTCGGCACACCTTGAAAAGAGTTGTTGCAATGCGTTGTGTGGCGCGCGACGGTTCCGCTACACTCGACCGAGATTCAATGCGGCTCTGGCCCCCACCGGAACCGCTGGCAGCCTTAAAGCTACCTAATCAATATCGGAGTGCCGGATGGCCAACGATGGGGTACACGATCCAGTCAACACCGGACGTCGGCGTTTTCTTACTGCCACCACAGCCGTGGTGGGCGCCGTCGGCGTCGGATTCACCGCAGTTCCTTTCATCAAATCCTGGAACCCCAGTGCCCGCGCCAAGCTTGCCGGCGCACCGGTGGTGGCCGACATCAGCGCCCTGCAGGAAGGCCAACGCCTGATCGTGGAATGGCGTGGCCAGCCGATCTGGATCGTCAAACGGTCCAAGGCGATCCTCGATGCGCTGCACGGGCTGGATGGCCGCTTGAAGGACCCCGAGTCCGGCGAGAAGGACCAGCAGCCGGAGTACGTGCTCAAGCAGAACCCCGAGCTGCGCTCGATCAAGCCCGAGATCTCGGTGCTGGTCGGTCTGTGCACGCACCTGGGCTGCTCGCCGGAAATGGTGGGTGAAATCCGCCCCGAGCCCTACGACCCACAGTGGAAGGGCGGCTATTTCTGCCCCTGCCACAAGTCGCGCTTCGACATGTCCGGCCGCGTCTTCAAGGACGTGCCCGCACCCATCAACCTGAAGGTGCCCGCGCACCACTACCAGGACGACAACACCATCATCATCGGTGTCGATCCGCAGGGGGCTGCCTGATGTCCAACATCCTCAGCCGTACCGCCACCGGCGTGGCCGACTGGGTCAATGCCCGCGCGCCGGGGTTGATGCCGATCTACCGCAAGCATGTCAGCGAGTACTACGCGCCGAAGAACTTCAACATCTGGTACTACTTCGGCTCGCTGGCGCTGCTGGTGCTGGTCAACCAGATCGTCACCGGCATCTTCCTGACCATGCACTACAAGACGAATGCCGCCGAAGCATTCGCCTCCATCGAATACATCATGCGTGACGTGGAGTGGGGCTGGCTGATCCGCTACATGCACTCCACCGGTGCCTCGCTGTTCTTCATCGTGGTCTACCTGCACATGTTCCGCGGGTTGCTGTATGGCAGCTACCAGAAGCCACGTGAACTGGTGTGGATCCTGGGCATGCTGATCTACCTGGTGCTGATGGCCGAGGCCTTCATGGGCTACGTGCTGCCGTGGGGCCAGATGTCGTTCTGGGGCGCCAAGGTGATCATCTCGCTGTTCGGCGCCATTCCAGTGATCGGCAACGGCCTCACCGAATGGATCATGGGCGATTACCTGCCCAGCGACGCCACGCTCAACCGCTTCTTCGCACTGCACGTGATCGCGCTGCCGCTGGTGCTGTTGCTGCTGGTGGTGCTGCACCTGGGTGCGCTGCATGAAGTGGGATCGAACAATCCCGATGGCGTGGAGATCAAGAAGGGGCCGAAGGGCAACCGCTGGTCACCGAATGCGCCGACCGACGGGATTCCGTTCCATCCCTATTACACGCTCAAGGATGGTGTCGGTGCGGGCTTCCTGCTGGCCATCGCGGCCTTCATCATCTTCTTCGCGCCGGCCTTCGGTGGCCTGTTCCTGGAACACGACAACTTCACCGAAGCCAACCGCCTGGTCACCCCCGAGCACATCAAGCCGGTCTGGTACTACACGCCGTACTACGCGATGTTGCGGGTGGTGCCGAACAAGCTGGGCGGCGTGATCGTGATGTTCTCGGCCATCGCCATCCTGTTCCTGGTGCCCTGGCTCGACCGCGCCAAGGTCAAGTCCTACCGCTACCGCGGCTGGCTGTCGCGCGGCCTGCTGGGCATGTTCGTGGTGTGCTTCGCGTGGTTGATGGTGATCGGCTCCGGTCCTGGTACCGATGCGCACGAGACCTATGTCGGGCGGGTGCTGACCTTCCTGTACTTCGCCTTCTTCATCACCATGCCGATATGGACAAGGCTGGACAAGACCAAGCCGGTACCGGAGAGGGTGACCACGCATGACTGAGCGCTGGATGGTCCGGCTGGCCCTGGCGGCCGCCCTGATGCTGGGCAGTACCCTGGCCATGGCCGCCGAGGGCGGCACCAAGCTCCTGCAGGCCGGCAACGACCTGGGTGACCGGGCGTCGCTGCAGCGCGGCGCCCAGCTGTACATGAACTACTGCAGCGGCTGCCACGCATTGAAGTACCTGCGCTATTCGCGGATGGGCGAGGACCTGGGGCTGAGCGAGGAAGAGGTGATGAACAACCTCAACTTCACCGGCTCGGCGATCGGCGATCCGGTGCCGGTGGCAATGCCCAAGGAGCAGGCCGAAAAGTGGTTCGGCAAGATGCCGCCCGACCTGAGCCTGATTTCGCGGGTACGCGGCAGCGACTGGATCTACACCTACCTGAAGTCGTTCTACCTGGACAGCAGCCGCCCGCTGGGCTGGAACAACGCGCTGTTCGCCAATGCATCCATGCCCAATCCGTTGTGGGAGATGCAGGGCCTGCAGCACGCAGTGCATGGCAAGGCCGAAGCGCCGGGCATGGACCCGCCGGTGACCGGCCTGCGCATTGAAAGTCCGGGCTCGGTCGATGCGGGCCAGTACGACCAGGCCGTGCGCGACATCACCAACTTCCTCGAATACGCCGGCGAACCGGCCGCGCTGAAGCGGCAGCAGCTCGGTGTCTGGGTGATCCTGTTCCTGGCCCTGCTGACCTTCCTGGTGTACCTGCTGAAGAAGGAATACTGGAAGGACGTGCACTGATCCAGAGCCGGCCATTGCATCGGGCCTATTGGCTTTTGTGATGGTCGGTTGCACACTCGGGGAGGAGTCGACCGCCAGCACGGTGCTGGCGGCGCCGATGCGGCAGGCGGTCTCCTGTCGTAGGAGAGCCTTTGATGGCGGCGAGCGTACGCATGCGCAATACACTGACGCTGTTTTCCTCGAACGACGATGTACTGTGCCACCGTGTGCGCCTGGTGCTGGCGGCCAAGGGCGTGAGCTTCGACTTCGTTCCGGTCGATCCACAGAACCCGCCGGAAGACCTGATCGATCTCAATCCGTACCATTCGGTGCCGACCCTGGTCGAGCGCGAGCTGGTGCTGTACGCCGCGTCGGTGGTCAGCGAGTATCTGGACGAGCGCTATCCGCACCCGCCGCTGATGCCGGTTGACCCGCTGTCGCGCGCGCGCATCCGCCTGGCCATGCTGCGTATCGAGCATGACTGGGTGCCGCAGGTGCAGGCGATCCAGCTGGGCAACAAGACCCAGGCAGAGGCAGGGCGCAAGCGGCTGAAGGAACTGCTGACGGCCTCGCTGCCGTTGTTCAAGGCCAGCAAGTTCTTCCTCAACCCGGAAATGAGCCTGGCCGACTGCGCGATGGCGCCGATCATCTGGCGCCTGCAATCGCTGGACGTGCCGTTGCCGAAGGACAGCAAGGCCATCGAGGACTATGGCAACCGGATCTTCCGCCACCCCGGTTTCGTCCGCAGCCTGACCGATCAGGAAAAGAAACTGCGCGATCTGCCGGGCTGATCCGGCATCCGCTTTCCCGTCTGCACGCCGACCGGCGTGCAGGCGATCCGCCCCGGCAGGGGCGTCGGGCGCTACACTTCACGCATGACCGAAGACTTCTTCCACATGACCAGCCACCGCCCGTACCTGTTGCGGGCACTGGTGGAATGGATCAACGACAACCAGCTGACTCCGCACATCCTGGTCGACGCCGGCGTTCCCGGCGTGCAGGTTCCGCCTTCGGCCGTCAAGGACGGCCGGGTGGTGCTCAACATCGCCGAGCGCGCAGTCGTGCGGCTGGTGATCGACAACGAGTCGGTGAGCTTCTCGGCGCGCTTCTCCGGTACCAGCTATCCGGTGCAGGTGCCGATCAGCGCGGTGCTGGCGGTGTATGCCCGCGAAACCGGGCAGGGCATGGCGCTGCCGGACGACATTCCCGGTGGCGAGCCGGCGCAGGCCAGTGATGAGCTGCTGCACGACGATCAGCAGACGCCGCCTGACGACACGCCGCCCGCTGGTCCGCCGCCCAAGGGCCGCCCGACCCTGCGCGTGGTCAAGTAGTTTCCGCAGCTTTTCATCCACGCATGGCGTGGATCTACCGGCGCGATATCCAGTAGATCCACGCCATGCGTGGATGCTTCTGCTCACACATCCTCGGCATCTTCATTGTCGGTGCGGATCTGGCTGATCCGCGCCGCGCCCGGGCCGGTGAAGGAAATCAGCTGGTCGCCGCGCAGCACCATGCGGCCGACATGGCGATCGATGCCGTCGTAGGAATACTCGAACTTGAAGGTGCGCTCGAAACCGAGCCGGCCATCTTCCCCGCGCGACAGCCGCAGGCCCGTGGCGTGCACCGCCTGGTCCAGCCACTGCACATCGGCGGCGCGGCAGGCATTGCGGCCCAGTTCAACCGCACGTTCGGCGGCCGAACGCGCTGCGTTCCAGAAGAAGTAGACGATACCGCCGGCAATCAGCAGGATCAGCAGGGTGGGCATGGCTTCAGCCGTCAGGTGTCGATCCGCCAAAGATGGCGACGAATGGCGACCGGATCAAGCTGCATGTGCTCAGCGATCGCTGCCAGTCTCCGTTGCCGGCTGCAGCGGTACCGGTGTCGGTGCCGCGGGTACCGCCGAGGGACGCGGTGCAGTGGCATTCAACTGCAGCAGTGCGGCCCAGTCCTGCCGGTTGAAGCTGCACTCGTCCTCGCGACCCGGTGTGCAGGTCGGGTCGATGCCGGTGGTGTCGCGCTCGCGCGGCGGCGGCAGCTTGATCATGCCGGTGCGATCCAGTTGCAGCAGGCGCATCGCCACGGTGTTCATGACATTGCCGCCCACCAGATAAAGCGTCTGGTCGCCACCGAGGTTGGCAGCCACCACCACTTCGCAATGCGACTTCCAATGGCCGACCGAGCCGTTGCCCAAGGCCTGCACCAATCCGCTGTAGCTGAGTGTGCTGCTGCGGTCGCGCAGGAAGCACAGCAGGTCGCCCGGTGCCGGCTTGGCGGTGGCCGGGTCCACCAGGCGGTAGGGCACGCCGGAAGGGCCTGCCTGGTAGGCGGCGCGGATGTAGTCGATATGGCGTGGGGAGGTATTGAAACCGGGTACGCCGGCACGCACCATCACCCAGGAAATGAACGCCGCAGACCACGGATTGTCGATCAGGAACGCGCGGCAATCGCTGTCGGTGTAGCGCGTTCCCAGCGGGGCCAGGCAACTGCTGGCACCGGGCTGGCTGCCCAATGCATTCAGCGTGCCGCTTTCGCGCCAGTAGCTGCTGACCCGTTGCCAGGCGATCAGGCCATTGTCGGCCAGATGATCGCTCTCGGCCTCGGTGACACTGAGACTGGCGGCGCGGCCGTCACGGTCGATGAAGGGGCGGAACCAGAGGCGATGCTCGTTGCAGGCAGTGTTGCGGATGGCGATCGCCAAAGGGCTCAGGCCGAAACGCGGGGGTACATCGCAGGCTTCGACGGCGGCGGCCGAGAAGGGCGCTGCGGCCAGCAGCAGGCAGGCAGGCAAGAGCATCCGGCGCATGCGCGGCTCCTGTGGGGGATGGTCGCAGCGTCGCAGCGCTGTTGTGAACGCCGGGTGTGAGAGCGGTAGTGCCGGCCGCTGGCCGGCAACATCACGATCCGCGAATCCACCCTCAACCTGGCGGTGGACCCAGCTTCAACGACAGATCAATGGCCTGCACGTGCTTGGTCAGGCCGCCGATGGAAATGCAGTCCACGCCATCTTCAGCGATCGAACGCAGGCCGCCGAGGCCGACGCTGCCGGACACTTCCAGAGGAATGCGGCCTTCGGTGATGCGCACCGCTTCGCGCCGCAGCTCCGGGCTGAAGTCGTCCAGCAGGATGCGTTCACAGCCGGCCTGCAGCGCCTGCCGCAGCTGTTCCAGGTCCTCGACCTCGACCACCAGTGGCAGTTGCGGCCATTGCCGGCGGGCGGCCGACACCGCGGCAGCCAGTGAACTGGCCGCGCGGATGTGGTTCTCCTTCAGCATCACCGTGTCGTACAGGCCGAAGCGATGGTTGTCACCGCCGCCGCAACGCACCGCGTACTTCTGCGCCAGGCGCAGGCCGGGCAGGGTCTTGCGGGTATCGAGGATGCGCGTGCCTGTCCCTTCCACCGCAGCCACATAGCGGGCTGTGGTGGTGGCGGTGCCGGACAGGGTCTGTAGGAAATTCAGCGAGGTGCGTTCGGCGCTGACCAGACTGCGGCTGCGCCCCTGCAGCAGCGCCAGCACGGTACCGGCGCTGACATGGTCGCCTTCGGCTACACGCCACTCGATCTGCACGTCGGCATCGAGCGCGCGATGGGTGGCATCGAACCACGGGCGGCCCGCGATCACCGCATCCTGCTTGCACAGCAGGTAGGCGCTGTCGGGCTGGTCGGGCAGCAGGGCGGCGGTAACGTCACCGCTGCCCAGGTCCTCGGCCAACGCGCGCGCGACATCGGCCGCGACGACGGCTGGATCCGGCGTCGGCAGCGCGTTCATGCGGTCGGGAAGTCGGCGATCTGTGCGGTCGGGATGGCCTCTTCGGCCAGCAGCACCGGAATACCGTCGTCGACGCGGAATACCTGCTTGCGGTCGCGGGTGACCAGGGCTTCGCGCAGTGGCTGCGCCAGCGGGTTGCCATCGGCGCGGTTGACGGAACCGGCGGCGATCGCCCGGTTGAGGGCTTCCAGGCCCTTGCCATCCAGCAGGGACAGGGGCTGGCGGGTATCGGGCGACACCAGCAGGTCGAGCAGCTTGCGATCCATGGTTCTTCGTCTTGCGTGGAAGATGGCTAGAATACGTCTTTAAGGCAGGTGACGGCCAATGACCCCCAACCCGATCGCGCCGCTTGTCGGCATCGTCATGGGTTCCCGCTCCGACTGGGAAACCATGCAGCACGCCGCCCAGAAGCTTGAAGCCCTGGGTGTTCCGTTCGAAGTGAAGGTGGTGTCCGCGCATCGGACGCCGGATGTGTTGTTCAGTTATGCCGAGCAGGCGGGTTCGCGCGGGCTGCGCGCGATCATTGCCGGCGCCGGCGGTGCCGCGCATCTGCCGGGCATGATCGCGGCCAAGACCGCAGTGCCGGTGCTGGGCGTGCCGGTGCAGTCCAAGGCCCTCAATGGCATGGATTCGCTGCTGTCGATCGTGCAGATGCCGGCCGGCATCCCGGTCGCCACCTTCGCCATCGGCAATGCCGGCGCCTCCAATGCCGCGCTGTTCGCCGCGGCGATGCTGGCCAGCGACCAGCCGGCGATCGGCCAGGCGCTCGATGCTTTCCGCGCGCGCCAGACCGAAGACGTGATGGCCCACGACGATCCGCGCCAATGAGCCTGACCGTCGGCATCCTCGGCGGCGGTCAGCTCGCCCGCATGATGGTCCTGGCTGGTGCGCCGCTGGGACTGCGCTTCGAACTGTACGATCCGGCGGCCGATGCCTGCAGCGGCCCGCTGGCGCCGCTCACCGTCGGCGCATTCGATGATCGGCAGGCGCTGGCGGACTTCGCTGCCAAAGTCGATGTGGTGACTTTCGATTTCGAGAACGTGCCGGCTGACAGCGCGCAATGGCTGGCCGACCGCGTGCCGGTCTACCCGCCGCCGTCGGCGCTGGCCGTGGCCCAGGACCGGTTGAGCGAGAAGACCCTGTTCCAGCAGCTGGGTATCCCGCTGCCGGCGTTCGCCGATATCCGCAGCCGCGACGAACTGGCCGCCAAGGCCGCCGAATTCGGTCTGCCGTGCATCCTCAAGACCCGCCGCCTGGGCTACGACGGCAAGGGCCAGTTCCGCCTGCGCAGCGAAGCGGACATCGATGCGGCTTGGCAGGCGCTGGGTGCGCAGGTCGAGCGCACCGGCCTGATCCTCGAGGGCTTCGTCGCCTTCCAGCGCGAAGTCAGCGTGGTGGCCGTGCGCGGTCGCGATGGCAGCTTCCAGGCCTGGCCGGTCACCGGCAACTGGCATGTCGACGGTGTGCTTTCGGCCAGCGTGGCACCGGCGGTGCTGTCCGCTGCCGAGCACGAAGCGGCGATCGGCTATGCCCAGCGTGTCGCCGAGCACCTGCAGTACGTGGGTGTGTTCGCGTTGGAGCTGTTCTGCCGCGACGGTGAACTGCTGGCCAACGAGATGGCGCCGCGTGTGCACAACTCCGGTCACTGGACCATCGAAGGCAGCGAAACCTCGCAGTTCGAGAACCACCTGCGCGCGGTGCTCGGTCTGCCGCTGGGCAGTACCCGCATGCTTGGCCATGCCTGCATGCTGAACTGGCTGGGGGCGATGCCTGACCCGACGCCGGTGCTGCAGCAGGCCAGCGGCCATTGGCACGACTACGGCAAGGAATCGCGTGATGGCCGTAAGGTCGGTCACGCCACCCTGCGCGATGATGATGCCGGTGCACTGGCCGATGCGTTGGTGCAGGTTGGGCTGGAACTGGACCGTCAGGCCCAGGTGGCTCCAGCGGTGCACGCGCTGCGCAACGGCTGATCAAACGGGGCCGGCCGGCGGACGCCGCTGATCCAGGTAGTGCCGGCCGCTGGCCGGCAATGCCCACCAAGGTGGGCAGCTACCAGAGCGGTGCCCACCAAGGTAGGCATCCACCACGGCGCGGCGTGATGCCGGTAGCGCCGGGCCATGCCCGGCGGATGCCCGTCCGTATCAGCGCAGCTGGCTCTCGGCGAACTCCCAGTTCACCAGTTGCCAGAATGCTTCCAGATAACGCGCACGATCATTCTGGTAGTCGGTGTAGTACGCGTGCTCCCAGACATCGCAGCACAGCAGTGGCGTGCTGTCGCCGGT
This sequence comes from Stenotrophomonas sp. SbOxS2, assembly GCF_013416715.1. NCBI lineage: Bacteria > Pseudomonadati > Pseudomonadota > Gammaproteobacteria > Lysobacterales > Lysobacteraceae > Stenotrophomonas > Stenotrophomonas sp. SbOxS2. Next base: position 648,552 of record NZ_JAAVXD010000001.1, read on the forward strand.
GAGCGGCGTGCCCGCGTTGCGCGTCGCCTGCAGGCCGAGCTGCCCACCCGGGTGCTGTACCAGCCACACCCAGCCGGAGCCGAACAGGCCAAGCGCGGTCCGGTTGAACTCTTCGCGAAGACGCTGGCCGTCGCCGAACTGGCGTTTGACCAGTTCGCCCAGGCGGCCCTGCGGTTCGCCACCGCCACGCGGGCGCAGGCACTGCCAGTAGAAGCCGTGGTTCCAGGCCTGGGCAGCGGCATCGAACAGCGCGCCCTGGGCGTGGCGGACGATGTCCTCCAGCGTGGCTTCTTCCCATTCGGTGCCGACGATGGCGGCATTGACCGCGTCGACGTAGGCGCGATGGTGGCGGCTGTGATGCAGTTCCACGGTCTGTGCCGACAGGTGCGGCTGCAGGGACGAGGGCAGGTAGGGCAGGGCGGGCAATTCGACGGGCATGGACGGGTTCGTGGCCAGGGGGCGGCGGCAGCCGGTACCATCGGCTTACAATGGGGCTACCGTGGGCAGTCTAGCCGACCATCACGGTTGGTTTGTCCGGCGACGCAAGGAGTGAGGTGTGGCGGTAATGCAGCAAATCCAGGCCGAGGTGGATCGTTACCCGCTCGTGCTGTTCATGAAGGGCACCCCGCAATACCCCATGTGCGGCTATTCCAGCCGCGCCGTGCAGGCCTTGATGGCCGCAGGTGCCGTGGCGCTGCGCACGGTCAATGTGCTGGAAGAGCCCGAGATCCGCGCCAACCTGCCGCGCTTCTCCAATCTGCCCACCTTCCCGCAGCTGTTCATCAACGGTGAGTTGATCGGCGGCTGTGACATCGTCATGGAACTGTTCGAAGCCGGCGAGCTCAAGCGCATCGTCGAAGAGGCTGCGCAGGGATGAGCGCCTGGCCATCGACGTCACCGGCAGACGGGGCGCTCGATGGCCGCCCGTTGCAGGATCGCGTGGTGCTCGTTGCCGGCGCCGGTGGTGGGCTGGGGAGTGCCGCCGCTGTGGCTGCCGCCGAGGCGGGAGCGACCGTGGTCCTGTTGGGGCGCAAGCCACGACGGCTGGACCGGGTCTACGCCCAGGTGCAGGCGGTCGGGCCGGAACCCCTGTTGTACCCGTTGGACCTGGAAGGTGCAGGTCCTGACGACTATGCCGAACTGGCCCAGGCCGTGGCGCAGGAGCTGGGACGTCTTGATGGCCTGCTGGTCTGTGCAGCGCACTTTCCCGGCCTGACCCCGTTCGAGCTGGCCGACCCGGCCAGTTTCGCCCGTGCCGTGCACGTCACCCTGACCGCTCCTGCCTGGCTGGCCCAGGCCTGCCTGCCGTTGCTGCGCCAGCGTGAAGACGCGGCACTGGTATTCACCGTGGATGCCCCTGAGCGGGTGGGGCAGGCGTACTGGGGCGGCTATGGCGCCGCCCAGCACGGTCTGCGCGGGCTGATCGGCAGCCTGCATGACGAGCTGGCCCGCAGCCCGGTGCGGGTAAGTGGCCTTTACCCCGGACCCTTGCGTACTGCCCTGCGGGCGCGGGCCTATTCGATCGACCAGGACCCGGCCGCGCGTGGCCCGGAGGCTGCCGCTGCGGCGGCCGTGACCCTGTTGTCCCCCGCTGGACAGGCGTGGCGGGGGCAGGTGTTCGATGCGGGCAATCCGCCATCGACGGGTGAAGACGTTCGTAAGGCGGAATGAAGATCCCGTCACGATAGCGTTGCGATCCGGTGCCGTTTGTCGCACAACCGTCACATTGAAAGCGTAGCGTGTTAATCTAGTGTTAACCGTTGCGGCAGCTGCCGTTCACGGTAGGGAACCCCAGATAAATGTCCGAACAGCCGCCCGCAAGGCTGCTTGGATGCGCTTTTTTTCCGCCATCGCCAACTCGCATCGAGGCTACCGAACAATGACTCACCCATTCCGGATGTCCAAGCTCACCCTTGGTCTCGTGGCTGCGCTCGCCGCCGCTCCCGCCTTCGCCCAGAGCACCTCTGCCGGTGTCGGCGGCCAGGTCGTGTCCCGCGCCGGCCAGCCCGTCGCCGGTGCTGAAGTCACCATCACCCACACCGAGTCGGGCACCGTTTCGCGTGCGACCACCGATGCGGCGGGTCGTTACAACGCGCGCGGCCTGCGCGTGGGTGGTCCGTACTCGATCACCATCACCAAGCCGGGTGAAGGTACCAAGACCGAAGATGGCGTCTACCTGGGCGTGAACCAGACCGGCACCATCAACGCCACCTTGGCCGGCGACCTCGCCGCGACCAACCTGGACACCGTGCAGGTCACCGCTGTCGGCGGCGGCTCGGAAGTGTTCAGCGCCACCAAGATGGGTTCGGGCACCAACATCAGCCAGCAGCAGATCGAAGTTGCGCCGTCCATCGGCGGCAACATCCAGGATCTGATGCGTCTGGATCCGCGCGTGACCTTCATCGATCGCGCCTCGGGCTCGATCTCGGCCGGCGGCCAGAACCCGCGCTTCAACTCGATCAGCATCGACGGCGTTTCGGCCAGCGATACCTTCGGCCTGGAAGGCAACAACATGCCGACCCGCCGCCAGCCGGTCGCGATGGAAGCCATCGAAGCGCTGGACATCAACCTGTCCAACTACGACGTCAGCATCGCTGCCGCTGCCGGCGCTACCGTCAACGCGGTGACCAAGTCGGGTACCAATGAATTCCACGGTTCGGTGTACGGCACCTACCGTGACGGCGACTGGTTCGGTGACAACCCGGAAGGCCAGCCGTTCAATGGCTTCACCAAGGAAAAGACCTACGGCATGACCGTCGGTGGTCCGATCGTCAAGGACAAGCTGTTCTTCTTCGCCAACTACGAGAAGTTTGAGCAGTCCGCTCCGGGTGCCGACCTGTCGACCACCCCGCTGGGCAAGGCCAATGGCCAGTTCACCCTGGCTGACGTGACCCGTGCGCAGCAGATCGCGCAGGGCTACGGCATCGACGCCGGTGGCATCGAAAGCAACGGCGACACCAGCATGGAAGAGTACGCGCTGAAGCTGGACTGGAACATCAGCGACAACCACCGTGCCAACATCCGCTACAGCAAGATCGACCAGAGCAAGCTGCGCATCAACGGCATGACCACGAGCTCGGCGTCGCTGAACTCGTACTGGTACCAGCACAACAAGACCAACGAGAGCTACGTCGCCCAGCTGTTCAGCGACTGGACCGACACCTTCTCCACCGAGTTCAAGGCCTCGTACCGCGAGTTCTCGGCGATCCGCGCGGTCAATACCAACGCCCCGAGCGTGCGCATCTATTTCGATGGCACCACGGCTGCACCGTCGGGTGACTCGCTGTACCTCGGCACCGAAGTCAACTCGCAGGACAACATCCTGACCACCAAGGCGTGGAACTACTACGGTGCAGGTACCCTGACCCTGGGTAACCACGACGTGAAGTTCGGTGCCTCGTACGACACCAACGACATCTACAACTACTACGGTGCCAACTCGTGGGGTGCCTACACCTTCTACGGTCTGGACAATTTCGCTGCCGGCCGCTGGAGCACCTACGATTACGCCCCGGAGCGCACCCCGGGTTCGATCGCAGCTGATTACAAGTACAGCAACCTGGCCCTCTTCGTGCAGGACACCTGGTACGTCAACAGCAACCTGACCCTGACCCTGGGTCTGCGCGCCGACCGTCCGGACACCAGCCCGAACCCGACCTACAACGCTGCTGCGTCGAACTTCTTCGGCTACAACAACAGCAAGGTCTTCGAGAGCAAGTTCCTGGTACAGCCGCGCTTCGGCTTCAACTACACCTTCGACACCGAGCGTCCGACCCAGCTGCGCGGTGGCGTGGGCCTGTTCCAGGGTGATTCCCCGCAGGTGTGGCTGAGCAACAGCTACTCGGCGACCGGCTTCAACACCACCGTCTACAGCCTGCGCTCCGACGCCTACAACGCTGGTCTGAAGTTCAACGGCGACAAGGACAGCCAGCCGGTACCGACCGGCCCGGGCTCCACCCAGCAGAACGTCAACTTCGTCGGCAATGACTTCAAGCTGCCGTCGATCTACAAGGCCAACCTGGCCTTCGACCATGAAACCCCGTGGTACGGCATCGTGGCCTCGGCCGAACTGCTGGTCACCAAGGTCAAGGACGGCCTGTTCTACCAGAACCTGAACCTGGGTCCGGTGCAGTACCAGGGTCCGGACGGCCGTGACATGTACTACGCGCAGAACAAGGTCGGCGCGTGGGCCAACGGCGACGCGCGCGTGCAGCGCAACAAGAACTACAACAACGTCTACCTGATCAACAACACCGACAAGGGCCGCACTTCGCAGTTCACCGCGTCGCTGTCCAAGCCGTGGAGCGACACCAGCGACTGGTCCTGGAACATCGGCTACACCTACACCGATGCCACCGAAGTCGGCTCGCTGACCAGCTCCACCGCCAGCTCGGGCTGGAACTACCAGTACGCCTTCGACGCCAACAGCCCGGTCGAGAACACCTCGCGCTACCAGATCCGCGATCGCCTGTCGGGCTCGCTGAACTGGAAGCACAAGTTCTTCGGTGACTACGAGACCAAGATCGGTCTGGTGTACGAAGGCCGCAGCGGTCGTCCGTACAGCTACGTGTACGCCAACGACGCCAATGGCGATGGCCGTTCGGCCAACGACCTGTTCTATGTGCCGAAGGGCCCGGGCGATGTGCTGTTCGGTACCCTGGCTGCCAATGGCCAGTTCACCGCCAACGCGCAGATGGAGAAGGACTTCTTCACCTGGCTGGCCGCCAATCCGGACCTGGCCAAGTACGCAGGCAGCTCGGCGCCGGCCAACGGCTTCCGCAGCGGCTGGATCAACACCTTCGACATCCGTATCAGCCAGCAGCTGCCGGGCTTCATGAAGGGTCACAAGTCGGAGATCTGGCTGGATATCCAGAACGTCGGCAACATGATCAACAAGGACTGGGGCAACATCTACGACTACGGCTTCTTCGCCGACAGCCGCGTTGCCACCCTGCAGGGCATGCACCAGGGCAAGTACGTGTACAACTACCGCGGTGCGGATACCCCGACCGTCGCCAACGCCGACGCCGATGGCTTCGACGTGGGTGTGTCGCAGTGGTCGCTGCAGCTGGGCTTCCGCTACCAGTTCTGATGAACTGACGTAGCAACAGCTGTGCACGGAAACGGCCGGGGAAACCCGGCCGTTTTCCGTTCAGGCGAAAGTCCTTGCGGGGGTGCCGGCATCGGCGTAGCATCCAGACACGTGCGCGGCGCAGATGCCGCCGAAGCGGTCCCGAAGCGGCGAACGCGGGACGCACCTATCCAACGGTCGGGCTTCCCGGCCGTTTTGCTTTTTAAGGGGGCGGCAGTACAGTCGGACACCTTAAAGGAAGCAGAAAAGTGGATATGACAACGAACGAAAAGGCAGCGCGGACGCTGCCGGTGCAGGACGCGCGGATCTACCCGCGTGGTGGCCTGGATGTGCTGTCGCGGGCCGAGGTTGCGCGCCTGCGCGATGCCTCCGGCGGCGGCATGCACGAGCTGCTGCGCCGCTGCGCGCTGGCCGTGCTGACCAGTGGCAGTGCTTCCGATGATCCGCGCGCGGCGCGCGATCTCTATCCTGACTTCGACATCCAGGTGGCGCAGCAGGATCGCGGCGTGCGCATCGACCTGGCCAATGCGCCGGCGATGGCGTTCGTCGATGGCGAAATCATCCGCGGTGTCGCCGAACTGTTGTTTGCGGTGGTCCGCGACCTGGCTTACATGGCCATCGAGATGGGCCCGGCCTACGCGGCTGAGCTGGAGTCGTCCGAGGGCATCACCAATGCGGTGTTCGGGCTGCTGCGCAATGCGCGCATCCTCAACCCGGGTGACCCGAACCTGGTGGTCTGCTGGGGCGGCCACTCGATCTCGCGCGACGAGTACCTGTACACCAAGCAGGTCGGTTACGAGCTGGGCTTGCGCGGCCTGGACATCTGCACCGGCTGCGGCCCGGGCGCGATGAAGGGCCCGATGAAGGGCGCCACCATCGCCCATGCCAAGCAGCGCCGGACGGTGACGCGCTACATCGGCCTGACCGAGCCGGGCATCATCGCCGCCGAGTCGCCGAACCCGATCGTCAACCACCTGGTGATCATGCCGGACATCGAGAAGCGCCTTGAGGCCTTCGTCCGCATCGGCCACGGCATCATCGTGTTCGCCGGTGGCGTGGGTACTGCCGAGGAAATCCTGTACCTGCTCGGCATCCTGCTGCGCGAGGAGAACAAGGATCTGCCGTTCCCGCTGATCCTGACCGGCCCGACCGTTGCCGCGCCGTACTTCGAGCAGATCGACCGCTTCATCCGCCTGACCCTGGGCGACGCTGCGGCAGAGCGCTACGAAATCGTCATCGGCGACCCGGTGGCGGTGGCCAAGAAGATGTCGGCCGGCATCAAGCGCGTGCGTGAGCATCGCCTGGCGCAGAAGGACTCGTTCTTCTTCAACTGGTCCATCGAGATTCCGTGGGAGTATCAGCAGCCGTTCGTACCGACCCACGAAGCGATGGCGGCGCTGGACCTGCACCACGGGCGCGCACCGCACGCGCTGGCCGCCGACCTGCGCCGGGCGTTCTCGGGCATCGTCGCCGGCAACGTGAAGGAAGACGGCATGCGCCGCATCGAGGAGTTCGGGCCGTTCCAGATCCATGGCGACCCCGACATGATGCAGGCCCTGGACGCGCTGCTGCGTGCCTTCGTCGAGCAGCGCCGGATGAAGATCTCCGGCGAGTACCAGCCCTGCTACCAGGTGCTGGCGTAAGCGAGGCGAGGGCAGCTGGACGGCGCGGCGGGGACCGCGCCGGACCGGCCGGGGCAGGGCGGGTCGTCAAGCCTTTGACGCCCGTCGCCCGGATCTGACCGTTCATCCTGCCGCCGCTTGCCGGCGGCAGGCCGGTGCGCCATCGTGGCCACCAACACGCTGGGGAGCGTCCAATGTCATCGCGCCGGTCCAATGGCTTCACGCTGGTCGAACTGATGGTCACCATTGCGGTGGTCGCCATTCTCGGCACCATTGCGTTTCCGAGCTTCCAGAGCACGATCCGCTCCAACCGGATCGCTACCGCCGGCAATGAAATCACCGGCCTGTTGTCGCTCGCCCGCAGCGAAGCGGTCCGTAACAAGAGGGGAGGCGGCATCTGCGGCAGCTCCAACGGCACCAGCTGCGATAACTCCTGGTCCTCGGGCATGCTGGCCTGGGCCGACGTCAATGGCGATGGCAGCAAGGGCAGCGATGAAACCGTGCTCCGTTTCGTCGCCGTCAGCGCAGATTCGGTCACGGTCACCGGTCCGGGTGCCGTGGTCAGCTTCGACAACCGGGGGCGACGCCGCGCGGCCACGACCCAGGAAATCGTGCTGCAGCCGGTCAAGTGCGGCAGCGATACCCTTCGGCGCACCCTGACCATCAACGCGGCTGGCCAGATCACTTCCACCAAGGCTGCCTGCCAATGACTCGTCGTCTCCCTTCTTTTTCGCGGCGGCAGGCGGGTTTCAGCTTGCTCGAAGTGCTGATCGCCATCCTCGTACTCGCGTTCGGCCTGCTGGGCTTCGCCCTGCTGCAGACCATGAATGTACGTTTCGTGCAGAGCTCGAACTACCGTACGCAGGCGACCAACCTGGCTTATGACCTGCTCGACCAGATGCGCAGCAACCGCTACCAGGCCGGTTGGTACACCAATGCCGCGTTCGCAGCCAATTCGATCAAGGCCAGCAGCTGCACTCGTGTCTTGGGTGCTGACCAGGGTGTGGCCAGCAACATCACCCGCTGGCAGTGCCAGGTCGTGCAGGCGCTTGGCGAAGGCGCGAGCGCCACCGTGCAGAACGCCAATGGTCGGGTAACGGTGGGCATCACCTGGGGAGATCAGCGCTGGGATCCCCAGAATCCGGATGCACAGACCACCTTCACTCTGGTGTCGCAGCTATGAGTTGCTCTCCTTCATTCCGCCGCCAGGCGGCCGGCCTCTCGCTCATCGAAATGATGGTGGCCATGGTCATTGGCCTGGTGCTGATGCTGGGTGTGGTGCAGGTGTTCCTTGCTTCCCGCGTTGCGTCGCGGCTGGCTGAAGGCAATGCCCGGGCCCAGGAAAATGGCCGCTTTGCCTTGGAGTTCCTGCAGCGTGACATCCGCATGGCGGGCCACTTCGGCTGCGTGAACGACCAAGCGCATTTCGTCCGTGGTGAGGGCGATCCGACCGTTGACACTGGTGCGGTCACCGGTTCAGGGGATCCGCTGGATTTCAGCGTCAGCATCCAAGGTTATGAAGCACCCAACACCGCACCGGGAGCCACCCTGACACTGGGTGCCGGCTGGGCGACGCCGACCGGTCTGCCTGCGGCGATCACCGCGCTCAAACCACGCGGTGGCAGCGACATCCTCGTGCTGCGCTACCTGGCCAGCGAAGGTGTGCCGGTAACCTCGCTGCTGCCGAGCGCCAACAGCGTGGTGGGCTTCGACGGTACCGCCGGGACGCGCCTCCTCGAGGGGGGCGTCAGCGCCCCCAATCTGTTCGGCGTGGCCGACTGCAGCCACGTCAATGTGTTCAAGGGCACCTACGCCGCAGGAAAAGTGACTGCCGCAGGCTCCAACCTGAACCGCTACACGGTGCAACCCACCGGCCAGACCATGATCTATCGAGCCGAATCGGTGGTGTACTTCGTGGGGACCTCGGGCACCACCGGTGAACCGGCGTTGATGCGCGCTCGTTCCGATGGCAACAACGGTTACAGCGCAGCCGAGGAGCTCGTTGAGGGCATCGAGAGCATGCAGTTGCTGTTCGGTCTGGACAGCAATGCCGACATCACATCTGCCTCGCCGCCGACCGGCAACATCACGACGCAGGCCATCGCCAGTGGCGTGACCACCGCCGCCAATGCCGCAGGCGCCGGACAGTGGCGGCGTGTCGGCCAGGTGCAGGTCGGCATCCTGGCCCGCAGCCCTCAACCTTCCCAGGCCGAGGCGCCGACCGACGCAGTCAACTATCCGCGTGCGCTGGGCGTGGGCTTCGCGCCGGCGGCGCAGAGCGATACACGCTACCGCGCCACCTACGAATCCACCATCGCCCTGCGCAATCGCCTCTTCGGGAACTGACGCCATGAACACTCGACCCCGTATGCGTCCGATGCCGCGCCAGCAGCGCGGTGCCGTGCTGTATGTGGCGCTGATCATGCTGATCCTGCTGGCGCTGATCGGTATCGCTGGCATGCAGGTGGCGGGCATGCAGGAAAAGATGGCCGCCAACTACCGTGCGACCAACGTCGCCTTCCAGAACGCGGAGGGTGTGACCCGGCGCAGCGAGATGGCGATCGAGAGCATCGCCAACCGTACAGCCGCCGCCAGCAATGCGCCCCTGGTGGCGACCGATATCCAGGAAAACTGCGACATCGCCTTCGATCCGGTGGCCTGGGGGCGCGCGCGCCCGCTGACGACTGCCCAGGCAGTCAACGTGCGTCGCATCGATTCCTGCGTCATCGGTGGCGGGTCACTGTCGATGGGCAAGCCGCTCGACCCGGTTACTCCGATCTACCAGATCACCACCTTCGCCACCGATACCCCGACGGACTCCTCGTCTACGGCATCGGTCGATACCATCTTCAAGCTCTGAGGCCGCCGGCATGTCCCGTCGTACTTCCCGGATCATCGCCGCGTCCGCGCTCGCCATGCTTGGTGCCGGCGGCTACTTCGCCTACAACCTGTTCGCCGCACAGGGGCAGGGTGACCTGGCGCAGGCGCCGCTGAACAACACTACGTCGATCCAGCCAGCCTTCATCATGGCAGTGGATGATTCCAACTCGATGACGTTCGAGCGCATCTTCCGCGGTGGCGACGGCCGGATGCAGTGGAATGGAAGCAGCTTCTTCAGCTCGGCCGGCGTGTTCTACAACGTGGGCGAGGGCTGCTCGAACAACTCCACCGATTGCTATCTCTACCTGTTCCCGCATGCGAACTTCAATACGTCCTACTCGCCCGGGCGCGCCATTCCACCGATCGATGCGTTCGGTTTTGCCCGCTCGCCGACCTACAACGCCGGTTACTACAATCCGGCGGTGACTTATGAGCCGTGGAGTCTGCCGCAGCGTGATGCCAACAACGCCACTCTCTGGCAGCCGGCGTCCTTCGGTGCGGCGCGCGTGGATCCGCGCGATTCGACGTTGTATGGCAGTGATTTCTACACGGGCTACAACACGGTGTACGACCTTGCCTACCGGCAGGTCAATGGTGAAGCCTTCCAGTTCCTGAGCGGCATGACCATTCCGTCCGGTACCCGATACCGTTCCAACGGCCGCAGCTGCAATTCGAACAGCAGCAATGGCCTGCCCAGCTCCGGCAACAACTGGACCAATCTGGGCAGTGACGTGACGGTGCGTGCGGACTGCACGGTGCAGATCGCCTACGTGCCCGCCACCTTCTACCTGCCGGTCGATCAGGCCGCGCCCGCAGGCTATCTCACCAGCGATGCCAACCGGCCGATCGTCAGCGACGCCTGTGGCCCCGGCTGCAACATGCGCCGGTACCAGATCCTGCCGGAGAACTACGGAGCAAATACGACGCAGCTGGCGGATGCGCAGAAGAACTTCGCCAACTGGTTCCAATACCACCGCAACCGCATCCTGTCGATGGTGGGTTCGTCCTCGCATGCCATGTTCGGCGTGGAGAACATGCGGGTGGGTTACTTCACCATCAACAACCGCCAAGACGTGACGATGTATGACGTCGCGACCCAGCGTCCAGATCTGTTCGGGCAGATCTACCGGCTCAAGCCCAACGGCGGTACGCCGAACCGTCAGGCCGTGGCTTTCCTGGGCGAGCAGTTCCGCCGTACCGACGCCGGGGCTCCGGTGATCCGCGCCTGCCAGAAGAACGGCGGAATGCTGTTCACCGACGGCTACACCAACGTCAACAACTCTGCTGGCGGTTACGGCAACGCTGACTCGGCAGGCGGCACCCACTTCCCCGGTGCGCCCTTTGCTGATGGCTACAGCAATACCATCGCCGATATTGCCGCTTCCTATTACGCAGGGCCCTCGACGCCATTGCGGTCGGGTAGCAGTTTCCAGGCCGGGCTCGTGCCCGTGCCGGAGCAGTGCAAATCGCTCAGCCAGACGTCGCCGGACTGGAAGCGCCTGGACTGCCAGACCAACCTGCACATGAACTTCTACGGCGTCACTCTCGGTGCGCAGGGCCTGATTTACGAGGTCAACCAGGCCGCGACCAGTGATCCTTACGCCAATCCGCCAAGCTGGAATTCCAATGGCGATCCGCTCAGTGATGACGATGGCCGCGTGATCGATGAACTTTGGCATGCGGCGATCAACAGCCGTGGTGAATTCATCAACGCGAAGACGCCCTCGGACGTGACAGATGCAATGCGTCGTGTGCTCTCTGCGGTCGGTTCGGGTTCCTCGCCGTCCGGCACGTTTGCCCTCAGCGGCGCGCGTATCGGCGCCGGTTCGCTGACGGTCACACCGATGTACGACGTGCAGAACAATGGCACGGACTGGTACAGCCGCCTGACGGCAAGCAGTGTGTCGGTGAATCCGACCACCCGTGAAGCCCAGTATTCGACGATGTGGGAGGCCAGTGCGCAGATTCCGGCCGCTGCTGCACGCAACGTGTATTTCGACGATGGCAGCAGCGTGCGTAGATTTGACACCAGCACGGTTACGCTGGCTGGGCTGTGTGGGCTGTCCAATAGTCTGTATCCGTCACAGTCGATCTGTACGACGGCCAACCTGACGGCGCTGGGGGCCACTGCCGCATCGGCAGCCAATTATCTTCTGGGCGATACCTCGGGCGAGGTGCGCAACAACGGCAAACTGCGCGACCGTACCACCGTGCTGGGCGACATCGTCAATTCGACCCCGGTCATCAGTGCGCCGGTCGACGACTTCGGCTACCGGGCCCTGGGCGGTACGCTGGCCTCCAGCTACATCACCTACCTGAACTCCAAGCGCTCCAACAATCGCTATGTGGTCTATGCGGGCGCCAATGACGGCATGCTGCATGCCTTCGATGGCGGAATGGACGCGGCGGGTACCATCGGCGGCAATGGTGGTCGCGAACTGTTCGGCTACATCCCGGCCACGTCTTACGGGCACATGGGCAACCTGCTGCTGCCGTATGACCCGGCCAAGAAGAACGCACAGCCGTTCGTTCACAAGTACTTCGTGGATGGGCCGCTGACCGTTGGCGATACTTTCTATGGCACGTCCTGGCACACGACACTGGTGGGTAGTACCGGCGCCGGTGGTCGCGGTGTATTCGCGCTGGATGTGACCACGCCGGGCAGCTTCGCGGCCGGCAATCGCCTCTGGGAGATCAATGATCTGGCGGGTGATGCGGCCGTCCGCGCAAACATCGGACACGTTCTGGGCAAGCCGGTGATCGTGCCGGTACGTGCAGCTGACGGCACGGTCAGCTGGAAGGCAATCTTCGGCAACGGCTATTCCAGTGCCAGTGGCAAAGCGGTGCTGTTCGTGGTCGACATCGGCACCGGCGCGCCCACGGTGCGCATGATCGAGGCCAGCGAAGCCAACTCGACGATTGCCGGGCGCAATGGCCTTGGCAACGTCGTGGTCCTTGATCGTGTCAACAATATGGTCACTGACCCGGCAACGGGTGCGCCGGCGCGCGTGCGCGACGGATACGCCGATACCGTGTACGCGGCCGACCTGAAGGGCGCAGTGTGGAAGTTTGATCTGCTGTCCAGTGCCACCTCGGTGACCGTACCGGTGTTCACTACCGGTACTTTCGTACAGAGCGGCTCGACCTATCGCCAGCCCATCACCGGCGGCCTGCAGGTTGCGTCGGGTGAAGCAGGGGGCGTGCTGGTGATGTTCGGTACCGGTAGCTTCTCGTTCAACGATGACACCTTGCCGGTGTCCTATACGCAGGTACAGAGCCTCTATGGGTTCAACGACCAGGTCAATGGCGCGGTGACCACGACGTTGACGCGCGCCAACCTCACCGCCAATTCCGTGGTGACCAACGGCAGCTCACGCACGCTGCAGGTGGGTACGCGACCGGCAGCGTCGGTCGGCTGGTATGTGGATCTTCCGGCCGGTGAACGCTCGGTAGGCTATCCGGAGCTCGCTTCGGGCATCCTGTTCATCCCGACCTACGCGCCACAGGAAGTCACCAGCGGCTGCAGCACCTCGGGTGCGAACTGGCTGTTTGGCCTGAATCCCCGCAGTGGCATCGCCGGGCTCTCCGGCGCCCGTTCGGGGTCTCCAACGGGCATTTCGGCAGCCTCGGGCACCGCGGCGATCGCGTTGGCAACCTCGGGTACCGCACCGATCAAGGATGTGGGCGTGTCCGTCGTGCCGCGCCTGCAACCGCCCACCAATCCAGGCAGTGGCGCCGAGGTTCCGGGTGTGCCGCCGGGAGCGGGTTGCTGGATGGCCGTCAGCGTTTCCGGCGCTCCCCCCCTGTACGTACCGTATCCCTGTGGCCGCCAGTCCTGGCGCCAGATCCAGTAAGCAATGGAGATTCCCGCGATGTCACCGAGTCTTTCCCGGATGCCGGCCCCCCGTTCCCTGCTGGTGCGTGCGCCCGGATTCACCCTGATCGAGCTGATGATCGTAGTGGCCGTGGTGGCCATCCTGGCAGCCGTGGCCTATCCGTCCTACGCCGACCAGGTGCGGAAGTCGCGCCGGGCACAGGCCAAGGCAGACCTGGTGGAATACGCGCAGTCGGCCGAGCGTTCGCACACCACCAACAACACGTATGCCAATTTCCGTTTCAGCAATGGAGCGACCTCCATCCAGTCGCCGCGCGAAGGCGGGACGGCGTACTACACCGTCAGCATCCAGGCGGCGCAGGGGACGTTCACATTGACGGCGGCTCCGCAGGGTACGCAGACCAAGGACAAATGCGGCACGCTCACCGTGAACCAGGCCAATGTGAAGACGCCGGCCGCGTCGACGGTGGCCGGCTGCTGGTGATGGCTGCGCAGGGTGTTGCATCTCTGTGAATCAGCTACTAGAATGCGCGTCCCCGCCCGAATAGCTCAGCCGGTTAGAGCACTTGACTGTTAATCAGGGGGTCGTTGGTTCGAGTCCAACTTCGGGCGCCAGATCCTGCAGAAGCCGCGAGAAATCGCGGCTTCTGCTTTTCTGCGGGCACGCGATGGCAGGGTGAGCGCGGCGCAGTTCAGCAAGGTGCCTGTTCGGTCGAGCGTAGCGAGCGTACGCGGCCGGTGTTGCTGACCACGACTTCAGCACGTATCTGCCCATGCTGGCAGATGACGATGCGGGCGTTGCTGCCAGCACTGCGTCCATTCGCGCGGAACACGATCTGTGGACGGCCATGGGTGGCAAACGCACTCAGTGAGCGGTGGCTGTCCAGTACCCGGGCGGCCAGTGGTTCAGGCGCCGACGCCTCTGCGCCGCGCCAGCGCTCCGGAAGAAGTAACCAGCCGCGACCCCAGTTGTCTCCGCAGGTGCGGCCGTCGTCGCTGGGGCAGGCCACAACGGCCTGGCGACGGTCAAGCGCAGTGCTGCGTGCCAGATTCATCGCGCTGTGCAGCTGCAGCCGCAACTGATCCGATCGAAGGCGATCCAACATGTCGCTGGCCGGAGCGAACGCCACGCTCGCGAGAATTGCCAGGACGGCAACAGTGACCAGTATTTCCGTGAGGGTATGGCCGCGAAGTCGGAACATCTGCATGGCGGGGTCCAAAGGCTGGCAAGTGCCCAGCCTCCGCTGCGCTGCGGGGTTCCGCTATCGGTGCACCCCCTTCCCTGAATCAGAATCTCCATCAACCGGCCGTCACCAATGCGGCCGCTATACTCAACCTTCCCGAGACCTGGCAGCACCATGAGCGACAGTTTTCAACTTGTCTCGCCGTATTCGCCGGCGGGCGACCAACCCGATGCCATCGCCAAGCTGACCAGCAATTTCGAGGCTGGCGTGGCCAAGCAGACCCTGCTGGGCGTGACCGGCTCGGGCAAGACCTACACCATCGCCAACGTCATCCAGCAGATCCAGAAGCCGACGCTGATCATGGCGCCGAACAAGACCCTGGCCGCGCAGCTGTACGGTGAGTTCAAGGCGTTCTTCCCGCACAACGCGGTGGAGTACTTCGTCAGCTATTACGACTACTACCAGCCGGAAGCCTACGTGCCGTCGTCGGACACCTTCATCGAGAAGGACAGTTCGATCAACGAGCACATCGAGCAGATGCGGCTGGCGGCGACCAAGACTCTGCTGTCGCGACCGGATGCGATCGTGGTGGCGACCGTGTCGGCCATCTACGGCCTGGGCGCACCGGAAGACTACCTGTCGCTGCGCCTGATCCTGTCCAAGGGCGAGCGCATCGACCAGCGCGACCTGATCAATCATCTGACCCAGCTGCAGTACACGCGCAATGAGTACGAACTGCAGCGCGGTACCTTCCGCGTGCGTGGTGAAGTGATCGACGTGTTCCCGGCAGAATCGGACAGTGAGGCCCTGCGCATCGAACTGTTCGATGGCGAGGTGGAAAAGATCACTATGTTCGATCCGCTCACCGGCGAGACCATGCGCAACCTGATGCGCTTCACGGTGTACCCGAAGACCCACTACGCCACCACGCGCGAACGGGTGCTGGCAGCGGTGGAGACCATCAAGGTCGAGCTGAAGGAGCGGCTGGAGCAGCTGTACGCGCAGAACAAGCTGGTCGAGGCGCAGCGCCTGGCCCAGCGCACCCAGTTCGACCTCGAAATGATGGCCGAAGTGGGCTTCTGCAATGGCATCGAGAACTACTCGCGGCATTTGACCGGCAAGAACGCGGGCGAGCCGCCGCCGACCCTGTTCGATTACCTGCCGGCCGATGCGTTGCTGGTGATCGACGAATCGCACGTGACCATTCCGCAGATCGGCGCGATGTTCAAGGGCGACCGTTCGCGCAAGGAAACCCTGGTTGAGTTCGGCTTCCGGCTGCCGTCGGCGCTGGACAACCGTCCGCTGCGTTTCGAGGAATGGGAGGCGCGCTGCCCGCGCAGCATCTACGTGTCGGCGACGCCGGGCCCTTACGAATTCCGTGAGGCCGGTGAGGACATGGCCGAGCTGGTGGTGCGCCCGACCGGCCTGATCGATCCGGTGGTGGAGATCCGCCCGGTCGGCACCCAGGTCGATGACCTGATGAGCGAGGCCAACGAGCGGATCAAGGCCGGTGACCGCGTGCTGGTCACTACCCTGACCAAGCGCATGGCCGAGAACCTCACCGAGTATCTGACCGAGCACGGCATCCGCGTGCGCTACCTGCACTCGGACATCGATACCGTCGAGCGCGTGGAGATCATCCGCGACCTGCGCCTGGGCAAGTTCGATGTGCTGGTCGGCATCAACCTGCTGCGCGAGGGGTTGGACATGCCCGAGGTCTCGCTGGTGGCGATCCTGGATGCGGACAAGGAGGGCTTCCTGCGCTCGACTGGTTCGTTGATCCAGACCATCGGCCGTGCGGCCCGCAACGTGCGCGGCAAGGCGATTCTGTATGCGGACAGGATCACCCGTTCGATGCAGGCGGCGATTGACGAGACCGACCGTCGTCGCGCCAAGCAGGTCGAGTACAACCAGGAACACGGCATCATTCCGCGCTCGGTCCTGCGGCCGATTGTCGACGTGCTGGAAGGCGCGCGTTCGGATGCTGCCGAGAAGGAAGCCAAGAAGGGCAAGGGCAAGGGGCGGGCGGGTGTGGCCGAAGACACGGCCGACTACCGTTCGCTCAGCCCGGCGCAGTTGGCCGCTCGCCTCAAGGCCCTGGAGCAGCGGATGTACCAGCATGCCAAGGACCTGGAATTCGAGGATGCCGCCCGGGTCCGCGACCAGATCAGGCAGCTGAAGGAAGCCAGCCTGGGCTGAACGCGGTAAAGCGGCTTTTCTTCACAAAAGTATTGCGCTTGCCGGTCGTCGTCCGTAATATACGCGGCCTGCACCGACGCAATCGCGGCGCTGCAGAAGCAACAAACGGGCGGTTAGCTCAGCGGTAGAGCACTACCTTGACATGGTAGGGGTCACAGGTTCGAACCCTGTACCGCCCACCACCGGTTCCCGGCATCGCCGGAGCAGCGGTGGACACGATGAAAGCCGGCCTTGGGCCGGTTTTTTTGTGCCTGCAATTCGCGCTCGTCTGCGCCTGGCCGGTTGCTGTCATCGTCAACCGCGTTGCTCGACACTGGCGCTGCGCTGCAGCTGCCAATGACCATCCACGCGCTGCCACAGCTGCATGAGGCCGCGGGAGTGCGTTTGCCCGCGCTGTCCCGCAGGCGCTTCAGCGTGGGCCACCTGCAGTACGCGGTCCGCACTCAAGCGCAGGATCTGCACGCTCTGGCTGTCCGTCTGGCCGTGCGTGTCTGGCTCGCTGGCGGCACGCTGGGCATCGGCCTGCAGGATCTGCAATCGCAGCGAATCGCTTCCGGTGTCGGCGTCACGGTTGCATAGACCGGCCATCAACAGCAGCAAGGCAAGCATCGGCATGGCACGGTGCTCCGGAGAAGGGAGTCCAGCGTTGCACTGCGGCCTGCGGTGTGAAACCGGTATCCGACGAAGGCGGGAAAAGTGCGTGCCAACGAGAGCCAGCAAGGATGAATCCGGGCTGGGTCGGGGCAGCTGCAGGTCACTGCCATGAAAAAGGCCGGGCCGCCTGTGAAGGCAGTCCGGCCCGTTTGCCCGGAAGTGACCCCGTTGGCCGGGAAGCCTGGGCTCAGGTCACGACATGGCTGGAACCTTCAAGCAGGCTCAGAGCGGATCGCAGCACAGGCGAGGACCGGACCAATGCCCTGAACCGCCATACGGGCAACCCGGGGTGAACTCGCAGCCCGGTGCGAACCCGGCCTTGGCCGGCGTGGCGAAGGCCTGAGCGGCACCGAATGACATGGCGGCAACCACGACGATGCCGGCAATGGACGAGAACAGCTTTTTCTTTCCGATCATCTGTATCGCCTTTGCAGAGCGTCGAGGTGGATCACATGGGATCGCAGCAGACCAGCAGGCCGTGAGAGCCGGCATTGCCGTACGGGCAGCTGGGATGTTCCTTGCAGCCCGGTGCGAAGCCGGTCTTCACTGGAGTGGCGAAGGCCTGAGCGGCACCGAATGACATGGCGGCAACCACGACGATGCCGGCAAT
>NZ_JAAVXD010000010.1:0-1160 GCF_013416715.1 Stenotrophomonas sp. SbOxS2
GCAGGTGGCACAAGGCCGTTGGCACTGTGCAGCCGACGGTGGTTGTACCAGTTCACAAATTGTTCGATGTCTGCTGCAGCCTCCTGTCGAGTGGGGTATTTGGAGTACAGCCATTCGCCTTTGAGGGTGGCAAATACCCGTTCCACCACCGCGTTGTCCCAGCAATTCCCCTTCCGGCTCATGCTCTGGGTGATGCCGTTGTCGCGCAGGATCTCGGCCATCGCGTGGCTGGTGTATTGCCGCCCTTGGTCCGAGTGGAACAGCAGTCCCGCCTGGGGGCGGCGCTGTTTCAATGCGCCGCGCAGGGCTCTGACCGCCAACCATGCATCTGCTTCGTGGGAATGTGCCCAACCCACGATTCGACGGGCATACATATCCACAACGACGGCCAGATACAGCCACCCCTGCTGGGTGGGGATGTAGGTGATATCGCCAGCCCATACTCGGTTTGGCGCCTCCGGATTGAACTGACGGTCCAGGATGTTGGGAGCGGTCAGCGCCTGCGGCCCAAGGCTGTGGTACTTGTGCCGCTTGTGCTGTCGCGCCCTGACACCGGCCCGGCGCATCAGCGTCCGGGCGCGGTGGCGACCAACCTGCAGACCGCTATTGGTCAGTTCCCGGGCCATCCTGCGTGAGCCGCAGCTGCCCCGGTGGGACTTATGAATGCGACGAACCAGATCAACCTGGGCCAGCAGCTCCCGATCGATACGAGGCTCCCGATGCAGCCAGGCGTAGTAGCTGCTACGGGGATAGTCCATCAACTGGCACACCAACCGGATCGGAGCGGCCTTCCCCAATTCCTGGATCACTTGTTCCGGTGATCGCTGTCCCGAATGAAGAAGGCGATGGATTTTTTTAGCAGGTCGCGCTCCTCCTTGAGCCTGCGGTTCTGGGCTTCCAGTTCGGCGATTCTGACCTGCGCATCTACTGGTGGCGCCTCCGCATGCGGGTCATGTTTTCGCCGCCACTGCTCGATCCACCGCCTCAGCGCCGTCGGACCGACATCCATCAGCTGGCAGACGTCTCTTACTGTCTGCCCCTCTACAACGACAAGGCGAACCGCCTCGTCCCTCATGCCCTGAGTGATCTGTTTTGCCATGGGTCTACCTCGATGCTCGAAAATGATCCTATCGAGTGTCCAAGTTGATTAGACCACCGCA
>NZ_JAAVXD010000011.1:0-16687 GCF_013416715.1 Stenotrophomonas sp. SbOxS2
CCACGTGCCTTTTCTTCCGGCGCGGCGTCGATCGCGGAGTAATCCTTGAACTCGCCACCGAAGCGCTCGGCACCGATCTTGGTCAGTGCGGCGGTCAGCGTGGTCTTGCCGTGATCGACGTGACCGATGGTGCCGACGTTGACGTGCGGCTTGGTGCGCTCGAACTTACCCTTTGCCATTTCTTTCTACCTTATTGGTTCGTAAGTGGTTTGGAGGACCTGAGCGTTACGCTCAGGCCTTCTTCATGACTTCGTCGGCGATGTTGTTCGGCGCCGGCTCGTAGTGGTCAAATTCCATCGTGAAGGTGGCGCGGCCCTGGGTCTGCGAACGCAGCGAGGTCGCGTAGCCAAACATTTCGCCCAGCGGAATCATCGCGTTGATGATGCTGGCCGAACCGTCACCAGTGGTATCAGAACCCTGCAGAACGCCGCGACGACGGCTGACGTCGCCCATCACGTCACCCTGGTAATCCTCCGGGGTCACGATCTCGACCTTCATGATCGGCTCCAGCAGGACCGGCTTGGCCTTGCGGAAACCTTCCTTGAAGGCCATCGAGGAAGCGAGCTTGAACGCCATTTCCGAGGAGTCGACGTCGTGGTACGAGCCGAACACCAGCTTCACCTTGACGTCCACGACCGGGAAGCCAGCCAGCGGACCGCTGGTGATGGTTTCGCGCAGGCCCTTTTCGATCGACGGGATGAATTCCTTCGGAATCACGCCACCGGTGATGTCGTTGATGAACAGGAAGTCGTCCTTGATGCCGGCAGCGATCTTCGGATCTGCACGATCGGCCTCGGTGATCGGCGACAGCTCGATCACGACGTGACCGTACTGACCCTTACCACCGGACTGCTTGGCGTGCTTGTAGTCCGACTTCACGTCCGACATGGTGATCGTTTCGCGGTACGCCACCTGCGGCTTGCCGACGTTGGCTTCAACGTTGAACTCGCGCTTCATGCGGTCAACGATGATGTCCAGGTGCAGCTCGCCCATGCCCGAGATGATGGTCTGGCCGGATTCTTCGTCGGTCTTGACGCGGAACGACGGATCTTCCTGTGCCAGACGACCCAGTGCCAGACCCATCTTTTCCTGGTCGGACTTGGTCTTCGGCTCGACAGCCATCGAGATGACCGGCTCCGGGAACACCATGCGCTCGAGGATGATCGGCTGATCCATGGAGCACAGGGTGTCACCCGTGGTGGTGTCCTTCAGGCCCACGGCGGCGGCGATGTCGCCGGCCAGAACTTCCTTGATTTCTTCGCGGTTGTTGGAGTGCATCTGCAGGATACGGCCGATGCGCTCCTTCTTGCCCTTCACCGAGTTCAGCAGCTGGTCGCCTGCATTCAGCGTGCCCGAGTAGACACGGAAGAAGGTCAGCGCGCCGACGAACGGATCGGTGATGATCTTGAAGGCCAGGGCCGAGAACGGAGCCTTGTCGTCAGACTTGCGGCTCATTTCCTTGGTTTCATCGTCAACGTCGGTACCGGTCACGTCCGGCACGTCGATCGGCGACGGCAGCAGCTGGATCACGCCGTCCAGCATGGCCTGCACGCCCTTGTTCTTGAACGCCGAGCCGCAGTACATCGGCACGATGTCGGTGGCCAGGGTGCGCACGCGCAGGGCTTCGATGATCTCGGCCTCGGTCAGCTCGTCGCCGCCCAGGTACTTGTCCATCAGCTCTTCGCTGGCTTCGGCAGCCGCTTCGATCATGAAGGTACGGGCTTCGGTCGCTTCAGCGAGCAGCTCGGCCGGCACATCGCTGTACTCGAACTTCATGCCCTGCGAAGCCTCATCCCAATGGATGGCCTTCATCTTCAGCAGATCGACGACGCCCTTGAAGCCTTCCTCAGCGCCGATCGGCAGCTGCATCGGAACGGCCTTGGCGCCCAGCTTCGCCTTCAGCTGGCCAACGACCTTGCTGAAGTTGGCGCCGGTGCGGTCCATCTTGTTGACGAACGCGATGCGCGGCACCTTGTAACGGTTGGCCTGGCGCCACACGGTTTCCGACTGCGGCTGCACGCCACCGACGGCACACAGCACGAAGACGGCACCGTCGAGCACGCGCAGCGAGCGCTCCACTTCGATGGTGAAGTCGACGTGCCCGGGGGTGTCGATGATGTTGAAGCGGTGCTCCGGCAGGGACTTGTCCATGCCCTTCCAGAACGCGGTGGTCGCAGCGGACTGGATCGTGATGCCACGCTCCTGCTCCTGCTCCATCCAGTCCATGGTGGCGGCGCCGTCATGCACTTCACCGATCTTGTGGCTCTTGCCGGTGTAGAACAGGATGCGCTCGGACGTGGTGGTCTTGCCGGCATCGATGTGAGCCATGATGCCGAAATTGCGGTAACGCTCGATGGGAGTGGAACGGGCCACGGGGAGCCTCTCAGATTTCTTGGATTTCGGATGGCCGAACGCCGCCTTTCGGCGGCCTTCGGATTGGCGCAGCCCTTCTGAGGCCGCGAGGCAGCACCGAGATGGTGCTGCCCTGCCTGTTTTACAAGGCCGTCAAACTCACCAGCGGTAGTGGGCGAATGCCTTGTTGGCTTCGGCCATGCGGTGGGTTTCTTCGCGCTTCTTGATGGCGCCGCCACGGTTTTCCGCAGCGTCGATCAGTTCAGCGGCCAGCTTCTTCGGCATGGTGTTCTCACCACGCTTGCGCGCGGAGTCGATCAGCCAACGCATGGCCAGGGCCATCTTGCGCGAGGCGCGCACTTCGACCGGCACCTGATAGGTGGCACCACCGACACGGCGGGACTTGACTTCGACCGACGGAGCCACGTTTTCCAGAGCCTTCTGAACCAGCTCGACGGAATTCGGGTTCTTCTCACCGATCACGTCCATGGCGCCATAGACGATCTTTTCAGCGACCGACTTCTTGCCGCTCAGCATCACCATGTTGATGAAACGGGCGATGGTTTCGCTTCCGTGCTTCGGATCCGGCAGGACTGCGCGCTGCGGCGTATTACCTTTACGAGACATGTGTGCTTTCCCTTAGCTCTTCGGACGCTTGGCGCCGTACTTGGAACGGCCCTGGCGACGCTTGGCAACGCCGGAGGCGTCGAGCGAACCACGAACGGTGTGGTAACGCACACCCGGCAGATCCTTGACGCGACCGCCACGGATCAGGACCACGGAGTGCTCCTGCAGGTTGTGGCCTTCACCGCCGATGTAGGAAATCACTTCTTCCTGGTTGGTCAGGCGAACCTTGGCAACCTTGCGAAGCGCCGAGTTCGGCTTCTTCGGAGTAGTGGTGTAAACGCGCGTGCAGACGCCACGGCGCTGGGGGCACTTTTCGAGAGCCGGCGAGGCGCTCTTATAAGTGGTTGCCTGCCGCGGCTTGCGGACAAGCTGATTGATCGTCGCCATCAGTATGTTCTTCTGAGAGAGGCCGAAAAAAACCGGCCATGAATGCGGATATGTGCGAGCAGGCGAAAAACCGGCCTGCTGAGACAGACGATTGTAGCAACCTGGCGAAAACGCGGTCAAATGCGCACACGCCAAGCCAGCCCTGATCCTGGGCCGTTACAGGGGAGCCTTCTCCATGCCCCCCGTTCAGGTTGTCGTCCGACCCATCGCTGGGCCGGGCGGCATCCTACCTCATCGAAGGCGAACAGACCAGCGGCCCGTGCCCTCGAGTGCAGTTCCGGCCGGAACCGGTGCTGCGTGATGCTTGTCCGGCAGGGACCGGCCGATGGCCGTCCCCTGCCCGATCGAGGTCCGGCCGGAGCCGGACCCGCCGATCAATCCTCGGCCTGCTCGGCGTCGGTCGATTCCACCACCACTTCCGGCGCAGCCACGGCCACGACGGCCGGTGCAGCAACCGGGGTGCCCGACAGGGTCTGCATTTCCGAGTCGGTCAGCCCGCTCGCGTTGCGGCGGCGGTTGGCGTGGTAGGACAGACCGGTACCGGCCGGGATCAGACGGCCGACGATCACGTTTTCCTTCAGGCCGCGCAGGTTGTCCTTGGTGCCGCGGACGGCAGCCTCGGTCAGCACGCGGGTGGTTTCCTGGAAGGAAGCGGCCGAGATGAACGACTCGGTTGCCAGCGAGGCCTTGGTGATACCCAGCAGGACCGGATCGAAACGAGCGATCAGCTCGTTGCGGGTGGTCAGGCGCGCATTTTCCTCAATGACGCGCTGGCGCTCGACCTGTTCGCCGTTCAGGAACTTGCTGCTGCCCTGATCGGTGATCTCGACCTTGCGCAGCATCTGGCGGGTGATCACCTCGATGTGCTTGTCGTTGATCTTCACGCCCTGCAGGCGGTACACGTCCTGGATTTCCTTGACCAGGTAGGCGGCCAGCGGCTCGACACCCAGCAGACGCAGGATGTCCTGCGGGCTCGGCTCGCCGTCGACGATGGTTTCGCCCTTGGTCACGTGCTCACCTTCGAACACGATGACCTGACGGTACTTCGGAATCAGCTCTTCGTGCTCCGAACCATCGGTGTCCTTGATGATCAGGCGCTGCTTGCCCTTGGTGTCCTTGCCGAAGCTGATGATGCCCGAACGCTCGGCCAGCACCGCCGGATCCTTCGGCTTGCGCGCTTCGAACAGATCGGCCACGCGCGGCAGACCACCGGTGATGTCGCGGGTCTTGGACGCTTCCTGCGGGATCTTGGCGACCACGTCACCCACGCCGACGGCAGCGCCGTCCTGCAGGTTGACGATCGAGCGCGGCGGCAGCAGGTACTGCGCCGGCAGGTCGGTGCCCGGAATCGACAGGTCATTGCCCTTGCCATCGACGATGCGGACGATCGGGCGCAGATCCTTCGCCTGGGCGCCGCGGCGCTTCGGGTCGGTGATTTCGCGCGATGCCAGGCCGGTCAGCTCATCGGTCTTCTCGATGACGGTGATGCCGTCGACGAAGTCGATGAAGCGGATGAAACCAGCCACTTCCGAAACGATCGGGTGGTTATGCGGATCCCAGTTGGCCACGGTCTGGCCAGCCTTGACCGCATCACCGTCCTTGGAGGTGATGGTTGCGCCGTACGGCAGCTTGTAACGCTCACGCTCACGGCCGTGCGCATCGAGCACCGACATTTCGCCCGAGCGCGACACCGCGACCAGCGAGCCATTGGCATGGGCCACCGACTTGAGGTTGCTGAACTTGACCGAGCCGGTGGTCTTGACGGTGATGTTGTCGACCGCAGCAGCTCGCGATGCCGCACCACCGATGTGGAACGTACGCATCGTCAGCTGGGTACCCGGCTCACCGATGGACTGCGCGGCGATGACGCCGACCGCTTCACCGATGTTGACCAGGTGGCCACGGGCCAGATCGCGGCCGTAGCAGCGGCTGCAGACACCGAAGGCCGATTCGCAGGAGATCGTCGAGCGGACCTTGATGGTCTGCACGCTGGCCTCTTCAAGCTTGGCGACCCAGGCTTCGTCGAGCAGGGTGTTGCGGGTGACGATCGGATCTTCGTCGTTGCCCGGCAGGAACACGTCCTCGGCAACCACACGACCCAGCACGCGATCCTTCAACGGCTCGACCACGTCGCCGCCTTCCACGATCGGGGTCATGATCAGGCCTTCGGTGGTACCGCAATCCACCTCGGTGATCACCACGTCCTGCGCCACGTCGACCAGACGACGGGTCAGGTAACCCGAGTTCGCGGTCTTCAGCGCGGTATCGGCCAGACCCTTACGGGCACCGTGGGTGGAGTTGAAGTACTCCTGCACGTTCAGGCCTTCGCGGAAGTTCGCCTTGATGGGCGTCTCGATGATCGAGCCATCGGGACGGGCCATCAGGCCACGCATGCCGGCCAGCTGACGGATCTGCGCCTGGCTGCCTCGTGCACCGGAGTCGGCCATGATGTACAGGGAGTTCATCGACTTCTGGTCGATGGTCTCACCCTTGGCATTGATGACCTTCTCGGTACCGATGGTGTCCATCATCGCCTTGGCGATGCGCTCATTGGTGCGCGACCAGATGTCGACCACCTTGTTGTAGCGCTCGCCGGCGGTGACCAGGCCCGACTGGTACTGCTCCTGGATTTCCAGCACTTCGGCTTCGGCCTCGGTGAGGATGCCCTTCTTCTCGTCCGGGATCAGCATGTCGTCGATGCCGATCGAGACGCCGGCGCGGGTCGCGTAGGCGAAGCCGGTGTACATCAGCTTGTCGGCGAACACGACCGTGTCCTTCAGGCCCAGCTGGCGGTAGCTGGAGTTGATCAGGCGGCTGATGTTCTTCTTGGTCAGCTCGGTGTTGGCCAGCGCGAACGGCAGGCCTTCCGGCAGGATTTCAGCCAGCAGGGCGCGACCGATGGTGGTATCCACGATCGAGGTCTTGCTCTGCTTGTTGCCTTCCTCGTCGGTCACCACCTCGGTGATGCGGACCTTGACGCGCGCGTGCAGTTCCACCACGCGGTTGTCGTAGGCGCGCTTGACTTCGGCGATGTTGGCGAAGGCCATGCCCTCGCCCTTCTTGTTTTCCAGCGAGCGGGTCATGTAGTACAGACCCAGCACGACGTCCTGCGACGGCACGATGATCGGCTCGCCGTTGGCCGGCGACAGGATGTTGTTGGTGGACATCATCAGCGCACGCGCTTCCAGCTGGGCTTCCAGCGAGAGCGGCACGTGGACGGCCATCTGGTCACCGTCGAAGTCGGCGTTGAACGCGGTGCAGACCAGCGGGTGCAGCTGGATGGCCTTGCCTTCGATCAGGACCGGCTCGAAGGCCTGGATGCCCAGACGGTGCAGGGTCGGCGCACGGTTCAGCATCACCGGATGCTCGCGGATGACCTCTTCCAGGATGTCCCAGACTTCGGCTTCTTCGCGCTCGACCAGCTTCTTGGCGGCCTTGATGGTGGTGGCCAGGCCACGACGCTGCAGCTTGGCGAACACGAACGGCTTGAACAGTTCGAGCGCCATCTTCTTCGGCAGACCGCACTGGTGCAGGCGCAGGTACGGACCGACCACGATGACCGAACGGCCCGAGTAGTCGACGCGCTTGCCGAGCAGGTTCTGACGGAAGCGGCCCTGCTTGCCCTTGATCATGTCGGCCAGCGACTTCAGCGGGCGCTTGTTGGTGCCGGTGATGGCACGGCCGCGACGGCCGTTGTCCAGCAGCGCATCGACCGATTCCTGCAGCATGCGCTTTTCATTGCGCACGATGATGTCCGGCGCGCTCAGCTCGAGCAGGCGGCGCAGGCGGTTGTTGCGGTTGATGACGCGGCGGTACAGGTCGTTCAGGTCGGAGGTCGCGAAGCGGCCACCATCCAGCGGAACCAGCGGACGCAGGTCCGGCGGCAGCACCGGCAGCACGGTCATGACCATCCACTCCGGACGGTTGCCCGATTCCAGGAAGGCTTCGATCAGCTTGATGCGCTTGGTGAGGCGCTTCAGCTTGGTTTCCGAACCGGTGCTGGCGATCTCTTCGCGCAGGCGGGTCATTTCCGACTGCAGGTCGATGGTGCGCAGCAGTTCGTACACGGCCTCGGCGCCCATGGCGGCGTCGAAGTCGTCGCCATGCTCCTGGCGGGCCTGCAGGTACTGTTCTTCGGTCAGCAGCTGGCGGCGCTCCAGGGCGGTCAGGCCCGGCTCGGTCACCACGTAGGCTTCGAAGTACAGCACGCGCTCGATATCGCGCAGGGTCATGTCCAGCATCAGGCCGATGCGCGACGGCAGCGACTTCAGGAACCAGATGTGCGCGACCGGCGAAGCCAGGTCGATGTGGCCCATGCGCTCACGACGCACCTTGGCCAGGGTCACTTCGGTGCCGCACTTCTCGCAGACCACGCCGCGGTGCTTCATGCGCTTGTACTTGCCGCACAGGCACTCGTAGTCCTTGACCGGCCCGAAGATGGCGGCGCAGAACAGGCCGTCACGCTCCGGCTTGAAGGTACGGTAGTTGATGGTTTCCGGCTTCTTCACTTCGCCGAAGGACCACGAACGGATCAGGTCCGGCGAAGCCAGCGCGATCTTGATCGCGTCGAAGTCCAGCGTCTGGCGCTGCTGGTTGAAGAGGTTGAGCAGGTCTTTCATGGTGTTCTCCAGAAGGAGGAATGCTGTGTCGATGGGCTTTCAGTTGACTGCCAGCGGCGCGGCGGCGTTGACCGCCGCGCCGGCATGGATCAGTTGTCTTCCAGTTCCATGTTGATGGCCAGCGAGCGGATTTCCTTCACAAGCACGTTGAAGGATTCCGGCATGCCCGCGACCATCTCGTGCTCACCGTCGACGATGTTCTTGTACATCTGGTTGCGGCCCTGCACGTCATCGGACTTCACCGTCAGCATTTCCTGCAGGGTGTAGGCCGCGCCGTAGGCTTCCAGCGCCCAGACTTCCATTTCACCGAAGCGCTGGCCGCCGAACTGCGCCTTGCCGCCCAGCGGCTGCTGGGTGACGAGCGAGTACGGACCGGTCGAACGGGCGTGCATCTTGTCGTCGACCAGGTGGTTCAGCTTCAGGTAGTGCATGTAGCCAACGGTGGTGTGGCGATCGAAGGCTTCACCGGTGCGGCCGTCATACAGCTGGGTCTGGCCACTGCTCGGCAGGTCGGCCAGTTCCAGCATGCGCTTGATTTCCGCTTCGGTGGCACCGTCGAACACCGGCGTTGCCATCGGCACGCCGTCGAACAGGTTGCGGGCCAGGCGCAGCAGTTCCTCGTCGCTGAACTGCGACAGGTCGACACGGTTGGCCACGTTGGTGTCATCGTGGTTGTAGATGTCGTCCAGGAACTTGCGCAGGTCGGCAACCGCCGCCTGGGCTTCCAGCATCGCCTGGATCTTGCGACCCAGACCCTTGGCAGCCCAGCCCAGGTGCACTTCCAGGATCTGCCCGATGTTCATACGCGACGGCACGCCCAGCGGGTTCAGCACGATGTCCACGGTTTCGCCCGAGGCCATGTACGGCATGTCCTCGACCGGCACCACGTTGGACACCACACCCTTGTTGCCGTGGCGGCCTGCCATCTTGTCGCCCGGCTGGATGCGGCGCTTCACGGCCAGGAACACCTTGACCATCTTCAGCACGCCCGGAGCCAGATCGTCGCCCGCGGTGATCTTGCCGCGCTTGTCGGCGAAGCGACGCTCGAATTCCTTCTCGTGCGCCTGGATCTGCTTCTGTGCGCGTTCGATGGCTTCGGCAGCGTCCTCGTCCTTCATGCGCAGCACGAACCAGTCGGCCTTCTTCAGGCCATCCAGGTAGGCGTCGGAGATGACGTCGCCCTTCTTCAGGCCGGCGCCGCCGTTGACCACCTTGCCCACGATCTGCGAACGCAGACGGGCGTAGATGGCCGCTTCCAGGATGCGGAACTGGTCGTCGAAGTCCTTCTTGACGCGCTTGATTTCAGACTCTTCGATCTGACGGGCGCGCTTGTCCTTCTCGATGCCATCGCGGGTGAAGACCTGCACGTCGATGACGGTGCCGTCCATGCCCGGCGGCACGCGCAGCGAGCTGTCCTTCACGTCCGAAGCCTTCTCACCGAAGATCGCGCGCAGCAGCTTCTCTTCCGGGGTCAGCTGGCTTTCGCCCTTCGGGGTGACCTTGCCGACCATGATGTCGCCGGCGCGGACTTCGGCACCGATGTACACCACGCCGCTCTCGTCCAGGCGGTTCAGCGCCTGCTCGGAAACGTTCGGGATGTCGGCGGAGATTTCCTCCGGCCCCAGCTTGGTGTCACGCGCAACGCAGGTCAGCTCTTCGATGTGGATCGTGGTGTAGCGATCCTCTTCCACCACGCGCTCGGAGAGCAGGATGGAGTCTTCGAAGTTGTAGCCGTTCCACGGCATGAAGGCGATCAGCATGTTCTGGCCCAGGGCCAGTTCACCGATGTCGGTGGACGGACCGTCGGCCAGCACGTCGCCACGCGCCACCACGTTGCCCACTTCCACCAGCGGACGCTGGTTGATGCAGGTGTTCTGGTTGGAGCGGGTGTACTTGATCAGGTTGTAGATGTCGACGCCGGCATCGGACGCATCGGTGATCTCGGCTTCGTTGACCTTGACCACGATGCGGGCGGCGTCGATCTGCACGATCTCACCACCACGACGGGCGTTCACGGTCACACCCGAGTCACGCGCCACGGCGCGCTCGATGCCGGTACCGACCAGCGGCTTCTGCGCACGCAGGGTCGGCACGGCCTGACGCTGCATGTTGGCGCCCATCAGTGCGCGGTTGGCGTCATCGTGCTCCAGGAACGGAACCAGCGCGGCCGCGATCGACACGGTCTGCATCGGCGAGACGTCCATGAAGTGGACTTCCGCCGGCGGCTTCAGCAGCGATTCGCCCTGGTAACGGCAGGGAACGAACTGCTCGGTCAGCACGCTGTTGGCATCGGTCAGGGCGTTGGCCTGGGCGATGACGTACTCGTTTTCTTCGATGGCCGACAGGAACTCGACTTCGTCGAAGACCTTGCCGTCCACGACCTTGCGGTACGGGGTCTCGAGGAAACCGTACTGGTTGGTGCGGGCGTACACGGCCAGCGAGTTGATCAGGCCGATGTTCGGGCCTTCCGGGGTTTCGATGGTGCAGACGCGGCCGTAATGGGTCGGGTGCACGTCGCGCACTTCGAAGCCGGCGCGCTCACGGGTCAGGCCGCCCGGGCCCAGGGCCGAGACGCGACGCTTGTGCGTGACTTCCGACAGCGGGTTGTTCTGATCCATGAACTGCGACAGCTGCGAGGAGCCGAAGAATTCCTTGATCGCCGCAGCCACCGGCTTGGCGTTGATCAGCTCCTGCGGGGTCAGGCCTTCCGACTCTGCCATCGACAGGCGTTCCTTGACCGCACGCTCGACGCGGACCAGGCCCACGCGGAACACGTTCTCGGCCATTTCGCCGACCGAACGCACGCGACGGTTGCCCAGGTGATCGATGTCATCGACCACGCCACGGCCGTTGCGGATCTCGGTCAGGACCTTGATCACGTCCAGGATGTCCGAGCTGTCGCCGTGGGCGGCAACCAGGCGCTTGGACTCTTCGTCGTTACGCTCGCCGTAGTACTTGCGGTCGTACAGCACGGCTTCGCCGGTGGTTTCCTTGCGGCCCACGCGACGATTGAACTTCATGCGGCCGACGGCGGACAGGTCGTAGCGCTCGAAGGTGAAGAACAGGTTGTGGAACAGGTTCTGCGCAGCATCCTTGGTCGGCGGCTCGCCCGGACGCATCATGCGGTAGATCTCGACCAGGGCTTCCAGCTGGGTCTTGGTCGGATCGATGCGCAGGGTGTTGGACAGGTACGGGCCACGATCCAGGTCGTTCACCCACAGGGTGCCCACTGCATCGACACCGGCCTTGCGGAAGTTCTGCAGCTGCTCGTCGGTGATTTCGTCGTTGGCCTGGGCCAGCAGTTCACCGGTCGAGGCATCGACCACGTCGTGCGACAGGATGCGGCCGACGATGTAGTCGTCCGGCACGGCCAGGGCGGCAATGCCCGAGGCTTCCAGCTGCTTGATGTGGCGCGCGGTGATGCGCTTGCCGGCTTCCACGATGACCTTGTCGCCGTCGGCGAGGTCGAAGCCCAGGGTTTCGCCGCGCAGGCGCTCCGGCACCAGCTCCAGCTGGACGCCTTCATCCGGGTTGATGTGGAAGGTGTTGATCTCGAAGAACTCGGCCAGCATCTCTTCGTTGCTGTAGCCAAGCGCACGCAGCAGGATCGACACCGGCAGCTTGCGGCGACGGTCGATACGGGTGAACAGCGCGTCCTTCGGGTCGAACTCGAAGTCCAGCCAGGAGCCGCGGTAAGGAATGATGCGGGCGCTGTACAGCAGCTTGCCCGAGCTGTGGGTCTTGCCACGGTCGTGGTCGAAGAACACGCCCGGCGAGCGGTGCAGCTGCGAGACGATGACGCGCTCGGTGCCGTTGACGATGAAGGTGCCGTTGTCGGTCATCAGCGGGATTTCGCCGAGGTAGACCTCCTGCTCCTTCACGTACTTGATGGCCTTGGTCGACGACTCGCGGTCGTAGATCACCAGGCGCACGGTCACGCGCAGCGGCGCACCGTAGCTCATGCCACGCTGACGGCACTCACGCTCGTCGAAGACCGGATCGCCCAGCTTGTAGCCGACGTACTCCAGGGCAGCATTGCCGCTGTAGCTGGCAATCGGGAAGACCGACTTCAGTGCAGCGTGCAGGCCGTGGTCCGTGCGCTTGGCCGGATCGACGTTTTCCTGCAGGAATTCACGGTAGGAATCCACCTGGATGGCGAGCAGGAACGGCACTTCGAGAATCGAACGCTGCTTGCCGAAATCCTTGCGGATACGCTTTTTTTCGGTGAACGAATAGGACGTCATGAGGTCTTCCACCTTGTTGTGCGAGTCGTGCGCCCACGACCCGAAGGGAACTTGAAATTGTCAGTTGGAAGTCGCTGGTATTGCCGGCACCAGCACGCCTTCTCCCGCTACTTCCAACTGCCAACTCGTCTGCATCCACTCCCCCGCCGCCGCGCTTTGCGCTGGCCGACCAGGGTTTGACCGCAGCCCGTGTTGGGCTCTTTGCCGCTTTTCACATCCACGCATGGCGTGGATCTACAACACCGCAACAACGACCAAAGGCCGGGGGCTTACGCCCCCAGCCTTGGCTGCATCGCCGGATTTCGATGGCGACGCAATGGAAGTGCTTACTTGACTTCGACAGTCGCGCCAGCAGCTTCCAGGTCCTTCTTCATCTTCTCGGCTTCGTCCTTCGAAGCGTTGTCCTTCAGGACGCCGCCGGCTTCGGCCAGGTCCTTCGCTTCCTTCAGGCCCAGGCCGGTGATGGCGCGGACGGCCTTGATGACTTCGACCTTCTTGTCGCCAGCGGTCTTCAGGGTGACGACGAATTCGGTCTGCTCTTCAACGACGGCAGCCGGGCCAGCCACAGCAGCGGCGACCGGAGCAGCGGCGGAGACGCCGAACTTCTCTTCGATGGCCTTGACCAGCTCCATCACTTCCATCAGGGACTTCTCGGCGATGGCGTCGACGATCTGTTCGTTGGTAAGGGACATGATAATTACCTTTGGATGTTTTTCTGGATTGAGGTTCCGTCAGGAACCACGATTAGTCGAAACTCAGGCGGTCTCGGCGGCCGGTTCAGCAGCGTCGGCGGCGACGTCGCCACCATTCTGCTTGTCGCCGATTGCCTTGATGGCGCGGGCGAACATCGTGACCGGCTCGGTCAGGACGCGTGCCAGCATTGCCAGGGCCTGGTCGCGGGTCGGCAGCGAGGCCAACACGTCGACATGGCTTGCCGGGAACACTTCACCACCGATTGCGACGACCTTGGCCTTAAGCTTGTCGTTGCCCTTGGCGGCATCCTTGATCAGGCGACCGGCAGCACCGGGCTCCTCGAGCGAGAACGCGTACAGCAGCGGACCAACCATCTGGTCCTGTGCGACTGCGAACTCGGTGCCTTCAACAGCACGCGAAGCCAGGGTGTTCTTGACAACTTTCAAGAAAACGCCGGTTTCACGAGCCTGCTTGCGCATCGCGGTCATCTGGGCGACCGTGGTGCCAGCGTATTCGGCTGCGATCAAGGAGTGGGCCTTGGCGGCGATGTCTGCCAGCTCCGCGACTACTTCTTGCTTCTGGGACAGATTGAGAGCCATTGCACTCCTCCGATTGAACTCCGCTTACGGCTCCTGCCGTGTGCGGTCCTGTGCGGCATCCGTCCTGGACGCCGGGAACATCGGAATGATGTTCCGGGGGGTGGGCCGTTCTAGACCTGGAGTGGGCCAACCTGGGTAACCCCAGACGTGCGTGAACCAGAAAAACTCCAGAAGGGCACCATCTACGCAGGGTGATTCCGGGGAATCGATTAAGCGTTCGTGACTGCTCCGGCGGCGACTCCCTGCCAAATCGAGCTTCCGTGCCCGTCGCCGGCATACCACGACCGCACCTGCGGTCTTTGACGGCTACCACCGGCGATGGGTTGCCGGCGATGCCTTCAAATGTCACGGTCGCGGGACCCGAGGGACCCGCGACCGCTTGAAACGATTACTTCAGGCTCAGCGACGACTGGTCGACGGTGACGCCCGGGCCCATCGTCGAGCTGACCGACACCTTCTGCAGGTACAGGCCCTTCGAGGTGGCCGGCTTGGCCTTGATCAGGTCCAGCAGCAGCGCGGTCAGGTTCGACTTCAGCGCGTCTTCGGCGAAGTCGGCCTTGCCGATGGTGCAGTGGATGATGCCGGCCTTGTCGGTGCGGTAACGCACCTGACCCGACTTGGCATTCTTCACAGCCTCACCCGGGTTCGGGGAGACGGTGCCGACCTTCGGGTTCGGCATCAGGCCGCGCGGGCCCAGCACGGTACCCAGCTTGCCGACGACGCGCATTGCGTCCGGGGTCGCGATCACGACGTCGTAGTTCAGATCGCCGGCCTGCATCTTCTCGGCCAGGTCGTCCATACCGACGGCTTCGGCACCAGCGGCCAGGGCTTCATCAGCCTTGGCACCGGCCGGAGCGAAGACAGCGACGCGGACCGACTTGCCGGTACCCGCCGGCAGCACGGTGGAGCCACGGACCTGCTGGTCGGACTTCTTCGCGTCGACGCCCAGGCGCACAGCGACGTCGATCGACTCGACGAACTTGGCCTTGGTGGCGGTCTTCAGGATGTTGATTGCGTCCTCGAAGGCATACGCCTTGCCCGGGACAACGGCGGCCTTGATGGCCTTTTCGCGCTTGTTCTGTGCCATCTGATTAACCCTCCACCACGAGGCCCATGGAACGGGCAGAGCCAGCGATGGTACGCACGGCGGCGTCCAGGTCGGCGGCAGTCAGATCCGGCTCCTTCGCCTTGGCGATCTCTTCCAGCTGCTTACGGGTGACCTTGCCGACCTTCTCGGTGTTCGGGCGCTTGGAGCCCGACGAGATGCCAGCGGCCTTCTTCAGCAGGGTGGTGGCCGGAGTGCTCTTGGTGATGAAGGTGAACGTACGGTCCGAATAGGCCGTGATGATCACCGGAACCGGCAGACCCGGCTCGAGCTTCTGCGTGGCGGCATTGAAGGCCTTGCAGAATTCCATGATGTTCAGGCCGCGCTGACCCAGCGCAGGACCGACCGGCGGCGAGGGGTTGGCCTGACCGGCCTTCACCTGCAGCTTGATATAACCGACAACTTTCTTTGCCATGTGAGTACTCTCCGGGTGCTAGCGCCTTGCGACAACAGGCTCCCCATCGGACCGGGAATCACGCGTCCCGGCGTCGCGTTTTGAAATCATGCCGAAGGCCACCTTTCGGTGGCCTCGTCCCGCAAGCTTCCCAACGGGAGCCGCGCAGCATATCAGGTTTTTTCTTCACATGCCTGAAGCGGCATATGAATACAGATCAGACGGCCTTTTCGACCTGACCGAACTCGAGCTCCACCGGGGTGGCGCGACCGAAGATCAGCACCGAGACGCGCAGACGGCTCTTCTCGTAGTTGACCTCTTCGACGACACCATTGAAGTCGTTGAACGGACCCTCGGTGACGCGGACCATCTGGCCCGGCTCGAACAGCACCTTCGGACGCGGCTTCTCGACGCCTTCCTGGACACGGTTCAGGATCGCCTCGGCCTCGGAATCTGCGATCGGCAGCGGACGATCAGCGGTTCCGCCGATGAAGCCCATGACGCGCGGAGTTTCCTTGACCAGATGCCAGCTTTCGTTGTCGATGCGCGGAATACCCGCCTCTTCGTGGGTCTCGATCTGGACCAGCACGTAACCCGGGAAGAACTTGCGCTCGGAACGGCGCTTCTGGCCGGCGCGCATTTCGATCACTTCCTCGGTCGGAACCAGGACGTCGCCGAAGCGCTCTTCCATGCCGTCACGGACGATGCGATCGCG
Source organism: Stenotrophomonas sp. SbOxS2 (assembly GCF_013416715.1). Classification (NCBI taxonomy): domain Bacteria; kingdom Pseudomonadati; phylum Pseudomonadota; class Gammaproteobacteria; order Lysobacterales; family Lysobacteraceae; genus Stenotrophomonas; species Stenotrophomonas sp. SbOxS2. Next base: position 15,736 of record NZ_JAAVXD010000011.1, read on the forward strand.
CAGAGCCTGCGCCACCGACTTCTCGAAGCCCGAATAGGCGTGAACGACGTACCAACGCTTCATGCATTTCTCCTTAGCGGCTCAGGAACCACTGAGTCAGTTTCTGGATGAAGAAGTCGAACCCACCCAGCAGCAGGCTGAGGATCAGGACGACGACAATCACCACCCAGGTCATGCGAATGGCTTCCTGGCGGGTCGGCCAAACCACTTTACGCAGTTCGAAGCGCGACTCGGAGAGGAATTCGCGGGTGTCGCGCCCCTTGCCGGTCAGCATGAACACGCCGATACCGCCAACCAGGCCGACCACGACCGCCAACGCACGCAGCTGACCCGTCCACGAGCCCAGCTGGGCAGCGCGACCGGAATCGGCGGAGAACCAGAACCAGACGAACAGACCTGCCAGCACCAGCAACGATGCGAGGACGTACTTGACGATATCCCCGCCTTGCGCGGAGGTGTCCTTGGAATGTTCGATCTTGCTATTCATCAGGCTGTGTCTGCTTTAGCGGCAGGGCCGCTGGGTAAGGTGGGCAGATGGCACGCCAGGAGGGACTCGAACCCCCAACCTGCGGTTTTGGAGACCGCTGCTCTGCCAATTGAGCTACTGGCGTACGTAGAAAACTTGCCTTCCCTTAGACGGCGAAGGCGGACCGAGGTTCCCGGCCCGCCACTCGCCAGACCGGCAGCGCTATGCGACCGCCGGCATGCAGGCTTACTCGAGGATGGTGGCAACCACGCCAGCACCGACGGTACGGCCACCTTCGCGGATTGCGAAGCGCAGGCCGGCGTCCATGGCGACCGGGTTGATCAGGGTGACAACCATCTTGATGTTGTCGCCCGGCATCACCATCTCGACGCCTTCCGGCAGCTCGACCGCACCGGTGATGTCGGTGGTACGGAAGTAGAACTGCGGACGGTAGCCCTTGAAGAACGGGGTGTGACGGCCGCCCTC
>NZ_JAAVXD010000012.1:0-2500 GCF_013416715.1 Stenotrophomonas sp. SbOxS2
CACTTGGATCTATCGACATGTCATGTCGGCCAAGGCAACTTGAGGTTATATGGTCAAGCCTCTCGGATCATTAGTATCAGTTAGCTCAATACATTGCTGTACTTACACACCTGACCTATCAACCACGTAGTCTACATGGTTCCTTCAGGGGGCTTGTGCCCCGGGAGATCTCATCTTGAGGCGCGCTTCCCGCTTAGATGCTTTCAGCGGTTATCGCTTCCGAACATAGCTACCCGGCAATGCCACTGGCGTGACAACCGGAACACCAGAGGTTCGTCCACTCCGGTCCTCTCGTACTAGGAGCAGCCCCTCTCAAATCTCCAACGCCCATGGCAGATAGGGACCGAACTGTCTCACGACGTTCTGAACCCAGCTCGCGTACCACTTTAAATGGCGAACAGCCATACCCTTGGGACCGACTACAGCCCCAGGATGTGATGAGCCGACATCGAGGTGCCAAACACCGCCGTCGATATGAACTCTTGGGCGGTATCAGCCTGTTATCCCCGGAGTACCTTTTATCCGTTGAGCGATGGCCCTTCCATACAGAACCACCGGATCACTAAGTCCTAGTTTCCTACCTGCTTGATCCGTCGATCTTGCAGTCAAGCACGCTTATGCCTTTGCACACAGTGCGCGATGTCCGACCGCGCTGAGCGTACCTTCGAGCTCCTCCGTTACTCTTTAGGAGGAGACCGCCCCAGTCAAACTACCCACCATACACGGTCCCCGATCCAGATAATGGACCCAGGTTAGAACGTCAAGCACGACAGGGTGGTATTTCAAGGATGGCTCCGCCACAGCTAGCGCCATGGTTTCATAGCCTCCCACCTATCCTACACAGACGAACTCAACGTTCAGTGTAAAGCTATAGTAAAGGTTCACGGGGTCTTTCCGTCTTGCCACGGGAACGCTGCATCTTCACAGCGATTTCAATTTCACTGAGTCTCGGGTGGAGACAGCGCCGCTGTCGTTACGCCATTCGTGCAGGTCGGAACTTACCCGACAAGGAATTTCGCTACCTTAGGACCGTTATAGTTACGGCCGCCGTTTACTGGGGCTTCGATCAAGAGCTTCGCCTTGCGGCTGACCCCATCAATTAACCTTCCAGCACCGGGCAGGCGTCACACCCTATACGTCCACTTTCGTGTTTGCAGAGTGCTGTGTTTTTGATAAACAGTCGCAGCGGCCTGGTTACTGCGACCCTCTTCAGCTATAGCTCGCATGAGCCACCAAAAAGGGTGCACCTTCTCCCGAAGTTACGGTGCCATGTTGCCTAGTTCCTTCACCCGAGTTCTCTCAAGCGCCTGAGAATTCTCATCCTACCCACCTGTGTCGGTTTACGGTACGGTCTGCGTAAGCTGAAGCTTAGGAGCTTTTCCTGGAAGCGTGGTATCAGCAACTTCGCCATAAAGGCTCGTCTCGGTGCTCGGTCTTGAAGGATCCCGGATTTGCCAAAGATCCAAACCTACCGCCTTTCCCCGGGACAACCAACGCCCGGTATGCCTAACCTTCTCCGTCCCTCCATCGCACTTACGCGAGGTGCAGGAATATTAACCTGCTTCCCATCGACTACGACTTTCGTCCTCGCCTTAGGGGCCGACTCACCCTGCGCCGATTAACGTTGCGCAAGGAAACCTTGGGCTTTCGGCGTGCGGGTTTTTCACCCGCATTATCGTTACTCATGTCAGCATTCGCACTTCCGATACCTCCAGCAGACTTCTCAATCCACCTTCAACGGCTTACGGAACGCTCCTCTACCGCGTACATATAAATATGCACACCCCAAGCTTCGGTTCTGTGCTTAGCCCCGTTAAATCTTCCCCGCAGACCGACTCGACCAGTGAGCTATTACGCTTTCTTTAAAGGGTGGCTGCTTCTAAGCCAACCTCCTGGCTGTCTGTGCCTTTCCACATGGTTTTCCACTTAGCACAAAATTTGGGACCTTAGCTGTGGGTCTGGGTTGTTTCCCTTTTCACGACGGACGTTAGCACCCGCCGTGTGTCTCCCATACAGTCCGTCTCGGTATTCGGAGTTTGCAATGGTTTGGTAAGTCGCGATGACCCCCTAGCCATAACAGTGCTCTACCCCCGAGAGGATACATATGAGGCGCTACCTAAATAGCTTTCGAGGAGAACCAGCTATCTCCGGGTTCGATTAGCTTTTCACTCCTAATCACAGCTCATCCCCGTCTTTTGCAACAGACGTGGGTTCGGGCCTCCAGTACCTGTTACGGCACCTTCACCCTGGCCATGACTAGATCACCCGGTTTCGGGTCTACTGCCCGCGACTATGCGCCCTTATCAGACTCGGTTTCCCTTCGCCTCCCCTATACGGTTAAGCTTGCCACGAACAGTAAGTCGCTGACCCATTATACAAAAGGTACGCAGTCACCCCTTGCGAGGCTCCTACTGCTTGTACGCACACGGTTTCAGGATCTATTTCACTCCCCTCTCCGGGGTTCTTTTCGCCTTTCCCTCACGGTACTGGTTCACTATCG
>NZ_JAAVXD010000013.1:0-599 GCF_013416715.1 Stenotrophomonas sp. SbOxS2
ACTGATACTAATGATCCGAGAGGCTTGACCATATAACCTCAAGTTGCCTTGGCCGACATGACATGTCGATAGATCCAAGTGAACGCTACGTCACAAGACCAAACGAGAGGCAGGCGCTCAGGCGCGTCTCTTTGCAATGCAGGCATCACCGTGCCCGCTCCCTGCAAAGACACGACGTCCAAGCGACACTCCAACCGCCTCCCTGGTGAAATTAGCGCTATGGAACCACCCGATCCCATCCCGAACTCGGAAGTGAAACGTAGCTGCGCCGATGGTAGTGTGGCCTAAGCCATGCGAGAGTAGGTCATCGCCAGGGTTTATACCCCGAAAACCCCGCTGCTCATGCAGCGGGGTTTTCCTTTTTTTGCAAGCCTCAGGTTTCGACCTGGACTTACGGCAACAACTTCGCGAAGAGCTTCAAGTTCCTCTCACAAGTTGTTGACAAAGCTGAAAAGCCTGCCATAATAGGCGGCTCGCAACGACGAAAGGCCCTCGGGTCCAACGACGAAGCAGCATCGGCAACAACGTCCACTTCGGTGAGACGGCCTTGAAAAAAGGTGTTGACGAAGCGGAAAAGCCGGCTATAATGGGCGGCTCGC
>NZ_JAAVXD010000014.1:0-890 GCF_013416715.1 Stenotrophomonas sp. SbOxS2
GTACGGAAGTAGAACTGCGGACGGTAGCCCTTGAAGAACGGGGTGTGACGGCCGCCCTCGTCCTTCGACAGAACGTAGACTTCGGCGTCGAACTTGGTGTGCGGCTTGATCGAACCCGGCTTGGCCAGAACCTGGCCACGCTCGACGTCGTCACGCTTGGTGCCGCGCAGCAGCAGACCGGCGTTGTCGCCTGCCTGACCCTGGTCCAGCAGCTTGCGGAACATTTCCACGCCGGTCACGGTGGTCTTCTGCACCGGGCGGATGCCGACGATTTCGATTTCTTCGCCGACCTTGATCACGCCGCGCTCGATACGACCGGTCACCACGGTGCCGCGGCCCGAGATCGAGAACACGTCTTCGACCGGCATCAGGAATGCCTTGTCGACGTCACGCTCCGGGGTCGGGATCCAGGTGTCCAGCGCCTCGACCAGCTTGATGACGGCCGGCACGCCGATGTCGCTCTGGTCGCCTTCCAGCGCCAGACGGGCCGAACCCGAGATGATCGGGGTGTCGTCGCCCGGGAAGTCGTACTTGCTCAGCAGCTCGCGGACTTCCATTTCGACCAGTTCCAGCAGCTCGGCATCGTCAACCATGTCGGCCTTGTTCAGGAACACGACGATGTACGGCACGCCGACCTGACGCGACAGCAGGATGTGCTCGCGGGTCTGCGGCATCGGGCCGTCAGCGGCCGAGCACACCAGGATCGCGCCGTCCATCTGGGCAGCACCGGTGATCATGTTCTTGACGTAGTCAGCATGGCCCGGGCAATCGACGTGGGCGTAGTGACGAACGGTGGATTCGTATTCGACGTGCGCGGTCGAGATCGTGATGCCACGTGCCTTTTCTTCCGGCGCGGCGTCGATCGCGGAGTAATCCTTGAACTCGCCACC
>NZ_JAAVXD010000015.1:0-601 GCF_013416715.1 Stenotrophomonas sp. SbOxS2
CCTCGGGGAAGGCGGCGCCATTGCCGCCGGGCTGCTCGCGGTAGACCGGCAGCGTTCGATCTCGGAACAGGTCGAAGACGAATTTCTGCGCCCGCTCCATGAGCGTCGGCTCCTCCTCTTCGACCGGAGGCAGGTCGTAGCGCAGAATCTGGCCGCGGGAATAGAGATGGCGTGAATCGAGCAGCAGGTTGGCGTCGCGGTCAAAGATGCGTGCCCGCGTGCGGGTAGGCGTGATCAGCCGCCGCAGCACCGGGGCGACGCGTTCCGGATTGATCGGAAAATCGAGGCTGTCGAGTTGGTCCGAACCGGGCCCGATGCTCTCGCCGGCCTGCATCTCGAGCAGCTTTTCGGGGTCGATCCTGATCGAATCCGTCTCGACGGTCGCCGAAGACGCGATGGCGCCGGCGATGATCTCGCCCTGCGTCATCAGGCTTTCGACCCGGGCGCCGATCAGCCCGTCGCGGAAGGTGTTGAGGTAGAGGATGCCGCCGACCATTACGGCCAGGCCGGCAAGGTTGATGAAGAGTATCCGCTTGGTCAGGCTGGAGAAGAAGTGATGGCCGAGGAAACGGCTCAGCCAATGCCTCGCCCGATCGAGAAA
>NZ_JAAVXD010000018.1:0-1148 GCF_013416715.1 Stenotrophomonas sp. SbOxS2
GAATCCGGGCTAGAAGCGACGCGCGCGCCCGTCGCCCGATTGCCGACCCGCAGTAGGGGCCTCGCGCCCCCAAAGGCACGTGTCGTGGGCCAAGCACCCGCAGCGGACGAGTTGCGGCTGCCGCCTTGAATCACAATTTCTACCGAGCGACGGGTAGAATCCTTTGCAGACGACTTAAATACGCGACGGGGTATTGTAAGTGGCAGAGTGGCCTTGCTGCCACGATCCACTGAGATTCAGCCCTCTGTCGCTTCGATTCGTCCCCCCCAACCAACACGCCCCCCATATTTTTATCCGGCAACGCAAAGGAGGCTAGCGCTTTCCTGCGGGACGCCGGAAGTTTTCCGGGCGACGGGGGGCAACCCTTCGTCTCCCGTCGCACGGCCGACCCTTTCCACGGAGCATTGGAGAGGGTCTCGCCGGGGACGCGCATCCCGGAGTGCCCGCCGAAGGCACGTGCGCGTAGATGGCCGCGGGCCCCGGCGAGGGAAGCCGCTAGCAGCCCGCCCACGCCTTCTGCCCGCAGGGCAGGCCGGGAGCACCCCGACGAGTCCGGCCCGCGCCGGGGGTCGGCACCGCGCCGCTGCCCCCGGCGTCGCAAGGGAGGTTAGCGGCGCCGCTGCCCTCGGCCCGTCGGGGAGGTTAGCCGCGCGCTGACGCCGTCAGCCCGCAAGGGAGGTTAGCCGCGATGCGTCGTTGCGCCCCGCCAGCCGGGGAGAAACGATTCGTGCGCTGCAAATCCTGATCTGGGGCACTAAAAGCATCGTCGGGTAAATGAGCCGACGGAATGCCGACGGGATCGGGAAGGGGGGTCCCTTTACCGGCCTCGGGGAACAAGCACTTTTGCCCGCAACCCGCCTCCCACCGTGCTTCTACCATCCCCGGGGTCGTGGGGCGGGTCCCACGACGGGCCGACCGCATGGGGGGCCCGCCCGCCACCCCGACCGCGTCCGGGGGACTTGGGGGCTTGAGAGCGGCAGCCGCCTCCCGGGGCCGCGTCCGAGGGACTTGCGCCGCCGCGCGCACGCCGTCGCGCGTAATCCTTCTTCCCCCGATCGACCGGAGCGGCAGCCCGAGCGACTCCCCCCCGGCGGCGGGCTGCCCTCCCTGCGACGGCCCGCAGGGGACGTTAGCGGCGTGCCCCCGAT
>NZ_JAAVXD010000002.1:0-465364 GCF_013416715.1 Stenotrophomonas sp. SbOxS2
GGGAAGTGGCCTCAGCGCCGTTCCCGTGTGCTGCGAAGTTTCCTTCGTAGCGAGCCGCCTATTATGCCGGACTTTTCGAGTCCGTCAACACCTTTCGTTCGATCATCTCGTTCGGCGGTGATGGCGTCCCTTGTGCCGCTGAAGCCCCTTGTTGGCGACCCCTGCGACGGGGGAGGGAAAGTATGTCCCTATTCGCGGCCTTTGTGAAGGGGGTGTGGCAACTTTTTTCATCGGATGTTGCATCCGTTCATGCAGAAGGTCCTGGCAGGGACTATTCCGCGGAGAGCAGAAGCAGCCGAGCGTGGGCTCGGCTCTACAAGAGCACAAGGAAGGGCCGGCTTGCGCCGGCCCTTCCTTGTTGTCAGGCAGCGACCAGGCGCACGCGGGCGAAGGTGCGCTTGCCGACCTGCAGCAGGCCCTCGAAGCCCGGCTGCAGCACCTGCTGGCCGTCTTCCACCACTTCGCCGTCCACCTTCACCGCACGCTCCTTGAGCTTGCGGTTGGCCTCGGAGTTGCTCGGGGTCAGTCCGGCAGCGGTCAGCAGAGCCGCGATGCGCAGGCCCTCGGCCGGGATCGCCACGTCCTGCAGCGGCAGCTGGGTGATATCGCCCTGCCCCGTGACAGCCGCTTCCCAGCCGGCAATCGCCTGTTCGGCGGCTGCAGCGTCGTGGAAGCGGGTGGCCAGTTCACGGGCCAGGCGCAGCTTCACCACGCGCGGGTTCAGGCCTGCGGCGATCTGCTCGCGCAGGGAGGCCGCTTCGGCCTGGCTGATATCGAAGGACAGCAGCTCGATCCAACGCCACATCAGGGCGTCATCCACCTTCATGGTCTTGGTGACGATGTCGATGGCCGGTTCGCTGATGCCGATGTAGTTGCCCAGCGACTTGGACATCTTGTTGACGCCATCCAGGCCTTCCAGCAACGGCATGGTCAGCACCACCTGCGGCTTCTGGCCGTGGTGCTCCTGCAGGCCACGGCCCATCAGCAGGTTGAACTTCTGGTCGGTACCGCCCAGCTCGACGTCCGCTTCCAGGGCCACCGAGTCGTAGCCCTGCACCAGCGGGTACAGGAATTCGTGGATGGCGATGGACTGCTGGGCGGCGTAGCGCTTGGCGAAGTCGTCGCGCTCGAGCATGCGCGCCACGGTGTGCTGGCCGGCCAGGCGGATCATGTCGGCCGCGCTCATCTTGCCGAACCACTCCGAATTGAAGCGGACCTCGGTGCGGCTGCGGTCCAGCACCTTGAACACCTGCTCTTCATAGGTGCGGGCGTTGGCCAGCACGTCGTCGCGGCTGAGCGGCTTGCGGGTGAGGCTCTTGCCGGAGGGGTCGCCGATCATGCCGGTGAAGTCGCCGATCAGGAAAATGACCTGGTGGCCGAGGTCCTGGAACTGACGCATCTTGTTCAGCAGCACCGTGTGGCCCAGGTGCAGGTCAGGCGCGGTGGGGTCGAAGCCGGCCTTGATGCGCAGCGGGCGGCCTTCCTGCAGGCGCGCGCGCAGATCCTCGAGCTTGAGGATCTCGTCGGCACCGCGGCCGATCAGGGCAAGGGCTTCTTCAATCGAGGACACGTGACTACTCCCGGCAACGCCGTTTCTTATGTGGGGTGTTAAAGCGAAGTTAACCCGATCGGCTTCACAAAAGCCAATAGGCACAAGGGTTTGACGCGAATTTGTTAGGTGTCTATGTTACCGGCGTTTGGGCCCGCGTTCCCGGGTCAGCCAGAGACCGACATCTGATGCTCAATTCCGATCAAGGCCGCGCACGCAAGCAGCGCTTCCAGGAACGACTCCACGTCCTGCACGACAACGCCCTGCACCGGAAGCTGAGGCAACACCTCCCCGCTGCGTTCAATGAGCGCTGGACGCGCCGTCATTGGATGCACGCCAGCCTGTTTGTGACCATCGGCGCACTGGTAGCCACCATCGTGCCGGGCTTCTCGCACACCATCGATGCCCCCTACGCCGACAGCCACACCAGCCTGGCCCTGCCGTTGCCCCCGCTGGCAATGGCCCGCCAGCAGCAGATCCCCGGTGACAGCTGGCAGGTGCTGCGGGTACAGCGCGGGCAGACCCTGAGCGACCTGTTCGACAAGGCCGGTATCTCCGCGACCACCCTGCACCGGGTGCTGGACCATCCAGGTGCGCGCGAATCGCTGACCAAGCTGCGCCCGGGCGCCGAGATCGCCTTCGACATGCCGCTGTCCGGTGACCTGCGCAGCATCCGCTTCGACCGCGATGCCGACAACCGGGTCGAGCTGAGCCTGAGCGGCGATGACATCAAGGAAACGGTGACCAAGCGCGAGACGTCCACGCGGACGGTGGTTACCAGTGGCGAGATCACCAGTTCGCTGTATGCGGCTGCGCGTCGCGCAGGACTGTCGCCATCGGCAATCGCGACGATGACCGACGACATCTTCAAGTACGACATCGACTTCTCCAAGGACCTGCAGCCGGGCGACCGCTTCAGCGTGGTGATGGACGAGACCTGGCGCGAGGGCGAGAAGGTCGATACCAGCAAGATCCTGGCCGCGACCTTCACTACTGGCGGCAAGACCTATTCCGGCTTCCGCTTCGACCGCAACGGCAAGTCCGAGTACTACGACATCAGTGGCCGTTCGCTGAAGAAGAGCTTCATCCGCATGCCGATCCCGTTTGCGCGGCTGAGCTCGACCTTCGGCGCGCGCAAGCACCCGGTGCTGGGCAAGATGCGCATGCACAAGGGCGTGGACTATGCCGCGCGCACCGGTACCCCGATCATGGCCGCCGGCGACGCGCGGGTGCAGTTTGTCGGCGTGCAGCGCGGTTACGGCAACGTGGTGATCCTCGACCATGGCCGCGGCCACACCACCCTGTACGGCCACATGTCGCGCTTTGCCGGGATCAAGAACGGCCAGCGCGTGGCCCAGGGCACGGTGATCGGCTACGTCGGCTCGACCGGCCTGGCGACCGGCCCGCACCTGCACTACGAATTCCGGGTCAACGGCGAGCACCGTAACCCCCTGACGGTGACCATGCCGCCGCCGGAGCCGCTGAAGGGCGCCGAGCTGGTGGCCTTCCGGGCGCAGACCGCGCCGGCGATGGCCCGCATCCAGGGCATGGAGAAGCTGATCTACGCCGACGCCAGCCCCGCCCCGGCCGCCGAAAGCGCGACCACCGAGGTGGCCAGCGCCAAGGACAAGGCGCCGGCAGGCCGCAAGCGCGGCTGAGCCCTGCGTTGACGAAGGAGGACACGGCAGCACAAGCTTGCCGTGTCCTTTTTTTATGCCCGCCATGAACACCACTGCCGATCCGTCCCTCCCCCTCTACCTGGGCCTGATGTCAGGCACCAGCGCTGACGGCATCGATGCCGCGCTGGTGCAGTTCCCGGCCGACGGAGGTTGCCGCTTCGTGCATGGGCTGACCGCCCGCTGGGAGCCGGTGCTGCGGGCGCGGCTGGTAGCGCTCGGTGAAGGCGGTCCGCTGCAGTCGCTGGAAGAGCTGGGCGAGCTGGACGCGCGGATTGCGATCAGCTTCGCCGCCGCCGCCAACCAGCTGCTGGACGAAGCCGGTTTCGAGCGTTCGCAGGTGCGGGCCATCGGCTCGCACGGGCAGACGGTGCGCCATCGACCGCTGGCCGATCCGGCGTTCACCCTGCAGCTGGGCGACGGCAACCGCATCGCCGAACTGACCGGCATCACCACCGTGTGCGATTTCCGCCGCCGCGACGTTGCCGCCGGCGGCCATGGCGCGCCGCTGATGCCGGCCTTCCACCTGGGCATGCTGGGTGCGGCCGATGAAGACCGTGCGGTGCTGAACCTGGGCGGGATCGCCAACCTGACCCTGATTCCGCGCGAAGGCGTCGTGCGTGGCTTCGATACCGGCCCCGCCAATGCGCTGATGGATGCCTGGTGCCAGCGCCATACCGGGCGCAGCTTCGACGCTGACGGTGCCTACGCGGCCAGTGGTGCGGTGGATGACAGCCTGCTGGCTGGCTGGCGCGCGGACCCGTGGTTTGCGCTGCCGCCGCCCAAGAGCACCGGGCGCGAGCAGTTCCACCTGCCGTGGGCCGAAGCGCACATGGAGGAAGGCCAGTTTGCCGCCGCCGATGTACAGGCGACGCTGCTGGAGCTGACCGCGGCGACGGTGGTGGATGCGCTGCTGGCCCAGCAGCCGGACACCCGCCGGGTACTGGTATGCGGCGGCGGTGTGCGCAACGCGCAGTTGATGCGGCGGCTGGCGGCGCGACTGCCGGGCGTGGTGGTCGAATCCACGGCACTGCACGGGCTGGACCCGGAGTATGTGGAGGCGATGGGGTTTGCGTGGCTGGCGCAGCGGACGATGGACGGGCTGGCGGGCAACCTGCCGAGCGTGACCGGGGCGAAGGGGCCGCGGATTCTCGGGGCGATCCATTTGGCATGAAGTGACGCCATCCGCCGGGCATGGCCCGGCGACCCGACATCAGATCAATCGAAGCCTTGGCCGGCAGGGAGGGCCTGCAGTGCGGCGATCGCGTCGGACAGGGCGTCGACTTCAGGATCGCCGAAACCGGAGCGGACCTCCAGTTCACTGCTGAACAGGCCCTGCTCCAGCAGGACCGCGCAGGTTTGTTCATGGGTCCAGCCTCGGGCAACCGAGACCCGTTTGATGCGTTCCAGCAGCAGCGGGTCCAGGTCCCGCAGCACTACGTCGGCCATGCTCACTTCCCCGTTCGCAAGGCACCGCCCCCTCGGCGCGTCGGGGCGATCATCCCGCAGTAAGCGCGGACAGGCAATCAGGCGGCGGGTGACGGTCCACGATCAAGGATGCGTGGCCACAGCCAGGCCAGCAGCAGCATGGTCGGCACCACCGTGACGGCGCTGAGCATGAAGAAGGTGCTGTAGGACGTCGCTTCCACGATGTAGCCGGAGACGCCGCCGACGAACTTGCCCGGCAGGTTGGCCAGCGATACCAGCAGGGCGTACTGGGTCGCGGTGAAGTTGCGATCGGTCAGCGAAGACATGAATGCCACCAGCACCGTGCCGGCGAAGCCCTGGAACAGGTTGTCGGCACTGAGCGCAGCGTAGAACGCCCACAACTGCCCCGGATTGTGCGCCATCAGCAGGAAGGCCAGGTTGGACAGGGCTACGCCCAGCGCCGCGACAAGCAGCATCCGGCGGAAACCGAAGGCGGCGACGGCGATACCGCCAATGAACGCGCCACCAATACCCATCCACACGCCGAACAGCTTCGATACGGTGGCGATGTCGGCCTTGTCGAAGCCCGAGTCGAGATAGAAAGGTCCGGCCATCACGCCGATGACCTGGTCGGGAAACTTGAAGAACCCGACGAACGCGAGCAATGCCAATGCCAGTGCCATGCCGTTGCGGCTGAAGAAGCTGGTGATCGGCTGTACGAACGCTTCGGCAATGTCGATGCGGCGTTGGACGGCGTTGGCCGGACGCTCGGGCTCGCGGCAGAACAGGGTGGTGATGATCGGCACGATCATCAGGGCGGCCATGGCCAGGTAGGCAATGATCCAGCCTTCGAACTGCGCGAGGTACAACGCGCCGGCACCGGCCAGGATCAGGCCGATGCGATAGCCCAGCGTGTACGTGGCGGCCAGGGCGGCCTGCGCGGTCTGCGGCGCGATCTCGATGCGGTAGGCGTCGACCACCGAATCCTGGGTGGCGCCTGCAAACGACGCCACCAGTACCCAGGCCACCAGCGGCCACACGCCCTGCTCCGGCCGCACGAACGCCAGTGCAACCAGGCCCACCAGCACCAGGATCTGCGAGACCAGCAGCCACGAGCGGCGGCGGCCGAGGAAACCCAGCAACGGAAACGCGTAGCGATCCAGCAGGGGCGCCCAGACGAATTTGAGCAGGTAGAAGAAGCTGGCCAGGCTGATCAGGCCGATGCTGCCCAGATCGAGGCCGACATCGCGCAGGCGGGTGGACAGGGTCTGCGAGGCGATCAGCAGGAACGGCAGGCCGCTGCCGAAGCCCAGCAGGGCCATGGTGAGCGCCGAGGGCGTGCCGAACGCACGCTTGATGCCGGCCCAGCCCTTGTAGCCGGCCGGCTTGGCAGCCTCGGTCACAGGTCGTAGTCCACGATGAACGGTGCGTGGTCGGAGAAGCGCTGGTCGCGGTAGATCGAGCAGCTGCGCAGGCGGTCACGCAGGCCTGGGGTGATGAACTGGTAGTCGATTCGCCAACCCACGTTGTTGGCGCGGGCGGCGCCACGGTTGCTCCACCAGGTGTAGTCCTCGCCGGTCGGATTGAGCAGGCGATAGGCATCGGCCCAGCCGCGACCGCTGGCCACATCGGTGGCCTGGCCGTGGTCGGCGCACAGGGCATTGAGCCAGTCGCGTTCTTCGGGCAGGCAGCCGGAGTTCTTCTGGTTGGACTTCCAGTTCTTGATGTCCAGCGCCGAGCGGACGATGTTCCAGTCGCCACACAGCACGTAGTCGCGGCCGCTGCGCGCCCACTCTTCGAGGATCGGCCGCAGCCACTCCATCACTTCGAACTTGAAGCCCTGCCGCAGGTCACCCGAGCTGCCGGACGGAATATAGAAGGAGACCACGCTGAGGTTGCCGAAGCGGGCCTCGATGTAGCGGCCTTCGTCGTCGAACGGCGCCCAGCCCAGCGAGGTGATGACCTGGTCCGGTTCGCGCTTGCTGTAGATCGCCACGCCGCTGTAGCCCTTCTTGGTGATGGCATCGCGGTAGAAGCAATGGTGGCCGTCCGGGCGGAACATCGGGTCGGTCAGCTGGTCTTCCTGGGCCTTGGTCTCCTGGATGCAGAGGACGTCGGCGTCCTGGCCACGGAACCAGTCGAGGAAGCCCTTGGTGGCGGCCGAACGGATGCCATTGGCATTGAAACTGATGATGCGCATGCGGAAGAACCTACGGCGGGAAACCGGGCAAGCATACCGGTTGCCTGCCGGGCTGAGCAGCCCGCGGGGGCCGCCCCGGATACCCGCGTGAAGGGGCCGGACGAGCGCAGAAAGCCCAGCTGGATTAGGATTTGCGCTCCAAATGAAGATGAATCGAGTTTTGATGAGCGACCACCGTCACCGTTTCCTGCAGCTGGCCCTGACCGCCGATGCCCTGCGCTTCGGCCAGTTCACCCTCAAGTCCGGCCGGCTGAGCCCCTATTTCTTCAACGCCGGCCGTTTCGACTCCGGCTCCCTGCTGTCGCAGCTGGGGGCGTGCTATTCCGACGCCATCGACGCCACCGGGATCAAGTACGACGTGGTGTTCGGCCCGGCCTACAAGGGCATTCCGCTGGCCACCGCAATGGCCTGCGAGCTGGCCCAGCGTGGCCGCGACCTGCCGCTGTCGTTCAACCGCAAGGAAGTGAAGGACCATGGTGAAGGCGGCCAGTTGATCGGCGCCGACATGACCGGCAAGCGCGTGCTGATCGTCGACGACGTGATCACCGCCGGCACCGCCATCCGCGAGGCGCTGGCGATCATCCGCGCCGCGGGCGGCATTCCGGCCGGCATCGTGGTGGCCCTGGACCGCCAGGAGATCGCCTCGGACAGCGACCATCGCTCCGCCGCACAGGCCGTGGCCGAAGAAGCCGGCATCCCGGTGATCGCCGTGGCGACGCTGGCCGACCTGCTTGATTTCGCGTCCGGAAATCCGGAACTTGTAGGCTACCGGCAGCCGCTGGAGGCCTATCGCGCCCAGTACGGCGTCCGTTCCACGCGCTGACCACCAGGGGGAAGGTCGCATGTTCCGAGTTCCTGCCATCGTCGCCGCCAGCCTGCTGCTGGTGATGCCGCAGATGCTGCTGGCACAGTCCGGCGGCAAGGCTGCAGACAAGAAGCTGTACTGCTGGAACGAGGGCAAGGAGCGGATCTGCAGCGATGCGCTGCCAGCCGATGCGGTCAACCACGCCCGCGATGAGTTCAGCGCCAACAGCGGCCTGCGTAATGCGCAGGTGCAGCGCGCGTTGAGCGATGAGGAACGCGCTGCCGCCAGCACGGCGGCGGCGCAGGCCCAGCTGGACCAGATGGCCGAACAGACCCGCCAGCGCACCGAACAGGCGATGCTGACCACCTACGGTGATGAGAACGCGCTGCGGCGCGTGTTCGCCGAGCGCCAGGAGGTGCTCGACAACAACCTCAAGACCGCCCAGTACAACGTGGCCAGCCTGCGCGATTCGCTGGTGGCCCTGCTTGCTGCCGCCGGTGACCGCGAACTGGCCGGCGGCAAGGTGGTCGACAAGCAGGCCCAGGCGATCGCCCAGCGCCATGCGCAGCTGAAGTCGCAGCAGCGGCTGCTGGCCAGCTTCGAACAGCAGCAGCAGGCATTGAAGGTCGAGATCGAAAGCAGCCTGCAGCGCTATCGGCAGCTGAAGGGCGTGGCACCGGCGAGCCAAGCCCCGTGATTGCCGGTAGAGCCGAGCGTAGGCTCGGCTCTACAGCAGGCGGGGCTGGTTACGGGTTGGCCCACGGAATTTATGCACTCTTTACGCGTCGGCCCGGTCCGGCGCGTAGTGCGTTTATGGGGGTGGGGACGACGATGACGGCCTGAGGTGGAGGGGTTCCACCAGGTCTCAATTCCATGTCCCCCTGGCTGTCGTTGCTGTGTGGCGTGCTGGTGCTGGTTGCCGCCGCCTATCTTCTTTATGTCGTGCTGCGGCCCGAGTCGTTCTGAGCGGAGCCTGCCATGACTGAAATTCTTGCCATTCTTGCCGCCAGCCTGCTGCTGGCCTGGCCCCTGGGCCTCTATCTTGCCCGGGTGATGCGCGGCACGCCGATGAAGGTCGACGTGCTGTTCCACTGGATCGAAAAGCCGCTGTACAAGGTGCTCGGCGTCGATCCTTCACGTTCGATGTCCTGGCGGGGCTACGTGCTGGCGTTCGTGCTCAGCAACGTGGTGATCGCGGTGCTGACCCAGGCCGTGTTCATGACCCAGGCGTGGTTGCCGTTGAATCCGGACCAGATCCCGAACATGCGCTGGGACACGGCGCTGCACACGATGATCTCGTTCCTGACCAACACCAACCAGCAGCACTACTCCGGCCAGGCGCAGCTGTCCTACTTCTCGCAGATGACCGGCATCACCGGCCTGCAGGTGGTGACGCCGATGATGGGCCTGGCGCTGGCCGTGGCGACGCTGCGGGCGTTGTTCTCGCGTGCGCCGAAATCGGTCGCCGCGCCCGTCGCGGGCGATGACCGCCAGGTGGCGGTGGGCAATTACTACACGGACGTCGTGCGCTTGTGCGTGCGCTTCCTGTTGCCGCTGTGCCTGGTATGGACGCTGCTGCTGACCAGCCAGGGCGTGCCCTCCACGATGGCCGGCGGCCCGCAGGCCACGCCGATCGACGCCAGTGCCGGCATGGCGCAGCAGAAGCTGCCGCTGGGTCCGGTTGCGGCGATGGTCGCGGCCAAACAACTGGGTGCCAATGGTGGCGGCTGGTATGGCCCGAACAGCAGCTTCCCGCTGGAGAACCCGACCCCGGTGTCGAACATGCTGGAGGTGATCGGCATCCTGCTGGTGCCGATGGCGGTGATCTTCATGATCGGTGCGTTCACCGGGCGCCGTCGTTTCGGCGCGCTGGTGTTCAGCTGCATGCTCGGCATGTCGCTGCTGTCCACCGGCGCGATGGTGTGGAGCGAGGGCCATAGCGCCAGCGCGGCCACGCCGCTGCTGATGGAAGGCAAGGAAGTGCGCTTCGGCGCCGATGGCACCGCGCTGTGGGCGGCGGTGACCACCCAGGTCTCCAACGGTTCGGTCAACGGCATGCACGATTCGCTGAGCCCGCTCTCTGGCGGCCTGGCAATGGTCAACATGCTGGTCAGCGCGATCTGGGGCGGCATCGGCTGCGGCCTGCAGCAGTTCATCGTGTACCTGCTGCTGGGTGTGTTCCTGGCCGGGCTGATGACCGGCCGTACGCCGGAGCTGTTCGGTCGCAAGCTGGAAACGCCACAGGTGCGCCTGCTGGCCCTGCTGGTGCTGCTGCAGCCGATCACCCTGCTGCTGTTCACCGCGATCACGCTGGCCGTGCCCGGTCTGGCCGGTACCTCCAATCCCGGTTTCCACGGCATCAGCCAGGTGTTCTACGAGTATGTCTCGGCCTACGCCAACAACGGCTCGGGCTTCGAGGGCCTGGGCGACGCCACGCCGTGGTGGAACCTGAGCTGCTCGCTGGTGCTGCTGCTGGGCCGCTTCCCGCTGCTGATCATCCCGCTGGTGGTGGCCGCGCAGCTGGCCGCCAAGCGGCAGGCCCCTGAATCGGCTGGCAGCCTGCAGATCGAAACGCCGACGTTCGCCCTGACCCTGGTCTCGGTGATCGTCATCCTGACCGTGCTGCAGTTCATGCCGGCGCTGGTACTCGGCCCGATCGCCGACCACCTGAGCCTGGGACTGCACTGAGGACACCCCCATGAGTAGTCACGCAACCGCAAACCGTTCCTCTTCCGTGGCGTCCCGCCCGGCCCTGCTCGATGCCGCCGGCCTGCGCCGCGCGCTCATCGAGGCCGTACGCAAGCTTTCGCCGATGCACCTGGTGCGCAGCCCGGTGATGGCGGTGGTGATGGCCGGCACGATCGTCGCCGCGATCATCACCCTCACCGGCAATGCGCCACTGGGCTTCGGCCTGGCGGTGACGGCGATCCTGCTGGTGACCGTGCTGTTCGGCAATTTCGCCGAGGCCGTGGCCGAGGCACGTGGCCGTGGTCAGGCCGCCTCGCTGCGCCGCGCCCGCCAGGACCTGGTGGCGCGCCGTCTGGCGTCGGCGCAGGCCGGTGCAAGTGAAACCCAGGTGCCCGCCGCGGAACTGCGCCCCGGCGACCACGTGATCGTCAGTGCCGGCGAGCTGGTGCCGGCCGACGGCGAGATCGTGCAGGGCCTGGCCACCATCAACGAAGCGGCGGTGACCGGCGAGTCGGCACCGGTGCTGCGCGAGGCGGGTACGGATCGCTCCGGCGTGATCGGCGGCACCAAGGTGCTGTCCGACCAGATCGTCGTGCGCATCACCGCCGAGCCGGGGCACAGCTTCCTGGACCGGATGATCGCGCTGGTGGAAGGCGCCAACCGGCAGAAGACACCGAATGAAATCGCGCTGACCCTGCTGCTGGCGGCGATGACGCTGACCTTCCTGGTGGTGGTGGCGACGCTGCCGGCAATCGGTGCCTCGGTGGGCGTCAAGGTGGATCCGCTGCTGCTGATCGCGCTGCTGGTATGCCTGATCCCGACCACCATCGGTGGCCTGCTGCCGGCCATCGGCATCGCCGGCATGAACCGTGCGCTGGCCGCCAACGTACTGGCCAAGTCGGGCAAGGCGGTGGAAGTGGCCGGTGACGTCGACGTGCTGCTGCTCGACAAGACCGGCACCATCACCTACGGCGACCGCCAGGCGAGCCACTTCCATGCACTGGCCGGGATCGACGCCGACCAGCTGCGTGAGGCAGCGCTGCTCTCTTCGCTGGCCGACCCGACGCCGGAAGGCAAGTCGATCGTGCGCCTGGCCCGTGAGCAGGGCTGCACCACCGCCGAGCCGGACCAGGCCGACTACCTGGCCTTCAGCGCGCAGACCCGCATGTCCGGTGTCGACCTGCTGCACGGCCGGCAGATCCGCAAGGGCGCTGCCGATGCGATCCGCACCCATGTGCTGGCGCTCGGCGGCACCGTGCCGGCGGAACTGGCCGGGCGCGTGGACCAGGTCGCACGCAATGGTGCCACGCCGCTGGTGGTGGCCGAGGGTCGCCATGTGCTGGGCGTGATCGAGCTGTCGGACGTGGTCAAGCACGGCATGCGCGAGAAGTTCGCACAGCTGCGGGCGATGGGCATCCGCACGGTGATGATCACCGGCGACAACCCGCTGACGGCCGCCGCGATCGCTGCCGAAGCCGGTGTGGACGACTACATCGCCGAGGCGCGGCCGGAGGACAAGCTGGCACGCATCCGTGCCGAGCAGGCCGGTGGCCGCCTGGTGGCGATGGTCGGCGACGGTACCAACGATGCGCCGGCGCTGGCCCAGGCAGACATCGGCCTGGCGATGAATTCGGGCACGCAGGCGGCCAAGGAGGCCGGCAACATGGTCGACCTGGATTCGGATCCGGCCAAGCTGCTGGCGGTGGTGGAGGTGGGCAAGCAGCAGCTGATCACCCGCGGCGCGCTGACCACGTTCTCGCTGGCCAACGATGTATCCAAGTACTTCGCGATCCTGCCGGCGTTGTTTGCCGCCACCGTGCCTGCGATGGCCGCGTTGAACGTGATGCAGCTGTCGAGCCCGCGCAATGCGGTGCTGGCGGCGCTGATCTTCAATGCCCTGGTGATTCCCGCCCTGATTCCGCTGGCGCTGCGCGGTGTGCGCTTCCGCCCGGCCACCGCAACGGCGCTGCTGCGCCGGAACATGCTGGTGTACGGCCTGGGTGGCGTGCTGCTGCCGTTCGCGGCAATCAAGTTGATCGACCTTCTTCTTGTCCTGGTATTCGGCGCATGAACCGTTCTGACTCCCCTTCCCTTTCCCGCGAGCTGAAGAGCGAGGCGCGCGTGGCGACGCTGCAGGATGGCGCCAGCTGGCGCCCGGCCATCGGCCTGGGCGTGGCCACCCTGCTGCTGGCCGGTGCGGTCTACGCCGGCATCGCCACAGGTTTCGCCGGCCTGTCCTTCCCGGCGCAGGCCGAAGGCAGCCTGCTGCGTGATGGCAGCGGCCAGGTGCGTGCTTCGGCATGGCTGTCGCAGCCATTCACCGGCGATGGCTACTTCCAGGCAAGACCGTCGGCGGCCAACTACGACCCGATGGCAGCGGCCGGTTCCAACCTGGCTCGCAGCAACCCGGCGCTGGCCGAACGCGTGGCGGCGAGCACTGCGGCAGTGGCCGCGCGCGAAGGCGTAACGCCTGCGCAGGTACCTGCCGATCTGGTCACCCAGTCCGGCGGCGGCCTCGATCCCCAGCTGTCGCCGGCGGCAGCACAGCTGCAGGTGGCACGCGTGGCGCGTGCACGAGGCCTGCCGGTGGAGCGCGTGCAGGCGCTGGTGAAGGCCAACACGCAGGGCCGGCAATGGGGCGTGTTCGGCCAGCCACGAGTGAACGTGGTGACGCTGAACTTCGCCCTGGACCACGCGGCACGCGCGCCGTGATGCAGGGCTGCACCCGCTGCGCGCACAATGGCGACCATGACAGCGGCTCCCATGACTGATCTGCGGACCCGCCAGGCCAATGCCCTGGTGGAAGGCCTGCAACGCGAAGCCGGTGGCAAGCTCACCGTGTTCCTCGGCGCTGCGCCCGGCGTAGGCAAGACCTACGCGATGCTGACCCGCGCGCAGGAACAGCTGCGACGTGGCGTGGACCTGGTAGTGGGGCTGGTGGAGACCCACGGCCGTGCCGATACCCAGGCCCTGCTGGAAGGGTTGCCGCGGTTGCCGCTGAAGGACGTGGCCTACCATGGCCACGTCCTGCAGGAGATGGATCTGGACGCCGTGCTGGCACGCAGGCCGGCGCTGGTGCTGGTGGACGAGTTGGCCCATCGCAATGCGCCGGGCAGCCGCCATGAACGGCGCTGGCAGGACGTGATGGAACTGCTGGACGCCGGCATCGACGTCTGGACCACGGTCAACATCCAGCATCTGGAAAGCCTCAACGATGTGGTGATGCGCATCACCGGCGTACGCGTCAGCGAGACCGTGCCCGACGGCGTGCTCGACCGCCTGCACGACATCGTGCTGGTCGATCTGCCGCCGCGCGAACTGATCGCACGCCTGCAGCAGGGCAAGGTGTACGTGCCCGAGCAGGCCGCGCAGGCACTGCAGGCGTTTTTCTCGCCGGCCAACCTGACCGCGCTGCGCGAACTGGCGATGCAGGAAGCGGCCGACCGCGTCGACAGCAGCCTGCGCGAAGCGCGCGCCGCGCGCGGTGAGAGCAATCTGCCGCTGCGACGTGGTGTGCTGGTGGCGATCGATGGCGGCGGCCAGAGTGAATACCTGGTGCGGGTGGCGCGACGCATCGCCGAACGCCGCGATGCACCGTGGACGGTGGTGACGGTGCAGGGACGCCGCCAGGACGAAGCAACGCGGCGCGAGATCGATGCGGCGTTCGCGCTGGCCCGCCGCCTCGGCGGCGAAGCCGAGCTGCTGCACGGCTCCAGCATCGCCGACGCATTGCTCGACCACGCCGCGCACAACGGCGTATCGACGCTGGTGCTGGGCCGCACCCGCGAGCGACCACTGGCGCGGATGTTCAACCGCACCCTGACCCAGCAGCTGATCCAGCGCGGCGCGCACTACGAGATCACCATCATCAGCACGCCGCAGGCGCGTGCGCGTTCCCGTCGTGAGGGGCTGCTGCCACCGATGCGTGGGATCAGCCACGAGCCGTTGCAGGCGCTGTTGGCTACTGCGCTGGCCTGCCTGGTGGCGTGGCTGGCCGAACGCTGGGTGGGCATGGCCGATCTGTCGATGGTGTTCATCGTGGCCGTTGTGGTGGTAGCCGCGCGTACCCGCGCCAGCGTCGCGGTGATGGCGGCGATCCTGTGTTTCCTCGCCTACAACTTCCTGTTCATCGCGCCACGCTTCACCTTCGCCATCGGCGCACGGCAGGGCGTGATCACCGTGTTCCTGTTCCTGGCGGCGGCACTGGTTGCCGGACGCCTGGCGTCGCGCCTGCGCATGCAGGTGATCGCCCTGCGCGCGGCCAACCGCCATGCGCGTGCGCGCCAGCAACTGGGCCGGCAGCTGGCCAGCGCAGCCGGCAACGGTGAAGTGGCACAGGCCGGCCGGCATGCGCTGGAACAGGCCATGGATGTTCCGGCATGGCTGCGGATCGGCGCCGATATCGCCGCCGGTGGCCGTCACCTGCCCGGTGATACCGACCTGGCAGCGGCCGACTGGGCCCTGCGCCATGGCCAGCCCAGTGGCCGCTTCACCGATACCCTCGCTGGCGCGCAATGGTGGTTCCTGCCGCTGTTGGACGGCGAGGACCGTGCGATCGGCGTGGCCGGCCTGTACCTGCCGGGTGCGCAGGCGCGGCTGCTGCCCGAACAGCGCCAACTGGCCGAAGCGATGGTTGATGACATCGCCCAGGCCGCCTTGCGCACGCGCCTGGTGGCCGAGCTGGAACAGGCGCACGTCAGCAACGAGACCGAACGGCTGCGCTCTGCCCTGCTCTCCTCGGTGTCGCACGACCTGCGTTCGCCACTGGCGGCGATGATCGGCTCGGCCGACAGCCTGGCCAGCTACGGCGCGGCGATGGATCTGGCCGACCGCCGCGCCTTGCTGGACACCATCCTGGTAGAAGGCGAGCGCTTGGACCGCTACATCCAGAACCTGCTGGACATGACCCGGTTGGGCCACGAGGGCCTGAAGATCAACCGCGACTGGATAGGCGTGGATGAGCTGATTGGTTCGGCCGCCCGCCGCCTGCAGCGTTACCAGCCGAAGGTGCGGCTGGAGCTGGATATTCCGGCGACGCTGGCACCGATCTGGGTGCATCCGGCACTGGTCGAGCAGGCAGTGTTCAATGTGATGGAGAACGCTGCCAAGTTCTCGCCGGCCGATGCCGCCGTGCAGGTGCTGGCGCGCGAACTGGATGGTCAGCTGCGTATCGACGTGATCGATGCCGGCCCCGGCATTCCCGACGACGAGCGCGCGCGGATCTTCGATATGTTCTACAGCGTCGAACGCGGCGACCGCGGCCGCCACGGCACCGGCCTCGGCCTGACCATCTGCCAGGGCATGATCGGCGCGCATGGCGGCAGCGTGCAGGCGCTGCCCGGGCGCGACGGTCGCGGTACCCTGATCCGCATCACCCTGCCCCTGCTCAAGCCAGCCTCCCACGATGAGTCCGACCCCGACTGACGCCAGCGCGCCGGCCCCGCGCGTGCTGGTGATCGACGATGAAACCCAGATCCGCCGGTTCCTGGACATCAGCCTGCGCGCGCAGGGCTACCAGGTGCGCCAGGCTGCGACCGGCCAGGAAGGCCTGCAGATGGCCGCCAGCGAGGACATGGACCTGGTGATCCTGGACATCGGCCTGCCGGACATGGAAGGCCACGAGGTGCTGGAACAGCTGCGGCAGTGGAGCCAGGTGCCGGTAATCATGCTGACCGTGCGTGCCGGTGAAACCGAGAAGGTGCGTGCACTGGACAACGGCGCCAACGACTACGTGACCAAACCCTTCGGTACCCAGGAGCTGATGGCACGGGTGCGGGCGCTGCTGCGCACACGCAGCGTGCCGACCGATGGCACGCCGCCGGTGTTCGACGACGGCCACCTGCATGTGGACCTGGTGCGCCGCGAAGTGGCGATCGATGGCGAACTGGTGGCGTTGACCCGCAAGGAGTACGCGTTGCTGTCGCTGCTGCTGCGCAATGCCGGGCGCGTGGTGACCCAACCGCAGATCCTGCAGGAAATCTGGGGACCCACCCACCAGCACGACACCCACTACCTGCGCATCCTGGTCGGCAAGCTGCGGCACAAGCTGGGCGATTCGGCGCTGGATTCACGCTACCTGTTCACCGAGCCCGGTGTGGGGTTGCGGTTCAAGGGGTGAGGTGTGCCGACCAACGGTCGGCACCCACCAGACAAGTAGATCCACGCCATGCGTGGATGGACATCCATTGAAGCGCATCCACGCATGGCGTGGATCTACTGTGTCGACCAAGGTCGACACCTACCAAGAGCAGCCGGACCCACCCCGCCATCCCGCAGGAAGCCAGCGGTTGAAGACGTTGACGTGGATTCGGCGGGTGCCGGGCGCAGCCCGGCGGCACCTCAGAATCCCAGCGGGGTGTCGCCCAGCACCGGCTGCAGCTGGCTGCGGAACAGCGCCTGGATGCGTTCCAGTGCCGCTTCGTCGTTGCCTTCGAAGCGCAGCACCAGCACCGGCGTGGTGTTGGACGCGCGCACCAAGCCCCAGCCGTCGGCGAAGTCCACCCGCAGGCCGTCGATGGTCGACAGGCGACCGCCGACATACGGGTTGTCCGGCGACTGCGCAGCAGCCACCAGCATCGCCACCAACGCATGCGGGGTTCCCTCGGCCACCGGCACCTTCAGCTCCGGCGTCGCCACCATTTCCGGTAGTTCGGCCAGCACTTCGTCCGGCGCTTCTTCGCGCTGGGCCAGGATCTCCAGCAGGCGTGCAGCGGCGTACAGGCCATCGTCGAAGCCGAACCAGCGCTCCTTGAAGAAGAAGTGGCCGCTCATCTCGCCCGCCAGTTCGGCGTCGGTCTCGCGCATCTTCGCCTTCATCAGCGAGTGCCCGGTCTTCCACATCAACGGGCTGCCGCCATTGCGCAGCACGTGATCGGACAACTTGCCCGTGCACTTCACGTCGTAGATCACCATCGCGCCCGGGTTGCGCATCAGCACATCGGCGGCGAACAGCATCAGCAGACGGTCGGCGTAGATGATCTTGCCTTCAGCGGTGACCACGCCGAGGCGATCGCCATCCCCATCGAACGCCACGCCGAGGTCGGCGCCGAAGCGCTTGACCGTCTGCACCAGGTCTTCCAGGTTGGCCGGTTCGCTGGGATCGGGGTGGTGGTTGGGGAAGGTGCCGTCGACATCGCAGTACAACGGAATGACTTCGGCGCCGATCGCTTCCAGCAGCTGCGGCGCGAGGGCACCGGCCACGCCGTTGCCCGCGTCGGCGACCACCTTCAACGGGCGGTCCAGCTGCACGTCATCGGCAATACGCTGGATGTAATCGGCGGCGACCTCGCGCTGCTGGTAATCACCCGGCTCCGCAGCCTGGACCAGACGGCCTTCGACAATGCGCTGGTAAAGGTCGGTGATCGCATCGCCGGACAGGGTCTCACCACCGATGACGATCTTGAAACCGTTGTAGTCCGGCGGATTGTGGCTGCCGGTGACCGCTACACAGGTACCGGTGCGCAGGTGGAAGGCGGCGAAATACACCACCGGGGTCGGCGCCAGGCCGATATCGATGACCGTACAGCCGGCACGCCGCAGGCCTTCGGCCAGCCCCGCCGACAGTTCCGGACCGGACAGGCGGCCATCGCGGCCGATCACCACCTCGCGCAGGCCCTGCTCGAGGGCGACGGTGCCAATGGCCTGGCCGATCAGCGCGGCGGTGCGCGCCGTCAGTTCGCTGCCGACCACGCCGCGGATGTCGTAGGCGCGGAAGATGCCCGCAGCCAGTTCCTCAGCGGGAACCGGTGGCGGCGGAGGCGGCGCAGCCTCGGCCACTGCCTCGCCGGGTACCGTCGGCGGCGCCATCTGCAGGCTTTCACGCAGGGTCGGGCCGTGATCGGCGTCGGCCACCGCGCTGCGCCGGCTGGGCAGCGGCAGTGACTTCGGCAGTCGGCCACGGCCTACCACCAGCAGTACCGCGATGAAGGCCAGCAGCAGGGCGACAATCGCGCTGGCCAGGGCTCCCAGTCCCAGTGGGCCGGGTTCCACATTGGGCACCCCGGCGGCCAGTCGCAGCGGGGTTCCGGCCACCGGGCGCGCCATTGCCTCGGCGCTCTCGGACAGGCCGGTATCGCCCTGCACCACGATGTTGTGCGTTCCCTGGCGCAGCGCCAGGAAACCGTTGCCGGGGGCGCGCACCTGGTCCAGCGGTGCGGTCAACCGCAGCAGCGGCTGGCGCACATACACCACCGCCGGTCCGACACCGGCCAGCTGTACCGGCGCGGCCAGACCCAGACGGTTGCCGCCGCCATCGCGGACCACGCGCAGGGTTGCCTTGCCATCGGCCAGCGCCGATTCCAGCAAGGCCAGACGTGCATATCCAAAGGTGGCCGCATCGACGTAGCCCGCGGCCAGGTCAGCGCCCAGCACCTCCACCTTCTCGACGCCGGTCCAGCTTTCCCGCAGCGCCAGCGCGGCGCCGGCGGCATCACCCGCCTGCAGCGCCTGCTGGACGCGGTCGCCCTTCAACTGCTGCTGCAGCTGTTGCAACTGGCCGGAGGCGGCCTGCTGCAGCCCTTGCACGGCCTGGTCGCGCGCCTGTTCCAGCGCGTCCCCGCTGGCTGCCTGCCGCCACTGCTGTACCGCGCTCCAGCCGAACCAAGCGGCCAGCAGTACCAGCAGCACACCCAACAATGGCGCGCTCCGTCCCAACGACTTTCCCCGCTGTGCTTCCCCGATGCCGCTCATCGATGTCCCCTGTCAACGCACCCCGGTATGGCCGAATCCACCCGTTCCCCGCACGCTGTCGGTGAAAGTATCCACCACCTGCAGGCTGACGCGGGCAATCGGCACGACCACCAGCTGCGCGATGCGATCGCCCGGCTCGATGGTGAAGGCCTCGCGGCCGCGGTTCCAGACACTGATCAGCAGCGGCCCCTGGTAGTCGGCGTCGATCAGGCCGGTGCCGTTGCCGAGCACGATGCCATGGCGGTGGCCCAGGCCCGAACGCGGCAGGATCACCGCACACAGATGCGGGTCGGCGATATGGATGGCCAGCCCGCTGGGGACCAGTGCGGTATCGCCCGGCTGCAGGGTCAGCGCGGTTTCCAGCGCCGCGCGCAGATCCATGCCGGCGCTGGCTTCGGTGGCATAGGCCGGCAGCGGCCAGCTGTCACCGAAGCGCGGGTCGAGCAGCTTGACCTGCAACGGTTGGGGGGTGAATCCGTGGGTGTTGCTTGCCTGGGTCATGCCTGGAGTCTCCGCGCGATCAGCGCCAGCAGTTGTTCGGCCAGCTCACGCTTGGAAGTAGCCGGGAATACCTGTTCGCCATCCTGCCAGAAGGCCGTGGCGGCATTGTTGTCGCTTTCGAAACCACCGCCGCTGATGCCCACCTGGTTGGCGATCACCAGGTCCAGGCGCTTGTCGACCAGCTTGCCGCGCGCATATTTCTCCACATCGTGGGTCTCGGCGGCAAAGCCGACCACCAGCTTCAACGACTGCGTCTGCGCGGCAACCTCGGCCAGGATGTCCGGGGTGCGCACCAGCTCGATCACCAGCGACTGGCTGTCGGCGGTCTTCTTCAGCTTCTGCGCGGCCACCTGGCGCGGGGTGTAATCGGAAACGGCAGCAGCACCGATGTAGATGTCGGCCGGCAGCGCATTCAGTACCGCCTCGCGCATCTGCGCCGCAGAGCGCACATCGATGCGCTGCACGCCGGGCGGCGTCGGCAGCTGCACCGGGCCACTGACCAGCACCACCTGGGCACCGAGCCCGGCGGCAGCGGCGGCCAGCGCGTAGCCCATCTTGCCGCTGCTGCGGTTGCCCACGTAACGCACCGGATCGATGTCTTCATAGGTCGGGCCGGCGCTGATCAGCAGGCGCAGACCCTGCAGCGCATGCGTCTCCGGCGCTGCAGCGACGGCGGCAGCAGTGCCGTTGGCGGCCAGGGCGGCGACGATGTCGCCCGGCTCGGCCAGACGGCCAGGGCCGGACTCGCCTTCGGCCAGCGGCCCATCGACCGGACCGATCACCTGCGCGCCACGCTGGCGCAGCAGGGCGATATTGGCCTGGGTGGCCGGATGCAGCCACATCCGATGGTTCATCGCCGGGCACACGGTCAGCGGCGCGGTGCTGGCCAGGCACAGGGTGCTGACCAGGTCGTCGGCGTGGCCCTGGGCAAGGCGTGCCAGCAGGTCGGCGGTGCCCGGCGCAATCACGATGCGATCGGCCCAGCGTGCCAGTTCAATGTGGCCCATGGCCTGTTCGGCCGCGCTGTCCCACAACGTGGTGCGGGTCGGCTGGCCGGAAAGGGCCTGGAAGCTGAGTGGTGTAACGAACTGCTGGGCGCCGGCCGTCATCGCCACCTGCACCAGCGCACCGGCATCACGCAGGCGTCGAACCAGTTCCAGGGCCTTGTAGGCCGCGATCCCGCCGCCGACACACAAGAGCAGTTTCTGGCCTTCCAGCGCGCGGATCCGCGTCGGGGAAGCGTTGGGAGAATCAGCCACCTGGAATTCCTGTGCAAACGAGGGCGTTAGCTTACCCGAAGGCCAGCAACGTCCCGGTGCACGCAGCACATAGCGGGCGGCTATCAGCACATGGACAGCCCCCACGGAGCTTTCCGGGTTTGCGGCGCTCCGTTTCGGAACTTTCCTATACCTCTTCGCGTCCCCGCTTTGCAGAATCGTCGCAGGCCACCTTGGTGCGCCGTTCGATTTCCCAGGAGTTCCCCGTGCAACCGCGCATCATCATTGCCGACGACCATCCGGTCGTCCTGCACGGCATCCGAATCGTGCTCGAGCGTCACCAGATGGACGTGGCCGGTGCCGCTGCTGACGGTGCTGGACTGCTGCAGCTGCTGGTGCAGCAGCCCTGCCATGCCGTACTCACCGACCTGTCCATGCCCGGCCCGGGCCCGGATGGTCCCGAACTGCTGGCCGTGCTGCGCCAACGCCATCCCGAACTTCCCGTGGTGGTACTGACCGGGGCCAGGCACCCGGGGTTGCTCGATGGCCTGCTACGCGATGGCGTACACGGCCTGGTCGACAAAAGCGCCGACTTCGCCGAGTTGCCGCAGGCCCTGCATGCCGCCATGGCAGGGCAGATATTCGTTTCCGATCAGCTGCGGCGCCACCTGCAGGCCCGCGATCTGCTGTTCCCGCATCCACCGGCCGCGTTGTCGACACGCGAACTGGAAGTGCTGCAACTGCTGACCGACGGCCTGAACATCAATGCCATCGCCGACCGCAGCGGGCGCAGCCCGAAGACGATCAGCCGGCAGAAGGCCGAAGCCATGCGCAAGCTGGGCCTGCAGAACAACCAGGAGCTGTACGACTACCTGCAGACCCGGCGCGACTGAGGACTTGGCCGACCCGCGGGTACGGCAAGGGCTTATGGGAGCGGTCGGCGATGATCGCCATGATGGGTGCCATGCCCATCCATGAATGGCCCGAAGAAGAGCGTCCCCGCGAAAAGCTGTTGGCCCGGGGCCCCACGTCACTGTCAGACGCCGAACTGCTGGCCCTGTTCCTGGGTTCCGGCATTGGCGGCCGGGACGCCGTACAGACCGCGCGCGACCTGTTGCTCGCCCACGGTCCATTGCGGGTGCTGCTGGACCGCCCCGCCCGCGAACTGTCGAAACTGCCTGGGTTGGGGCCGGCGCGCAGCTGCACGCTGGCCGCAGGGCTGGAACTGGCCCACCGCTACCTGGCCGCTGAACTGCAGCAGGGCGAAGCGGTCGGCAACAATCCCGTGACCGTCGGCCGCTACCTGCAGCACCGTCTGCGCGGGCAGGCCCGCGAGCTGTTCGTGGTCCTGTTCCTGGACAACCGCCACCGCCTGATCGCCTGCGAGGAACTGTTCGCCGGCACCATCAACGCAGCCCCGGTCTACCCCCGCGAAGTGGTGCGCAGAGCCCTGCTGCACAACGCCGCCGCGGTCATCCTCAGCCATAACCACCCCTCCGGCGACCCGGAACCCTCGGCCGCCGACGCACAGATCACCGAAGAGCTGCATCGGGCCCTCGCCCTGGTCGACATCCGCCTGCTGGACCACTTCGTGGTGGGCGAGGGGCGTCCCGTTTCGTTTGCTGAACGAGGCCTTCTACCACCACTGCAGGCCCGCCTGGTCGGATGAGCCCCCGGCAGCAGCCGGTGGCCAGACCTGCCCTGGCAGGCAGGCCCCGGTCAGCGTTGGGGCCGGCATCTGCGCTAAAATGGGCGATTCCGCCGCTCATTCTCACAGCAGGCCTCGTGAAAAATCTCCTCCGCGCCCTGATCAGCCAAGGCATCGAAGCCTTGCGCGCCAATGGCACCCTGCCCGTCGACTCCCTGCCGCCGGACTTCGTGGTCGAGCGCCCGAAGACCCGCGACCATGGCGACTTCGCCACCAACGCCGCGATGCTGCTGGCCAAAGCCGCGCGCAGCAATCCGCGCGCAGTGGCGCAGGCGCTGGTCGAGGCGCTGCCGCGCAGCGAAGACGTCAGCAAGGTCGAGATCGCCGGCCCCGGTTTCATCAATTTCCACCTGGCACCGGCCGCGTACCAGCGTGAAGCCGTCACCGTGATCAAGGAAGGCGCCGATTACGGCCGCAACCTGTCCGGCAATGGCCGCACGGTGGGCGTGGAGTATGTGTCGGCCAACCCGACCGGTCCCCTGCATGTCGGCCACGGCCGCGCTGCGGCCATCGGCGACTGCGTGGCACGCGTGCTCGATGCCAACGGCTGGAACGCCAAGCGCGAGTTCTACTACAACGATGCCGGCGTGCAGATCGAGAACCTGGCGCTGTCGACCCAGGCCCGGGTGAAAGGCATCGTTCCGGACCAGGAAGGCTGGCCGGAAGGCGGCTATCGCGGCGACTACATCGCCGACGTGGCGCGCGCCTACATGTCCGGCGCCAGCGTCGACCTGGAAGGCACCCTCGTGGTTGGCGCCAAGGACCCGGACGACATGCAGGCGATCCGTCGCTTCGCCGTGGCCTACCTGCGCAACGAGCAGAACCTGGACCTGGCCGCGTTCGGCGTGGATTTCGACATCTACTTCCTGGAAAGCTCGCTGTACGCCGACGGCAAGGTGGCCGAGGCGGTGGCCAAACTGCAGGCGTCCGGCCATACCTATGAAGAAGGCGGCGCGCTGTGGCTGCGCAGCACCGACTTCGGTGACGACAAGGACCGCGTCATGCGCAAGTCCGACGGCACCTTCACCTACTTCGTGCCGGACGTGGCCTACCACCTGTCGAAGTGGCAGCGCGGCTACGAGCGCGCGATCACCGAGCTGGGCGCTGACCACCACGGTTCGCTGGCGCGCGTGCGTGCCGGCCTGCAGGCGATGGAAGTGGGCATCCCGCAGGGCTGGCCGGAATACGTGCTGCACCAGATGGTGACCGTCATGCGCGGCGGCGAGGAAGTGAAGCTGTCCAAGCGTGCCGGCAGCTACTTCACCCTGCGCGACCTGATCGAAGAAGCCGGCCGCGACGCGACCCGCTGGTTCCTGATCGCGCGCAAGCCCGATTCGCAGCTGACCTTCGACATCGACCTGGCCCGCCAGCAGAGCAACGACAACCCGGTGTTCTACGTGCAGTACGCCCATGCCCGCGTGTGCAGCCTGCTGCGCCAGGCGCAGGAGAAGGGTCTGGTCTACGAACAGGGTACTGGCCTGTCCAACCTGGGCCGTCTGGACGATGACGCATCGCTGGCCCTGATGAACGAGATCTCGCGTTATCCGGAAGTGGTGGAAGCGGCCGGCGTGGCGCTGGAGCCGCACCTGGTCGCGCAGTACCTGCGCGAATTGGCACACGCCTTCCACACGTGGTATCACGGGACGCCGGTGCTGGTGGACGACGCGACCGATCGCAATGCCAAGTTGACCCTGGCCTGCGCAGCGCGCCAGGTACTGGCCAACGGCCTCGACCTCCTGGGCGTTTCCGCCCCGGAAAAAATGTAAGTCTCAGGAGACGCAGTAGACATGGCAGCACGACGCGGCAAGACACAGGCTCGGCGCAACAGCAGCCAAGGCACGCCCGGATGGGTGTGGCTGGTTGCCGGCGTGGCGATCGCCGCCGTGGTGTTCCTGGCGGCGCCGAACCTGTTCAAGGGCGAGGGCGATGGCTTCCTGCGCGCCGGTCCGCAGCCGAACCCGAACGCGCAGCCGGCGCCGGTGGCTGATGGCGAAAGCGATGTCGGCACCCAGCCGGCCGCACAACCGGCCACGCCGAAGCCGGCTGAACCGGAAAAGCCGGCGGCCACCCAGTACGACTTCTACACCCTGCTGCCGGGCAAGGAAGTTGAAATGTCCGACGCCGAACTGGCCGCCAGCGCGCGTGCCGAAGACCAGCGCCGGGCCAAGGCCGAAGCGCAGCGCGCGCAGGCCGCACTGGAAGGCAAGCCGGTGCCGGCGGTTGCGGCCGCCGCACCTGCGGCGACGGCGAGCGTTGCCAGCACCGCGCCGGTGACCGCCACCAGCCGTCCGCTGCCGACCCCGGTAAGTGAACGCCCGACAGCAGCGACGCCGGCAGCCGGCACCACCGCGCCGGCCAGCACCGTTGCCGCCACTCCTGCGGCACGCAGCGAAGCCGCGCCGGCCGCCGCCAGCGCTGCGGCAGCCCCGGCACCGGCCGACAATGCCCGCTACATCCTGCAGGCAGGTGCATTCGGCGCTTCCGGTGATGCTGAAGCGACCAAGGCCAAGCTGGCGATGATGGGCCTGGCTGCACGCGTGGAGTCGGCGCAGATCAACGGCAAGACCGTGTACCGCGTACGCATGGGGCCCTATGGCAGCGCTGGTGAGCTTTCCGAAGCCAAGCAGAAGCTGGATGGCACCGGCCTGCAGGCGATGGCGATCAAGGCGCAGTAAGTCTGCAGGCATGAATGAAAAAGCCGGGCGTTGCCCGGCTTTTTTTTGCCTGTGCGCATCCAGGGCGCAGATCAGCCCTCGCGGGCAACCTGGAAGCCGGCGAACGACTGGCTGACCGGCATCAGCTCCAGGCGATTGATGTTCAGGTGCGGCGGCAGGCTCGCTACCCAGAAGATCTGCTCGGCGATGTCCTCGGCGGTCATCGGATTGGCGCCGGTATACAGCTTGTCCGACGCGACCTGGTCGCCATGGGTGCGGACCACGGTGAACTCGGTTTCGGCCATGCCCGGCTCGATGGTGGTCACCCGCACGCCGGTACCGTGCAGGTCCGAACGCAGGCCCAGCGAGAACTGGCTGACGAAGGCCTTGGTGCCGCCATAGGCATTGCCGCCCGGATACGGGTAGACACCGGCCACCGACGAAATGTTGATGATGGCGCCCTTGCGCTCCACCAGCTGCGGCAACAGGCGATGGGTCAGGGTGACCAGCGCGGTGATGTTGGTGTCGATCATCGTCGTCCAGTCCTTCAGGCTGGCGCTCTGCGCCGGCGCGGTGCCCTGGGCGAGACCGGCATTGTTGACCAGCAGGTCGATGTCGCCGAAGGCCGGCGGCAGTGCCAGCAGCGCCGCTTCCATCGCGACCGGATCACGCACGTCGAACACGGCCGCGTGCACCACCTCCTTGCCGTAACGCTCGACCAGCGGCTGCAGGCGTTCACTGCGACGGCCGGTGGCGATCACTTTCCAGCCCGCCTGGGCGAAGCGGTGGACGGCAGCGGCGCCGAAGCCGGACGTGGCGCCGGTAATCAGGACGGTTCGGGTCATCAGACAACTCCGTGGGAAACCAGACCGCCATTCTGGCACCGTCGGTCCACGGCTGCGTTGCCTGATCGGCCCGCTGCGGTGCGCGCGGTCAGCGCAGGCGGAACACGCGTGCCTTCGGCAGGTCTTCGTCAACCTGCAGGAACCAGCGCCCGGCGATACCCGGGATCACCTCGATCTGCGGTGCCTGCAGGGTCTTGCGCAGCTTCATCTGGCCCTTCATCACCTGCCACTGCTGGCCGTTGTCGAGGGTGAACACCGTGCCCGGCTCCCAGCCCGCAACGTCGCCGACCACGCGGGCACTGACCGGGCCCTCTTCCAGGCCCAGGTGCATCGCCGCCGGGGCGGGAACGTTGGCCGGCAACGGTGCGCCGGGGCTGGCGGCAACCGGTGCGCGCATGGGGACAGGCGCAGATGCCTCTGCCTCGCGCAGCACGCGGTTCAGGGTCTGCAGCTGGGTCGCGTCCAGGCCCACTTCGGCCAGCTGGGCCGCGCTGAGACGCTGCTCCACGGGTACGTAGCGGTCCTGGGCGGTGGCGGCAAAGCTGCTGGTGACCAGCAGGAAGGAGAGGAGGTACCGGCGCATCGGAGAGGGTCTCTGCAGAACAGCGCTCACGATGCTGCAATCCGGTGACAGTCCGGTTACGGCCGCCGGGCCGGTACAATGGGCCATGATCAATAATGATGTGCTGCGCAGCGTGCGCTACTCCCTGGACCTCGGCGACCACCACGTGGTGACCCTGTGCCAGATGGCCGATCCGGCGTTCGAGGTGGATGTCGAGCAGGCCAAGGCCTGGCTGCTGCGTGAAGACGAGCCGGGCTTCCAGCCAATGAGCGACAGTGCGCTGGCGCACTTCCTTGATGGCCTGATCCTGCACCTGCGCGGTCAGGATGAGGGCCAGGCGCCGCGCGCGGTGGAAACCCGCATCGACAACAACCTGGTGCTGAAGAAGCTGCGCGTGGCCTTCCAGCTGCGCGATGTCGACATGATGGAGATCTTCACCAGCATCGGCTTCACTGTCTCCAAATCCGAACTCGGCGCGCTGTTCCGCCAGCCCGGCCACAAGAACTATCGGCGCTGCCTGGACCAGATGCTGCGCAACTTCCTCAAGGGCCTGAGCCTGCGCCTGCGCGGCTGAGCACGGCATCGACGAAGGCGCGTGCGGCTGGCGTCGGCAGGCGCTGCCAGACCAGATGTACGCGCCGGGTCGGGGTCGGTTGCAGAGGCACCTGCACCACCCCTTCGAAATCGTCGGCGATCAGCACCGGCACGATCCCCACCGCCAGGCCGTGGCGGACGAAGCGCTCGACCAGTTCCATCAGGTTGACCTCGAAACGCACCTGATGCGGCAGGCCCGCTGCGGCGAACGCATCATCGGTCTGCCGGCGCGCGCCGGTACCCCGCGGAAAATCGACCAGGGCTTCATCCTGCAGCGCCGCCAACGGCAATCGCTGGCGCGTGGCCAGCCGATGCTGCGGCGCCAGCACGGCCACCAGATCCTCTTCCTGCAGCATGTGGTGGCAGACGCCTTCAAGATCGGCCGACGGTGCCAGCCCCACCAGCGCCACGTCCAATGCACGTGACTGCACCTGCTCCAGCAGGGTCTCGCTCTTGTCCACCCGCAACTGGAATTCGACCTGCGGGTGCTGCTGCTGGAAGGCCGCCAGCAACGCCACCACGTCGATGCCGGTCAGCGACGATATCTGCCCGATCGCCAGCAGCCCGCGCACCTCACCACTGACGGCAGCGACGTCGGCACGCAGGTGGCGCAGGCTGGCCAGCACCTGCCGCGCGTGCACCAGCAACGCTTCGCCCGCGGCCGTAGCGCGCACCTGGCGCGGCAGTCGCTCGAACAACACGGTGCCCAGCTCCTGCTCCAGATGGGCGATCTGGTGGCTCAAGGCGGACTGCACCACGTGGCAGCGCGCGGCCGCACGGGTGAAGTTGCCCTCTTCAGCCAGGGCCACGGCGAATTCGAGCTGCTTGAGGTTCACGCCTGTATCTCAATTCCAGATGACAGGGATGATGATGATTCATTTCCATCATGCCTGCAGCAGGCGGACACTGTGCTGCCCTGCTTCAACGGAACATCGCGTGTCCCCTTCCCTTCCTCCCCTGCAGCGCTGGCAGATCCTGCTGATGGCGGTCGCCACCGGCGTCGCGGTAGCCAGCAACTACTACGCGCAGCCATTGCTGCATACCATCGCCGATGCCTTCGGCGTGCCGTTCGGCCAGGTCGGCATGGTGGTCACCGCTGCCCAGTTGAGCTACGCCGCCGGCCTCATCCTGCTGGTGCCGTTGGGTGATCTGTTCGAGCGCCGCCGGCTGATCGTGGTGATGACGTTGTTGTCGGCCAGCGGACTGGTGATCAGCGCGTGCGCGCCGTCGTTGCCGTGGCTGCTGGCCGGGACCGCGATCACCGGGTTGTTCTCGGTGGTGGCGCAGGTACTGGTGCCGTTCGCCGCCACCCTGGCCGCACCGGAGCATCGCGGCCGCGTGGTCGGCACCCTGATGAGCGGACTGCTGCTGGGCATCCTGCTGGCACGCACCGTGGCCGGGCTGCTGTCGAGCCTGGGCGACTGGCGCCTGGTCTATGCGATCGCCGCTGGTACGCTGGTGCTGACCGCACTGGCCCTGCAGCGTGGATTGCCGCGCTTCCACCACACCGCCGGGCTGGGCTATTTCGCGTTGCTGCGCTCGATCGGCACGCTGTTCCTGCAGGAACCGGTGCTGCGCCAGCGCACACTGCTCGGCGCATGCAGCTTTGCGATGTTCGCGATCTTCTGGACGCCGTTGGCCTTCCTGCTGGCGCAGCCGCCCTATGCCTACAGCGACGCCACCATCGGCCTGTTCGGGCTGGTCGGGGCCGCCGGTACGCTGGCTGCCGGCCTTGCCGGGCGCATGTCGGATCGTGGCCAGACCGGCCGGGCCACGGCCATTGCGCTGGTGCTGTTGTTGCTGTCCTGGCTGCCTCTTGGGCTGTCGGCGCACTCGCTGCTGGCGCTGCTGGTCGGCGTGGTGGTGCTGGACCTGGCCGCGCAGCTGCTGCATGTCAGCAACCAGAACCTGATCTACGCGCTGCAGCCGGAGGCCCGCAACCGCCTCAATGCCGGTTACATGACCGGCTACTTCATCGGCGGCTCGCTGGGCTCGCTGCTGTCGGCGCAGGTCTACCAGCGCTTCGGCTGGACCGGTGTGTGCGTGGCCGGTACCGCGGTGGCGGTACTGGCCCTGCTGGTGTGGCTGCCCTCTGCCTGGCGCACCCGCCAGGCAGCATCGGCCGACTAGAAGCTGCCCTGCAGCGCCAGCTCCCAACGTCCACCGGCATTACCCGGGAACAGCCGCTTGGCGGCGCTGTCGGTGTCATGTACGGTGGCGCGCACTTCCCAGGCCGGCGTCAACGTGGCAATGGCACTGAGCTGGCCATGCAGGTAGTCCGGCCCCTGCGCGGTGGCCAGCCAGTACTGCCCCACCGCTGCTTCCAGGCGCACGCGCTCGTTCAACGGCACCCGCACGCCCAGCTGCGCGTAGGTGCCGCGACGGCCGCCGGCCAGCGCATCGTTGGAGTGGGCGACCTGCAGCCAGGCGCGTTGCTTCCAGGTGGTGGTGACATTGAGTTCGGTCCAGTCCAGTGCGCGACCGGTACCCGGATAGACATAACGGGTGAGGTTCGCATCCAGGCTCCAGTCCGGCGACAGCGCACCGGACCAGCCGGCGACCAGATCGAACTCGCTGCGTGCACCGTTGTCCGGCGTGAACGAGACATTGGAGCCCCACGCGCTGGCATACCAGCCCGACCCCACCGTCACCTTTGCCCCCACCTGCGCGGCCGGATCGCCGTCGCTCTGCGAGCTGCCGCGCCACACATAGTCGCTGGTCACTGCCGCCGTGCCACTCACCTGTACCTGCGCCTGCACGCTGCCGGCGCACAGCAGCCCCGCCAGTGCGGCCGCGCTGGCCACGATCGTCCCCTTGCTCTTCACTGCACTCACTTCCTCGTCGAAGGCGGTCTGTCCGCCCGGGACGGCAGTGTCGACGGCATGGCCGTAACGGTTCGATGGCGATGCCGCCGCGCCAGCGCAAATTCAGCGTAAATCCGCGCCGCAACGAGCGCGGTATCATGCAGTCCTATTTCCAGGAACCAACCACGTGGACGCCATCCTGACCCCGGTATCGATCGGCGAGCTGATCGACAAGATCACCATTCTCGAGATCAAGGCCGAGCGCATCGACGATGCGACCAAGCTGGCCAACGTGCGCACCGAACTTGACGGCCTGCTGCCCCTGCTGCAGCAGCAGCTTGACGCACAGCCGGCACTGGCCGCGCTGAAGACGCAGCTGAAGGCCATCAACGAGCGCATGTGGGAGATCCAGGACCAGCTGCGCGACAAGGAAGCAGCGCAGGTATTCGACGAGGCGTTCATCCAGCTGGCGCGCGGCGTGTACGGCACCAATGGCGAACGCGTGCAGGTGAAGAACGAGATCAACCGTGTCGCCGGTTCGGCGCTGGTCGAGGAAAAGCAGTACCAGGGCGAGTAAGCACGCCCGTCAGCCGCACTCCAGCAGGTGGCGGATGCGGAACAGTTCGACATCGCTGCGGATGCCCAGCTTCTGGTAGGCGGCTTTCTTCTGTGTGCTGATGGTGCTGGCCGAGCGCTGGAAGCGCCGGGCCACTTCGCCGGTGCTGCAGCCCTGCAGCAGCAGCCGCAGCACTTCGCGCTCACGCCTGCTCAAGGGCGCCAGGGTGGGCGCCGACATGCGCCGCGAGCGTGATCGATTCAGCTGCGTGCGCAGATCCGGGGGCACGAAACGCCCACCGCGGGCAACCACGTCCACCGCGCGCAGCAGCATTTCCGGCGTGGTCGCCTTGGACAGGAAGCCGCGTGCACCGGCCTGCATCGTCGTGGCCACGGTGCTGGCATTGCAGTGTGCCGACAGCACCAGTATCGGCACGCAGGGCCAGCGCCGGGACAACCCGCGCAGCAGCTGCAGGCCGTCGCCAAGATCGCCCAGCGGCAGCGCATCGATCAGCAGCAGGTCAACGCTGCCCGGTTCGCTCTCCAGCAGTTCCAACAGGTCACGTTCGTTGGCGTAGCTGCCGCGCACGTGGACGCCGCTGTGCTGGCGCAGCAACACCTCCACCCCCAGCCGCAGCACCGGATGCGGATCCAGCAGTGCCAGGCGGCGCGGCCGATCGGGGAGCAGCGGTGGGAGGACGGGCGGCATCGCGGTGTATCCGGCAGCACGGGATATCCACCGTAGGCCACCACTGGCGGTGGCGGAATCCAATTCATTGCAATGCAACATGACGCCCGCATCGCAGTCAGGCTCTGTTCTGATTCCCCACAACGCAACAGGCCCGGCAATACCGGGCCTGTTGCAGCACGAACAGCGCGCGGGCGCGCCGTAGATGCAATTACCAGCTGAAGCGCGGGCCGACGGTGTATTCCTTGTCGCCGTGACGGTTCATCTTCAGCTCGCCGTTCAGGCCCCAGTTCTGGTTCAGCTTGACCTGACCACCCAGACGGCCGTACCACTGGCCGTCGATGTCGACGCCGTGCTTCTTCGAATAGTCTTCGTAACCGACCAGGCCGTAGACCTCAGCGTGGGCACCGAACGCGGTACGGATACCGGCTTCAGCGCTGTAGCCGTTGAAATCCAGGCCGTGCTTGCGGTCGAACTTCTGGTAGGCAACGCGGGCAACGAAGTCGGTCGACGGAGCGATTTCGACGTTGTAGCCGGCACCGACCTTCCACTGGTCAACCTTGATGTTGGTGTGGTCGACTTCCTGGCGGCTGTATTCGCCGAACGCGTGGAAGTTCGGCAGGAAGCCGTAGGAACCCTTCACGCCCCAGCCATCAGCCTTGATGCCGTCAACGTCGGTCTTGGCGTAATCAGCCTCGGCGTAGTTGTAGGACAGGTTCTCGGCGGCCGAAGCGGTGAACGGCAGGGCAGCGGCCAGAGCCAGAGCAATCAGCGAATTCTTCATGGGGGTACACCTTTACTTTCTTATGGTGTGCAGCAGCGCCAGGGCGCCATCGCATCGGGAATGTAAATTCTCCGTTATTCGCCACAACGCTCCCTGAAAACAGCGGTCTTCGCATTGCTGAATTTTTTGCATTGATTCAGCAAGGCTCAGGCATACGCGCGCGGTACGCGCACGCGCTTCGATTCAACGGTGCAGCAATCGATGTCGATTTTCCGCGCCCTGAAGCGTCGACTCATTGAAGGCCGTGCACCTGGCATGGTCCATTCCGGAGGCAAGCGATGAGCTACATCGATGGTTTCGTACTGGCAGTGCCGACCGCCAACAAGGAGAAGTTCCTCGCCCATGCACGCACAGGTGATCCCGTTTTCATCGAGTACGGCGCGCTGCGCGTGGTCGAGTGCTGGGGCGATGACGTGCCGCACGGCAAGACCACCGACTTCTTCGGCGCGGTGAAAGCCACGGCGGAGGAAACGGTGGTGTTTTCCTGGATCGAGTGGCCGGACAAGGCCACCCGCGATGCAGGCATGCAGAAGATGATGGAAGACCCGCGGTTGGACCCGACGAAGAATCCCATGCCGTTCGACGGTGCGCGGATGATCTACGGCGGATTCGAGCCGATCTTCGAACTCAAGCGCTGACCCCGGCGGGCGTCCTCAGCGGGCGCCCGCTTCATCCTCGCCGGCCGCATGGCCGGCACCCAGCGCAGCACCCGCGCCAACACCCAGCCCGCCCATTCCGGCGCCCATGCCACCGCCGCCGCCACCACCGGTGCGACCGCCCTTGCCTTCGCCCTCGCTGCGGCCCTTGCCACTTCCGCCACCGCTACCTGCGGGTCGGGTAGGCCCCTGCGGCGGGATCTCCAGGTCGGCCGGCACCGGCGCAAGGTCCAGCGCTTCGCGGACGAAGTCGCGCAGCGAGATCACCAGTTCGTGTGTGTGCACCGGGCGCCCCTGCGCCAGTTCACTGGCAGCGCGGGCAGCCAGTCGTACCTGCTCGTCGGTGCCCAGCAGCAGAATGTCCGACAACGCCGCTTCGACCGCATCGCGGATGCGCCGGGCCCGATCCGAGCCTGGCTCGGCGATGCCTTCTTCGTGGGCGCGCTGGCGCAGGTCGCGCAGATGGGCCGGGTCGACCCCCAGCTCACCGGTGAAGGAACCACCCAGCGTCTTGTAGGCCGCCATCAAGGTACGCAGCCGCTCGTTGATCTGGCGGTTCTCGCGTTCGCGACGCTGCTGCAGGGTCTGCATCACCAGCAGGCGGATACCCACGCCGAGCAGGGTGATCAGGACCAACCCGGCCAGGGTCGACAGCACGCCCTGCCAGGAACTGAAATCGATACCGCGCATGGCCAGGACTCCTGCGGAAGACCTTCATCTTGCCCCAGCCTGCTGCCGCAGATCCACGTCAGGCGCGGATGAGCGCCCCCGAAAACGCAGAAGGCCCTCCCGCCCGATGAGCGGAAGGGCCTTCGAACGAAGCGCGATTACTTGCGCTTGGCAGCCTTACGCACGGCCTTCTTGGCCGGAGCCTTCTTGGCCACAGCCTTCTTCAGCGGTGCAGCCTTCTTGGCCACGGTCTTGCGGGTAGCGGCGACCTTCTTGCCGACAACCTTCTTGGCGACGGCGGTCTTCTTGCCGACGACCTTCTTGGCAGCGACGGTCTTCTTGCCGGCAACCTTCTTGGCAGCGACAGTCTTCTTGCCGGCGACCTTCCTGGCGGCGACGGTCTTCTTGCCGGCGACCTTCTTGGCAGCGACAGTCTTCT
Organism: Stenotrophomonas sp. SbOxS2; assembly: GCF_013416715.1. Taxonomy (NCBI): domain Bacteria; kingdom Pseudomonadati; phylum Pseudomonadota; class Gammaproteobacteria; order Lysobacterales; family Lysobacteraceae; genus Stenotrophomonas; species Stenotrophomonas sp. SbOxS2. Next base: position 33,711 of record NZ_JAAVXD010000002.1, read on the forward strand.
TGGCCACAGCCTTCTTGGCGGTAGCGACCTTCTTGCCGACAACCTTCTTGGCGGCCACGGTCTTCTTGGCTACAGCCTTCTTGGCGGTAGCGACCTTCTTGCCGACAACCTTCTTGGCAGCAGCGGTCTTCTTGGCAACAGCCTTCTTGGCGGTCGCAACCTTCTTGGTGGCGGCCTTCTTCACGGTGGCGACCTTCTTGCCGGCAGCCTTGGTGGTCTTCTTGGCAGCAGCAGCCTTCTTGGTCACGGTCTTGCCGGCAGCCGCCTTCTTCTTGGCCACTTCCTTCTTCAGGGCAGCCGCTTCGGCCTTGGCGCTCTTCTTGGCCGCTTCCAGTTTCTTCTTGGCGTTGGCAACGGTCTTGCCGACCGACTTGGCGGCCTTCTCGGCCTTCTTGGCAACGGTCTTCTCGACCTTGGCCACGACCTTCTTGGCCTTGGCGACGCGGGTGGTGGCAGCCTTGCTGGCGCGCTTGACGGTCTTCTTGACCGACTTCACTGCGTCTTCGGCGGCGTGGGCGATGGTCTCGCCGACGTTGGTGGCGGTTTCTTTCACGTTCTCGACGGCGTCGGTCACGACCGACACACCATTACCGTTGCTCATGTTGCCCTCCTAGGGGCCTGGATTGTCAAAACGGGGCGATGCTATACCGACAATGGCTATCGTGGAACGGGCACGGCCGGTCAATCGCATCCGGTGCGACGCAACTGGTGTAAGTGATGGCGGCGACTGACGCGCCGCGCAGTCAGGAAATCCCTTTTTTTAAGCAGTGTGCTGCGCCGCCTGCCTGTTGCCGGCATGCCGATGCAGGCACTGGCCGCCGTAACACGTCCGCGCAGCAATGAGCGTCATCGCAAGGTCAGGATGCGCGGAACTGCGCAAGTGTCGCGGTGTGTCACGGCGCTGTCGACCTGCCTTGCGGCGCTCGCACGCGGCTGTCGCGAACAGCGGTATGACGCGCGCGCCACCTTTCCGGCGCCCTCGGCACGGGTCGGATTTTCATGGGGCATTTATCCAGATCGCGACACACTCATTCAGCTTGTTCTACCGTATGCGTCAACGGCCCCCATCCCAGCCTGCGAACCGACTCCCATGCGACCGCTTCCCACCCTGCTTACGCTCGCAATCGCTGCTGCCTTCGGCGGCTTCGTTGCCACTGGCCTCAACGCGCACCTGGACAACCGAGCCGACGCCGCTCCACTGCCTGCGGTGTTGCCCACCACCGCAGCGCTGCCGGCATCGGTCGCCGGGCAGGCGGTGCCATCGCTTGCACCGATGCTGGAAAAAGCCATGCCGGCGGTGGTCAGCGTCAACACCAAGCAGGTGGTGCGGGTACGCAACCCGTTCTTCAACGACCCGTTCTTCCGCCGCCTGTTCCCGGATATTCCGCAGGAGCGGATCAACGAGTCACTCGGTTCGGGTGTCATCATCGATGCCACCGAAGGCCTGGTGCTGACCAACCACCACGTCATCGACAACGCCGATGACGTGCAGGTGACACTGGCCGACGGGCGCACGGTCAAGGCCGAATTCCTCGGCTCGGACCGCGACACCGACATCGCGCTGATCCGCATTCCGGCGCAGAACCTGACCGACATCAAGCTGGGCAACAGCGACCAGCTGCGGGTGGGCGACTTCGTGGTCGCCATCGGCAATCCGTTCGGTTTCAGCCAGACGGTCACCTCGGGCATCGTCTCGGCGGTGGGCCGCAGTGGCATCCGCGGGCTGGGCTACCAGAACTTCATCCAGACCGATGCATCGATCAACCCGGGCAATTCCGGTGGCGCACTGGTCAACCTGCAGGGCCAGCTGGTGGGCATCAACACCGCCAGCTTCAACCCGCAGGGCAGCATGGCCGGCAACATCGGCCTGGGCCTGGCGATTCCGTCGAACCTGGCCCGCAGCGTGGTCGACCAGCTGGTCAAGCATGGCGTGGTGGTGCGCGGCACGCTGGGCATCGAAAGCCAGAACCTGAGCGCGCAGATCGCGCAAGGCCTGGGCCTGGGCGAAACCCGTGGCGCACTGGTGACCCGCGTGCTGGCCGGTTCGGCCGGTGCCGCCGCAGGGCTGAAGCCGGGCGACGTGGTGGTCTCGGCCAACGGCCAGCGGGTGGACAGTGCCGAAGCACTGCACAACGTGGAAGGCCTGGCGGCGGTGGGCAGCGTGCTGACCCTCGACGTCCGCCGCGAAGGCAAGCCGCTGCAGATCAAGGCAACGCTGAAGGAACAGGCGCGCGTGGTCAGCGGCGAGAGCCTGGACCCGCGCCTGACCGGTGCCAGCTTCGTCGACCTGCCCGAATCGCTGCGCCAGTCCGGCGTGGGCGGCGTGCTGGTCAGCGAGGTCAAGCGCGGCAGCCGCGCGGCGACCAATGGCCTGCAGCAGGGCGACATCATCACCGATGCCACGGTTGGCGAATTCGCCGACCTGGCCAGCTGGCGCGCCAATTTCCAGCAGCGCCCGCCAACCCTGGTGCTGCGCGTGCTGCGCAACAATGGCCAGCAGCAGGGCCAGTTGGTGATGCGGTGATCGCCTGGCCGTAACGCCCCCTATACCCCCGTGATGCTATTGCTGTATGTCCAGGTCGGCTGAGCCGATCGCCCGTTCCCCCATCGCAACAGGAGTGATTCGATGAGCCCCACCAATACCGAAAACCTGAAGGACCACCTGGGTGAAGCCGGTTCCCACCTGAAGCAGGCCGCCAGCGCTGCCGGCGGTGCGATCAAGGGCGCTACCGGTGCCGCGACTGACGAACTGCGCATCGGCAAGGCCAACGTCAAGGCTGAACTGTCCGACAGCGCGCTGTCGGGCCTGGCTGCCGCCGAGTTCGGTGGTGCCGCCGCCAAGGAACAGGTCGACGCACTGATGGACAAGGGCAAGGACCTGATCGACAGCGCCGCTGAACTGATCCGCGAACGTCCGCTGGCCTCGTTCGGTGTGGCCTTCGCTACCGGCTGGATCATCGCCAAGCTGGCCCGCGGCAGCGACAAGTAAGCTGCGGCGTGAGCGAAGACACCACGCAACGTCCCGATCCGGCGGCCACGCCGCCGTTGGACGAGAGCATCCGCCAGGTCGGCGCTGCCGGCCGGGCGACCGCCGATTCGGCCAAGCACTCGCTGCGTTCGCTGCGCCGGTTGGCGTCGGCGGACTTCGCGCTTGCACGCAGTGCGTTCGGGCGTGCGTTGGCCTGGGCCGGCGTCGCCATCGTATTCGGCGCCTCGGCCTGGTTGTTGCTGGCCGCCACCCTGATCGCCCTGCTGCAGAGCTTCGGCCTGAGCTGGCTGCAGGCACTGCTGATCACCTCGTTGCTGAGCCTGGCCGTCACCGGCTATGCGATCTGGCGCGTTTCGTACTTCTTCCACCACACCGGCATGCACGCCACCCGGCGCCAGTTGTCCCGGTTGGGCCTGTTCGATGAGCCCACCGATGATGATCCCGATGCCGGCGTGCAGATTCCGGAGGGCAAGCCATGAAGTTCGGTGCACTGCAGCGGCGGGTAAAGCGCTGCGAACAGGTGATGGCCGTGCGCATCGGCGAGACCCAGGACAACTGGGGCGTACTCAGCCAGGTCTGGCGACAGGGCTGGTCACCACTGCGCATCGTGCTGGTCGGCCTGGCCGGCGGTTTCATCGCCGGCAAGCTGGAGGTTCCAGGCAAGGTCAACGGTGCGCGTTGGCTGCAGATGGTGGGTTCGGTGTCCAGCCTGTTCGCCAGCGCACAGGCCGCGTTTGCCACCGTGGTGGCGGCGCAGGCGGCGGAAACCGCAGACGATGCCGCCGACCAGACCGATGAGGCCACCGAGCAGCCGGCGCCCGCAGCTGCACGGCCGGCAGCGCAGCCGGCGCCCACGGTGGACACCGAGCTGCGTGGGCCGCGTCCGGCCGAAGCGGCCACCGAGATGTCCGAACGTTGATGATCCTTACCCGCCGCGTTGATCGCGGCGGGTCGATAATGGGCTTCTTTTCCCGGTCGGTACGTCGATGAGCGAGTCCCTGTTGTCCCCGTCGTCGCCTGCGCCGGACGCCCCCGCACCGCTGCCCCCCGCCCCGCGCCCACGTGGCCCGATGTCGCTGGTGATACTGGCGACCCTGGCCGTGGCGTTCACCCTGTGGGCGGCGCAGGACATCATCCTGCCGGTCCTGCTGGCGATGTTCTTCGCCCTGGTCGGCAACCCGATCCTGCGGCTGCTGCAGAAGCTGTGGATTCCGCGCGCGCTCGGCGCCCTGCTGGTGCTGGGCGCCGGACTGGGCGTGACCGGTGCATTGGCGGTGCAGCTGATCGGCCCGGCGATGGACTGGGCACAGGAAGCACCGCAGCAGCTGCGCAAGGTCGCGCGCCAGGTGCAGGACCTGACCAAGCCGGTGCAGCAGGCCAACCAGGCGGCGGAGAATTTCGCGCGCGTGGCCGGTGGCGATGGCAACCGCAAGGTGCAGGTGATCCGCACCCAGCTGGACGATCCGTACCGCATGCTGACGCGCGCGCCGCGGCTGGCCGCCTCGGTGCTGGCCGTGGTGCTGCTGACATTGTTCTTCATGATCTACGGCCAGAGTCTGCAGCGCGCGGCGATCGCCCTGTTCCCGAACCGGCAGCAGCAGCGCTTCACCAGCGACATCCTGCGCTCGATCGAGCATGAGGTATCGCGCTACGTGTTGACCATCAGCGTGATCAACACCGTGGTCGGCCTGCTGTTGGCCGGCGTGCTGATGCTGCTGGGCATCGGCCTGCAGGAGGCCCTGCTGTGGGGCACCGTGGCGGCGCTGCTGAATTTCGCGCCCTATGTCGGCCCGCTGCTCGGCGTGGCATTGATGCTGCTGATGGGCTTCGTCGAGTTCCGCGACCCGCTGCAGGCGCTGCTGCCTGCGGCCGCCTACCTGACCCTGCATACCCTGGAAGGGCAGATGGTGACGCCGATCGTGCTTGGCAGGCAGATGAAACTGTCACCGCTGGTGCTGATCCTGGCGCTGATGGTCTTCGGCTGGGCCTGGGGCATGATCGGCCTGCTGCTGGCGGTGCCGCTGCTGGTCTGCATCAAGCTGGTGCTGGCACGACTGGAGGGCATGCAGGGCTGGGCGCGCTTGCTGGAGTGAGCCGGCCAGGACAATGATCGCGCCGATGGCAGGGCCGGAAACAAGGGCAGAACTGGCAGAATAGTCCCCCTTTTTTCGGATGGATCCGTTCGGATGACCTCGTTCGCCACACGCTGCCTCGCCCTCGCCTGCCTTGCCACCCCTGCTTTCGCCGCGACGCCGCCGGCAATCGAGCAGGCGCGTGCCCAGCTGGTCGAAGCGGTCACCTGCCAGCGCCACCTCAGCCCCAAGCAGTTCGAAACGATCGCCCAGTTGCTGGCGCCGCCGCCGCTGCAGGCGGAAAACGGGGAGTCCAGCGGTGAGTTCCTGTTGACCACGCGGCTGATGGTGCTTGGCCAGCCAGTGAACCGCCTGCAGGCGTACGACGGCGACAGCGGCGAGGATGGCGTCGACAGTTTCACCGCGTACTTCAGCACCGCCAGCGTCGAACAGATCGCGGCACTGGCGAAGCTGTCCGACCCGGTGGCAGGCAGCTACACGCGGGAAGTGGGCCGGCACAACCTGGATGTGCGGCGATTCGACGGCCAGACCACCATCAGCTGCTCCTACGACCTGCGCTGACGCACCCTGCAGCGCCCCCTGCCCGTCGCGCGCATGAAAGCGCGCGCGGGCAGGCGTAGAATGGCGGGGTGAAATTCCCTGTCCTTGCCATCACCCTCGACCTCGACGATACGCTGTGGCCGTTCGCTCCGATCGGCGCCCGCATCGACCAGGTCCTGTTCGACTGGATGCGTGAACACAGCCCCGCCACCGCCGCAATGTATCCGGTGGCGGCCATGCGCGAACTGCGCGAGCGCTCGTTCCGCGACAACCCCCACCTGCATTTCGACCTGAGCGCGCTGCGCCGGCTGACGATCCAGGAGGCGCTGGAAAACAGTGGCGCCAGCCTGGACCTTCTGGAACCGGCGTATGAAGTGTTCTACGCCGCGCGCAACCAGGTGGAGTGCTACCCCGATGCGCTCGACGCCCTGGCGCGGATCGCCGCGCGGGTGCCGGTGGCCGCGTTGAGCAACGGCAACGCCGACCTGGAACGGATCGGCCTGGCCCATCACTTCAGCTTCCAGCTGGCCGCGCGCGAGCATGGCGCGGCCAAGCCCGAAGCGAGCATTTTCCACGCCGCCTGCGACCGCCTGGGCGTCGCCCCGGCGCAGGTGCTGCACGTGGGCGACCACGTCGAGATGGACGTGGCCGGCGCGATGGCTGCCGGCCTGCGCGGCTGCTGGATCAACCGCGAAGCGGCCACCTGGAACCATCCGCAGCTGCAGCCTGACCTGCAGTTCGACACCCTCACCGGCCTGGCCGATTGGCTCGACGCCAACCTCGACGCCGCCGACGCTGACGCATCCCGGAGTACCTGACGCATGAGCGAGATCACTGGTTTCACCGCCGACACCACCGCCGCGCTGCCGTTGCACGTGCTGGACCGCAGCCAGTTCGAGGCGTGGAAAAACAGCCAGTCCGCTGCGACCCAGGCGTGGTTGAAGTCGCAGGGCTTCACTGCGGGCGCGCATTCGGTTGCGCTGCTGCCCGGCGCCGATGGCCTGGCGGGCGCGGTGATCGGTGTCGGCGATCGTGCCGATGCCTACAGCTACGCCCACGCACCGCACGCCCTGCCGGAAGGCAGCGTGTGGCAGCTGGCCAGCGAACTGCCGGCCGCCGAACAGGCGCTGCTGCAGCTGGGCTGGGGCCTGGGCAGCTATCGCTTCGACCGCTACCGCAAGCGCAACCGCACGCCGGCCCAGCTGGTTGCCACACCGACCGGCGAGGTGGCCGACCTGATCGCCGCCAGCCTGCGCGTGCGTGACTGGGTCAACACGCCGACCGAAGACATGGGCCCGCAGCAGCTGGAAGACGCCGCGCGTGCCCTGGCTGAAGCGCATGGCGCGCAGGTTGAAGCGATCACCGGCGACGAACTGCTGGCGCAGAACTTCCCGGCCATCCATGCCGTGGGCCGCGCCTCGCACCGCGCGCCGCGGCTGATCGTGCTGCGCTGGGGCAAGGAGACGGACCCGGCGCTGGCGCTGGTCGGCAAGGGCGTGTGCTTCGATACCGGCGGCCTGGACATCAAGCCGGCCGATGGCATGCGCAACATGAAGAAGGACATGGGCGGCGCCGCCCACGCGCTGGCACTGGCCGGGCTGGTGATGGCCCAGCAGTTGCCGGTGCGCCTGACCCTGCTGGTGCCAGCGGTGGAAAACGCGATCGGCCCGGATGCCTTCCGTCCGGGCGAAGTGATCGCCACCCGCAAGGGCCTGAGCGTGGAGATCGACAATACCGACGCCGAAGGCCGGGTGATCCTGTGCGACGCGCTGACCTTCGCCGGTGAGCAGAAGCCGGACCTGGTGCTGGACTTCGCCACCCTGACCGGCGCGGCGCGCATCGCGCTGGGCCCGGATCTGCCGGCGCTGTTCAGCAACGATGACACGCTCGCCCAGCAGTGGCTGCAGGCTGGCGACGCCACCCGCGACCCGGTGTGGCGCATGCCGCTGTGGCGCCCGTACCTGCGTTACCTGAGCAGCGGCATCGCCGACCTGGCCAACGCCGGTTCGCGCATGGCCGGCTCGGTGACCGCCGCGCTGTACCTGGAACGCTTCCTGGAAGATGGTCAGCGCTGGGCACATCTGGACGTGTATGCCTGGAACGATGGCGAGCGCCCGGGCCGCCCGGCCGGTGGCGAAGCCCTGGCCCTGCGTTCGGCCTGGGCGATGCTGAAAGCGCGTTACGCCTGATGCAGCCGCCGGGCATGGCCCGGCGCTACCGATGCCGGTGCGGGTGCTGATCCGCAATTCCAGTAGGTGCCGGCCTTGGTCGGTACCCGGCAAATCTGACGAAAAATTGAATTTCGGCTCCGGCCGGGTTCTGCGAGGATGTGGTGGTCGCCCACCCACACGTCCGTGAAGGCAGGACTCCGACCATGTCGCTCTTCCGCTACACCCGTGCCGGCCAAGGGCCGCAGTCACCGCGCACGCATTCACCGCTGCCCTGGATCGCCCTGATCGCGCTGATCCTGGGCGTCGTCGCCCTCGCTTTTGCCTGGTTGGCCGGCTGGATCGGCCGCGACCGGCTGACCGCGCAGCGCTTCACCGACACCATCGAGGCCACCGGCCCTGCGCATCCCGGCTTCCGCCGCGCGCACAGCAAGGGCGTGTGCGTGAGTGGTTGGTTCGAACCCAGCGCGCAGGCACCCACGCTTTCCAGTGCGAGGGTGTTCTCGCAGGCGCGCGTGCCGGTGATGGGCCGCCTGTCGATCGGCGGCGGTGACCCCTACGGCGCCGACAACACCGCACGGGTGCGCAGCATCGCGGTGCAGATGGTCAGCGATGATGGCCAGGAATGGCGGATGGCGATGAACAGCTTTCCGTTCTTCGCCGTGCCCACCGCCGAAGCCTTCTACGAGCAGACCAGCGCGCAGATTCCGGACCCGGCCACCGGCAAGCCCGACCCGCAGAAGATGGCCGCCGTGCTGGCGAAATACCCCAGCGCGCAGGCGTTCCAGCAGTGGGCCAAGAGCGCACCGTGGACCAGCAGCTGGGCCAACACCACCTTCAACAGCGTCAACAGCTTCTGGTTCACCAACGCACAGGGGCAGAAGCGCGCGGTGCGCTGGCGCTGGCAGCCGCAGGCACCGGTGGTGGAAATGGATGCGGACGCACGCAAGCAGGCCGATGTCGATTTTCTCAGCCAGGAACTGCAGCAACGCCTGGCCACCGGCCCGGTGCGCTGGAACCTGGTGGTCAGCCTGGCTGCGCCCGGCGATGCCATCGATGACCCCTCGGTGCCGTGGCCGGAATCGCGCGATCAGGTGGTGGCCGGTGTGCTCAGCCTCGACCGCATGCAGTCGCAGGAAGAAGGCGCCTGCGGCCAGCTCAACTTCGATCCGCTGATCGTGCCCAGCGGCGTGCGCGGCAGCGATGACCCGATCCTGGCGGCGCGCTCGGCGGTGTATTCGCAGTCGTTCAACCGCCGCGAACGCGAGCGCGCCAGCGGCAACGTCGAGCAACCGAAGGAGGCTGCGCAATGAACACCGGCAACGGCCACTTCAACCTGCTCGCCCGGATGCTGCATTGGTCCATGGCGTTGATGATCATCGCGATGCTTTTCATCGGCGTGACCATGGTCGCCTCGCTGCACCTGCGCCCCCTGCTGATCGACCTGCACCGGCCGCTGGGCATCGCCATCCTGCTGCTGGTGGTGCTGCGCCTGTACAACCGCCTGCGCCATCGCCCACCGCCGCTGCCGGCAGATCTTCCGGCGTGGCAGGTGCTGGCGGCGAAGGCCTCGCACTGGATGCTGTACGCGTTGATGCTGGCGATGCCGCTGATCGGCTGGGCGATGCTGTCGGCCGGCGGCTACCCGATCGTGCTGGGCGGTAGCCTGCACCTGCCACCGATCGTGCCGCACACCCCGGCGCTGTATGCCGCGCTGCGCAATGCGCACAGCCTGCTGGCCTATGTGTTGTTCGCCACGGTACTGATGCACGTGGGTGCGGCGCTGTTCCACCTGTGGGTGCGCCGCGATGGCGTGTTCCAGGCGATGGCACGCGGGAAGGATTGAAAGGGTTCGCCGGGAGTTCCCGGCGGATCGTTTCCGCGACCGTGGGGGGTGTCACTTTCTTGCTCGTGCAAGAAAGTAACCAAAGAACACGCCGCCAAGTCGCGAGCCGGTGCTGCGCACCGGTACCCTGCGCTTCTCGGTGAATCAGGGGACGGCGCCGAACTCGCTGCGCTCAGACATCGGCGCCTCTACGCCCCTGATTCCCCTGCGATGCTCGGCTCGCTAGAAGGCGGACCCAACGTCAAACGCCACACCTGCACCCAGTAGGTCCACGCCGCGCGTGGATGCTTTTGTTGTTGATCTTGACCTTCCAGTCCGCCTTGAGCGAGCCGAGCACCGCAGGTCCGGCGAGGGCGAAGAGGCGCGGGTGTCTGAGCGCAGCGAGTTCCCGCGCCGTCCCTCGACGGACCGAGGAGCACAGGGCACCGGTGCGCAGCACCGGCTCGCGACCTGGCGGCGTGTTTCTTTGGTTACTTTCTTTGCACGAGCAAAGAAAGTGACACCCCTCCGCGGTCGCGGAAATGACCTCTACAACCACCCCTTCTGCCGCGCCAGCCGATACGCCTCGATCCTGTTGGCCACGCCCAGCTTGCCGATGCATTCGGACAGGTAATTGCGCACTGTGCCGTGCGACAGCCCCAGCTGCTCGGCGATCTCGCTGGCGGTACGGCCTTCGCCCGCCAGGCGCAGCACGCGGCGCTCGCGGTCGGTCAGCGGATCGGCCTGCGACCACGCATCCAGCGCCAACTGCGGGTCGATCGCGCGGATGCCCTGCTTCACCTTGCGCAGCGCCTCGGCCAGGTTCTCGGCCGGTGCATCCTTCAACAGATAGCCCAGCACGCCTGCTTCCAGCGCGCGGCGCAGGAAACCGGCGCGGGCGAAGGTGGTCACGATCACCACCTTGATCGGCAGTTCATGGCGGGCGATGCGCTGGGCCAGCTCCAGCCCGCTCAGCCCGGGCATTTCAATGTCGGTGACCAGGATGTCCGGCTGCAGCTGCTGCAGCATGCGCCAGGCGGCTTCGCCGTCGGCGGCACTGCCCAGTACCTCGATATCCGGTTCCAGGCTCAGCAGCGCCGACAATGCACCACGCACCATCGCCTGGTCCTCGGCCAGCAGGATGCGGATCATGCCGCGCCCCCCTGTGCCAGCGATGCCGGCGACAGCGGCATAGTCGCGGCCACCAAGGGTACGCGCACGGTCAGCAGCGTGCCTTCCCCGCGCGGCGACTGCAGCGTCAAATGGCCACCCAGCGCCGCTGCCCGCTCACGCATGCCACACAATCCATTGCCCTCGGCCTGCACGCCACCACGGCCGTCATCGCGTATCTGCATTGCCAACTGTCGGTCCTCAAGCATGAAATCCACCTGCACCCGGGTCGCCTGCGCGTGGCGCACGATGTTGGTCGCCGCCTCGCGCAGCACCAGTGCCAGCCCACGCTCTACCTCCACTGGCATCGGCGGCGGCGGCATGTACTGCAGGTGTACCTGTTGGCATTCCAGCAGCAGGCGAGCCGAGGCCAGTTCGCCGGCCAGGTCGCTGGCGCGGATGCCGGTGACCGCACTGCGTACCTGTGCCAGCGCCTCGCGCGCGATGTCCTCGGCCTCGCCGATTTCCTGCCGGGCACGCGCGTCATCGCGGTCGTACAGCTTGCGCGCCAGTTCCAGCTTCAGCGTGATCAATGACAGCGTATGCCCCAGCAGGTCATGCAGATCACGGCCGATGCGCTCGCGCTCGGCGGTGGTCGCCAGGCGCCGCACCTCATCCTGGGACAGCTGCAGGGCGACGTCGCGCTGATGGCTCAAGGCCTCCACGTTCACCACCAGCCCGACAATGAACGATACCGCCGGCATCCACACCATGGCCTGCCACGGATAACCGAAGTAGAGCGCGGTGCTGCAGAACAGCAGATTCAGGCCAGTGAGCTGCAACAGGTACACCCACCAACCGCCGCGGCTGCTCATGCGGATCATCACGCAGCCGAACACGAAGTAGCTCAGTCCCGACGGATACCACGGTAGCAGTACAAGGGCCATCGCAATCATGGCCAGCGCGTAGCGCCAGGCGTGGTGCCGTGGCGCCAGCATCACCTTGGCATAGAACAGCAGGAACAACGGATAGCTGGCCAGCGTCAGCAACAACCAGCGCAGCGTGAAGCCATTGCCGAGCACCGGGGTGAGGAAGATCCAGACCGACCACAGCAGATGGATCGCACCACTCCAGGGCGACTTGCCCCGCCGCAGCAGTTCGGCCACCGCCGAATCCGGTGCGGGGCGCAGCAGGGACGCAAGCCAGCTCGGTGGCACGGAAGATTCCAGGCGGGGACGATCGCTGCCGATCATGCCAGTTCAGCCGACCCGGCGCAGGCGGCGACGCGCCAGCAGCAGTGCGACCGCACTCACACCCAGCAACACCAGCAGATGGCCAACGGTGCCGCCACGTGCCGGCTGGCCAAGAATGGGCAGGGCCAGCTGCGCCAGGTGCCAGGTCGGCCACAGCGGCGCCATCGTCGAAAACACCGTCGGCAATGCCGACAACGGCAGCCACAGCCCCGACAACAGTGCCAGCGGCAGGTAGACCAGGTTGACGATGGCCGGTGCCGCGCTGGCGCCGACATGGCTGCCGATCAGCAGGCCGATCGACCCCAGCGGCAATGCCGCAAACGCCGCCACGACCAGCAGCTGCAGTACTTGCACCGCCTGCAGCTGCACGCCGCCGAAGAGGCACGCCACCGCCATCAGCATCGCGGCGATCAGCACCGCGAACAGCAGGGCCATTGCCAGCCGCGCCAGCAGCGGCGCTGCGGCAGGCAGCGGCAGTGCGCGCTTGAGGGTCAGCAGACCACCTTCGCGGTCCAGCGCCAGCTGCACGCCGAAGCCAAACAGCGAGGGCGCCATCGCGCCGAACACGCAATAAGTCGCCAGCAGATAGACCGGCGCGTGGCCACGGCCCAGCAGTACGCCGAACAACAGGTAGAACAGCACCGGGAACAACAACGAGGGCAGCACGAACGACGGCGAGCGCCAGGCGCGACGCAGCTCGGCCAGCAGTTCGGCGCGATACGGACGCAGGGCACGCCAGACCGAGGGCGCGGCACCGGCGGCGGTGGGACGGGTCAAGGTGTTCATGCGGCCTCCCGGGTCAGGTCGAGGAAGGCGTCGGCCAGTGCCGCGCCCTGTACTTCCAGTTCTCGCAGCTGCGCATCGGCGGCCAGCAGGCGCGCCACCACCGGCTCGGCCGGGCTGGCCAGCATCTGCAGATGTTCGCCATCGCGCTGCACCTGCTGGACGCCGGGCCAGTGCTGCACCTCATCGGCGGCCAGCGTGCTGCGGCAGCGGATGCGTCGCGGGCGGTCGGCCAGGCGCAGTTCGGACAGCGGCGCATCGGCCACTACCCTGCCCTGCTCCAGCACCACCACCCGTTGCGCCAGCGCCTCGGCTTCTTCCAGGTAGTGGGTGGTCAGCAGCACGCCGCAGCCTTCGGCCACCAGTTGCCGGATCGCCTGCCACATCGCCTGCCGCGCCTGGATGTCCAGGCCGGTGGTGGGCTCATCGAGGAACAGCACGCGCGGGCGGCCGCAGATGGCGATGGCGAACTGCACGCAGCGCTGCTGACCGCCGGACAGCTGGCCATAGCGACGCCGGGCAAGGTCCTGCAGGCCCACACGCTGCAGTACGTCGCCCAGCGGCAATGGATCGGGATAGCAGGCGCTGGCCTGCGCCACCAGTTCATCCACCTGCAGCATCGGCGGCAGGCTGGTGCTCTGCAGCATCACGCCGAGGCCGAGCCGATGATCGCGTTGCTGCGGATCACCGCCCAGCAGCTCGACCTGGCCGGCGTCGGCGCGACGCAGGCCCAACAACACGCTGATCGCGGTACTCTTGCCGGCACCGTTGCGGCCCAGCAGGGCCAGTACCTGGCCAGCGCGGACCTGCAGGTCGATGCCGTGCAGGGCGGTATGGTCGCGGTAACGCACCTGCACCTGCTGCAGGCGGGACAGCGACGGAGCGATCGGATCCATGGGCAGTACCGGTAGCGGGGACGTTGCCATCCTGTGCCGCCGTGGTCACATTTCGCAGTTGCCGCCGTCAATGACATCGGATGACAGCTGTCACTGCCATCACCGATGCACCTGCCTTCATGCTGTGCCGCACGCTCCACCGCCGGAACCGCCGCTGCCTGCCCTTCCGGTCATACCCGCCCGAACGCCTGTGATGGAACGAATGAACGCTTCTGCCGAGCTGTTGAAGGAACTCCGTATCGACCGCAAGTCGCCGCCGCCTGCCTCCAGTGGTGGCAGTGGTGGCCGCCGCTGGCTGTGGATCGCCGTGGTCGTGATCATCGTGTTGCTGGCCGGCGGTGCATTCGCGCTGTTCGGCCGCGCGCCCACCGTGGAAGTGGACACCGCGCCGGCCGTGGCCATCCAGCAGGGCAGCGCCAGCAGTTCGGTGCTCGATGCCAGCGGCTACGTCGTCGCCCGGCGCATGGCCACGGTGTCGGCCAAGATCACCGGCAAGGTGCGCGAGGTGATGATCGAAGAAGGCATGCGGGTGGAACAGGGGCAGGTCATGGCCACCCTGGACCCGATCGATGCCGACGCGCAGCGCAGCCTGTATGCCTCGCAGCTGCAGGCCGCACGCAGCCAGGTGGTCGGCCTGGAAGCCCAGCAGAAGCAGGCCGCCGCCGAGGCCAGCCGCCTGCAGGCACTGGTCGACCAGCAACTGGTCTCGCGTTCGCAGTACGACCAGGCCGTGGCCCAGCGTGACAGCCTGCGTGCGCAGCTGGAAACCGCACGGCGCAACGTCAAGGTGGCCAACGACCAGCTGTCCATCGCCGATCTCGGCGTGGACAACAACATCGTGCGCGCGCCGTTCTCCGGGGTGGTCACCGCCAAGGCCGCGCAGCCCGGCGAGATCGTCTCGCCGCTGTCGGCCGGTGGCGGTTTCACCCGTACTGGCATCGGCACCATCGTCGACATGGAATCGCTGGAGATCGAAGTCGAGGTCGGTGAAGCCTTCATCGGCCGCGTGCAGCCGAAGATGCCGGTGGAAGCCACGCTCAACGCCTATCCGGACTGGAAGATCCCGGCCGAGGTGATCGCCATCATTCCCACCGCTGATCGCGGCAAGGCCACGGTGAAGGTGCGGGTGGCGCTGAAAGTGAAAGACCCGCGCATCGTGCCGGAGATGGGCGTGCGGGTCAGCTTCCTGGAACAGGCGCAGCCGCAGGCGGCCAGCAAACCGCAGGGCGTTCGCGTGCCGGGCGGAGCGGTGGTCCAGCGCGAGGGCGCCTCGGTGGCTTTCGTGCTGAACGACGAGAACCGCGTGCAGCAGCGCATGGTCGAGGCCGGCCAGGCGATGGGCAAGGACCGCCAGATCCTCAAGGGCGTGAGCGCAGGTGAATCGGTGGTGGTCAACCCGCCGGACACCCTGCGCGATGGCGCCAAGGTGCAACAGAAACAAGCGCAGTAACGGCCTGGCGCCCACGGGCGCCGCCGGCAGCACCGCTCGACGCACGCCTGCGGCCTCCGCCGGTGCGCTTCCCCGTTTCCCGCCTTCCGTGGAGAACCACCCATGTCGACCCTGGTTTCACTGCGCAACATCACCAAGACCTACCAGCGTGGCCCCGAAAAGGTGCAGGTGCTGCACGGCATCGACCTGGATATCGCCAGCGGCGACTTCGTCGCGCTGATGGGCCCTTCCGGTTCCGGCAAGACCACCCTGCTCAACCTGATCGGTGGCCTGGACAACCCCACGGGCGGCGAGATCAGCATCGAAGGCGAGCGCATCGACCAGATGAGCGGCGGCCAGCTGTCGACGTGGCGCAGCCATCACGTCGGCTTCGTGTTCCAGTTCTACAACCTGATGCCGATGCTGACCGCGCAGAAGAACGTGGAACTGCCATTGCTGCTGACCCATCTCAGCGCGGCGCAGCGCAAGCGCAATGCCGAGATCGCGCTGACCCTGGTCGGCCTGGCCGACCGCCGCAGCCATCGCCCCAACGAACTGTCCGGCGGCCAGCAGCAGCGCGTGGCGATTGCCCGCGCGATCGTCTCCGACCCGACCTTCCTGATCTGCGACGAACCGACCGGCGATCTCGACCGCCAGTCCGCCGAAGAGATCCTGGGCCTGCTGCAGCAGCTCAACCGCGAACACGGCAAGACCATCATCATGGTCACCCATGACCCGAAGGCCGCCGAGTACGCTACCCACACGGTGCACCTGGACAAGGGCGAGCTGGCCGACGCCCCGCTGGCCCACTGACGGAGGCCACAGCGATGAAATACTTCTCGTTGGTGTGGGCGCAGCTGTTCCGCAGCCGCACCCGCACCCTGTTGACCCTGCTGTCGGTGGTGGCCGCGTTCCTGCTGTTCGGCATGCTCGATTCGGTACGCGTGGCGTTCTCTTCCGGTGGCAGTGTGGAAGGCGCCAACCGGCTGGTGACAGCCTCGCGCCTGTCGATCACCCAGTCGCTGCCGATCCGCCTGGAAGCGCAGATCCGCCAGGTCAGCGGCGTGCGCGATGTCACCTACGGCATGTGGTTCGGCGGCATCTACCAGGACCCGAAGAACTTCTTCCCCAACTTCTCGGTGGCGCCGAACTACTTCGATGTCTACCGCGAGCTGCAGATCGACCCGGCGCAGCTGCAGGACTGGCAGCAGACCCGCACCGGCGCGATCGTCGGCGAGACGCTGGCCAAGCAGTTCGGCTGGAAGGTCGGCGACACCATCCCGCTGCAGGCCACCATCTTCCCGCGCGGCGGCAGCAACGACTGGCCGCTGGAACTGAAGGGCATCTACCGCTCGAAGGATCGCGCGCTGGCGGCCAACGAAGAACGCCAGTTGATGATGAACTGGAAGTACTTCGATGAATCCAACGACTACATCAAGAACCAGGTGAGCTGGTACACGGTGACGCTGGACAACCCGGATCAGTCTTCGCGGGTGGCACAGGCCATCGATGCGATCTCGGCCAACTCCGACCACGAAACCAAGACCCAGACCGAGTCGGCGTTCCAGCAGGCGTTCGTCAAGCAGTTCGCCGACATCGGCATGATCGTCACCTCGATCATGGGTGCGGTGTTCTTCACCCTGCTGCTGTTGACCGGCAACACCATGGCGCAGGCGGTGCGCGAGCGTATCCCGGAACTGGCGACGCTGAAGACGCTGGGCTTCAAGGACAGCACCGTGCTGACCCTGGTGATGGTCGAATCGGTGCTGCTGATCGGCCTCGGTGGACTGCTCGGCATGGGCCTGGCGGCATTGATCCTGCCGGCCATCAGCCCGAAGAGCATGGGCATGCTGCCGCCGCACGTACCGACGCCGACCTGGCTGGTGGGCATCGTCCTGATCGTGGTGATCGGCATCGTGGTCGGGCTGCTGCCCGCACTGCGTGCCAAGCGCCTGAAGATCGTCGACGCGCTCGCCGGCCGCTGAAGAGGACACCGACATGAACAAGCTCAAGAAGTGGCTGGGAAACGCGGTGACCGTGCTGTTGCTGGCCGTCGGCCTGGCCGTGTGGATCGGCCTGCCGTGGATCGGCGTGCTGGCCATCGCGGTGCTGGTGGGGTTGTGGCTGGCGCTCACCCGCAGTGGACGGCTGGCGCTGGCCGCCACCCGCATCGGCATTGCCAGCCTGCCGCAGCGCTGGGGTGCGTCCTCGGTGATCGTGGTCGGCATCGCCGGCGTGGTCGGCGTGCTGGTGGCGATGCTGGCGATGGGCGAAGGCTTCCAGGCCACGCTCAACAACACCGGCGATGACACCACCGCGATCGTGCTGCGCGGCGGTTCGCAGGCCGAGACCAACTCGGTCATCACCCGCGAACAGGTCCCTACGCTGTCCACGCTGCCCGGCATCACCCGCGATGCGCAGGGGCGACCGCTGCTGTCGCCGGAGCTGTCGCAGGTGGTCAACCTGGTGTCCAAGGCCGATGGTACCGACGTCAACGCGCAATTCCGCGGCGTCGGCCCGCAGGCGTGGGCCGTGCATGACAAGGTCAAGATCGTCGAAGGCCGCCGGTTCGCTGCCGGCCTGCGCGAAATCGTGGTCGGCCAAGGTGCCAAAAGCCAGTTCCGCGACATGGACGTTGGCAAGACGCTCACTCTGGGCAACCAGACCTGGACGGTGGTCGGCGTGTTCGCTACCGGCGATGCGCATGACTCGGAACTGTGGACCGACGCCGATACGCTGGCCACCACCTACCAGCGCAGTGCCTGGCAGTCGATCAGCGTGCGCACCGACGGCAAGGCCGGCTTCGAGCAGTTCAAGGCTGCCGTCGCCGCCGATCCGCGTCTGAAGCTGGACGTGGAAACCACGCGTGTCTACTACAGCAAGCAGGGTGGCGGGTTGACCAAACTGATCGACATCCTCGGCAAGGTGATCGGCACCATCATGGCAGTAGGCGCCGTGTTCGGCGCGCTCAACACCATGTATGCCGCCGTGGCTACGCGCGCGCGCGAGATCGCCACGATGCGTGCGATCGGCTTCCGCGGCCTGCCGGTGGTGACTGCGGTGATGCTGGAAACCATGCTTTTGGCGCTGCTGGGTGGCCTGCTGGGGTGTGCGGTGGCGTGGTTGTTGTTCAACGGCTACAGCGTGTCCACCATCGGCAGCAATTTCAGCGCGGTGGTGTTCAAGTTCCATGTTTCGCCGGAACTGCTGTGGAGCGGGTTGAAGTGGGCGCTGGGCATCGGCCTGGTGGGGGGATTGTTCCCGGCGCTGCGTGCGGCACGATTGCCGATCACCACGGCGCTGCGCGAGACCTGAGCACCAGGCATTGATGGAATGAGCGTTGCGCAGGGGACGGAGCGAAGGCTCCGTCCCTTTTTTTGGTTGCGCGCCATCCACGCGTGGCGTGGATCTACTGTGGGCTATCCACGCATGGCGTGGATCTACTGTGCGGCCATCCACGCATGGCGTGGATCTGCCGATGTGGCGCGTGCGGGATCCAGTAGATCCACGCCATGCGTGGATGGATGCATGCGCACTCGCATCGCTACAGATTGCGCAAACACCGCCGCTATCGATGCCTCTGCCCATCGCAGACACAACGCGCGTGACGTTGCGCACAGTGCACCTGTGGATTGTTGGTTGCGATTCATTTTCGCGGCGTTACAGCGCGCGCGGACAAACAGTTACCAATGAAAACACTCTAGAATCCGGCCCCCACGTTGGTTTGCAGCACCCCACGCGTCCATAGAACGGACGCATGTTTTTTCTGAAACACGAGATTTCACGGATGTCCCTGAAGACCACCCCGCTGCGCAACGCGATCGTCATCGCGCTGGCCGCCAGCTGCACCACGCCCGCCTTCGCACAGGAAGCCGGCGATACCCCCACCAACCTCGACCGCATCGAGATCACCGGCTCGCGCATCCGCCAGGCCAGTGTCGAGACCGCGCAGCCGGTGGTGGCACTCAACCGCGCCGACATCGAGAAGAAGGGCTACGTCAACGTTGCCGACATCCTGCAGGACGTCACTGCAGCCGGCGCACCGAGCCTGAGCCGTTCGTCCTCGCTTAGCTCTTCGCGCGATTTCGGCGGCATGTATGTCAGCCTGCGCAACCTCGGCCCGGAACGCAGCCTGGTGCTGATCGACGGCCGCCGCATGGGCGTCAGCGCCGGCGGTTACTCCGACCTGGCCTCGATTCCGTCCGCCATCGTCGAGCGCGTGGAAGTGCTGACCGACGGCGCTTCGGCACTGTACGGCTCGGACGCCATCGCCGGCGTGGTCAACATCATCACCCGCAAGAACTTCGATGGTGGCGAAGCCAGCGTCTATGTCGGCCAGTACGGTGAAGGCGACGGCCAGAAGCGCTCCTACAGCGCAACCTTCGGCAAGACCTTCGACCGCGGCTGGTTCAGCGTCGGTGCCGAGCGCACCAAGGAAGACGAAATCCTCGGCGATGCGCGCGAGTTCAGCCGTTACCCGGGTGGCCCGCGCCATGCCGACGACGTCGACGCGCTGAGCCCGACCACCCAGTGGGGCACCGTTACCGTCGGTGGCAAGCCGCTGACCGTTGGCCCGGGCGGCGACCCGAGCAGCGCTGGCAACTTCCACACGCCGAACCCGGCCGACGGCGCCAACGCCAAGACCAACATGAGCCTGCTGAGCGGCCTGGAGCGCACCTCGGTGTTCGCCAACGGCGGCTTCTCGATCACCGACAACCTGCGCATCGTCGCCGACGCGCTGTACAGCAAGCGCGAGTCGACCAAGCACCTGGCCGGCTACCCGTACTCGGTCTCGGCTGCGCAGTCGCGCAACGGCACGCGCGCTGCGCTGTCCAAGGACAGCACCTTCAACAAGTGGGGCCAGGACGTGCTGTTCTCGCACCGCACCGAAGAGCTGCCGCGCGGTACCGAGAACACGCTGGAAACCAAGCGTGCCAGCCTCGGCCTGGAAGGCAGCTTCGAAACCGGTTCGCGTTACTGGGACTGGAACGTCAGCTACATGTACAACCGCAATGAAGGCGAGCGCGTCGGCACCGGCAGCATGTACCAGCCGCACGTCAACCTGGCCGTCGGCCCGTCCTTCATGGACGGCGACGTTGCCCGCTGCGGTACGCCGGGTGCGGTGATCGCCGGCTGCGTGCCGTGGAATCCGGCTGCGCCGATGGGCTACACCGGCCCGGGCTCGCTGGGCAACCAGGACGTGCAGGACTACCTGTTCACCCGCTTCGTCGACAAGATGCGCAGCACCACCAAGGTCGCCAGCGCCAACATCTCCGGCTCGCTGTTCACCCTGCCGGCCGGTGACATCATGGGCGCGATGGGCTTCGAGCACCGCAGCGAAGAAGCCAGCTACACCCCGGACCTGATGGTGCAGAAGGGCCAGATCGCCGGTACCACCGGCCAGCCGACGCGTGGCGACTACTCGCTCAACGAGGTCTACCTGGAAATGCAGGTGCCGCTGCTGGCCGACATGGCCTTCGCCCGTGAGCTGTCGCTGGACCTGGCCGGTCGCTACACCGACTACAACACCTTCGGTTCGACCACCAACAGCAAGTTCGGCCTGAAGTGGAAGCCGATCGACAGCCTGCTGGTGCGTGCGACCTACGGCACCGGCTTCCGTGCCCCCACCGTGGACGATCTCTACGGCGGCGCAGTGTCCAGCCGCGATTCGTTCACCGATCCGTGCGATACGAAGTTCGGCATCGCCGCCAGCAGCCCGACCGTGGCAGCACGCTGCCAGGCGCTGAACGTGCCGGCCAACTTCCGTCAGCAGACCGGTTCGGACGGCAACCTTGCCAACCGCCCGGGCCAGCAGGCCACCTCCGATTTCAACTCTGGTTCCAACGCGGAACTGAAGCCGGAAACCGCCAAGACCTGGACCGTCGGCCTGGTCTACAGCCCGGACTTCGTGCAGGGCCTGGATGTCAGCCTGGACTGGTGGAAGATCCGCATCGACAACGCCATCGTCGGCGAGTCGGCCACCGACATCCTCAACCAGTGCTACGTGCAGGGTGTGGATTCGGCGTGCGGCCGCTTCACCCGTTCCACCGCTGCGGCCACCCGTGGCCAGGTCTCGGCGCTGGATCGCTCGCTGGTCAACGCCGGCTACCGCGAAACCGCCGGCTATGACATCGGTGTGCGTTACCGCCTGCCGGAAACCGCGTACGGCAAGTTCGCCATCAACTGGAACACCACCTACACCGACTACCTGGAGCGGCGCAACGACAGCGCCGCCACCACCCCGGTGGAGCAGCGCGTGGGTTGGGCCGGTGACTTCCGCGTGCGTTCGACCTTCAACCTGGATTGGCAGTACGGCAACCTGGGCATCGGCTGGACCGCCCGTTACTACTCGGGCATGAAGGAAGCCTGCTCGTACGATCTGGGCGGTGGCCCGGACTGCAACATGGCCGACTTCTCCTCGCCGTATACCGATGCACAGCCGAGCCGCAAGGTGGGTTCCAACACCTTCCACGACCTGCAGGTGCGTTACAGCCTGCCGTGGGATGGCACCGTGTCACTGGGCCTGAACAACGTGTTCGACCACCAGGGTCCGATCATGTACAGCCAGCCGAACAGCAGCTTCACCTACTACGGTGGCTTCGATATCGGTCGTTTCATGTACATGAAGTACCAGCAGCGCTTCTAAGCCTGCAACCGCGTTCCCGCCCCGGCCAACTCTCTCCTGGCCGTGGATGGAAGCAGAACGGCGCCCCTCGGGGCGCCGTTCTTTTTTGCAGGGTCGGATCCCATCGCTCCGCGAAGGGCTCTGACCCCATGGGTTCGCCGGGCATGGCCCGGCGCTACCGCTTCGCGCGCATCGCACGCACGTTGTCTGCGACGAACAGGATCAACCCGGCCCAGATCGCCGCAAAACCAATCGCCTTGCCGGTGTCGAAGGCCTCGTGGAAGAAGAACACGCCCAGCAGCAGCTGCAGGCTCGGAGCGATGTACTGCAGGATGCCGACCAGCGACAGCGGAATGCGCTTCACCCCGTAGGCGAAACCGATCAGCGGCACCGCCGTGACCACGCCACCGAAGATCAACAACAGATCGTTGCCCCAGCCCCAGCCACCGAAGAAGCCGCCGCCATGGCCGTTCTCGGCCCACAGCGCAAAGCCCAGCGCCGGCAGGAACAGATACAGGCTTTCCACCCCCAGCCCCGCCACCGGGTCGACCGACACCAGCTTGCGCAGCAGCCCATACAAGCCGAACGAGCAGGCCAGGCCCAGCGCGATCCACGGCGGCGTACCCGCATCGATGGTCAACCAGGCCACGCCCACCGCAGCGATGGCCACGGCCAGCCACTGCACGCGGCGCAGGCGCTCTTTCAGCACCAGCACGCCCAGCAGCACGTTCACCAGCGGGTTGATGAAGTAACCCAGGCTGGTCTCGATCACGTGACCGGCGTTGACCGCCCAGATGTACAGGCCCCAGTTGAAGGCGATGGTCAGGCTCGATACCGCCAGGATCGGCAGCGCGCGCGGTTGCGCGGCGATCTTCTTCCACCAGCCCAGCCGCGAGGCGATCAGCAGCCAGGCCACCACCAGCACCGTGCTCCAGATGATGCGGTGGGCGATGATCTGGAACGACGGCACCTCGTTCAGCAGATGCCAGTAGACCGGCACCAGCCCCCACAGCACGAAGGTGGACGCGGTGACCAGCAGGCCCCGGCGTTGTTCTTTCTCGTCCATGCTCATCGCTTGCGTGTCCTTGCCATCGTCAGTACCACCACACCCAGAAGTATCACCGCCATCGCCAGGAAGTCGCGCCAGCCGAAACGTTCGCCGTTCAACGCCGCACCCAGCAGGACGGCAATCACCGGATTGACGTAGGCATAGCTGCCGGCCAGCGCCGGGCGTACGTTCTGCAGCAGCCAGACGTAGGCGGTGAACGCCACGATCGAACCGAACACGCACAGGTAGGCCATCGCCAGCAGGCCACCGGTATCGGGCAGGGTGGTGGGGCGCTCGCCGACGACCAGGCCGATCAGCACCAGCAGCACGCCCCCGCAGATCATCTGCCCGGCGGCCGTCATGAACGGGCCCGGCAGGTCCTGCCCGCGTGCCCACACCGAGCCGAACGCCCAGCCGACCGGTGCGATCAGCAGCAGCACCAGCCCGGTCGGCGAGGCAGTCAGGCTGCTGCCCGCGTTGAGCCAGACCACGCCGACGAAGCCGACGGCGATGCCCAGCCATTCACCCTTGCTGGCGTGCTGGCCGCGCAGGGCCGAGAACAACGCCATCCACAGCGGTACCGAGGCCACCGCCGTGGCGGCCAGGCCGGATGACACCTCGCGCTCGGCCAGCACGACCATGCCGTTGCCCAGCACCAGCATGGTCACGCCCATGACGGCCAGGTTGCGCCACTGCCGCAGGCTCGGCTTCGGCATCTTCCAGAACAGGCGCAGTGCCAGGTACATCACGCCGCCGGCAATGATGAACCGGCTGCCGGAAACCATCGTCAGCGGCAGCGCGCCGCCGTGCAGGGCCTTGGCGATACCCAGGTAGGTCGAGCCCCAGACCACGTAGACCAGCAGCAATGCCAGCACGACAAGGCCGCCCCGTGGGGCAGCCGCAGACGGAACGGGGGGAGCCGACATGACACACCAGGGAGCTGGGGGAACCCGGATTTTAGGACGTTTTGGTTATGGTCCGGCAGCCCGTGTAGTGGCACGCTGTCATCCATCCATGTCCCGCCCGCCCTTCCGGCACCCGGCGTTGACGTGGGATGCAGTACTCAGGAGGCTGGCCGGCAGCGCACTGCGCGCCCCTGGCACCGATCTTTCCCGCATGGACGCACCGCATCGAGGATTTCCACCCAGATGAGCACCACGTCCCAACCCGCCGTACCCGCCAGCGATGGCGCCGCCCTGCGGCGTTCCATCTCCAACACCCTCAAAGGCTCCGCCGGCAACCTGGTGGAGTGGTACGACGTCTACGTGTACTCGGTATTCGCCGTGTACTTCGAGTCGCAGTTCTTCTCGCCTGAAGACAAGAACTCCACCATGTACGTGTGGGCGATCTTCGCCGCGACCTTCCTGATGCGCCCGATCGGCGCATGGTTCTTCGGCCGTTTCGCCGACCGTCATGGCCGTCGCCTGGCGTTGACCGTGTCGGTCACGCTGATGGCCTTCTGCTCGTTCATCATCGCCATCACCCCCACCGCTGCCAGCATCGGCATCTGGGCGGCGATCATCCTGCTGTTCGCACGTCTGCTGCAGGGCTTCGCCACCGGTGGCGAGTACGGTGCCAGTGCCACGTACATGTCCGAGGCCGCCATCCCCGGCCGCCGCGGCTTCCTGTCCTCGTTCCACTACGTCACCCTGGTGGGCGGCCACGTGCTGGCCCAGCTGACCCTGTTCGTGATGCTGACGTTCTGGGCCAAGCCGGAAATCTCCGAGTGGGGCTGGCGCATTGCCTTCGGCATCGGTGGCATCGCCGCCGTGGTGGTGTTCTGGCTGCGCCGTGGCATGGACGAGTCGCTGTCGGAATCCTCCATCGAAGCCGCGCGCGAGGGCAAGGACAAGAAGTCCGGCTCGATGTACGAACTGTTCGTGCACCAGTGGCGTCCGCTGCTGCTGTGCTTCCTGATCACCGCCGGTGGCACCATCGCCTTCTACACCTACTCGGTGAACGGCCCGAAGATGATCCAGAGTGCGTTCGCCGGCAACGATCCGATGACCGGCACGCTGATCAACCTGGGTGTGCTGGCCTTCCTGATGGTGTTGCAGCCGGTGGGCGGCTGGCTGTCTGACATCATCGGCCGCAAGAGCCTGCTGGTGTTCTTCGGCGTGGGCGGCGTGCTGTACAGCTGGTACCTGATCACCCAGCTGCCGCACCAGCACGATGCCACCCTCGCCTTCCTCACCCTGGCACTGGGCTTTGTCATCCTCACCGGCTACACCTCCATCAATGCCGTGGTGAAGGCAGAGCTGTTCCCCACCCACATCCGTGCACTGGGCGTGGGCTTCGGCTATGCATTGGCCAACTCGCTGTTCGGCGGTACCGCGCCGCTGCTGTACCAGGGCGCATTGAAGACCGGCCACGTGGACTGGTTCGCCATCTACGTCACCGCGACGATCGCGGTATCGTTGGTGGTCTATGTGTTCTTCCTCACCAACAAGGGCCCCAACTGGCTCGACGGCACCCGCAAGTAAGCGCGCCGTAGTGATCGCGGCCACCGGTGCAATGCCGGTGGCCGTCGCTTCTCCTGCCACGCCGCTGGTGTGGCTCGCACTGGGTCTGGGCGCAGCCACGCTGCTGGCATGGCTGATCCGCCGGCCCGGCGCCCGGGCGAGTTGGCCACGTATCGGCTTCGGCATGGCCCTGCTGGCGTTCTGCGCTGCACTGGTGCTGCAGCTGGCAGCGGATCTGGGCAGCGGTGCCAGCTCACTGCATCTGCGTCTGAGCCGGGGTAGCAACCCGGCTCCGGTGGCCGGCCTGCGCACGATGGTGGCCTGCTATCTGGCCGCGCTTGTGGTTGCCGGCTGGGGCGCCTGGAAGCTGCTGCGGAAGACGTGATAATGCCGGCCGCTGGCCGGCAACTGCACATTCCTTCGGAAGGTTCTTGAGGTTGCCGGCCGGCGGCCGGCATTGCCGTGCGCTTACCGGCGGGCGGCTTCGCTCTTCTCACGGGCGCCGTGGAATTCCGATTCCTTCTCCCACTGCGGCCAGCGACGGCTGTTGGCCAGCTCCGCGCCCAGGTCGTAGACCAGCAGGGTATCGGCTGCGTGACCGGCCGGATCCCAGCTCGGCGTCCACGCATCGCAGGCCTGGTGATAGCAATCGGCAAAGTACTTCTCGCGCAGCGCGCGGCCAGCCTCGACACCGCCGTCCAGCTTGTCCAGGCCCGGGCCGATGGTGATCGCCGGCACGCCCAGGCGGGCGAAGGCGAAGTGGTCGGCACGGTAGAAGAAGCCGGCTTCCAGATTCGGGTCCGGGCTGTAGCTGCGGCCACGGGCCTTGGCCACGCGTTCCAGGTCGCCTTCCAGCGACACCCGGCCCTTGCCCCACGACGCGATGTCACGGGTGGCACCATCCGGGCTGAACATCTCGATGTTCAGTACCGCAGCGGTCTTGTCCAGCGGCGCCAGCGGGTGCGCGGCGTAGTAGCTGGCGCCCAGCAGGCCCTTCTCTTCGGCGGTCAGCGCGACGAAGTACAGGCTGCGCTGCGGCTGCGGGCCGGCGGCGAACACCCGGCCCAGTTCCAGCACGGTGGCCACGCCGGTGGCGTTGTCGATCGCACCGCGGCGGATGCGGTCGCCCTTGGCGTCGGCCTGGCCGATGCCGAAGGCATCCCAGTGCGCCGAGAAGATCACCGCCTCATCGGCGTGCTCGCCGCCGGGCAGCTTGGCCACCACGTTGCGGGTCACCACCTGCTCGCGCTTGAGCGCGAAATCGACGCTCAGCTTGGCGTTGTCCAGCGCAACCGGACGGAAGTCCGCGCTCATCGCCTTGCGCTTCTCGGCATCGAAATCCAGGCCGGCGTCGGCGAAGATCGCCTCGGCCAGCTCGCGCTGCATCCAGCCACGCAGCGGCGTGTGCTGGGTCATCGCTTCGGCCTGGCCGCGCTCGATATCGAACAGCGGCGAGGTGCCCGAACTCTTCACCGTGGCCCAGCCATAGGCGGCCGGTGCGGTCTCATGCACGATCAGCACGCCTTCGGCACCACGGCGCGCGGCTTCCTCGAACTTGTAGGTCCAGCGGCCGTAGTAGGTCACCGCCTTGCCATCGAACGCACCCGGCGCATCGGCCTCGAAATCGGCGTCGTTGATCAGCATCACGGCGATCTTGCCGTGCAGGTCCACGTCCTTGTAGTCGTTCCAATGGCGCTCGGGCGCGTCGATGCCGTAGCCGACGAACACCAGCGGCGCATCCTTGATCTGCACGCGCTTGCGCGGCTGCAGGCTCTGCAGGGTCACGTCCACGCCATTGGCCAGCGCACGCTTGCCGCCCTTCAGCGCGAGACTGGCCTTGGCCGGGCCATCCAGCTGCGCGCGCACCAGCGGCACCGGCTGCACCCAGCTGCCGTCCACGCCACCCGGCTGCAGGCCGTAGCTGCGGAACTGCTCGATCAGGTACTGCACGGTGCGTTCTTCGCCTTCGGTGGCCGGCGCACGGCCTTCGAATTCGTCCGATGCCAGCACGCGCACATGACGCGACAGCGCCTGCGGATCGATGCCGCCGCCGGGCAGGTCATTGGCCGCATGGGCCAGGCCACCGACGAACAGGCAGGACGACAGCAGCAACACGCGCATCGGGTTCACGGCAGTACCACGGCTAGCTTGGAAGTCACCAGAGTGTAACGTGGTCGTGACATCGCGGCGCAGCCTGGGCGCGCGTCATTCACGCGTGGCGTGGATCTACCGCGACGCGCGGTCCAGCCAGCAGGCCAAGCCTTGCGCGTTGAGTTCGATATCCATCGCCAGCACCTCGGTTACCGCAGCCTGGTCCAGTGCGCAGCCATGCTGCTGTGCACGCTCCAGGTACAACGCCTGCAGCGCGGCCAGCAGGCAGCGATGACGGTCGGGACGGCCGTCGCACTGTCGGCCGATTGCCGCCATCGCATCGATCTGTTCGAACAGATCCTCGGCCAGCTTTTCGACCTGTTCGACACGACCATAGTGGGTCAGGTACATCGCCTGTGGTGCGTAGCCGAGCATGCGTTGGATCGACGCCTTCATCGCGTCCGGATCGAACTGCACCGGCGATGAGGTGGGGAAGATGAAAGCGCCCTGCGCACTGTCCAGCTCGCGGTAGGAGATACCGAAGGTATCGCCGGTGAACCAGCTGCGGCTGCGCGCATCCCATACGCAGTAGTGGTGCAGCGCATGGCCCGGGGTATGCAGCAGCACCAGCTCGCGGCCTGCCAGGTCGATGCGCTGGCCGTCGTCAGCCACCACCACGCGCTGCTCGGGAATCGCCTCGATGCGGCCATAGCTGCGCGCGATTTCCTCGGCGCCATAGACGGCGGTGGCGCCGGCGATCAGCCGGGTCGGATCGATCATGTGTGGCGCGCCGCGCGGGTGCAGCACCGCACGCGCATTCGGCAGCTGCTGCATCAGCAGGCCAGCGCCGCCGGCATGATCCAGATGCACGTGGGTCAGCAGCAGCCAGTCCACCGCCTCCACGCCCAGCCCGTTGTCGGTCAAGGCCTGCAGCATCGCCGGCACCGACAGGCCGGTACCGCAGTCGACGAACGCGGCACGGCCGTTTTCGATGATCAGGTAGGCGGCATCGAAATCAGGCCGTTGGAAACCGGTATCGATGGTGTGGATGCTGGGATCGGCGGTCATCGACGCGCACCTGGCAGGATCGGGAACAGAGGCCCATGGTAGGCGCGCCGGCATGGCGTGATCGATGCGGCTTTGGTCGGAGGGTACCGGCCGCTGGCCGGTAACCCCGTGGGGGCTATGGTGAATGCAATTGCCGGCCAGCGGCCGGCACTACCAATCAGCCTCAGCGCAATGCGAACCGCGGGCGCAGCAACAAGGCCATCACCAGCACCGCCAGGAACGCGCCATAGGCGTACAGCACCGCCAGCACCTGCGGCCAGATCGGTCCGGCGCCCGGCTGTACCAGACCGATGTGGTGGCCCCACAGCATCGCCACGATGCTCAGGGCGAGCGCCAGCGCCAGGGTGGCGCCATCGAACAGGCGTCGCCGCGCGGTACGCGGCTGGCGCGGAAACAGCCAATACAGGCTGCCCAGCAGGATGAACCAGGGCAGGAACAGCAGCAGCGACAACCAGGCCATCGCAGACTCCATGTCATCGCGCCTGAGGCGCGCGGACATCATGCCATGGCCGCTGTTCCCGGGTAGTGCCGGCCGCTGGCCGGCATCCACCCCTGCGCCGACCAAGGTCGGCATCTACCGATCAGTCGGCGCGCAGCACGGCCAACGCCGCCAGCACCGCATCGACCTCGGCTTCCAGCTTGAACAGATCGCTCTGCAGCTGGTCGCCCTGCTCGGCCTGCTTCAGCACGGCGATCAGCTGGCCGGCATCGCGCGGCGAGTCGAAGCCTTCGCTCTGGATCAGCAGCGTGCCGTCGCCTGCGGTCAGCTTGAAGTAGAAACGGCCATCCTTCTCGCGGTACTGCTTGAACAGCGGCGGCGCGGCGCGGGCTTCACCGGCATCTTCGCTGGCGATGTCGCCGGCATCGGACAGATCACGCAGGCCCACCGCATGGCGCAGCTCGTCCAGCAGCGGTGCCGCCAGCTGCTCACGTAGCTGCTGGCCACGGCGCTTGAGCAGTGCCTCGATCTTTTCCGGCTCGGCCATCAGCGCGTTGTAGCGCTCGCGCAGCGGCGACAGTTCGCTGTCGATGCGCTCGAACAGCTGCTGCTTGGCATCGCCCCAGCTGATGCCATCGGCGAAGGCCTTGGCGAAGGCAGCGGTCTGCTCCGGGGTGGCGAACGCCTGGTACATCTGGAACAGCGCCGAACCTTCGGTGTCCTTCGGCTCGCCCGGTGCACGCGAGTCGGTCAGGATCGAGAACACCAGCTTCTTCAGCTCCTCGCGCGGCACGAACAGCGGAATGGTGTTGTGGTAACTCTTGCTCATCTTGCGGCCATCCAGGCCCGCCAGCGTTGCCACCTGCTCGTCGATCACCACGTCCGGCAGCGGGAAATACTCCTTGCCGTACACGTGGTTGAAGCGCTGGGCGAAGTCGCGCGCCATCTCGATGTGCTGGATCTGGTCACGGCCCACCGGTACCTGGTTGGCCTTGAAGATCAGGATGTCGGCCGCCATCAGCACCGGGTACATGAACAGGCCGGCGCTGACCCCTGCGTCCTCGTCCTGGCCTTCCTCACGGTTCTTGTCCACCGCCGCCTTGTAGGCATGGGCGCGGTTGAGGATGCCCTTGCTGGCGATGGCGGTCAGGAACCACATCAGCTCGGTGGTCTCGCGGATGTCGCTCTGGCGGTAGAACCACACGTGTTCCGGGTCCAGGCCACAGGCCAGCCAGCTGGCAGCGATCTCCAGGGTCGCGCGCTGGGTGCGCTGCGGGTCCTGCGACTTGATCAGGCTGTGCAGATCGGCCAGGAAGAAGAAGCTCTCGATGTCCGGCACGCGGCTGGCCGCAATGGCCGGGCGGATGGCGCCAACGTAGTTGCCCAGGTGGGGCGTGCCGGAGGGGGTGATGCCGGTAAGGACTCGGGTCGTCATGACTGCGTGCGGAAACCTTCTATGAACGGAGCCAGTTTACCGTGCGCACGGTCAACCCCGTCAGGGCCCCCGGCACGTTCATTCACCCAACCCCGCTGGAGACGCCCGATGAAACGCCTGCTGCCCCTGCTGCTGATCCTGCCCCTGGCCGGCTTCCGCCCGGCCCCGCTGCCCCCGCCGATGCCGCAGGACGGCCCGGTGCGCGTGGCCCTGGTTGACCGCGACCGCGGCACCGAGCTGCGCAGCTACCCGGCCGACGGCCAGCGCTGGGTGGCCGGTGAGCGCGGCCATCGCTATGCGGTGCGCCTGTACAACGACAGCCCGCGCCGGGTGCTGGTGGTGCTGTCGGTGGACGGGGTCAACGCCATCTCCGGCGAAGATGCCGATCCCTCGCAGACCGGTTACGTGCTCAACCCCGGCCAGCGCGCCGACATCACCGGCTGGCGCAAGACCCAGGACGAGGTGGCCCAGTTCGTCTTCAGCAGCCCCAGCGGCAGCTACGCCAGCCGCACCGGCCGCCCCGACAACGTCGGCGTGGTTGGCGTAGCAGTGTTCGAGGAAGCGCGCCGCTGGTACCCGCGTCCGCAGCCGATCCTGCGCGAGCGCGCCGGGCCGGCACCGGCGGCGGCCGAAGCCTCGGCGGCCGCCGACGCCAGCGCCAGCCGTATCGAAGGCTACTCGGCCAAGTCGCAGGCACCTGCGCTCGGCACCGGCCACGGTGCGCGCGAGAGTTCCTCGGTGCGCGATACCGATTTCGAACGCGCCACCCGCAGCCCGGCACAGGTGCTGCAGCTGCGCTACGACAGCGCCCGCAACCTGCGCGCACGCGGCATCCTGCTCGATTCGCCGTCGCGCCTGGACCGCCAGCCGCAGGCGTTCCCCAACCGCTACGTGCCCGACCCGCCGGCACGTTGATCGCCACACAGCGCAACGCCCGCACCTTCCGGCGCGGGCGTTGTCTGTGGGGGCAGAACGCGAGCGTGCGGCGCCCGGTTACTTGTAGTCCGGATAATCCTTGTGCATCGCCTTCTCGAAATCGCGCACTTCGGTTTCTGCGCGATCCTTGGCCCAGCCATAGCGCTCCTGCAGGCGGCCGGCCAG
This sequence comes from Stenotrophomonas sp. SbOxS2, assembly GCF_013416715.1. NCBI lineage: Bacteria > Pseudomonadati > Pseudomonadota > Gammaproteobacteria > Lysobacterales > Lysobacteraceae > Stenotrophomonas > Stenotrophomonas sp. SbOxS2. Next base: position 65,066 of record NZ_JAAVXD010000002.1, read on the forward strand.
ATACTCGGCATTGCCCTCGGCCACATCGAAATCGTCATTGGTCAGATCGCCCCACTTCGCCTGGGCCTTGCCCTTGAGCTGGGACCACTTGCCGGAAATGATGTCTTTGTTCATTGCTGAGGCTTCCTTGGAATGCAACGGCGTTGTTACCGTGGCTGCAGCATCGCGCAGTGCACGTTGAAGCACGGTCAACCGGCCATGAAAACGCTGCTCACCTGCTTGAATGGTTCACTACGCATCGACACGCGGCGTCCACACTTGGCAATTACGCATGAAAAAGGCCGGGAAGATCCCGGCCTTTTCCGTACTGCGCACCACCTCAGGCTCAGTTGCCCTTGGCGGCATCCTCAACCTTCTCGCCAGCCTTCTGCACGTCCTTGCCGGCACCGGCAACGGTGTTGCAACCGGCCAGCAGGGCCACCGAGAACATCGACAACAGCATCAGGGCAACTACGCGCTTCATGGGCTTCTCCTTGGGTTTGCCGCTACCCCGCTCAATCACGGGGTTCGGTTGTATTGATCGGGGCGGCAGGCTGGTTCGAAGCCAACACTGCCGCGTGAGGTGCAATCTGGCGGCAGGGGCGTGGAGCGCGTGTGAACGGTTCGTCCAACCGTTCAGGCTGGACCCTCTCAGTCGCGCATCAGGGTCGATTTTCCGAACAGGCTTTCCACCAGGTCCACGGCCAGTTCGGCGGTGCTGTTGTGGTTGTCCAGCAGCGGATTGAGTTCGACGATATCCAGCGAACCCATGCGCCCGCTGTCGGCGATCATCTCCATCACCAGCTGCGCTTCGCGGTAGTTCACCCCGCCCGGCACGGTGGTGCCCACGCCCGGGGCGATGCTCGGGTCAAGGAAATCGACATCGAAGCTGACGTGCAGGTGGGTGTTCTCGTCGATGCCGGCCAGCGCCGCTTCCACGGTGCGCTTCATGCCGTTCTCGTCGATGTAGCGCATGTCGTAGACATCGACCTTGTGGGTCTTGATCAGGCGCTTTTCTTCCGGATCCACCGAACGGATGCCGATCTGGTGCATCTGCGAAGGCTTGATGGCCGGCGAGGTGCCACCCAGCTTGGTCAGCGCATCCGGGCCGAGGCCGCACAGGCAGGCCACCGGCATGCCGTGGATGTTGCCCGACGGGGTGACATCGCTGGTGTTGAAATCCGAATGCGCATCCAGCCACAGCACGCGCAGGTCCTTGCCCTGCTCGCGGCACCAGCGTGCCACGGCGGTGATCGAACCGATGCCCAGGCAGTGGTCGCCACCGAGCATGATCGGCATTCGCCCGGCCTGCAGCTCGGCGTAGCTGGCTTCCATCAGCGCATGGTTCCACGCCACCACTTCGTCCAGGTGACGATAGCCCTGCACCGGGGCGGTCCACGGGTTGCGCGGGCCGTCCAGGTTGCCGAGGTCGCGCACGTCCACGCCTCGCGCTTCCAGTGCTTCAGGCAGGCCAGCCACGCGCAGGGCTTCCGGCCCCAGCCGGGCGCCGCGATGGCCCGCCCCGATGTCGGTGGGGACGCCGATCAGGGTAACGGCGGGATGATGGGCCATGGGTGCCTCCTGCGAACGAAAAAGAAGCACAGTCTAGCCAGACGCATGTGACACCACTCGCGGCGGTGCAGCAGGACCACCGACGGGTAGTGCCGGCCGCTGGCCGGCAACCATTCTGCCCTCAGGGTTCGCGGAGTCTGCCGGCCAGCGGCCGGCACTAACCCATCGTGATCAACGATGACGTATCGGCGTCACGCTCTGCAGCCGGCCGTTGTTGCTCATCATGCACAGGAAACGGCCATCGGGATAATCGATGATCAGTTCCTGGTAATCGGTTCCGACCGGTACTTGGGTCACAAGCGTGCCCTGCGCGCCTTTGCTTGCGTTGCACGCACCGAGCGCGGTATCGCCCGCTGGCGCGTTGGCTGCGGCCTTGGACATGTTGCGGAACGTCGCACGGCAGCCACCGTTGACCCACACCGAATGCCGCGACAGGCCCCAGTTGCTGCCCTGCTCGCAACGGGTACGGCTGAGCTGGCGCACGATCTCCACATTGCCGCGCGTGTCCATGTCACAGGACACCTGGCGCTGGTCGGTGGATTCGCAGGTCACTTCCCGTGGCAGTGCCGCATCGTCATCGCGATCCTGATCCCGGTGATGCCTGCCGCCTTCTGCGGCCGCAGGCGTGCCGCCGCTGCTGACCTGGCAGATGCCGTTGGCGCCGCCGCGCCCGGTGTAGCTGACCTGCGGCGCACCGTCGTCGCCGGTGCTGATTGAAAGCGTGGTGCCGCTGTTGGCATCGCGCGCCTCGAAATAGCGATCGTTGAAGCGCTTGAGCGTGGCCTCGCGGCCCTGCACGTAGACCGGCCCGCCTTCGTCGGCGTGCACGTCGATGCCACCCGGACAACTGGCGTTGAAGAACGGCACGGCGGCCATCGCCGGTGCTGCGAAGGCGCTGGCGAGCAGCGCGACGGTCAACGACAGGCGGTGGCGGCGCATGGTCGGCTTCCTGGCAAGAGATGTGCAGTGGGCACCAGTATGAGGGCTGCCGGAGTCGCTCTGTCGTGAGGAACATCAAGCCAACGATCACCGGCCGCAGACCACCGCAAGCGGGCCAGCGCTATCATCGGGGCATCACACGGACGTCCGGTACACACACATGACCGCTCTGCCCTTCGACCACGCGCAACAGCAGCTGCTGGCGCTGCAACAACGCATCCATGCGTTCAATCTGGACAGCGCGGCCGAGCATGAACTGGACATCAAGGACCCGGCCGGCCCGCTGTGGGCAGCGCTGCAGGAACGGGTGACCGTGGCGCCGTTGTACGGCGGCCTGCACGTGGAGTTCTTCGGCAACCCATGGGACGAGCCATTCGCGTGGACGCTGGTCTGCCTGTCCGACCCCGAGGTGGCCGCCGGAGTGATGTCGCTGTGCTTCACCGGCGGCGATGAAGGCGCCAACGGCACCCGAGAATGGGAGTTCACCGCCCTGCTGGACAGCCAGGTGCAGTTCCCGCGCCTGCGCTCGCTGGTGATCACGCCCACCGCGCCGGAGCACCACAACACGTCGCTGGTGCAACGCGCGGGCACGATCATGGAAGAAGGTGGCGAGATTGCCCGCTTTGCCAGCCGCGCGCCCTACCTGACCGAACTGGTGGTGCCCAACGCGCCTGATGCCAGCTTCTTCGAGGTGGCGCTGCCGCACCTGAACATCCTGCAGATTGGCGCTGGCTGCGACACCCAGCACTTCATCGAACACCTGGCCGCATCGCGCAACCTGCCCGCGCTGGGCCTGCTGGATTTCACCGAGTCCACCGAACTGCAGTTCACCTGGGCCGATGTGCGTGAGGCCGAGGCGGTGACACCATTGGCCGCCTACGAGCGCCTGTTCGCCAGCGATGCACTCGCACCGGTGCACAGCTTCCGCCTGCGCAACAGCGCGCTGTCGCTGGAACAGCTGCAGGCGCTGCAGGCCATGCGGCCGGGACTGCAGCTCATGGTCATCCAGGCGGGTATGGGCGGCTATGTCAGCCATTTCGAGAAGAACGTATTCCCGTGGCGGCATCTGGTGCCGGGGGATACGGGGCAGCGCTGAGGGGTGCGCTTGGTGCTGCGCGGATTGTGTGAGAGGTACGGCACGGCGGTTAAGGCTGCTTTGCAGTGCAGGTGCCGATTGGCCTGCAGCGTGATAGCTTGTGCCAGCGCATTGCGATCACGCCCGCGTGAATTGTCGCTTCTGCCTAGAAGACGAGCGAAATAAGCCGATCGCGATAATTCATTTTTCCTTTCGGGAACGGCGAATTCATCAGAACAATTGATTGGTGCGTCTCGACTTGGCGTGCCCAAGATGAATTGCTGCCTGCATCGGGTAGCCGGGACTTCCAAGCCCGAGGTGTGAAGATGTTTACGCTTGTCAGTCGGCGTCGCTGGGTTGTGGGCGACGCCGACTGGCAATCCGTCTGCCGCGCTATGGCGGGCGGTGCGTGGGGGCCTCGTGCCCGCCGGCTCTTCACACGGTCTTGGAAGCCACGCATCGCCTGCCACCCTTCCCGGTGGCACCTCCGTTCCTGCCGAGGATGCCCGCATGTCCAAATCCCGCCACCCGTATCTGGCCGCCACGCTCGGAGACGCCATTACCCGCCTGCCGCCCGAGTTGGCCCAGCCGCTGGAAGCCGCCTTCGCTGCCGCGAACGAAGCGCCCTCCCCCATCACCCTGCGCAGCTGCCTGCAGCAGATTGCGGCCGGCGATACAGCCGACGGACAGCCATGGCATGGCCCGGTCCGCACACCCGGCGAGGCCGTCGCCAACGCCCGGCGGGATCGCGCCGCCACTGGCCTGGTGTCGCTGCTGGAGCTTTACCACGCTACCGAACGCGTGCGCGTGGATGGCGAGGAGAAAGACGATATCGGCGACGGCTCGCGCGAAGGCCTGATGCTGGCCTGCAGGGGCCTGGCCGAGTACGTGGCGTTGCAGTCGCTGGCGGGGTGAGCATCGGCGCCGTAGCACCGACTGTCGGCATTTGCCTTGTAAAGGGATGCGCGCGCCGATAGAGAATGGCCGCACCACTCCTCCTTTGCCGCGTCAATCGGTTGACTCACCGGCTCAGGACGAAAAAACCGCCGAAAGGCGGTTTTTTCACATTTGCAGGAAGCAGTATGGCAATCACGACAGCGGTGTAGGTGGACGGCTACAACCTGTACTGCGGACGCATCAGAAGCACGCGCTTCAAATGGATCGATGTCGTGAGGATTTTCGAGATCCTGCTTCGCGACCAGGACCCGACCAGCGAACTTGTGCACATGCACTGTTTCTCAAGGGCGAGACATTGACGCCGGGATCAAGACTCCCCTGATGCGATATCCACGAACGTGGGCATCGTCCAGCGATTGAATACTTGCCGCAGAAATGAACGCCGCACAATCGATCATCGCTGGCTCTGTAAATGAAATCAGAAATTCATCTAAGCTGATTCGGCAGGGTAATTCTATGGTTCTTACCAAGCCTACCCCTGCTTTGGCGTGATGGTATCAGGCGATTTATTGACTAAAACGATCGGTTGCAACGCAAGGTTCCAGTGTGCCTTGAGTACGCCCACGAGGCGCTTCTGCCGTTCAGTCAATAGTGCCGGTGTCCATCTGTCCACCGAGCGGACTTCCTGCGTCAACACGAATGGCGATGCGACTCCCCTTCCTTTGAAGTAAGCATCCTTCTTTTTGGAGAAGTCGTAGTTCCTAGCAGATGAGTTCTTACTCCTGTCTAGTGGAACCAGATTAGCGAGGCGGTGCATCCAGCCATCGCGCTCACCCTTGTCGGGGAACCACTGGAGCCAGTCCGAGCCATCCGGAGGTGTCTGCGGTAGCACGTGCTCAAGCGAAAGAGCATTCTGCAGTTGTACGCCCGGGGCTCGCACCAGTGACTCAAGACGTAGAACCAGCGCCATCCGTGCCTTGGGAAGACTGTCGTAGACATCGCCATCGAGTGCCTCGATGAACTTGCGCTTCTGTGCATCGGTCAGGTCTAGCGTGATGAGCACATCCAGCTCACCCTTGAACGTATCCGGCTCGACTTCTTTTGTGAGCGCAGCATAGGTTTCGATGCGCTCGCTGATGCCCGCCTTGGTGACCAGCAGAAAGTACGTGAGCCGTTCTAGTGACGAGAAGAACTCGGCGAGCAATGCTGGCTTCTGCCTGAAGCGCTTGAAATAAACCAGCGCTGGGGGCACCCAGTCCTTGAAGTCCACGCGATTGAGCCAAGACAGGTGCTCGTTAATCGCCCCAGCGTGCTCGGTAGCTTCAAAGTCGGCTTCGCGCACGAACCCCCACACCTCGGCGTAAGGTTTGATGACGCTATCAATCAATTCGATGGGCGCATTGTACTCGGTGACATGCTCCTTGAACTCCTTGACCAGCGTGTGCTTCTGCTTCTTCCTAGCGTAGATGCTGCGGATGTGGCCGAACAAGTCGCCAAAAGCATCACGGCCCAAGGCAGTCTCAATGCGGCTCCACTCCCTTGCATAAGCTCCGCTTTTGATGTCACCTTGCGTGGCACGAATCAAGCCAAGCACTTCCGCCTTGATAATGTCGATTGGCGCGAGGTCAAGCCCTCGGTTGTTGAGAACCGAAAAAATGCGGTACGCGGCTTCGAGGTCGGGCGTGGATATCACAACCAGCGAGCAATCGTTGGCAAGGAACTGCCACAACGCGATCAGATCGCCGAGGGACAGGGCTTTGGCCTTACTCAGCAGCAGCGTGGCGTTTTCACGATAACGCAGGCGACTGTCCTCCAGTTTGTCGGTGTTTACGACTAGGCGCGCAATGCCACCAGGCTCCTGAATGTTAGCTCGAAAATAGTCGGCATCTTGTTCACGAGCTGTCAGGCGGTATTCGTTCTTCTCGCCAAGGCTGACCTTACCCTTCTTGTAGAGAAAGTCAGTGATGTCGTCTGCGGCATGCGGCATGGCCTCGCGCAACGCGGCAAACAGCATTGTCAGCGTGGATAGACGCTGCTGGCCATCCACCACCGATGATTTCGGTTCGCGGTCGTTCTTGATCAGAACGATGCTTCCGAGGAAGTACTGGCTGGCCGCACCAGAGTCGCGCGCTTCCTGCATCGCCGAGATCAAATCTTCGAACAACTCGCCTGCCTGCTCGATCGTCCAGGCGTAAGGGCGCTGATAGTCCGGAATCTCGAACTGGTAGCTACCCTCGAAAATTTCGCGGATCAGTTTGTCGTGCGCTTCCAGTGTCTTAGCCATTTTTCCTACTCCGATCCCTCTTCTTCAATGCGATCGCACTACAAACTGATTTCCTGAAGGATCGTCATTGATCAATCGAACAACCGCGTTTGCTTTACGATGTAGCCCGCAGGCTTCTTCTGCCTTTCCAACAGGCCTTCGTCGACCAAGCGCTGCAACCATGCCTTCGCCTGTGCATTAGAAACGTCTAACGCGGCTGCAACTTCGGCATCTTTCATTGGCGAACTCAAAAGTTGCTTAATCGCAGCGCGTACTGCCGCGATGAGCACTTCGGCAGGAGACGATTCTGACTGCAAAGACTCCTCGGCATCGTCTATTGGCGCCACCGCATCTAGCGCGACTGTCAGTGGGTCTTCGACTGCAAGAGCAGGTGCCTGCACATCGGACACAAGGTCGACCGGCACCGGTGGTTCGCTATCGGCCAGGCCTGCTGGCACGGCGTCGCTGGACCCGGATTCCGTGGACTTGCTATCGGCCGACGCTGGCTCCTCTTTCGAAAGCATCGCAAAGCCAACCTGCGGGGAGCCCTTCGGTGTGGCTATCGCCACGTTGAACACGTCCTCAAACGAATCCACGTCTTGCGGGTTCGGCCAGGCAAGGGCGCCCTTCTTTCGCAAACCATCCAATCCAGCAGAAGACTCACCCGTCGATCTAATGAAAATCGGGACAAAGTTGAGCTTGTCAAGCTGCTCGGCAGCACCGGCCCAAGTACCACCTTTGTTGAGGTCAGAGCTGACCACCAGTGAGGTGTCCGCCAATGCATAGATGAGCTTATTTCGCTGCATAGCGTTGCCCACATTGAACCCGGCGTTCGGGTCGTAGGGGGAAATCAACACCAGTTTCCCACCGATCAGCAGATTGCGATGCTCGCGATTCATGGCAGTCCTTTCCAGACTGTCCGCTAGCACGCCACAAGCGCTTCCACCGCCCTCAAAGGCACCGCGCATGGCGGCCTGATCGATGCCTTTTGCGCCACCCGAGACGACCGCTCTACCTGCCCGAGCAGCAAGCCGGCCAATTGCCACTGTGTAGTCGATGAGGTCGTCGTGCACATGCCGCGACCCTACGACCGCGAGCCCACCGGTTTCGAGCAAAGTGATATCGCCACAGCCGTAGAGCACTGCCGGCGCGTCCTCACGAAGGCGGTTCTTCAGGCGACGCGGATACTCGGCATCGGCGCGACTGACCACCCAAATGGCGCGGGCTTGCCAGCGCTCGACTGCTTGACTCAGCAGGAATCCACGCCCCAGCAATATCTGTAGGCGGCTCTCGTCAATTATCGGTTGGCAGCTATGCATGATCTCGGCTGCGTCCATTGAAAGGAGATCACCAGGCTGCTTCTTGATCTCGCGCAAGTGACGTGCGAGGCGTTTGTATTCACCCGGCGAAAGCAGATCCGATGACGCAGTGCCTCGCCCGGCAAGCAGCGGTGCGGTCAGCAGCAGGATCGCCTGGGTGTTGGGTGAGAGGACTGGCGTCATTCGTCGTGTCCGGTCTGAGAAAGAGCCATAGGCAAGACCGCGCCGCTGCCACCTTTACGCAGCAGCCATGCAGACACTGTCAGTGTCCAGCGCGAGTCGACCATGTCATCCACCAGGAGGACTGGACCGGGAGGAATGGGCTGGCCATTGAGTGCGAGAGAGCCATCAATGTTGCGCGCCTGTTGCGTGCTGTTTGCCATTGTTTTCTGTTCAGGCCTTTCGTCTGTTTTTGCGATGACCATATGAAACGGCAGACCCAATGCAGCGGCCAAGCGCTGCGCGAAATTCGGCACCAAGTCGGGATGTCGAAGTGAAGGAACGCAGGTAATCCAGGCAGGGCTCTGCTGCGGGTTCCACTCTTGAATCATCTTCACGCATGCAGCAATAAGGTCATCGGAGAAGTGGCCATCTTGGTACTTCCCCCGTCGAACCAGGCCACCCCAACCGGCATCGCCCCAAATGCATAGCGCCTTCCCGAATTCGGCCTGATCACCGGGTGTGATGCGGCCCTTGACATCGTACTGGGGCATTCCACCATCGGGCCACTTTTTCCGTGGCTCGATGGGCAAGCTGGTACGACGGAGAAATTCAACGGCAGTCTTTACCAGTTCTTCGCTCACGGTTTCAGGCAATGGCGGCAAGGCAGGTTCTGTGACAGCGCTTGGATCGCCGTCGAGCGCGCCAATCAGGAAGCCCATGTGCTCACCAAACGGCAGGCTGACGTAGTTCTGCATCTGCTGATGTTCGTCACGCCGCAGTGCAGTGAGGCGCCCTGCTCGATGCCAAAACGCCTCACTCAGCGTTGCCGCCGTAAGTTGCCATTTACTTCCTTGCTTGGCGAGGGGTGCCGGCGCTTCGAGGGAAAGCAGCGCAATCGTTTTGTCGACACGCGCTTTGCTCAGATTGACTCGGCTCAGCAGCTCTGGGACAGACAGCCCGCTGGGCTCGTCTTCAAGCGCTCGCAGGACTTCGGCAACTTCCTGTCGAGCCGGGAAGGCGCTCCGGATGAACCATTCCGTGATGTCGGACTCTTCCTGGCCGCTGAGAAGTACTCCATAGGCGGAGTTCAGTGCACGGCCAGCGCGGCCAACCTGCTGGTAGTAGGCGACGACCGATCCAGGCATTTGATAGTGGATGACAAACGCTAGATCCGGCTTGTCGTAACCCATGCCTAGCGCCGTTGTGGCGACCAGCGCTTTGACCTGATTGTTAAGCAGTGCCTGTTCAAGTTGCTCTCGTCGATCGCCGGATTCACCGGTGTAGGCCTCCACGTTGAGGCCTTGGGTCTTCAGCCATTGTGCCACTTGATTGGCATCACGAACCGTCAATGTGTAGATGATGCCGTGACCCTGCAACGTTGCCAGTTGCTCTGCCAACCAGGCAAGACGCTCGGCCTGCCGTGGTAGTCGGATCGTTTGCAGGGAAAGCGAGGTCCTATTCAAGTCACCACGCGAGACGTCCAGCTTCGGACCGAGCACTGCGGCAAGGTCCTCCATTACTCGGTTATTCGCAGTTGCCGTGGTGGCGAGTAGTCGTAAGTTTGGCGGAAGCGTTTTGACGATCCGCTCCAGCAGGCGATAGTGAGGGCGGAAGTCGTGGCCCCAATCGGAAATGCAATGCGCCTCGTCGATGACCAGCATCGAAATTTGAGCAGCGATCCCGGCAAGAACCTGCGTCCGAAAGCGCTCGTTCGCTAAGCGCTCCGGCGAGATCAAGAGAATGTCGATTTCCCCGTTGGCAAGCCTGCGCTCAACTGCAGTCCAATCGTCCATGTTGTCAGAGTTGATGGTGGCGGCGCTAACCCCCATCCGTTCTGCCGCCACGATCTGATTTCGCATCAGCGCCAGAAGCGGCGAGATCAATAGCGCAGGACCGGCGCCAGCTTCGCGCAGCAACTTGGTCGCAATAAAGTAGACGAAGCTCTTACCCCACCCGGTTTTCTGCACGACCAGCAAGCGGCCGTTGCCTTCGACGACGTGACGAATGGCGTCTTCTTGGCCGTCGCGAAAAGTGGCATCGGCGCGTCCGGAGCCTATCCGGAGCAGTTCCATCGCACGTCTTGAATCGTAGGCCACGTTATTGCTCTCCTTTGTTTGGTCGGGCGAGCGGTATCACGAGTAGATACAGACCCGCCACAACGGGCAACTCCTAATGTTTTTCCTTCCCCTTCGTGTTCCGAGCCGCCATTTCCGCCAAAGACTCACGAGTCATTTAGGGTACGTCCCGCTTTCGCACGGTCGGAACCGCCTTCTATACCCCACGTCGAATAGCGAACTTGCGTAGATGGCGTTGGGCTCCGATGGACGTTAAGGCACAAAAAAACCCGCCGTATCAGCGGGTTGATTGTGCCTGCGAGACGCCTATGGGCGCCAGCGAAACATAAGATGGTGCCGCTTATCCGAATCGAACGGATGACCTACTGTTTACAAGACAGTTGCTCTACCAACTGAGCTAAAGCGGCACAGGGTGAAACGCCGACGGCAGTGCCGTGGTTTGGGAATTCTAGCGCAGTCGCGTGCATTCCAGCGACCGTTGCTGCGCGGCACCGCTGCGCTGCTGCGCCTGGGCCGGTTCGGCCGCAGCCGCCAGCTGCCCTTCCAGCCACCATTGGCCGGCATCACCACTGGCGATCAGACGCGGCTGGAAGCCGGCGGCCTGCACCGCGGCCATGCGCCGTTCGGCGCCTTCGCGGTTGCGGTACTGGCCCAGCGCAATGGCGTTGGTCTCTTCGCCCTGGCTGATGATGTAGTAGTCGCTGAGGCCGGCGGCGACGATGCGCTTGACCGTGGCCTGCGCGTCATCGCGGGTGGCGGCGGCGGGCAGCAGCACGCGATAACGGGCACTGCCGCTGGCGGCGGGCTGCTCGCGCAGGCGTACCTGGCTCAGCAGGTTGCCCGCACGGCCCTGTGCGGCGGTGGCAGCGGCGCGGTCGGCGAACGGGCCCAGCGCCAGGCAGCGCGGCGGTACGGCCGGGGCTGCGGGCTTCTCGGCCACCGGTTCGGGCGCTGGCTTGGCGATGGCGGCGACCGGCTCGGGCGACTTCACCGGTTCGGCGGGTTTGCTGGAAGCTGGGGGAGTGGCCGGCGCAGGCGCAGGCGCAGCGGCCACTGCAGTAGCCGGCGCGGCCTCACGCTCCACCAGTGCTTCCGTAGGTGCCGCTGCCGAGGCCTGCGCGGCCACGGCCGCATCGGTCCCGCCGGGCAGCCAGCGCAGTTCGGCCACGCCGGTCGGGGGCGGCGGCAACGGCGCGCGCGCCGGCTCATCGCGCAGCAGCCACCAGGTGGCGACACCAAGATTGAGGATCGCCAGCACGACGATCAGGGCACGGGTCAGCATGCGCCGATACTAGCCTGCGGGCTGGTGCACCGCCCAGCGGGCGAGGCCATCCAGCACCAGCGACGGGTGGTAGTCGGCGCCGCCCAGCAGCGGCATCAGCGCGGGCGCGCCACCGCCATGCACCAGCAGCGACGGCATCACGCCCAGCAGCGCCTGCGCCTGGCGGGCACTGCGTTCGACCAAGGCAACGGCGGCACCATCGCAACCGGACGCCAACGCATCGGCGGTGTCGTTGGCGAATTCGCTGTAGTCACCACCGCTGGCCGGCAACTGCACCGCGCGTGCGTGCAACGCCTCGCGCATGGTGGTCGGCGAGGCGGAAATGCGTCCGCCGTGATGCTGGCCATCGGCATCAAGCAGGTCGATGGTCAGGGCAGTGCCAACACCGACCACCAGCACCGGCCGTTGCGCCTTGGCGGCGGCAAGCAGGGCCAGGAAACGGTCGACACCGAATTTTTCCGGCTTGGCGTAGGCAATGCGTACGCCTGCACACTGGGCGCTGGTGCGCACCACATGCACGTGCTCGAAGCGGCGCTGCAGCTGATCCAGCATGGCGCTGGTCAGCGACGGCGCGGCGACGCTGGCGACAAACGCGGTTTCACCACTGGGCAGGCTGTGCGGCGGTTGCCCGGCCATGCCTTCGGCACCATGCGCCCAGGCTTGTACGTCGCCAGCACGGTCGCCGTGCAGGGGGGCAAACTTGAAACGCGAATTGCCCAGATCGAACAACCAGTCGCTCATGCTTTTCTCACACTGACTTCGCCGGCATGCAGCAGGCGCTCGCGGCCATCGATGTCCACGCGCAGCGCGCCATCATCGGCCAGGCCCAGCGCGGTACCGTGCTGCCACTGGCCATCCAGCTGCACGCGCACTTCGCGTCCGGCCAGCATGTCGAACGCTGCATAGCGCGGCAGGAACGGCGCCAGCCCTTCGCGGTCGAACTCTTCCAGCGCCGGCAGCAGGCGTGCCAGCACCGCGGCCACCACCGTGTTGCGATCCACGGATGCACCGGCCAGCGTGTCCAGGTCCACCCAGGGCTGGGTGATCTGCTCGGCGAAGGCCGGCGGCATGTGCACGTTGATGCCGATACCGATCACGGCGCGCGCCGGCCCGGCGTACTCGCCACCGCCCTCGGCCAGCAGGCCGACCAGCTTGCGGCCATCCACCAGCACGTCGTTTGGCCATTTCAGCTGTGCCTGCGCGTAGCCCAGGTCGTGCAGCGCTTCGGCCACGGCGACACCAGCGACCAGGCTCAGGCCGGCCAGTCGGCCCAGCCCACCCTCGAACAGACGCAGCACCGACAGATACACATGCGCGGCCAAAGGCGAGGCCCAGGTGCGGCCACGACGGCCACGGCCACCGGTCTGGCGCTCGGCCAGCAGGACGCTGACACCGCGCTGGGGCGCGCTGCAGCGCAGCAATTCGGCGTTGGTGGAGTCCACCGTCCAGGCCACCTGCAGGTCGTGCAGCAGCGCGGCGGCGTCCTTGGGCAGGCCGGCGCGGATGGTCTTGGCCTCCAGCAGGTCTACCGGCCGGGTCAGCCCGTAGCCCTCGCCCGCGCGCCCTTCCACCTCGACACCGGCGGCCCTAAGCCCTTGAATACGCTTCCAAATGGCGGCCCGGGTCTGGCCCAGCTCACGGGCCAGGGCGTCGCCGGACAGGCGACCGGCAGCGAGTTTGGCCAGCAGTTGGCGATCGTCCACGGCAGCTTCCACAAGGTCAGAACGGAATTATGCGGGAAAGCCGCCAGCGACGCCCGCAAGGCCCGGTTCCGGCGGGCTTCCAATCTGGCGCCGGGTTCGGGCTAGAATCGAGAGCTCACCCTCCCTTAACGTGGATGTCGTCAATGCGCCGTTATGCCCATTGCCTGATCCTGCTGACGATGCCCTTCGCGGCGTCTGCCACAGCAGCGCTTGATGACAGCCGTGGCGCCTGCGTCTATTCGGCAGGCGATGCGGCCTCGCAGCGCACTCCGACCACTGCGCCTGCCGCAGCTGCCGCCAAGCCGGCACCGGTACGCCCTGCAGCTACCACCAGCAGCGGCGGTGGCGGTGACGACGATGTACTGCAGCGCATCCGCGCGCCGAAGTGGCACAGCTACCTGCCGGGTATGTTCCGCTGATCAAGTCGTTGCTGCAGTGGCTGCGGCCCGCGCCGCGGCCGATCGAAGATGCACACTGGAGCGATGCCTGCCACCGCGCAGCATGGTTACGCGGCCTGGACGACGAACGGCGTACACGCCTGCGCGCGCTGACCACGCGCTTCCTGCATGAGAAGACCATCTCACCGATCGGCGACCTGCAACTTCAGCCGGCCGATGGCGTGCTGCTGGCCGCACTGTGCTGCCTGCCACTGCTGGAGTTCGGCGAAGTGGGGCTGGAGGGTTGGTCGCAGCTGATCGTCTACCCCGATGCGTTCCGCGTGCATCGCAGCCACATGGATGCCGCCGGGGTACTGCACGAGTGGGATGACGAGTTGATCGGCGAGTCGTGGGACAGCGGCCCGTTGATTCTGTCGTGGGCCGATGTGCAGGCCGACCTGGCGGCACCGCATGAGGGCTACTGCGTGGCCGTACATGAGATGGTGCACAAGCTGGATGGGCTGGACGGTGCGATGGACGGCACGCCGCCGTTGCCGCGTGCATGGCAACGCGAGTGGGCTGCGGACTTCCAGAAATCGTACGACGCGTTCTGTGCGCAGGTGGATGCAGGCGTGGAAACGCTGATCGATCCCTACGCGGCGGAAGCACCGGAAGAGTTTTTTGCGGTGGCCAGCGAGTACCACTTCTCTGCGCCGGATCTGCTGGCGGAAGCGTTGCCGGAAGTGGCTGCGCATCTCAAGCGGTTCTACGGCGAGCCGCCGAAGATCGAAATACGGTAGTGCCGGCCAGTGGCGGGCAGTACCGATTGCGGAGGTTTACGGCCCCGGCGGCAGCTGCACTTCGAAACGGGCGCCACCCAGTTCGCTGGAACGGGACACCTGCAGCTCGCCGCGGTAATCCTTGATCAGGTCCTGCACGATCGACAGACCGATGCCGTGGCCCTGCACGCGCTCGTCGCCGCGCACGCCACGCTGCAGCACCTTGCCGATGTCTTCCGGTGCGATACCCGGGCCATCGTCATCCACCGCCAGCAGCAGGCCGGCGCGACGCGCGTTCGGCGCCGGCAGCGGCTGCGCGGTCAGCAGCACGCGGCGCTTGGCCCACTTGAACGCGTTCTCCAGCAGGTTGCCCAGCAGTTCCTGCAGGTCACCCGGTTCGCCGTGGAAGCGTGCGGCCGGGTCGATGTCGAATTCGCACAGCACGCCCTTCGACGCATAGACCTTCTCCAGGCCGCGCACGATTTCCTCGGCATTGGATTCGATCGGCAGCGGTGCCGAGAACAACTTGTGGCCCGACGAGGCCGCACGTGCCAGCTGGTAGGACACCAGGTTGTTCATGCGCTGCAGCTGCACGTCCAGCTCTTCGCGCAGCGCGCCATCACCGGCACCGCTGTCCATCTGCGTGCGCAGCACCGCGATCGGCGTCTTCAGGCTGTGCGCCAGGTCGGCCAGGGTATTGCGCTGGCGCTCGAGATTCTCACGCTCGCCCTCGATGAAGGCATTGATGCTGTCGGTCAACGGCTCCAGCTCGCGCGGGTGGCGCTCGCTCATGCGCTCGGTCTCGCCGCGCTGGACCTTGGTCAGCTCGGTGATCACGCGCCGCAACGGACGCAGGCTCCACTGCAGGATGACCGTCTGCAGCAGCAGCAGGATCAGGCCGATGCCGCCCAGGTAGAACCAGACCCGGCTGCGGAACACGCGCAGCTGTGCACCCAGCGCGCGCGAGTCTTCCATCACGTAGATGGTGTACGGGAATTCGGTGGCGGGGTCGGCGTCGGCATCCCACACCAGGCCCAGGCCATAGCGGTACACCGAGCCCTGGCTGCCGTCGATCTGGATCATCGGCAGCGGGCCTTCGAACACTTCCTGGCGCGGGGCCAGCAGGCCGCCGCCGACGGTGGGCAGCATCGGGCCTTCAGCGGACATGGAATTGCCCTTGCCGTCGGGCATCACCACCTGCAGGTACAGGCCGCTGCCGGGCACGTCGAAGCGCGGATCCGGCGGCTGCTCGCGGATGTACAGCGAGCGGTCGCGGGTGAAGTCGATGCCGGCCGCGTAGGAGGTGGCGTAGTTCTTCAGGCGCTCACGCAGGTTCGCCTTCGCCGTGTCGGCGAAGGCGGCATCGAGCGCGTAACCGGCCAGGGCCAGGAACGCGACCAGACCCACGGACGCGGCGAACATCTGGCGCGCCTGCAGAGAGCGCGGCCGCCAGCGTCGGAAGAACCACAGACGGCCGGACATCGTTTATCGCCTGCTGAAGGCCTCAGCCCTCGTTGCGTGGAATCGCGAAACGGTAACCACGACCGCGCACGGTCTCGATCGGCTTCAGTTCGCCATCCGGGTCCAGCTTCTTGCGCAGGCGGCCAATGAACACTTCCAGCACGTTCGAGTCACGATCGAAGTCCTGCTGGTAGATATGCTCGGTGAGGTCGGCCTTGGAGACCAGTTCACCGGCATGCATCATCAGGTACTCCAGCACCTTGTACTCGTAGCTGGTGAGGTCGACATTGCTGCCGGCCACGCTGACGGTCTGCGCTGCCAGATCCAGGGCAACCGGACCGCATTCCAGGGTCGGCTTGCTCCAGCCTGCGGCGCGGCGCAGCAGCGCGTTGACGCGGGCCAGCAGCTCTTCCACATGGAACGGCTTGACCAGGTAATCGTCGGCGCCCTGCTTCAGGCCCTCGACCTTGTCCTGCCAGCTCGAACGCGCGGTCAGGATCAGCACCGGGAACTTCTTGCCTTCGTCGCGCAGGGCCTTGATCAGCTCCATGCCCGACATCTTGGGCAGGCCAAGGTCGATGATGCCGACGTCGAACGGTACTTCGCGGCCCATGTACAGGCCTTCTTCGCCGTCCTGCGCTGCATCGACGGCAAAACCTTCGCGCTTGAGCCGGGCTGCCAGGGTCTCACGCAGCGGGGCTTCGTCTTCGACCAGAAGGATACGCATGAACTCTCCCTAGTGTGCTGGGTGCGGCCCGGAGGCCTGTGGGTACGGGTTGATAGCGACAACTATCCCTGTTCAGGGGTTATCGCCGCGTAGTGATGACATATCCGACCGCGGCGTGCGCGGCTGTGAACGTGCCGGGGCGGGGTCGTCCATGTAGCGGACCCGACCGCGGTCGTCCATGTATTTGACCCGGTTGATGTCACGACCATCGAACGGCACCCGCTCGGCGCCCAGGATGTGGCCGCCGGTGGTGCGCTGCACGCGGCGCACTGCATCGGACAGCGAACGCTCGTTGCTGGCGCCACGGCCACCGCGCTCCATCATTTCAGCGCGCCCCTGTTCCCGCTGTGGGTCCTGCGCCAACGCCGAAGACAGCGGGGCAGCCGCCAGGACCACGCAGGTGGCCAGGGCAAAACAGCGGTGGAAGGGAGCGGAAGACATCGATGCGATCCTAGCCGAGCACGGCGATTCGTTCAAAAGTCGTAAATCCGGGCACCGGAATGGAACCCGGCGTTTTACAAATCTTTTGCAAATTCTTGGTTTCGGGCGGTGAATCCGGTCTGAACTTTTCGGGATGCTCCGTCGTGTCGTTCAGCTAAGTGAACATTCGGAACGAATCCGCTCCGCTTGTCAAGTCAGGAATGTGACGACGGTCACGCTGCAGCGCGATCAGCGCCACGATCGGTCACTTCCAGCGCCTGCTCGATCAGGGCCCAGCCGGCGCCCGGGCGGTGTGCGCCCTCGCTCAGTACCTGGCGGAATGCGCGGCCACCGGGTTGGCCGTGGAACAGGCCAAGGATGTGGCGGGTGATGTGCTTCAGGGCCAGGCCCTCGCCCAGGCGGGCTTCGATGTAAGGACGCAGGGCGCGCAGCAGTTCTCCGCGCGGTCGCAGCGGCGCGCCGGTGTGCAGGGCCTCCAGCTGATGCAGCAGGTAGGGGTCGTGGTAGGCCGCGCGGCCGAGCATCACGCCATCGACGTGCGCGGCCTGCGCCTGCACCGCCTCGATGCTGGCCAGGCCGCCATTGAGCACCACCGGCAGCGCCGGGCGCTCCTGCTTCAGCCGATAGGCCCAGTCGTACTTCAGCGGCGGAACCTCGCGGTTCTCCTTCGGCGACAGGCCCTTCAACCAGGCATTGCGGGCGTGCACCACCACCATCGCGGCACCGGCATCGACCTGGCGGTCGACGAAGCTGGCGAATACGTCGTAGTTGTCGTCCTCGTCCACGCCCAGGCGGCACTTCACCGTCACCGGGATGTCCACCGCCTCGACCATGGCCGATACGCACTCGGCCACCAGCACCGGCTCGCGCATCAGGCAGGCACCGAAACGGCCGGCCTGCACGCGGTCGGACGGGCAGCCGCAGTTGAGGTTGACCTCGTCGTAGCCCCACTCGGCGGCGATGCGCGCGGCCTGTGCCAACAGGGCCGGATCGCTGCCGCCGAGCTGCAGCGCCAGCGGTTGTTCGCTGGCATCGAAACCAAGCAGGCGCTGGCGATCACCGTGGATCACCGCGTTGGCGTGCACCATTTCGGTGTACAGCCGCGCGCCCGGCGCCAGCAGGCGATGGAACACCCGGCAATGGCGGTCGGTCCAGTCCATCATGGGGGCGACGGACAGGCGCAGGGAATCAGCGTAACGGGCGGTGGCGGACGTCATCGGGCGGTTGATCGTGGAGACTGGCATTGCCAGTGAGATCAATAGTTTACACCGCTGGGCTGAACGGCGACGACGACGCCCGGAGTACTGCCCGGAGCCGGCATACGACCGGCCCGGGAACCCACGCGGCGACCTTACTGCGCGCGCCCCTTCACCTGCTCCTGCTGCTGTTCCTGCACACGCTGGTTGAACTGGATATCCAGTTCCTCGGTCTGGCGGGTGCTGGCCTCGACCGACTGCGACACGGCCTGTCGGCTGTCGACGAAGGTGCGCTGCGCGGCCGGGTCACCGACGTTGCCCTGCACGGCAAACAGACCGCTGCCATCCGGGCGCGCGACCACGTGGTCGATCTGGCGCATGCCGGCGACCTTGCTCTCGTAGGCCAGCTGGCCAGCAGCACGTTCGGTCTCCTGCGCGTTGGCGAACAGCGGGCAGAGCCCGGCCTGCACGCGCTGCTGTTGCAGCGCCTGCAGTTTCTCCAGCGCCTGGTTGAAGCGCGGATTCTCGGCGTGCGAAGGATCGCGCATGCTCGGGGCCGCCGGTGCGGTCGGTTCGGTGCGTGCCGGGGCGGCGGCGGTCTGCGCGCCGGCTTTCAATGCAGCCGGGTCATCCAGGCGCGCCAGGGTCTGGCGGCCGGCCTTGCCATCCTGCTCCAGGCCGTTGTTGGCCTGGAACTGCTTGACCGCCGCAAAGGTGTCCTTGCCGTAGATGCCATCGGTCGCCAGCGGCTTGCCGTCGGCGCCCACGTGGCCCAGGGCTGCCAGCTTGCCCTGCAGCGCCTTGACCTCGTCACCGCGTTCGCCCTTCACCAGCATGCCATCGGCCATCGGCGCCTGCTGCGTGGCGCGTGCGGCCTGCGCGGCTTCGGGCCCCTGCGCGTGCACCTTGCCACCGAGGGTGATGCGGTCGTTGAGCATGTCGCCGAGGTAGCGCCGGAACTGCGCCGGCTCCACTTCAATATGCGCGTGCACCGCGCCGGGCGAGCCCACATCGGACTGGCGCACCAGCGGCGCACCGTACTCGACGAAATCGCCGGTCTTGTACGG
Source organism: Stenotrophomonas sp. SbOxS2 (assembly GCF_013416715.1). Taxonomy (NCBI): domain Bacteria; kingdom Pseudomonadati; phylum Pseudomonadota; class Gammaproteobacteria; order Lysobacterales; family Lysobacteraceae; genus Stenotrophomonas; species Stenotrophomonas sp. SbOxS2. The sequence goes on from NZ_JAAVXD010000002.1 coordinate 84,380, forward strand.
GATGGAGCCGACGGCGCCGTGCAACACCTGGCCCACCAGCTCGCGGCGGGCGTCGCCGACCGGATGGCTGTAGATGCTGATGGAATTGGTGCCGTCGTTGTTGAGCTTGACGTAGCCGGCCACCGGACTGGGAATCATCAGGCTGCGCCCGCCGGCACGGTCGGTCAGGATCAGGTCCTTCTGCACCAGCGGAATGCCGTTGATGTCCTCGCGCTTGCGCACGGCCTCCAGTTCACCGTCGACCATGCCCGCGGTGCGGTCAACCTTGCTGGCATCGCCGGCGCGCACGGCGGCGGCGTTGGTGTTGGGATGGTGGATCTTCAGCTCGCGGAACGCTTCCTCGCCGCTGATGCCGTGGTGAAGGACGCGGTTGCTCTTGCCGTTGCCGAAGGGTTCCACCACGGAAATGCGCCCGCCACCGGGTGCTGCGGCGTTGGCAGGACCGGTGTGCTGCTGCGCGGCGGGTGGCGCAGCCCTCGTCGGGGCTGCCGGCGCGGTCGGGGCAGCAGGCGAAGGCGCGGCAGGGCGATGCTGTGCGGCCTCGGCATCGATGGCGCGGCGCGTCTGTGCGTCGGCCATGCCGGTGGCCGGCAGATGGTGCTGCTGCTGGAACACGTTGATGGCGTGCTGGCTGCCAGCCCCCAGGTAGCCATCGGCGGTGATCGCTTTGCCATGCGCATCGGTCAAGCCCAGCGCGGCCATGTCACGTTGCAGCGCGCGCGCCTCGCGGTCGATCGCACCCAGCGTCGCAGGCCCCACCTTGCCATCGACCGGATTCAGACGGTGGTCGCGCTGGAAAGCTTCGACGGCCTGCCGGGTTGCGGCATCGAACTGGCGATCGGGGTGGATGGCCTGGGCTCCCACGCCGCCATAGCCCAGCGCGTGCAGGTTGTGCTCCAGCTTCTCCACCGCACGGCCGGTAGAGCCCTCTTTCAGCACCTGCGGGCCACCGCCACCGTGCTTGTGCGAGCGCGCCTGTTCCAGCGCTACGCGGATGTCGGGATCGTTGCCTTCGTTGGCCGGCGCGAAGTCGCGGCGACCCACTTTCAGATGCGCGCGATCCATCTCCGCCGAGTGGCGGGGATAGGCCTCTTCATAGCCAGCGGCGACGTCAGCGGCCGCCAGGCCGGCATAGTATTTCTTGTCCTGGCGGATCTCGGCCGCCTTGTCGCGCAGGTCCTGGTAGTCGCCGCCCCGCTTCAGTACCGCTTCCAGCTGCGGCAGTGTCCCCGGCAACTGGTTGGCGGACTTTGCGATCAGCGCGATCGCTTCGAAACGCTTGTCTTCTGCAATGCCACTACCGTGCTTGTCCAGCATGGTCATGGCGATGCGGGTGGCGTTGCGCACCTGCGGGTAGTCCACGTGGGTGTGGATCCACTGCTTGCCTTCGGGCGACCCGGCCCAGGCGTTGATGCTGTCGCGGGTCGGGACATCGATGAAGCGGATCGAGGAACGCTTTCCCTGGCCGTCGCCGTGGCTGAGCAGGTCGGCGCGCAGGTCGGCATGGTCGTTGGTGAAGGGCAGATGGTGCGCCTTGGCGTAGCTGCTGGCCTGCTGGATGACCGCGTCCACGTAGGTCGTCTCGCCGGGCTTCAGCGCACGCTCTTCGGTGGCACCCAGCGGCCATTTGCCACGCTGGCCGAAGTCGACCTGGATGGTCCCCAGCGAATAGCCACTGTTGGCGGCCACCGCGCTGACCGTGCCCCACTTCGGCTCATCCAGTCCCTTGGTGATACCGGCGATGCTGAGGTGGTACGACGATCCGCCACCTTCGGTGCCGCGTCCGACGGCGAAAAACACCGCGCCGGCGGTTGCGTCCAGGTTACGGGTATCGATGTTGTTTGGCATGGCTCACTTCCTGATCCGTGGAGGGATGACCGTATTGCGGATTACGAACCGATCAAGCGCAGATAGGTTTCCAGCTGATCGGCGCGCGCGCGCAGGCGCTCGGTGTCATTCAATTTCTGTTGCAGGTTGCCCGGCTGCGAATCGTCGTACAGCGCGGTTTCCAGTTCGCCATCGCGCTGGCGCGACTGCAACCACGCCCGTTGCGCGGTCAGCAGATGGGCCTTGGCCGTGGCGTCGAGGCGTTCCTGCAACTGTTGGTACGCCTGGTTCAACCGGCGGTCCTGCCGGTCCGATTCGCTGGACAGGCAGGCGGCTTCTTCGATGATGCCCTGCGCGCGGCCTGAGCACGCCTGATAGGCCGCGCTCAGCGCGGACGCGGCATGCACCTGGCCGGTGCACAGCACCGCCATCGCCGCCACCACAATGCCCAAGGTCCTGCTCGCCATGGTCTGCTTCCTACCGGTCAATGCTTCGATGCGCTGCACACGCCGGAGGCCCCGTCAGGGGGCCAGCATGCGCTTCTGCAGTTCCACTGCGCGATTGGCGTAGCGGTTGATGCGGCACGACTGCGCGTCCAGCGCCTGACCCACGCTCTCCGTGGCCGCACTGCAGCGCTTGTCGGTGTCCTCGGCCCAGTTGGCCTGCTCGTCCATCCAGCGGTCCTTGGCCGGGCCGTCAGGGCTGTCCATCAGCCGCGCAACCTGTGCTTCCAGCAGCGCTTTGTGGTGGGCGAGCTCGGTCGTATCGCAGACTTCCAGCTGGTCGTCCATGCCCCGGGCATCCTGCACGCAACGGGTGTATTCGGGCCGCAGCGTTGCCTGGGTATAGGAGGTATCGGGCGGAGCACTCTGCGCCAGCAATGCGTCAGCGCGGTTGGCCACCCGGAACAGGCGGCACTCCTGTGCCTTCTGCAGGTCATCCACCCCGGCATTGGCCGGAGCGGCGCAATGACGGTCGGTATCGCTGCGCCAGGTCGCCTGGGTGGCCAGGAACGCATTCTTCGCAGCAGCGTCGAGCCCGGTCACGGCTTTGCTGGCACCCTCCTGCAGGCGCCCTTCCTGATAGGCCAGTTCGTCCTTGCCGCAGGCCTGCAGCTTGCCCGCATCCTCCACGCCATCCACGCACCAGCCATAAGCCGGGCGCAGGCGACCGTCCGTGTAGGACGCATCGGGGTACCCGGAGGAATCACCAGACGCTGGATTGGGGGTCGCTGCCGGCGATGCCGCGGCGAGCGGTGCCGGGGTGGACGCCGCTTCGGCCGACGCAGGGGAAGACGGTGCCTGGCACGCGGTGAGCGCCAGGCACAGGGCCAGCACCTTCCAGTACCGACGGCCGGAGGCGATCTGTTCATTGCCCCGACGGGCATCCATTGCCTGCATTGCTTGTATCTCCCTTGCGTGTCGCCAGCAGTCGCTGGCAGGGAGGGGCCGTCCATCGGCCCCATCACGGGGGCAATCCTACGACAGCGGCGGTTTCAGATGGCTGACTGGATTCAGCTTGCGCGCACGGCATCGCAGAAATCCGGCTTGCCAGACCGATGCATGGATCCCGGCACAGGTTTGGACCGGGCGCGCGGTCAATGTGCGCCGCCGCGCCCTCCCACCCGTTCGATCAGCGTCTGGCTGGCGGCGTTGAGGCCGACAACGCTGACCTCGGCGCCGTGCGCAGCGAGCTTTTCCTGCGCGCGTTGCAGCGCTGCGACCGCAGTCAGATCCCACAGGTTGGCCTCGCGCAGGTCGATCTCGACCTTCGCTGCCACATGCTGGTAATCAAACGCCGCCCCGAGCTGTCCGGCCGAGGCGAAGAACACCTGGCCGCGTACACGGTAGACCTGCATGTCCGCGACGTCTTCGAGTTGCACGTCCAGCATGCGGCCCACCTTGCGGGCGAAGAACAGGGCGGACAACAACACGCCGCTGAGCACACCCTTGGCCAGGTCGTGAGTGGCCACGGTGACCACCACGGTCAGCAGCATCACCGCCGACGAACTGCGCGGATGCGTGCGCAGGTCACGCAGCGAGCGCCAGCTGAAGGTACCGATGCTGACCATGATCATCACCGCCACCAACGCCGCCATCGGAATCTGCTGCACCAGATCGCTGCCGTACACCACCAGCACCAGCAGCAGTACACCGGCCACCAGGCAGGACAGCCGGCCTCGACCGCCGGAGGTCACGTTGATGACCGACTGGCCGATCATCGCGCAGCCGGCCATGCCACCGAGGAAACCGGTGACCGTGTTGGCCAGGCCCTGGCCGACGCATTCGCGGTTGCGCTCGCTGGGCGTCTCGGTGATGTCCTCGACAATCTGCAGGGTCATCATCGATTCGAGCAGCCCGACCACCGCCAGCGTCGCCGACACCGGCAGCAGGATGCGCAGGGTTTCCCACGTCATCGGCACGTCGGGAATGAAGAAGTGCGGCAGGCTGTCGGGCAGCCGGCCCATGTCGCCAACGCTGCGCACGTCGATGCCGAACCCCATCACCACCGCTGTCAACACGGCAATAGCCACCAGCGGCGAAGGTACGGCTCGGGTGACCCGTGGCAGCAGGTAAATGATCGCCAGCGCGGCAGCGCACAGGACGTAGACGGTGGGGCCGCGGCCGATCAGTTCCGGCATCTGCGCCAGGAAGATCAGTATGGCCAGTGCGTTGACGAAGCCGGTGATGACCGACCGCGATACGAAGCGCATCAACGAACCGAGTTTGAACACGCCGGCCACTACCTGCAGCAGGCCGGCCAGGATGCTGGCGGCGAACAGGTACTGCAGGCCGTGATCACGAACGAGGTCGACCATCACCAATGCCATCGCACCGGTGGCAGCGGAAATCATGCCCGGCCGGCCACCGGCGATGGCGGTGATCACGGCGATGGAGAACGCGGCATACAGGCCGACCTTGGGGTCGACGCCAGCGATCAGCGAGAACGCGATGGCTTCGGGAATCAGCGCCAGGGCAACAACGGCGCCGGACAGCAGATCACCACGGAGGTTGCCGAGCCATTGCTGGCGCAGGGGATAGGACGTTTGCATGGAAAAGCTCCGCGCACACGCGGGCGGGGCCACGTGGCGCTGCAGTGGAAAGACACGGGTTCCTGAGCCGGATGGGCCGGCTGCCGAAGGGCGGCAAGGTTCAGGGTGGCGTGATCACTGCAGTGCGTCGTCTGGGAGCGTGGGAGGGGCGCAGTCTACGGGAAGGGGCCGGGGGGCTCAAATGGCTCCCCCGGCTGCGCGGCCGCGTCAGTAGGTGTGGGCCGCGATCAGGAAATTAGGTAGCTGCCCGGCAAAGCTCTGATAGGACGCTCCATTCAACGATCGTGGTCGATTTTCCCGGCGGCGACAGTAGTTCAAGCGTAGCTGCGAGCTATTCGGGGTATTGATGAAAGGCTGGTAGCGCATGTTGCCGCGCAGGGTTGGACCACTGCCATGGAAGGCATAGATGTCGTGGCAAAGGCCAATGTCGGACATGAGGTAGGCAAGGTTTTCCCCAGGGCCGTTGAACAGTGGCCCCTGACGCAAATTGTCGGTTGACATCTCGGTGAAGCTCGGCACGCTGGCGCCGGACTTGTCGACCAGGCCGGCTATGCGCAAAGGGCGATTGGACATGTCCCATTGAATGGAGCCATCTGGATTGAACACTTGCATACCGGTGCTCCCACTGACCGTTGCACGCCCCCAGGCCCACCAGTCAAAGCTGGTGGTGCCTTGTGCCATGTTCCAGGAAAAACCATTCGTGGAAGATGCCACCTGCGCGGATCCGCCATTGCAGCGGATGAACACAAGATACGGAACGCTCTGAGGCGGAAGGCTGACGTATCCGCCCACGCCATAAACAGATGGGTTGCTTGCAACCGCCTGCGTCCCCTTGGCGATAGCGAAAAAGACGAAAGAGTGCGCGTTCACCAGCACGGGGACGCCACTATCGTTGGTGACTTCAAGACCGACGGACATCAGAAGGTTCCATAGAAAATGTAAGTGGAGGGATTGGCGATCGGTGAGAAAGTGAACCGCATCATCAGCGTGTTGCCCCCATCAATGAATGACATGACGCCCATGTTCGGGGCGGAGAACTGATTTCCGTTCTGGTCCTGCCAGCTGTCGGAGGTCGGACTGGGCAGAATGGCAAATGGCTGCCCCAGCCCCGCCAGGCCGACCGGACTCTGGGAATTGCCGGTGATCGTCATGCCACCCATCACCTTTCCGGCCCGATCATTGGTGTCGAACCACATCTGCCCATCCGGGCCGAAAATCTGCATACCTGTTGCCATTACCAGATCCCCATGCGGACGCGCACGCGACCGCTGCTGTCGTAAACGTGGATGACACTGTCATTGATGGTCAGGCGGCCACCGTTCTCGGGGCCGCTCATCGTCAACGTGCCGTTCTTGTCGAGTCTCCATCGGGGCTGGCCATCGGCACCTACGGCGTTGGACTGGATTACATCGCCGATCATCGCGTTCTGGATCCAGCCATTGCCGATCAGTGCTTGGCTGATGAAGGTCTGCCCGCCCTGCACTACGAATGGCGCGCTGACCTGGCCGCTGTTGGTGTTGAACAACGCGAAGCGATCCGCCTGCATCAGGATCTGGCTCTGGTAGCTGCCATCAGGCTGCTGCTCCACACCCAGGCCCATACCGGCCATGTAGATCTGCCCGGCGCTGGTGATCTGTGCCTTGACCGTATAGGTCGCACTGACCTTCCCATCCAGGTTGACCACGGCCTGTGAGACCTGCTGCACGGCCGCGCTGACACCTTCAATCTTGCCAGGAACACCATCGATGGATGCCTCGACCGTATCCACCCGCTTGGCCAGCGCCGCGTCCTTCTCCGCCATTACGCTGTAGACGGTGATGGCACCGGCAGTGACGTCGTTCTCACCGACGTTGTAATCCTCCTCGCCCGCGCTGTGGTCACTGACCTGGGCGAACAATCCGTCGACCTTCTGACCCTGCGCGGCCACCTTGCCATCAACCTCGGTGACGTCCATCTCAAGCTGGTCGACACGACCAACAACGGCGCCAGCGTCAGCGATGGCATCACCCACATCCTTCCAGTGGGTACCGGGTGGCGTTTCGTTGCCCGCTGCGGTTCCCTGCCAGCTCCAGATCCGGCCGTCATGGATGACGGTCTGGCCCGGACTGTACGAAGCAGCCGCGTCCCAGACCAGCGGCAATACCTCGGTGACACGCTCGATCTTGTGCTGCAGTTGCTGGCCAAGTGCACTCTCGTTGATGCGACCGGCGAAGTACGCGTCATAGTCCGCCTGGTTGCTGCTGGACTCTCCCAGCACGCCAGCGCCCACGGGATGCCATGGACCAATGTTGCCGCTGCGATCAACCAGGCGGCCCCAGAACCAGAAGCGCGCGCCTGCTGCCAGGCCATTCATCTGGTGCCGCGCCTGCGGATAGGCAAAGTCGCCGAGCTTGATGGCCGCTGCACGGTCAGGACTGGTGCTGTACCAGAGCTCGGTACGCTCGGTATCGGTAGCGCCAACAGGGAACTGCCAGGCCAGTTCGATGCTGAACACACGACTTTGCGTGGTCAGCGATGTCAGCGCTGGCGGTGGCGTGGTCTTGCCCTCAATCGTCGTCAGTGCGCTGACCATCGGCTGCGACACCGCACCCAGCGCATTGACCGCACGCACCCGGGCCAGGTACTGGCCGGCATACACGCCACGCACTTCCAGGCTCTGCGTACCCACGCGACCGGCGCGTACCCAGTTGAGATCGCCACGACGCCATTCCACGTCATAGGCGATCGCTTTTTCTGCCGCATCCCATTCGATGGTAAGCATCGACGTGGCAATACCCTGATCGACCACGACATGCGAGGCCATCCGCACGTTGTTCGGCGGCGGCTGCACGCTGGGTGGCACGATGCTGATCGGCAGTTGCTCCAGGCGCGTACCATCGTCGATGGCAGCGTACTTGCCCGGCACATGCTTGAGCGCGGTGATCTGGTAGGTCAGCTCTTCGCCTTCACTGATCGACAGCACGCGGTACTGCTGCAGTGCCAGCTCCGGCGACTCCAATGCCCAGACCGACTGCGCGACCGGCACTGCCGACCATGGTGCAGTGACCATGACCGTATCGCCGTCAACCGACTGCACCGTGCGCGCTTCGGAATGGCCGTTGGGGAGCGTGGCGCGCAGGATGTCACCTGCTTCAATCTTCTCTGGCAACTGGTCCAGCACCAAGCTACGGGCACCCGCGCTGCGGATACGACCTGCGTTGCGGCGACCGGCGCGGTTCGGGTCGGCCACCTGGATCACGTCACCCGGCATGCAGCCCAGTGCATCGAGCCCCACGGAGAAGCTGATCGTCTCGGTCTCCAGCATCTCGGTATGCAGGATATGGTTGCCCACGCGCTGCGCCTGCGAGCGGGAATGGCAACCCACCGCCGTTACTTCAGTCTGGTTGATGCCATAGCGGGCAACACCAGGCAGATGCTGCACCACTTCCACCTTCTGCCGGCCGAAGTCATCCGGATCGATCCAGGACACCAGAGCGACGGTATGCCGCGCCGTACGGCTGCTGCCCGCATAGTGGAAGCGGCCTTCGATGACGTTGGCCTGGCTGTAGGTGAGCAGCGGGTCCTTGGGCATATCGGCCGAAGCCATGACCTGCCCGGCCGCATAAAAGCTGATGCCACGGAACATGGTGGCGATGTCCTGCAGCACCCTGTATGCCTCAGCGCGGGTCTGCAGGTACAGGCTGCAGGTGAAGCGCGGTTCCTTGCCGCCTTGGCCGTTGCTGACCAGCTCGTCGCAGTAGCGGGCGATCTGGTACAGGCGCCACTTGTCCACCCAGTCCAGCGGGATGCGATGTCCCAGGCCGAAGCGGTCGTTGGTGACGATGTCGAAGAACACCCACGCCGGGTTGTTGGTCCAGCCACTCTTGAAGGTGCCGTCCCACACGCCACTGTAGATGCGGCTGAGCGGATCGTAGTTGGACGGGATGCGCACGATGCGCCCCCACAACTGATAGGAGCGGGTTGGAATGTTCTGGAACTGGCTGGCATCGACCTGCACCGCCGCCAACGCGCAGTTGGGATAGCGCAGCTTGGCATCGATGATCTCGGTCATCGACAGCACATTGACGGTGTCGGCGATGGTGCTGCTGTTGGCGTTCGCGGTCAGCCGGCGGATGCGCACCTGCCACTGGCTGCCCGCCGGAAGATCGATGCGGCGGCTGCGCTCGTACTGGCTGGTGGTCTTGCCACTGAAGGCATCGTTCAGCACGGTGCTGAACGGGCCACCATCGGTGGACAGGTCCACCGCATACATGATGCGGTAGCCCTCGGTATCACCGTTCTCGGTGTTGGTCTTCTGCAGCGCGGGCACCGCAAAACGGATACGGACCGCTGACAGATCGGCACCGGACACGGTGCGTACCACGGGCGCATCGCTGCGCAGTTCGACGTTGACGCCGACTTCGTTCTCGATCGAGGGGAAGCCGCTGATGTGCTCCTGGTCCTGCGTACCCGAACGCGTCTGCACGTCCACGCCGGAGAAGTTCAGCGTGCCGTCCGGATTCTCGATCGGCACCTGGTCCAGGTAGATCGACTGCTTGCCGGCAACCAGGCCACGGATCTCGCCTTCACTGGCCAGGTCGATGATACGGGCAACCGCCATGGAATGCAGGCTGTCTGGCGTTTCCACCGGCGTGCGTGCATTGCTGGAGCCCTTTTTTGCACCGGCCAACGTGGGCATGGGTGCACTGCGCTCACGCTGTGCGGATTGAATGATCTGGTTCAAAACTGGTCCTCCGCCAGGATGCCGCCGCTGATCACGGCCGAGCCGATGAACATGCCTTTCTTGTCATGCCCGCCGTAAGCGACCGGTACGGGATTGCCCTGTGCCTGGGTGTTGACGGTGCCGTTCATGCTGTAGCTGGGGGCGTTGTCGGGGCTGTCTTTTGCCGCCAGCCCCTTGGGCTGGGGAGAGAGCATCTGCGTTACGCCGCCAATGACCATGGACACGCCCATCTTGATCATTGGCTCGCCGATTGCTCCGTATCCATAGGCCGATGCAATCGCGCCGACGACGATCAGAACGACACCCGCAATCGTCTGCAGCACACCGCCTCGTTTGCTACCCACCATCACCGGCGCGATACGGATATCGTCCTGGCCAGGCGGATCGTGCAACTGTTCCTTCGACAAGTTCTGCCTGCCAGCGAAAACGGCGAATTCAATGCCCTTGGACTTTGCACCCATCAGGTACTGCTGGAAGCCCGGCAGCATCACGCACAGTGCATGCACAGCCTCGGCTGGGCTGTTCACCGCCAGCCGGAACTTGCGCCCGAAGCGCGCACCCAGCTTGCCGTACAGGCGGATGGTACGAAGACGGTCAGTCATGGCGCACCTCGCGATGGCGGACGATGCAACGGGTGCGCTCGGCCCACATTCCGCCGTAGGGCACGGTTTCGGACAGGCGGCCATGCAGGTGATGCAGCATCTGCCCGTCGCCCAGGTAGACGCCGGCGTGATTGGTCACTGGCGAGCGGATCTGCATCAGGATCATGTCGCCCCGCCGCGGCTCGCCTTCGATCAGGTCGAAGCCTTCCGCATGCAGTCGCTCAAGGCTGTACAGGTCCTGGCCCTTGTCCCACCAGTCGTCGTCGCGGGTGTAGTCGGACAACGAGATGCCCAGTTCACGCTCGTGGAAGTCGCGTACCAGGCTGTAGCAGTCCAGCACACCGTGGGCGAACTGGCGGCCGACCAGCGGCGCGACATAGCCAGCCGGGTGGATGGTCTGCAGATCACCGCATTCGGGCGCCTCGCCGTCCACCTGGCCGACGCTGACTATGTGCCAGGTCAGGCCACTGTGCTCGCACATCACCCGATCCGCATCCGACGGTGTGGCCGCCGCGTCCGGATGGCTGTGCACCAGGGCCAGCACCTCGCCCTTGTCCTCGGCGACGGCATAGTCCTCGGCCGGCAGGCGGAAGTGTTCACTGGGCGTACCCGCAAGGTTGCGGCACGGCAGATAGTGCTCGTGGCCTTCGATGGCCACGATCAGCCCGCAGCATTCGCGCGGGTACTCGGCCACGGCGTGTGCCTGGATGGCCTGCAGGGTTGTAGGTTGCATGTTTCACCCATGAAAAAAGCCCGCGAGAGCGGGCTTGGAAGTGGAGAGTCGGAAGCGCTGGATCAGGAGCGAAGCAGACCGGCCGCCGGGAAGCCGCCATAGGGCAAAGGCTTGTCCTGGCCGAAGCGCATCTTGCAGCTGCGCACACGGCCGCCGCACTGGTCGCGGGCGGGATCGTCGGTGGCAACGTCGTCGCCATCGGCAACTGCGGGACCGTTGTAGCCGCAGTAAGGGCCGCGGTAGCCACCGCGTACCAGCCAACCGCACATGCCGGCGATGATCTGCCGGCCGGGCAGCTGTTCGCCGTTGAGATCGATGGCTGTGGTCAGCTCGAACTCCACCGTCTGCTTGTCTTCACCAATCTTGCGCTCGATGAACCAGACCTCGTCGGGGAAGTGCTCGGCGGGGTCGGCAGTCGGATTGCCCTCTTCGAAGTTGGCGGCATCCAGGTACTTGGCCAGCGTCTGCCGGCGTATGACGCGGGCGCCGACCAGATCATCGAACAGCAGGCACATCGCAGTGATGCGGCCATCGATGTTGCTGACCCGAAGCTTCGGGTTCGGCGGCTGGTCGCTGGTTCGTTCAAAGCCACTGGCCTCGATCGGCCATGGGCCGTATTCCTGACCTTGCCAGGTGATCACACCGCTCTGCAGGTGTGCGTGGAAGAACAGCTGGTCGGCACCGAAACTGCTGGCGTCCAGTTCGAAGACGGTAATGCGGCCACCCGGCTCAAGTTGCTGGGCATCGGCGGTGATCATGAGTGGGTCTCCTGTGTCGCGGCACGCAGTTCGCGTGAAAGTGGCAGGCCGGATGGTTCATTGCTGGGTGCCGGTTTCCCGGCGCCGCAAACGAGGACACGATGACCAGGCGGCAGGGATGCATTGGTGGTGAAACAGTGGAGCTGGCTGTGCCGGATGGCGGGTGTCTTCATGTCAAAGCTCCGCATCGCCGGAGACCAGGATCTGCGAAGTGGTGGACCACACCAGAACCGCGCCTGCGGCCTGCATGTTGCTGGAGAGGGACGCCATGACCGCCATATCGGGAGTGCCTTGCCATCCGGGCATGCCGCCGTCGAAATTGACGAGCTCGGCCACCCGTCCGAAGCCGACAAGGTTCAAGTGGCTGGATGATGAGGTAACAACGGGCGAGACGCGCTTGCGCACTTTGAACGGCACGCAGGCACGCGTGTCACCGTTGGCGGTATAGATGATACCCACCAGGCGATTCACATCAACCACTTCGTAGTAGCGTTGGCACAACAGCAGTTCCAGTGCCTCCGGCCGGCGATCGAAGTCGGTCGCGATATCGCCCTCCTCGATCTGTACTTCAGCCAGATAGACCACGCCACTCTTCTGCCCCGCCCCGAAGGCGCGGCCGGCGAAGGTGGCGCCGGCGTCAAGCCACAGGCTGAGCTGCAGGTAGTCGTCGGTTCCAAGGGTTCTGCCGGCGATGCCAGGGACGTCCACCGTCAACTGATGCCAACGCCACATCGTATCGAGCGTGATCGCACCGCCAATACTGTCAGCGGCCGTCGATCCATTGGTGCCGAAGGATTGCTGGAACTCAAGACCGACCTTGAAATTGTCGACCGTGGCCCGCGCCTTGAAGCTGATCGTGACCCGTTTCCCGGCGAACGTCCGCACATCCTCGATACGCTGCTGGACGAGTGCCATGTTGTCCGCACCTGCAGCGCTTTCAACAGCGAGCTTCAGCATGTGCCTGGAGCCCGCAAGCAACCTTCCACCCGCACCGCCACCTGCGGCGATATCGTCGCGTGACGCTGAGATGGTGCTGCCCTGCGCATTCACCCGCCATCGGTCTGCGGTGTAGCGCGCCCCTGTCGCAGCCGCGAAGGTGCTTCCACGTTGCCACACCCGGAAGTCGCCATTGATCAGGCGGTTGCGGCCTGCCATGCGGCTGTCCAGGCTGTCGACCGCTGCCTGGACCTCGTCCAGGCCCGCGTAGACGTCGGCGAAATTCTCGTTGACCTTGGTGAACGCCGGACGCTGTGTTTCCCCTCGCTTACCATTCGCTTGAATGGTATCGAGGTCGATGATCTTTCTAGCCATTGCTGTATTCCCGATTCTCGGCGATCCGCACTGCGGCGGGCCCTGGTGCTCTGGCCACTATGACCAGCGCTGAGTGCCTCAGATCTCGGCCTCGAAGATGATGCTGATGCCACCGGATTTCGGCGCGACATAGCCCGAGGCACCTGGTGACATGCCACCGGTTGCAACGCCAGCTGTGATCGCCGCGCCCGATACCGAAACCGGGATGACGTTGAAGGACGAGCCAGGAGCATTACCCCCGTTGATGCCAAATCCGGTCATGTTCACACCGCTGCCAAGGGTCCGCGCAGACGGTTTGCTGCGCATCGGCTGGAATGCCAACTGGCCTACGCAGTCGAACTGCCCCAGGGCCGTACACACTGAAAATGCGTCTCCTGCATTGATGTCGATGCGCTGCGCATACCAGCCACACAGCGCTGCTTCATGGGACAGAAGCCGGGTGTCATAGCCGGTCGCCGTGCCTCCCTCCTCCCACTGCAACTGCCCGAAGAACAGCTGCCCCGACTGCGCCCCGAGACCTGCGTTCCGCACGTCGAATCCGCTACCGGATGACAGCCATATGGCCACTGCCACGTAGTGATTCGTGCTCGCCACTGTCTTGCCGGAGACCGACGGCAGCGTGGTCGTCTTGCTGATGTGGTTGATACCCACATCCAGGCTGAAGACCTCTGCGTTCAACCCCAGTATCGTCTCTGAGCCACCGGTACCGAAATTCTGCAGGAACTCAACCGCGATCTTTCGCCCAGGTGCCCCCGAGTTGTAGACGGTGAAGGACACAGTGCTGAGCACGCCAGCAAACGTGCGGACATTCTCAACCCGTTGTTCGAACACAAAGTAGTGCCCGAAGGCATCGGTGTTGTCGTTCGAATTGGCACCCATCGAGAGACGCGCATCACCGAATACACCGTCCCCTGGCACATTGTTGTTTGCAAAAAGCCCAGCGTCGACCATCGATCCAATCTGAACGAACCACCGATCCGGACCATAGCCGGTCTGCGTCACCGGCGTTCCTCTTGTCCAGAAGTCGAAATTGCCATTGATAAGCCGGTTCTTGCCGGGAATGCGCCCATGAATGGCATTGTCAACGGCAGCAGGAAGCGTTCCTATGGCCGCTTGAACCTCCGCCTTTGCCTGGTCTGCTTCAGCCTGGATCTCCGTCTTCAGTTGCTCGACGTCTTCCACGATGGTCGCAACACTGCCCAAGGCGCCATACACCTCGGCGAAATTCTCGTTGATCTTGGTAAAGGCCGGGCGCTGTGTTTCACCCCGTTTACCATTCGCCTGAATGGTATCGAGGTCGATTATCTTTCTTGTCATGTTCTGGTCCTCGTTGCCTACGACATGCCTCAGGCACGATGGCAACAATGGCGTTTGTGGGTCACGAGGCAGCGTCCGCCGCTGGCCATTCGAATGCCTCGGGCTGTGGTAACAACACCTTCAGCTGCTCCCAGGTCTGCAGTCCGTGCGTGCACTCGATCGCCATTCGCTGCAGGGCAATGCTCACCGCATCACGCCAGGCGACCATGGCGGCAGCCTCCTGGGCAAAGCGCTGAACGGAGCTGTTGATGTAGCTGCAGCAACTCTCGATGGAGTCGTAGCCGCGCGCTTGAATGTGCGTCAGCATCCATTCCCACGCGTGCCCACGCAGCACCCGCTGATGTTCGGGCGAATTGACTACGTAAGGAGGCGGAGCCGGCTGCGCTACATTTCCGGCCATCAGCCACTCCTGGTAGCCCCCCCACATCCAATGTCCGCGAGGAATGAAGGTGCCGGTCTCCGTGCACTTGATGATGTCGGCTTGGTCGGTAAGTTGATACATGTCAGATCTCCGCGTCCGCCGTCCAATGGAAGGAGGAACCCCAGGTTCCCGCAGCCGAAACGTAATTGACCTGCGCGCCGGACTGGCCTGGATTGACGATCGCGGTAACTGTGCCAACGCCACCATCTGCACCCGCTATTCTGCCGGCCGCGCCGGTGACATCGCTGTAGACGGTGTAGGCCGGCGTCGCCCGCTTCAGCACCCGGCATCGGATATGCGATGTACTGCCTGCACCGACCGACCGGTCATAGAACTGGTTGTCTCGACCGGCACCATCGGCAGTTCCCGGAGCAACGTCGACGTTGTAGCTCTTCTCGTAGTAACGCTGGCACAGAAGCAGCTCCTCCGAATCGTTGCGATGCTCGTACTCGGTTGCCACGGCGCCCTTCTGCAGCTGCATGCAGGTGAACGAGAAGGAGCCAGACTGAGCCGTGAGCGCACCTGCGTAGGCCGCCGGTGCGGCCAGGTCCACGATCACATGGAGCTTGCTGTTCGGCCCCACTTTCTTGCCTGTGATGCTCGGCAGATCAACAGTGAAGGAGCGCAGGGATGCTGCCGTTCCGATCTCCTGTGCCTGGGCGTGAACGATGACGTCGGTCGATCCATTCGTCCCGAAACTCTGGATGAAGCGCACACCGATCTTCTTCCCGGGCGTGCTCGCCCAGGTCTGCATGCTCAACGTCACCTTCGAGCCTGCCAGTGTCTGTACACCTTCTACCGGCTGGGTGAAGAACGCCTCGGTGGAGGCCGTCGATCCGGAGAGATCGCAGTTCATGTAGCTGGCTACACCGAACTCCGGCGTTGCAAATTCCTGCCGGCTTGCCGCTATCTGCCCGGCACCGGTGCACACGATCTGGAACCTGTCCGGAACATACACCGCAAGAGGGGAAACAACCGTCCTGCTCAACCCTCGCTGCCAGAAGCGGAAGGCACCATTGATCAGGCGGTTCCCCGCTGAGATCCGCAGGCCGGTGGTCCCATCCAACGTCTCTCGGATTGCGTTCTGCACATCATCCAGACCGTCGTAAACCTCCGCAAAGTTCTCGTTGATCTTGGTGAACGCCGGGCGCTGTGTTTCACCTCGCTTTCCATTCGGCTGAATGGAATCAAGGTCGATCGTCTTTCTTGCCATTGCTGGTTTCCTGAAGTCTGGATGGCCGCGAGGTACAACGTCGTGGCCGTTGATGGGCTGGCATTTCCTGATCAGAGCTCAGCGTCGGCCCACCAGTGCCACCACCCGCCCCATCGGCCTGGGTTGTTGGTCCAGCTCACTTCGTAGCCGGATGGAGATGCGTAGTTGACCAGGCAGGGAACGCGGGAGATGTTGTCTTCCGCGATGTGTCCATCCTGCTGAATGTTGTCGGCCGAGATGATCATCACGTACGGATGGGCGCGCTTGCTGACCTGGAATCGCACGCTCTGGTAGTGGGCCGTCCCCTGGGTATTCAGCGAGAATGCCTCACGGCCCTCGTTGTGCGGCGTATTGGGCTGGATCTCCAGGTTGTAGCTCTTCTCGTAATAGCGCTGACACAGGGCCAGTTCCACGCCGGGTGGTCGCCAATCGAATCGCGTCGCGGCACGCCCGGACTCGACCTGGAACTGGGTGAAACCGAATGAGCCGTTCTGGCCTGCCAGTGCACCTCCGTAGCCACCGGCGCAGAGATCGAAGACCACGTAGATGTGGTCGTTACCGTTGCTACCCAGCTGCTTGCCCTTGGTGCTCGGCAACGTAACGGTAAGCGACTGCCGCGTTGCCCCGGTGGTCAACGTCAGCACACCCGCCTCGGTGGATGTCTGTGCCGCAGGCGATCCACCGGTTCCGAAATCCTGGATGACCCGCACCCCCACCTTGCGGCCGGCCACGTCGCCGTTCGCCCAGACCGAAATCGTGATTGCGCCGCCGGCACTGCGCACACCTTCGATCCTCTGCCCCATCCAGGCACCACTGCTGGCGACGGCCCCGGAGACCGTGCAGACAAGGATGGAGCGGGTGTCGTCCGGATAGCCGATCTGCTGGCCGTCATACACCACGCGCTGGATGTCCTGGCTGCAGTTCAACGCAGAGTTGGAGAAGCGATCGGCGAAGAATGTTTCCGCCCCGAGCGTTCCTGCCCCGCTGCCGACCCGGCCAGAGTTCCGGCGTTGCCAGAACTGCAGGCCACCGTTGATGAGGAGATTTCTACCCGGGACGCGCTCGGTAATGGCATCGTCCACGGTCTCCGGGATCTTCGCCACGTCGACCAAGGCATCGTAGACCTCCGCGAAGTTCTCATTGATCTTGGTGAATGCCGGGCGCTGTGTTTCACCCCGCTTTCCGTTCGGCTGAACGGAATCGAGGTCGATGATTTTCCTTGCCATTGCCATCTCCTACGGCTGGTACGTCTGTTCGAACGTCGCGGTGATGCTGAACACCGATCCACCCAGATGGCTGTCGGTATAGGTGTCGCAGCCGTACAGACCGGTTCCCAGCGGGCCTCGCCAGAAGAAGCTCTGGCCCACATGGCCATCCAGGAAGGCCACGATCTCGCTGATCGTCCTGCGATTGCCGACGAACTGCAGCTGGTAGCTGCGCAGGCGGGCATTGAGCCCATCCGGCGCGGCCTGTGCGTATCCATCGCCGAAGCGCGCACGCTTGACGGTGGCGGTGGTGGTGCCAGTGCTCTGGCTGGTTGCTGCCCAGGTAAAGGTGTCGGTCATCGTGCTGCACTCCTGCTGAGGACGCCGCCAGCCTTCATGTCACGCATCTGCAGGTCGCGGTACTTGCGTTCCACGAACTGGCCGATCTCGTTGCCGAACTGCTGCAGCATGCTTTCGTTGCTGGTGACTTCCTTGCCGCCGTTGTTGTCGATGCGGATGCTCACACCCACTCCACCGCTACCGCCACCGCCGTGCGCGGCCACTCCGAGACGACCGTCCGGCCCGCGCTGCAGCGGCATGATCGCTTCCGGTCCCGCTTCACCGAATACGCCGGCGCCTTTGGCGAAGGCGAACAACTGCGGAGTGTTGTAGATGCCACCGGAGTAGGCCGACAGGCTGGGCGACTGGTAGACACCGCCCTTGGCATTGGCCTCCACCCCCGTGCCATAGCCGAGCAGGCCCGTGATCTTTTTGACGCCCCAGACGATTGCCTGCTGGATGGCGATCATCTTGAGGTCGGCGATGATCGACTTGGCCAGTTCCTTGTAATTGGACTTGCCCGTCTTCACGAAGCTCTGCAGTGCCGCCTCGGCTCCGGTGAATGCCTTGGAAAATGCATCCTGGGTGGACTTGGCGGAGTTCTCGGTCTTTTCCATGTAGTCGCCGAGCGCGCTGCCGAAACCCTTGCGGAACCCCGACAGACCCTTGGCGTCCTTGTCGTCCTTGCCGCCCTTGCCATCGCCGGCCTTGGCGTCCTTGGGAGCTGCCAGGACCGTTGCGGCCGCCGCCTCCGTCGCTGTGTCCTTGGGCGTCAGGTCGACCCCCATCAGGCCGGCGATCTTCCTCGCCCCCCAGACCAGCGCCTGCTGTGCGGCAATCACCTTCAGGTCGGACAGGATGGACTGGGCCAGCTCCTTGTACTTGGACTTGCCGGTGGTCACGAAGCTGCGCAATGCTTCGTCGGCGCCGGTGAATGCCTTGTCGAAGGCCTTCTTGGCGGCCGTGGCGGTGTTTTCGGTCTTTCCGATGTAGTCACCGAGCGCGCCACCCAGGCCCTTGCGGATGCCCGCCAGGCCCATGTCGTCCTTTTCCGCCTTTTCTTCCTTCTTCGCGGCCTTGCCTGCGTCACCGCCCGCTGCGGCCGCGCCGCCCTTCGCTGTCGCCTGCATCTGCGCGCTCAGGGCGGCCAGCTGCGTGGACAGTGCGGTGACCAACGAGGCGCTGGTGGTCAGCACAGCGTTGAATGCCTGCTGCACCGTATTGATCTTTTCCAGCTGTCGCTGGAATTCCTGTGTGGTGCTGGTCATCTCGGTCATGCTGCGCCTTGCCGCCTGCATGGCTGTTTCCAGTGCGTTGCTGGCCTCCACGGTGGCCCGTGTGCTGCCAGGCGATGTAGTGCTCATTGAGTGTTCCTCGGGAGAGTCGGCTCCGCATCGGCGGAGTCGGGACCGGCCATCAGCGTTGCCGCGATGGCCGGCTCATTCCTGTTGCATCTGCTCCAGGGCAGCGCGTTCGATGACGCGGATGGCCGCCATCACCTCGTCGTACTGATCGCTGTCGAGCGTTTCGCGCTGCAGCTCCTGGTAGACCACGTTGTAGTCCAGCCCGATCGGGCCACCTGCGCCGACGCGCCACTGGGTGGCAACCCGCGAGAAAAGTTCGATGGGAAGCACGCACTCCGGCCACAACTCGACCTGTGGTGGCGGAAAGTGCTTTGCCTTCAATCCAAGCTGCGTCAGCTCGGATTCGGTGGGGGCCCGCCAGTACAGGGCCCCCACCGCCTCGATCAGTTTCCCTTGCGTGCGACCTGCAGGGCCTGGGTGTAGCCACCGATGATCGCGCCATCAAGGCCGGCCTGCTGCTGCAGCGCCAGCTCGACGCCGGCGGTGTCCAGCGCCACATCGGCATCCCAATCCACCACGATGTCCAGGATCGCCTGTGCCACGCTCAGCTCGTCCTCGGCCAACCGCTCCAGCAGACTGGCGTAGTCAGCCACCGGCAGATGACGGTAGGTCAGGTTGAGCTTCTGCTCGCGACCGTGACCGATGATGGTCAGGGTGCTCCTGAAGCTCTCCGGCGCCTTTACCTGGAACATCAGGCGCCCTCGACCAGGATGGAATCGGCCAGCGCGGTGAAGGTCGCGGTGGTACCCATCGGGGTGTTGGCGGCCATGGTCGGGTCGCCGTTGTAGCTCAGGTAGCCGTACCAGTACAGCACGTCGCCGCCGACCAGCTTGGCACGCAGGATCACCGGTTCGCCCTTGGCGTCGACGTTCTTCAGGGCCGAGTACCACGGCTTCTTCGGATCGTAGAACAGCGGCAGGGTGATGGTCTTGGCGTTCTTGAAGGTCGGCATCTGCACCTGGCGACCGGTCGGGTCCTCCAGCAGCGTGCCGCTCCAGTACTGCTGCTCGCCACCGGCGGTGGTCGGGTCGCCCTGCTGGTCCAGGTCGACGAAGACACCGGCCTTGCGCAGCACGCCGGCACCGCTGGTGGCGGGGAACAGCACGTTGTCGGTGGTGTCGATGCCCAGCAGTTCAACGCTGCCGGTGGCTTCAGCACCGGCACGGGTCGCGCGGTTGTTCAGTGCCGGCCAGCCCGGCAGTTCAATGACCACCACATCACCGGTGTCGACGCTGTTGGCAGCGACGCTGGCCAGTGCCGGCGCGGCCTTGGAGATGGCGGTGGTAGCGATGGCGGTGGAGATGACCGGTGCGAAGCCGAACTGGGTGCCCTTGGGGAGCTTGAGTGCCATGGTGTATTTCCTCGTTGGATAAGAAAAACCCGGCGGTTGCCGGGTTGGGGTGTTGCACGGATGAAGCGGTTTACAGGTCGGCGTACCACAGGCCGAAATCGAGCCGCGCGCCGTACTTGCGCAGCACGGGTTCATGCACGGCGATTGCAGCGCCGAATGACTCGGCCGTCGGCAGACCGGCGCATACCTGATCTTCGATGTCGCGGATCAGGGTGTTGGCCTGGGCACGGGTATCGGCCCAGACGGTCAGCTGCACGCGAGCGTGCTTCTGTCCGGGAATGGAACCTTCGTTGAACCACACGGACTGTCCACCCACCTGCTGGTAGACAGCACACGGGTAGATGACTGGTTCCGGCGGAACATCGGGATGCAGCCGGCCCTGCAGCAGGGGGCCCAGCAACGCATGCAGCTGTGCTTCGTAACTCATCGCAGTGTCCTGGTTGGCGTCACTCAGGCCGTGCCTGAAGACTGTTCGGTGAACAGCACCGTGGTCTGGCGCCGACTGAAGTCCGGGGCAACACCGGTGATGTCGAAGACCCTGCCGTCGTGCACGATGCGCATGCCGGCCTGGATGCCGGCCTGCCGCGCGGCCGCAAGGCGGACATGGAACCGCTGGCGGCGGATCGTTGCCGGCAGTCGGCTGTCAAGCGTCAGCCGCTGCACGCTGTCGGTGGCATCGGCGGTGATGGCGGTCCATAGTTCCGCCACCGGCTGCCAGGCATCCAGCGGCTGTCCCCACGCATCGAGTCGACCGTCCTGCCGCTCGATCCGGATGCGACGGTTGAAGTGTCCGGCGTTCATGGGGTCGCCGCCAGTCGGTAGGGATCGAGCAGCGCGGCGACGCCAAACGGCAGCGCCATCGCGATGGCGACACTGCCAATCGGCACGTCGATGGCGGACGTGGAAACCACCACCGCTTCCCGATGCGCATACAGATGGCCCAGCAGCAGGCGCACCGCAGCGCGGATGCTGTCGTTGGCCGGCAGGCCCTGCAGCAGCTGCGCGCTGCGCTCGGTGGCCACGGCCAAGCGGCGATCAGCAACGTCGCGCATGGCCTTGGCCTTGGCCGCGTTGGTCTCGGCATTGGCGGCGGCAACCGCGGCTTCATGCCCGGTCACCGCCGCCGCCATGTCCTGCGGCAACTGGTCAAGCGCCAGGTCCAGTGCCGCCTGGTCGGCAAACAGCGTCCGTCCCAGGTAGGCCGACGCCGCGTCGGTTGCGGCCGCCAGCAGGTCGCCCAGGATGGCGTCGTCGTAGTCGCCGTCGATACGGCAGTGCGTGCGGCACTGCTCAAGTGTCAGCAGGGGCATCGAATCCTCCTTCGTTGATGGATGTTGGATGCCCCGACCCTGCGCACGCGGCTACGCCGCACGCTGTCATCTAGGACGGCGCGAAAAGGGGCAGGGTCGGGGCGGAAACAGAAACGGCCCCACCAGGAATGGCAGGGCCGCAAGCACGATGACAGGGCGCCGCAGGCGGCGTAAACGCAAAAAGCCCCCGGCGGTCGCCAGAGGCTTGTATGTCATCGTGGTTGAAAAGATACGCTGCAGGTGTGCACCCGTCAATCCGTAAACCGTCACCAGTCTGGTGACTTTTCCGGGGCCTGCGTCAGTGCGGCCACAGAGGCGTGCGGTGGTCTGGATAGAATGGTGTAGCGCCGCTTCCGCAGCGCGTTCACCGCTGGATTCCCGGATGCCTGCCACCACCGAACGCTACTTCGATACACGCACCGAACAGGGCGTGCTACGCCTGTCCATCGTCGGCTCGCTGCTGTTGGCTGCAGCGGCGGTGGTGTTCGGCCTGCTGGCCAATTCTTCGCTGATCATCTTCGATGGCATCTACGGCCTGATCGACGTCGTGATGACCTGGTTGTCATTGCTGGTCGCGCGGCTGATCGCGCTGTCCACCCAGACCGACGCCCTGCAGTCGCGCCTCAACCAGCGCTTCACCATGGGGTTCTGGCACCTGGAACCGATCGTGCTGGGAGTGAGCGGTACGTTGATGATCGGCGCGGCGTTGTATGCGCTGGTCAATGCGGTCGATGCGTTGATGTCGGGTGGGCGGCAGATCGCGCTTGGCCCCGCGATCATTTTCGCGGCGCTGTCGATCGTGGCCGAGAGCGCACTGGCCTGGTTCGTGCTGCGTGCGAACCGGCGCATCGGCTCGGAGTTCATCGCGCTGGATGCGAAGAACTGGGTGATCGCCGCGAGCATGTCGGCCTGCTACCTGGCGGCCTTCCTCGGCGGTGTGCTGGTGCACGGCACGTCGTGGGCATGGGTCGGACCGTACATCGATCCGGCCATCCTGGCGTTCGTCTGCGTGCTGGTGATGATCGCGCCGCTGGGCACGGTGCGGCGTGCGCTGGCCGGCATCCTGCTGGTCACGCCGCCGGAACTGCAGGCGCATGTCGATGCGGTCGCGCGGGCGATCGTTGCAAAGCACGGCTTCGTCGAACACCGCAGCTACGTGGCGCAGGTAGGCCGTGGCGAACAGATCGAGCTGTTCTTCGTGGTGCGCGAGGACGACCCACCGCGGCCCCTGCTGGAGTGGGACCACCTGCGCGACGAAATCGGTGATGCGCTGGGCGAATCATCGCCGGACCGCTGGCTGACCATCATGTTCACCACTGACCGGGAATGGACGATCTAGGCTGACAGGACGTTCAATCAAATTTTTCGGACTTGTTGTAACCCAACGTGTGCAGAATCCGGGCAAAGTAGGCTCCAACGCACCACCCACCCACTGACCAGGAGCATCCCGATGTCCATCGAAAAGGTTCTGTACACCGCCCAGGCCACCTCCACCGGCGGCCGCGAAGGCCGTTCCGTGTCCTCCGACAACGTGCTGGACATCCAGCTGTCGACCCCGCGCGAGCTGGGCGGCGCTGGCGGCCCCGGCACCAATCCGGAACAGCTGTTCGCTGCGGGCTATTCGGCCTGCTTCCTCGGCGCACTGAAGTTCGTCGCCGGCCAGGCCAAGGTCGCACTGCCGGCCGACACCACCGTGACCGGCAAGGTCGGCATCGGCCAGATCCCGACCGGTTTCGGCATCGAAGCCGAGCTGACCATCAACGTGCCGGGCGTGCCGCGCGAGCAGGTGGAAGAACTGGTGCAGAAGGCGCACATCGTCTGCCCGTACTCCAACGCTACCCGCGGCAACATCGACGTGACGCTGATCGTTGCCTGATGCGGTGATGCCGGCCAGCGGCCGGCACTACCAAACGACTGGGCAAAAAAAAGGGCGGATGCCGGTCGAAACCGTGCATCCGCCCATCCCACCTTCGCTGTCCCGCAAGGGGGCATGAGGTTGCCGGCCAGCGGCCGGCACTACCAGGTCACTTCTCGCTCGTAATGAGCTGCACGACGCTGGAGAAATCCAGCTTGCCGCGCCCGGCCTGGTGATTCATCGAATACAGATTGCGGGCCACTTCACCCAGCGGGATCGAGGCGCCGACGCTCATCGCCGCTTCCACCGCAAGGCCCATGTCCTTCAGCATCAGGTCGCTGCCGAAGCCGCCGCTGTAGCCGCGCGACGCCGGTGCGTTCTCCAGCACGCCCGGCCAGGGGTTGCACACTTCGGTAGCCCAGCTGCGGCCAGTGCTGACCGCCATCATCTGCGACAGCACCTTGGGGTCCAGCCCGTGCGCCACGCCAAGCGCGATGGCTTCGCCGGTGACGGCCATGATCACACCCAACGCCATGTTGTTGCACAGCTTGGCAACCTGGCCGGCGCCACTGGCGCCCACATGGAAGATGTTCTTGCCCATTGCCTGCAGCACCGGGCGGGCGCGTTCCAGCGCGTCCTCCTCACCACCGACGATGAAGGTCAGCGTGCCAGCCTGCGCGCCAGCAGTGCCGCCGGACACCGGCGCGTCGATCATCTGCAGGCCTCGTGCGGCGGCCGCTTCGGAAACCTTGCGCGCGCTGGCCGGGGCGATCGTGCTGCAGTCGATGACCAGCGCACCGGCGGGAATCGCGGCAAGGATGCCGTCGTCGCCCAGGTACACGCCTTCGACATGGCGACTGGCCGGCAGCATCGAGATCACCACCTCGGCGTCAGCCAGGGTTTCGCGTGCCGATGCAGAAGCACTGGCGCCCGCGTCGACTGCGGCCTGTACAGCAGCCGGCACCAGATCGAACACGCGCACGGTGTGGCCGTTCTTGACCAGATTGGCGGCCATCGGGCCACCCATGTTGCCCAACCCAATGAATGCAATGCGGCTCATGCCAGGCTCCTTTCAGCGACAGGGGTACCCAGGTCGGCCAGCGGATGCGCGGCATCGGCCCAGGGAGAAGCGAAGAACGTATCGGCCCATGCGCGGCTGGCATCGACCAAAGTGGCCGGGTTCCACGATGGAGTGCGGTCCTTGTCGATCAGCAGCGCGCGGATGCCTTCGGCAAAATTGCCATGCGCAGCACAATGCAGGGCCGTGATGTATTCCAGCCGGTACACGCTCGCCAGGTCCTGACCAGCACTGCGGCGCTGCAGTTCGAAGGCCAGCCGTGCCGAACCCGGCGCACCGGCAGCCAGCGTCTTCTGTGCGGCCTGCAACCAGGCATCATCGGTCTGCAGGGTGCTGATGCGTTCGACGATGGCGGCGAGATCATCGCCTTCGCACAGCGCATCGACCTGCGCGGCATTGGCCAGCAGCGGGCCGGTAGCCGCGTCGCTGGCGAACGACAGCAGCAGCTGTGACAAGCGTTCGTGGTTGCGTGCGGCATCGGCCGACCACGCGACCTGCAGAAGCGCATCGAACACCGCGCTGCGGCGTTCCTCGGCCACGTGCACGTCGGCCAGGCCGGCATAGATCGCATCGCCGGGGTTGAGCAGCGCACCGGTCAGGGCCAGGAACAGGCCGCCGTTGCCCGGCACACGCGGCAGCAGCCAGCTGCCACCCACGTCCGGGAACAGACCGACAGTGATTTCCGGGAAGGCCAGCTTGGAACGCGCGCTGACCACGCGATGGCTGGCGCCGGACATCAGACCGATGCCGCCGCCCATCACGATGCCATGGCCCCAGCACAGGATCGGCTTGGCGTAGGTATGGATCAGGTAGTCGACGCGGTACTCGACGTCGAAGAACTCGGCGGCGTAGTCGTTCTCGCGGATGTCCGTGTGGCCGGCCTCGCGGTAGGCGAGCATGCTCTGGTACAGGCTGTGCAGATCACCGCCGGCACAGAATGCCTTTTCGCCGGCACCCTGCAGTACCACCAGCGCGATGCCGTCGTCGTCAGCCCAGGCGTTGAGCTGCGTCAGCAGCAGATGTGCCATCGGCAGCGAGAAGCCATTGAGCGTACGCGGTGCGTTGAGCGTGGCGATGCCGATGCGCGTGCCGTTGCCAGCGGCGCGTTCTTCGAACAGTACCGGTGCTTCGGCAACGTTCGTGTCAACCGCGGTCATGCGTTCTTCCACTGCGCGGCGCGCTTTTCAAGGAAGGCACTCACGCCCTCGACCTGATCGGCGGTGTCGAACAGATCGACGAAGGCCTCGCGCTCGGCCACCAGTGCCGACGCATGGGTGCCGGTGCGGGTGGACTGCACCAGGGTCTTGCAGGCGGCGATGCTGGTCGGGCTCTGCTTGCCAGCCTTCTTCGCCCATTCCAGTGCCAGCGCCTTGGATTCGCCCTTGCCGACCTTTTCTTCGGCCAGGCCAATCCGCACCGCGGTCTCGGCGTTGATGCGCTCGCCGAGAAGGATCATGCGCTTGGCCCAGCCCTCGCCGACCAGGCGCGGCAGGTTCTGGGTGCCACCGGCGCACGGCAGCAGGCCAACGGTGGCCTCCGGCAGCGCGACCTGGGCGTGGTCTTCGATGATGCGCAGATCGCAGGCCAGCGCGCATTCCAGGCCGCCGCCCATGGCGTAGCCGTTGATCGCGGCAATCGATACGCCACGGAACGCGGACAGCGCCTCGAAGGCTTCACCGAAACGGCGCGCCGCTTCGCGTGCGGCCGCCTTGTCGCCGGAGGCAAACTGGTTGAGGTCGGCACCGGCGGAGAAGAACTTCTCGCCGTCACCGGTGATCACCAGCGCGTAGATGTCGCGGTCTGCGTTCAGCGCGCCCACCAGGTCGCGCAGCGCCGACAGGCTGTGCACGGTCCAGGTATGCGCCGGCGGGTTGTTCAGGGTGACCACGGCGGTGTGGCCATCGGCCTCGACCTTCAGGCCCACGTGCTCCTGGGTACGCCAATCCTTCATCGCAGTTCCTCTTCGGTGTTGAGCAGGTGACGGGCAACGATCACCCGCATGATCTCGTTGGTGCCTTCCAGGATCTGGTGCACGCGGCTGTCGCGCAGCAGGCGCTCGATCGGATATTCGCGGATGTAGCCGTAGCCACCGTGAATCTGCAGGGCTTCGTTGCAGATGTTGAAGCCGGCATCGGTGGCAAAACGCTTGGCCATCGCGCACCACACGTTGGCATCGCTGGCACCGGCATCGAGCTTGCGCGCAGCGGTATGCACCATCTGCCGCGCCGCGACCAGCTCGATGGCCATGTCGGCCAGCTTGAACTGCAGTGCCTGGAATTCGGACAACGCCTTGCCGAACTGGCGGCGCTCGCCCATGTAGCGGCGCGCTGCATCCAGCGCACCCTGCGCAGCACCCAGCGAGCAGGCGGCGATGTTGATACGGCCACCATCGAGCCCCTTCATCGCCAGCTTGAAGCCGCCGCCTTCCTCTCCCAGAAGATGGCTGACCGGCACGCGGACGTTTTCGAAGGTGATGCCGCGGGTGGGCTGGCTGTTCCAGCCCATCTTCTCTTCCTTGCGGCCGTAGCTGATGCCCGGCAGGTCGGCTGGCACGGCGATCGCGCTGACCCCGCCTGCACCAGCACCGCCGGTGCGTGCCATCACCACCAGCAGTTCGGTGGCACCGGCGCCGGAAATGAAGGCCTTGGAGCCATTCAACACGTAGAAATCGCCATCGCGCACAGCGCTGGTCTTCAGCGAGGCCGCATCGGAACCGGCACCCGGTTCGGTCAGGCAGTACGAGGCCAGCTTGCTGCCCGATGACAGGTCATTGCCCCAGGCATCGCGCAGGGCCGGCTGGCCCCACGTGGACACCATCCACGACGCCATGTTGTGGATGCTGATGTAGGCCGCGGTCGACGGGTCGACGTTGGCGAGCTCCTCGATGACGACGGCGGCGTCCAGTCGGCTCAGGCCGCTGCCGCCCACTTCCGGGTCCATGTACAGACCGCAGAAGCCCAGTTCACCGGCCTTGGCGATCGCCTCGCGCGGAAAGATGCCCTCCGCATCCCATCGCGCGGCGTGCGGCGCCAGTTCGGCCTGTGCGAAGTCGCGCGCCGCTTCGCGGTACGCCTGCTGCGCTTCTTCCTGTTCCGTCGTCATCGAGTGGCTCATGGCTGCTCCCTGCTGTTACTTCAGGCTGATCGTGGTGTTGACGCCGTGGCTCAGCGTCTCGTCGTCGAACCAGCGCGCGGTGACGGTCTTGGTCTGCGTGTAGAACAGCACCACCTGCTTGCCGTACGGGCCCAGGTCGCCGAGCTTGGAAGCGCGCGAACCGGTGAACGAGAACAGCGGCACCGGCACCGGGATCGGCACGTTGATGCCGACCTGGCCGACGTCGATGTCTTCCTGGAAGCGACGTGCAGCGGCGCCGCTCTGGGTGAACAGCGCGGTGCCGTTGCCGTTCGGATTGCTGTTGACCATGGCGATGGCCTCATCCAGCGTTTCCGCTTCGAGGATGACCAGCACCGGCCCGAAGATTTCTTCCTGGTAGATGCGCATGTCGGTGGTGACACCGGCAAAGATGGTCGGGCCGACGAAGTTGCCCTTCTCGAACCCATCAACCTGCGGCTTGCGGCCATCGAGCACCAGCTTGGCGCCCTGCTCCACACCCGACGCGATCAGGCCTTCGACGCGATCGCGGGCGCTGCAGGAAATGACCGGGCCGACGTCGGTGCCGGCAACCGTGCCACCGCTGACCTTCAGGGTCTTGGCCTTCTCGACCAGGTCCTGTACCCAACCGCGCGCTTCACCGACCAGCACCAGGGTCGAGGCGGCCATGCAGCGCTGGCCGGCCGCACCGAACGCAGCACCGACCATCGCGTTGAGGGTCTGCTCCTTGTTGGCGTCCGGCAGCACCACGGCGTGGTTCTTGGCGCCCATCATGCACTGCACGCGCTTGCCGGCCAGCGAGGCGCGGTTGTACACGTGGGTGCCGACGCGGGTGGAACCGACGAACGAAACGGCCTTGATGTCCGGGTGGTCGCAGATGGCGTTGACCACTTCCTCGCCACCGTGGACGACGTTCAGCACGCCCTTCGGGATGCCCGCTTCCAGGGCAAGCTCGACCAGGCGCATGGTGACCATCGGGTCCTGCTCGGACGGCTTGAGGATGAAGGTGTTGCCGGTGGCAATGGCCATCGGGAACATCCACAGCGGGATCATCGCCGGGAAGTTGAACGGGGTGATGCCTGCGCACACGCCCAGCGGCTGCATGATCGAGTAGGTGTCCACGCCATTGGCCACGTTGTTGGCCAGCTCGCCCAGCTGCAGGTTGCCGATGGCGGCCGCATGCTCGACCACTTCCAGGCCGCGGAACACATCGCCTTCGGCGTCCGGCAGCGTCTTGCCCTGTTCGGCGGTGAGGATGTGCGCCAGCTCGCTCATGTTTTCGCGGATCAACTGCTGGTACTTCAGGAAGATGCGCGCGCGGGTACCGATCGGGGTCTTGCGCCAGGTCTTGAAGGCTTCCTTGGCGGCGGCCACGGCCGCGTCGACTTCACCCGTGGTGGCGAACGGCACCTGGGCCAGCACGTCCTGGGTGGCCGGATTGATCACGTCCTGCCAGTGGGAGGTGGCCGATTCAACGAACTGGCCATCGATCAGCATGCGGATACGGGGCGCTGCAACAGTCATGACGACAATCCACGGGGTGCGAAAGATGCTTGGCATTATTCACAGCACGCACCTCGATTTCCGGCCTGAATCCGCTTAATCTGGCCAATGCCCGCCACGATTCCTGTTAATCCTGTGAATTATTCAGCCCCCCAGCGCCAACTCGGTCTGCGCCTGCTGCGCCTGCGCGAGCAGCGCGGCTACAGCCAGGCCGACCTTGCCCGCGCACTGGGGCTGTCGGCCAGCTACCTGAACCAGATCGAGCGCAACAAGCGCCCGCTGACGCCGGCGGTGCAGAAGAAGCTGGGCGAGGTGTTGGGCGATGTTTCCGACCTGTTCGACGACAATGAGCCCGCCGCGCTGCAGGAGTCGCTGGGCGAGACCCTGCGCGACCTGGGCCTGGCCGATGTCAGCGCCACCGAGCTGCGCGCGCTGGCCGGCAACCTGCCGCAGGTCAGCCGCGCGCTGCTGGACCTGCACCGCCGCCACCTCGCATTGCGCGAGCACGCCGCCGCGCTGGAGTTCCAGCTGGGCGAGCCAGGCGCGGGCAGCACGCTGCCGGCCGGTGACCAGGTGCGCGAGTTCTTCAACCGGATGCACAACCACATCCCCGAACTGGATGAACTGGCCGAGCAGCTGTTCGCCGAATGGGGGCTGGCGCCGGGACACGTGGCACCCCGGCTGCGCCAGTTGCTGGCCGATCGCCACGGTGTGCTGGTGGAAGTGGCCGCGCTGCAGGCCGGGCGCGAGAAGCGCCAGTACGATGCCGGCAGCCGCACGTTGTGGCTGCCCGATTACCTGGAGCCGGGCCAGCAGGCGTTCCAGATGGCGGTCGAGCTGGCGCTGCGCGGCTACCTGCCGCAGATCGATGCGGTGATCGCGCGCACCGGCTTCACTGACGATGCGCGCATCGCGCAGGCGCGCATCGGCCTGTCCAACTATTTCGCCGGGGCGCTGGTGATGCCGTACATGCGCTTCCTGCGCGCGGCCGAAGCCAGCAGCTATGACATCGAGCTGCTGGCGCACCAGTTCGGCGTGGGATTCGAGGCGGTCTGCCATCGCTTGAGTACGCTGGCACGCCGCAGCGCACCCGGCCTGCCGTTCTTCTTCATCCGCGTGGACCGCGCCGGCAATGTCTCCAAGCGCCACTCGGCCACCGATTTCCACTTCTCGCAGGTGGGCGGTTCATGCCCGTTGTGGATCGTCTACGAGGCGTTCAACCAGCCCGGACGCATCCTCACCCAGACCGCGCGCATGCCTGATGGCCGCCGTCATTTCTGGCTGGCACGGCAGGTCAGCAGCGGCCCGGTGGGCCACGGCCAGCCGCGCAAGACCTTCGCGGTGGCACTGGGCTGTGACCTGCAGCATGCCGACAGGCTGGTGTATTCGCTGGGGCTGGACGTGCAGAGCCCGGGCAATTCGGTGTCGATCGGACCGGGCTGCCGGGTGTGCCCGCGCGAGGACTGCATGCAGCGCGCGTTTACCCAGCTGCCGGGAAGGTAGGGGTTGGTTCGGCAGGGCTGCGCCCTGCACCCGCCGAAGCGGTAGTGCCGGCCGCTGGCCGGCAACCTCAACAGCAACAGCGGGCATTCCGTGGGATGGCCTGCTTTTGGTGGGTGTCGACCTTGTTCGACACGGTAGATCCACGCCATGCGTGGATGTTCTTCGATGAATTGTCGACTATTCGATTTCGATGGAGATTCATCCACGCATGGCGTGGATCTACTAAACCTTCCGCGCGTAGGCTGCATCCCATTGCAATGCCCGCCCTGGAGATGCCCCATGTGCCTGTTGCGTTCCTGCCTGGCTTTTCTGCTCGCTGCCGTCGCTGCGCCGGCATGGGCCACGTTCTCCATTGCCGCCTGCAACGACGCCGGCGACTGTGGGGTGGCCGTCGCCACCCACAACCTCGCCGTTGGCGGTGTCGGCGTGCCGTGGGCGCAGGCGAAGGTCGGCGCGGTCGCCAGCCAGTTCGAAACCAACCCGACCTACGGCTCGAAGGGGCTTGCGCTGTTGGCCAAAGGCCGTGCGCCGGGGCAGGTGCTCAAGCAGCTGCTGGACGAGGATGGTGACTTCGATGGCACCACCATCGCCGAGCGCCAGGTCGGGCTGGTCAGTGCGCGTGGCGGCAACGCGCAGTACACCGGCGCCACCGCACAGCAGGCCGATTGGGCGGGTGCCGTTGGCGAGGGCAAGGTGAGCGTGCAAGGCAACGGACTGGCCGGGCCGGAGGTGCTGGCGGCGATGCAACGCGCGTTTGCGGCCACCCACGGTGAGCTTGCCGCGCGGCTGTTGGCCGCGCTGCAAGCAGGACAAGCGGCAGGCGGGCAACGCAGCGGGCAATGGTCGGCGGCGCTGCTGGTGCGCACACCCGGCGGCGACTGGCAGGACACCGACCTGCGCGTGGATGCCGACCCGCGCGCCGTGGCGCGTTTGCGCGAGTTGTACGACATGCGGCTTTCAAATGACGCGATCATCCGCGCCGAACAACAGTGGGAACGCGGCGATGTTGCGGCTGCTCGCGCATCGCTGGCTACATCGCTTGCGCTCGCGCATGGCTGGGACCGCACGTGGGCGCGTGCCGCGCGATTGGCAATGTCGCACGGTGAAGCCGCATTGGCCCGCGAGTACCTGGCGGGATTGCGCGCGCTCAACCCGGGATGGGTGAAGCTGGAGCTGGCATTGCCGTTGTATGCACCATTGCGGGGCGATGCGGTGGTCGAGGCGTGGCGATAGGCGGTAGCGCCGGGCCATCCCCGGCGAGCGCAGCGGTACGAAAGGCCGCCGGGCATGGCCCGGCGCTACCGGACAGCGATCAATAGATCGGCGTCACCTTCATCTGCGGCAACGGCCGTGGCGAGCCGTCGGTGAGGTCGGGACCGAGGTCATCCCAACTGCGTCCCTGCTCCACCATCAACCCCCAAAGCTGCTGCGACGCCAACCGCTTGTCTTCCGAACCCAGCTTGTACGACGGCGGCGGCGGCGTGCCCGTGGCCACCATCGCATAGGCCGCGCGATAGGCCAGCACCTGCTGCGCCGGATCGTCGGTGCGCGAAATCTCCAGCGTGTAGCGCTGGTAGGCCGAGGCCAGGTTGCGCCAACGGATCCAGTAATGGTTCTCGAACGAGAACGAACAGAAACGTGCGCCGGCCAGGCTGCCCTTGTCGGCGATGCGGGTCAGCACCTCCTGTGGCATGTCCAGGTTCATGCCGCCCTCATCGCCCTGCAGGCTCACATGCACGATGCGGTCGCGATAGCCGGGCGCGCGCGCCTGCAGCAGGTCGCGCCAGTTCTGCATGGTGGCCACCACCGCAAACAGGAAGCGGCCCAGTTCGCCGGCCGCCAACGGCGTGGCAATGGACTGGTAGTGCCGCTGCCATCCATGGCGGTTCTCGGTGGGCAGGAACACCGAGCGTTCCAGCGCCTGGCGGCTGTCACCCTCGCGCTGCACCGGCTCGGGCCGTTGCGGATAGACCAGGTTGATGGCGAAGGTCGGCCAGCGCGGCAGCGCGGCATCGAACAGGTGGATCGGGAAGTTGCTGCTGATGCCGCCATCGGAGAACCAGCACACCCGGAACGCGGTGATCACCGGACCACAGGCCTGGCCTGCGCTGGTCAGGCCTTCCATGCTGTCGGCCACGTTGTGTCCGGCCTCGCCTCCAGCCGTCGATGTCGGCTCGCAGCGACGCTCGCGACGCGAGGGCTCATGCAGCGGCACCGCGCTGATCAGCAGCGGGAAGCTGAGGCTCATGCGCGTGGCCACCAGTACCGGCAGCGACGCGCCCTGCGGCAGATGGTAGTAGTTGCGGCCTTCAACTTCACGCGGTGGGCCGGCGCGGTCGACCATCCACTGCACCACGCTGGCCGGGAACAGCTGCTCGAATTCCTCGCGCAGGAACCAGAACTGCGCGCCGCCCAGCGGCAAGGTACGCGGT
Source organism: Stenotrophomonas sp. SbOxS2 (assembly GCF_013416715.1). Classification (NCBI taxonomy): domain Bacteria; kingdom Pseudomonadati; phylum Pseudomonadota; class Gammaproteobacteria; order Lysobacterales; family Lysobacteraceae; genus Stenotrophomonas; species Stenotrophomonas sp. SbOxS2. The sequence goes on from NZ_JAAVXD010000002.1 coordinate 117,388, forward strand.
TCATTGTGCGACACGCAGGTGGTGATCATCTGCAGCGTGATCGCATGCGGGCTGTCCGGCTCGCCCGCATAACGCGGCGCGTCGTGCAGATCGGCGAAGGTCAGCGGTGCATCCATCGGTTTGCCTGACAACTGCTGCAGGCTTTCATGCAGCCACTCGGTCAGCGCCGGCGTGCCTGCGTCCCGGCTCAGTCCACTGCACAGCCCCAGCAGGTTGCGCCGCGCCACCCGTGCCACGCGCAGCGCCGCACCGGCTACACCTGCACCATAGGCACACAACAGCGACGGCAGCAGAGTTGCCGCCACGCCGCTCCAGCCACCGCCCCACCAGCCCAGGCCGAGCAGCAGTGCAAGCGACACCAGCACTTCCAGCGGCGCGATCTGGAACACCGCGATAGCCAGGCACAGCAGCTTGCGCGGCCAGCCGGCGTTGCCGGTCAGCACCACCAGCAGCCGATACGCAGCGCGCGCGCCAGCGGCCGGCTGGAACAGGCTGTAGATGAACCCACGCCGCGACAGCTGTGCCGACACCGCCGACAGGCCGCCATATCCCGCATCGCCCGGCAGGTGTTCGCCCAGTTGCTGGCGGCGGTCGCCGTATGCCGCAGCGGCGGCCACGGCAGCGGCGATCGCACCGGCCGAAGTGCCACCGATGCTCTTGAAGCGGTATTCGCGGGCCAGCGCGAGCACCGCGTTGGGATACACGATGCCGCTGGTGATGCCGCCTTTCATGACCAGATCGCAGTACTTGTCTGCCACTACCCTTCCTCCGCTTGCCAACGGCGCGCCGCAGCGCGTATTGCCATCCCTGGACCGGTGAGACCTGCCTGTCATTGCCATAGCGCTTGGGCGCGGGGCACGGAACGTGTGAAAGGCTCCCATCCAACGCCAGGAATGCAGTATGACGTGGAGCCCTCTCACTGCCTGAGACCACCGCCGCAGTTGTGCAGGCACGTGGCCGGCAGGCAGCCGCCATACCGTGCTGGCAGCTGTCTGGCACCACTGGCGGAGACTTGACCGGCGGCACCGAAGGCGTAGCATCTGCAGCAAGCCAAGGGACAGACCCTTCGCTGCCACAACGACATGAGGGATTCTCATGGAATTCGACTATCTCGTCTTCATCGGGCGTTTCGAGCCCTTCCACAACGGCCATGCCGCCGTTGCCCGCCTTGCCCTGAGCAGGGCCCGCAAGCTGATCTTCCTGGTCGGCTCTGCCGATACCCCCCGCAGCCTGCGCAATCCCTGGACCGTGGCCGAACGCGCCGTGATGATCCAGGCCGCCCTCGATGGCAACGCCGATCGCCTGCTGATCCAGCCACTGCGTGACCACCTGTACAACGAAGCCCAGTGGATCGCCAGCGTGCAGCGTCATGTGGCCGAAGCCCTGCGCAACGATGGCGCCGCATCCGATGCGAAGGTCGGCCTGATCGGCATGGACAAGGATGCTTCCAGCTACTACCTGCGGGAGTTCCCTCAATGGCCGCTGGTCGACGTGCAGCACACTGCTACCTTGTCGGCCACCGAGCTGCGCCGTTACCTGTTCGAAGCCGGCGACGTGGATTTCCACGGTGCACTGCTGATGCTGCGCGGCAATGTACCGGCACCGGTGTACGACATGCTCGAGGCGTTCCGCAGAAGCTCGCCGGCCTACGCGCAGCTGGTGGCCGAGTACCGTTTCATCGAGCAGTACAAGGCCGCCTGGAAGGATGCGCCATACGCACCGACCTTCGTCACCACCGATGCGGTGGTCGTGCACTCGGGCCACGTACTGCTGGTCCGCCGTCGTTCGGCACCGGGCAAGGGCCTGTGGGCGCTGCCCGGCGGCTTCGTCGGCCAGGAACAGAGCCTGCTCGACAGCTGCCTGCGCGAACTGCGCGAGGAAACCCGGCTGAAGATTCCACTGCCGGTGCTGAAAGGCTCGCTGAAGGGCCAGCAGGTGTTCGACCACCCCGAGCGCAGCCAGCGCGGCCGCACCATCACCCATGCCTTCCACTTCGAATTCCCCGCTGGCGAACTGCCGGCGGTGCGCGGTGGCGACGACGCCGACAAGGCGCGCTGGATTCCGGTCAGCGAGGCGCTGGACATGGGCCCGCAGCTGTTTGAAGACCACCTGCACATCCTGGAGTACTTCCTGGGCCGGGGCTGATCGCACTGGACCCTGCAGAACCCGTTTTCCCCACCGGCGGACAGACCGCCGGTGCCACTCGACGCGAAGGAGCTTCCGTCATGCATTACCTCGATAACCTTCTCCTCAACACCGACAGCTACAAGGCCAGCCACTGGCTGCAGTATCCGCCGGGTACCGACGCCACGTTCTTCTACGTGGAGTCGCGCGGCGGCCTGCACGATCGCACGGTGTTCTTCGGCCTGCAGGCGATCCTCAAGGATGCCCTGGCACGGCCGGTCACCCACGCCGACATCGACGACGCCGCAGCGCTGTTCGCCGCGCATGGCGAACCGTTCAACGAAGCCGGCTGGCGCGATATCGTCGACCGTCTCGGCGGCCATCTGCCGGTACGCATCCGCGCCGTACCCGAAGGCAGCGTGGTGCCCACGCACCAGGCACTGATGACCATCGAGTCGACCGACCCCGCCGCCTTCTGGGTGCCGTCCTACCTGGAAACCCTGCTGCTGCGCGTGTGGTACCCGGTCACCGTGGCGACCATCAGCTGGCATGCGCGGCAGACCATCGCCGGCTTCCTGCAGCAGACCAGCGATGACCCCCAGGGGCAGCTGCCGTTCAAGCTGCACGACTTCGGCGCACGCGGCGTCTCCAGCCTGGAATCTGCCGCACTTGGCGGTGCCGCGCACCTGGTCAACTTCCTCGGCACCGATACGGTGTCGGCGCTGTGCCTTGCACGTGCGCATTACCACGCGCCGATGGCGGGCTGTTCGATTCCGGCCGCCGAGCACAGCACCATCACCAGCTGGGGCCGCGAGCGCGAAGTGGATGCGTACCGCAACATGCTGCGCCAGTTCGGCACGCCCGGTGCGATCGTAGCGGTGGTGTCGGACAGCTATGACATCTACCGTGCCATCAGCGAACACTGGGGTACCACCCTGCGCGAAGAAGTGATCGCTTCCGGCGCCACCCTGGTCATCCGCCCCGATTCGGGCGACCCGGTCGAGGTGGTCGCCGAGAGCCTGCTGCGGCTGGATGCCGCGTTCGGTCACACGATCAACGGCAAGGGCTACAAGGTGCTCAACCACGTCCGTGTCATCCAGGGCGATGGCATCAACCCGGATACGATCCGCGCGATCCTGCAGCGCACCACCGATGATGGCTACTCGGCCGACAACGTGGCCTTCGGCATGGGCGGCGCCCTGCTGCAGCGGCTGGACCGTGATACGCAGAAGTTCGCACTGAAGTGCTCGGCCGCGCGGGTGGACGGTGATTGGATCGATGTCTACAAGGATCCGATCACCGATGCCGGCAAGGCCAGCAAGCGCGGCCGTATGCGCCTGCTGCGCCGTCTGGACGACGGCAGCCTGCATACGGTGCCGCTGCCGGCCGGTGGCGATGACACCCTTCCGGCTGGCTTCGAGGATGCGATGGTGACCGTGTGGGAGAACGGCCGACTGCTGCACGACCAGCGCCTGGATGACATCCGCGCGCGGGCCGCTGCCCAGCGTTGAGGACCCATCCACGCATGGCGTGGATCCAGCTGGGGGTCAGAGCCTGTTGCGGGGCAGCGGGATCCGGCCCCTGGGCCTTGACCGGCGCCGCCAACGCGTCCACCGTGGGCGCGCCGAAGGTATCCCTGCCATGGCTGGATGGTGGCAGGGATTTAAACGGGAATCCGGTGAAGGCGCCTCGCGCGCCCATTCCGGAGCTGCCCCGCAGCGGTGAATGGAAACGAATCCTGCCAACAGCACTGGGCTCGCGCCTGGGAAGCGGCAGGTAGTAGGTGGGCTGCGGCCCGTGTCCATCAGCCCGAATACCGGCCCCGGCCGGGGGACTCGACCGTCCCCTGACTCGACCTGGAATCTCCGCGGGGAGGTTGCCGGGGCCATCGTCGTCCTGCGCGTGCAGGTGGCGTGGCCGCGCGCGTCCTGTTCACGGTTTCCGGCCAGACCCGTTGCCCACGCCCAGACGCACCCGACGATGACCGAGCTCCAACGCCCCACCCTGACTCTTCCCGACAACGGCCAGCGCCTGCTGCTGCATTCGTGCTGCGCGCCGTGCTCGGGCGAAGTGATGGAGGCGATCACCGCCTCCGGGATCGACTACGCGATCTTCTTCTACAACCCCAACATCCACCCGGTGAAGGAATACGAGCTGCGCAAGCAGGAGAACATCCGCTTCGCCGAGCAGCACAACATTCCCTTCATCGACTGCGACTACGACACCGACAACTGGTTCAGCCGTGCGCGTGGCATGGAGAATGAACCCGAGCGCGGCATCCGCTGCACGATGTGCTTCGACATGCGTTTCGAGCGCACCGCGCTGTACGCACACGAACACGGCTACGACACCATCAGCTCCTCGCTGGGCATCTCGCGCTGGAAGAACATGGCGCAGATCAACGACTGCGGCGTGCGCGCCGCCTCGCACTACGAAGGCCTGCAGTACTGGGACTACAACTGGCGCAAGGGTGGTGGTGCCAGCCGCATGGTCGAGATCAGCAAACGCGAGCAGTTCTACCAGCAGGAATACTGTGGCTGCGTATATTCGCTGCGCGATGCCAACCGCCACCGCCGCGAGAACGGCCGCGAGCGCATCAAGATCGGCCTGCTGTATTACGGGCAGGACAACGACGCCGCCAGCAGCGATTGACGTGCGCGCGAGTGGCGGCCACGCTGGTCGCCCTTCTTCCGTTGTGCCGGACCTGCCATGACCGCCCTGCCCGCTGACGTCGCCCTGCTGGTGATCGACCTGCAGCCGGACTTCATGCCCGGTGGCGCCCTCGCCTGCGAAGAGGGCGATGCGCTGGTGGCGCCGATCACGGCACTGCTGGCCGAGCGCCGCTACCGCACCGTGGTCGCAACCCAGGACTGGCACCCGGCCGACCATGCCTCGTTTGCCAGCCAGCATCCGGGGCATCTGCCTTTTGAAGCGATCCTGCTGCACGCACAGCCGCAGACCCTGTGGCCGGACCACTGCGTGCAGGGCAGCGCGGGCGCCGCACTGCACCCGGGAGTGGACTGGACCGTGGCCGACCTGATCCTGCGCAAGGGCACCCGCCAGCAGGTGGATTCGTACAGCGCCTTCCGCGAGAACCACGGCCCCGACGGCACGCGCCCGGCGACCGGACTGGCCGGCTGGCTGCACGAACGTGGAATCCGCGAGGTGCACGTGTGCGGGTTGGCACGCGATTACTGTGTGCTGTGGAGCGCGCAGGACGCGGTGAAGTCCGGCTTCCGGGTGAAGTTCCTGTGGGAGCTGACCCGCCCGGTGACCGATGCCAACGACGGCATGGTGCGCGAGGCCCTGGCGAAGGCGAGGATTGCGATCCTCTGACCCGCTTCCGCCGGGCATGGCCCGGCGCTACCCGTCGTCCGATCCTGGTAGCGCCGGGCCATGCCCGGCGAGCGGGCGACGCGGCCGTTACCTGAACACCACCGTGCGGTGCCCGTTGAGCAGGATGCGGTGCTCCACGTGGCGGCGTACCGCCCGCGCCAGCACCTGCGATTCGGTATCGCTGCCCAGCCGCACCAGCTCCCTCGGGGTCATCGCGTGGTCCACGCGGGCCACGTCCTGCTCGATGATCGGACCTTCGTCCAGATCCTCGGTGACGTAGTGCGCGGTGGCGCCGATGATCTTGACCCCGCGTGCGTGCGCCTGGTGGTACGGCTGTGCGCCCTTGAAGCTGGGCAGGAAGCTGTGGTGGATGTTGATTGCCCTGCCCGCCAGCGCACGGCACAGCGTGGGCGAAAGAATCTGCATGTAGCGCGCCAGCACCACCAGGTCGATGCGCTCGCGTTCGACCAGGTCGATGATCTGCTGTTCCTGCGCCGCGCGCGTGTCCGCGTTCACCGGCAGGTGGTGGAACGGCACCTGGTAGGACGCCGCCAGCGCTGCGAAGTCCGCATGGTTGGATGCCACCGCGGCGATATCCACCTTCAGCTGGCCGCTATGTGCACGGAACAGCAGGTCGTTCAGGCAATGACCCTGCTTGCTGACCAGTACCAGCAGGCGTGGCCGGCGGCGCCCGTCATGCAGCTGCCAGTCCATGCCGAAGCCGGCAGCGAGCGTGGCCATGGCGGTGTGCACGGTCTCCAGCGGCAGGCCCGCATCGCGGTCGAAGTGCACGCGCAGGAAGAAGCGACCGCTCTCCTCATCGCCGAACTGCTGGGCGTCGAGGATGTTGCAGCCGTGGTCGAACAACAGGCCCGACACGCGATAGACGATGCCGGTGCGGTCGGGACAGGAGAGGGTGAGGATGGAATCGGGGCGCATGGCCCGAGTGTAGGGCAGCACTGCGGCGTGGTGGACGATGGTCACCGATGCAACCGACTGCTTCGTACAGACCCAAGCGATACTTGGCCTTCCGCATGGCAAGCTGGTCGGTCATGAACCTGTTGCAGCTCATCCGCAGCTTCACCCGCACCGCAGAGACCGGCAGCATTGCCGCTGCGGCACGCACCCTTGGCATCAGCGCCACCGCCGTGGGCCAGAACATCAACCGTCTGGAAGCCCACCTGGGCGTGCGTCTGCTGAACCGCAGCACGCGCCAGCTGGCGCTGAGCGAGGCCGGCACGGTGTATCTGGCACAGGTGCGGCATATCGAAGCCGACCTGGCGCGCGCGCAGGCGATGATCACCGGCGACGTGGAACCGGCCGGCCCCCTGCGCATCGCCAGCAGCAGCGCGTTCGGCCGACACGTGCTGGCACCGCTGCTGCCGTCGCTGCAGCAGCGCTACCCGCAGCTGCGACTGGAACTGCGCCTGACCGATCGCGCCGTGCAGCACGGGCCGGAAGCGGTGGATGCCAGCCTCCGCATCGGCGCGCAGCTGGAGGACGGGCTGGTGGCGCGGCCCTTGGCACGCATTCCGTTCGTGTTCTGCGCATCGCCAGCGTACCTGCAGGCACACGGCACGCCGCTGGAACCGGCGCAGCTGGCCGCCCATCGCGGCCTGCTGCACCGCTTCCCCACCGACGGCCGGCCACTGCGCTGGGGCCTGCTGAAAGAAGGGCAACGCGTGGACGCGGCACTGCCGCCGAGCATGGTCTGCGATGACATCGATGCGCTGGCCGAACTGGCCGCTGCCGGTGCCGGTGTCACCCGGCTGGCGGCGTTCGTGGCCGAACCGTACCTGCGCGACGGGCGCCTGCAGGCGGTGTTCGGGCCCGCCACCGACTGGAAGCCGGAGCCGATGGAGGTCTATTTCTGCGTGAGTGACCGCCGCGATTTCACCGCCAAGATCCGCGCGCTGTTCGAGCACCTGCAGGCCGGCCTGCCGCCGGCCTGGCAGGTGTAGGTCTCAGCGTGGATTGAACACGCCGCGTGCGTCGCGCGGCTCGCAGCGCAGGTACTGCGGTGCCGGCACCACGCTGTCACCGAGCGCAGCAGCGGCGTGCCACGGCCAACGCGGGTCGTACAGAATGCCGCGGGCCAGCGCGATGGCATCGGCCTGGTTGTGGCGCAGGATCGATTCGGCCTGCTCCGGCTCGGTGATCATGCCCACCGCAATCACCGGCATCCGCACCTTCTTGGCCTTGATCGCCGCCGCGAACGGCACCTGGTAGCCGGGGCCGACGCTGATCTTCTGGCGCTCGTGCAGGCCGCCACTGGAAACGTGCAGGAAGTTGCAGCCACGTGCGTCCAGTACCTGTGCCAGCGCCTCGCTCTGCACGATGTCCCAGCCACCCTCGACCCAGTCGCTGGCGGAGATGCGCACGCCCACGGCGACCTTGTCCGACACCGCGGCACGCACCGCGTCGAACACTTCCACCAGCATCCGCAGCCGGTTCGGCAGCGAGCCGCCGTAGCCATCGGTGCGGCGGTTGCTCAGCGGCGACAGGAACTGGTGCAGCAGGTAACCGTGCGCGGCATGGATCTCGATCAGCTCGAAGCCCAGGCGCTCGGCGCGCACCGCGCTGGCGGCGAAGGCGGCAACGATCTCGGCGATGCCGGCCTCGTCCAGCTCCTGCGGCGCCGGATCGGTTGCATGGAAGGGCAGCGGCGACGGCGCGACCGTGGTCCAACCGCGCGCATCGTCGGCCGGCAACTGGCCGCCGCCATCCCACGGACGCGCCGTAGAGGCCTTGCGGCCGGCATGGGCCAACTGCACACCCAATGGCATCGGCGACCAGCGGCGTACGCTGGCCAGCACCTGTGCCAGTGCCGCTTCGGTGCCGTCGTCCCACAGGCCCAGATCGGCCCAGCTGATGCGGCCGCGCGCTTCGACCGCGGTGGCCTCCAGGATCAGCAGGCCCGCACCGGACTGCGCCAGGTTGCCCAGATGCATGGCGTGCCAGTCACTGGCGCGGCCGTCTTCGGCGGAGTACTGGCACATCGGCGCGACGACGATGCGGTTGGACAGGGTCAGGGGGCCGAAGGAGATCGGCGAAAACAGCTGGCTCACGGCAGTGGGGGTGTATCAAAGGGGGTGCGTATTGCACCGCTGTACGGCCGATAGATCAACCGTGTGGGTGGATCGCTGTTTCGTGGGCAAGACCCAGCCGATGTGTCAGCGCACCCAGCCGGCCAGCGCCTCGGCGCAATCGCGCTCGTCCTTGAACTGCAGCATGTCGTCGGCACGGGTGCGGCCACGGTTCAGCGCGGCCACCGGCAGGCCAGCCTTGGCCGCGGCCTGCACGAAGCGGAAGCCGGAATAGACCATCAGCGAGGAGCCCACCACCAGTACCGCATCCGCCTGCTGCAGGTGCTCGTGCACGGCATCCACACGCTCACGCGGCACGTTCTCGCCGAAGAACACCACGTCCGGCTTCAGCAGGCCGCCGCAGTGCGGGCAGTCCGGCACCGCAAACGCGGAGAAGTCGGTTTCCAGGTCGGCGTCGCCGTCGGGCGCGATACCGGCCTCCAGCGACTCCCAGCCGGGGTTGGCGTGCAGCAGTTGCTGCTGGAAGTCCTCACGCTCGCTGCGACGTTCGCAGCCCATGCAGCGCACCAGGTCCAGGCGGCCGTGCAGGTCGATCACGTTGCGGCTGCCGGCACGCTGGTGCAGGCCATCCACGTTCTGGGTCAGCAGCACCTGCAGCTTGCCGCTGTCCTCCAGTGCGGCCAGCGCCTGATGCGTGCCGTTGGGCCGGGCCTGGCCGAAGCGCGGCCAGCCCAGCAGACTGCGCGCCCAGTAACGCTGGCGGGTGGCGGCCTCGCCCATGAACGCCTGGTAGGTCACCGGCGGCGTGCGCTTCCACTGGCCATCGGCATCGCGGTAATCGGGAATGCCCGAAGCGGTGCTGCAGCCGGCGCCGGTCAGCACGAACAGGCGTTGGGCGCGGTCGATGAAGTCGGTGAGCGGCAGGGTCATGGCAGCCAGATGGGGGCGCGCGGGCGCCCCCGCAAGCACGGGCTCAGGCCGCCGGCGCGCCGGGAAGCTGCGGCACGGTCACCGGGTGGCCATCCTCGCCCAGCGCGATCATCACGAAGTGGCCGCGGGTGCACAGCTTGCGCTCGCCGCTGTGCAGGTCCTCGGCGATCAGCTCCACCTCGACCTTCATCGAGCTGCGACCGACCTCGACGATGCGGCCGATGGTCTCGACCATCTGGCCGATACGGATCGGAAGCTTGAAATCGACCTGGTCGCTGCGCGCGGTCACCACGGTGCGGCGCGAATAGCGGGCGGCGGCCAGGAAGGCGGCCTTGTCCATCCATGCCAGCGCCTGGCCACCGAACAGGGTGCCCATGTGGTTGGTGTGGTTGGGAAAGACGATTTCGGCCATGCGCACTTCGGTCGGCGGCACGGTCTCGGGGATGGGGGTCATGGGGGCGGTTCGGGTGTGGGGTAAGACGGATTTTAAGGCAGGTGGCGTGCAGGCGGCGCTACACTTCGGCACCCCCACTGCGTGAAACCGCCATGCCCGCCACCTCCGACCTGCTGGCCTTCGCCCTTGTCTCGCTGGCCATGGTGCTGACGCCCGGGCCGAACATGATCTACGTGATCTCGCGCTCGATCTGCCAGGGCCGCGTGGCCGGGTTGATCTCGCTGGGCGGGGTGGCGCTGGGCTTCGTGTTCTACATGCTGTGCGCGGCGCTGGGCATCACCGCACTGCTGATGACCGTGCCGTTCGCCTACGACGCGCTGCGCATCGGCGGCGCGCTGTACCTGCTGTACTTGGCTTGGCAGGCATTGAAGCCGGGCGGGCGGTCGCCGTTCGCGGTGCGTGACCTGCCGGTGGATGGCCCGCGCAAGCTGTTCGCGGTGGGTTTCCTGACCAATGTGCTGAACCCCAAGGTCGCGGTGATGTACCTGTCCCTGCTGCCGCAGTTCCTGCACCCGGACAGCGAAGGCGGCGTGCTGATGCAGTCGCTGGTTCTGGGTTCCACCCAGCTGCTGGTCAGCGTGAGCGTGAACGCGGTGATCGCGATAATGGCCGGCAGCATCGCGGGCTTCCTGGCGGCCCGCCCCACCTGGCAGGCGGTGCAGCGGTGGTTCATGGGCACGGTACTGGCCGGACTGGCCGTGCGCATGGCGGTGGATGGGCGGCGGTAGGGGGCCATGCCCGGCGGAATGCGCACGACACCCTGAAAACCTTCCGCGCTGCGCGCTCGCCGGGCGTGGCCCGACGCTACCGTGGAAACGAAAAACCCCGGCGTTGGCCGGGGTTTCTCGTTGCGACAGTCCTGACCGGTTCGATCAGAAGTTCATGTCGAAGGCGACTTCGCCCTTCACGCCCACCTGGTAGGCCGAGGCGCGGCGTTCGAAGAAGTTGGTCAGTTCCTGCACGTCCTGCAGTTCCATGAAGCTCAGCGGGTTGCGCACGTTGTACTTGCGCTCCATGCCCAGGCGATGGAAATGGTTGTCGGCGCAGTGCTGCAGGTACTGGCGCATGTCACGGGTGGAAATGCCTGCCACGCCACCGGACAGCACGTCCTCGGCGAACTGCACTTCACACTCGATGGCTTCGGCCAGCATGTCGTAGACATCCTGCTTCATCTTGTCGTCGAACAGATCCGGCTCTTCCTCGCGGATCACGTCCACGCACTCGAAGGCGAACTCCATGTGCGCGCTTTCGTCGCGGAACACCCAGTTGGTGCCCGAGGCCAGGCCGTTAAGCAGGCCGCGCGAACGGAAGTAGTACACGTAGGCGAACGCGGCGAAGAAGAACAGGCCCTCGATGCACGCAGCGAAGCAGATCTGGTTGAGCAGGAACTGGCGGCGCTCTTCGCGGGTCTCGATGCGCTTCAGGTCCTGGATCGAGTCGATCCACTTGAAGCAGAAATCGGCCTTCTTCTTGATCGAGTCGATGTTCTCCACCGCAGCGAAGGCTTTGACGCGCTCGTCCGGATCCGGCAGGTAGTTGTCCAGCAGGGTCAGGTAGAACTGCACGTGCAGCGCTTCTTCATACAGCTGGCGCGACAGGTACATGCGCGCTTCGGGCGCGTTCAAGTGCTGGTACAGGTTCAGCACCAGGTTGTTGGACACGATCGAATCGCCGGTGGCGAAGAACGCGACCAGGCGGTGGATCAGGTGACGCTCGCCCGGCGACATCTTGCTGTGCAGGTCGCTGATGTCGATCTGGAAGTTGATCTCTTCCACCGTCCAGGTGTTCTTGATCGCATTCCGGTACATGTCATAGAACTGCGGGTAGCGCATCGGGCGCAGGGTCAGTTCAAAACCGGGATCGAGCAGCATCTGCTTGGGCTTGTCGGCCATGGGTGTTTCCTTGAATTCCTAGGTGAGCGGCCAGGCATGGCCCGGCGCTACCGTGGGTGTCTCTCTGCAGCCGAGCATGGCTCGGCTCTACAGGTATGAGGTGCCGGCGATCGCCGGCACGGCGCGTCTTACTGGCAGGCCTCGCAGGCTTCCGGGTTCTCCAGCGAGCAGGCGATGGCCTCTTCCGGGCTGAACACCTTCTCCGGGCCGGCGGTGGCCACGTGGCTGACGGTGGTCTTGGCGATCTTGGTGGCCGGACGCGAACGCAGGTAGTAGGTGGTCTTGATGCCCTGCTTCCAGGCGTACATGTACATGGACGACATCGCGCCGATGCTCGGGCTTTCCATGAACAGGTTGAGCGAGGCGGACTGGTCGATGAAGGCACCACGATCGGCGGCCATGTCGATCAGCGAACGCATCGGCAGCTCCCACGCGGTGCGATAGACGTGGCGCAGCGTTTCCGGGATCTGGGTGATGGCCTGGATCGAGCCGTCGGCCAGCTTGATCGCATCGCGCATTTCCGGGGTCCAGTGGCCCAGCTTCTTCAGCTCGTTCACCAGGTAACGGTTCACCTGCAGGAAGTCACCGGACAGGGTCTCGCGCTTGAACAGGTTGGACACCTGCGGTTCCACGCACTCGTAGCAGCCGGCGATGGAGGCGATGGTGGCGGTCGGGGCAATCGCGATCATCAGCGAGTTGCGCAGGCCGTGTTCCTTGATGCGCTCACGCAGGGCGTCCCAGCGAGCGGCATCTTCCGGCACCACGTTCCAGGCATCGAACTGCAGCTCGCCGCTGGCCGCACGGGTGTCGGCGAAGGACGGGTGCTTGCCGCGTTCCTGGGCCAGTTCCACCGAGGTTTCCAGCGCGTGGAAGTAGATGGTCTCGGCAATCTTCTTCGACAGCGCGCGGGCTTCGGCACCATCGAACGGCAGGCGCTTGCGGAAGAACACGTCCTGCAGGCCCATGCAGCCCAGGCCGACCGGACGCCAGCGCAGGTTGCCGCGACGTGCCGATTCGATCGGGTAGAAGTTCAGGTCGATCACGCGGTCCAGCTGGCGCACGGCCAGGCGCACGGTGTCGGCCAGCTTGTCGAAATCGAACTCGCCGTTGCCGTCGAAGTGGTTGCCGAGGTTGATCGAACCCAGGTTGCACACCGCGGTCTCTTCGGCCGAGGTGACTTCCAGGATCTCGGTGCACAGGTTGGACAGGTGGATCACGTTGCCGGCGCGCAGGGTCTGGTTGCTGGCGCGGTTGCACTTGTCCTTGAAGGTCATCCAGCCGTTGCCGGTCTCGGCCAGGGTGCGCATCATCCGCGAGTACAGCTTGCGTGCGGAGATGGTGCGGTTGGCCTTGCCCTGTGCCTCGGCCTGCAGGTAGGCAGCCTCGAAGGCTTCACCGAACAGGTCGGTGAACTCGGGCACCACGCGCGGATCGAACAGCGACCATTCCTGGTCCGACTCGACACGCTTCATGAACAGGTCCGGGATCCAGTTGGCCAGGTTCAGGTTGTGCGCACGGCGCGATTCGTCGCCGGTGTTGTCACGCAGCTCGAGGAAGTCCTCGATATCGGCGTGCCAGGTCTCCAGGTACACACAGGCCGCGCCCTTGCGCTTGCCGCCCTGGTTCACCGCAGCCACCGACGAATCCATGGTCTTCAGCCACGGCACGATGCCGTTGGAATGGCCGTTGGTCGACTTGATCAGCGAGCCACGCGAACGCACGCGGGTGTAGCTGACGCCGATGCCGCCGGAGAACTTGGACAGCTGGGCGATGTCGCCGTACTTGGAGTAGATCGATTCCAGCGAATCCTGCGGCGAGTCCAGCAGGAAGCACGAGGACAGCTGCTCGTGGGTGGTGCCGGAGTTGAACAGGGTCGGGCTGGACGGCAGGTAGTCCAGGTTGCCCATGCGCTTGTACAGCGCCAGGGTTTCCGGCACGTCCTCGCTCAGCGCGCTGGCGATGCGCAGGAAGAACTGCTGCGGGGTCTCGATCACCTTGCGGGTGTGCGGATGGCGCAGCAGGTAGCGGTCGTACAGGGTACGCAGGCCGAAGTAATCGAAGTTCAGGTCGAGCGAGATGTCGATGGCATCGTTGAGCTTGCGTGCGTTGGTCTGCACGAAGTTCAGCAGGCGGTCGTTGATCAGGCCCACTTCGTGGCCACGACCCACCGACTGCGAGAACGCGTGGATTTCCTGGTTGGACACTTCCTTGGCGATGAAGTTGGCCAGCAGGCGCGCGGCCAGGCGGCCGTACTCGGGTTCTTCGCCGATCAGCAGCGCCGCGGTGCGGATGGACAGTTCGTCCAGCTCCTGGGTGGTGGCGCCGTTGTACAGGCCGGAAATGGTGCGGGTGGCCACGCGCATCGGATCGACGGCGTGCAGGCCTTCAGAGGAACGCTGCACCGCGCGGACGATCTTGTTCAGATCCACCAGTTCGGTCGTGCCATTGCGCTTGGTCACACTCATCGCGTTGGACGTCGGCGGCGACGTCAGCAGGAACTCGCTTTCCTTCTCGATGGTGGCGCTGGTCTCGGTGGTCACGGCGTGTGTCCTCTTGGCGTGATGGATGGTGGCTCGGTGCATCGGATGACGCGGCCCGGGACGTGACACCCCAGGGTGGCAGACCGGTGTCGCAGGAATTGAGACCTGCGCCTGTGGCTGCTGCTGGCAGTGCTGACCGGTGCCGCTGCGGGCATGGAGGGCGTATCACCGGAGGCTCCGGTGATCCCTTCCATGGACCCGGCGGCTTGGGGTCCCCACAACCGACAGCCACAAGATAGTGGGGGTAGTTGGGTCCGTCAACGCCAAATGTAGTGAAATTCGGCAATCCCTTGCGCCGCAAGGATCGTGCCATCGGCGCCCGCTTTGGACGCTTTGCACCTGCTGGATCGGGCTGCGCAGTCAAGCCCGAAAAGCGTCGTGGTGGCGGTAATCAGCACCCCACCAGCGGAACAATGACAGCTTCACATGACAGGGCCATGCAGGCGAGGGACAAGTCTGTGGATAGGTGGTGGGCAGCCAGTGGGCGGCCGGTGGACGGGCGGCACCGGGTAGTGCCGGCCGCCGGCCGGCAGCCCATGGGCCCGGATGCATCGTGCGGATGCCGGCCAGCGGCCGGCACTACCCCTCACGCGCGGTGCGGGGTACCCAGGTACTCGGCGCTCTGCATTTCGATCAGGCGCGAGGCCGTACGCTCGAACGCGCCCTGCAGGCGGGTACCGGTGTAAAGCTCGACCGGTGAAGTACTGGCGGTACAGACCAGGTTGACGTGGCGGTCGTACAGTTCGTCGATCAGGTTGACGAAGCGGCGCGCGGCATCCTCGTTCAGGCGATCGAAGGCCGGAATGCCGCCCAGCAGCACGGTGTTGAACTCGTGCGCGATCTCGATGTAATCCGACGGCCCACGCGGGCCTTCACACAGGGCGGCGAAGTCGAACCAGGCAATGCTCTTGCCACGCGCGCGCACCGGGATCTTGCGGCTCTCGATCTCGATGTTGCCGGCCTTGGCCGGTTGGCCACCACTCAGTTCGCCCCAGCGCGTGGCCAGCCAGCTGTCGCTGTCAGCGGCCAACGGCGCGCGGTACACCGGCGAACGGGTCAGCGCGCGCATCCGGTAGTCCTCGGTGCCCTCGGCGTACAGTTCCACGCAATAGCGCTGCAGCAGGCCGATGGCCGGCATGAAGCTCTCGCGCTGCAGGCCGTTGAGGTACAGGTTTTCCACCGCCGTGTTGGAGGTGGTGACCAGGGTCACGCCTTCGGCGAACATCCGCTCCAGCAGGCGCGCCAGCAGCATGGCATCGCCGATGTCGGTGACGAAGAATTCGTCCAGTACCAGCACGCGCAGGTTGCTGCGCCATTCCTGGGCGATCTTCGCCAGCGGGTCGCTCTGGCCCTGGTGCTCGCGCAGGCGCTCGTGGACGCTGCGCATGAAGCGATGGAAGTGGGTGCGGTACTTCTGCTTGATCGGCAGGCCGTCGTAGAACAGGTCGACCAGGAAGGTCTTGCCGCGGCCAACGCCGCCCCAGAAGTACAGGCCCTTGACCGGCTCGGGTTTCTTCCAGAACGAGGACAGGCGGTCCAGCCAGCCATCCTCGGCGCTGTCCACCAAGGCCAGGTGGATCCGGTCCAGCTCGGCCAGGGCCGCATGCTGGGCCGGGTCGTTCTGCCAATCGCCGCGTTCCACCCCGGCCGCGTAGCGCTGCGTCGGGGTCAGTTCCACCTCGCTCATGCCGCCGTGCCCAGCCAATGCTTGACGCCGTGGGTGAGCGCGCCACGCAGGTCGATCAGCTTGCGGTGGAAGAAGTGGCTGGTGTCCGGCATGCGCACCAGCTCATGCGCCGCATCGAGGGTGTCCAGCCACTGGTAGACAGCCTGCGGGTCGACGATTTCATCCTGCTCGCCCTGGATCACCAGCCAGCGCGCCGGCGGCGCGATGCCGCCGAAGTCCCAACGGCCTGCCGGCGGCGCGATCGAGATCAGCGCTTCGGGCTGCAGTTCGGCGGCGGCCTTCAGCGAAACGAACGCGCCGAAGCTGAAGCCCGCCAGCCACAGGCGGTCGTCGGGACGCTGCTGGCGGACCCAGGCGGTAACGGCCTTCAGGTCTTCCTGCTCACCCACGCCGTGGTCGAATTCTCCGGCAGAACCACCGACGCTGCGGAAGTTGAAGCGCACCGTGGCGATGCCCAGCTCACGCAGGGTGGTGGCGGTCATGGTGACCACCTTGTTGTGCAGGGTGCCACCTTCGGTGGACAGCGGATGGCAGATGATGGCCACGATCGGCTGCACCGGCACATCGGCCTTGGGCAGGTCGATGAGCACTTCCAGCGGGCCAACCGGGCCTTCCAGTGAGATGCAGGCGGTTTCGCCGGGGGCGACGGGGAACGAGGGCTTGTGCATGGCACCATGATAGCGTCCCCCGCCGCTGCCCTGTGCCCGCCCCATGCTCTACCTGTCCCTGGCCGTGATCTGCAGTGTGCTGGTTTCGGTGTTGTTGAAGCTGGCTGGCCGTCGCCAGCTGGATATTGCGCAGATGGTGACCTGGAACTATCTGGTCGCCGCGACGATGACGGCGGTGGTGCTGCAGCCGCCGCTGGACGCCTTGCGCGCACCGCACGCACCGTGGGTTTCGCTGCTGGCGCTGGCGGTGGTGCTGCCCTCGATCTTCCTGGTACTCGGCCGCGCGGTAGCGGTGGCCGGCATCGTCCGCAGCGACGTGGCACAGCGCTTGTCGCTGCTGCTGTCGCTGGCAGCGGCATTCCTGTTCTTCGGGCAGACCGCCACGCCGTGGAAGCTGGTCGGGCTGGGCCTGGGCCTGCTGGCGATGGTGGCCATCAGCCTGCGTCCACGCGGCCCGGCAGTGGCCGCTTCCGCCGGTGGCTGGGGCTGGCTGCTGGGCGTGTGGGCCGGCTTTGCAGTGGTGGATGTGCTGCTGAAGCAGGTGGCGCTGTCGGGCACGCCGTCGATGGCGGCGGTGCTGGCCAGTTTCAGCGTGGCCTTCGTACTGATGCTGGTGCTGCAGCTGTGGCGGCATTTCAGTGGGCGCAGCCGTCTGGCCTGGCGCAACCTCGGTGCCGGCGCGCTGCTGGGCCTGCTCAACGGCGGCAACATCCTGTTCTACGTACATGCGCACCAGTCGATGCCGGAAAGCCCGGCCACCGTGTTCGCCGGCATGAACATCGGCGTGGTGGTGCTGGGTGCGCTGGTGGGCGTGTTCGCCTTCGGCGAAGCGACCACGCGCTGGAACCGTGCCGGCCTGGCGCTGGCGGTGCTGGCGATTGGTTTGATCGCCTGGGGGTAAGACATCGGTAGCGCCGCGCCATCCCCGGCGAATCGTTTCCGCAACCGCGGAGAGGTGTCACTTTCTTTGCGCGCAAAGAAAGTAACCAAAGAAACGCTCCGCCGACCACGAGCCGGTGCTGTGCACCGGTACCCTGCGCTTCTCGGGGAATCAGGGGACGGCGCCAAACTCGCTGCGCTCAGACATCGGCGCCTCTTCGCCCCTGATTCCCCTGCGATGCTCGGCTCGCTTGAAGGCGGACGGGAAGATCAAAAGCAGCAGCAGGGTCAGTGCGGGCCAAGGTCCGCACCCACCCAGGCAGATTCCCGGCGCCGGGTTATCTGTCGAAGCCCAGCAACAGCGGGTCGTGGTCGGAGCTGCGCCATGGGCCCTGCACATTGCGGCCCTGGTAGCCGCTGGCGTCCTGCTCGTCGGCGTTGCTGTGCCACTCGGCAGCGCCACGCAGGCGCTTGGCCATCGTCGGGCTGAGCAGCGCGTGATCGAGGCGGCCGGTATAGCCGTTGTAGACGTAGCTGTAGGGCTGTTCGACCTTCGCTACCTTGAAGGCATCCTGCCAGCCCAGGTCGTGCAGGGTGCGGATCGGATCTTCCATGGCGTAGGCGTTGAAGTCGCCCATCAGCACCACGTCCGTCACCTTCATGCGCGCGGCTTCGGCCTGCACCCAGGTGTTGAGCTGCCTGGCCGATTCCACACGCGTGGCGTTCCAGCAGCCCTGCCCGTCATTGCGGTCGGCGTCGGCGCCGCTGGCCTCGCGGCAGCCCTTGGACTTGAAGTGGTTGGCGACCACCATGAACGGTGCGCCCTTGCCCTGGAAAGCCTGCGCCAGCGGCGCACGGCTGTGCTCGACGAAGGGACCGTCGAGCTTGGTCAGCGGCTTGCCGAGCGGCTTGAATTCGCTCTTGCGGTAGATGATGCCGACGCGGATCGGATTGCTGCCGGGGCCTTCACCGGCATCGACGAACGCCCACTGCTTGTCGGCCGCGAGACCGGCGTTGAGTGCGTTTACCAGTTCAGCGATGGCCGACTGCGGGCCGTAGCCGTCGTTCTCCAGTTCCATCAGCGCGGCGATATCGGCGCCCAGCGCGTTGACGGTGGCGACCAGCTTGCCGACCTGCGCCTTGTGCTCGTCCAGCGTGCGCGCGCCGCGCAGGGTCGGGAATCCACCGCCCTGGCCGTCACCATTGAAGAAGTTCTCCAGGTTGAAGGCGGCGATATGCAGGCTGCCGGGCACGCTCGGCACGGCCGGCCGCTGTAGTTCCGGCAGCTTCAATGTGCCGTCGACCTGCAGGCTGGGGCGGCCCTGTGCATCCACACGCACGGTGCCTTCCACGTTGCGCAGCTGCATGCCGGTACGCAGCACCGGGTTGCCCGGCAGATAGGCGACGCTGGCCGGGTCACGTGCATCGCTGCCGTCGTCCAGCACCAAGCGACGGCGCTGGTTGTCGGCCATCACCTGTTCGATACCGGCACTGCCGGGCACGGCCACTTCCGTCGGCTGCCACAGGCGGCCATCGAAGGCGACGGTGAGCTGGCCGAAGCGTTCCAGGCCATCGGTGCCGGCCAGGGTGAGCGGCGCGGCGATGCGCACGTGCTGGCCCTCCAGTGCACGCCAGTCGGCCGGCGCGGCGGTCAGGGGGACGGTGGCCGGGCTGCGCGGCGCGGGCGCCGGGGTCGGCGCAACCTGCGGCTGGGCCTGGGCGAAAGCGGATGCCGGCAGCAGCAGGGACAGGGCAAGGGCGAGGGAACGGCGACGCATCGACAGACGACTCCACGGAAGAGGCGCACAGACTAACTCTGAAATGCGAAACCCCGCCTGCGCAGCGGGGTTTCGGCCTTGGTGAGCAAAGGGAGTGCCGGCCACCTGAGCGGGCACGCGTATCCGTAGTAGATCCACGCCATGCGTGGATGCGGCCGCGCGCTATTTCAGATTGCCCAGCATCCAGTCCACGGTGGCGTGGATCTGCTCCTCGGTGAGCGCCGGGTTGCCACCCTTGGGCGGCATGATGCCGCCGTCGGGGCCGGTGTAGCCCTCGATGGCGTGCTTGTAGAGGGTGTCCTTGCCCTGCGCCAGGCGCTTGTCCCAGTGCGAGTGGTCCAGCGTCGGCGCCATGCCCACGCCGGTGGTATGGCAGGCGGTGCACAGGTTGTCGAAGATCACCTTGCCGTCCTTGGTACCGCCGTAGGCCACCTGCGAGGCGGCCTTGGCCAGCGTAGCGGCATGCGCCGCAGCCTGCGCGGCCGCGCCGGTGCTGCCGGCGTACACCGCGCCGGTGGGCGAAATGCGCTGTTCGGTGCGTTTGGCGGCGGTAGGCGACACCTCGGGCGGAATCCGGGTGTGGATGAACGCGGCCAGGAGGATCAGACCGAGGGTGATGGCCATCAACAGCGCGATCACCATGGAGAAGCGTTTCAGGAACTCCAGATCGTAATTCCGCACTCTTCGTTACCCCTGGCTGATAGTCGTTGGACCACGGCTGAGCGACTGCGTGATGGGCCGAGTATAGAACGCACGCCGCGCCCGACAACAGGCGTCAGGGCTGGTGCGGCGCAGCATGCGGCCGTGGCCGCATGCGGGTAGCGCCGGGCCGCGCCCGGCGAGCGCGAAGCGCGGCAGAAGTCGCCCGGCACCCGCAACAGCGGCATCACCCTGCGCCAACAGCCCGCAGGCAGAAACTGCAGATGGCCTCGACCAGTGCGTCCTCGTCGCGATGCGCTTCGCGGCTGGGCGCGGTCGGGCCGACCATCGCTTCGGTGAAGGCACCCACCAGGCAAGCGGCGGCAGCGTGCGCGTCCTGCGCCGGCAGTTCACCGGCCGCCACACCCTCTTCCACCAGGCGCAGGAACACATCACCGAAGGCACGGCGGCCGCGCATGCGCTCGGCTTCCACGTCCGGGTCCACCGGCTCGACGATGAAGGCGTGGGCCAGGCCAGGGCCAGCCAGGGCTCGGCGGACAAAGGCGGTGATGGCCTGGCGCAGGCGCACGCTGGCCGGCTCCGGCGCACTGGCGATGCGTTCCATGATCGCCACCTCGTGGGCCACGGCGGCGTTGAGCACTTCCACGAACAGCTCGGCCTTGGACGGGAAGTGGCGGTAGATCAAGCCGGTGGAGACCCCGGCCTGGGTTGCCACGGCCGTTACCGGCGCGTTGCGCCAGCCGCCGGTGGCGACCAGTTCGCGGGTGGCCAGCAGGATCCGTTCACGGGCCCCGGCCAGGCGTTCTTCCATCAATGCTGAGCGTTTATAGGCCATGTTCTGAGTCTGGTTTCAATTTTTGAATTTGTATTCACTTCTTACCCGAACCCCGCTACGCTGGGGTCCAATCGCCCGCGCGGGCTGCTGCTGTGAACAGCTGCCCGCTTCCCCCTTCCGGGTGCGTCCATTCCCCACCTTCCCTCGTGGAGCCATCGCAATGCACGTGCCATCCCTGAACTTCGACCTCGGCGAAGATATCGACCTGCTGCGCCAGAGCGTGGCCCATTTTGCCGCTGCCGAGATCGCGCCGCTCGCGGCCGAGACCGATGCGACCAACCAGTTCCCGTTGGCACTATGGCCCAAGCTGGGCGAGCAGGGCCTGCTGGGCCTGACCGTGGAAGAAGAATACGGCGGCACCGGCATGGGCTACCTGGCCCACGTGGTGGCGATGGAAGAAGTCTCGCGTGCTTCCGGTGGCATCGGCCTGTCCTACGGTGCGCATTCGAACCTGTGCGTGAACCAGCTGCGCAAGAACGGCACCGAGGCGCAGAAGCAGCGTTTCCTGCCGGACCTGTGCAGCGGCGCCAAGATCGGTGCGCTGGCGATGAGCGAACCGGGCGCGGGTTCGGACGTGGTGTCGATGAAGCTGCGCGCAGACAAGCGTGGTGACCGCTACGTGCTCAACGGCAACAAGATGTGGATCACCAACGGCCCCGACGCCGACGTGCTGGTGGTCTACGCCAAGACCGATGTCGAGGCCGGTGCCAAGGGCATCACCGCCTTCCTGGTCGAGAAGGGCATGAAGGGTTTCTCCACCGCGCAGAAGCTGGACAAGCTGGGCATGCGCTCCTCGCCCACCTGCGAACTGGTGTTCCAGGACTGTGAGATTCCCGAAGAGAACGTGCTGGGTGCGGTCGGCGGCGGTGTACGCGTGCTGATGTCCGGCCTGGACTACGAGCGCGTGGTGCTGTCCGGCGGCCCGCTGGGCCTGATGGCCGCCGCGATGGACGTGGTGATGCCGTATGTGCACGAACGCCACCAGTTCGGTGAACCGATCGGCAGTTTCCAGCTGATCCAGGCCAAGATCGCCGACATGTACGTGGGCCTGGGTGCCTGCCGCGCCTATGTGTATGCGGTGGCGCGCGCCTGCGACCAGGGCCGCACCACCCGCCAGGATGCGGCCGGCGCGATCCTGTACGCCGCCGAGAAGGCGACCTGGCTGACCGGCCAGGCGATCCAGATCCTCGGCGGCAACGGCTACATCAACGAATACCCGACCGGCCGTTTGTGGCGCGACGCCAAGCTGTATGAAATCGGCGCCGGCACTTCGGAGATCCGCCGCATGCTGATCGGTCGCGAACTGTTCCAGCGCACCCTGTAAGGCACCCCATGAGCATCCTAGGCAGCCAGCTGCAACCGGGCAGCGATACGTTTGAAAGCAACCGCGCGGCGATGCAGGCCGTAGTCGACGACCTGCACGCCACCCTCGCCCGCACCGCCCTGGGCGGCAGCGAAGCGGCGCGCGCCAAGCACACCGCACGCGGCAAGCTGCTGGTGCGCGACCGCATCGATGCCCTGCTCGACCCGGGCAGCGCCTTCCTGGAAATCGCGCCGCTGGCCGCGCACGGCATGTATGACGATGCCGTGCCCGCCGCCGGCGTGGTTGCCGGCATCGGCCGCGTGAGTGGCGTGGAGTGCGTGATCGTGGCCAACGATGCCACGGTCAAGGGCGGCACCTATTACCCGGTGACGGTGAAGAAGCATCTGCGCGCGCAGGAGATCGCCGAGCAGAACCACCTGCCGTGCATCTACCTGGTCGATTCCGGTGGCGCCTTCCTGCCGTTGCAGGATGAGGTGTTCCCCGACCGCGACCATTTCGGCCGCATCTTCTACAACCAGGCCAATCTCTCCGCGCAGGGCATTCCGCAGATCGCCTGCGTGATGGGCAGCTGCACCGCCGGTGGCGCCTATGTGCCGGCGATGAGCGACGAGACGGTGATCGTGCGCGAGCAGGGCACGATCTTCCTCGGTGGCCCGCCGCTGGTGAAGGCGGCCACCGGTGAAGTGGTGACGGCCGAAGAGCTGGGCGGTGCCGACGTGCATACGCGTATTTCCGGCGTGGCCGACCACATGGCCGACAACGACCTGCAGGCACTGGCACGGGTACGCGCGATCATCGCCCAGCTCAACTGGCGCAAGCCCGAAGCAGCAATGGCGCTGCAGCCGGTGGAAGAACCGCTGCTGCCAGCGCACGAACTGTACGGGGTGATCCCGGCCGACACGCGCAAGCCGTACGACGTGCGTGAGGTGATCGCGCGGTTGGTCGACGGTTCGCGCTTCGACGAGTTCAAGCCGCGCTATGGCGCAACGCTGGTCACCGGCTTTGCCCATCTGCATGGCTACCCGATCGGCATCATCGCCAACAACGGCATCCTGTTTTCCGAGTCCGCACTGAAGGGCGCGCACTTCATCGAGCTGTGCACCCAGCGCAACATCCCGCTGGTGTTCCTGCAGAACATCACCGGCTTCATGGTCGGCCGCAAGTATGAGCAGGGCGGCATCGCCAAGGACGGCGCCAAGCTGGTGATGGCCGTGGCCTGCGCCAAGGTACCCAAGTTCACCGTGGTGATCGGCGGTTCGTTCGGTGCCGGCAACTACGGCATGTGTGGCCGCGCGTACTCGCCCAACTTCCTGTGGATGTGGCCGAACGCACGCATCGGCGTGATGGGCGGCGAACAGGCGGCCAGCGTGCTGGCCACGGTCAAGCGTGATGGCATCGAGGCCAAGGGCGGGCAGTGGCCGGGCGAGGAAGAGGATGCATTCAAGGCACCGATCCGCGACCAGTTCGAACAGCAGGGCCACCCGTATTACGCCAGTGCGCGCCTGTGGGACGACGGTGTGATCGATCCGGTCGATACCCGCCGGGTACTGGCTCTGGCCCTGTCGGCCAGCCTCAACGCTCCCCCGCAGCAGACGCGCTTCGGCGTGTTCCGCATGTGACCTGTGCCATGACCGAGTCTGTTGCCATGTTCAGCAAAGTCCTGATCGCCAACCGCGGCGAGATCGCCTGCCGCGTCATCGCCACCTGCCGTCGCCTCGGCATCGCCACCGTGGCGGTGTATTCCGATGCGGACCGCAATGCACGCCATGTGCGCCTGGCCGACGAGGCCATCCACATCGGCCCGGCCGCTGCGCGCGAGAGCTACCTGCGCAGCGATGCCATCCTCGACGCCGCACGCCGCACCGGCGCGCAGGCCATCCATCCTGGCTACGGCTTCCTCTCCGAGAACGCCGATTTCGCTGACGCCTGCGTCGCGGCGGGGATCACCTTCATCGGTCCGCCCGCCAGTGCGATCCGCGCGATGGGCGACAAGAGCGCGGCCAAGGCCTTGATGGCCAGGGCCGGCGTGCCGCTGACGCCGGGCTACCACGGCGACCAGCAGGCGCCGGAGTTCCTGCGCACCCAGGCCGACGGCATCGGCTACCCGGTGCTGATCAAAGCCAGCGCCGGCGGCGGCGGCAAGGGCATGCGCAAGGTCGAGCGCAGCGAGGACTTCGTCGATGCGCTGGCCAGCTGCCAGCGCGAGGCAGCCTCGGCGTTCGGCAACGACCACGTGCTGGTCGAGAAGTATGTCGAGCGCCCGCGCCACATCGAGATCCAGGTATTCGGCAGTGGTCATGGCGAGGCGGTGTATCTGTTCGAGCGCGACTGCTCGGTGCAGCGTCGCCACCAGAAGGTGCTGGAAGAAGCGCCGGCCCCGGGCATGAGCGCCGACCGCCGCGCCGCGATGGGCAAGGCCGCCGTCGATGCCGCGCGCGCGGTGGGCTACGTCGGTGCGGGCACGGTGGAGTTCATCGCCGGTCCGGACGGCGATTTCTACTTCATGGAAATGAACACCCGCCTGCAGGTCGAACATCCGGTCACCGAGTTCATCACCGGTACCGACCTGGTGGAATGGCAGCTGCGCGTTGCAGCCGGCCAGCCGCTGCCCAAGCGCCAGGACGAACTGACCATCCACGGCCATGCGCTCGAAGCGCGCTTGTACGCCGAAGATGCCGACCGTGGCTTCCTGCCGTCCACCGGCACCCTGCGCCGCCTGCGCCTGCCGACCCCGTCGGCGAACGTGCGGGTGGACACCGGTGTGGAGGAAGGCGACAGCATCACCCCGTACTACGATCCCATGATTGCCAAGCTGATCGTCTGGGACGTGGACCGCGACGCCGCGCTGCGGCGCATGAGCCAGGCCCTGGCCGACTGCCAGGTGGTGGGCGTGACCACCAATGCCGGCTTCCTGCGCCGCCTGCTGCACACCGATTCGTTCGCCCACGCAAAGCTGGATACCGCACTGATCGAGCGTGAGCAGGCCGCACTGGCGGCGACCGGTGACGGTGAGCAGGCGCTGTGGGAACTGGCAGCGATCGCCGCCGTAGTGAGCACACCGGCCGCTGCCGCCGACGCGCGCGACCCACATTCGCCGTGGCAGGCACAGGATGGCTGGCGGCTGGGCGCGCCTGCCGCACGCGTGGTGCCGCTGCAGCAGGGAGAGCGGGCGCACACGCTGAAGGTGTGGGCCACGGCCGATGGCTGGCATGTGCAGTGCGATGACGCCGCGCCGAAGCAGGTCGTCGGCCATGCCGATGGCCACACCCTGTCGGTTCAGCTGGACGCGCGTCGCTGGCGGTTGCAGCTGCAGCGCGACGGCGACCAGCTGTACCTGTTCGGCAGCGATGGCCAGCACCGCTTCACCCTGCACGACCCGGTGGGCGAATCGGAACAGGGCAGCGCCGACGCCGGCAGCCTGCTGGCACCGATGCCCGGCAGGATCGTGGCAACGCTGGTGGCGGCAGGCACGCTGGTGAAGCGCGGCACGCCGCTGGTGGTGCTGGAAGCGATGAAGATGGAGCACACCCTGCAGGCACCGGCCGATGGCACGGTGAAGGGTTATCGCGCCAAGGCCGGTGACCAGGTGGGCGATGGCGCGGTGCTGGTGGATTTCGAAGCGGCGTGATGCCGTCCGGTCACGCGTTGTCGATCAACGCGTGACCGGCCACACCTGGCCAAGCGGGTCCAGTTCGGCCGTCACCCGCTCCGCTGCACGCCAGCCAACGCCACAGACCGCCAATACGCCCTCGGCCATCGGCTGCAGGCCAAGCCCCCGCTCGGCCTCGGCCTCGTTGATCGCTGCGGTGACGAATGCGCCCAGCCCCTGCGCGGTTGCCGCGCTGTAGATCGCCTGCGATACGTGGCCAGCATCCAGAGTGAGCGCGCGATAGGCCTTGGCATGGCCGCGGTACTTCCAGAACATGCGCTCGAAGCGGCATACCAGGATCAGCTGCACCGGCGCGTTGGCGAACCAGTGCTGACCCGCCAGCAGGCGTTGGCAGAAGCTGTGCAGGTCGCCGGGCGGTACCGCTATCGGGCCCAGTTCGTGTGCGGTGGCATGGTAGTGGTAGAGGCCCGGTGGCAGCCCTTCCACGTTGCGCGCCACCACATACGCTTCCAATGGATGCAGACTGCCGGCCGACGGAATGTTCTTCTTCAGGAAGCGCACCCCCGGTTCGGTTTCCACCTGCGCCTGCGCCATCAGCACCTGCTGCAGCAGCCGGGCCAGCATCGGCAACGGCACAGCGCGCGCATCGTCGAAATTGCGGCAGGTCGCACGCGCCTGCAGCTGCGCCTGCATCGGGTCGTCATCGCAGCGCGGCAAGGGCCGCGCATCGGACCGACGGGCCGGCGCTTCGGCGGGCGGCGGGCCGAAGCTGCGCACCAAGTCCTGCGCGGTCATCAGCTGGCTGCGCTCCATGTCGCCGACACTGTCCACGCCATCCCACCGCGAGTGCTGGTAGTGCAGCGCCGATAGCGGCCACCATTGGCTGTCACGTACCTGCTGTTCGACCGCTGCTGCCCCGGCATGCGCCGGATCGTCGCTGACCAGC
The DNA here is from genome assembly GCF_013416715.1 of Stenotrophomonas sp. SbOxS2. Lineage (NCBI taxonomy): Bacteria > Pseudomonadati > Pseudomonadota > Gammaproteobacteria > Lysobacterales > Lysobacteraceae > Stenotrophomonas > Stenotrophomonas sp. SbOxS2. Next base: position 144,098 of record NZ_JAAVXD010000002.1, read on the forward strand.
AGCCCCTGCTCCAGCAGCGCCAGCACACGCTGCCGTGCCTGCGGCTCTGCCGGTAGTGGCTGCCACTGCTCCGCGCTGCACTGGAGCAGCCACAGGCAGCTGACCGCGTCGACCCTGCATGGCGCCGGCAGATGTGCGGCGCGTACCTGCAGGGATTGTTCGAAGCCAACGCCACTGCCGCCGGCAAGCAGCGCATCCAGGTCGAAATGCGCTCGCTCCACCGGTTCGACGATCATCGTCCTGCAGCGACGGAAGTTCATTCGATGCGCATCCGGAAGCGTGGGTGGCCGGCGATGATAGCGTGGTGGCCGACACGCACCATCAATTCCCGCTGCGTCCAGCCGATACTGTTTTTTTCCCCTCCCTGCCGGTAGTGAACCATGTCCCGTGCTCCTCTCTCCCCCGAAGTGGTCCAGACCCTGCTCAAGCATCTTTCTAGCGACGATGCCTTCCGCAGTGCCTTCGCTGCCGACCCGGCAAAGGCACTGATTGCGCTGGGCGCAGATGCTGACAGCGTTGGTGCGTGCAACACGCCGCTGGACTCGCTGGGCGGCAAGGAAGAATTTGCCCGGGCGGCGGCGCTGTTGAGCGAACGCCTGGCCGTGACCGGACCGTTCAAGGTGCCCTTCATGTTCGAAAGCGGCCTGAAGGGGCTGCAGGACTGATCCGCCCTCAGGGTGCGCCTGCTGCCTGCTGCGCGCTGGCCGCATCGGCCAGCCGGCGCGCATCGGCCACGTTCAATGGCAGCAGGACCAGGGCACCGGCGTCTTCGGCGAAGGCCATGCCCGTGCGCTGGCGCAACCAGCGCTCCCGGCGCTGCACGGCCTGATCGCGGCCGAGCGCGCGATCGATATCCAGCTGCAGTACATGCCACTGGTACAGCGTGCCGTTGGCCAGCGGCTTCAACAGTGCCGAAGCGGCCTCTGCATTGCCGGCGTCCAGTTCGCCACGCGCGCGAAGCAGCAGCCACAATTCCTGCAGCCGCGGGTCGGTGCTGCGTTCAACCAACGCCTGCAGTGCAGGCCGGCGGGAGCGCAGCTCGGCGTCCAGGCCGGCGCGCTGCAGGTGGTAGGCCACGGACAGCGCAATGAAAGCCCGATGACGCGGTGCCGCACCGACTCCCTCATCGACTGCCGCAAGGGTACGGTCCAGCAACCGTGCGTATTGCACTCGGGAACCGCTGCCGCCGGCCTGTGCAGTCCATGCCAGTGACTGCAGGGCCAGGATGTCGCACAGCTCCGGCACACTCGCGCACTGCTCGACGGCCTGCGTCATCTCAGCGGCCGCATCGTTGACCCGACCTTGCAGGGCGAGAAGTCCGCCGTACTCCATGCGCGCGCCGAGCCCGCGAGAGGTAATGGCTTCACTGCGCTCGTGCGCCTTCTGTACCTCGCCATCCAGCAGCAGCGCGACCGCCTCCAGCATGTCGCCGTGCCAGTTCGGCAACGCGCCTGCTTCCTTGAACGCAGCGACGGCGGCCTTGACCTCGCCACGCGCAAGCTGGGTGCGGCCAACGAAGGACAGGACCAGCGCGCGATGTGTCTGATGGCGTTCCAACAGCGGCATCATGTCGGCCAACGCGCCGTCATAGTCGCCATAGGCAAACAGGGCCATCGCGTGATTCATCCAACCGGCCGGATCATCCGGATACAGCTGGGTCAGCATCCGCCACTTTTCCGCACTGCGCTGCGGGGGAGCGCCACTGAAGTCCGCACCCCAGGCGTCCAGATACAGCTGGTCGCGCGCACTCAACCGCGTGCGCCCCGACACCGCCTGACGGTACAGTTCGCCGGCCGCCGACACGTTGCCCATGGCGTACTGCAGCCGCATCTGCCCGATGTAGGCAAAGGTGAACTGGGGATCCAGGCGGGTCGCCTGCTGGAAGAACAGCAGCGCTTCATCGAAACGCTCCTGTGCCAGCGCATCGCTGCCTTTGGCGTAGGCATGCAGCGCATCAAGATTGGCGGTAGCCACCGTGGGCAGGGGTTTCTGCTCGCGGCTGACATCGTGCAGCGCCTCACCCAGGTCGCTGCGCAGTGCCTTCACCACGGTATCGGTGGAGGCCAGGATCGAATCCAGGCCGTTGCCATCGGCGAAATGCGTGTACACCGTCTGCCCAGTGCGTGGGTCCACCACCTCCACGCCCACCCGTACCTTGCCGTTGAGCTCGAGCACGGTGGGCATCAGCACCGCACGCGCGCCATCGCGCAGCGCAACCTCGATCGCCAGGCCGCGGTCCAGCCGTGCATTGGCCGGGCGCTGCATCAACTGCAGGGTGTCACGCACCTTCAGTTCACTGAGGATGTTGACGAAGCGCGACTGCCCCAGGCTGATGTAGAGCGCCTGTTCCAGGCTGGAATCCAGCTGCGGATAGGCCGTGCTGTTGCTGACCGCCGCCAGGATCACCCAGTCGCGCTCGGCGAATGCGATTGCCGGCGCCGGCCGCAGCAGCGTCCACATCACCACGGCCAGCGCCACCGCCAGCGTCGCCTCGGTGAACAGCGCAGCCGGGCGACGCCACAGCGGCAGATCCCGCCAGGCCTTGTCGCCCGAACGCGGCCGGCGCAGCGGCGCGCGGCCACGGATGCCGACTTCGAACACATGCTGGCGCTCGCCAATGCCCTTGAAGCGCCAAAGCCCATGGTCCTTCCAACGCAGTTCGTCCGCCGCCCAAGGCAACTCGCTGTCGGCCCGCCGCGCCATCTGTTCGGCCGCTGAGGACAGCAGCACCTGCCCAGGCCACGCCAGCTGCATCAAACGCGCGGCCATCGGCTTGGCCAGGCCCTCGACCTCCACCGCCTTTGCGCCGTGGGCAACGGCCTCGGCACTGTTGTCCCACAGCAGCACGTCACCCACGTGCAGACCAGCGCGAGCGCGCAGCACGATGCCGCGCTCGTGGCCCATCGCGTCGACCGCATTCTGGTAGGAAATGGCGAAACCGATGCCATCGATGGGGCGTTCGAACAGAACGAACAAGCCATCGGAGCGATCGATCAGCTGGCCGTTCCACTGCTGCTGCAGCCCCAGGACCAGACGGTCATGCTGCTGGAAGAATTCGGCGGCGGCGACATCGCCGATACGCTCCACCAGCTGCAGCGAATCGCACAGGTCGGTGAACAGCAGCGCCCGCAGCTGGGCGTTATGCGGGGCCGACGTTCCGTTGTCGCCATTCATCGCCTGGATCTCCGCTCAGTGTCCATCCGGACCATCGGTCCACCGCAGGCAGTTGCCGCCTGCGCGCTTGGCTTGGTACAGCGCACGATCGGCGCGAGCGTACCACTCGCTCCAGTCCGCGTCAGGGGCCAGCAGGCTGGCCCCGATGCTGGCCAGACTCACGTGCGGGGTGCCATGGCTGCGCTCGAGCAGGCCGTGCACCGCACTCAGGATGAACTCGGCGGCGTGCTGCACGATCTCGACGTTGGCCCGGCGCAGGATCAGGCAGAACTCGTCGCCGCCCAAGCGACAGGCCAGGTCATGTTCACCAGCCATCGAGCGCAGGATGTTGCCCATGCTCTGCAGCACCCGGTCACCGGCCTGGTGGCCGTGGCGGTCGTTGATCTGCTTGAAGCGGTCACAGTCAATCAGCAGCAGGGCCTGTGGGGGCCCTTCTTCCTGCGTGCGGCATTCCTGCAGGTACAGGGCCAGGCCGCGGCGGTTGTGCAGGCCGGTCAGTTCGTCGGTGCGCACCAGCTCACGCGTGTGCGTCAGCTGGTGGGTGGTGATGTACAGGTTGTCCAGCGCAGCTTCCAGGTCATGGTTGCGCCGCCGCAGCTGGCTGATCAGGGCCTGCTCGTTGGTCAGCACGCGCAGGATCGTGCGTCGCAGGAAGTAGGCCACCAGGCCCGGGTCGGACTCGACCAGGCGATGGAAATCCGCCGGCCCCAGTTCCAGCACGTGGCAGTCGGCCATCACCCGCGCGCTGGCGCTGCGCAGATGGTCGCCCATCAACAGGCCGAGCTCACCGAAAAATTCATGCCGGCCGAGCGTCTTGAGCACCAGGTCCTCGCCGAAATCCAGCTCGATCAGGCCTTCGAGGATGATGTACATGCACTCGCCGCGGTGGCCGCGATGGAACAGCCACTGGCCCGCCTGCAGCCTGCAGGGCTGGGCGAACCGGGCGAACAGGGCAACCTCTTCTTCGGAGAGCAGCGCGTGCACGATCTCGGCCATCGCCACCTTGGCGATACCGGTTGTCGTGTCGATGTTCTCGGCCGCACCCCTGCCGGTCATTCCCTGCACCCGCCGCCAGCGTCCCCTGGTGAGCCGCGGAGCATATCAGTGAATCAAACTGTGCGCCGCTTCTCATTTTTGTGAAGACGCAGCGCTCTGCCTCATCCACAGGGAAATGCCCCATTCACGCGTATTGGTGGCAGAGGGAAAGCAAGCCATTTCAATATCTTGGCGTGGCCGCGACGCCGATTGTCGCAGCGGCCACAGATACAACGACGCCGGCAGATCCCCCGATCTGCCGGCGTCGTCTGGCCCTTCCCTGGCCACCCTGATCGGATCCGCAGCCCCGGTAGAGCCGGCTGCTGGCCGGCTGCCACGCAGCGCCCGGAGCACCGTGTGGTTGCCGGCCAGCAGCCGGCCCTACCGGATCACGCGGCGCGTTCGCTGCGCTCGCCGTGGAACTGCTCTTCCTCGGTCGAACCGGTCAGCGCGGTGGTCGAGGACTGCCCCTGCTGGATCGCCTGGGTCACCGCATCGAAGTAGCCGGTGCCGACCTCGCGCTGGTGCTTGACTGCAGTGAAGCCACGCTCGGCCGCTTCGAACTCGGCTTCCTGCAGCTCCACGAAGGCGCTCATCTGCCGGCGCGCATAGCCATGGGCCAGGTTGAACATGCCGTAGTTCAGCGCATGGAAACCGGCCAGGGTGATGAACTGGAACTTGTAGCCGTAGCTGCCCAGCTCCTTCTGGAACTTGGCGATGGTGGCGTCGTCCAGATTCTTCTTCCAGTTGAAGCTGGGCGAGCAGTTGTAGGCCAGCAGCTTGCCCGGGAACTTCGCATGGATCGCCTCAGCGAATTTCCGGGCGAATTCCAGGTCCGGCTTGCCGGTCTCGCACCACACCAGATCGGCATAGGGCGCGTACGCCAGGCCACGGCTGATGGCCTGGTCCAGACCGTTGCGGGTCTTGTAGAAGCCTTCCACGGTGCGCTCACCGGTGGCGAATGGGGTGTCGTTCGCATCGATGTCACTGGTCAGCAGATCGGCCGCTTCGGCATCGGTACGCGCCACCAGCAGGGTCGGCACACCCAGCACGTCGGCGGCCAGTCGCGCGGCGTTGAGCTTCTCGATCGCCTCGCGGGTCGGCACCAGCACCTTGCCGCCCATGTGCCCGCACTTCTTCACCGAAGCCAGCTGATCTTCGAAGTGCACGCCGGCCGCACCGGCTTCGATCATCGCCTTCATCAGTTCGAAGGCGTTGAGCACGCCGCCGAAACCGGCTTCGGCATCGGCCACGATCGGCTGCAGGAAGTCGATGTCATCCTTGCCTTCGGCATGGTGCAGCTGGTCGGCGCGCAGCAGCGTGTTGTTGATGCGCTTGACCACCGCCGGCACCGAATCGGCCGGATACAGCGACTGGTCCGGGTACATCTGCCCGGCCAGGTTGGCATCGGCCGCCACCTGCCAACCGGACAGGTAGATCGCCTTCAGCCCGGCCTTCACCTGCTGCATGGCCTGGTTGCCGGTCAGCGCGCCGAGCGCGTTGACGAAGTCGCGCTCATGCAGCGATTTCCACAGCTTTTCCGCACCCAGCCGGGCCAGCGAATGCTCGATATGGACGGTGCCGCGCAGGCGCACCACGTCGGCGGCGCTGTAGTTGCGCTGGATGCCTTCCCAGCGCGGATTGGTGTCCCAGTCGTGCTGGATCTGTTCGGCAGTGGGCAGCGTGCTCATGTCTATCTCCAGTTCGGTTCGTGCGGATGCAGCGGGGAAGGAAGCGGCGAGGAAAGTGGCGTGCAGCGATCAGTCGATGCGCGCGTACGCCGGCAGGGTCAGGAAATCGGTCAGTTCGTTGCTGCGGCTCAGCTCGGCCAGCAGGGTGATGGCTTCTTCGATGCGGCCGCCACCGGGCAGCGCCGAGGTATCGCCAAGGCGCGCCGGCAGCTGCGCCAGGGTGGTATCGAGCAGTGCCAGATCAATCGCGGTGCCGTCGTCCAGCTGCTGGCCCGGCGTGTGCAGCCACTGCCACAGCTGGCTGCGGCTGATCTCGGCGGTCGCTGCGTCCTCCATCAGGTGGTGGATCGGCACGCAGCCGTTGCCGTCCAGCCACGCGGCCAGGTAGCGCACGCAGACTTCGACATTGCCTTCGAAGCCGGCGCGGGTGATCGTGCCCGGCGGACGCGCGATCAGTTCATCGCGGCCCACGCGCACATCCTGGCGCAGCACGTGGTGCTGGTTGGGCGTGGGCATGTGTTCGTCGAAGATCGCCATCGCCACCGGAATCAGCGCCGGGTGCGCGACCCACGTGCCATCGTGCCCGGCGGTCACTTCGCGCAGCTTGTCGGCACGCACCCGCGCCATCGCCTGCTCGTTGGCGGCGGCATCGTTGTTGATCGGAATCTGCGCGGCCATGCCACCCATCGCATGTGCGCCGCGGCGATGGCAGGTCTGAATCAGCAGTTCCGAATACGCCTTCAGGAACGGCTGGGTCATGGTCACCTGGCCGCGCTCGGGCAGCACGCGGTCAGCGTGGCGGCGGAAGGTCTTCAGGTACGAGAAGATGTAATCCCAGCGCCCACAGTTGAGGCCGACGATGCGATCGCGCAGGGCATGCAGGATCTCGTCCATCTCGAACACTGCCGGCAGCGTTTCGATCAGCACGGTCACCTTGATCTGCCCGTGCGGCAGGCCGAGCATGCCTTCGATGTGCGACAGCGCGGTCTCCCACAGCGCCGCCTCTTCCATGCTCTGCAGCTTGGGCAGGTAGAAGTACGGGCCGCGATCCCTGGACTGCAGCGCGCGCGCATTGTGGAAGGCGAACACCGCCGCATCGAACAGGCCGCCGGCGAGGAACTGGCCATCGACGCGCACATGCTTTTCGTCCAGGTGCCAGCCGCGCGGACGCACGATCAGCACCGCCTGCTCGTCGTAGGGGCGCAGCGCATAGTGCTTGGCCGCCTTGCCGTTGGACGCCGGTGCGGTGTACTGCAGGTCGCCGCGCACCGCGGCAGCCAGCGACTGCTGACCGGCCAGCAGGTTGCGCCAGGTCGGCGAGGTCGAATCCTCGAAGTCGGCCATGAACACCTTGGCGCCGGAGTTCAGCGCGTTGATGACCATCTTCGGGTCGGTCGGCCCGGTGATCTCGACGCGGCGGTCCTGCAGCGCGGCCGGCAGCGGCGCCACGGTCCAGTCACCGCTGCGGATCGCGGTGGTGTCCTGGCGGAAGTCCGGCAAGCCGCCCTGGTCGAAGAATGCCTGGCGCTCGCGGCGGGCCTGCAGCCGCGCCTGCCGGCCGGGTTCCACTGCCCGGTGCAGGGACACCAGCAGGGCCAGCAAGGGCGCCGGCAGCACGGTGGCCTGGCCCGCCACCTGGGTCGCCAGGGCGATGCCCGGCGTGGCCTTGGCAGCGGTGGAAGGAACAGCGGAAGCGACGGCGGACATGGGAAGACTCCAGCGTGGGGGAACGACTCCACCGTGCGGCCGCAGCCCTGTATTTGGCAAAACAGTTTTTGCAATGCTTTACATAATTTGTGCTAATACTTGTGACGCCATGACCACGCGCACCTCGCCAAGTCCCCGTTTTTCCTACAAATCCGATCGGCTGAAGCCGCTGCGCGCGTTCTGTCAGACCGTGCGTCTAGGCTCGGTCTCACGGGCCGCTGAGGCGCTTTTCGTCAGCCAACCGGCCATCAGCCTGCAGTTGCAGGCGCTGGAGCGTGAGTTGGGGGTGCCGCTGTTCGAGCGTAGCGGCCGGCGCCTGGTGCCCAGCCGCGAGGGCCAGCTGCTGTATGAAATGGCGCAGCCGCTGGTGGAAAGCCTGGACGGCCTGGAAGCGCGCTTCCGCGACAAGGTGCGCGGGCTGGACGCGGGCGAGCTGAACATCGCCGCCAACAGCTCGACCATCCTGTACCTGCTGCCGAAGATCGTCGAACGCTTCCGCCAGCACTACCCCGACGTTCGCCTGACCCTGCACAACGCCATCAGTGCCGACGGGACCGACCTGTTGCGCGAGGATGCCGCCGACCTGGCGATCGGCTCGATGACCGATGTGCCGGCCGACCTCAGCTACGCCCCGGCCTACCGTTTCGAACAGGTGCTGATCGCCCCGCATGACCATCCGCTGGCCAGCGGTGGCGAGCTGGAACTGGCCGACATCGCCCGTTACCCGCTGGTGCTGCCGCCGAAGCGGCAGATCACTTACCGGCTGGTGGACCAGGTGTTCCAGCGCCACCGCATCGCCTACACGGTTGCGCTGGAAGTGGGCGGCTGGGAAGTGATCAAGCAGTACGTGGCGATGGGCATGGGCATTTCCATCGTGCCGGCGCTGTGCCTGAACGATGCCGACCACGAGCGGTTGGCCGCACGCTCGATGAAGCGTTGGTTCCCGGAGCGGAGTTATGGGGTGATCGTGCGCCGCGGCAAGGCGCTGTCGGCGCAGGCGCGGGCGTTTGTCGAGCTGATCCAGCCGGAGTTGTTCAGTCCGCGCGATTACGATCAGAGCGGACATTCGGAACGGTGAGGGGTGTTCGGCAGGGCTGCGCCCTGCACCTGCCGAATCAACGGCAACGGCAACGGCAACGGCAACGGCAACATCAACGGCAACATCAACGGCAACAGCGGGGATTCCGTGGGATGGCGGGGTGGGTCCAGTTGCGGGGGACGCCGTGAACCCATCCCTGGGGGCTTGGCCGCGGCATCCATGCCGCGGACACCCCCGCAACCGGACCCACCCCGCCTTCGACAGGTTCCCGCGGCTGTCGGAACGGCGTTCTGTGCTGCTGTTGGTGGGTGTCGACCTTGGTCGACACGGTAGATCCACGCCATGCGTGGATGGGGACTCGCGGGGTCGGGCTGGATAGACTGCATGCATGTCCATCGAACTGCGCCACCTGCGCTACTTCCTCGCCGTTGCCGATACCCTGCACTTCGGCCAGGCGGCCGAGCGGTTGGGGATGTCACAGCCGCCGCTCAGCCAGCAGATCCGGCAGCCGGAGGAGCTGATCGGTGCGCGGTTGTTCGTGCGCAGCCATCGACGTGTGCAGCTGACGCCTGCGGGAGAGCTGCTGCAGGAACGTGCGCGCGGCATCGTGCAGCAGGTGGAATCGGCAGTGGATGAAGTGCAGCGCGCGCAGCGGGGCGAGCAGGGTGAGCTGCGTATCGGCCTGACCCGGGCTACGCCGTTGTCGCCGCAGATTCCACGTTCGATCCTGCAGTACCGGCAGCAGTACCCGCAGGTGCGGTTGCAGCTGAGCGAGATGAACACCCTGCAGCAGATCGATGCGCTGCTCGATGGCTCACTGGACGTGGGCATCATCCGCAAGCGCAGGCTGCCGGCCGAGCTGGTGGCGCACAGCCTGTTCGTCGATCCACTGGCGTTGATCGTGCACGCCGACCACCCTGCCCTGCGTCGCCTGTCGAAAGGCGGCACGCTGGCGTTGCGTGATCTGGCGCAGGAACCGTTCGTGGCGTTCCGCCGCAGCGCCGGGGCGGGCATCCATGACCACATGATCGCGCTGTGCGCTGCGGCGGGCTTCACGCCGCGCATCGTGCAGGAAGCCGGTGAGGCTTCGACGTTGATCAGCCTGGCTGCAGCCGGCCTCGGTGCGGCGATCCTGCCTTCGTCGTGCGACCACATCCGGGTGGAGGGTGCGCGCTTCGTGCCGCTGGCCGACGCCGGCGCGCATTCGGAAGTGCAGCTGGCGTGGCGCCGCGAGGGTGTGACGCCGTTGATCCGCAATTTCGCCGGGCTGCTGCGCGAGGCGTTTGCCGAAGAGTGACGTGCATCGCACCCGGTAGTGGCCAACCTTGGTTGGCCCAGGGGCACAACGCCGACCAAGGTCGGCATCTACCGGAGCAGGATCAGGCCGTCACCGGCTGCGGCGCGCGCTGCTGCAGCGCCCAGACGATGCCACCGCCGATCAGGGTCAGCAGCGCGGCGAACGCGCACACGCCCAGCCAGTCCCACGCGGCATAGGCCAGGCCGCCCACGCCGCCCAGCACGCTGGAACCCAGGTAATAAGCGAACAGGTACAACGCTGAAGCTTCCGCACGCATCGAACCGGCGCGGCTGCCGACCCAGCTGCTGGCCACCGAATGGCCACCGAAGAAACCGAACGTCACCAGCGCGATGCCCACGGCCATCGCCGACAGCCACGGCATCGCCAGCAGCACGATGCCGGCGGCGATCAGGCCGAAGGAGATCGACAGGATGCGGCCGCGCCCATAGCGCGTCGCCTGCTGGCCCATCCACGCCGAACTGAAGGTACCGACGAGGTACACGCTGAAGATCAACCCGACCACGGTCTGGCTGAGGTGGTACGGCGGCGCCAGCAGGTGGTAACCGAGGTAGTTGTAGAGGGTGACGAACACGCCCATAAGCACGAACGAGGTGGCGAACAACCACGGCAGGCCAGGATCGGCGAACAGCGTGCGCCAGCGCGCGGGCAACTGGCGCAGGCCACTGCGGCTCGCCTGGAAGTGGCGCGACGGCGGCAGCTGCAGCCACAGCAGCACGGTGCTGGCCACGGCGATGATCGAGACCACGCCGATGCCCCAGCGCCAGCCCCAATGGTCGGCGATGATGCCCGCCAGCAGGCGCCCGCTCATGCCACCGATGGCATTGCCGCCGATGTACAGGCCCATCGCCAGGCCCAGCGCGCGGCTGTCCATCTCTTCGACCAGATAGGTCATCGCCACTGCCGGTACGCCGCTCAGCGCCAGCCCCAGCAGGGTGCGCAGCACCAGCAGGGTGGCCCAGTCATCGACCAGTGCGGTGCACAGCGACAACGTGGCCGAAGCCAGCAGCGCAACGATCATCAGCGGGCGCCGGCCAACCGCATCGGACAGCAGGCCGGCCAGCAGCATGGCCACGGCCAGGGTGCCGGTGGTCAGCGACAGCGACATCGCGCTGCCCGCAGCGGACACGCCGAAGTGGCGGCTGAACTCGGGCAGCAGCGGCTGCACCGTGTACAGCAGGCCGAAGGTCGAAAAGCCGGCCAGGAACAGTGCCAGCGCGGTGCGGCGGAAGGCCGGCGTTCCCTGCTGGATGCGGGTGTCGGCGGCAGCGTGGTCAGTACGGAAACGGTCGGCAAGGGCCGCCGGAGTTTCGCCAGTCATGGGGGGCGGTGGGCCGTGGGGGCGGCCGGAATGGAGGGGACGGGCCTCAGACTAGGCCCGTCCATCCAGTCGATCCATAACCTGCTAGGTCAGGATTGATACTTCTGGCATATCGATTCAGCTTACAGCCGCTGCCATTCGAAGCCGTCACCACGGCGGTAATAGACCGCCACCGCACGGCCGTAGATCTTGTCCGCATCGACGAAGCCGAAGAAGCGGCCATCGAAGCTGTTGCCGCGATGGTCGCCCAGCACCAGCACCTTGCCGGCGGGCACCTGCAGATCCGCGATGTCCGGGCCACCGCCCCTGTCCAGGTCGAGGCTGGCGCGGCGCTCACCAAAGGCTTCGGTGTCGGCCAGGTCGGCGATCTGCAGCGGCTGGCCGTTGATGCTCAGGTGGCCATCGTGCAGTTGCACGTGGTCGCCGGCCACGGCGGCGACGCGCTTGATCAGGCGGGTGCCGTCGGCCGGTGAATCGAACACGGCCACCTCACCACGCTGCGGCGTGCCGGTACCGAGCAATTCCTTGCTGGTGAACGGCAGGCGCAGGCCGTAGGCACGCATGTCCACCACCACCCGGTCACCCGGTTGCAGCGTCGGCTGCATCGAGCCGCTGGGCACGACGTAGTGGTTGGCGAGGGTATCGCGGGCGGCGGCGAGCAGGCCCAGCATCACCAGCAGGGGCAGCGCTTCTTTCTTCAGCCAAGCAAGCGTGCGCTGCGAAAACGGGGGGTGGGCAACAGCATCCATGACAGGCTCCGGGTGGGTGGTATCGGCATCAGACCACATCAGGCCCGAAGAGGTTCCCGCGCCCGCATCCTGTAGAGCCGAGCCCATGCTCGGCTGCTGTTCCGTAGCGTCGAGCAAGCCGAGCATGGGCTCGGCGCTACAGGAGGGGTTACGCAGGTTTTACGCCCAGGCCCGGCACGGGGCATCGAACCTTTACGGCCACCACGCGCATCGTGTGCCTACCGCGCCGCAGGGCGCTTTGCGCAAGGTGTTGTATGACCCTCCTGGTGATCCGGCATGCGTCGCCGTCGGTGCCGCGTCCGCTGCTGCCGGCCGAGTTGTCCGGCCATCCGGTGCTGTGCACCGACTGCGCCAGCCTGGCCGATGTGCGCCAGTGCCTGTGCCAGCCGCAGGCGCGCAGCGCGGACTGGGTGCTGCTTGATGTCGGCGCGGCCGACGAGGCGCAATGGTGTGCCGAGGGCGGTGCGCTGCAGGCGGCACTGGACGGTCTGCCTGCGGAGTACATCGAACTGCAGTCACCCCATCAGCCTGGTCTGGAAGCGCGCCTGCGCCTGCAGCATGGTCCGGCCGCCGTGGTGGTCGACCAGCGCAGCCAGCAGGCGGGCTATCCGCTGTCGTTGGCCATCGTCGGCCGCCGCCTGGCACGGGAGGGCTGAGCCATGTCGATCTTCATCATCCGTGGCCCAGAAGCGGCGGGCGCGCTGATCCGTACCGCCGCGCCGCTGCCGGCGCCGGTGCTGAAATCACTGGTGCATCGTGCGATCGATGCGGGCACCAGCGTGGCGATCCGTGCCTGCGGTTCGGAACAGGAACTGCTGGACGCGCTGCGCGTGGCCGACCACAGCCGTGGCGAGGTGACGCTGCTCGATCCGGGCGCATGTGCCGACAGCCTGCGCCTGCAGCGGCTGCTGCCGTACCTGCACAACGCGTACGTGGAAGTGCATGACGACGGCGCGGTGGCCGAGCCGTGCCTGCCGGCGGGCGTGGGTCAGCGATTGGGGATCGCGGCCGGCTATGGCGCGCAGAGCTACGTGCTGGCGCTGGATATCGCGCTGGATCATCTGGGGCTGGCCGAGCAGGCGAACCGGGTGCACGTAGGGACCTGATGGCCGGGCTGCGCCCGGCACCCGGTAGTGCCGGCCGCTGGCCGGCAACCTCAACAGCAACAGCAGAGGCTGGATTTCCGTGGGATGGCGGGGTGGATCCGGTTGCGGGGGACGCTGCAAGTCCCCCTCCGGGGCCCGGCCCAGCCGCTGGCGGCTGTGCGTTCGGGCGCTTGCGAAGCAGTGCTTCGCAAGCAAAGCGCCCTCACCCCTGTAAGCTCGGTCGCGCCATCCATGGCGCTCACGCCCCCGCAACCGGACCCACCCCGCCTTCGACAGATTTCCGCGAACTGTCGGAATGGCATGGCCTGCTCTTGGTAGGTGTCGACCTTGGTCGACACATGGATCCACGCCATGCGTGGATGAGCGACAAACTGCGGAATCCGTCGATGGCATCGACGCAAAGAAAAACGGCGGGGTTGCCCCCGCCGTTTTTTCTTTCGTACTTCAGGCCGCGCTTACTTCAGCCCGCGGAACTTCAGCAGCGGTTCCACCGACGGGTCCTTGCCGCGGAAATCGCGGTACAGGGTCGACAGTTCCACGCTGTTGCCACGCGAGAGGATCTTGTCGCGGAATTCCTGGCCGTTGGCGGCGGTCAGGCCACCGTGTTCGGTGAACCACTGGTAGGCGTCATGGTCCAGCACTTCCGCCCAGAAGTAGGCGTAGTAGCCGGCCGAATAGCCGCCACCCCAGATGTGGTCGAAGTAGGTGGTGCGGTAACGCGGCGGCACCTGCGGCAGGTCGACCTTGAACTTTTTCAGCGCGCTGGCTTCGAAGGCGCCGACATCCTGCAGCGGGGCATCGGCCTTCTGCGTGTGCCAGGCCAGGTCGAGCAGCGCGGCCGACAGGTACTCGGTGGTCGCATAGCCCTGGTTGAAGCTGCGTGCCTTGAGGATCTTGTCGACCAGTTCCTGCGGCATCGCTTCGCCGGTCTTGTAGTGCTTGGCGTAGTTGGCGAACACCTTCGGGTCCAGCGCCCAGTGTTCGTTGAACTGCGACGGGAACTCGACGAAATCGCGCGAGGTGGCGGTGCCGGCGATCGACGGGTACTTCACGTTCGAGAACATGCCATGCAGTGCATGGCCGAACTCATGGAACATGGTGGTGACGTCGTCGAAGCTGATCAGCGCAGGCTGGCCAGCGGCCGGCTTGGTGAAGTTGCAGACGTTGTAGACCACCGGCTTGGCACCGGTCAGGCCGTCCTGTTCGACGAACACGTCCATCCAGGCGCCACCGGACTTGCTGTCACGCTTGAAGTAGTCGGTGTAGAACAGGGCCAGCGAGGTGCCGTCCTTGTCGAACACTTCGTACACCTTCATGTCCGGGTTGTAGGTCGGAATGTCGGTACGCGGCTTGAAGGTGATGCCGTACAGCTGGGTGGCGGCGTAGAAGACGCCGTTCTGCAGCACGTTGTCCAGCTCGAAGTACGGCTTGATCTGCGACTCGTCCAGATCGTACTTGGCCTTGCGCACCTGCTCGGCGTAGAAGTCCCAATCCGAGGCGGCCACCTGGAAGCCACCCTTCTGCGCGTCGATCACCTTCTGGATCTCGCCGGCTTCGGCGCGGGCCTTGGCGGTGGCGGCCGGCACGGTGTCGGTCAGCAGCTTGAGCGCGGCGGCCGGGGTCTTGGCCATCTGGTCGCCCAGCTGGTAGTCGGCGAAGGTGTCGAAGCCGAGCAGCTTGGCCTTCTGCGCACGCAGCTGGGCCAGGCGCTGCACGGTCTGCCGGGTGTCATTGGCATCGCCGCGCTCGGCACGGGTTTCCGAAGCCTTCAGCACGGCGGCGCGCTGGTCGCGGTCGGTCAGCGAACCGAGCACCGGCTGCTGGGTGGTGTTCTGCAGCGGCAGCAGGAACTTGCCGTCCAGCTTGCGGTCCTTCGCAGCGGCGGCGGCATTGTTGACCGCGCCCTCGTCCAGGCCGGCCAGCTTGGCCTTGTCGTCCACCACCACCGCGGCAGCGGCGGTTGCCGCCACCAGGCGGGTGTGGAACTGGGTGGACAACGTGGTTTCTTCCACGTTGAGCTTGCGCAGGCTCGCCTTGTCGGCGTCGGACAGCTGCGCGCCCGAGCGCACCAGGCCGTCGTAGTAATGCTCGACCAGGCGCTTCTGCACCGGATCCAGGCCCAGCGTCTCGCGCTGGTCGTACAGCGACTTCACGCGCGCGAACAGCTTCGGATCGAGGTTGATCTCGTCCTGGTGCGCGGCCAGCTTCGGCGCTACTTCTTCCTGGATCTTCTGGCGGGCATCGTTGGTATCGGCCTGGACCAGGCCGAAGAAGATGCGCGACACGCGGGTCAGGGTCTCGCCGCTGCGCTCCATCGCCACGATGGTGTTGTCGAAGGTGGCCGGCTCGGCGCTGTCGGCGATCTTGCGCACGTCGGCCAGATGCAGGCGCATGCCTTCTTCGAAGGCCGGCAGGTAATCGCTGTCCTTGATCTTGTCGAACGGCGGTGCCTGGAACGGCAGGCTGCTGGCGGTCAGCAGCGGGTTGGTGGAGGCTTCGGCCGGCTGCTGGGCCGGTGCTTTCTGGGCTTCGGACACGGGGGTGGACTCCTTGCCGGAACAGGCCGCCAGCGCCAGGCTGATGGCGGCGGCCAGGACTACGGTACGCGACATGTAAAACGCTCCTTGGGCAGACGGTACGGGATGGCAGCCGTCCACCCTACTCCTGTCACGGGCGCCCGGCATGTGCCGGACGTGGCGTCTACGCTGCCGGCAGCGATCGGCTCAGACCGTGCCGCGGGTCTTGCCGATCCACGGCCGGTAGAACTCGCGGATGGTCGCCATGTCGGCGGCATCATCGCCGGTCGGCGTGAACAGCGGACCGATGCCGATGATCTTCTCCGGATAGTGGAAGTACGCCGCCAGGATCGGCACGTCCGCCATCCGCGCGATCTTCAGGAAACCGGCCTTCCATTCCTTGACGGCCTTGCGGGTGCCTTCCGGAGTGATCGCGAACCACATCTTCTCGTTGTTGCGCAGCAGGTCCACGGCCTGGCCCACGGTGCCCTGCGGCGAGCTGCGGTCCAGCGGGATCACGCCCAGCCTGTGCAGCAGCGGGCCCAGTGGCCACCAGAACAGCGAGGCCTTGCCCAGCACCTTCACTTTCATGCCCAGTGCGATCTTGGCGGCCATGCCCCACAGCCCATCCCAGTTGGACGAATGCGGGGCGATGATGAAGACCACTTTCGGCACATCCGGCAGGGTGCCGGTCACCTTCCAGCCGCCCATGCGCAGCGTGCAGCGCGCCAGCCAGCGCAGGAAACGGTTGGGCTTGACCTGCGGCATGTTCGGCGGAATGGCCGGCAGCAACGGCGTCGGGTTGTTCAAGCAATCACTCCCAGTCACGTGATGAGCGCCCGCGCTTGATCTGCGCGCGCCCGCGTTTGGCGTCCAGACGACGCAGTTTCGACCCGAAGGTCGGCTTGGTGGCCTTGCGTGGTTTGGGCACGCTCAGCCCGGCCTGGATGAAGGCCGCCAGCCGCTCGCGCGCATCCTCGCGATTGCGATCCTGGGTGCGGAACCGTTGCGCGTCGATGACCAGCACGCCTTCGCCGGTCATGCGCCGGTCGCGCCGCGCCAGCAGGCGCTCGCGCAACGGTTCGGGCAACGAGGGCGAACCGGCCACGTCGAAACGCAGTTCCACCGCGGTGGAGACCTTGTTGACGTTCTGGCCGCCGGCGCCACTGGCACGCACGAAACGCTCGACGATCTCGCCGTCGGGGATTTCAAGCTGCGCGCTGATGGTGACCGGTCCGTTGCCCATCCGCGCATTGTAGCGGCAGCCGCGTTGCCGTGGCTGCCATCGCGCACCGTATGCCGCCGATCAGGCACCGAACACGCCGCCTTCGCCTTTGCCGGGGGTATGCTTGCCGTCCCGTGTACTGCAGGACGCTCCGCATGACCCGCTTGCTCCCCTCCCTGTTGCGCCGCGCGACCCTGCTGCTGGTGCTGGCCGCAGCAAGCGCGCCGGTGCTGGCCGCAGCGCCCACCGATGGCGACATCAACCGCCTGCTGTCGGCCTCGCGTGCGCAGAGCATGATCGACACCATGCTGCCGCAGATCGAAGCGATGCAGCAGCAGCAGTTCCAGCAGGTGGCCGCACAGCGCCAGCTCAACGCCCAGCAGCAGGAACAGCTGCAGCGCATCCAGGCGCGTACCAGCCAGACCCTGCGCCAGGCACTGTCGTGGCAGCAGCTGCGGCCGATGTACGTGGACCTGTACAAGAAGACCTTCAGCAAGGAAGACGTGCTGGCCATGGCCGAGTTCTACGAGAGCCCGGCTGGCCAGAGCCTGCTCGACAAGACCCCGGCGCTGATGCAGAACGTGATGGTGGCGATCCAGACGCGCATGCAGCCGCTGTTCGCCGATCTGCAGAAGGATCTGGAAGCGATCGTCAACGAGCCGGAAAAAAAGTGAGGTAGCGCCGGCCGCTGGCCGGCAACCCGGATTTCCGTAGCGCCCGAGCCCATGCTCGGGCGGCGGCGCGCAGCGCCGGGAAGCGCAGCCGAGCGTGGGCTCGGCTCTACAGGTGCTGGCTCCAGCCGAACAGGTCCAGCGCCTTCTGGAACTCACCGTCGACCGGGGCGCGCACGTCCACCATGCCGCCATCCGGATGCGGGAAGCGCAGCCGCTCCGCATGCAGCAGCATGCGGTGCACGCCCTGCATGCGGAAGTTGCGGTTGTGCCGGCCATCACCATGGCTGGTATCGCCGATCAGGTGATGTGACAGGTGCTTCAGATGCCGGCGGATCTGCCGGAAGCGACCCGTCAGCGGCTGGCAGCGCAGCAGCGCATAGCGCGAACTGGCGAACTCCCCCACTGGTACCGACAGTTCGCCGGCTGCCAGGCGCTGGAAGTCGGTCACCGCTGGCTTCTTTACCGGCTTGCCCGGGCCACCATCCAAGTCATGATCGACCTGCCAGGCGTCCTCGGCAGGCCAGCCGCGGCAGATCGCCAGGTAATCCTTGCTCACCTCGCCGCCCATCAGCGCCTTGCCCAGCATGCTGGCCGCGTCGCGGTCGAAGGCCAGCAGCAGGCAGCCACTGGTGGCGCGATCCAGGCGATGGACCAGGAAGATCGGCCGACCCAGCTGCTCGCGCAGGCGATCGGCGAGGAAATCATCTTCGCCACGGGCCAGCTTGCTGTCGTGGACCATCAGCCCGGCCGGCTTGTTGACCACGGCCAGGCGTTCGTCCAGGTGCAGCAGCTGCAGGGGCGCGGTTTCAATCTCGACCGCAGCGAGGGTGTCGGGTTCGGTGCTCACCGCGCGATTATAAAGGCCTGCCCTCTGTAGAGCCGAGCCCACGCTCGGCTGCTCCGCGCGCCAGGCAGTAGCGTGCCAACCAAGGTTGGCACCTACCTGTAAAGCAGTCAGGCGTTGCGCAGCGCCAGCAGTTCGCCATTGCCCACCGGCACCAGGCTGGTGGTGAACGCCGCGTCGGCGGCCAGGAGGGCGCGCAGCGGCTCCATCTCAGCGGCATGCGAGGTGGCGTTGTCGACCACCAGCAGGCCGCCGGGGCGCAGTACACGGCGCAGCTGCGGCCACCAGCCTGCGTACTGCCCGCGATCCGAATCCAGGAACAGCAGGTCGATGCAGCCATCGGCCGCCTGCGCCAGCCACTGCCCGGCATCAGCGTGGACCTGTTCGATGCGCTCACCCAATCCACTGCGCGCGAAATTCGCACGGGCCATCGCCACCTTGTCGGCGGCGAACTCCAGCGTGGTCACCCTGCCATCAATGGCAGCGGCGGCCTCGGCCAGCCACAGCGTGGAATAGCCATTGGACGTGCCGATCTCCAGCACGCGACGGGCATTGCCGAACCGCACCAGCACCGACAGCAGTTCACCGGTGTCGGCGGTGATGTTGAGCATGCGCCGGCCACGATCGGTTTCGCGCGCATCGTTGTCACTGCCGAACTGCGCCAGCTCGTGCTTGAGCGCGCTCAGCGCATCACTCATCGCCACCACGCACGCGCCAATGCGAACACGCCGACGGTACCGGACACCCAGCTCCATGCCGGCACGTCGCCCCAGTACCAGCCCGGCGGCTGCAGCACGTACATCAATGCGGCAATCGCCAGTAGACCAACGCCGGTGATCGCCCCGACCGCGCGCTTCTGCAGCCGCTGCAGGCTGGCATCGAGCGCAACCAAGTCGCGCGAACGCATCGCCAGTTCATGGCGGCCTTCCACCTGCTGGGTCAGCCAGGCGTGCACCAGGCGCGGCATGTCCGGCGCATGGGTCATGATTTCCGGCAGGCGCTTGCCGATCTCGCGCACCACGCGGCGCGGGCTGTAGCGCTCGCGCAGGATCTTCGCCAGCACCGGCTTGGCCACCGCCCAGATGTCGATCTGCGGATCGAGCTGGCGGCCGACGCCTTCGATGTTGAGCAGGGTCTTCTGCAGCAGGATCAACTGCGGCTGCAGGGTCAACTGGTAGCGCTGGGCCACGCGGAACAGCTTCATCAGCACTTCGGCCAGCGAGATCTGCGACAGCGGGCGGGTGAAGTACGGCTCGCACACCGAGCGCACTGCCGCTTCCAGATCATCGATGCGCACGTTGTCGGGCATCCAGCGCGCCTGCACGTGCAGTTCGGCGATGCGGCGGTAATCGCGGTTGAAGATGGCCATGAAATTCTCGGCCAGGTAGTACTGATCTTCCTGCGAGAGCTGGCCCATGATGCCGAAGTCCAGCGCGATGAAGCGCGGGTTGTCGCGGCGTGCCGGATCGATGTCGACCCAGATGTTGCCGGCGTGCGCGTCGGCATGGAAGAAGTTGTCGCGGAACACCTGGGTGTAGAACACCCGTACGCCCTTGGCAGCCAGCGCCTTGCGGTCGATGCCGGCCTTGTCCAGCGCGGCGATGTCATCGGAGGGAATGCCCCATACGCGCTCCAGGGTCAGCGCGCGCTCGGCGGTATGGCTCCAGATCACTTCCGGCACGTACAGGTCGTCGGAGTTCTCCCAGAAACGGCGCAGCACGCTGGCGTTGGCCCCTTCGCGCTGCAGGTCCAGCTCGGCGGCCAGGGTGTTCTCGACCTCGGCCACCACTTCGCGCGGACGGATCTTGTCGGCACGCGGATGGGTGCGCTCGACCAGCGTTGCCAGCGAATTGAGCAGGGCGATGTCGGCGTCGATCTGCTTCTCGATACCCGGGCGCAGCACCTTGACCACCACCTGGCGGCCATCGGCCAGGGTGGCCGCGTGTACCTGCGCGATCGACGCCGAGGCCAGCGGTTCGGTATCGAAACTGGCGAAGGCTTCGCTGACCGGCAGGCCGAGCGCTTCCTCGACGATGCGGCGCGCCGCGTCGCCGTCGAAGGGCTTGACCCGGTCCTGCAGCAGGGTCAGCTCATTGGCCACATCCGGCGGCACCAGATCGCGGCGGGTCGACAGGATCTGCCCGAACTTGACGAAGATCGGCCCCAGGTCCTGCAGCGCCAGGCGCAGGCGCGCACCGCGCGACTGTGCGGCGATGTCGGCCGAAGCGCGCGGCACGAACGGCTTGGCCAGACGCAGCCAGCGCTCTGCAGGCGTGTCCTGCAGCAGGTCGTCAAGGCGGTAACGCAGGATCACCCGGCCGATGCGGCTGGCCCGCAGCAGCGCCTTCATGCGGCACCCCGCAGGCGCTGCACGCGTGCGCCGAGGCGCTCGACATCGTCGCGCAGTACGTCCACGTCGTCGTGGAAGGCATCCAGTTCGGCACGTGGCACCACGTCGCGCGATTCCTCGGTGATGAATTCAGCGGCGCTGTGGGCCAGATCGATCGCGCCCTGGCGGGCGTGCTGCAAGGCACTGCGCAGGGTGTTGGCCACCTGCACGCCCAGCACGTCGCCGAACACGCTGACGAACGGCTGCTGCCAGTCCGGATCGAAGCCCTTGGCCAGTTGCTGCAGGCGGCGCGCCAGTTCAGCGTCGCCGGCCACGCGCACGCGGCCCTTGCCGTTGTCAGCGCCCTGGCGGGCACGCGCCAGCAGCGGCAGCTGCGCCAGCACGCCGGCCAGGCTGCTGCGCACGGCCAGGTCGGCTTCCTGCGCATCCACCGGGCCAACCCGCAACTGGTTGCCGTCGACGCTGATGCGCATCGCCAGCGGCGGCGCGTCCAGGGTCAGGTCGATATGGCGACCGTCGAGGCTGGCCAGTGCGTGGCGGGTATCCGGATCCAGCGCCAGCGCGCGGTTCAGGGCGATCTGCAGAGCGCGGCCAGCGACCGGCTTGAGGGACTTGAGCAGGGAAAGAGCCATGTGCGCATTCTACCTGCGTGGGTGGGGGGCTTGGGCCGGGCTGCCGCCCGGCACCCGCAGACGCAACGGCCAGGGCAACGGCAACATCAACATCAAAGGCGGGCTATCTGTGGAATGGCGGGGTGGGTCCGGTTGCGGGGGACGCCGTAAACCCATCCCTGGGGGCTTGGCCGCGGCATCCATGCCGCGGACACCCCCGCAACCGGACCCACCCCGCCTTCGACAGGCTTCTGCTGCTGTTGGTGGGTGTCGACCTTGGTCGACACGGTAGATCCACGCCATGCGTGGATGACACGCGCGACTGGATTTCTGGTTCATCTGTGCCTCACGCGGAAGGCCGATGAAGGTTCATGCTATGGAGCCACGCAACGCATAGGACATCGCACTTCCATGGCACGGACCCGGGTCGGCATCATCTTCGGTGGCAGGTCTTCCGAACACGAAGTTTCGCTGCAGTCGGCGAAGAACATTCTCGATGCGCTGGATCGGGAGCGCTTCGAGCCGGTGCTGGTCGGCATCGACAAGCAGGGCCAATGGCACCTGAGCCAGCCGGATACTTTCCTGCTCAATGCGGATGATCCGGCGCGCATCGCCCTGCATGCTTCCGGTACCGCGCTGGCGGTGCTGCCGGGTACCGAGCAGGCACAGCTGCAGCCGACCGATGCGGGCAGCGCGCTGGGGCAGATCGATGTGGTGTTGCCGATCGTGCACGGCCCGCTGGGCGAGGACGGTGCGCTGCAGGGGCTGCTGCGCATGGCCAACCTGCCCTTCGTCGGTTCGCCGGTGCTGGGCTCGGCGGTGGCCATGGACAAGGACGTGACCAAGCGCCTGCTGCGTGATGCGGGCCTGCAGGTGGCGCCCTGGGTGTGCATCCGTCGCCACGAGGCCGATGCGGTCGATGTCGCGGCATTGATCGAAGCGCTTGGCCTGCCGCTGTTCGTCAAGCCGGCCAACCAGGGCTCATCGGTGGGCGTGAGCAAGGTCAAGGATGCAGAGGGTTTCGCCGAGGCATTGCAGACTGCGCTGCGCTACGACCACAAGGTCCTGGTGGAATCGGCCGTGGTCGGCCGCGAGATCGAATGTGCAGTGCTCGGCAACGAGCGGCCGCAGGCCAGCGTCTGTGGCGAGGTTGTACTGCACGACGAGTTCTACGCCTACGACACCAAGTACATCAACGAAGACGGCGCTGAGGTGGTGGTGCCGGCCGCAATCGATGCGGCGACGCAGGCGCGTATCCAGCAGATCGCGTTGCAGGCCTATCAGGCGCTGGAGTGCGCCGGCATGGCGCGGGTCGATGTGTTCCTCACCGCCGATGGCCAGATCGTCATCAACGAGGTGAACACGCTGCCCGGCTTCACCCGCATCAGCATGTATCCGAAGCTGTGGGGTGCCAGTGGCTTGGGCTACACCGCCTTGATCACGCGGTTGATCGAACTGGCGCTGCAACGGCACGAGGCCGATCGCGGGCTGCATAGCGCGGTGCGGTAACAGCGCGCTGGTAGTGCCGGCCGCTGGCCGGCAACCCCGGGTTGTCGAGGTTGCCGGCCAGCGGCCGGCACTACCGCTCAAGCGGTCATGTGCGCTTGCGGAACATCGAGATCACGGCCAGCACCAGGAACACCACGAACAGGATCCAGGCAATGTTGCTGGCGGCACCGGCAATGCCGGAGAAACCGAGCACGGCGGCGATGATGGCGATGACAAAGAAGATGACGGCGTAATGCAGCATGGTGCTCCTCGCAGGTGGTCGGCCGTGGGTGGCGTTGTGTCCATCCTGCGCATCTGCCGGTGTGCAACCGGTGATGGCGATCTCTGCGCGTAATGAAGGCTTCAGCGCGGTGATGCCGCCGTCATGATGCCGCCTTCAGCCGTCGCAGTCCTTCTTCGATGCTGACCTGCGGCACGTAGCCGAAATCACGACGTGCCGGCTCCATGCTGTACCAGTGCGGCGTGCACAGCTGCTCGGCCAGGAAGCGCGTCAGCGGCGGCTCGCCACGCAGGCGCAGCAGCGGCCACAGCCGCTCGCAGATCGCGCCGATGCGATACGCGGTCTTGAAGCTGATCGCCTTGTCCACGGTTGGAGCACCCACCGCCTGCAGCAGCTTGTTGACCAGCTCGCGCATCGGCAGCGGCTCGCCATTGGAAATGAAGTACGCCTTGCCGGCGCAGGCCGCGCCCGGTGCCAGCGTCTCGAAGGCGAGGAAATGCGCCAGCGCGGCGTTGTCGATGTAGGTGGTGTCGACCTTGTTGTTGCCGTCGCCCACCAGGCGCAGGCGGCCAGCGCGTGCACGATCGGCCAGGCGCGGCACCAGCTGCTGGTCGCCCGGGCCCCAGATCAACCGCGGGCGCAGCGCCACGGTCGCCAGCGTGGCGTCGTTGGCCGCCAGCACCCGCTGTTCGGCAATCGCCTTGGTTGCTGCATACGGCGCCTGGAAATCCTCGCCATAGGGGACTTCGTCCGCACCCAGTCCTTCCACCGGGTGCGTGGCGCGATGGGTCACGCTGGGCGTTGAGGTGTAGACCAGCTTGCCGATGCCATGGGCGCGGCAGGCCGCGATGACGTTGTCGGTGCCGACCACGTTGGCCTGGTGATAGCTGTCATAGCTGCCCCAGGCACCGGCCTTGGCACCGTTGTGGAACACCGCATCGACGCCGGCCACCGCATGCAGCACTGCCTGCGGGTCAGCCAGGTCGCCGCGGATCTGGCCCACGCCCAGCGCCTGCAGTTCCGGGTAATGGCTGCGGTTGAACGCCAGCACCTGGTGGCCACGTTCGAGCAGGCCACGGCACAGCGCCTGGCCAAGGAACCCACCACCACCGGTGACCAGGATCTTCATGCGCGCTTCTCCAGTTCGGCGCGGGCCCAGACGGCGAGCTTCTCGCGGCCGATCTTGGCGTTGTGACGGATATCGACGGGGAACGCCGGGTGCATCAGCACGTGTTCCAGCGTCAGCTCGGGCAGACGCGCAGCGGCCGTGGCATGCAGCGCCTCACGCAACGCAGGGCTGTCGGACTGGCCACGCTGCAGCTCCACGCACAGCACCGGCACCTGCGCACCGGCTGCGCCGACGCCGACCAAGGCCGTGCGTGCCACCCCGGGCACGGTGTTGAACACCGGCTCGACCTGTTCGGTGTACAGCGGCCCGTGCGCGGTTTCCACGCGATGGGTCTTGCGGCCACAGAACCACAGCCGCCCCTGCGCATCGAAGTAGCCGACATCGCCCATGCGATGCACGATGCGGACGCTGCCATCGGCCAGGGTTTCGCTGATCTTCGCCGCCGCCGTCGCCTGCGGGCGGTTGAAATAGCTGTCAGTGGCGGTCGGCCCTGCCACGGTGATCTCGCCGACTTCGCCCACGGCCAGCAGGCGCGCCTGCGACCAGTCCGGCAGCGGCGCGTCGTCGATGGCGATGATGCGTACTTCGTTCGGTGCGACCACGCTGCCGACGCAGGTGCCGGCGCCGCCCTCGGTGGCCGCGCGCGTACGCTCCAGCTCGCGCCCCTCGACCACTGCCACCGGCAGGCACTCGGTGGCGCCATACGGTGTCCAGAACTGGGCATCGGCCGGCAGCAGGCTGCGGATGGTGGCGACCACGTCCGGCGGCACCGGTGCACCGGCGGAGGTCACCCGGGTCACCGATGGCAGCGGCCGCCCGTGCCGTGCCAGCACCCGCATCAACGCCGGCGAGCCGAACAGCTGGGTCACCCCGAAGCGCTGGATGGCGTCATGCAGGCGCGCCGGGTCGGCCTGTGCCGGCCGGGTCGGATCCATGTCCGGAATGACCGAGGTCAGGCCCAGCGCGGGATCGAACAGGGCAAACGGCGGGAAGGTCGGCAGATCCACCCCACCCGCCTCCATGCCGAAGGCGCTGCCCAGCAGCTCGATCTGACCGACGAAGTGGCGGTGGCGGTAAACCACGCCCTTGGGCACGCCGGTGGAGCCGCTGGTGAACAGGATCGCCGCGGTGTCCTCGCCATCGGTATCGGCCAGCATCGCGCCGCTGTTGGCGCCGGCACGCTCCAGCGCGGCCAGGGTGGTACCGCCCCAGCCGAGCCGACGGCCCACCGTGACCAAACGGGTCGCCGCGGGCGCCCAGCGCAGCGCCAGCCGCGCCACGTGGGCCAGCGGGATACCGATGAAGGCCTGCGGCTGTGCCTCGTCCAGGCACTGCTTCAGCGCGCGCTTGTCGATGCCCGGATCGACCAGCACCGGCACCGCGCCCAGCTTGAACAGGGCGAACATCAGCAGGAAGAACTCCGGCGACGGCCGCACCATCACCACCGTACGCACCCCGCGGCCGATCCCGTAGCCGGCCAGGCCGGCCGCCATCGCATCGCTGCGGGCGTCCAGCTGGCGGTAATCCAGGGTCACGTCGTAGGCCGCCATGCCGTTGCCGGCGCCGCGGCGGCCGGGGCAGCGGATGGCGATCTGGTGGGGGCGTTCACGCGCCAGCTCGGGCAGCCGCGCGGCGATATTGCAGGATCGGTTCATCCGTTCATTGTCGCCGCTTACGGAATTTCTTGCGCGGCGGCCGCCAGCGTGGAAAATCCGCATCCTCGTCCCTTTCCCGATGCCGCCCGAGGCGGCTTGCCCATGCAACATCCCTGCATGACCTGCGGCGCCTGCTGCACCCAGTACCGCGTGGCCTTCCACTGGATGGAATCGGACGAGGTCACCCCCGGCGGCGTGCCGCACCAGCTCACCGAGGTGCTCGACCCGCATCGCCTGTGCATGCGCGGCACCCATTCCAAGCCGGTGCGCTGCGTGGCGCTGGATGCGCAGATCGGCGTCTATTCGCGCTGCACGATCCATCCCAACCGGCCCAGCGTGTGCCGCGAAGTGGATGCGTCATGGGAATACGGCAAGGCCAGCGCGCAGTGCGACAAGGCGCGCATCGCCTATGGCCTGGATCCGCTGACCCTGGCCGATTGGCGCTGGCGCGACGAAGCAGGCAACGACGACGACCACCCGGACGACAACGGCAACAGCCCCTCGCCGCAGGCCCCGATCGCGGCGTAGTCCGGCGTGCCGACCAACGGTCGACACCTACCCACTCCTTCTCCCGGTGGGTGCCGACCGTTGGTCGGCACACCTCTCAGATCGGATTCGCGTCCAGGAACGCGCGGATCTCCGGCACCAGCACTTCATGCTTGTCTTCCAGCACGTAGTGGCCAGCATCCTCGAAGGCATGTACCTGCGCCTGCGGCAATGCGGCCTGGAAGCCCTTCAGGAAGTGGTGATCGAACACGAAATCGCGCAGGCCCCAGCCGAGGAAAGCCGGGCGATCGGCGAAGGACGGCAGTGCCTTGCCAGCGCGCTCCAGCAGTGACCACGCCTTGTCGGCCGGCGACAGCGGGATGTCCTGCATGAAGCGGATGGTGCTGATGCGGTTGGCGTAGCTGTTGTACGGCGACACATAGGCGCGGCGCACGTCGGCCGGCATCTTCCGCTCCACGCCCAGCCACGACGCGCCGGAGGAGAACGCATTGAAGGTGCGGATGATCCACTCGCCGATCTTCCAGTGCCGCCCCAGCGCGATCTGCCACGGCATCTTCTTCGCCGCCGGCATCGGGAACGCGGCGGTGTTGAGCACCACCAGGCACTTGACCTGGTCGTGGTGCGACAGCGCCCAGCCGAAGCCGATCATGCCGCCCCAGTCGTGCACGGCCAGGGTCACCGGGCCGGTGATGCCCAGATGCTTCAGCAGTGCATCCAGATCATCCACGCGCGACTGCAGCGTGTACTCGTAGCGGCTGTCGTCGGGCTTGTCCGACAGGCCCATGCCGATATGGTCCGGCACGATGCAGCGGTAGCGGTCCGACAGGCCGGCCACCAGCGTGCGCCAGTAATAGCTCCACGACGGGTTGCCGTGCACCATCACCACCACCTCGCCGTCGCGCGGGCCTTCGTCGAGATAGTTCATCGACAGGCCGGGGCGGACCTCAAAGCGCTGCGGGTGGGCGGGGTAACCGGGAAGATCGCGCATGCGGAACACCTTGGAAGAATCGCGGCGCAGTGTAGAGCCGAGCCGATGCTCGGCTGCTCTCCGGTCAGGCCGCGGAAGAACCGCGCTGCGCGCGTGAGCCGAGCGTGGGCTCGGCTCTACAGGGAGTCTGGCAGAAGGGTCTTACCAGACCACTTCGGCCATCGAGCAGTTCAGGCCCGAGCCGATGCCCAGAAGCGCGATGCGATCGCCCTTCTTCAGCTTGCCCAGCTGCTTGAGCTTGCTCAGCACGATCGGCACCGAGGCCGGACCGATGTTGCCGTGCTCGCCGAAGATGGTCATGACCTTCTTCGGGTCGATGCCGAAATTCTTGATGAACGCCGCGGTGTGCGGCTGGCTGACCTGGTGGATGACGAACTGGTCCAGCTCTTCCACGGCCCAGCCCAGTGCGATCTTGGCGGCGGTGAAGGTCTTCTGGGCCAGCTTGATGCCCTCGATCAGCAGCATGCGGGTGTCGGTGACCATGCGGTCCAGGTTGCCCAGGCACAGCTGGTTCCACTCGGTGGCCGAACGGGTCACGCCACCCTTGTAGCGCGGCGCGTCGGGCACCAGCTCCGAACGGGCCATCACCATCGCGGCCGCACCGGAACCGGTGGTCAGCGCCGCCAACTCGTTGCGGAAGTCGTCGGCGGTGACGTCCGGCGCGGTCATCCGCTCCAAGGTCTTTTCGTACACCAGGTTGGCGGTCTCGCCATCCACCACCAGCGCGTAGTCGATCTCACCGCGCTCGAGCATGCGCGCCGCGATATCCATGCCGTTGATGAAGGCCAGGCAGGCATTGGCGACGTCGAAGGTCATGCACTCGTCGCTGACACCGAGGTTGCCGGACACGATGGACGCGGTGGACGGCTCCAGGTAGTCACGGCTGACCGAGGTATTGATCAACAGGCCCACCTGCGTCGCATCGATGCCTGCGTCTTCCAGCGCCTTGCGGCCAGCCATGGTGGCCGCGTCGGACGCCAGCACGCCGTTGTCCCACAGGCGGCGCGCGTGGATGCCGGCGATATCGCCGAGGACATCGGTACGGATACCAAGGCGATCCAGCGTCGGCTGCAGCCGTTCGTTGATTTCCTTGGTCGTCAGCGTGTGCGGCGCATCAACGTGAGCCAGGCCGGCAATCGAGACATTCTTGAAGAGCATCGAGGTTAGCGCCAAGGCTCAGGCAAAGGGGGCGCTATTCTATAACCCCCCGGGCCTTCACCGCATCTTTACGAATTCAGCCTTGGCCGTATGGTGAAGGATTCAGCGCGGCGGGCACTGGAAAGCAGCGAAGCGCTGGCTGCCATCGGCCGGGGCCGCAGCGGCCTGCACGGCGTTGGCGCCGGTGGTCGGGGCTTCATTGCGGGCCAGGGTTTCCAGCTCTTCCTGCACCCGCAGCGGGTTGCGGTTGTAGAAGCCGACCTTGCTCTTCACGGTCACCACCACTTCGCCCTTGGAGATGCACCCGGCCGGTACCGGGCCTGCCGGCAGCACGCGGGTCGCCTTGCCGGCCGGTTCGATCGGCACCCAGGTGCAGGCGGTGACGGTGAGCAACAGGGACGACAGCAGCAGAACGCGCATGGGCAGGATCCTGGAAGGGAATGTCAGGAGTGTGCCTGAACCGTCTGAATCAGGGATAGCCGGGCGGGGTCACGGGGTTGCCGGCCAGCGGCCGGCACTACCGCGGCAGGCCTGCCCGCTAGAGCGGGCAGGCCTGTCCCTTATTTCTTGACCGGGTTGCCTTCGGCATCAATCACGGTCACTTCGCCCAGTTTCAAGGCGCGTACGGCCGCTTCGGTCTGCTTGAGGTCACCCACCACCACCCAGGTCAGCGCCTGCGGCTTGATCTCCGCCGCCGCCTGCTGCACCTGTGCCGGGGTCATCGCTTCGATCTCGGCCTTGCGGCGCAGCACGTAGTCATCCGGACGCTTGAACTGCACGATCGTGCCGATGGTCGCGGCCACCGCGCTGGCGGTCTCGTAGGCACCGGGCAGGCTCAGGGTCTGGATGTTGCGGATGCGCGCCACTTCAGCGTCGGTCGCCGGCTTGCTGCCGTTGGCGAACTCGGCGATCTCCTTGCGCATTTCGGCCATGGCCGGGCCGGTCTTGTCGATCTGCACCGGTGCCATCGCCATCCACGGGCGCTGGCCCACGGTGTTGCTGGCGCTGGTGCGGGCACCGTAGGACCAGTGCTTGTCCTCGCGCAGGTTCATGTTCAGGCGCGAGGTGAAGTCGCCACCGATCACACCGTTGGCGATGTCGAAGCGGGTCGAGCTGGCGTCGCTGGACGGCGGCACGACCTGGCCGGCGAACAGGTTGGCCTGCACCGCGCCCGGCTGGTCGATCAGGAACACGCGCGGGCTCTTCGGCAGTGCCACGGCGGTGGTGGCCTTGATCGTCGGCGCATCACCGGTGGCCTTCCAGTCGCCCAGCTGCTTGTCCAGCAGCGGCACGATCTCGGCCAGGGTGGTGTCGCCGACCACGATCAGGGTGCCGTCCTGCGGACGCAGCCAGTCGCGGTGGAAGTCGACCAGGTCTTCGCGGCCCAGGCTGCTGATCGCTGCTTCATCACCGCTGCCGGTGAACGGGATCGCGTAGGGGTGGCCCTTGCCGTACAGCAGCGGCGGCAGCACGCGCATCGCCACCGCACCCGGATTGACCTTCTCCTGCTGGATACCGGCGATCCACGTCGCCTTGACCCGGTCGATCTCGCTCTGCTCGAAGCGCGGCTCGCGCAGCAGGCTGGCATACAGCGCCAGCGACGGCACCAGGTTCTCCTTCAGCGCGGACAGTTCCACGTCCACCGAATCCAGGCCGGCGGAAGCGTCCAGGTCCGCACCCAGCGCATCGGCTGCATCGGCGAAGGCCAGCGAACCCAGCTTGCCGGCGCCTTCAGTCATCAGGCTCATGGTGAAGTTGGCGGTGCCCGGCTTGCGGCCCTGATCAGCGGTGAAGCCGCCCGGGAACTGGTAGCTGAACTGCACCACCGGAATTTCATGGCGTTCGGCCAGCACCACCTGGGTGCCGTTCTTCAGCGTGGCGCGCTGCAGTGCCGGGAACTTCAGCTGCGGGAACTCGCGGGTCTGCGGCACGCCGGCCTTGCGGTCCACCTGCTCGGGCAGGGTGCTGTACTTGCTGTCCACGGCCGGCACGTTGAACGGCTTCGGCGCCTGCGACGGATCTTCCTTCAGCGCAACGCGTTCACCGGGCTCGACCACCAGGGTGTGGCTGCCCTTGTCCAGCCACTGCGCGCCCAGGCGCTTGAGGTCGGCAGCGGTGGCCTTGTCGATGTTGGCCAGCGAGGTGCGGAAGCAGCCCGGGTCGCCGGTGTACACCGTGCATTCGGCCAGCGCGTCGGCCTTGCCGCCGAAGCCGCCGATGCGCTCGATGCCGCGGATGAAGGCAGCGCGCGAGCCGGTCTTGGCGCGCGCCAGTTCTTCGGCGGTCGGGCCCTCCTTGAGCAGGCGCTCGATTTCCTCATCGATGATCTTTTCGACCTTGGCCGGATCCTGGCCCTGCTTCACCGTCGCCATCACCATGAAGTTGGAACCCAGCTGCGAGGCGTAGGCGCCGGCGCTGATGTTGTCCACCAGCTTGTCCTGGTGCTGCAGGCGCTGGCTCAGGCGCGAAGACTTGGCGCCGCCGAGCACATAGGCCAGCAGCTGCAGCTGGTCGACGTCGGTGGTGCCAACCTGGGCCACGTTCCAGGCGCGGTAGATGCGCGCCTGCGGCACCTTGTCGGTCATCACCTCGCGGGTGTCGGCCGGGCGCTTGGCAACGTCCACCTTCGGCTGCGCCATGGTCGGGCCGGCCGGGATGCTGCCGAAGTACTTCGCCGCCTTTTCCTTTGCCGTGGCCAGATCGATGTCACCGGCCAGCACCAGCACTGCGTTGTTCGGGCCATACCAGGTGCGGAACCAGGTCTTGACGTCATCCAGCGAGGCGGCGTTGAGATCGTTCATCGAGCCGATCACGCTGTGGTGGTACGGGTGGCCCACCGGGTACAGCGCGCGGTTGAGCTGTTCCCACACCTGGCCATAGGGCTGGTTCTCGCCCTGGCGCTTCTCGTTCTGCACCACACCACGCTGCTCGTCGAGCGCGGCCTGGTCGATCGCGCCGACCAGATGGCCCATGCGATCCGATTCCATCCACAACGCCATGTCCAGCGCGGTGGTCGGCACGTTCTCGAAGTAATTGGTGCGGTCGGTATTGGTGGTGCCGTTCTGGCCGGTGGCGCCCACCTGCTTGAAGGGCTCGAAGTACTCGCCGTCGTGGTTCTCGCTGCTCTGGAACATCAGGTGTTCAAACAGATGCGCGAAGCCGGTACGGCCGGCGGGCTCGTCCTTGCTGCCGACGTGGTACCAGATGTTGACCGCAACGATCGGTGCCTTGCGATCGGTATGCACCACCACCCGCAGGCCGTTGGGCAGGGTGAACTGCTCGAACGGGATGTCGACCTTGCTGGTCGCGGCCGGCTTGGCCGCCAGCGCGTAGGTCGGCGCGAGCGTGCCGAGAGCAGTACTGAGAGCAACAGCGAGCAGCGCGGCGCGCGGGCGCAGGGTGAGCGACATATCCGGGTCCTTGGTCACATAGGTGAATCCCGATCCTAGCGCGGGCGTGCGGCCACCGGTATCGGCCACCAGTCACTGGGGGTGATCGGCCACATCGGCCATCGCGATCGGCGTTTCAGGGTCACGAACGGCGGTGATTCACGTCCGGACAGTGTCCGCGGCACCCCGAATGGACAGGTGTCCGCCCGGCGGACACTTTTCATTCGCCATAAAACCCTTACGAATCAATAGGTAAAAGTTGGCACGGGGATTGCTTTGTCCTTCCTGCGCCAGCAAGGGCTTCAGACAAAACCTGACTGAAGACTGAACATAGGAAGGAAATCGAAAATTCCGCTTGCATTCCCAGAACTGGTGTTCTACCTTACTACCACACCACTGCTCACCAACACTAAACAGGCCCCGTCATGAACGCCAAGACCATTGCCATCGCCATCGCCCTGATCGCCGGCACCGCGGTTGTTTCGTCGGTGCAGGCCTCCGAATCCATCAAGACCCTGTCCACCGTGCAGGTCCGCCCGGCCGCCGACCAGCTGGTCCAGCAGGCCTGGGAACAGGCCAGCGGCATCCGCACCCTGGCCACCGTTGAAGTGCGCCCGAGCGCGGACCAGCTGAGCGAGCGCGACGGCTTCATCGCCCCCCCGGTCGCCGCCGCGCTGCCGATCACCACCCTGGCCTCGGTTGAAGTCCGCCCGAGCCTGGAACAGCGTGTCGCCCTGGCTGCCGAGCAGGAAGCCCAGCGCTACGCCGCCACCCTGGCCGCCGCCGCCACCAGCGTCGCCAACCAGGTGATCGTCAACCTGCCGGCCCTGCAGGTGCGTCCGAGCGCTGCCCAGCTGCAGGCCTTCGCTGCCGAAACCGCCCAGGTCCTGCTGCGCCCGTAAGCGACGTCCGCCCTGCCCATCGCAGGGCGTGCGTCGTAAAGGCGGCGGCCGTCGCAGGTACACTGCGCCGATGAATGCCGCGCCCCAGTTCCACGTGATCCTGTTCGAACCGGAAATCCCGCCCAACACGGGCAATGTGATCCGGCTCTGCGCCAACACCGGCGCGCAGCTGCACCTGGTCGAGCCGCTCGGCTTCGCACTGGAAGACAAGCAGCTCAAGCGCGCCGGCCTGGACTACCACGAGTACTCGCGCCTGCAGGTGCATCCAGACCTGGACACTGCGCTGGCACGGATCGCACCGAAGCGGTTGTTCGCCCTGAGTACGCGTGCCAGCGTCCGCTATGACAGCGTGGCGTTCGAAGACGGTGATGCCTTTCTGTTCGGCCCGGAAAGTCGTGGCCTGCCGCAGGACGTGCTCGATGCACTGCCCGATGGTTGTCGCCTGCGCCTGCCGATGCGGCCGGACAACCGCAGCCTCAATCTTTCCAACACCGTTGCGGTGGTGATGTACGAAGCGTGGCGCCAGCACGGGTTTGCCGGCGGCCAGTAGATCCACGCCCCGCGTGGATGATCGTCTGGTAGATGCCGACCTTGGTCGGCACGGGAGCGCCAACCAAGGTTGGCGACTACCGCCATCCCGGTAGATCCACGCCATGCGTGGATTCCTGTCAGAACGCGTTGATGCCGGTCAGCTCACGGCCGATCACCAGCTGGTGCACGGTTTCGGTGCCTTCATAGGTGATCACCGATTCCAGGTTCAGCGCATGGCGGATCGCCACGTGCTCGGTGGTGATGCCGGCGCCACCCAGCAGATCGCGACACTCGCGGGCGATGTCGATCGCCATGCGGCAGTTGTTCCACTTGGCCAGGCTGACCTGCTGCGGCTGCACCTGCCCGGCCTCCTTCAGTCGGCCGAGCTGCAGCGCCAGCAGCTGCGCCATGGTGATGCGCCGGGCCATGTCGGCCAGCTTGATCTGCGCGCTCTGCGTGGCGGCCAACGGACGGCCGAACAGCACCCGCTCCTTGGCATAGCCCAGCGCTTCATCCAGGCAGGCGATGGCCGAGCCGATCGGGCCCCAGCTGATGCCGAAGCGCGCCTGGGTCAGGCAGCCCAGCGGACCCTTCAGCCCCTTCACGTTCGGCAGGCGGTGGCTGTCGGGCACGCGCACGTCGTCGAAGAACAGCGCGCCGGTCAGCGACGCGCGCAGGCTCATCTTGTGCTTGATTTCCTGGGTGGTGAAGCCGGCCATGCCCTTTTCCAGCACGAAGCCCTGGATGCCGTCTTCGGTCTGCGCCCAGATGATGGCCAGGTCGGCCACCGGGCCGCTGGTGATCCACATCTTGCTGCCGCTGATGCGCCAGTCGCTGCCATCGCGCACCGCGCGGGTCTTCATGCTGGCCGGGTCGGAACCACCATGCGCCTCGGTCAGGCCGAAGCAACCGATCAGTTCGCCGCGCGCCATCGCCGGCAGCCACTGCCGGCGTTGCTCTTCGCTGCCGTACGCGTAGATGGGATACATGCACAGCGAGCTCTGCACCGACACGAAGCTGCGCAGGCCCGAATCGCCGCGCTCCAGTTCCTGGCAGATCAGCCCGTAACTGACCGCGCCCAGATCGCCGCCGCCGTACTCGGCCGGAAGCGTGGCGCCGAGCAGGCCAAGCGAGGCGATCTCCGGCACCAGTTCCGACGGGAACCGCGCCTGGTCGAAGGCATCGCCGATGATCGGCAGCACGCGCTCGTTGGTGAAGCGGGCCACGCTTTCCTGTACCGCGCGCTCTTCCTCGCTGAGCAGGGAACGGACATCGAACAGGTCGTACGGATCCAAAGCCATGGCACTCACACGCAGACGGGACCCGGCCATTGTCGGTCATCCGGGTGGGTTTGGTGTGCCGGTAGAGACCGACCTCGGTCGGCGCTGGCGTTCCCGCGGACGCCAACCAAGGTTGGCGGCTACCGACGCTGCGTACGCTGCACTGCAGCAATCGCGGTGTGAACATCGGCGATCTAGCTCGATCACGCGCAGCCCGGTACCCTGACAACATTCAAACAACCGTTTCGCCCGTGGCTGCACGCGCGATTCCCAGGCAACCGCCGGTGGCCCCGATGCCGGCACTACCCACGAGTCATGCAATCGATGAGTGCTGAAGCCAACGCCCTGCCCCCGCGTGAAGTCATGGAATTCGACGTGGTCATCGTCGGTGCCGGCCCGGCCGGCCTGGCCACCGCGATCCGCCTGCGCCAGCGCGCGATCGAAGCCGGTCGTGAACTGTCGGTCTGTGTGCTGGAGAAGGGTTCCGAGCCCGGCGCGCACGTGCTGTCCGGTGCGGTGATGGACCCGCGCGCGCTGACCGAACTGTTCCCTGACTGGGCCGAGCGCGGCGCACCGCTGAAGCAGAAGGTCACCCGTGACGAGTTCCTGTTCCTCAGCGAGACCGGCGCGCGCACCACCCCGCACGCGCTGTTGCCCGAGTGCTTCCACAACGAAGGCAACTACATCATCAGCCTCGGCGAGGTCACCCGCTGGCTGGCGCAGCAGGCCGAAGCGCTGGAAGTGGCGATCTTCCCCGGCTTTGCCGCCGCCGAAGTGCTGTACGGCGATGATGGCGCGGTGATCGGCGTGGCCACCGGCGACATGGGCATCGAAAAGGACGGCAGCATCGGCCCGGCCTTCGAACGCGGCATGGCGCTGCAGGCGAAGTACACGATCTTCGCCGAAGGCGCGCGCGGCCATCTGGGCCGCCAGCTGATCAGCCGTTTCAAGCTGGACGAAGGCAAGGATCCGCAGGCCTACGGCATCGGCATCAAGGAACTGTGGCAGATCGACCCGGCCAAGCATGAGCCGGGCCTGGTGGTGCACGCCGCCGGCTGGCCGCTGGACACCGATACCTACGGCGGTGCGTTCCTGTACCACGCCGACGGCGGCAAGGTCGCCATCGGCTACGTGGTCGGCCTGGACTACAGGAACCCGTGGCTGAGCCCGTTCGAAGAGTTCCAGCGCTTCAAGACCCATCCGTCGATCCGCAAGCACCTGGAAGGTGGCACCCGCATCGGTTACGGCGCGCGTGCGATCACCGCCGGCGGCCTGATGTCGCTGCCGAAGACCGTGTTCCCCGGCGGTGCACTGGTCGGCTGCGAGGCCGGCTACCTCAATGTCAGCCGCATCAAGGGCAGCCACGCGGCGATCAAGACCGGCATGCTGTGCGCCGATGCCGCCTTCGACGCGCTGGTGGCCGATCGCCAGCACGACGAGCTCAGCGCCTACCCGGCCGCCTTTGAAACCAGCTGGCTGCACGACGAACTGAAGCTGTCGAAGAACTTCAAGCAGTGGTTCAAGAAGGGCCAGACCGTGGCCACGCTGATGACCGGCATCGAGCAGTGGCTGCTGCCGAAGCTGGGCGTGCGCAATCCGCCGTGGACCCTGCGCCACAGCATCCCGGACCATGCCTGCCTGGAGCCGGCGTCGAAGCACACGCGCATTGCCTATCCCAAGCCCGATGGCGTGCTGACCTTCGACCGCCTCAGCTCGGTGTTCCTCAGCAGCACCAACCACGACGAGAACCAGCCCAGCCACCTGACATTGAAGGATGCGAGCATCCCGGTGAAGGTGAATCTGGCCGAGTACGCTGGTCCGGAAGCACGCTACTGCCCGGCGGGTGTGTACGAATTCGTCGGCGACGGCAACGATGCGCGGCTGCAGATCAATGCGCAGAACTGCGTGCACTGCAAGACCTGCGACATCAAGGACCCGACCCAGAACATCGTCTGGGTGACCCCGCAGGGCGGCGGCGGACCGAACTACTCCGGCATGTGACCGGTGAGGGGGCTGCGACCGCCGGTCGCAGCTCCACGTTGCGTGCGACCGTTATCCTGCCCGCCATGCGCGCCTTTCATCTGCTTCTTGTTGCTGCCACGACCCTGGCCGCCAGCGCGTGCCAGCGCCCACCGGCTGCGCCCAGCACGCCGGAACAGGCACGCCAGCAGGCGATGCAGCAGGCATTCGAACTGTGTGCCGGCTGCCACACCGTCAAGGCCGGCGGCATCCACCGCTACGGGCCCAACCTGCACGGAGTGATCGGCCGTCGTGCGGGCAGCCTGCCCGACTACGGATACTCGCAGGCCATGCGCCGCGCCGACATCGTGTGGAGCGCGCAGACGCTGGATACGTTCCTGCAGTCACCCAC
This sequence comes from Stenotrophomonas sp. SbOxS2, assembly GCF_013416715.1. NCBI lineage: Bacteria > Pseudomonadati > Pseudomonadota > Gammaproteobacteria > Lysobacterales > Lysobacteraceae > Stenotrophomonas > Stenotrophomonas sp. SbOxS2. Next base: position 181,094 of record NZ_JAAVXD010000002.1, read on the forward strand.
CCATCTGGTGCCCGGCACGCGCATGTACAACGCCTTCCCGAGCGCGGAGCGTCGCGCACTGGTGATCGCCTACCTGCAGGAATACGCGGCTCAGTGAGCCAAGCGCTGCAGCTGGTGCTGCAGATGCTCCACGAACTGTCCGGCATCAGCGATCGCCGCTGCGATCTCAGCCTCGCCTGAGGCCTGCAACCGTTCGACCAGCGCGTTGGCGCGATCGGCCAGCCCCCGTGCACCCACCGCGCCCAGCGCACCGGCTTGCCGGTGCAGATGCAGCGCGGCCGTCACCCGGTCGCCTTCCTGCAGCGCACGCTGCAGGGTCGCGATGTCCTCGTTGCTGGCCTTGATCATGCTGTCGTGCAGCTGCTGGGCAATCTCGCGCGAACCGAAGCGCCGCTGCAGAGTCGACAAGTCGGGCAGGCCCTCGTCGCCATCGGGTTCATCGTCGCTGTCCACTGCGGTCTGGTCATCCTCCACACCGTCCGCGCGCGGCAGCCAGCGCAGCAGCGCCTGTCGCAGCGTCGCCAACGACAACGGTTTGGCCAGCACGTCATCCATGCCGGCTTCGCGGCAGCGGCGTGCGTCGTCGTCAAGCACGCTGGCGGTCAGCGCCAGTACCGGCATCCGCGGCTGGCCGTTGCGGCCCTCGCGCTCGCGCAGCAGGCGGGTGAAGCCGAATCCATCCAGCACCGGCATGCGGCAATCGGTGATGACCAGATCGAAGGATTCCGATTCCTCCGCCAGCCGGTCCAGGGCCTGCTGCCCGTCATCGACCAGCACATGTGGCACGCCCAGCTGCTGCAGGCGCCAGGCCATCATCGCCTGGTTGGTGGGATGGTCTTCAATGACCATCACCCGCGCCTGGCGCAGATCAGGGGGCAGCAGCGCGATCTGCTGATGCTCGGCCTGCAGCGCCATCACATCCTCGCTGCGCGCCTCCACCAGCGACAGCAGCACCTCGACCCGCGTCCCTTCGCCCAGCGTGCTTTCCAGCTTCAGTTCGCCGTCCATCTTCTGCACCAGGCGCCGGCAGATGCTCAGGCCCAGCCCGGCACCCCCATGGTCGCGCTGGATGTACGCGCCGGCTTGGGTGAAGGGTTCGAACAGGGTCGGCAACTGCTCCGGCGCAATGCCGATGCCGGTATCGGTGACACTCAGGCGCAGCGGCTGGCTGCCATCCTCCGCAGTGGGCCCCAGCACCTCCAGCTGCAGCCGCACCGAGCCCTTCACGGTGAACTTGATGGCATTGCTGACCAGGTTGAACACGATCTGTCGAAAACGCACGCCATCCACTTCATGGGCCTGGGCCAGCTGTTCGTCGATGTCCAGCTGCAGGTCCAGGCCGCGCGCCGTGGCCTGCGGCAACAACAATCGATGCACCCCCTCCAGCAGGGGCCGCACCGGCAGCGGTACCGGCTCCAGGCGCAGCGCGCCCGCTTCCATCCGCGAATAGTCGAGGATGTCGTCCAGGATCTGCCGCAGCATCTGCGCCGAGTCTTCGATCACGCCAAGGATGCGTTGCTGTTCGGCGTCCAACGGCGAATGCGCCAGCACTTCCAGCATGCCCAGCACACCACTCATCGGCGTGCGGATTTCATGGCTCATGGTAGCCAGGAAGCGCGACTTCGCTGCCGCTGCCTGTTCGGCTTCGACCATCGCCGCGGCCAGCGCGTCGGCCTGCGCGCGCGCCTGGCTCACGTCCACCCAGTAACCACTCCAGGTCACCGCGCCCGCTTCGGTGGAATACGGGTGCGCCTGGCTGCGCACCCAGCAGGGTGCGCTTCCTTCGCGATGGACTTGGAACTCGAAGGAAAGCGGTGCGAAATTGCGCGCCGCCAGTTCCATCGCGCGCAACACCTTTTCGCGGTCATCGGCATCGATGCATGCCAACAGCGCCTGCCCATCCGTCTCCGCCTGCTGGCGGCTGATGCCGAACATCGACTGCACATCGCCGGCAATGAAGGGAAAGCTCAAGGTACCGTCCGCTTCGCGGCGGGCCTGGTAGACGATGGCAGGCAGGTTGTCGGTCACCTCGGCCAGGCGCTGCTCCAGCTCACGGCGGCCGGCCACTTCGCGGCGCAACCGCCAGTGCCCCAGCCCGTGCACCGCCACCGCAGTGGCCAGCACCAGCAGCAGGGGAAGGCCCCAGCGCAGGAGCGTGCGCCAGTCCACCCCATCGCGATATTCAACCGCCAGCCAATCGCCGCGCAGGGCCTCGCGCTGGCGTGGCCCCATCTGCAGCAGCAGGCGGTCGAAGGTGGTGGCCAAGGCCGCATGACGACGCTCCACCGCCAGCGCCAGCTGGTCGTTGAACCCCGCAGGTGCGGCCAGTTGCAGGCGCCCCGGAAAGCGGTTGCGCAGCAGCTGGTCGACCAGCGCCAGGTTGCCCACGTAGGCATCGGCCTCGCCATCAGCAAGGCGTTGCAGGGCCTGCTCGGCGCTGCGCGCGGCGACGATCTTCACCGATGGTGCCTGCTGCTGCACGTAGCCGCGGATGCGCTCCGGATCGGACAGCAGCACGCGTTTGCCGTCCAGGTCCGACAAGCCCAGCATCGACGGACTATCCGTGCGGGTGACGATCACGTTGGGCACGGTGATGAAGGGCTGGCTGAACACCCATTCCGGCCCGAGATAGCGCGAATCGGAAGGAATGCCGATCACCGCCTGCAGTTCCCCGCGACGCGCCTTCTCGCGCACCTCGTACCAGTCATGGCTGTTTTCAACCTGCAGGTTGGCGCCGGCCTGCAGCAGGCGCTGCAGGTATTTATTGGTCAGGCCACTGGGCTTGCCATTCCTGTCGGCGAACGACAGGGGAGCGGCATTGGGCGCAAAGCCGATCTTCAACGGCTGCTGCAGCACGCGTTTTTCGGCCTGGCTCAACGCCAGCTGCGCCGATGCCGACCACTGCGGCGGTGGCAGCCAGCGCTGCGCGAGGGCGTCGCGCTGGGCTTCGCTGACCGCGGCCAGCGCCAGATCCAGTGCTTCGGACAACGGCTGCTTGCTGTTGGGCACACCGAAGTGCAAGCGCTCCGGGGGCAGATCGCTGGGCCGCAGCAACACCACGCCCTTCAACTTGGCGGCGGCGATCAGTTCCGTTGCCACGTAGGCGTTACCGATGAAAATGTCGGCTTTGTCGTCTCTGACCATATTCAAGGCGGTCAGCGTGTTGTCTGCGACAAGTTGTCGTGCCCTTGGGAATCGCGCACGCACCTGCGGCCCGGTCATGAAGTCCTGCTCGACCACGACGCGCAGGCCATCCAGATCGGGGGCCTCCGAAGCACGCAGGTCCTGGGGACGCCCGACCATGGCCAGCGGTGCTTCGGCATAGGCGGCGGTGTAGACCATGCAACGGGTACGCTCGGCGCTGAGCGCGATGTTCATTACCACGTCGATCTCGCCGCGACATGCCGCATCCAGCACCGAGGGCCAGTCTGCAAAGCGGCGCGTCTCCACCTTCAGTCCAAGCTGACGGGCCGAAAGCGTCAGGTAGTCCGGGCCGAGGCCCACCTGCTTCCCGTCCTGGATCGACTCAAAAGGGGGCCAGCCACTGTCATACTGTCCAACAACGACAACAGGATGTGCGGCCAGGTATTCGCGCTGCAGGGGACTGAGCGGCAACGGTCCCGGCGCGGACGCGGACTGGGCCAGCGCCGGCAGAGCCAGCAGGGTCGTCAACAGGATCAGTCCACGAGCCGCCCAGCTGCGCATCTGCAACGATCTCCTGGAAGTCCTGCCAAGGACCGCGATAGTCGCGGTCCGGCGTGCCGATGGCCATACTAGAGCATGACCTTGCGCATCATCATCGCAGACGATCACCCCGTGGTCCGCATCGGTACCCGCGCCGTCATCGAGTCCAGCGGCGTTGGCAAAGTCGTTGGCGAGGCCGACAACGCCCAGGCGCTGATGACCCTGCTGACCACCCAGCCCTGCGACCTGCTGGTCACCGACTATTCGATGCCCGGCAGCCCCCAGGCCGATGGCTTCGCCATGATCGGCATGATCCGCCGCCGCCATCCCGACCTGCCGGTGCTCATGCTCAGCGTTTCCAACAACCTGGCGATCCTGCGCATGGTGCTCGACAGCGGCGTGCTCGGCCTGGTCGACAAGAGTTCGTCAATGGATGAACTGCCGCAGGCGATCCAGGCGGTCTATCGCGGCCAGTCCTACATCAGCCGCAGCCTGCGTGAGCGGGTGGAGGAAGCCGGCAGCTGGCGCATGCGCGAGGGCGATGGCAAGCCGTTGTCACCGCGCGAAGTGGAGGTGCTGCGCCTGCTCGGCACTGGCATGACGGTGAAGGAAATCTCGCTGCAGCTGCACAAGAGCGTCAGCACCATCAGCCGTCAGAAGGGCGATGCCATGCTCAAGCTGGGGCTGAAGGGTGACGCGGAACTGTTCGACTACCTGCGCGACGGCAGGATCTGAGACACCGTTCACAGCTCTTTGGGGAGCCTCCCCCCTGCCCCCCTGTGATCATCGTCGCATCTGTGCCATCATCCGCCCTGATGGGTTTTCCTATGCGAGGTCGAAGGAATCGACCGGCTCATCACGACGTTCCCCCTCACTGAGGGTGGGGCGTGTTCTGCGTTGGCCTTCCTGTCCGACGCCCGCAAACCATGGAGAGGTGCATGAAGATCCTTCCGCAATCCCGCTTGGCCCGTGTCCGCCCACGTCTGTGTGCGACGTTCGCCGGCCTGCTCGTTGCGTTGCTTGCCAGCGCCTGCACCCCCTCGACTTCGACCGCGTCACCACAGGGCGCCACCGCGCCACGACAGGATGTTGCCCCGATGCAGAGCTCCGCCACACCCGCCACCACGGCCACCGCCACGCCCCCCGATGCCGGCAGCGTGCTGTATTTCATCTACGACGTCGACGGCGATGGTGCCGTTTCGTATGAAGTAGCCAATGGCAGTGTCGCCACCTTCTGGTTCGGCCATGCCTTCGAAGTGGCCGGCACCCGCTATTACACCGGCTTTGCCTGGAACACGCCGCAGAAGTACGGCAAGCCCGGCGAAGACGACGTCGGTCCGGACAGCCAGGTCACGCTCACCGAGGCCACCTTCACCCTGACCGGCGACAAGCCGGATCGGCCGTGGGTGTTCAAGGGTGCCGAACCGTGGATCGGCACCGTCGGCGCCTACGGCACCGCGCCGGACATAGACAGCAAGCGCAAGCCGCTGGAGTACCGCACCCCGGCCGGCAAGCTGGTGCTGGCGGTGCCGACCAGCACCTTCGCCACCGGTACCAGCATCGAAAGCTACACCGTGCTGGTGTTCAACCCGGACTACGAGAAATCCGAAGACGGCCAGGTCTGGGCCAGCCTCGGCACGGTGATCACCGGCGAAGACAATTCGGCCGCCTGCGACGACGGCCAGGTGATGCCGTGCGTCAGCAACCAGGGCGTTCTGGCCTTCAACGCCGTCGCCGGCAGCGACCTGCCCAGCATCAGTGTCACCGCCACCGGCACCACCATTTCCGGCCCGGGCCAGACCCGTGCGCTGGGTGTGGCCGATGCACGCCAGTACCACTACGACGCCGCCCGCAAGGCCTACGTCGAAAAGTAAGACGCACCACCCCGCAGCACCTGTTGACCGACATGTTGAAGACTCACGGATGAGTCCGGTTGGCGTATCGCGGCAAAGGCCGCACCATCAACCCCAGAGGAAGTGTCATGGCACAACGTGACTACAGCAGAAAGGAAGTTCTCGACATCATCGAGCAGGTTGCACAGCGCAAGGGCATCGCCAGCGAAGACTTCCTGCGCTTTGCCCACATCGAGACCGGTGGCCGCTTTGACGAGCGCGCGCACAACGACAAGACCGATGCCAAGGGCCTGTTCCAGTTCCTGCCGTCGTCGGCCAAGCAGTACGGCCTGACCGGCCACGAGTACGACCCGACCCGCAACACTGAAGCGGCAGCGGAGATGTTCAAGCGCAACCTGGTGGACATGGAAAAGCGCCATGACCGCACCGGCCACCCGTACCTGTCCGGTGATGACAAGCCGAGCGGCCTGGACCTGTATCTGGCACACCAGCAGGGTGCGGCCGGCTACGGTTCGATCCAGACCGCGATCGCCACCGGCACGTTCGGCCTGGTGCGCGACGGCCACGGCGATCCGATCGACATGCGCCCGCGCATCATGGGCCAGATCGGCGGTGACGTGGAAGCGCTGACCGGGCATACGCGCGCCGAGATGCGCACGATGAATGATCGTGACCTGGCCAGTACCTTCGCCCAGTACTACGACCGCAAGTACGACGCGATCAGCATCCCGGAAAAGAACATCGCGCCGATCACCGAGGCCCAGGCACGTCCGGCACCGGTGCAGGCCGCACCGACGCAGACCGTGGCCCCGGCCGCGCAGGCCGCTGTTGCCACCGGTGCCGCGACCATCGCCGCCACCGCCACGGCTGCCGCAGCCAAGCCGGATGCACCCGGCATTTCGCTGGATGCGGCCTACAACGCCGGCGTGAAGTACGACAACGTCAAGTACGCGATCAACATCGAATCCAGCCAGTACTACCGTGGCAAGGGCGTCACCGGCAAGAACGTCGACCAGGGCTACATCGACTGCTCCGGCTGGGTCGGCACGATGCTCAACAAGACCCAGGACGAGATCAACCAGAAGGCCGGCCACGCGGTGTTCGCCGACGCCGACAAGATCAAGCTGGGCTTCGCCGGCTCCGGCGGGATCGTGCACGAGGCCTACAAGGACTCGGGCGTGCTGCTCAAGCGCGACGACATCCTCAAGCCGGGTGCGCTGAAGGAAGGCATCGTGATCGGCCTGGATACGGCCAAGACCAAGCACGAGCACTGGAATGGCATCGACCACATCGTGATGGTGGTGCGTGACCCGAACACCGACAAGCTGCTGATCAGCCAGTCCACCGGCAAGCTGGGCGTGCACACGATGCCGGTGGAGGATTACCTCAAGCAGGTGAAGGACCACCCGAACTGGAAGCTGTTCGCCTCTGATCCGCTGCACCAGGCACGCGACCTGCTGGAAAACCGCAGCCAGACGCATGAGCAGGCGCAAGCCAAGAGCGCGGCCGAGCCGAAGCCGGCGGCGCAGGAAAAGCCGCAGACCAGCAACGAAGTGCATAAGCAGGGCGCGCACGGCGAAGGTGTGCGCAGGGCGCAGGAACAGCTGGGCCACCTGGGATATGTGGGCGCCGACGGCAAACCGCTGGTCGAAGATGGAAAGTTCGGTCGCAACACCGAGGCTGCCGTGCGCCAGTTGCAGAAGGACAACGGTCTGGCAGTGGACGGCATCATCGGCCCGAAGACGCTGGATGCGATCAAGGACGCGCGCGAGCGCCCGCTGCTCAATGACGAGCGCCATCCGCAGAACCCGATGTACAACCAGGCCGTGAAGGGCATGGAGGGCCTACCGGCAGGCACCTTCAAGGACCGCCATGCACTGGAGGCGGCCGCCGCTGCACTGACCAAGGAAGCGCAGGCCAGCGGCATGCAGCGCATCGACTCGGTGGTGCCCAGCACCAATGGTGAGCGCATGTTTGCCGTACAGGGTACCGCCGGCGACCCGGCCGCCTGCCGCGCGGCGGTGGACACCCGCGCTGCCAGCGAGCAGAGCATGGCGCTCAGCAGTGGGGCGGTGCACGGTGCACCGAATGTCCTACAGCAGCAGGACGCCCAGCAGGAGCAGGTGAAGCAGGCCCAGCGCGCCATGGGCCACTGAGCCAGGCAGGGGAAGGGCCGCGTACTGCGGCCCTTTTCCTTTCTGGCAGCTGAGCGGCCGCAGCGCTTTCAGCCTCGCTTCATGCCGCCTGACGCTAGATGAATGCGCAAGCCGCACGGGGATCGCGCGCAATGTTCCGGCAATGTCCGGGCACCAGCGTGGTCCCTACGGCAGCCGGGGCGCCCAGCGCCCTCCCTGCCCACCGTGGCATGCACCTCACAGGAGAACCCAACATGCTCAGCACTTCCGCACTCAGCTTCCGTGGTCTGGCGATGGCCCTGGCACTTCTTGCTGGCGTGGCCGTGGTCAGTGATGCCAGCGCGATGTCGAGGAAGGACAAGCGCACCGTGGTCGGTGCCGTCGTCGGCGGCGTGGCGGGTCACCTGATCTCCAACGGCGACCCGGCCGCCACCGTCGGCGGCGCGGTTGCCGGCGGCGCCATCGGCAACCTGACCACCTCCGACCGCCATGACCGCCGCTACGACGGGCGCTATGACCGCCGTTATGACCGTGGCTACGATCGCCGTTATGACCGGGGCTACAACCGCGGTTATGGCTATGACCGCCGCGATGACCGTCGCTGGCAGCGCGAGCGCCATGACAACCGTTACTACCACGACCGCGGCCGCCATCGCGGCTGGTAAGCGCGCCGGCCACAGGCCGCACATGATGTGTCCCTGACGGGCGGGTCGATGACCCGCCCGTTTGCGTCTGTGGCGTCCATGGCGTTGAATGCGCAGCCTTGGATGTTCCTTTACTCACCAGCGGCCGTGGCATGACTTCTTCCCCCCATCGCGTGCAGGGCCTCAACAACGACGAGGTCGCCGCCGACTGGCCGGCGATCGACGCGCAGGAGATCACCTGGCTGCGTGGCCATTTTCCGCAGCTGGGCGCAGACAGCACGCTGCGCTGGCACAGCCCGCGTCCGTTGTCGGCCGCGGCCATCGTCGACGGCACGGGCGGTCCGGTCTTCATCAAGCGCCACCACCACAGTGTGCGCAGCGCTGGAAGCCTGGAAGAGGAACACCGTTTCATCGCGCATCTGGCGACTGCCGGCATGCCGGTAGTGCAGGTACTGGCCAGCAACGAGGGCCGCACCGCACTCGAACACGGCCAGTGGACCTACGAACTGCATGCGGTGGGCGCCGGCAGGGACCTGTATCGCGAGCTGCCGTCATGGTCGCCGTTGACCGACGTCGCCCAGGCCCGCGAGGCAGGGCGCATGCTGGCCACGCTGCACCGCGCGGCAGCCGGCTACCACGCCCCGCAACGCAGTACCCATCTGCTGGTGGCACGCGACGACCTGATCCGCGCCGATGACCCGATCGCCGCGCTGAAGGCCGACCTCGGCAACCGCCCCGGGTTGGCCCGCTACCTGGCGCGCATTCCCTGGGAAGAACAACTGCACCGCGATGTGCTGCCCTGGCACCATGGCCTGGCCGCGCGCCTGCAGGACGAACCACGGCTGTGGGCGCACAACGACTGGCACGTCTCCAACCTGCTGTGGAACGACGACGGCACGATTGCCACGGTGCTCGATTTCGGTCTGGCCTCGCCGACCAGCGCGCTGTTCGACCTGGCCACCGCGATCGAACGCAACGCGGTGGCCTGGCTGCAGCTGGAGCGCGGCACCGACGCGGTACGCATCGATATCGCCCTGGCCCTGTTGGATGGCTACCGACAGGAACTGCCGCTGTCGCCCACGCGCGTGCACCTGCTGGCCGACCTGCTGCCGATGGTCCATTTCGACTTCGCTCTGTCCGAAGTGGAGTACTTCGAGGGGGTCACCCGCTCCACCGCGAATGCCGACGTCGCCTGGCAGCCGTTCATGCTCGGGCATCCGGCCTGGTTCGCCACGGCCTCCGGCCAGGCCCTGCTGGCGGCCCTGCACGCCGCTGCGTAAGCCGCGAGCCACCCAACCCGCTGGGTACCGAGTAGATCGACGACATGCGTCGATGATGCGCTCGGCCGGGGCCAGATGCCTTTCCGCTGGAAAGAGATCTGACCCCGCCTGAAGGGTGGCGGCTCGCAAATCCGTACCATTTGTAGTGAAATGGTCACCTGAAGCGGGGGTGCCTGGATCTGCTAGGCTGAGAGAGTCCCTTGGAACCTGATCCGGTTTGCACCGGCGTAGGGAGCTTTGAGCCGCAGCCACACCCCCGTCATGGGCCGGTGCACCTGCGCGCCGTCGCTTCGTCTCCCTTGTTGTCTGAAGACGAATCGAATGAACCGCTGCCTGCGCCCCACCCTGCTCGCCCTTGCCCTCTGCGCTGCCCTGCCGCTGTACGCCAGCGAGGCAGGCACCGACGCCGTTGATGCTCCGCCGTCCTCGCCCACCGATCTGGCGGCGGTACGCGTGCAGGCCGGCAAGCCGGCCACCGACACCTCGCGCGTCAACGCATTCGGTGGCGGCTCCTGGAAGGACACCCCCGCCTCGGTGAACGTGCTGGAGCGCGACTACCTCGACCGTCGCCAGGTGCGTTCGCTGTCCGAGCTGGCCAGCAACGATGCCTCGCTGGGCGATGCCTATGCGCCGGTGGGCTACTACCAGAACATCGCCATCCGCGGCTTCGCGCTGGATGCGGCCACCGGCTACCGCTTCAACGGCATGTCCATCGCCGGCGAACAGCGCCTAGCGCTGGAGAACATCCAGGAAGTGCAGATCCTGAAGGGCGAAGCCGGCCTCGCGGCTGGCGTGATGGCGCCCGGCGGCATCATCAACTACGTGGGCAAGCGCCCGGCGGAAGTGCGCACGGTCACCCTGGGCACCGATTCGGAAGGCTCGCGCTATGCCGCCGTGGATGTCGGCCACTGGCTGACCCCGCGCTTCGGCGTCCGCTTCAATGCCGCCTGGGATGCCAGCGATTCCTACGTTGAGCATGCCGACGGCCGCCGCAACTTCTATTCGCTGGCCACCGACTGGCTGATCGGCGAACACGGCAAGCTGGAAGTGGATGCCAACTACCAGACCAGCTCGCAGCGCTCGGTGTCCGGCTTCCAGCTGCTGGGCGCGCGGGACCTGCCACGCGGCGTCGACCGCGAGCGCCTGCTCGGCTACCAGCCGTGGCAGCGGCCGGTGGACATCGCCAGCACCAACATCACCGCCCTGCACACCTACGACTTCAACGACGCCTGGCAGTCGCGGCTGTCGATCGGCCACAGCCGCTCGGTGATCGATGACAACGTCGCTTTCGCCTACGGCTGCTACTACACCGCAGGGTGCGCAGACGGCAGCGTGCCGGGCAACTATTTCGCCCCCAACGGCGACTACGACATCTACGACTACCGCAGCCCGGATGACACCCGCCGTAACCAGCAGGCACGTGCCGAACTGCGCGGCAGCTTCGACACCGGCAGCGTCGGCCACCAGCTGAGCATCGGCGCCGACTACTTCCGCCGCACCGTCGACAAGCGCCCGAGCGTCAACGAGTACGTCGGCACCAGCAACATCCACGATGCGCAGGTGCCGGTGTTCGAGCCCTCGCCGAAGATGCCGGGTGCATCGGCACGACGCCTGGACAGCCGCCAGACCGCGTTCTTCGCACTGGACCGGATGAGTTTCGGCGATGACTGGCAGTGGCTGGCCGGTGGCCGCTTCGTGCGCCTGGACGAGCGCGCCTATGACAAGCGGGGCACGCCGCAGCGCCACAGCCGCCTGTCGCGCTTCCTGCCGCAGACCGCGCTGGTGTGGAAGGCCACCGACCAGCTCAACGCCTATGCCAGCTACGTGCGCGGCATTTCGCTGGGCCAGGAAGCACCGTTCTGGACGTCCAACGCCGATACCTTCCTGCCGTCGATGCAGTCGCGGCAGCTGGAAGTGGGTGTGAAGTACGTACCGGTGGACGCTCTTACCCTGGGCGCCGCAGTGTTCCGCACTACCCAGCCCTACCAGTACGCAAAGCCGGACGGCAGTGATGCCGGCTACACCTTCGTCGAAGAAGGCAAGCAGACCCATACCGGGCTGGAACTGACCGCCAACGGCCAGCTGACCGACGCGCTGCAGATCGTCGCCAGCGCCAGCGTGCTGCAGGCGCGCGCACGCGACAGCGGTACTCCGGCCTATGAAGGCCATCAGCTGGTGAACGTGCCGAAGGTGCGCGCCAGCGTGCATCTGGCCTATGCACTGCCGTTCGCCGAGGGCTTGGACGTGACCGGTGGTTGGCGCTACGCCGCCGCCAACGTCGCCCGCGCCGATGGCGGTGTACGCGCACCGGACTACTCGGTGTTCGACGCTGGCCTGCGCTTCCAGCACCGCATGCACGAGCGTGCCGTGACCTGGAACCTGTCGGTGGACAACCTGTTCAACCGCTTCTACTGGCGCGACACCGGCAGCAGCGGCGGTGACTACTACCTGTTCCCCGGTGCGCCGCGACAGGCTCGCCTGTCGGTGACGTTCGCGCTGTGAGCGGCGTCGCGCTCGAGTGGACCGCAGCCCTCTTCAGCATCCTCGGGGTGTGGCTGATGGCAAAGCGACGGCTGGCCGCGTGGCCGGTCGGCCTGCTGTCGGTCGCGCTGTACGGCGCGGTGTTCGCCGAGGCCAAGCTGTACTCGGACACGCTGCTGCAGGTCGCCTTCGGTGGTTTCCTGGTCTACGGCTGGATCAACTGGCGCCAGCACGCGGCCGATGAGGGCAGCATCCGCATCGTGCCGCTGGCGCGCGGCACGCTGCTGCGCGACCTCGCCATCGGCCTGTGCGCCGGCGTCGCGCTTGGCGCCGGCATGCACACCTTCACCGATGCGGCGCTGCCATGGCTGGACGCGATGCTGACCGCGTTGAGCCTGGTCGGGCAGTGGTGGCAGGCACGCCGACACGCCGCCTGCTGGTGGGTGTGGATCGTGGTGGACGTGGTCTACGTGGGCGCGTACCTGTTCAAGTCGCTGCACGTGACTGCTGCGTTGTACGTGTTCTTCCTGGGCCTGGCATTGTTCGGGCTGCGGGCGTGGCGTGCAGCCGCGCGGGAACCGCAGGCAGTACCTGCGCGGTAGAGCCATGCCATGCGTGGCTGTTGTGGGGCGACCGTCGCGCCATCCACGCATGGCGTGGATCTACTGGTAGTCGCCAACCTTGGTTGGCACCTGCCAAACGCAGCCACGCATGCGGAGACACATAGTAGAGCCTCGCCATGCGTGGCTGTTGTGGGCAATCGGCACGCGATCCACGCATGGCGTGGATCTACTGGGGTTGCAGAACCAGCCCCAAGCGCAGCGGTTGGCGCATGTCCTTCGGCGGTGCCGCCGGCAACGCCGTGGCCCGCAGCGTCGCGCGCAGATCGGCATCCACCTGGGCATCACCCAAGCTGTCGAATTCCAGTTTGGAGATCGCGCCATCGCGGGCGATCCACACGCTCACCACCAGCGGTGTCGGCGTATCGGGATGCTCCTGCAGCCAGGCCAGCAGGCGCTGGGCGCGTGGAACCTGTTCCTGCTGCAGGCGCTGCTGCAGTTCGCCGCTGACGGAGGCCGCATAGGCCATCCAATGCGCAGGCGCGTCCTGTGCGGACACGCTGGCGCTGCCCAGCGCCAGCAGGCCCAGCAACCATGCCAACGGGCGCCAACCACGGCGCGTGGTGCGCCTGTTGCCTGCAGAATCCATCACCCACGTCTCCACTGCCGTCCAACGCGCCATGGTCGGCGCTGCAGATGACAGGCAGATGGCGGCGCAGTAGAGCCACGCCATGCGTGGCTGTTCTGGGCAACCGGTTGATCCATCCACGCATGGCGTGGATCTACCTGGCTGCCCCGCCCGGCGTGATCAGTCGCCCAAGTCGGCCAGCACCTTGCGCGAGGGGGCGAAGAAGGTGACGCCGGTGGTCGCGGTGGAGAAATCGAGGATGCGGTCGTGCAACGGCGCGGGATTGCCGATGAACATCCGCTCCAGCATCTGCTCGATCACCCACAGCCGACGCGTGTAGCCGATGAAATAGGTGCCGTACTCGCCGCGCCCCGGATTGGCGAAGGGCATGTTGTCGCGCAGGATCTCGTGCTCGCCGTCGGCATCCTCGATGGTGCACAGCGTCTTGTGCGACTTCTGCGCGTCGGCCGGCGCGTCATCCAGCTCGATGTTGTCGTGCTTGGTGCGGCCGATGATCGCTTCCTGCGCTTCGGTCTTCTGCGCACGCCAGGCATCGAGGTTGTGCAGGTACTTCTGCACCACCACGTAGCTGCCACCGGCATGGTCGGGATCTTCGTCGCCGACGATGGTCGCCTCCGGCAGCGACAGCCCCTCCGGGTTGGCGGTACCGTCGACGAAATCGAGCAGGTCACGGCCATCGAAGTAGCGGAAACCGGCCACGTCATCCACCGCTTCCACGGCATCACCGAAGGCGAGGAGCAGGTTCTTCTCGAACGCCACGATAAGATCCATCGTGCGCGCACGGATGTGGTACAGCAGGTCGCCCGGCGTGGATACCGCCGTATGGGTGGCACCCTTCACTTCCTGGAACGGCTTCAACTCGCGCGGTGGCGTGCTGCCCACCAGCGGCGCCCACACGCGGTGGCCAATGGCCACATTGCAGGTAAAGGTGCGTTCGATCTCGCGGATGGCGGTGTTCTTGATCAGGTCATCGGTGCTGGCCAGCACCTCGCGCACTTTCGCCAGCGACGCTTCATCGTCCTTCACGGTCAGCACCAGGAACGCGGCCGAATGGGTCAGCGGCGCGGTGATCTGCTGCGGCTCGTTGTCGAGCGTGTGGTTGAGGGCGGTGATGGGGGCGGGCTGGGCGTTCACGGCAGTTCCTGCTGGCTTGAGGCGGGCACATCGCATGCGGCGATGTGCGGGCGATCATAGCGGAACGGCCTGGCCGGCGACGGAGCGGTTCTCAGTTCGCGGCGAGCGTGAGCCATTCGTTGGCGAGCGCGCGTGCCCGCTGTTCGCTGTCGGTGATCGAATGCTCCGGCTGCTGCAGCCACCACTCTCCCTGCCATTGCGGCAGCATGTGTCCGCGCAGGAAACGCTGGACGCGGAAGCTCTGCCCGACAGCATGGATGCAGACCAGCCGGATGCCGTCCTGGGAGACAACAGCGTCCAGCAGCTGCCAGCCATCCGCAGCATCGCGCAGCAGATGCGCCCCGGCGATCTCGATCACGTCCATGCTGTGCGACTACGCCGTGGTCACGGTGAACTGTTGCGGCGTGCGCCACGCAACCCGGAGGTAGACGCCCTGCAGCAAGCCGCCATCGCGAAAGTGTTCGAACACGTCGGCCGGGCACCACTCCCTGCCCGCCGAGAAGGCTACGCCGAGGTCACGCAGACGGATGAAGACGATGGCCTTGGCTGCGTCGTCGGCGACCGGCAGGGTGAGGGTGTCTGCCTCGCCAGCGGTGAAGCCCAGCGCCTGCAGCGAGGTCCGCGGGCGGCCGTTCAACAACATCACCTTGATGCAGTTGCCGTCGGCCTGCCTCACGTAGGCGTCGATGTGCGTTTCCATTGGCGGATTGTAGAGGCAACGCGACCCCACTTGCAGCGTGCTGCTGGTCGATCATTTGAGGCCTGGCCATGACACTGCTAGCCTGCGGATGTGCGGCCTGCAGAGGCTCGCCATCCACACACTTCACGGAGGAAGCAGTCGATGGTCCACTCACCGATGCAATGGAGGCATGGGCCCGTTGCTGCGGCGCTGGCGTTGCTGCTGGCCGCCCCGCTGCAGGTACACGCCGCAAACGAAGGGTCTTTCTTCGACGCACTTGAGCGCTATGGTGCCGATGACTTCAGCGGCTGTGCGCATTTTCTGGATGACCTGCTGCAACGTGGAGGCCATTTTCCCGAGGGTGGCGAACTGCTGCTGGTTGAATGCACGGCAGCGGCCGGCGACCTGGGAAAAGCGATGGACCATGTAACCACGCTGCTTCCCAGCGGCAGGCTGTCGGCCGATGACCTGCTGCACAAGGATCGGCCAGGATTGAATGCGCTGCGCAACGGCCCGGCGTGGCCGGACATGCGCAAGCGCGTGCTGGCCGCCGAGCAGCAGCGCCTCGCATTGCTGGACACGCCCCTGCGCAGGGAACTGCTGGAGCGCGCCGAGCGCGACCAGGCGGCACAGCATGCGGCTGTCGACGCTGGTGGTGGCGAGGCATTCAAAGCGACAGCTCCAGTGATCAAGGCCAACGCCGATTGGCTGAAATCGGTGGTAGCCGACAAGGGTTGGCCGACGTATGCCCTGGTCGGACATGATGCTGCCAAAGCCGCGTGGCTGCTGGTCCAGCACGCCGATCACGATCCCGTATTCCAGGCCGATATGTTGCCGTTGATCGAAAAGGCCGCCAAAGCCGGTGAAGCTGATTCTGCAGATCTGGCGCTACTGACTGATCGCGTGCTGCTGGCGCAGGGCAAGCCGCAGCGCTATGGCAGCCAGTTCACACAGGCCGATGATGGCGCGATGGAACTCCGCCCTACCGAAGACATGGAAGGCCTGGATGCGCGCCGCGAGGCGATGGGGCTGCAGCCACTGGCGCAGTACAAGGCCACGCTTTCAGAGATGTATGGCAAGCCGGTCCGATAGCACGGCGCTTGCCGAGGCTTAGTCCCGGTCGCTCCACACCGCCAGCACGTAACCGTCCAGATCGCGGAAGTGAAAGCGACGGCCACCGGGGAAAGCGAACACGTCCTGCACGATTTCGCCGCCGGCCGCGACGATGCGCTGCTGTGCATCGGCCAGATCCGAAAAGTAGAGAATCACCAGCGCGCCTCCCGCGGCTGTCACCGCCTCGTCAGCCACGAAACCCCCTTTGAGGCGGCCATCATCGAACTCGGTATAGGCCGGACCGTAGTCGGTGAAGGACCAGCCGAAGACCTGCCCATAGAACTGCTTGCTGCGGGCGATGTCGGCGACGTTGAATTCGATGTTGTCGATGCGGCGTTCGGCAGCGGTGGTCTCTGCGTGGCTCATGGTGCGGCTCCGTGGTTGGAGCGCACAGCATCGATCAGGGTTGAGCCGGCGTCTTGAACGAAACGGCCATCAACGCCCCCACTCCTGGCGCAGCGCACTGGCCGTCAGGCCGGACAGCTCGCGGGCCTCGCGGCTGAGGTGCGCCTGGTCGGCATAGCCCGCCTCGGCGGCCAGCATCGCCAGACTGTGCGCGGGCTGTGCCTGGCTGCAGCGCAGGAACCGCTGCAGGCGCAGGATCCGCTCCAGCGACTTTGCACCGTAACCGAACTGCGCCTGGCTGAAGCGGCGCAGGGTGCGCGGGCTCATCGCCAGGTGGGTGGCGAGTGCATCGACGCTGACGTCGCCCTTGGCAGCGTGCGCGAACAGCACATGCGCACGTTTCGTGTGTTCGTCCACCACGGCCGCAGGCATGTTCTGTTGCAGGCAATCGGCCAGACGTTGCAGACGCTGCTCAGGCGCGGCATCACCAATCGAGGCCGCAACCTGCGTTGCCCATCGGGCATTGAATTCAATCAGCGGCACGGCCTGACCGACGATGTCAGACAAGTCGATGCCAAGTGCCGCCGATGCCTGCCCGGGCCGGAAACGCGCCCCCAACACCTGCGCACCGGGCGCCAGTTGTGGATGTGCAGCGGTCCGATCCGGCCCCACCACGAACAGCGCACCGTCACGCCAAAGGATATCCACGCAGCCATCGGGCAGCACGGTGATGCTGCCGCTGGCGTCGGCCGACAACTGGCTCTGCCAGAGCTGGCCGAACTGGCCACGCAGCGGCGCAGGCGCCAGGTGTTCCTGGTAGGCCGTGCCAGTGCCAGCGAGAGTGGAGGGATCGCCCATGCCCCATTGTGGCAAAGCGATGCCGGAAAAAGAGAAGCCCGGCACGAGGCCGGGCTTCACTGGCGTATGGGAGAGAGGTCACACGCCAGTTACACGCACTAACGACAGGCGTTTGTTACCAGCTGAAGCGCGGGCCCACGAACCACTCGCGGTCGCCGGCCTTGGCCAGCTTCACTTCGCCACTCAGGCCCCAGTTCTGGTTGAACTTGGCGGTGGCGCCGACGCGGCCGTAGAACTCGCCGTCCGGGTTGATACCGTGCTTCTTGCTGTAATCCTCGTAACCGGCCAGCGCATAGCCTTCCAGGTACGGGTTGAACGCGGTGCGCACGCCCACTTCAGTGGAGTAGCCGTTGAAGTCCAGGCCGTGCTTCATATCAAACTTCTGGTACGCAACACGAGCCACCAGGTCGGTGTTCGGTGCGATGCCGTAGTTGTAGCCGGCACCGATGCGCCACTGGGCGACATCATTCTTGAAGGTGTCGGTTTCCTGCTTGCTGTAATCACCGAAGACATGGAAGTTCGGGTGCACGGCAACCGAGCCCTTCACGCCCCAGCCATCAGCGTCGCCGCCCTTGGCATCGGTGTTCACATAGCCGCCTTCAACGTAGTTGTACGACAGACCATCGGCAGCCGATGCGGCGAACGGCAGCGCGGCCAACAGACCCAGGGCAAGCAGCGAATTCTTGATCATCGGGATACACCTTTAATTATTTTGGTTTCGTCGAACGCCCCTCGGGAGGGGAGGGATAAGGGGCGTTCGACAGGTGTGAATTATCCGTTTGTTGATGAAATCAGCCCTGAATATTGAACTGACCGGTACATGAATGAGGTTCCTGTTCAGGGAACTCTCGATACGTCATGTGGGGCGAACACCATAGTTGGTGCAGTTTTGGAGGAACTATGGTGACGCGGGACCTGCACAACTATGGTGTACAACGGTCCTAGCTGATCTGAGTGGTGAGAATTCTGGTTGAGTGCCCCAGCGTCGGACCTACTGCGATGCGCAGGCAGCGCTGGATGGTGAGGGCACCGCGAGCGTTGGTATGGTGCCCCGCGAGCAGGCTGCAGAGGAAGCCATGGTATTGGGTGCGCTGTCCGATCCGCCGGCGCGCCCGAGCACGGGCGCTGAGCTTCGCGCCGTACCGGGCGCGGGTGCCTTGCACCTGCCGCTGCGTGAGCGCTGATCGAGACATATCTACGGCCTTCCCGTAATTTGCGTCGGCCATGTTGCTGGTACGTGAGCAATGCCCTTCAACTAGCCCATGTCTGCTTCTGGCCGATAGGAGACCCAGCGAGGCAGGCGGCTGTCGACGGCATCCTGGGCGATTCAGTCAGGTGCGGACCGACGGTCAGAAGGCTACCTACTACTAAGCGTCTAACGTCAGTCCGCAACCAGTGGCTCGCGGAATCCTCGAGCACATCTGTTCTGTGGGCCTTAGCAGGTACGACGAGCGGTAGAGTAGGCACCTCTTCGACTCCGCCTCTGACATTCCTCACGAAGCGCGGGTTAGCTATTGGGTTTGCCTAGTCAGCTTTGGCCAGAGCAGGTGCAGGACAGTCACTACGCAGGCGTGCATGACGCAGGTGCTTTCATCGCCCGGAAAGGGATCACAAAAGAGCACCGCGCAAGTAGCCCCACGTGGTGCCTTAAGAAGCAGGGCCGGCACGTCTCGCAGCGGTGCTCATGGTCAAGCTGCGCTCACGACAGACCTAAGGGATGTGCCTGGCGTAGCTGCGGATATCCAGCATCGGAACTGTCCCCAGCTCCTGTAATCTGGCCATGAACTCCAATAGGAATCGCGTTGCTGCGCGTGATCCAGGCTTGACTTCCAGCCCACCCTCATCGCTCATGAAATATGCCCCCGCATCGGCGACGCAGCCCATATCGAGCTGAAAACCTTTCCCTCTGGCATGAACATGTTGGGCCAAAGTATCTCCAAGCGGAGGCTTCCAAGAGCAGCTCAGTGAGAGTAGACCGGCCAGGATGCGACCCGGCTCCTTGGCCGGCTTGGGGCCATCTACCGTGGGCACTGGCATGCTGGTTCTGATCAGCCTCCTCACGCTCTCTGCTTTGATCTGCGCATAGCCCACCGTCTCAGCGTTGGTCTCTTGCTTAGCCTCAAAGACCGCATAGACACTTTCCGCAGGCACGTACTGAACTCCCTGGAAGGTGAATACCAATGGGGAGTACTGACGATCGTGTACGACCACATCGATCTGCTGGCTGAAGTTCCCCTCGCTATCGACCACATGCGCTTTGCTAACGACGTAGCGTTTGGGCAAGTAGTTGGTCAGCAAATTGATCCAAACCTGCTCACTGGCGTCGCCCTTGTCGGTAGGGTGGTGCAACGCGGAGCGGGCGGATTTCAGTTCTAACTCGACCTGCAGATGCAGGTGGTCCAGAAGCTTAGCCAAGGATGGTTGTGTCATTTGACGATGTTGCCCCATGTCTGCTGTGCAAGCGAAACTTGAGCCGTGCGCTCGATAGCCAGCTTCTGTACGAAAGTCAGGTCATCTGACACCACATTGCTCCCATTGGCCGGATCAACGATTCGAGCTGCGGCAAGATCAGCGGACAGGAACTGTAGTACCGCCCAAACCCGCTCAGCCAAACTTGCCGAGAAGTTCAATTGCAAGGCTCTGATCACCACCAGCTCCAAGTAGACAGATGGGAAGTCCAGATTATTCTGGTCTCGCCAAAGCTTGACGATCCTCGTCTCCGGCTGCCTTCCGGCTGCGCGGACCACGTCAATGTGAGTTTGGACGTTGGTCTTGGTCCACGTATCGGCCCGGCTGCGATAGAGGCTATGGTCGGTGGTGAGCGGCGTCTGTTGCTTTCCAGGAACCAAATCCACATCGATCAAGCCTACGCGGATGCCCAGGGACACGTCCTGCTTACGAGCGGCGTAGCCCGCGTCCATCAGAGCATTGAAGAGCGTCAGGTAGATATCCCTGAGGCTGCGAGGTGTGGACGGATGCAAGGAAATGAACAGGTCCAAGTCGGTGCCGCTGGCGTTCGCCGTACCCTTGGCGAAGGATCCGCTTGGGCTAACCGACTGTACCAAAGGGCCACCCCAGGCATTGATCACCGGCGTCAACGTAGCCTTCGCTGAGAATGCGGGGGAGAGGAAGGACGTATCGACGGCCTCCCGCGCGAGAATCGCATTCAGGTACTGGTCGCCCATCAAGTCCGATCTCCGTATCGTAGTTCCTAATTGTACGGCTCTTCCCAGCAGTGAAAGCCCTGCCTCAAAGCTCGCGGGCTCCCCTGACCCGACCCTCCCAATGAGCCGCCCGAAGGCGACACCTGCCCCTTCAATCAGACGTAGCATGGGAACCGATCATCAGGGGCTGATGCCATGAGCGTACCCTTCGCCACACATGACGTCAGGCTTGCAGGGGCGGCCCGCCAAGCTTTCAACCAGATCGCGCTGGCTTGGTCCCTGCCCAATTCGGACCTGCCCAATTCGGAGCAGCATGCGCTCTTTGGCCGACGGCTTAGGCTGCCTTTCTTCACGCCACTGGGTGACTCAGGGCAGCCCGGTATGGATTGGAGGCTCAGTACTTGATACGAGTCATATCGTCCTTGAGGCTGTCATCGTGGGCAATCGGAACGTAATCGCCTTGGATGAATGCAACGGCCTCAGCTTGAGCGACATCGAGGACGCTTTCAGCCACTGACCGAACTTTCGAACCGGGCCATGGTAGGCGGCCGCGGGGTTCCGGGGTAGCCCAAGCGCAGGTCAGCAACAAGCCAACGAGTACCTGCGCTGAGCTCCTAAGCGTGGCGACCCCGAGAGAAAGCGCGCAGATGTATGGGTCAACTCGCCCCGTGCCCCAAGATACCCACTTTAGGTTTCCTTATGGATACTCATTGGGCGTCTGGTTTTGGTCGCAAGCGGAAGCTTGTACTGGCTGGTGCGTCCCTGCGAGAATCGGACGACACAGATCCCCTAGCGGGTCAGCTAAAACCACGCCCTAGGTACCACGGGAAGAAGAAATATGCCGTATGGGAAGTCAGTCCGAATCTTTCTTCCAGATGCGACGGTGACGGGTATCCGTCACGCAGAGATCGTAAATCGTACCGGGCAAACGGTAGCTTGTCCGAGGGCACGTCTTGATGAGTTGAAGAGTTGGCCCGAGACAGCCAAGCCAGGTATTTACTTCCTCTTCGAGGCTCGCCTTGGCGACTCAAAGCCACTTGCCTACATTGGCGAGTCTGAGAACGTCGCCGATCGTCTCCTGACACACGATAGGAAGAAGGAGTTCTGGAACGATGTTGTCGTCTTCACTAGCAAAGACGACAACTTAACGAAGTCGCATATCAAGTACTTGGAGTCTCGACTTGAAGCGTCCGCGAAAGCTGCGGATCGCTATGAGTTGGAGAACGGAAACACGCCTACTCAGTCGAGCCTCCCTCGCGCAGAGCGTGACGCAATGGATGAGCTTCTTGAAGATGTTCGGTTGGTACTCGGTACACTGGGTTATCCAATCCTGGAGCCTCTCCTTCAACCCAAAATCGCTCCGTCAATGATCGCTTCATTGGCCTCACCCGGCACATCTGCTGGCGAGGAGCTGACCTTTACGGTTCACGATTTTTCGGCGCGAGGCGTACGGACAAACGAGGGCTTCGTAATAAACGCGGGCTCGACGGCGTCTAAAACCAACAGTGACAGCGTCACCGGGAAGATTGTAAAGCTGAAAGAACAGCTACTAGCCGATGGTCGGCTTGTGGACAATGGTGATCATCTACTGCTTGCCGAAGATGTTCTCATGAGCTCGTCGAGCTACGCAGCTGCGTTTATCGCTGGAACCGCGAGAAGTGGACCGCAAAGTTGGTTCGCAGCCAATGGGAAGTCCCTCAAAGAGATTGAGGAGTCAGCACTCAGAGTCTCCGCCACGACAATCGCTGTAGATGGCGCTTAGTAATTTATTCGAAGCGAAGCGGTATCACCCCACAGACTAGCTTAGGTGTTCGGAGGTAGACCAAGCATCATGGCGAACCAACCCCCACTTACAGACGCCATAATCGTAGCGATTGCCCGCCTCGTAGATGATTCACAGATTGAAAAGAGAGAGCCCACACACTCTGACATCGAGTTCCAGATTGACCAAGCCAAGCTTACATGCGCCGATCCGGGCAGGTTGAGTAGCAAGCCTGTCGGAAAATCAAAACGAGTGCGTGGTGTCCTCAATTGGGCACTATCGAACAATCCATCTGCTGGTGAGGCACTTGTTTCAGGGATCATTTCAACCGTCCAAGGCTACGGTGGATTTCGTTCGACCTCAAGCAACTACTGCGGCTCTGAAGCGATTGCAAACCTCACTGCGGTCTTTGCTACACAAGGGTGGGATCTCTCCTCGGACGGTTCACTTCAGCCACGACTTCTTGATTCACTGACTGGCAAAGCTCTCACTGAGGCATTGCAGACTTACGCCGACCGCGCACGACGCGGGTCGTTGGATAGCCCATTGTTAGCTGGGACGGCCAAAGATCTACTGGAGGCCACGGCGGCTCACGCGCTTATGCAAAGGTGGGGCTCGTATCCAAGTACCTCCAACTTCCCAACTTTGTTAGGTCAAGCATTTACGGCTCTTGGGCTTGCCACGCCGAGCGATCCAGTTGTCACAGGAGAGCCTGCGCACAAGCGCATGGAGCGGGCTGCCTATGACCTGGGGTGTGCCTTGAATGCTCTGCGCAACAAAGTGGGCACTGGTCATGGCCGGCCTTGGATCAGCACTATCACGCCCGCGCAGGCTCGATTTTCCATTGAGTCTATGGGCAACATCGCGTCGTTGATGCTCGACGCCCTTACTCCTTCACGCTGCCCCTAACAGGTCATGCCAGCAAAATTCGCTCTGTGGCCCGGCTCAATTTCTGCGTTGGACGTCCGCTATTGGCCGGTAGGCCTGCCGCCGACAACCTACGTGGCGGGCGGCCTCGAGAGCGCCGACATCCAAGTCCGTCTGCGATATCCTCGAAGGCGGCGAGGCGGCATTTCGCGAGCGGGCGAGACGCCTGCGAGTGAGGCTTGAGCGGTGGCCTCGCGTGTCGTACCAACGGATGCGCCCGTCACGAGGGGGAGATTGGAATGAGGTTTGTCGTTAAGTTCAGGTCAGGCGACTCGCCCACGACCAATCGTTACCCCCATGCTGTGCTCGTACAGGACAATTGGGATGACTATGGCTATAAGACCACCTTCCACGTCACCCTGCACGTGTCGGCCGATGAGAGCCATGATCTCGGCAGCATCAAGATCATCGAGGCGGGTCGAACGAGTGGCTACACCGAAATGCCTAAGCGGCCTTTTGTTAAATTGCCCGCAGGCCATGCTTCGCTAGGTGCCGACCTCGATTATTATGAAACAGTTTATAAACTCGGGCGCGACGTCTTCGAACCGTACTTCAGAGGTCTTCGAGATGTTGCGTTCGACGACGAGATCAAGGCCAGCGTCGAAGATAGCGAGGCGTATCGGGTTTCGTTGTTGCGTTTTGGCGGTGCCGAGCGGACGATTGGTGACGCCGCACGATTGCTGCGTGCACCCACCCTTCCTACGAAACGGCGAAGCGCGGGGTTTAGAGTCAAGTTCAAGACACGGGTGGCGCAGCGCTCGAACGCCTTCACAGTCGACTTCGATTTTCGGCGCCGCGGTCGGCTGCCGAACCGCATCAACGCTCTGATCGGATACAACGGCACTGGCAAGACTCGGCTACTTTCGAACCTCGCGATCGTGGCGAGCGGATACGGCTATGGCAGCAAAAAGGACGTGTTGGACGACGCGGCTGGTCGGTTCGTCGGCACCGCGCCACCGTTCAAGACCGTGGTCGTGGTGTCCTATAGTGCGTTCGACACCTTCGTCATTCCTGGGCGCACCGAGGAAGAGAAGGAGAGGCTGCAAGAGCGTGGAGAAATTTTCGGATACGTCTATTGCGGCCTTCGAGAACGATCGGACGATGACGCGCTAAACGGTGAGCAGGCCTATCGGCTGCGCACGCCCGCGGAGATCGAGGCAGAGTTCCTGTCGGCGCTCGAGCGCGTCCGCCAAGCCGACCGCCTGGAGAACCTACTGGAGATCTTGAAGCCGCTCCTGCGCGACCCATCGTTCCAGCGCATCGGATTGACTCAACTCTACGCCAATCGCGATGATGAGGAGCTGGGCGAGCTTTTCCGCGGACTGAGCAGCGGTCACAAGGTTGTCCTTAAGATTGTCACCGAACTCACAGCACACATTTCGGGATCGGAGCCCACCTTAGTCCTCATCGATGAGCCCGAAACGCACCTCCATCCGCCGCTGCTCGCTGCATTTCTCAAGAGCGTGCGAGCCTGCCTGGAGGCGTTCGACGGCTATGCGATCATCGCCACACACTCGCCGGTGGTCCTGCAGGAGACTCCCGCGAAATACGTCCAGGTGCTGCGCCGAGCGGCTGACCAGAGCCGCGTCGTGGCGCCAAGTGTGGAGACGTTCGCAGAAAATATCGGCGTCATCACGCAGGAGGTCTTCAATCTTGGCGACGGCTCAGCCGATTGGCACGAGACGCTGAGCGCACTGGCGCGTCGGAGCACGCTTGAGAAGATCGAAGAGGCGTTCGGTCGGAAGCTCGGCTTCGCAGCACGCTCCTACGTTCTAAGCATTCGCGATGAGATCGAGGAGTAGCGGATGCGCTCGATTCCACTGCTCGCCGTCGATGCGACGAATTTGTTCGATGAGATCGCCGCAGCCAAGCGCCAACCGCGAAGAAGTCGGATGCAGGCGGCGCGCGCGAAGGTGCTTGCCGCCTGTCAGGGCTACGAGGATTCGGTGCCTGAGGTTGGCGAGCTAGACGAAGCCGCGTTAACCGACCCGCAGAAGGAGGCGATGCGCCACGCATTCACCGTGGAGACCAAGCCGATGACGGAACTCCGCGGCAATCTCCTGAAGCGGATCAGCGTCGCGCGTTGCCCGTTCTGCGGGATCAGCGAATCGTCGACGCTCGACCACTATCTGCCGAAGGAGCAATATCCCGAGTTCTCGGTGTTCCCGAAGAACCTCGTGCCGAGCTGTGCGTTCTGCAACACGCGCAAACGAGACCGCATCCTGGACGAGGGGACGAAGGTACGGATGTTTCTGCACCCTTGTTACGATGTAATCCCGGATACGGAGTTTCTGACGGTGCGCGCGCGCATGGAGGCGGACGCCCTGATCCTCTCCTACAGGCTGACGCGACCGGCGGGGATGGCACTCCGAACTTTCAGGCATCTGCGTTCGCACTTTAACGAGCTCGACCTCGCCGATCGTTACAGGCGGATGGGCCTCGAGCATCTGGGTGGGCAGTATCCTGCGCTTCATCGGGCTTATGGGTCTAGTGAAAATGCGGAGCGCGTCGCGGAGAAGCTGATCGAGGGAGCAGTCGACTTCGAGGAAGTGTCAGGTCCCAACTACTGGCTCGCCAAGCTGTATCGAGCATTGGCGGGCAACGATGACTTTTGCGACGGCGGGTTCGAGGTAGTTCGGGTTCGGGCTGGGCTGTAATGGTTGGTCAAGCCGCGTTCCCGCAGACTGTGTAGATCTAGCGCGGGCGTGCCAGAGCGAGATGTTCGCTTCTGGCCGAAAGCAGACAACGCTTACCGATCAGCAGTGCGCGGACTGGAGATGGGCAGCCAGATCAGCCTATTCTCGTTCATTGAAATTATCATCTAGGCGACCGGTCGACACCATCCATGCCATGCGAAGAGCATTCGCATCGACCAATGCGTGATGTCGACGCAAGAGTAGATCTGGATGTTTAGAGAACCACCTCTCTAAATGGGAAGTGGTGAAGCGATCCCTTTCCATCAAGGTACATGGGACGCTCGGTAGCTCTTCCAGCCGGCACACTGCTCCAGGGCGGTGCCACGATATGACCTGGCGAAACAGTCCAAGGTCATTCGGATGGTCCGCGATGACATGAGGGTAGCGCTGGGCCCTCAGGAATGCGACGAGCGCCATTGCGAGACTTTGGTCAGGCAGGGCGTGACCACCCCGCTGCAGTAGTGGATAGACCGTTGTCCTCACGAACTCCGTTGGCGCCAACGGCAGCGGGTCGCGCTCGGCATAGAACGTATTCGCTCCATCTTCGCTCACCAGCGCGATGCTCACGAGCTCAAGCCCTTTTTCATCGGCCCACTCAGTGTCTAGGAAGAGGTATGTCAATGAAGACGCTGTGCTCGGCATAAGTGCCGCCTCATGATTGGTCGCAGGGAATTGGCTGCAAGATGACGATCTACAAGACTGCGGCTCGGGCCTCGCCCTCTAGCACTAAGACCCTTCCAACACATCTAACGTAGGGCTCGAGTGCCCTGACACTGATTCGTGTCGACTCGCTCAGATTCTGCACTGCCTTTTCAGTGGTCACACCGGAATCGAGCATACTGAAGGCAGCGGCGATGATCGGCCTGCTCGCTCTGCTGGTCAGAAGGCATTTCTGTAGCTTATGCCTTCTGAGATAGCACTGATAGGAGTTTCGCTCCTTCAGTTGTTTGACCGATGCCGAAAGGCCATATCTGTCGAGAAGGACGACCAAGGGCGGAACGAGACCATGGCGCTCCCTTGCTAGTGCGTCTAATAGGTACTCCAAACGTCGTAGCTGCAGGTTCCTCGACTCCACAGGTACAGAAAGCAGTCGGCGTTCCTCTTCGCCATCAACTAGGCGGTCGACAGGCAGATCATCTGGGCACAGCAGCACGTCCACCAGGTGGACTCC
The DNA here is from genome assembly GCF_013416715.1 of Stenotrophomonas sp. SbOxS2. Lineage (NCBI taxonomy): Bacteria > Pseudomonadati > Pseudomonadota > Gammaproteobacteria > Lysobacterales > Lysobacteraceae > Stenotrophomonas > Stenotrophomonas sp. SbOxS2. The sequence continues at coordinate 208,229 of NZ_JAAVXD010000002.1, forward strand.
CATGTACGCGCAGACGTTAAGCAATGACCTGATACTGGGAGCGCCTCGCCGGAAAGCATGATGACTTTTGGACAGTGCCCCCATCTTTGACAACCGGTCAATATATGACTCATATCCCCCTGGCACGACCATTGGCGGATTGGAGCTTAGGAAGCCAACGAGCTCTTCTATGCATCCGTCAGTCCATAGCGCCTGCTTCGCGACGCCCTTGGCGGACTGTGCGCCTGCAGAGAGGCTGGCTCCGCACAGCACGCAACTCTGGATGTTTGCACTTCCCGGCGCGAACGGTTGCTGCGACTTGCATCTCCAGCAGCAGCTTTCGATTCTCGCGAAATGCAACGAGCAGTGCGACAGATCAGAGAACACCCAACTAAGTCGCCCGCTGACTCCGGATTGAACAAATTCATCCAGGCACACAGGACACCAATGGCGCGCATTTGCCAGTCCCTCACTTCCTGGGCGAATAGCTGCAGCAATGGCGTACAGAGTGCCTGGCCTGAGAATTTGGCCGCCAGTAAGCTCTTCCAAGGCAATCAGGCGCACCATGAACCTCCTGCCCGGGCCAATGAGGGCGCATCGTACTCGATCATTCCGCAGAGGCCTCTCATTGCAGAGCTCGTCGAGAGAGTCCAGGAAGGCCAACGTGCTCTGTCCTTGAGTTGCAGACAGACGAGCGACGTAGCTCGCCATCGACTCGACATGTGCAGTTCCCAACCCGCTCAGGGCCAACGGCGGAAGGGTCGACCACTTCCACGCGCGCGTATCGGTCACTGGCCCACCCTCCCTTCTACCGCTCCCCACTTGAGATTTAGGTAGCCTAGGTCCGCCGCATCCGTATTGATTTCGCAGAGCCCATCAAACGCCTTCGCCTGCTCCCACATGCCGAGCAGATGGTCTCGGCTATAAGACGCTTGATGGAGGTCGCACAAATCGATCGTGTGAGAGCCACGTCGAACTCTCGCTTGATCCGCTCGGAGCAAGAACTGCTTTATTTCGCCGTACGACCCTGCTGAGTTCGCTAGCGCCAGTTCCAGATTCTGGACAAGTAGATCAGGCCTTTCCAGCGGCAGATTCTTTCCTAGGGAAGAGACCAGACTGGCAAATGGTCGATAATCCTCAGACCGATCCTCCCTGTACCGCTGCGCCCACACGAAGAGTGACCGCCGGCGTATATCAGGATGGCAGTCCCATAGCGCCGCGGCGCGCGGCGTGCCGAACAGGATGATCGTAAGACCACACTCTTCAGCCAACTGCATCAGACCGAGGACATAGTTGTGCACGGATCGCCCGCGCGACAATGTGCCTATCGACGCGCACTCTTCTATGAAGATCCAGCGGAGTCGACGCGCTCTCGCATGGCGCTCAAACTCAAATCGAAGCGCGTGCTCGGTGGTTGATCTACGTGCATCTAGCCACGGCTGAGCCTTCTCTGCGATCTCCAGTTTGGCGTGGACTACTTCAGGATCATCTATCTGATCTCTATCGCTCAGCCATGTGAGGTCTGGTACCCGTAGAGCGTGAGCGAGCCGCATAGCAAGATCCTTGGGATTGAAGAACCCCCGATCCGTCAGCGTCGCTCTGACAGCAATTGCAGGAAGGATGCCCCTGTCCCAACCTGAGGGAGCACCGGCAACCGATCGCATGCTCCGGTACCGAAGCTCGCTCTTGCCCACGCCAGATATGCCGATCAAGAACACGAGGCTTCCAGGTTGGGCCAACGTGAGCGTCGCCGCTAGATCACGCTCCGTGGACTGGAACTTTGGATGAAGAAGGACTTGGCTAGATGGCATCTCTACCTCCTTCCCTCAGTTCCTGTCCGTAGTCATCCAACCCTTCCAAAGACACGGAGATGCTTCGCGAGGCCGAGCGGTCCTTAGTCGACCTACGCGTGGCTTTCGACGCTGACGGCTTCTGCTGGCTCGCGTTCGAGTCATTGGTCGTGAGGACTTCTTGGACCTTTCGGTGATGCGATACGTGGGCATCTAGCCTCCTCTCAACGACCTTCGATCCTCGTTGATGCAGGTAGTAGGCAAGGAACTTGAGCTCTATGTCAGGTAATCCGGCCACCTTATTTGCCATTCCCGACCAGGCCTTGCAACGACCAGAAGACATCTGGACGTGCATCACCGTAGGATCTTCGCAGTCTCGACGGACCTCGATGACATCTCCGCGTCGCGCCGCCTGAAGCAGCTCAGAACTCGCATATCGAGTTCGCTCCGTCTTGATGCCTCGCTTCGGATCCAAGGCACTGGCACGGGTAGGTATGGAGCTGTGAAAGAGGAAGTTATCGTCAATTTCCACGGCGTGGCCGGCGATACCCGTTTCATCAATGAGTCGAGCCTTGCGCTCAATCGGAGACTCGCCATCTGCACCAGGGACGTCACGCAACAGCTCGATAGCGTCGTGTACTACTTCGTGAAGAGCTGAGAACTGCAGCCTTGCGGTTTGACGACTTTTGAACCTTCCGTCGACATATCTTCCTTTCTTATCTGGAAGCGTGCTCCCCGGCAGAGAGTGAAGCCGTGAGTTGATTCGGCCCAGCCAGTTTTCGGCAGCACTATTGAAAACAGAAGCACCAGTAGGGTGAATCATGAGAGTAATGTGATACTCCCTGCAGAAGGCAGCCAGCCAGTTGGATCTGTTCTCAGCCCCCCGATCAAGCTGAATGATGTTAGGCAATGAGCCAGTAGTTCGCACATAGGTACGAAGAAGGGCCGCAAGCGCATCTGATCTCGCTGGTCCGAACCCTAGTTCGTAGCAAATGGGTAGACCCGTGGCGTTGTCGACGGCGACATAGATGATCGGGCGATCGAGTAGGAGCTTGTCTTCAACCCCGGGGAAGACTCGGGCGTCAATTTGGGTAGAGTCAATGTGAATTCGAAGCCCAAAGGCCAGAGATGCTATTGAGCGATGCCGCGGGTCCGTTACCTCTCTCTGCTTCTGGTATTCGCGGAGGCCGCCGGTTAGAAGAGCTCGCTTTGAAGCATTCGCAGCTGACAGCTTTCTATAGAGAGTTGTTCTCGAAACGGGGGCGCAGCTAGCGTCCTGGCAATGAGCAACGTGCTCAGCGTAGGCATGTCCCCTGCTATGTGTCTTGCCAGCCTCCCATCTGCGCACGGCAAGATCCACGGCAAGTTTCTGCACTGTACCTAGCCTTCCACTTCTATTGCCGGATCTTCGAAAGTTGGTCAGGCATGGCTCTAGCTCAGCCATCCCATCCAGTACAGCCTGATGAACAAGGCGATCCAGATCTCTATACCAGCGTGTGAATGGCCTATCACCACGGCGCATGGCTCTCAGTGTCTCTAGTCGTTGGCGACCTGCGCAGAGATCCCGGTATGAAGCTGTCGCTATGGGGCCCGACGGCTGACGAAGGCGGCCGTCGACGAATTGAGCCGCATCGGCCTCCGCAGCGCGGCATTGCTGAGGATCTAAGAAGAGTCGGAAAGTCTCAGTAAGCGCTATCGGTTGGCTTTTGATGGTGCCGCATACCAGTCCCATTCGAAGGAGCTGATGAATCGCCAGTGGCGTCAGCCCTGAGACGCGCCGTATCAGTTCCCCAATCGTCAGTGAAGAGCGCTCCAGTTGCCGTAGGGCTTGACGGTGCACCTTGCCTGGCTCATCAGGTGGCTTTACCGAGCACAAGAGCTCAAGATTTGCCAAGAGACACGCAAATAGTGACGGCTGAACCCATACTGCGTAGTTGAGCCCCCAGGCGGATGCCCAGCTGCTTAGCGCCGGACGCTCAACCACCCCATCGTCGGATCGCACCCACTCAAGTGGCTTCTGTTGCAGCAGTGATTCGATGCGCTGCGCCGCCTTGCATTCCACCACCGTAACTGAGTCGGCACGAATGACCAGGAAGTCCGCTGTGGCGTTCCCTAAGTGTCGTCTTCCATTCGCGTTGCGACGCTCAATTCCCCGGCAAGGAATTTGTGAGTAGTAGGCCAAGACGGTGGGGTCGAGCTCGAGCTCATAGGCAAACAGACGTTCAACCGTGTGACTTTCGATCCAGATAGGCGCCCTGTTCTTGTCTGACCAAAACTGTGCAATGACATTGTTCAGTGCCGCGCCGCCTGGTCGTCGGCTCGGTGTCTCCGCAATCATGGCCAGGAGGTGTTCTCTCTGCGGTCCGGTTAGCGCTGCTCGTTCAAAGCAGGCGCGAAGTTGCAACTCGTGCATTTCTGCTCCTTAGGCAAAGCGATGCCCGCCCTGCCTTGACAAGGGGAAAAATCTGAGAGCAGAATGCACGTGTCGGTCCTCGCAAGACGCGGCAAATAAAGGCCCAGGAGTGTCCAGCTCCTGGGCTTTTTCCGTCTCAGCCGTTTATAGCTTCTCTGCAAGCCCTATTTATCTCAGCTCATCATCACTCGTCATAGAGGGTCTGGAATGAGGTTATCCCGCGGGCTACGCAACGTGTACCCCCTCTTATCGAGCAGAATCGCTCGTAAGTGCTAGGCGTGTTCCATTTCAGCGCCGATGTTCCGTTAAATGGAACATGTGACGAGTGGCCTCGCAGGCCGGGGCATGCCGGCAGAGAACTGGTGCTTCGGACCCGGACGCTAGTCTGGGCGGCCTTCGTTCACGAGAGGCAGCGACAGGCGAGGCGAGATCACTATCGGCATTTCGGCACAGTCACTGGTGCCTTTCCGAAGAGTGTTGAGGTTGCAGACCCCTTCGCTCCAGGCGGCGAGCTGCCTACACCCCGACGGCAGCGGATAGAGACTATTGACGAGCACGTGATAGGCAGTTCTGGCGTCTTCAATCACATGCTATGGAAGGTTCTCGATCCTCAATCGGATCTTCGATCGTGCTATGACCATCATCGGTCTCTGATGAGGGTCTTGGACGAGGCCAATCAGCACGATCCATTGAGGCCGATGCATGCCTACGGTGCCAAGCCTTCGCTGGATGCCTTGGGCGCGCTCTGCGCACGTGTGAGGCTGGCAAAGCACGCCGGCGATAACGCGACGGCCTTTGCTGCGGGGCGCGACATCACAAAGGCCCTGTACTATTTGTCCCTGTCGAAAGAGTTCCGAAGCTGCATTGAAGAGCTAGTGACTGTTGTCGTACGCACAGTCCTCGCGGGGCTATGCGACGAATCAGTACGCTTTGCCGCAGATGTTGAGAAGTATCAGAGTTTTGTCCAAGCTCTTTGGCAAATGCAGAAGAACGTCGACTCAGTGACAGGCAGGTCGCCACTGGGGTTCGAGGCACATGGCTGGCACGTGTACGTTGAGGTCTTCTCTCAGCTCATTGAGGCGTTCTGCCTGCCCGGCGGCACCAGCCGCGACGAGCTGGAAGAGGCCCTGGGCACGGCGTTGGGGCCGACGCAAGGAGATAGGGAGAGGCCGGCGCTGAGTCCATTTGAGCGTCTCTGAGCTTTATACAAATTGACCATCCTGATTCCGGATGTCGGCCACGACGATCGGCAAGAGGTGGTGAGGCGACATGAGTACAAACAGCACCGTCCATAAAGCGACCTGCTCCACCTCGTTCAGGAACACCTTGAGGCACGGACGCTTTCGCTGCCCAAGACCCTCGGCGTTCCCGAACGTAAACTGCGTGATCGTCAAAGCATGGAGCTCGGTTGCCGCTCGGCGACGGTCCGATTCGCACCGATCTTCCCTAGCCGCCAGACGGCCTGACTTGTCCGTTCATCAGCAGCGGGAGCAGCCAATCCCGAAGTCGGATCAGCTCATGGTTCTCCAACTCCGCCTGTCGTTGCCTTTCGACGATGGGCTGGACCTTTTTGCAGAAGGCGTCTGTCACTACTTTCCCTGGTAGAACCGTTTGCACTGACCTCAGTACACCACCCGATATTTCCACGAAAGTGGAACCGGATGCGTATCGAATAATCGTAGGCAGCGATCGTTGAACAGTGTAGTAGACGAATGAAGTGCCATAGCCTTTAGATGGTACGAAAGATTTGAAACCCTGGTTCGTTGTCACTGCGTTGAGCGCAATAGCCAGATAGCCGACGGGGGCACGAGAGCTCATCAGTACTGTTCCCGGAGGATATAGCGTCAGCGAGGCACTTTGCATGCCCGCCTCGGAAACGTCTGTCTCGCCACGTGCAATGAACTTGTTGCCCTTGTTGTTCGACAAGTCTTTGGGCGTAATCCAAGGAATCATACCTCGACCAAAATGCGTCGGATTTACTGTTGATGGCGTTCCGCCGCCAACGATCCGTCCGAGATCATCCAACGAACCAGCACTCCACGCCGCCGGGATCTCCCGCTTCAGCGCGTCGCTCCAGACCATCTTACCGCCGCTGGTCTTGTAGGGGCGGCCATTAGCGTCGGGGAAGTCGAACTGCACAAACCAGTAGTCGTAGATCGTCTTTGCCAGCGCTTCCAGTTCGGCATTGATGCGGTTGTTGAGGTCTATTTTCTCCATCAACGAATGTAGCAACTCGCCAATCTTCGTCTGCTCGTCGAAATCTGGAAGCAGGAGGTCTAAGTAGGAGAATATTTGTTCATTCAAACTTGCGCGCAATACCATGACCGCATTGTTAGTCATGGCTTTGCGGAACAACTCACTGCGTAGATAGAACGCAATGAACTTAGAGTCAACTATGCCTTGCTGCTTCGGTCGCAATCGCTTAAGGAAGCCGCTGTAGGTGGCATGCGGGAAATCGTTGAGAGCTACACAACTCATGCCCAGCTCATCGACAGTCTCACTGGTTCGGGTCAAAAATATGTCGCCAGCGCGAACCGAGTAGGATTTCTGCTCGGATGCGGAGGTATCCATAAAGTCAGGAAGATCTTTTGGTACGAAGTAATTGTTAAATGCAGTTGAGAACGAAAGGAAAGGCGCGCCATGTCCAGCTTGCGCCGGCGTAGATGATATTCCTGAGCTCATCTCATACAGGTCTGAAAACTTATGGCGTACGATTCTATTCAAGGGTCAATCCCTTCAACGATGCAGCAATGTGCTTTTCGAGCTTCTTGGATTCCAAGAACATCGCGTCTAGCCGCGATTTAAAGCCCTCCATCTTTTCGGAGAACTGTTTCGGGCTGATGTTCTCGTAAGAAATCTTAACGTCAAAGTACTGTCCCGCACTGAACGAGTAGTTCTTTGTGGCAATCGCGGCGTAATCCACGACAACGGAGAAGTCCTCCACCGATTCTCGTGCGATAAAGGTATCGACGATGCGCCGTTCTTCTGTCGGGCTAAGTAGGGTCTTCTGGTTCTTGCCCTCCTTCACCTTTTTGCCAAGTGCAGAAGCATCTATCAGCACCACATTGTCACGCGCCGTGCCGTCGAGGAACAGAATCGAAACGTTTGTCCCGGTAGTGGCAAATATGTTGCTCGGCATAGACACAACGCCGGCTAACATCTTTTCGTTCACTAGCTTCTGGCGAATCTTCAATTCGATGCCCTTCGCCGCTGTAATGAAGCCTGTAGGCACCACAATGGCCGCCCTACCGCCAGATTTGAGGCTGGCGATGATGTGCTGGATGAACAAGAGGTAGATTTCCATCTTGTCCTTGTCTTTCGGCTTGACCTTGGGGATGCCAGCAAAGAACCGGGTTTTGTTCTTGTCCGTGTCCAGGTCATCGCGAAAGTCAGAAAAATCCATCTTAAATGGCGGGTTGCTGACAATGTAGTCGAACTGCTTCTGCGTCTTTCCATCCTCGCCCATATGAACAGGGTGGAGGAGGGTATTGCCCTGGGTGATATTCGGGATGGAGTGCACCAGCCGGTTCAACACCAGGTTCAAGCGCAGCAGGCTAGAGGATTTCTGTGAGATGTCTTGCGACCAGATGCTGCAGTTCTCCTCACCAATGGCATGGGCCAGTGCCATCAGCAAGGTGCCCGAGCCACTGGCCGGGTCGTAGCAGGTCACATTCCTCACCTTACCAGGCTTGTGCTTGGGCACCAGGATGTCAGCGATGATGGTGGCCACCGCGTGCGGGGTGTAGTACTCAGCGTACTTGCCGCCGTTGTCCTTGTTGTAGTCCTTGATGAGATATTCAAATAGCGTGGCCCAGAAGTCATACTTTTGACTGAACAGGTGCTCAAAGCTCACCCCGGTGAGCTTGTTGAACAAGGCGCGGGCAAAAGCGTCCTTCTTCTCCGCGCCACCGGTGACGTATTCACTGAGCCGATCAAACAGCGGCACCCGCTCGCCATCTTCAGCTTTGATAGCAAAAATCTTGCTGTTTTTCGCGGCAATAGCAATCAAGGCGTCATCAAACACCTGAGCAAACCCTGCCTCGGCCTGACGGTTGAACAAGCTGGGGATAAGCTGATCCGCGTCCAACAGCGGCGTTTCTGGCGGCAAGCCATCTTTGAGCTTGTCCCGCTGGACCTTCGACAACTTCTCCCAGGTGGAAATCCAGTTGGGAGCACTGGCGAGCTTCGGGTCGAGCTGCTTCATTTCATAGGCAAATTTGTCGCACAGCAGCTTGTACAGGAATGTCTGGGAGATGATCTTGTATTCGTTGCCGTCGTTGCCCAGGCCGTTGCTGGCACATACGGCTTTCAGGTCATCAATCAACTGGCGGGTCTGTTGCTGGTAGTTCGTGTACTTCATAGGTTAATGCAGCTCAGAAAGGCAGGCGGCCCTGGGCTTGGCCCAGGTATTCATTGACCAGCAACTGCTGGATCATCTGGCGGGTATCAGCATCCGGCTCGGGCCGGCTGCCACTGAAGCGGTGCATGACAATGCGCATGACACTGCGTTCGAAGAAATCCGGGTTTCCCAACAGTTCGCGATTGCGCAGGACCATGTCGTCCACCTCGTGTTTGACACCGCTCAGCGCGGTATGCAGTGGGGCCTGGCTCCGACCTAGGCGGCCCGACTCCAACAGACGCTTGTGCACGCGCATCAGCTTTGAATCGCCACCATAGCGGCCGGCAAGGTTGGCATTATCGTTGTTCAGCGCCTGGACGCGCATGTCCAGGCCCTTGAGCGTGGCGATGTTGGCTCGCATCTCGGACTGGCTCACTTCACTGAGCTTCTTAGCCTTGAACAGGCGCTCCAGTTCATCCTTCAGGGCCAGCCATTTCGGGTCCCCGGGGTCTTGCGTCCCGGCTAGGCCTTCGCGGGTGCGGCGCAGGATGTCCTTCAGCTCATCAGCCAACTTAAGCTCGGCCTGGCCTACCTTCTTGAAGTGGAACACGATGTCTTCTAGCGCCTGATTCAGCAGGCCACGGGTGTCGTTGGCTATCTCCATCTGGTGCTTCAGGTTCAGCGCATCCATTGCGCGCTGCGCCTCGGCGTGCAGCTGCCGCAGCCTGGCAAAATCCTGCAGCTCCAGTAGCTCTTCCTGCCCGGACAGACGGATCAGGTTGTACAGCTCGCGCGCAGTGGACAGCGCCTTGACGATGGCGCGCAGCGTGTCGCGGTCTTGGATTCTGGCCACCTGCTGGGAGAACAGCTCGGCATCGTCAAGTGCGTAGCCGAACAGCACCTCTTTGACGGCGTCCAGATCCGCCTGGATCTCGGCTGCACTCCTGAACAGGTTGGAATAGTGCTCCATCTCGTCGCCAAGTTCTTCGTTCAGCTCGTCGTAGTAGCTCTTGTTGGCCTTGTCGAACTCGCTTTGGATATCGGCGAAATCCACCACGTAACCGTAGCGCGCGGTGCGATAGGGGCGGTTGACCCGGGTCAGCGCCTGCAGCAGATTGTGGTCCTTGATGACGCGACCCATGTACAGCTTCTTCAGCCGAGGCGCGTCAAACCCGGTCAGCAGCATGTTGTAGACAAACAACAGATCAACCGATTGCTTGCCCGGCTTCGGGCGCTTGAACTGCTCAATGATCTGCCTGCGCGAACCCTTATCCCCCTCGTCATACAGAATCAGCGCCGCATTGAGAGCCTTGGCGCGACCAGGCTGCGGCTCGGCTACGCGCTGTTGCATGTGGCCGTCATCGTTGGCAGCTTCCACAATGGACGGCGGCGCCGGCATGCGCTCGTGGAACTGGCGGTATAGCTCTCGCGCCTGGTCAGCGCTGTCGCAGATCACCATGCCGCCAATGCTGTCGTCACCCGATGTGATACGAGCTTGGGTGAAGTCATCCAAAATGTAGTCCAGCATGGCCGCGCAGAAGCGCCGATGCGCGTACAACGCCGTCCCCTCGATGCCTCCCTGCTGCACCTTCACGCTCTGCAGGGCCTCGTGCAACTGCATCTTGTAGCGGGTGGCAATTTCCTCGCGGATCAGGCGCAGGGTATAGCCGTCGGCAATGGAGGCGTTGTAGTAATACTTGTGGAGGTAGTTTCCGAACAGTTCCTTTGATTGCACGTTGCCAATCAACGGTGTGCCAGTCAGGCCAATCTTTATGGCGTTGCGGTCGGACTGCTCCAGGTTGGCCAGGAAGCTACCCTTTGGGTTGTAGCTGCGGTGCACCTCGTCCAGGAAATATACGCGCTGGATGTTCACCGCGTAGTCTTCGGCGGCGGCAACCGCCGGGTCATCCTTGAACTTTTGGATGTTGACCACGGTGATTTCTGGCTCACCTCGGTTGTTGTCGATGGCCACGGCTTTTTTCATGTCACGAGCAAAGGCATCGCGGCTGGCAATGACGTTGACCGTCAAGCCGCGCAACCTGAACTCCGTTTCGGCTTGCTCCAGAAGGTCAATGCGGTCGACTATGAAATAGAACCGGGCAACCTGCCCGCGCTGTTGGAACCAGTCGGTCAGGTACTTGACATTAAAGTACGCCAGCGCGGTCTTGCCGCTGCCCTGCGTGTGCCAGACGATGCCCTTGCGTGCGCCTGCGGCCAACGCATCGGCAATTGCTCGCGTGGCGAACAGCTGAGGATAGCGCATGACGTGCTTTTCCGGCCCCTTTTCGGTCGCCAGCCACGCAAAGCCGTAACGCAGTGCAAAGACAAACCGCTCGCGACTGAACAAGGATGTGCACAGGCGGTGGGTGGGCGAGTCAGGCGACTTGTTGCGTTCGTACTCCGGGGTGCCCTTGATCGCAACCAGATTGGTATCGGTAAGAATTCTGTCCTCTGCAGCTTCATCCAATGAGCCGATGCAGGAAGCAAGCTCGTCGCCGCGCTCCTCGCGGAAGTGGTTGAAATGCGCATGACCATACGTTGAGGCAGCGTAGAACGCTCCCTGAAGGGGCTCCGCCTCGGTGTCGTCGTACTCCATGTTGTTGGAGAACGCCATCAGTTGGACCAGGTTGAAGAAGTGCCGGTACTTGCCATTGCCATGGCGCTGATCCATGCGCTTGCGCTCTTCCAGCACGCCGCCGGCGTTGAGCGGCTTTTTAACCTCGACGAAGGCCAGCGGCATTCCGTTGACCAGCAAGGTGATATCAGGGCGAAAGTTGTCCTGCCCGTTTACGAATGCCAGCTCAGTAACGACATGCCAAGTATTGTTGTTGAGATCTTCGTAGTCGATCAGGCGAACACCCGCGCGTGCGGTTAGGCGTTGATGAAAGCCGCGGCCGATATCATCAGCTGAGAGCTTAAGGTGAATTTCGTTAAGAAGGGCGGGCAGATCTTCCCGACGGAGCTCTGGATTTATGCGTAGGACGGCTTCCTCGAAAAGCTCGGGGAAAATGTTGTTGCGGGCGTCCCAGTTTGCGTGCTTCAGCGAGATGTACGTGTATCCAAGTCGCGTGAGGTGTAGCAACGCAGGGATCTTGACTCGTGAGTCCTCGTTGAACAAGGTCATTTGGAGCCATCCTGCAAGGCAGAGCCATCGGTGGCGAGGATGCTCGGAACTTGCTTGGTTTTAGCACCTGAATGGAAGGATGGGGCGACAACGTTTGCTCCGACTCCGTTCGGAGCGCTTGCCTTGCCAATGCTGTTGGCGATCCATTGATCCAGATCCCTGCGTCGGAAGCGCCAGGAGCCGCCGACCTTGAATGCGGGAATACCAGCGGCGGCTGCGAGGCGGTAAACGGTGCGCTCGGTGACCTGCAGGTATGCAGCCACTTGCTTGATGGTGAGGATTTCAGCTTCCTGCGTAGACGTCGCCCCTGCCATCTGCCCCCTCCATTTAGACATGGAGGATTGTACAAAATTTTCAAAGTTCCGAGGCTCGGCTTTCGGGAAGATCCGGGCAATTCGAGTCAGATGCCGTAGATCGGTGACCCTGCTGTTGACGGGTTCCGCAAGCCATTGATTGTTCGTTCCACCGGCCGCCATCTCGCATGAATTTCAAGCCGTGCCGAGCGGGAGTTTTTCAGACCTCCCTTAGGCCGGAAGCGGACACCCACGCCAGCCAGCTGAAGATCAGCTTCAGTTGCTTGCTATGCGGGAGACCAGGCGGCCCTTGCAGAAGGTGGACTACGGCTGCCTCAGGACCAGCAACCTACAAAATACGTTCAGCGTTAGGTGTGGCATCGCTTCTCGGCGGACTCTTCAATGACGGCTGCAATGATCAATCTACGCCCGGTTGTCCGGTATTGACCTGAAGCAGCAGCCACAAGAAGGCGCATCGGGTCTGAGTCGACCGAAGTGCAGAAACTATGCATGACACCGAGCACGTTGCGAAATGAGCTAAGTGGATGAATTTTCTAATAAAATCTAGATTGAACGGACTGTGGTGTACACGGACACCATAGTTGGTGCCTGATTCCCTCCGATCTGCACAAACTATGAGTTCATTTGCTACACGAACTATGGTGTAAGACCTACATGTAGTAGCCGTCGGGCGCAGGACGAAGGGCATGACCGCTTCGTGCATCTGATCGACGAGGAGAACTGCACGTGTAGCAGTGAGGTGCGGGCGTCGCTGTTGCGCGACGCTCATCTGCGCCCATTCATTAGGACAGCGTGAGCCCGCTTCATCCTGATGAATTGGCTGTATCGAAGCGGCGCAAGGGCATCGACCGATGCAGCACAGCTCGCTTGTTCCCGCTTGTTAAGGTTGGCTGCTTGCCGCACCTTCACGGCCCATCCACGTCTTCCAACTGCAGCTGAAAGCACTTCGCAGCGCCGGGAACAAACGCCGCTATATTCCAGACTCCCCAGACGAAGGAGGGAGTGGAATGTTCCTGACCAAGCAGCAAATCAACGCGGCACGTGCCGTCACCGTAGCCATCGTTGCTACCGTAAGCCTCGGTGCTTGCGCCACCTACAAAGACGAATTCGCTTCGATCAACTCACGTCTCGACCAGCTCGACGTGAAGGTGCAAGGCGCGGCGCAGAGCGCCGAATCCGCCAACCAGTCCGCACAGCAGGCCAACCAGCGTCTGGATCAGATTGAAGGCCGCGTCCAGCAGCTCGAAAGGGTCCCGGGCCGCAAGCCGCGCGGGTAACCGCTCTCCCACCCACTTTGATGAACGCTTGAACCAGACACCAGTGGCCTTCGCCGGCCACTGGTGTCTTTCAACCTCTCGGTCTTGATCCGAAGGAGCCGACCCATTCGTACGTACTCATTCCCTGCACGCCGGGCCGTGTCGGCCGCGCTGACCATCGCGCTGGCATTGGCAGGCACCAGCGTGGCCAGTGCCAAGAATGGCAAGGAAGCAAAAGAAGCACCTGCCGCGGAAACGGCGAACGCCGCCGATGAACTTCCGCAGGGCCAGGAAGTATCCGAGACCGTCATTGCACTGGCCGGCTGGGTAGTCGCCAGCAAGGACAACCAGGGCTATCCGTTCGCGATCATGGACAAGGCCGCTGCGCAGGTCCTGGTCTTCGGCGGTGACGGCAAGCTGCGTGGCGCGGCGCCGGCATTGTTTGGTTCGGCCATCGGCGATCACTCGGCGCCCGGCGTCGCCAAGCTCGCGCTGAGCGCGATTCCAGGCCACGACCGCACTACCCCGGCCGGCCGCTTCATTGGCGGCTATGGCCCGTCCGAGGACGCCGGACGCGTGCTGTGGGTGGACTACGATTCCGCCGTGTCGATGCACCCGCTCCCCCCGGGCACCCCGAAAGAGAAGCGCAGCGAACGACTGGCATCCGCCACGCCGGACGACAACCGCGTCACCCACGGCTGCATCAACGTCTCGCCTGCGTTCTACGAGCAGATCGTGCATTCCACGTTCGAGAAGGGCGGCGTGTTCTACGTGCTGCCGGACAAGGACTCGATCGAGGAAACGTTCCCAGAGTTTGCGCAGAGTCGCGCGGCTGCGAAGGGCGACGATGAGAAGGACGCACGCCACGCCCGCAAATGAAGCGCGGTTGTGAAGGCTGAGGAAGCAGTCACGGCGGAGCGCAGCAAGACGTGCTTCGCTACGCAAGCTCCAGCCGCGGCATCTTGAACGTGAACAAGGTGCCGGTGGCCGCGCTGGACTGCACCTCCAGCGTGCCGCCATGAGCGCGCGCAATCTCCGACGCAATGTAGATGCCGAGGCCGAGGCCGGGCCGTGGCTGCTCACTCTTCTCGCGAGAGAACGGACTGAATATGGCGTCCATCCTCTCTGATGGAATGTGTCCGTCGTTGTGTACTTCGAGCGTAAACATTTCGGCCGTGGCGTTGACGGTCAGCGTAATTGCAGACGAGCGCGCTCCGTGTTCGGCTGCATTGGTGAGCAGGTTGGCCAGGAGCTGCGCCAATCTGCTCGGATCACAGACCACGTTGTCGTCCATCTGCATGCGGACCTTGATGTCCTGGCGGCCAGTGGCGATGGCCACCTCTTCCACAACCTTTTTCAGGTCTTCTTCCAGCGTGCTGGTCAGCTGCAGCGCGATGGGAATGCCGCCACCCAGGCGCCCCCTGGCGAAATCAAGCACGTCGTTGATCAGTCCATCCATTCTGGCAACGCCTGAGGCGATGTGCGCGAGCATTCGTTGCTGACGCTCAGCGTTCAGCTCACATGCCAGCGACTCCGCAGCGATGCTGATTGCCTGCAGAGGACTGCGCAGGTCATGACCCAGCACGGCAATGAACTGGTCGCGCAGGTCGGCGACGCGGTGCGCGTCGGAGAGCGCAGTTTCCGCTCGCTCGAGGCGATCTTCCTTGTCGAGGTAGCTTCCTACCAGATCGGCCAGCAGCTCCATGGATCTCTGCACGTGGGCGACGTCGAAGCTGGCCGGTGCCGAGTCAATCGCGCAGAGTGTGCCGAAGAAACTTCCGTCTGGCCGATGGATGGGAACGGACGCATAACTCTCGAGCCCGTAGATCCGCGGCGTGTGATGCGTGGCGTAAACCGGGTGCTTGCTCGCATGCGCAAATACCACCGACGTCGCCGACTGCCTGATTTCATCGCAGATGGTTGTCTCGAGCACCAGTTGGCCACCGGGAACCAGCCCAAACCCCAGGGTGTCGAACGTGGCGCAGGCGGTCCAGGTGGTCTGGGTCACGCGGGCAATGGCGGTGAATCGTGAGCCCGTAATGTGGGCTACGGTCTCCAGGATGCGCGGCACGGCCTGGATTCGACCAATCTCGGCGATGTCGTCCAGCAGATGGGGGTCCGTCAGCTTCTGCATGGTCGTTCGTCCGGTGGGCAGCGCATCATCCCATGGAACCCGGGAGAAGGTTGATGCGAGGGCGATTGCCGCCTTTTCAGGCCAAGCCGTGACGGGCCGATGAGGCTGTCGCCTGAGGTAAACGAGCGGTTCTGGCTGGAAGCGGTCCCTGGACCGTAGCGCTTCAGCGCAGACCTTTTGCGCCCAGGCTACGTTGCTACGAACGTTCCGCTCGTTCCCCAGGCACCTCACAGCACTTTCGATTCGTTGGTGGACGACGCCATGGAGTGACGACTGCCCCGGAACGCAAGCGCACTGGCAACTGCCAGGACACAGGCACATGCGCCCGAGTAAGCCATGGCGAGTCGATAGCCGAAAAGCAGAGACTGATGCGCGACGTCACTGGACACAACTTGGCCAGTGGCCGCCAATTCATCCAGACGCGCAGTACCTGCGGACAAGCCCTCCGCAAGCGATCGCAGATGCGAAGGGTCGCCCCAGGGCAGGTTCGTTCCAAGTGCGTAGTCGGTACCTTTCACCAGGATCAACCCCACTACGGCGATGTTGATGGCGAGGCTGATGAATCTGGCGCTGGTATCCATGCCGGACGCCATGCCGGCACGATCACTGGGCACCGAGTTGGTCGTTGTGTTGGTGATGGGCGTATTGATCACGCCCAGGCCTGAGCCTGCAAGAACGCAGCCTGGCAGCATCGTCAGCCAGCTCGCGTTGTCCGCGCCTGCACCGATCGCCATCATGAGCATTCCGCCACCCATGACAGACATCCCGACAGGGATCACACGCTCGGGCCCGAAGCGCACAGCGAGACGCTCGCCATAAGGCGGAAGCAGCAGCGACGGCAATGTGTATGCCAGGACGGATAGGCCGGTCGCGATGTTCGAGTAGCCCAGTCCGTGCTGGAAGAACAATGGCAGGTACACCATAAGTGGCCAGAAACTGAAGTTCATGCCCATCGAGCCCAGCGATGCGCCCGAAAAGCGCCGGTTGCCAAAGATGGAGAAATCGAACATCGGGTCCGGCGCCCTGCGCTCGACCGCGATGAATACCGCCAGGCTGATGACGGCAACCAGAGCGGCCGCCATGGAAGAGCCGCTTGCCAGGCCTGCAGGAATGCCCTGAGTGATGTACCAGGTGAAGGAGAAGACGGCCACCGAGAGCGAGACGATCCCCGCAAGGTCCAGTTTGCGGCGACTTGGCGCTCGGGATTCCCTGAAGCCCAGCACGGCAAGAACCGTCGCGCCAATTGCCAAGGGCGCATGCACCAGAAACACCCAACTCCAGTTGCTGATGGCCACGACGCCAGCCCCAATGACCGGGCCGAAACCCAGTCCCACGCCAAAGACCACGCCCCAGATACCAAATGCCTTGGCTCGCTGTGCGGAATCACTGAACTGGTGGGAAAGCACCGTAAACACGCAGACCAGCATTGCGCCTCCCGCCGCGCCCTGCAGCGATCGAGCCACGATCAAGGCTGGCCCGCTGCGCGCAAGGCCGCAGGCCAAGGATGTGATACCGAACAGCAGCAGGCTGACCACGAATACACGCTTGCGCCCATAGCGATCCGCCAGTGCACCAGCCGCCATCAGCACCGTCGTGCAGGCCAGGGTGTAGGCATTCATGATCCACTGCAGGCCACTGAAGCTGCTACCCAGCTCTGCCTCCAGTATCGGCAGGATGACCGGCACGCTCGAGATTTCCAGCCCGAACATCAGGGATGCCACGCATGCCGCTGAAAGCGTCAGGCGGTCTCGAGCAGCAGGTGAAAGGGAAGTCATGGGTCTCCTCAGGCAGGTCCGGGATCTGGCACGCAGCAGCGTCGAATGAAGCTGCGCGTGTCGAATGAGCTGCCATCTTGGGGAAACCTCAAAGATGATAAAAATGATTTGATTTAATAGAATTGATCAATCTTCATCATGGATCGCTCCGGTGTTCTTTGACCCCGACCTGCTACGCGCCTTTGTCGCCGTCGTAGAGACAGGTGGCTTCACCAAGGCGGGTGAGCGCATGAGCCTTAGCCAATCCGCCATCAGCCACCAGATCCGGAAGCTGGAAGAGCAGGCGGGCAGCGCCTTGCTGAAGCGGACCACGAGAAGCGTGACACTCACCGAAGACGGCGAGGACTTCCTGCGTCATGCGGAGCAGATCCTTGCTGCCCAGAGCCTGCTGGTTCGCCGATTCCAGAAGGCTCCCGTTACCGGCGCAGTGCGCCTTGGCGTGCCCGAGACCTATGCCGGCGATCTGTTGACCGCAATGCTGTCACGCTTCTCCCGCAGATTTCCCGCGGTGCGGTTGGATGTAACCGTGGAGCCCTACGGAGCGCTGAACGAGCAGATACATGCAGGAACACTCGATCTTGCGGTCAACCTGTTTCTGCGGGAGGACGTTGACTGGCCGCTTCTGAGGCGAACGCGTTTCGTCTGGGCCATCGGTTCGGGGTACGAGCATGAATCGGAGAAGGCGCTGCCACTCGCCCTCGCGCCCAGTCCGTGCATGCACCGGGACGTGTGCGTTGAAGCACTTGTTGAAGCCGGCCTCGAGTGGCGCGTCGCCTTCAGCTCGGCGAGCCAGCAGGGCTTACGATCGGCTGCAAAGTCGGGGCTCGCCATCACTATCGCGCTTGAGGATGACATCCATGATGGCTTGCTCATTGCCGGCGATGACTTGGGACTTCCTGCGCTCCCCGCAGCGAGCTTTCGGCTGATGCGTAGTGCGGCCGCCGGCACACCCGCGGTAGAGGCATTGGAAGAGCAGTTGATTGGCACAGGCGACGTCGCGTCTTCGATTCGTACGCTCGCTCAGCGCAGCGGCTGAAACCCAGCGAGTGACCGGTAGGCTTGTTGATGGCCGGAAATGGATATCAGCGTGAGATCAGGGTTGTTGATCGGGAGCCGGGCGGAAGTCCGCTCCTGGCCCGAAGCTGACACGGTCCTGCAGGCGCGCCCTACATGCGCCGTTTGTTCAATCCAGCGCGTGCTCGACCAGACATGATCTATCGGTCCCAATGCAATCTCGCACCGATGACAGATTCCGACACGCGCCGTTCGCCAGTCCAAAGTACCTTCCGACGTTGTGTCATCGGCGGAGAACGAAAGGACAGATCGGCCCCACCGCAGGTAACGGATGGGGCGATAGCCTTCTCGACCCTGTCTTCCCTGGCCGCAGTATTGAGCGATGAGAACCGCCGGCTGTTGCGACTGCTGCGCGAACTTCAACCCAGGTCCCTCACCCAGCTGTCTGAGCAATGCGGGCGCAAGGTTCCGAGCCTTTCTCGTACCCTTCGGATGATGGAAGGCTATGGACTGGTTGAACTGAAGCGGGTCGGGGCGTCTGTCGTGCCATCCGCCATAGCCACGCGCTTTCTCATAGAGCTCGACTAGAACCACGTTGTACCGCCCAATCGCGGAGCTCTGTCGTCATTGCCTCGCTGAGGTGACAGCACACTACGCAGGCAACCACGACGCATGTCGCATATCCCTCTATCGCTCAGGGCCCTTACGCCATCGGCGTCTGGGGCGGCTTAACAGCATGCAAGAATGCCGAAAGCGTCTTGCATCAAGCGTTGAATGCAACTCTTCTGATTGGCACTCCGCGTCGGCACAGGTACAGATGACGGGCCATCAAGAAAAGATGGCCGGGCCTCGAAAACCCGTGCTTCTGTTTGATTACGCTTGCCAGCCGGCGTCACCCCGTGTGGCGCCGGCTGGCAATCCGTCTGCCGGCTATGGCGGGCGGAGCGTGGAGGCCTTGTGCCTGCCGGTTCAACAGGAGCCCGGTTTTCGAGCCACGTCTCCGCCCGCCACCCTTATGTGGCGGCTACCGTCTGTCCTGCACGGAGCCCCAGCCATGACTACACCGGAATTCCCTCGCCCCCACCCCTATCGCGTTGCGGGCGATGAGGTATCAGAGCCACCACCTGCGCTCGACCCCACGGCTTTCATTGCCACCCTGACGCGGATTGGAAAAGGTACAGCCGCCGATGGCCAACCCTGGCCGGAGCGTCACCAGATGCCGGGCCGTCGCATGGCGCTGGCCGATGCGGACTGCGCACTGGCAGGCCTGCGCATCGCGCTGGAGATGCTGCTGGCGGCCGAGCGGGTCCGCCAGAACGGCCCGGACGACGAATACGTGGGCGATCGGGTGATGGAAGGCCTGATGATGGCGTGCCTGGCGCTGACCGCGCAGGTCAGCGCGCGGATGCGACCGGAGGAATAACGCCGGCAACGCTTCCGGCGTTACCGCCCATCATTCGCAGGGATCGCCTTCTTCTTTCAGCATCGCCTCGTCCACCGGTCGCTCGCGATCGATCAGGGCACGCTGCTCCGCGTTCGGCTCGCCCAGCCACCACACTTTGCAGCGGGCGGTAAGGCGGCCGACCATCTTCGACTGCGTCGGCGAGTACAGCATCGCCAACGCGGTGGTCGGGCACTGGTGCGCCTGGCAGGCGGTGTAAAGCCACCACGGCTCGCCCTGCAGCACCATCAGTTCGCCGGGCCCGCTGGGACCGCTCAGCAGGCGTTCGCGCAGGGAGGGGATGCTCTTGTCGGGCGATTCGGCCGCCGCAGTGTTCTTCATCAGAGCGTCGAACGCGGCCAGCACCTTCGGGTCCTTGCGGCCGCAGTCGTCCACGCTATTGCCGCCGACCAGGGTGAAGAAATAGGTGGCCAGCGGATTGTCCTTGCAGGTGAGCTCCGCGCCGGGGCTCTCTCCTTCCGGTTCACCTTCGTTGTCCCACACCGAAGGGTCCACGCCGTCTTCAATGGACGGCTCGTTCTCGACCACCGTGGCCGTAGCGGCTGGGGCTTCCGTTGCCGGTGCGGCGGCGGGCGCGGCAGCTGTGCCTGCGTCCGGTGCGGGTGCCGGTGTCTGCGTGCAGGCGGCCAGCAACGCGACCATCGCCGCCATTCCAATCATTCGAGACTTCATTCCCTGTCCTGTTTCCATTCGCCCAGCCGGCGACCGCGTGATTCTACCCGCCAGCCAGTAGATCCACGCCATGCGTGGATGGGTCGCGCACAAAAAAAACCCCGGCGCTGAGCCGGGGTTTTCGATTCACTTGAACAGCGTATCCGGATACTCCGGTTTCTGCTCGCGTGCCAACAGCGCACGCAATCCTTCTTCCGGGGTCTGCTCGCCATGCAGCACGGCGCGCACACGGTCTGAGATCGGCAGGTCGATGCCATGACGGCGCGCCTGTCGCATCACTTCGTCGGCGGTCTGCACCGACTCGACCACCTGGCCGATTTCGCGGATGGCGTCCTGCAGCGTCTGCCCGCGGCCCAGGGCCAGGCCCAGGCGGCGGTTGCGCGACAGGTCGCCGGTGCAGGTCAGCACCAGGTCGCCCAAGCCAGCAAGGCCCATCAGCGTTTCCGGCTTGGCGCCGATTGCTGCGGCCAGGCGCAGCATCTCGTTGAGGCCACGGGTGATCAGGCCGGCACGGGCGTTCAGGCCCAGCTGCATGCCATCGGCCACGCCGGTGGCCACGGCCAGCACGTTCTTCATCGCACCGCCCAGCTCGGCACCGACCATGTCGTCGCCGGTGTAGGCGCGGAACGCCGGACCATGCATCGCCTCGGCCACCGTCTGTGCGAACTCGGGCACGTCGCCGTGTACGGTGATCGCGGTCGGCAGGCCCAGGGTGACTTCCTTGGCGAACGACGGCCCGGTGACAACGGCCAGCGGCACGTCCTCGCCCAGCACTTCGCGCGCCACTTCATGCAGGAAGCGGCCGGAGCCGGGCTCGAAGCCCTTGGTCGCCCAGGCCACGCCGGCACCGGCCGGACGCAGCGGCGCCAGCGCGCGCACGGTTTCACCGAATGCGTGCGACGGGGTCACCACCAGGATCCAGGCGGCACCCTCCACCGCCGACGCCAGGTCGGTAGTGGCGCGCAGCGATTCCGGCAACGGAATGCCCGGCAGGTAGCGCGGATTCTCGTGGCGCTGGTCGATGGCTTCAACCACAGCGGCATCGCGCCCCCACAGCACGGTCTGGCGACCGTGCCGGGCGAGCAGCGTAGCCAGCGCGGTTCCCCAGGAACCGGCGCCGAGTACGGCAATCTTGTCAGCGGTAGTGCTCATCCGTGACGTCGCGGCCGGGATCAGGCGTTGCCGGCCGGCTCGGAGTCAGCCAGCGACGGTGCGTCGCCCTGCTCCTGGCGCTGGCGCAGGGTTTCTGCGTACAGGCCTTCGAAGTTGATCGGCTGCAGGAAGAACGGCGGGAAGCCGCCGGCCTGGATCAGGTCGCTGACCAGCTGGCGCACGTACGGGAACAGGATGTTCGGGCACTGGGTGCCGAGCAGCACGTCGATCGACTGCGGGTCCAGGCCGACCAGGCCGAACACGCCGGCCTGCTTCACTTCGGCCACGTACGCGGTGCGCTCGCCGGCCTGGCAGGTCAGGGTCACGGCCAGCACGACTTCAAAGGCATTCTCGCCCAGACGCTGGACCTGCTGGTTCAGGTTGAGCTGCAGTTCCGGCTGCACCTGGTCGTTGAAGATCGACGGGGCATTCGGCGACTCGAAGGAAACGTCCTTGACGTAGATCTTCTCGACGGTGAACGCGGGGCCGGTGGCGGCATCGACCGGCGCGACAGCGCCGTTGGTGGTCTCTTCGGACATTTCCAGTAACTCCAGTGAATGCAATGAAAACGATGGTCGAATTACTGCGATGGGGGCGGCGGAGGGCGCAAACAAGGCCACTTCCGCCATCGCCTGCGATCAGTTGCGGCCCTTGACCAGCGGCAGTTCTGCCTGCTGCCACGCGGGGATGCCGCCGTCGAGCACGAAGACCTTCTCGAAGCCGGCCTTCTTCAGCGCCTTGGCGGCGGTCTCGGACGCGTTGCCGCTGCGGCACACCAGTACCACCGGGGCCTGCTTGGCGTTGGCCACCAGCTTGTGCTCGGGGCCGAACGCGCTGGCCTGGGCACTGCGGCTGCCGGCGATGTGGCCCTTTTCGAAATCGGCGCTGGGCGACAGATCCACCACCACCGTGCCGCCCGCGTTGATCAGCTGGGTCAGTTCGGCGGGCTTGATGCCCTTGAAGCCCCGGAACAGGCGGCGGATTTCGGTGACGATGAGGGCCACGGTCAGGCCGACCAGGGCCGCGGACAGCATCGGGTTTCGGCCTGCGAAGGCCAGCAACTCTTCGTAATTCACTCAGGTCACGGGTCGATTAAGCGGGCGCCGATTGTCGCACAAGCCGGACGCGACCCGTCACTGCCCCTGCCAGAGGTCCGGCAGGCCCGCGCTTTGCCACCAGCGCTTGGCTTCCGGATCCCAGCGCCAGCGCTCGGTCACCACCACGGTGCGCTCGGCCTGGGTGTTCTGGTTGATCACCCCGATTTCCACCCGGCGCTCGACCAGGCCGCCATCCAGCGCTGCCGTGCTGCGCTCGCGGTAGGACGACACGCGCAGCTGGGCATAGCGGTTGAGCTCGAACTCGGTCGGCGGCTTGGACTTGCGCAGCTGCGGGTCCAGATAGGCGATGGCGTCATCCATGCTGCCCCAGCGGATGGTGGCGCCGTAGGCGATCTGGGTCTCTTCCAGCAGCTTGCGCTGCTTGCGGCTGAGGTCGTCGGCGGCAGCACCGGCAGCGGCGCTGAGCAGCAGCAGGGAACACAGGAGGATCTGGATGAGGCGGCGCATCGGTGGGTTCCGCAGGGCGTCAGCCTGCCATCCTACCCTTTGGCGAAGGCAACGAAACGACCGCTGAATTCGGCCGCGGCCTTGCCATCGGCGCCCGGCTGGGTCGCGACAATGCTGATGCGGGCCTTGCCGCGCTGGCGGAAGGTGGCCAGGAAGGTATCCCAGGCGCCGCTTGCGGTGGCTTCGGCGTGGGCGTGCAGGTCTTCATAGACCGGCGCCAGGTAGCGCAGGTTGCTGTCGGCCACGTAGACCTCGGCGTCGTGGCCGGCCAGGCGCAGGCGCAGGCTGACCAGCGCCCATCCGGACAGGGTCAGCACCGAGGCCAGGCTGCCGCCGAATGCATTGCCCTTGTCATTGACGTTGGCCACCAGCGGCGCGGTGATGCGCAGCACGCCGTCGGCATAGCCATCCAGGCGGATCTGCATCGCGCGGACCGCCGGCATGCAGTCCAGCACGTCCTGCAGGGCAGCCAGCGAAGAGGTCAGGGCATCAACAGCCATCAGCAGCAACCACGACAACAAAGGGCCCGCATAATGACGGGAATGGCCAACCATACGATACCCACTGGCTGGACCCTGATCTCACTGCGCCCGCAGGGCCAGCAGGCGGCGCTGCGCCACGCCGCAGCAGCGCTGGGAGGCCGTACCGTCGCGCTTTCGCCCTGGCGGCTGCAACGTCTGCATGACACTGCTGCAGCGCAGCAATTACAACGTGCGCTGACCAGCGATCGGGTGGTGTTCACCAGTCCGGCGGCCGTCGCGGCGGCGGCCAGCCTGCTACCGCTGGCGGCAGCGCAACGCAGCCCGTGGCTGACCGTGGGTGAGGGCACCGCGCGCGCGCTGCTGGCGCACGGCGTCGCCGACGTCCATGCGCCCCAGCGGATGGACAGCGAGGGCCTGCTGGCGATGCCGGTGCTGGGCGATGTGCGGGGCATGCAGATCGGGCTGGTGACCGCACCGGGAGGGCGTGGCCTGATTGCCGCCGAACTGCAGGCCGCAGGCGCACAGATCACCCGCGCCAATGTCTACCGACGGCTGCCGCTGCGCTTGTCGCGGCGCATGCTGGCGCGTTTGGCCCGTTCTCCGTCGCCCTGGCTGCTGGCCATCAGCAGTGGCGAGGCCTTGCAGCGTTTCTGGCAGCAGCTGCCCGCGCACTGGCAGCAGCGGCTGCAGGCGAACGCGATCGCGCTGGTGGCCAGCGAGCGGCTGGGCGCGCAGGCGCAGGCACTGGGGCTGACCCGGATAGTGCGCAGCGAGGGTCCCACCCATCTTCAGTTGATCGCCGCTGCACACACTGCGCTCACCGGCCCGGCAGCGACCTGAACAGGCACCCGGCAGTGGCTTGCCGGTGTCGTTGGCAACAGTGATGCTGTGCACAACGCTGCCTGCCGGATCTGTTCCGGCGTTGCCGCCGACAAGGAAGCCCGATGAACGACACTCTGCCGCCCGCTCCATCGCCCCATCGCCCCGTGCGCTGGCTGCTGCCGCTTGCCGCGCTGGCGGTGCTGGGCGCGGGCGGCTATGCCGGCTACCACTATTGGCAGAAGCAGCAGAGCGACCAGCTGGCGCAGGCGCAGACCACCGCCGTGCAGCTGAAGGGACTGGAGGCCACGGTCGAGGCCCTGCGCCGTGACCAGCGCGCTGCCAGCCAGCGCCTGCAGGATGCGGCCACCACCAATCGAGTCCTGCGCGACGAAATGCTGGGCCTGTCGCAGCGCAGTGCCTTGCTGGAAGAAAACCTGGCCAAACTGGCCGACAGCGCCAACCAGGGCCGCCAGGCGGTGCAGCGTGATGAGGCCGAACTCCTTCTGACCCAGGCTGCGCAGCGTCTGGCCTTCGCCGATGACGTGGAGGGCTCGCGCCGTCTGTATGCGCTGGCCGCCACGGCATTGGCCGATCTTCCCGACAGCGACGGGCTGAACCTGCGCCAGGCACTGGTGCAGGAACGCAACGCGCTGGATGCGTTGGGCGCGGGCCCTCGCGTGCAGTCGCTGCAACGCCTGGACGCACTGGGCAAGGCGCTGCAGGGCCTGCCTTCGCAGATCGCGCAGACGCCCGCCGACAACACCGCTAAACCGTGGTGGCAGGCCGCGCTGGCGCCCTTCGTGGACATCACCCCGAGCCGTCTGAACGGCCCGCTGACCTCGGCCGAGCGCACCACCATCGACACAGCGCTGCAGCTGGAACTGACCCTGGCCCGTGCAGCGATCGAGCGCGGCGACGGCAGCGGCCGCGATGCCGCGCTGAACAGAATCGATCTCTGGGCGCAGCGGCGCTGGCCGGATTCACCGGACCTGCGCGCGCAACGTGCTGAACTCCATGCCCTGCGCACGCTGCCATTGCAGGCCGACAACACCGTGCTTGGCAGCACCCTGCAACAACTGCGTACCCAGACCGACCGGAGGTAAGCCCGTATGAAACCCCTGCAATCACTGGTCGTGCTGTTGCTGGCAGTGGCCATTGGCGTGGTTGCCGCGCAATGGCTCGGCACCGATGACCTGAACCGCTACGGCGAAGTAACCCTGCGCTACGCCGGCTACGACTACCACAGCAACCTGCCGAAGGTGGCGCTGCTGTCGGTGATCGGCGTGCTGGTGCTGTGGCTGCTGTGGAGCCTGATCGCCGCACCGTTCCGTGCCTGGGGCCGCTACCGCCGCAAGCAGGGCCGGGTGCGCCTGATCGATGGCCTTCTGGCCTACGAGCATGGCCAGTGGCAGCGTGCTGAGAAGCTGCTGGACGGCGCCGCCAAGGATCCGGAAGTGAGTGGCGTTGCGCTGGCCAATGCCGTGCGCAGTGCGCAGGTGCGCGCCGATGCACCCGCTGCCGAGGCGCTGCTGCAGCGTCTGGGCGAAAGCGATGCGACGTTGCAGGCGCTGCTGCGCGCCGAACAGCTGCTGGCCAACGATCTGCCGGTGGATGCGATCAACGCACTGGACGTCGCCGCGATCCAGCCGCTGCCGCCGCGCGGTCTGTGGCTGCGTACCGAAGCGCTGGCCCGTGCTGGCCGCGCGCATGAGGCTTATGGCCAGCTGGGTGCACTGCGCCAGACCAAGGTGCTGCCGGCCGAGGCCAGCAGCGAACTGGAAGCACGCCTGGCCGCGCAGGCACTGCTGGAAGCCGGCGACGTCAACGCACTGGCTACGCAATGGGAAGCCACGCCGAAGGCGCTGCGACCGACCCCGGACGTGGTGGCCGCCTACGCCACCCGTGCGGTTGCACTGGACTGGGACGAACCGGCGCTGCTGGCGCTTGAGCAGGCGCTGGACCACCGCTGGGATGACGAACTGGTGGCGTTGTATGGCCGTCTGCCGGCCGAGCGTCTGGCTACACGCCAGGCCAACCTGCAGCGTTGGCGCAACGTGCACGACGACTCCGCCGCCCTGCGCCTGGCCCAGGGCCGCATCGCGCTGGCGCAGCAGCAGTGGGACGCCGCCGATGCGTTCCTGCATGAAGCCATCGCCGCGGGTGCCGGCGCTCCTGCGTGGGAGGCGCTGGGTGAAGCCTTCGCACAGCGTGGCGAGCATGTACTGGCCGCGCAGTGCCTGACCAACGCACTGCGCCTGCAGCGTGGCGAAGACAGCGTGGCGCTGGTGCGGGCATCGGCAGCGGCCACTGACACGCCGCTGCATGCGACCGTCGAAGAGCAGCCGATTGCACCGTTGCCGCCGGTGTATGACGCCAACGAAGAGCGCGACGCGTTCGGCAACCCGCGGTTGCCGTAGCCCGCTTCGGTAGACGCCAACCTTGGTTGGCGACTTTCGCAACCGCATAACCAGAACGCCGCCCATCGGGCGGCGTTTTCGTGTGTAGATCCACGCCATGCGTGGATGCTCATCGAGCAGTGCCAAGCGAGCTTGGCATCTACCAGAGCAGTCGCATCACCGTTCGACGATCGCCACCACGCCCATGCCACCGGCGGTGCAGATCGACACCAGCGCACGGCCACCGCCGCGCTCGGCCAGCTGCTTGGCCGCCGTGGCGATCACGCGTGCACCGGTGGCGGCGAACGGGTGACCGGTGGCCAGCGACGAGCCCAGCAGGTTGATCTTGTCCGGGTCGATGCGGCCCATCGGCGCATCCAGGCCCAAGCGGTTGCGGCAGTAATCCTCGCTCTCCCACGCGCGCAGGGTGCACAGCACCTGTGCGGCGAAGGCTTCGTGGATCTCGTAGATGTCGAAGTCCTGCAGGGTCAGGCCGTTGCGCTTGAGCATCTCCGGCACGGCCACGGTCGGTGCCATCAACAGGCCTTCGCCGTGCACGAAATCGACGGCCGACACGTGTGCATCGCGCAGGTAGGCCTGCGGCTCGTGGCCATGCGCCCGCGCCCACTCCTCACTGGCCAGCAGCACGGCGGCGGCGCCATCGGTCAGCGGGGTGGAATTGGCAGCAGTCAGGGTGCCGCGGCCGGACACCTTGTCGAAGGCCGGCTTCAGCGTCGCCAGCTTTTCCAGCGAGGTGTCGGCGCGCAGGATGTTGTCGCGCTCGACGCCGCGGAACGGTGCGATCAGGTCGTTGAAGAAGCCACGCTCATAGGCGGCCGCCAGCTTCTTGTGCGAGGACACCGCCCACTCGTCCTGCGAGTCGCGCGAGATGTTCCACTCCTTGGCCATGTCCTCGCAGTGGTCGCCCATGCTCTTGCCGGTACGTGGCTCGGCCACGCCCGGGAACTCCGGCTTGAGCTCGGCGAACTTGAAGCCGGAGGTCAGCGCGCGGATCTTGTCGCCGGTGGTCTTGGCACGGTTGGCGGCCAGCAGGCGGGCGCGCAGCTTCTTGCCGTACACGATCGGCACGTCGGAGGTGGTGTCCGAACCGCCGCCGATGCCGGACTCGATCTGGCCCAGGGCGATCTTGTTGGCTACGGTGATGATGCTGTCCAGCGAGGTGCCGCAGGCACGCTGCAGGGTGATGCCGGGGGTCAACGGCGACAGGCCCGAGGACAGCGTGGCTTCGCGGCCCAGGTTCCAGTCGCTGGAGTGCTTGATGACCGCACCCATCGCTACTTCGCCCAGCTGCTGGCCGTGCAGGCCGAAGCGCTCGACCAGCGCTCCCAGCGTGCGCACCGACATGCCGAGGTTGCCGACATCCGAATACGCGGTGTTCTGGCGGCAGAACGGAATGCGGACGCCACCGAGGATGGCGACGGGACGAGCGTTGGGCATGGAGATACCTGGCATGGATGAGGGTGTCTGCAACATGGCCTGCACGACAGAGCAGGCATAATGGGGCCAAGTGTAGCTGCCGCCCTGTGATGGGCCAACCGTGGAACCATGAGCAAACCCGACCCTGCGATGAATGCCCTTGGCGTGCTGGCCCTGGAACTGGCCGGCGGCGAAATCCCCCGCCAGGCGGTGCTCAGCGCTGAACAGGCCGGTGAACTGGCCGAACGCGTCGGCCGCGACCTGTCCAAGCTGGTGCCACAGGTGGCCGAGCTGGACCTGGTGTTCGCCGCCGCCCATTTCGATCCGGCCGAAGTGCTTCGCCCGGGCTGGCCGATCCATCGCCGCCTGGAAGAACTGCAGATGCGCGCGCCCGGCCGCAACCAAGGCCCGCGCGTGCTGGCCTTCGGCGCCGATGCCAGCGGTGATGTACCGCTGCCGTTCCAGGCCGACGCCACACTGGTCGGCGGTGGCCTGCGGGTGGTGCCGTTCCTGCTGACCGGCAGCGAGGTGGCAACCACGGCGGCCGTGGCCGATGCGCTGGAAGAGGTGCTGCTGGCCAATGGCATGGCCCATGCCGATACCGCGCTGATGGCACAGAACACGTTCGGTGCACGCGTCGAGCACGCACGCTATTTCACCGTGAACGATCTGGCCGCGATGATGTCGATGCAGTACGACAACCAGGGCCTGGCCGCGCTGTGGCCGCTGATTGAAACCGCGATCATGGCCCCGGGCCAGGATGAATGGCTGAGTGACGCGCCCGAGCCGTTGCTGCGCTATACGCAGGGTGAAGCGCGCATGGCGCTGTTCGATCCGGCCGGCTGGTGCGCCCATTACAACCACGGCAAGGGTGACTGCGAGCGCCTGCAGGGCATCTACGAGCAGTTCCTGATGCGCCAGCGGCAGATGGCCGCGGTGCTGGAAGCGCACGGTGTGCCGGTGCTGTTCGTGCATTGCGAGGCTGGGCAGGACGCGCGCGAACTGCTGGCGCGCTGATAGGAAACGGTGGCCGCGACGTGTTGTAGAGCCGAGCCCATGCTCGGCTCAGGGCCCCGGAAGAGCAGCCGAGCGTGGGCTCGGCTCTACAGGAAGCAGTGCAAAGAAAAACGCCGGCTTGCGCCGGCGTTTTTTCATTTCTTACGGGGCCTTGTTGATCACCGCGCACGCCAGGCGCGCACCGGCGTTGCCGGTCGGCTGGGTCTTGTAGTCGTCCGCGTCGGCGTGGACGATCAGGCCGCGGCCGATGATGTCGAAATCATCACCCTTGCCGATGTTGACGTTGCTCGACACCGGGCCATCGACGGTGGCTACGCCCTTGTCGTCGGCCTTGATGTTGGGCATGTCGCCGCCGTGGTGCGGATCGGTGGCCACGTTGCCGTGGTCCTGCTTGCCCGGGTTGAAGTGGCCGCCGGCGCTCATGCCGTCCGGCGCGCTGCAGTCACCCTTCTCGTGGATGTGGAAGCCGTGCTCGCTGCCCGGCTTCAGGCCGGTGATCTGGCCGGACGCGTGAACCTTGCCGTCGACGAGCTTGAAGGTGATCGAGCCCTTGGTTTCATTGCCCTGGGTCGGTGCCAGCTCGGCAGTGGCCGAGGTATTGGCTGCCGGGGCCGCTGCGGTAGCCGGTGCAGTGGCCGGATCGGCCGGTGCTGCCGAACCTTCGGCCGGGGTGGTGGCCGGGGCTTCGGCGGCCGGTGCGGCCGGTTGCTGGTTGCAGGCGGCCAGGCCCAGTGCAGCGATGGCGGCGAACAGCGAAGTGTGGATCAGACGCATGGAAACTCTCCTTGGAAAATGCCGGGGGCGTGATCAGCGGGTTACCCGGATCACGCCGCAGGCGATGCGGACGCCGGCATTGCCGGCGGGCTGGCTGCGATAGTCGTCGGCCCTGGCGTGCACCACCAGTGCACGTCCGGCGATATCCGTGGCGGCGCCTCCGCCCAGGGTAACGCCCTTCAGATGCACATCGATGTTGGCACGGCCCTGCGCATCGGCCTGCAGGTTGTCGATGTCGCCCAGGTGGTGCTTGCCACTGCCGGCACGACCGTGCGCGACACCGGCGGGATTGAAGTGGTTGCCGGCGCTGCTGGCATCCACCGCGCTGCAGTCGCCGCGCTCATGGATGTGGAAGCCGGCCTGCTGCATCGGCTGCAGGCCTCCCACCAGACCGGTGAGGTGCACGCCGCCGGGTTCCACCATCAACGCCAGGCGGCCACTGACGATGCTGGCCGAGGCAGGCGCCAGATTGGCTTCGGCCTGCTTGGCGGTGCTGACCACCGTTGCCGGAGGCGGTGTGGGCTGCGGCTTCTTCGGCGCGCTGCCACAAGCGGACAGGAGCACGGCGGCGGACAAGGGCAGAAGGGCGAAGGACAAACGCATCAAGGACTCCTTGCAGGTAACACTACGGACGGCATCGTCCATGGAGGATCAACAGTTCGGCAAGCGGGTGCGAGGATCGCGTGCAGGCACCGTTCAATGGCCGCCGCGACGGCGACCGGCGCCCAGCTTGCGGGTAAGCGTATTGCGGCCGAGGCCCAGCCGCGCGGCGGCTTCTGCGCGACGACCGTGGGTGATCTGCAGGGCGGCCTCCAGCAGGGCGTGGTCGACCCGTTCGCGTACCTGTGCGTGCAGGCCCTCGGTGCCTTCGGCCAGCTGCCGGCGTGCCCATTCGGACAGCAGCGCTTCCCATTGGCCCGGATCGCCGGCAGCCGTGCTGCTGCGCCGGCTGCGGGTGCGGTTGAGCGCGGTATCGACATCGGCCACGCCAATCGTGTCTGCGGCAGCCAGTGCAGCCATCCGCCAGCACACGTTTTCCAGTTCGCGGACGTTGCCCGGCCAGTCGTGCTCGCGCAGCGCCTGCAATGCAGCCGCAGTCAGGCGCTTGGGCGGCGTATCGAGCTTGCGTGCGGCAGCGGCCAGGAAGGTGGTGGCCAGTTGTGCGATATCCTCGCGCCGCTCGCGCAGCGGCGGCAGCTGCAGGCGCACCACGTCCAGGCGGTGCAGCAGGTCGGCACGGAATTTTCCCTGCGCGACCAGGCCTTCCAGATCCTGATGGGTGGCGGCGACCACGCGCACATCGACGCGGATCAGTTCGCGTCCACCCACGCGGAAGAATTCGCCCTGGGCGAGCACACGCAGCAGGCGCGTCTGCAGCGGCAACGGCATGTCGCCGATCTCATCAAGGAACAGGGTGCCGCCGTTGGCCTGCTCGAAGCGACCGATATGGCGCCGCTGCGCGCCGGTGAACGCACCCGCCTCGTGGCCGAACAGCTCGCTTTCCAGCAGCTCGGCGGGAATCGCGGCGGTGTTCAGCGCGACGAACGGATGCTGCGCACGCGGTGATTCGCGGTGCAGCGCATTGGCCACCAGCTCCTTGCCGGTGCCGGTCTCGCCGATGATCAGCACCGCCAGCGGTGCCTGCGCGAGGCGGCCGATGGCGCGGAACAGCGCGCGCATCGGTGGCGTGTCGCCCACCAGCTGCGGCGGCTGGTCGCTGGCTGCGTCTGCGGCAGGCGTGGGCGCGGCCATGGCCGGCGCCACTGCAGGCAGCACGCGCTGGGCCAGCGCCACCGCATCGTCCAGGTCGAACGGCTTGGACAGGAACTCATGCGCGCCGCCGCGGAACGCACCGGCAGTACTGGCGACATCGGTGTAGGCCGACATCACCACCACCGGCAACTGCGGCAGCGCAGCCTTCAGCTTGTCCAGCAGCACCAGGCCATCGTCGCCGGGCATGCGTACGTCGGTGAACAGCAACGCAGGCGGCGGGCTTTCGGCCAGCGCTTTCAACGCGGGTGCCGCGCTGTCGAAGTCGACCACCTGGTAGCCGGCTTCGCGCAGCGCGGTGCACAGCACGAAGCGCACGGCGCGGTCATCGTCGACCACCCAGATGCATGGCGCGGACGAGGAAGACTCAGACATCGCGCGGGGCCTCCTCGGCGGTGGCGGTTCCGTTGCCGATCGGCAGCAGCAGGGTGAATACGGTATGGCCCGGGCGCGACCGGTAGGTCAGCGTGCCGCGATGCTCGCGTGCGACCTGCTGGGCCAGCGCCAGGCCCAGGCCAGTGCCTTCGGCGCGGCCACTGACCAGCGGCAGGAACAGGTGTTCGGCCAGTTCCTCGGGCACGCCACGGCCGTCGTCAGCGATTTCCAGGCGCAACGCCAAGGTGTGCAGCTGTTCGGCGATGCGCACCCCGTGTTCAACGCGGGTGCGCAGGGTGATGTTGCCGGCGCCGGCCTGGATGGCATTGCGCACCAGGTTCCATACCGCCTGGGTGAGGCGGTCGGCGTCGCCGTCGAATTCGGGGATGCTGGGGTCGTAGTCGCGCTGCAGGCGCACCGCCCAGCCGGCCTCGTTCTCGGCCAGGCGCAGTACGCGCTCCAACGCGGCGTGGATGTTCAGCGCCGCATGCGGCGCGGCCGGCGCCGGCGACAGCAGCTGCTCCAGCAGACCATTGAGCCGCTCGATCTCCGAACCGATCAGATCGATCAACTCGCGTTCGCCGGCATCGCGCTGCGCCGCGCGGCGGGCCAGCAGCTGTGCGGCGCCCTTCAACCCGGCCAGCGGATTACGCAGCTCATGCGCCAGGCCCTTCAGCGCCGCACTGAGCGCGCTGGGCAGGGCCTGGGTCGGGTCAAGCCCGGGAAACTCATCGACCGGATGCGCCTCCAGCAGCCAGCCGCCATCGTCGCGGCGGCTCATCCAGCCTTCGGCGAAACGCGCCGCCTCGCCGGGCAAGGCCAGCGCCAACCGGTTCAGGCGCAGGCTGTCGCGCTCGTCGCGGGCCAGGAAATGGGCCAGCGCCTCGCCCTGCACTTCCAGCGCGGCCAACGGCTGGCCAAGCAGGCGCCGGCCGCTGACGCCCAGCCAGCGCGCGAAGGCCGGGTTGCAGCCGGCAATGCGGCCATCGGGCCCGGACCAGGCCAGCGGCGTGCCGAGGGCATCGAGGGACGGCGGGGGTGCAGGGTCGGACATTGCACCAATGTAGTGCAAAACCAATCTGATCAACCAAGGCGACTCGGTTCTCAGATGCCGCGCGGCGGAGCGCATCACATCTGAGACCTCGAACCAAGACCGTAGATTGGGCCTTGCGCATCGGTTCGGCGCAAAGCGGCACGTCCTCCCTCACGGCCATGAACACCTCTGATCCACAGCCCAGATTCTGGTCTAGGGCATTCGTGCAGACCGGGCGGTAGACTGTACTCACCCCATGAGACCCGCTGCCGGAATCATATGGAAGTACCTGTCAAACAAGACTACACATGAAGAACGCCCCCCCCTTATCCGTTGGAACCTCACCTCGCCCCTCCAGACGAAAGTCGGCGATGTTGCCCTCCCCTCCACCCAAACTGACGGTAATGGATCTATTTGCTGGAGCCGGCGGACTTTCGGAGGGCTTCAGGCAGGCTGGATTCCAAGTGATCGCGGGATCAGACAATGATCCCGATGCCATGGCAACCTACGCGCTTAATTTCCCTGAAGCGCAGGTGATTACGGGCGATATTCGGCAGGCGGCGGTGAAAAGAAAAATAATGTCCGCCGCAAAGAATGCTTCGATCTTGGTTGGAGGACCGCCGTGCCAAGCGTTCTCTCAAGTTCGAAATCACTCTCGCGTGATTGATGATCCGAGAAACGAGCTGTATCGAGAATTCGTCCTTGTTCTGGGAAAATCTAAACCCATGGCGTTCGTGATGGAGAACGTCACAGGGATGGACCAGATGGGTGTGCGTGAGCAAATTGCTGACGATCTATCAATCGGTGGCCAGTATGTAGTTCGTCCGCAAGTGTTAGATGCTGCGAATTTCGGAGTGCCTCAAACTCGAAAACGATTGATTTTTATCGGAATCTTAGCCTCTCTGGGCGTAGATCCACCAATCTTGAGGGGATCAGGAGCTACTGACTCGATCACTCTCGGGCGTTTCTCTGGGTCGCGCCGCCCCATTTACAAAATCGTAACTCAGCAGGGTATTTTTAGCTCGCTGATCAGTTGTGCACTATCCAATTCTTCAGACGCATCAATTGTTAGTTCCTCCGACGCAATTTCGGATCTAACTCAATTGAAAGTTGGCAATAGAGTTGACTGTCAGCCATATTCTGAATTTCCGGAGGCAGCAACTGCGTACCAGCGTGCAATGCGCCAAGGAGCAGGAGAATATTTGACCAACCTTCAGGTTCCGCGCAGTAACCGGGATACAGAACTGCGTCTGCAGGGAATCCCTCCTGGCGGCAATCACCGGGACTTGGAGGATGCACTGCTGGAGCGCTATATAACCGGACAACGATGGGGACAGGACAACGGCACCGGACGCCTTTCCAGAAGACATTTCTACGCTTACCGAAGGCTGCATCCTAGCATTTGGGCGTGGACACTCAATACCAAAGGAGATTCGGTCTATCACTACGACTCTGCACGTGCTCTCTCAGTGCGGGAGTTCGCGAGACTCCAGTCATTTCCTGACCGTTTCGTGTTCACAACCAACCCCACCAAGGGTGTAATCGCCGGCCGACACCAAGGTGGCGCTGCGCATTCAAAATACCGACAGGTTGGAAATGCAGTTCCACCATTATTGGCGAAAGCAATTGCCGATGAACTTCGCACAATCCTCCTCGCCGACAGCCATCAACGCCCAATCACTGCCATTGCAAGCTAACGATGATGAATATTGAAGATCAAACGCAGGATGCGGCTGTGGTAAAAGCAGCATTTGGAGCACTTAATCGGAAGCGCCTGATTGATATATTTTTTACCAACAAGGTGGCCAATACGTGCCCTACGGCTGCGTGGAAATTCGTGTATGAAATGCTTCTCTGGACTGATCAGACCACCGGATTGGCACACTGTTATGAGAGCGACAAGTGCCAGCCAGGAAAGAATTGGTATGCGAGATCCCTAGCATTTCACGGCTGGCTTTCTGAAGCCTTTGAAGTTGAGCCAGATGAGCTTTCTGAGAAACTTGATTGGCTATTCATGCGAGCAGCCAAGGATCTCGCCACAGAGGTCTTGCATCGTGCAGAACGAGTTGCGGCCACCGCTGAAAAACAACGAGGCCCATATAAGGACAGAAAATTTCCAAGACCGGGCGAAGACCCAGAACTGGCAGGGATCATCCGAAGCGCGCTAGGTGACAATTTATCTAGGGAGCCTTCGAGTGAACAATGGCAGGGTCTTGTAAATCGCATTCGCCAATATTTAGCATTGGAGAACAAGCGAAAGAATCTTCTTGGTGAGGGCTTTGAAGATGTCTTGGCCGAAATGTTAAGCCGAACATGCGGACCAAATATATCAATCCGCAGTCGAAGCGCGCTGCAAGACTTGCCCGGATTTAGTAACGCCCGGAAAGGCGACAAACCTAACAAAGTTGACCTTGCAGTTATCGCTCCTGGCAAGAGGGTTTTGGTTACAGTCAAGTGGAGCTTGAGGGCCGACAGGGAAAAGCAATTCGTCGTTGACTTTGGCGACTATCTCGCTGCTGAGTCGCACTCAGAGCCGTTTGACTATGTTTTTGTCACGAATGAATTCGATCCCGCCCGTCTAAAGCGTGCCTGCGAACGTTTGGCTTCGAATAACCATATGTTTCGCCATGTGGTCCACATCAGTACGGATGCACTCCTAGCGACCTATGGGGAGCACCCAGAAGCCACAATGCGCGATGTTGTTCAGCACATTGAGAAGGGACGCCTCATTAGTCTTGAGAAATGGATTGATCACCTGAAGGGTTGAGTGTCGTATGCGTTAGCAGTTAGCGTGACGGGCAACTTTTGGGTGTCGGATTACAGCTTCATGTTGAGCCCAACGAAGACTGCGCGGCCCGGGGCGGGCGAGAACATCGGCCGGGCGCTGTCCCAGAAGAAGCTGTCGTACCACGCGTAGGCGTACTCACGGCCGGTGACGTTCTTCAGCTGCAGGTCCACGCTCCAGGCCGGGGTGATCTGGTACCTGGCGCTGAGGTCGAGCACGGCGAAGCCACCGAACTTGCCCGTGACGTTGCGCTCTTCCAGGTAGTAATCACCCTGCGCACGCGCCTGCAGGCCCAGCTGCAGGGCATCGCTGGCCTGGTAGTCCAGACCGAGGTTGCTGATGTGGCGCGGCGTGGCCGCGACTTCGCGTCCCTGCAGGGACACGCCGGGCGCGCGGTCGTCGCGGGTGATCTTCGCTTCCTGGTAGGCATGCGAAGCCCACAGGGTCCACGCGTCTCCCAGCTGCGCGCTGATCTGCGCATCCACACCGCGGCGGCGGGTCTTGCCCAGCGTGACCGTGGTGCCGGTGGCCGGCATGTTGGACACTTCGTTTTCCGCATCCTGCTGCCATACCGCCAAGCGGGCCTGGCTGCCGGCAAAGGGCTGGAATTTCAGGCCCAGCTCCATGCCCGTGTTGGTGGAGGGCTGCATCGGTGCCTGCCCCGGGGTGAGGTAGGCCGGTGCGGTGGAACCGGTCAGCACCTGGAACGTGCGCCCCCAATTGGCGTAGACGTGAGTGTGCTCGCCCAGGCTGTGGATGACGCTCAGCTTGGGCTGGCCGATGCTGCCGTAGTCCTGCAGGCGGCCGGTGGCGCCGTTCATCAGCCGGGTGTGGCCGCTGAAACGGTCCACGCGGTAGGCCGGCACGATCTTCCATGCGTCGGCGGGCTGGTAGATCGCCTGCACGTACGCGCCCCAGTTGCCGAAGCTGTGGCGGTCGTTGTTCTGCACGCGTGCCGGCGGACGGCTGAAATCGGTGGGTTCGGCGTAGGCGTAGCGCTCGCGGACGTAGCCGTTGTCCTGCTGCTCGTAGTTCAGTCCGCCCTCCACGGTGAGCATGGGGCTGGCCTGCCAGGTGAGCGTGCCGAGCAGGCCGGTCTGGCGCTCGTCCCACACACGGCGCTGGCGCGGCAGATTGCCGGTGGGCAGATCGCTGAAGGTCACCCGCCGGTCGTCTTCATAGCGGTTGTAGTACAGCCGCGTGCCGAAGGTCACCGCGTCGGTCAGCTTCATGTCCAGGTGCGCGGCGAACTGGCGCATGTCGCGGTCATCGCCGTCATTGGCGTTGCGCAGGTCGCTGCGGCGGCGGCCGGCGTGCAGCTCTTCGGCTGTCATGAAACCGGGTTCGTCGGCCTCATGGTGGTAGGCGCGCGCGGTCAGGCCGATGCGCAGCCCGTCCTCCAGCGAACCGAAGAACCACTTGCCGCCCAGTGAGTACTTCTTCGAGCTGTCGTGGTCGCGGTAGCCGTCGCTGGCCTGGGTGCCGACGAAGTAGCTCTGCGCGAAGCCGTTGGCTTCGCGACCCACCGCCAGCTGCGCATCGCGGGTGTTGTAGCTGCCGTAGGCCAGGCGCGCGTCGGTGTAGGTGCCGCCCTGGCGCGTGCCGAAGTTCACGTTGCCACCGATGTTGTGCAGGCCGTAGCGCGGGTCGTTGGTACCGCGCACCACTTCGATGTAGCTGATTTCCAGCGGAAACAGCATGTCGATGAAGCGCTGGTTGCCACTGTTGACGTTGCTGGGGATACCGTCGATCAGCGTCTTGATGGCATTGAGGTAGCCCTCGCCGTTGAAGGCGCGGAAGCTGACCTTGCCCGACTCTGCGCCCTGCCGGGTTTCGGTCAGCTGGATACCGGGCATCTGCCCGAGCAGTTCCCAGCTGTGTGACACGTTGCGGCTTTCGATCTGGTCCGCGCCCAGCACGTCCACCGAAGTCAGCACCTGGTGCGCGCTCAGTTGTCCCTCGCTGTGCTGGTGCACATCGACCTTGCCCAGAGTGAGCGCGGCGTCGGCGGACTGGGCGAATGCTTCAGGGGCGAACGGGGCGGCCGCGAGCGCGGCCACCAGCGTGGGAGTCTTCATCGGGAGGCAGGGGGGAGGCTGGAAATGAAACTTTATAACATTTCGATTCCGCCGACCATCCGATGACTGCAGGCTCCTCGACCTTAAACGGGGTAGCCGGTGGCTTCCCGGGCCTTCTTCCAGGCAATCTCAAACTCGCGTGCGCTGATCTCGTCGTCTTCGTCGAAATCCATGAACGACACCGGCTGGTCAGCCAGCAGGAAACGATCATCGCTGTGGGCATGCTCATCGGCCCAGACCATCTTGGTGCCGTAGATTTCGACCTGGCGCACGATCTTCTCGCCACGGGCTTCCATCAGCACGTTGCCCTTGCCCAGGCCCGACTCGGCCCAGTGCTTGTAGTACTTCTTCGTGTTGGATTTTGCGTTGTTCTTTGCGTATTTCATTGCATTTGTCCTGGCCGCAGGTGCGGCCGGAGAGATCGGAAGAGCGCCATTATCAGGCATATGGGGTCAGATCCCTTTCCTGCGGAAGGGGATCTGACCCCTGCTGACCTACTGCGGCAACGCCACGCCCTTCGGCCACAGCATCCAGATCTTGCCCTGCTGCTTCATGTCGCCGGCCAGCTTGCCGGCGGCCTCGCCACTGCCCCAGTACAGGTCGGCGCGTACCTCACCGGCAATGGCACCACCGGTATCCTGCGCGGCCACCGGGCGTACCACCGGCGTACCGTCCGGGCGCGTGGTCGACAGCCACAGCAGGCTGCCCAGCGGCACCACGGTGCGGTCCACCGCCACGCTGTAGCCGGCGGTCAGCGGCACGTTCAATGAACCCCGCGGACCTTCCGGGCTGTCCGCGCTGCGCACGAAGAACACGTAGCTGGGATTGCTGCGCAGCAGCTCCGGTACGCGTGCCGGATGTGCTTTCGCCCATGCGCGGATCGCGTCCATGGTCACGTCTTCCTTCTTCAGCTCGCCCTGCTCCACCAGCCAGCGGCCGATCGCGCGATAGGGATGGCCGTTCTGCTCGGCATAGGCCAGCCGCACCTGCCTGCCATCGGCCAGACGCACGCGGCCCGAGCCCTGGATCTGCAGCAGCTGCAGGTCCATCGGATCGGTCAGCCAGGCCAGCACCGGCGCCTTGGCGCCCTTGGTCGCAATGCTGCCGGCATCGTCGTAGGGCTTCAGCACCTTGCCCTCCACGCGGCCGCGCAGGCGCTTGCCCTTCAATTCGGGATAGACACTCTCCAGCTGCACCACCACCAGATCATCGGGTGTGCCGTACACCGGCACGGTGGCGGTGTCGGTGCGGGTGAGGCTGCCCGGATAGATGGGTTCGTAGTAGCCGGTGATCAGGCCGTCGGCGCGATGGCCGCCGGCGCGCAGGGAATAGACATCGAGATCGCGCTGCAGGAATGCGCGGATCGCGCTGGCGTCCTTGTCGGACACGGTGCTGGCGGTCGCGCAGGGTTTTGCCCAGATCGCATCGTTCTTCAACCGGGTGCAGCTGCTGCGCCAGGCGGCGAAGCCTGCCTGCAGGTCGCTATCGGATACGGTCGGCAACGTGTTCCAGTCGACCTTGGCGTAAGTGGCGGCAGGCGTTGCTGCAGCAGGGGCTTCAGGACGGGTGCCGGTGGTGGAACAGCCAGCAAGCACGGCAAGCGCAAGAAGGCTCCAGCACGTGCGGTTGAAGGGGGCGATGAGGTCAGTCATTGCCCCAATGTAGTGCAATCGGGCGTGGCGCAGGACCGGGATCGCATCCTGCGCCACACGGTGGACCCTATCGCTTGCCGCCCAGCAACTCACTGCTGCGGGTGGCGAACACCGGTGGCGGCACGTCGAGCACGGTATCGCGCACAACGCGGCCGGCGAGGAAGTCGACGATGCTGCGGGCGATGGCCGGGTTGCCTGTCCACAACTCGTTGTGATGGCTTGCGTTGCGCACCAGCAGCGAGTGGCCGTTGCTGAAGCCCGGCCGCAGTGCCTCGGCATTGGCCGGGGGCGTACGCCCATCCAGCGTACCGCTGATGAACAGCACCGGCACCTCGCTGTGCAGCGGGCCGCGGAAGTCCTCACCCAGATCGGCCAGGCCGAGGCCATCGCCGATGGCCGGGAACGGGAAGTTCAGCCCGTCGCCGAACAGGCTCTGGCGTGCCTGTGCTTCGGCCAGCGCCCGGCGCTGCGGGCTCTGTCCGGAGGCGACGTCCATCGCCAGGCCCATGGCCGGGAACTGCGCGAACTGGGCGCGCCCGATCAGCACCAGGTCGGCCAGCGGGTCGTAGTTGCCCGTCTCGGCCTCGCGCAGCACCAACGGCAGCCACTGCTGGGTGATGCGTTGCCCGAGCATGTTGGCGATGACGCTCTGCGCGTCGTACAGGCCGATGCTGACCTGGCGGCCCTCATGCATGTGGCTGCGGCCCTGCCGCGGCTGCTCACGCAGCGCCTGCAGCACGCGGGTGACCGATCCGGCGAGATCGTCGAAGCCGTCCTTGCGCGCAAGCACCGCCAGCTCCTGCAGCAGCGCGTCGCTGCTCAGCGGCAGCTTCAGCGTATCGTCGGGACCTTCGGATCCCATCAGCACCACGCGCTCAAGACCGGCACCGTGCAGGCGCACCGTGGCCAGGGCCAGATGGGTGCCATAGCTCATGCCCCACAGGCTGATCTTCGGTACGTCCAGCGCGCGCCGCAGGTCGTCAAGGTCGCCGGCACTCTCGGCCGTGGTGTACGCGCCGAGATCGACACCGGCCTGACGCCAGAACGCTACGCACTTCGCCGCCGTGGCCTGCACTGCGGCCAGCGCCGTATCGCGCTGCAGCGGTTGGGCGTCGTCGAATCGTGTTTCATGCGGACATTCCGGCGGCGGCTCGGACTGGCCAGCACCGCGCTGGTCGAGCAGCAGTACGTCCGTCTCGCGCCGCACCTGGTCGAACACCGGCCAGCGCGGACCGCGCGCGGTATCGATACCAGAACCACCCGGACCACCGGCCAGGTAGACCACCGGTGCGGCGCGACCATTGCCGGCCGTTGCGCGCAGGCGCACCACCTTCAGGTGCAGGCGCGGACCGTCCGGCTCGCTGTGCCGTCGCGGCACCTCCAGCGTGGCGATCTCGGCGGGAATATCGCCATGGCCCTTGGTCTGCAGCGTGTAGGGCTCGAAGGCCAGCGCCGCCGGACCGGCCTGCGCGGGAACGGCGGCGGCGAAGGCCAGGCAGAGCGCGGCGAGGGCGACGGCCACGACGGGGCGACGAACCTGGAAACTGCCGGAAGACGTACAGGCGCTGCGGGTCATGTTGGGCTCCGATGGAAGGATGTGCGCCGCCAGCATCTGCTCCCGCGGAGCGCTGCGGACGCGTCCCTCTGCCGAACGTCTCCAGACGCCGGTCCAATGTCTCCGCGCAGCCGATACGATGGCCGCCATGCAGATCCCACGAACCCTGGCTGTCCTTGCTGTACTGCTTGCGGCCGTGGCCGCTTGGCTGATCGTGTCGATGCCGCCACCGGAAATGAGGGTTGTGCAGGGAGCACAGATGGCACCTGCGACTGTCGGGGCATCCGGCGGCCTGCCAACGCACCCACCGCAGCACCTGGCTTGGCGGCCGCTGGACCAGCAGCAGCTGGCGGAGTGGCATGGTCCGTACTGGCTGCGATGGCAGGTGCCAGCGCCGGAAAGCGGCACCGATCATGGACGTACAGTGAGGCTGTCGTTGCGCGCTGCCAGCCAGCTGTACTGGAACGGGATGCCATGGATCAGCAATGGCGCTGTTGGTCGCACGCCGGAAGAAGAGAAGCCGGGGCGCGTAGACGTCGTGCGCGTGCTACCGCCGCCGTCGGGCAACGCCACCGATGAACTGCTGGTGCTTGCATCCAGCCAGCGGCAGCGTTTCGCCCTGCATGGCGCAGATGCGATGGTACTGATCGCGCCAGCCCCCGTGCTGTACGGCCAGATCATCCTGCCATGGCTGATCGCGGCCTTCGCCACCGGTGCGCTGGCAGCCGCATGCCTGTATTTCCTGGCGGTGCTGCGTGGGCAGACGCGCACACCCGGCGCGCGCCTGCTGCTGGCACTGGGTGTGGTGGGTCTTGCACTACCCGCGGTCGAGGCGTGGCGATCATTGCTGGGCTACACCTATCCTTGGCATGGTGTTCGCCTGGTCGCGCTGCTGGCCCTGCATGTGACCGCAGCGCTGCTGCTGCCGGCCTATCTTGCGCGTCGCTTCGAGGTGCCGTTACCGAGGGCGGGCTGTTTCATCTATCTGGCGCTGATCATGGCAGCGGCCATCGCGCTGCCCGGCTTCGACACCCGCTCAGCGGCGGTGCTGCTGTTGAGCCTGCTCGCCTCGGCGTGGGTGCTGATGCGCGCGCCTGCCGACCA
Source organism: Stenotrophomonas sp. SbOxS2 (assembly GCF_013416715.1). NCBI lineage: Bacteria > Pseudomonadati > Pseudomonadota > Gammaproteobacteria > Lysobacterales > Lysobacteraceae > Stenotrophomonas > Stenotrophomonas sp. SbOxS2. Next base: position 250,498 of record NZ_JAAVXD010000002.1, read on the forward strand.
GGAAGACCGATGGCCGATCCTGGCGCTGCTGTCTGCGGGCCTGCTGGCGCTGCTGGTCGCACGCGGCGCCTTCCTTGATGGCCCGTATTTCCTGCTGCTGGCGGTGCTGATGGTGTTCCTTCTGCTGCGCCACGCTGCCCAGTTGCAGGCGCTGGACCGGCACAACGCCTGGCTGCGCGAAGAGCGCGCACGGCTTTCGTTGCAGTTGTTGCAACGGGGCATCCAGCCACATTGGCTGATGAACACGCTGACCTGCCTGCAGGAACTGATCGAGCAGTCGCCGATGCGCGCCAGCCGCCTGGTGGAGTCGCTGGCCGATCAATTCGATCGCCTGCGCGACAGCAGCAGCCACCAGAGCGTTCCCTTGCAGGACGAACTGGCGTTGTGCCGCAGCCATCTGGATATCGTCGGCCTTGCCCTGGACCGGCGCATGGTGCTGGAGGTCGATGGCGAAGATGCGGCGCTTTCGCTGCCGCCAGGCATCCTGCATGCACAGGTGGAAAATGCACTGACCCATGCCGGCGCTGGTGCCTGTGCACTGCACCCTTTCCGCCTGCACGTGCAGCGCGACAACACGCGCTGGATACTGGAACTGCGCAGTGCGCGCGGCTCAGCCCCGCACCGCGGCCGTGGCACGGGTACACGTTACATCGAGGCCAGCCTGGCGGCGGCCAGCCCCACCGGCTGGAGCTTCGTGCAGGGCATCGACGGCGACCACTGGTGTGGCCGGATCGAGCTGACATGCGCATCCTGATCGTCGAGGACGAACCCCTGGTGCAACAGCGCCTGCTGCGCATGTGCAGCGAGTTGGCCGGTGCACGCGCGCGTTTCGATGCGGTGGCCGATCTGGAAGCTGCCGGCGACCGGTTGCAGCGCAGCGTCTACGACGGCCTGCTGCTGGACCTCAACCTTGGCGGCGACGATGGCTTCGAGCTGCTGCGCCGCGCGGTGTCCGGGCGCTACCAGTGCGTGGTGGTGTCGGCGCACCGCGAGCGCGCATTGCAGGCGTTCGAGCATGGCGTACTGGACTTCGTGCCCAAGCCCTTCTCACGCGAGCGCCTGGCCCAGGCGCTGGAACGGCTGCTCGACGCAAGCCGCTACCGGCCCGGCTGCGCCCGCTATCTCGGCATCTGGCGTGCGCAGGGGACTACGCTGGTCGAACTGGCCGACGTGCAGTGGATCCGAGCGGACGGCGACTACAGTGAGCTGCGCATGCGCGATGGACGTATCGAACTGCATGACAAATCGCTTGCCGGCCTGGGGCCATTGCTGCCGCCGGAGTTCGTGCGTTGCCACCGCTCCCATGTCGTCAACCTGCGGCATGTCCGCAGCCTGCATGCCGCGTCAGGCAGTCGTTACTGGGTCGTACTCAGCGACGGTACGGAGCTGCCCGTGGGCCGCGCGCATGTCGCGGCGCTGCGCACTGAACTCAATCTGGACTGAGCCTGCGGCCCGCCCCCTCAGGGAGCTGCAACGATGGGTGCGGGGCGCTGCGGCGAGCTTGCATTCCGACGGCTACCAGCGCATCCGCTTCAGGACGGGATTGCCCGAGGCATGGTGCTTGATCACCGCAGCGATGTGCAGGACAAGCAGGCCGGCAAGCACCATGCAGGCGTATTTGTGGGCCGCGTTGAACGCCGACGTCAGCTGAACGTCGATGAGCGGCGGTGGAAGGGTCAGCACGTTGAAGACGTTGATGTCCCTGTCCATCATCAGCACGCCGGTTATCAGCACCACGATCGTGGTCAGATAGATCGCGAAGTGTGCAAGGCGGGCAGCCCGCCCCTCCGCGCTCGTCGGTTGCACTGCGCTTGCCCGCAGCAGTGCCAGCAGCACGCGAAGGGCGAAGAACGGAATCAGCGTAAAGGTCAGCGAGACGTTGAGGAAGCCGATGGCTTGGCGGGTAGCGTCCGCGACATCGAACAACGCCACGTAGAAGCCGCTGAGGGTTGCCCACAGAATGATGATGGCTGAGAACCAGTGCAGCAGCACCTGGATCCTGGTGTAGGTCATTGAACATTGCTCGCCGGTAAGGCCGAGCGACATTAGGGGTTTACCTATCCAGTTTGAATCGGACAGCTTGCAAAACGCAGGGTGAGCGTTCGATTCGGTGAACCTGATCCGCTTTCAGGGCGTCTGCAGCAGCAGCGAATACAGGATGCGGGCGTCTTCGGCGTCGAGTGTTTTCGGCAGGGTGTCACTGCCACGGAAGCGACGGTGGAACGCTCGCACCGCTGCTTCGCGGTTGTCCAGCGGATAACCGAAGTGCGCCAGCGCAGCCCATGCATCGAAGCCTTCCGGCGCAGCACCATCGGCAGCGCGCGGCCACACGCCGAAACCGGCTTCGGCCAACTGTTGCCACGGGAAGAAGCGACTGGGATCTTCCTTGCGCGTTGGCGCCAGGTCGGCGTGGCCGATCACCTGCCGCGGTGGGATGTTCAGGCGTTCAGTGAGATCACGTAGCAGCACGATCAGCGATTCGATCTGCGCGGGGCTGAAAGGCGTACGGCCATCGTTGTCCAGTTCGATGCCGATGGACGCGGAGTTGAGGTCGGTGATGGTGCCCCAGCGCCCGGAACCGGCATGCCAGGCGCGGCGTTCATCGGCCACCAGCTGGTAACGATGGCCATCGGCGCCGATCAGATAGTGCGCACTGACCCGTCCGCCGCTGTTGGCGGTACGCAGCGTGTGCAGGCTCTGCTGCACCGATTTCTGCTCGGTGTGGTGGATGACGATGATCACCGGCGTGCGTGCGTTCTGGTTCGGCGACGGCACCCAGGTGGCAAGCGGGTTGCGGATTTCCTGCGGCGTGGAGGCACAGGCGGCCAGCAGCAGGCAGGCCGAGAGCATCAGGGACGTGCGGATCGGGTGCATGCCCTGATTGTGCGCGATAAGCGCGGACGATGCAGTAGCGCCACGCCATGCGTGGCTGGGCCCCCGACCGTGCCGACCAACGGTCGGCACCCACCAGAGCAGAGCAGTCCAGAGCAGGAGCAGTGCCAAGCAAGCTTGGCACCTACCAGAGCAGGTGCAGTGCCGACCAACGGTCGGCACCCACCCTGCAGATGCATCAGGCCTCGTAGGCCGATTCACCATGCGAGGTCACATCCAGGCCGGTGCGCTCGGCCTCCTCGGTCACGCGCAGGCCGACCACCACCTTGACCAGCAGCAGGATGGCCGCGGTCACCACCGCCGACCAGACCACGGTGAGGCCGACGCTGACCACCTGCACCCACACCTGGTGGCCGATATCCAGATCGGCCTTGGTGCCGCCCAGCGACTGCGCGCTGAACACACCGGTGAGGATCGCGCCGACGATGCCGCCCACGCCATGCACACCGAACACATCGGCGGTGTCGTCCACCTTCAGCAGACGCTTGAGGCCGGTCACGCCCCACACGCAGACCACGCCGGCAACCAGGCCGATGACGATCGCGCCGAGCGGGCCGACGGTACCGCACGCCGGGGTGATGCCGACCAGACCTGCCACCGCACCCGAGGCTGCGCCCAGTGCCGACGGCTTGCCCTTGCTGATCGCTTCAACCAGCGTCCAGCCCAGCACCGCTGCAGCCGTGGCCAGCACGGTGTTGAGGAAGGCCAGCGAGGCAACCGTGTCGGCTGCAGCGGCAGAACCGGCATTGAAGCCGAACCAGCCGACCCACAGCAGCATCGCGCCGATATAGGTGAACGGCACGTTGTGCGGCTTCAGTGCAGTCTGCCCGTAGCCCAGGCGCTTGCCGACGAACCATGCAGCGACCAGACCGGCCACGCCGGCGTTGATGTGCACCACGGTGCCGCCGGCGAAATCGATCGCGCCCATCTCACCCAGGTAGCCACCACCCCAGACGATGTGCGCCATCGGGATGTAGCTGAGGGTGAACCACAGCGCCGAGAACAGCAGCACCGCGCGGAACTTGATGCGCTCGGCGAAGGCACCGACGATCAGCGCGGTGGTGATGCCGGCGAAGGTCGACTGGAAGGCGACGAACAGGTAATCCGGCAGACCCTTGATCGGCGTGTTACCCACCGACTCCGGGGTGAAGCCCTTGAGGAAGGCGAATTCGGTGAACGAGCCGAAGAACGGATTGCCGGCGCTGAACACTGCGCTGTAGCCATAGGCCACCCACAACAGCAGCACCAGCGAGAACACCACCAGGATCTGGCTGAGCACCGACAGCACGTTCTTCGAACGCACCAGGCCGCCGTAGAACAGGGCCAGGCCCGGCACCACCATCAGCAGCACCAGCAGGGTGGAGGTGAGCATCCAGGCGACGTCGCCATGGTCATAGGCGGGCGCAGCCACCGCTTCGGCAGCAGCCGGCGCAGCGGCAGTCGGGTCCTGCAGGGGCTCGACGGCCACGGCCTCGCTCTGCAGCGGCGTGACCTGGGCCTGGGCATGTGCACTGCCTGGCCAGATACCGGCGGCCAGCGCGCTGAGCAGCATCAGCAGGCACACCAGATGGAACCGGGCTTGCCACCCGGTGAGAAGGCGCATCTTCATGGGGGAGTCTCCGGAAGGGGGTTTACAGCGCGTCGGCGCCGATTTCGCCGGTGCGGATGCGGATGACCTGCTCGACAGCGGTCACGAAGATCTTGCCGTCGCCGATCTTGCCGGTGCCTGCAGACGACTGGATCGCTTCGATCACGGCGTCGGCACGCTCGTCTGTGACGACGGTTTCGATCTTGATCTTGGGCAGGAAGTCGACAACGTACTCGGCACCGCGATACAGCTCGGTGTGGCCCTTCTGGCGCCCGAAGCCTTTCACTTCGGTCACGGTGATGCCCGACACGCCGGCATCGGACAGGGCCTCGCGGACCTCGTCGAGCTTGAACGGTCGGATGATGGCGGAGATCAGTTTCATGCGCATGTCCCGATGGTGGATGGGGCCAGCGCGCCAACGCGCGATGGCATCAGGCAACCACGGGCCATCGTGGTGATGGCCGTGGCTGTTGCACCGGACACGAACCGGGCCGGGACAGCCGTGCCTCTCTCCTTGCACGGCCGACGCGGGAGGGAGGGCGGCCCAAGTCGCGTATCCGGTCTCTCTCTTGCCCCTGGATCAGGGGTCAGAGCCCTTTCGTTGACAGAAAGGAGTCCGACCCCGATCTGACCGCGGCTCCCCAGCCGCGAAGACGGATGCGATGGCGGCGGGTGGGAGGGGGTACCCACCGCCATCGCAACCGGTCAGCTGGCGTAGTACAACTGGTATTCCAGCGGGTGGGTCGCCGCGCGGAACTTGGTCACTTCCTGCATCTTCAGCGCGATGTAGCCGTCGATGAAGTCATCGCTCATCACGCCACCGGCCTTGAGGAACTCGCGGTCCTTGTCCAGCGCTTCCAGCGCCTGGTCCAGCGAGGAGCAGACCTGCGGGATCAGCTTCTCTTCTTCCGGCGGCAGGTCGTACAGATCCTTGTCGCTCGGTGCGCCCGGGTCGATCTGGTTCTTGATGCCGTCCAGGCCGGCCATCATCAGCGCGGTGAAGGTCAGGTAGCCCGACTGGATCGGATCGGGGAAGCGCATTTCAATGCGACGCGCCTTCGGGTTGGACACCCACGGAATGCGGCACGAGGCCGAACGATTGCGCGCCGAGTAGGCCAGCATCACCGGGGCTTCGAAGCCCGGCACCAGGCGCTTGTAGCTGTTGGTACCCGAGTTGGCGAAGGCGTTGATCGCCTTGGCATGCTTGAAGATGCCGCCGATGTACCACAGCGCCATCTGGCTCAGGCCGCCGTAGCCGTCACCGGAGAACAGGTTGGTGCCGCCCTTGGACAGCGACTGATGCACGTGCATGCCGCTGCCGTTGTCGCCGACGATCGGCTTGGGCATGAAGGTGACGGTCTTGCCGTTGCGGTAGGCGACGTTCTTGATGACGTACTTCATCCGCAACAGTTCGTCGGCCTTCTGCACCAGGGTGCTGAACTTGGTGCCGATCTCGCACTGGCCGGCGGTGGCCACTTCGTGGTGCTGCACTTCCACTTCGATGCCGACCTGTTCCAGGGTCTTGCACATCTCCGCACGCAGGTCGTGCAGGGTATCGGTCGGCGGCACCGGGAAGTAGCCGCCCTTCACGCCCGGACGGTAGCCGCTGTTGGCGCCGTCGTACTTGGCGCCGCTGTTCCACGCCGCTTCTTCCGAGTCGACCTTGAAGAAGGTGTTGCCCATTTCATTGGCGAAACGCACCGAATCGAAGATGAAGAACTCCGGCTCCGGGCCGAAGAACGCGGTTTCGGCGATGCCCGAGGACTTCAGGTACGACTCGGCGCGCTTGGCGATGCCGCGCGGGCAACGGCCATACGGCTGCATGGTGGCCGGATCGAGGATGTCGCAGCTGATCACGATGGTCGGATCGGCGTAGAACGGGTCGACGTAAGCGCTGGCGGTATCGGGCAGCAGCACCATGTCCGACTCGTTGATGCCCTTCCAGCCGGCGATCGAGCTGCCATCGAACATCTTGCCTTCTTCAAACAGCGACGGCTCGACGATGCTGACCGGGAAGGTCACATGCTGTTCGACACCACGCATGTCGACGAAGCGCAGATCGACGAACTCGATCTGGTTGTCCTTGATCAGCTTCTCTACGGTTTCCACGGACATCGGTACGACCTCGGATGGGAATGAATGCCTGCTGAGGTACAGCAATGACCGTGCCAACTTTTCGCCCTTCACAAGTCGTTGATTTCAAAGCCGCTGCCCCAGCGAGGTGCAGAACCAGGTGCACCAAACGGGTGCGTCGATCACCGGACGCACCCGTTTGGTGCGGCATGGATCGTCTATTCTTTCGAGCTTCTTCCGCCGTCCGCGCCCGCACCGTCCATGTCCGATCTGCTCTCCGCCCTGCTGCTGGGCATCCTCGAAGGCTTGACCGAATTCCTGCCGATCTCCAGCACCGGCCACCTGCTGATCGCCCAGCACTGGCTGGGCGCGCGATCGGATTTCTTCAACATCATCATCCAGGCCGGTGCGATCCTGGCCGTGGTGCTGGTGTTCCGCCAGCGCCTGCTGCAGCTGGCCACCGGTTTCGGCCAGCGCGAGAACCGCGAGTACGTGTTCAAGCTCGGCGCGGCCTTCCTGGTGACCGCTGTGGTCGGCCTGGTGGTGCGCAAGGCTGGCTGGTCGCTGCCGGAAACCGTGAGCCCGGTGGCCTGGGCGCTGATCATCGGCGGCATCTGGATGCTGCTGGTGGAGGCCTATACCGCACGCCTGCCTGATCGCGACCAGGTGACCTGGACGGTGGCCATCGGTGTCGGCCTGGCGCAGGTGGTGGCCGGCGTGTTCCCCGGTACCTCGCGCTCGGCCTCGGCGATCTTCCTGGCCATGCTGCTGGGCCTGAGCCGCCGCGCGGCCGCTGCCGAGTTCGTGTTCCTGGTCGGCATTCCCACCATGTTCGCCGCCAGCGCCTACACCTTCCTGGAACTGGCCAAGGAAGGAAACCTGGCCAGCGAGAACTGGACCGACGTCGGCGTCGCCTTCGTTGCCGCTGCCATCACCGGCTTCGTCGTAGTGAAGTGGCTGATGGGCTACATCAAGTCGCATCGCTTCACGGCCTTCGCGATTTACCGCATCGCCCTGGGCGCTGCATTGCTGCTGTGGTTGCCGTCCGGCAGCTGAACAGCGCCGGGGCACGGTAACCCCGTTGCCGGCCCCGATCCGTTTCCCCCTCGGTTCCCCAAGGAGAATCACCATGAACCGCAAGCTCACCCTGCTCCTCCCGCTGGCCCTGCTGGCCGCCTGCAGCCAGACCCCCGCCCCGGCCGGTACCGGTGGTGACGATCTGGCCCCGGCTGCGGCCAAGGCCGGCGACCAGAAGGCGCTGGCACACCTGGATGCGCAGCGCCTGCAGAGCCAGCACTGGCTGCTGCAGCAGGCCACCGCGGCCGACGGCAAGCGCATCGATGCGCTGTTCGCCCGCGAAGACAAGCCGGTCACCCTGGACTTCGCTGATGGCCGCCTGTCGGTCAGCAACACCTGCAACCGCATGGGCGGCGGCTACACCCTGGCCGACGGCAAGCTGAGCGTCAGCGCCATGGCCTCGACCATGATGGCCTGCACCGACAAGGCGCTGATGGCGCTGGACGAAGCCGTCTCCAGCCGTCTGCAGGGCGAACTGAAGGCCGGACAGGACGGCAACGGCGTGCTGACCCTGACCACCGCCAAGGGCGACGTGCTGGTGTTCAACCCGGAACCGACCGCTGAAACCCGCTACGGTGGCGCCGGCGAGACCGTGTTCCTGGAAGTGGCGGCGAAGACCGAGAAGTGCTCGCACCCGCTGATCCCGGATTACCAGTGCCTGCAGGTGCGCGAAGTGAAGTTCGACGACAAGGGCCTGAAGCAGGGCGAGCCGGGCAAGTTCGAGAACTTCTACGGCAACATCGAGGGCTACACCCACGAAGACGGCGTGCGCAACGTGGTGCGCGTGAAGCGCTACGAAGTGAAGAACCCGCCGGCCGATGCGCCGTCGCAGGCGTACGTGCTGGACATGGTGGTCGAGTCGGCCATCGAGAAGAAGTAATGCAGAAGGGCGGCCGCGAGGTCGCCCTTCTTCGTTGTGGGTAGAGCCGGCCGCTGGCCGGCTGCTGCACACAGCTCCGGCGACATACGGAACATGCCGGCCAGCGGCCGGCACTACCTATATGCATCAAGGAGACCGACATGAAACGGACGTACATGCTCGCACTGGCCTTGCTGGCCATCGGTAGTGGCAGCAATGCATACGCCGCCAGCACACCCACCACCGACCAGCTTGAAGCCCATCTGTGGCAACTCGCGCGCGCCACCGACGCGCAGGGCAAGCGCATCGACGCGTTGTTCGTCAGGGGCCGTGAGCCGTACACCCTGCGCTTCCAACCCGGCTACATGAGCGAGTTGAACCTGTGCAACTACGCAAGCAGCCAGTATCAGCTGCAGGGCGACCGGCTGATTCTGGAGAACGGGGTTGTTACCACAGCTGGCTGCATACGCGCCGAGGTTGCCGAGCAGCAACGGCGTGCCAGCACACTGGTCAATGGCCGGCCGGCCCCGACGCTCGCACTGGACGACAACGGCAGCCTGGTCCTGCGCAACGTGCATGGCGACACGGCGATATTCACCCCCGCGCCGCTGCCGGTGAAATGAAAAGGGCGGCCTTGGGCCGCCCTTTCTCGTTGACTGGTAAAGCCGGCCGCTGGCCGGCTGCCATCTACAGCGGATGCCGGCCAGCGGCCGGCACTACCCGAAGCCTGGTATCAGGCCAACGCCGGGTTCAATGTGTAGGTGCCGTGCAACGCTGCTTCGGCCAGCACGTGGCCGTGCATGGCTCGGAACGCATCGGCGGCGGTGAAGCGCTCGGGCAGCGGCAGCGAGGCGATGTCCAGCGCGAACACGCGGAAGAAGTAGCGATGCACGCGCTCGTCGTTGAACGGCGGATACGGACCGTCGTAGCCGAGGTAGTCACCGGCCATGTCCGGATTGCCGGCGAACCAGCCGGTGAAATCGTTCAGGCCCTGGCGGCTGCCGGCCGGGCCGGCCGGCGCGGTCTTGCCCTTCACGACGAAGCCATCGCTGCAGCTGCCCGCGGCGATCTCCTGCACCGAGGCCGGGATGTCGGCCATCACCCAGTGCACGAAATCGCAGCGCGGCTGATCGCGCGGCACGCTCATGTCATCGCGGCCAACCGTCTCCGGCACTGTCGGTACGTCCGGGTCCACGCATACCAGCAGGAACGAGCGGGTGCCGTCGGGCACGCCGCTCCAGGCCAGGTGCGGGTTGCGGTCGGGGGCGAAGCCGGCGGCATCGCCGGCGGCGAACTCACGGTCGATCGGCGCGGCGTTGACCAGGCTGTGACTGCTCAGTTGCATCTGATGCTCCTCACTCTTCCGGGTAACCCAATCGCACCGCGACCGGGGTGAGCTGGGCGAAGGCGGCGCCCATCACGTCGCGATACCTGCGCCAGTGGCCGGCAGGCAGGCGCGGCGCGCCCAGCTGTGCAGCCGGCGGCATCGGACGTCCGAACACGCGGCCCAGCAGGTCGGCCATCGCATGTGCATCGTTGCCGATCTCGTCGATGCGCAGCAGCACGTGCGGATACAGGTCCTCCTCGTGCAGCGCGGCGATCTGGGTCAGCGAACGCACCAGCCACTGGCTGGCTTCGGCCATCGAGGTCATCGCCAGCGGTGCAGCGGCGCCATAGGCGATCCAGTCCAGCAGCATGTCGCGCGGGTCGCGCAGCACCAGCAGCAGGCGACCCTGCGGCAGCTGCGGGCGCAATGCCCACAACAGCGCGTTGTCCCACCACAGCAGCCAGTCGATCACGGTATCGCTTTCCAGGCCGCGCGCCGGCAGGTGTTCGCGCCAGCGCTCGACCAGGCGTTCCGGGCTCAGCACGCCCGACGCCAGATCCTGCAGCGTGTTGTAGTTCCGGAAGGCATCGTCGGGTGGATTGGCGGTGTAACGATCACTGCGCAGTACCGGGCTGGCAGCGGCCAGGCCGGTTGCCACCCGCTCCACCCCCGAACCCGGGGCGCCCCACAGGAAGATCGGTGCCGAGCCGCTGTCGCGCGTTGCCTCGTCGATGCTGGCCATCTCCGGCCAGCTCGGCGGTGCCTTGGCCTGCGGCGGCAGCGGCAGCCGCTGCGAGGCCTGGTCGGTCTGCAGCGCCATCCACGTACGCAGCGCTTCTTCCGGCTGCCCGGCGCGATCCTGGATTTCGCCCAGCCAGGTCCGCAGGTCGGCGCGGTGTCCCTCCGGTGCCTGCGCGATCAAGGCCTGCACGCGCTCCACGGCGGCGGCCGGGTCACGCTGCAGCAGACCCTCGACACGACGGCTTTCACCGCTGACGCGGCCCGGTTCCAGGGTGGTGATGCGCTCGGCGATGGCTTCGCCCTGCTCGTGTTCACCGGCCATGTCATGCAGGCGCATGCGCGCTTCCAGCGCCGGCAGGTGGCCGGGCATCGCTGCCATCCAGCGCTCCACGACGGCCACGGCGCCGGCACTGCCGACGTCTTCCACGGCCAGTCGTGCCAGCCACAGGTCATGCAGCTGGTCATTGCTTTCCAGAGCCTCATCCAGGCGTGCACGGGCTTCATCTTCGCGGCCCAGGCGCTGCCAGGACATCAGCAGCAGCTGCAGCACCTGGCGCTCACCCTGCAGCGATTGCAGCAGCGGCAGCAGATGCTCCAGCGCCTGCAGCGGCTGGCCACTGCGCAGTGCCAGCTCGCCGGCCAGGCGGCGCATCGGCGGTACATCCAGCTCCGGCTGCTGCAGCGCCTGCTGCATTGCCTCGGCGGCGGCCTCGACGTTGCCCTGGCGCAATGCCAGCTGCACCACCATGCCGTGCAGCGAGGACATCTTCGGGTTCAACGCGAGTACGCGACGGAACGCCTGCTCGGCGAACGCCAGCATGTCCTTGCCCAGATAGGCAAAGCCCAGTGCGTACAGCACGCGGGTATCGTCCGGCAGCGCCTGGCTGGCCGCCGACAGCAGGGCCAGCGCGCGGTCGGCGTCGCCACGACGCAGCGCGACCATGCCATCGATGGTCAGCAGTTCCGGATGGTCCGGCTCCAGCCGCGATGCGAGGGTCGACAGCCGCTGGGCCTCGTCGAAATCGTTGCGGCCCACCGCCAGGTGCGCCTGCATCAGGTAGGCGGGGAAGGCGTTGGGGTCCAGCCCGGTGGTGCGCAGCAGGGCTTCATCGGCGCCGTCGAACTGGCGCAGTGCCAGCAGCAGGCCGGCGTGCTGCAGGTGCAGCTGCGCATCATCGGGCGCCAGCTGCAGCGCCTGCTGCAGCGCCTCCATTGCGGCCTCGGCCTGGCCCTGCTGCTGCAGCGCAAGCGCCAGCCAGCGGTGGGCCTCGGCCTTGCCGGGTTCGTCACGGGTCCACGCCTGGGCCAGCTGCACGGCCTGGCCGGCATCGTTCTGGCGCAACGCTTGGAGGATCTGGTCTTGCATGGCCGTCCGGTTCAAGGTCAAACCCGCATTGTAGCGGGCCGCGCGCCGGTGCCGGTTCAGCCCGGCAGGACCCGCCGCAGACGCTGTGCGACCCAGCGTTCGGAGAAACCATCGCCGCGCCAGTTTTCCAGGAAGCCACAGTGGCCGCCCCAGCAGGCGGTTTCCAGCCGCGCCTGCTGCGGCAGCTGCCAATCGCGGAAGGTCGCGTAGGGGATCACCGGATCGTCCTGCGCCATCAGGATGTCGGCAGGTACCTGCAGCGTGGACAGGCGGTTGCCGGCGATGGAATAGCCATCGAAATAGGCCTGCAACGAACCAAACGTGGTGTGCCGTTCGACCAGCCAGGCGGTAAGCGAACGGATGTCCATGTTCAGCACGCGGTCGTCGCAGTCGCTCAGTTCGGGGAAGAGATCGCGCTTGCGACGCAGCGAGCCGGCCCACTTGCGGCGGAAATACCAGTCGTACATCGCCGGGCCGTTCTCGATGTTCTCCATGGTCAGCCCCGGGTCCAGCACCGGGCAGACGGCGGCCACGTGCTGCAGCGGCACGCCCGCGGCTGGCGCGCGCAGGGCCAGCCGCAGAACGAAGTTGCCACCCAGCGAATAGCCGGCCGCAACCAGCGGCAGATCGGGCCAGCGCTGGGCGACATCGCCAGCGGCATGCACCACTTCGTCGATGAGGTTGGAGTGGAAGATGCCGGGATTGAGGTGATGGGTGTTGCCGTGATCGCGGAAGTTCAGCCGCACCACGTCGAACCCCTGCTCCAGCATGCGGGCAGCGGCCATGCGCATGTAGCTGGATTCGGCGCTGCCTTCCCAGCCGTGCAGCAGCAGGGCGATTCCGCGCGGTTCGCGCCCTTCGACATGGCTGTGCCAGCCCTGCAGGCGCACACCCTCGCCGCCATCGAGGATCAGCTCTTCGCTGACCGCGCCGGTGGCAGCCAGCAGCAGCAGGCCGCGCTGCAGGCGCATGCGGCTGGAACTGAGCATCGACTGCAGGTGCGGATTGCGCAGCCAGCGCGGCGGCTGATAGTCGGACGCGGTGAGCATCGGCGCATCAGCGTCGAGGGTGGGTGGCGGAAAAACGGCCACCATGGCCTCAGTCCCCGCTCATGGCCGCCACGATGCGCGCGCGCGAGGTCTCCGCGATGCGCCGACGGCCTTCCAGGTCCTGGGTGCCGATCGGCTCCAGGAAATGCACTTCGGTATGCCGCGCCGGCTCACCGAGCAGGCGCAGGAAATTGGCGAAGAAACTCTCGCCCGGGCCGAAGGCCACGATGGTCTGTGCATCGCCGCGCACGCCATAGACCAGCGCCACCGGCTGCACCGGTACGCTGGTTTCGACTGCCGCCTGGAAGATGCGCGCGTGGAACGGGCCAACGTCGTGGCCACCACGGGTACGCCCTTCCGGAAACACGCCCACGGCCTTGCCGGCGCGCAGACGGTCGGCCATCACCTGCATCACCCCACCGAGTGATTCAGTGTTGCCACGCTGGTGGAAAATGGTCTGGCCGCGCGCGGCAAGCCAGCCCACCACCGGCCAGCTGGCGATCTCGCGCTTGGCGACAAAGCCCATCATGCGCTGGCTGTGCAGGATGGAGATATCGACCCAGCTGACATGGTTGGCAACGAACAGCACCGCGCCCGGCAGCGGCTGGCCGACACGCGACAGGCGGAAGCCGAAGATCCACATCAGCCCGCCCTGCCACCAGTTCACCACCTTGGCGCCGAAGATATCGTCGCCCACACGCAGCTCGCCCCATGGCGGAAGCATGCCGATCAGGATCAGCGGCAGGAACACGGTGATGTGGACCAACAGCAGCGGTACGCGGTACAGGTAACGGCACACACGCGCCACGCCGCCGCGGGGGGCCGGAGTGGGGGAAGTCATCCGCGCACGATACCGGAGGGCTGCCATCGCTGCCAGCCGAATTCGGCCATAAGTCTCATTGACGGCGGCCATCGGCGGGGAACGCTGGGTTCCGCCGCCGTCACTGCTGCCGCCAGGGCTCAACCGTGCCCAGCCGCCACCACGGCCAGGGTCAGCCGCGAGATGCAGACCAGCCGGCCCTGCTCGTCCTCGATGCGGATTTCCCACAGCTGGGTGCTGCGGCCCACGTGCACCGCGCGCGCGGTACCGGTGACCGTCCCCGAACGCACGGCGCGTACGTGGTTGGCGTTGATCTCCAGGCCCACGCAGATCTGCTTGGCGGTATCCACGCAGAGGTTGCCGGCGCTGCTGCCCAGGGTCTCGGCCAGCACCACCGAGGCACCGCCGTGCAGGATGCCGTACGGCTGGCGGGTGCGCTCGTCCACCGGCATGGTTGCCTGCAGCCAGTCTTCGCCAGCGGCACTGAAGACGATGCCCAGGGTGCTGATGGCGGTGTTCTGGCTGAGTGCGTTGAGCTGCTCGATGGAAACGGCTTCGCGGAATACCTGGGTCATGCGGCTACCTTCAGAGGATGGGAACGAGGCCGGCGCCGAATGCGGTCAGCATGCGTACCAGCAGCCACTTCGGCCCGACATTGACCTCGGGGAAGTCACCCACCGCGACATAGCACCGGTGGAAATCAGCGCTCTGCCGCGGCAGTGGCTGCGGGCAGTCCGGGCCGGGCTTGAACTCGTAGTCGGTGGCGTAGCGCCATGGCCAGAAGTCGAGGATCGGCAGCGCCTCGGAGGCCTTGCCGACGCTGTAGTTCAGGCCGGACAGGACCGGCGGCTTGGCACGCGGCGCCACCGTCCAGGAATTCTGCGGATGGGTATCGCGCAGGATGCTCTGGGCCAGCTGCTCGGCGAAGGCCGGATCGTCGATGATCACCGCGCCTTCGGTGTTGTAGTTCTCGCTGCGCGGATCGAAGTTGTGGGTACCGACCACGCCGATGCGGCGGTCGACCACCAGGGACTTGGCATGCAGGCCCATGCGCGCGCCCTTGCGGGTGACCGGCAGCGGCTTGTTGACCGCCTTGCTGCCCAGGAACGACGGGCGCGTTTCGGTACGCAGCAGGCGGGTCTCGACTTCGCTGCCGGCGGCACGCCGGCGCGCACGACCATTCTCATAGGCGCTGCCGGTACGCGGATGGATCACCCGCGCCGGCGGGTCATCCACGTCCGCAGTAGCCACCACGTCACCGCCGCCACCGGCATTGCTGCCTGCTGCGCTGCCACCGAGCAGCGGATTGCGGCCGGTATCGCTGCCCGGCGCCGCGATCGGGTCGGGCAGCAGGTTGCGGTAATCGACCGGAGCATCCAGCGGGAACGGCTTGAATTCAAAAATGTTGAAGCCAAGCTCGCGCATGTTGCGCCGCTTGTACTTGTACGACAGCGCATACACGATCGGATTGTCGGTGGCGGCCAGGCTGTTGCTGGACACCACCACGCGCGGTGGCTGCGGGCGCTTGCGCAGCTCGCGGAACAGCTTCTGTGCCGGCTTGGACAGCACCAGGTAGGGCGTCTGCAGGATCACTTCGTGCTGCGCGCTGGAGATCAGTGCATCGAGCTGCGGCTCGGTGACATGCTGCCCGGCCAAGGGTGCGTCGGCGCGCTCGCGCCGATGCTTGCGCGGCAGATCGGCCACATAGCGCACCGAGGCGACCGGCAAGGCGGTGTCCACGAACGAACGGGTGACGAAGTCGACATCGTTGGCCTCCTCGCTGACCCGCTCCACCCGCTCGGGCCTGCGGAACTGCGCGGGCGGCAGCACCGGCACGCCCTGCTTGAGCAGAGTACGGCCGACATCGTTCAGGCGTTCGGCCGGCACGCTGCGCTGCGCGCGCCAGAAGGCATCGAAATTGGCGGCCATCGCGCGCGCTTCGGGGCCGGCGATCAGCACGTCACGGTCGCGGAAGTTGTATTCGCGGTCCCAATCGTAATAGTCGTCCTGGTAATTGCGCCCACCGACCACGCCGATCGCATCGTCGACCACCAGCAGCTTGTTGTGCATGCGCTGGTTGAAGCGGCGGAAGCAGCACAGCACGCTGCCGGCATAGTCGAAGTAGTTCAGCCGGGCCTTACCGAACGTCGGGTTGTAGACCCGCAGCTGGAAGTTCTGGTGGGCACCGGCCAGTGCGCCAAGGATCTGCAGGTCGGAGATCGCTGAAAGCTGGTCGATCAGCAGCCTTACCTTCACCCCGCGCCGCGACGCCGCCAGCAGCTCGTCGATGACCAGGCGCGCGCTGTCGTCCTTGTCGAAGATGTAGGTCTGCAGGTCGATGCTGCGGGTGGCGCTGCGCAGCAGGTTCAGGCGCGCGACCAGCGCACCTTCGCCCTCGTCCAGCAGGGTGGCGTAGTGCCGCGGCTGTTCCGGGGTCGATTCGCTGAACGCCCGGCCGGCCAGGGCCCGCAGGGGCGAATCCAGCGCGCAGCGGTCGGCCTGCTGGCAATCCACCTGCGTTGAGCGTGCCTGTACGGCGATCGCCTCGGCGCGATCACGCTGGGCATGCGACAGCGACGCGCAGCCGCTGCCCAGCAACACGGTTGCCAGCACCAGTACACGCAGCAATGGATTCACGGTTTGGACGCCTCGCTGAGACGTGCACGCAGTACGAAAGTCACTCGGTCACTCAAGGCAAGCTGCCAGCTGTCCATGCCGTACCGGCCTCGTTGCACGGTACCGCGGCTGACGACGTCGCAATCATAGCCGGGTCGGGCACATTCCGCTTTCTCGACCTTGAGCGTCTCCGGATGGCTGACGCCGCGCAGGGTCAGCCGCCCATCGATGCCGCCACCGTCGGCGACCGTCTCCGGCCAGTACGGCAGCGAGTCGAACTCGACGAAGGGGTAACGGCCGGCGTCGAAGAACTCCGGGCCGCGCATCCAGCCGGTATAGCGGTCCTTGCCGGGGATCTCCACGGTGCGGGTGAACATCTTCAGGTGGACCTGGTGACGGCCATCGGACAGCACCTCGATGCGCCCCTCGAAACGCGGGAACACCCCCTCGATGCGCTGGCCGAAGCGGGTGCGGACTTCGAAACCGATCTGCGAGCGCACCACATCCAGCTGCAGCGTACGCGGCGACTCGGCCACGACCGCCGGCAGCGCGGTCGGTGGCGGTGCGGCGGCCCAGGCCGGGCCGATCGCCAGAACGACTGGCAGCAGGCAGCGGCCCGGCAACGCAAACCTCATCGGCTCACGGCCACCAGAAGGCGTTCAGGCTGGCCACGCCCGGCTCGATCGTTGCCTCGCGGGCGAAACCGAGCACGGCCACGCCGCCCGGCGGCATGCCGCGGTAATCACTGCTGGTGCCATCGGTCATCAGCGCCACCAGCTGCTCCAGCCCGGGGTTGTGGCCGACGATCAGCACCCGGTCCAGGTCACGGCGCTCGTCCACCAGCGCGGCCAGGGTGCCGGGGGTGGCCTCGTAGATGCGGTCTTCCAGGCGCTTTTCGACATAGCCGATGGCTGCCATCACCGCTTCCAGGGTTTCGCGGGTCCGCCGCGAGGGGGAACACAGCACGCAATCAGGCAGCAGGTTGTTCTCCTTCAGCCACTTGCCGGCGGCTTCGGCTTCGGCGAGCCCCACCGGCGACAACGGCCGGTCGAGGTCGGCCTGGCCGGTAGTGGCCGGTTCGGCGTGGGCGTGGCGGAGCAGGATCAGTTCGCGCATTGCGGGATTCCAATAAAGGGATGGAGACCTACGGCTCTTACAGTTTCAGCCAGGACAACAGGGGTTCCCAGTCGGCCTGGTGCTCGCGCACCTGGGCGGAGCGGTAATCGAAAAGACTGCGACCCAGGCCGGTCATGACCACATAGCTCTGGCTGTCGCGCAGTTGGGCGACCACAGGATAGGGCCAGTCAGCCAGCATCTGCAGGGCCTGCTGCGAGGTCTGGGTCCAGGGCTTGGTGCGGTTCAGCACCAGCCCGACCGGCAGCTTGCGGCTGTGCACGCGGGGTACCTGGGCCAGGC
This sequence comes from Stenotrophomonas sp. SbOxS2, assembly GCF_013416715.1. NCBI lineage: Bacteria > Pseudomonadati > Pseudomonadota > Gammaproteobacteria > Lysobacterales > Lysobacteraceae > Stenotrophomonas > Stenotrophomonas sp. SbOxS2. The sequence continues at coordinate 268,322 of NZ_JAAVXD010000002.1, forward strand.
TGTTGAGGAAGCCGACGATGGCTTCGATGTCCAGTGCCGAGGGCAGTACCGGCACCACCACTGCATCGGCAGCGTCGAGGAAATGCGGGATATCGTCGGCCAGTGCGCCAGCCGGTGCATCGATCACCACGGTATCGGTACCGTCGGGCAGCTTCTGCGCCCACTGCTTCTTGCGGTACACGTCGATCGGCAGCACCGCGCTTTCCAGCCCGGCCCGGCGCTGTGCCCAGCGGGTGCTGGACCCCTGCGGGTCGGCATCGGCGATCACCGTGGCCTTGCCTTGCAATGCCGCGTACGCGGCCAGGTGGGTGGCGATGGTGGACTTGCCCACCCCGCCTTTGGAACCGGCCACCAGGATCGTCTTCATGCCAGCCTCGCTTCCGGGTACGTGCCCCGAGCGTACACCGCCGATGGTGACGGAAGGTAGAGCCGTGCTGAACCAGCGCCCCCGGCCTTTGCTATCGTGGCGCCCCCGAAGGACCGAACCGCCATGAGCGAACTGCAGGACCTGAGCGCACTGATCCGCGCCAACACGCCGTTGATCGTGGTCGAGACCCAGGATGAGGGTCGCATCGTCGAGCTGTTCCGGCAGACGCTGATGCATGTCTGGCGGGCCCTGCACCGCTGGTCGATCACCGAGGGCCTGCGCCGCATCGACCTGGAGCGCGAGGACGAGCCGGTCGGCCCGCCCGACGCCAGCGCCGCACTGCAGATGATCCGCCAGGCCGACCAGCGCGGGGTGTACCTGCTGCTCGATTTCCACCCTTACCTGGGCTATGCCAGCCACCAGCGCGCGCTGCGTGACCTGATCCAGCGCCGCCACAGCGAACCGCACGTGCTGGTGCTGATCGGCGCCAAGGTGGAGCTGCCGGCCGAACTGGAAGCGCTGGCGGTGCGCTTCAACCCGCGCCTGCCCGACGCCAATGCGCTGTTGAAGATGCTGCGCGAGGAAGCCGACGCCTATGCACGCGAACACGGCGGACGCCGGGTGGAAGTGGACAGCGAGGCGGTCAAGAAGATCCTGAAGAACCTGCAGGGGCTGAGCCTGGTCGATGCGCGACGCATCGCGCGGCAGCTGATCTATGCCGATGGCGCGCTGCGCGACGACGACCTGCCACAGCTGGCGCGGCTGAAGTTCGAGCTGCTCAACCGCAGCGGCCACCTGTTCTTCGAGCACGACAGTGCCCGCTTCGGCGACGTGGCCGGGGCCAACCGGCTGAAGCGCTGGATCAACCAGCGTCGCGTCGCCTTCATCGCCGGCTCGGCACCGGCCGGATTGGACCCGCCGCGCGGCATGCTACTGCTGGGCGTGCAGGGCTGCGGCAAATCGATGCTGGCCAAGGCCACCGCCACCGGCTTTGGCGTGCCGCTGCTGCGCCTGGACGTGGGCGCGCTGTACAACAAGTACCACGGCGAGACCGAAGCCAACCTGCGCCAGGCGCTGGCCTCGGCCGAGCAGCTGGCGCCATGCGTGCTGTGGATGGATGAGATCGAAAAGGGCCTGGCCACCGGCACCGAGGATGGCGGCGTGTCGCGCCGCGTGCTCGGCTACCTGCTGACCTGGATGGCCGAGCGCAAGGCGCCGGTGTTCATCGTGGCCACCGCCAACCAGGTACACGAGCTGCCGGCCGAGCTGCTGCGCAAGGGCCGCTTCGACGAGATCTTCTTCGTCGACCTGCCCTCGGCCGATGTGCGCGTGGAACTGCTGCGGCTGCACCTGGGGCGACGCCAGCTCAATGCCGACGACTTCGCGCTGCCGGCACTGGCAGCGGCGGCCAGCGGGTTTTCCGGTGCGGAGATCGAGCAGGCGATCGTGGCCGGGCTGTATTCGGCGCATGCCGAAGGCCGGCCGCTGGATACCGAACTGCTGATGGGCGAGATACGGGCGACGCGGCCGTTGTCGGTGTTGATGGCCGAGCAGGTGGCGGCGTTGCGGGAGTGGGCGTCGGGGCGCACGGTGTCCGCGGACGACTGAGGGTTTCCTGCGAACGGCGGAGCCCCTCGTGGCTGCTGGTTGGCCGCGAGAATCAAAAGCCGCGCTTGGTCGGGCGGGGTGGATTCGCGGGGGACGCCGTGAACCCGTCCCTGGGGGCTTGGCCGCGGCATCCATGCCGCGGACACCCCCGCGAACCCACCCCGCCCGGCCACGGACAGTTTCCGGGGGCGATCAGCCACGGAAAAGAAAAAAGAAGAGCAAAAGCAAAAGCCGGTTGGCTGGCCGCTTTTTGTAGCGCCGAGCCCATGCTCGGCTGCATTTCGATCAGATATCGATCATTCGATTCCAATGCAGATTCATCCACGCATGGCGTGGATGTACGTGTCGACCAAGGTCGACACCTACCAACAGCAGCGGGAATCTGTCGAAGGCGGGGCGGTGTGGGCAGGCAGGACCGTTGGCGCCATGGATGGCGCCATCGAGCCCCCAGGGACGGGTTTACGGCGTGTCCTGCCTGTCCACACCGCCCCGCCATCCCTCAGCAAGCCGCTTTGGCTTTGGCTGTTGCCTCTGCGGGTGCCGGGTGCAACCCGGCCGAACCCCCACCCTCAGGGCCAGGCGGGTGGCGCGGCCGCCCAGGCCTGCTGTACTTCGGCCAACGTCGCGCGTTCGTCATCGCGCCAGCCCGGCAACAGCTGCGCGTAACGACTGCTGTCGCGCCATTGCGCCGGCTCGGTGCGCACGGCAGCGGCATACCACTTCACCGCCTCCTGCTGCTGGCCGGCCCGCCACAGCGCCAGCGCATAGCTCGGCGGCACCCAGCCGGGATTGCTGCGCAGGGTGCCGGCAGCGGCCTGCCACTGTTCCAGCGCGGCCAGCGCCTGGCCCTGCCGCAACAGGTCCCAGCCATAGTTCCAGCGTACGCTGCGGCCCAGCGCGCTCTGCACCGGCGCTTCGGCCAATGCCTCGCGATAGAGCTTGTCGCCCAGTTCCGCGCGCCCCTGCGCAATGGCCACCGACGCTAGCTGCGCCGTAGCTTCCAGCCCCTTGCGGCCACGCTCGCGGTGCTTCAGCAGCTGTGCCACCAGATCTTCGCCTTCACCCTGCACCACCGTGATCGGCGCGGCAGCGGCGTCGCTGTCGAAATAGAACTCCTGCGGTGCCGGCAATGCCGGCGCGGCCCACGCAGTGGCCGCTCCCGAGACCAGCAACACGCCGGCCAGGAACTGTCCTGCAACTGACATCCAGATTCCCCCAAGGTTGAAACACCAACCCTCCCTCTCTCTCTCCGATCCTAACCCCAGTACGGCCCTGGCGCGAGTGCCGGGGCTTTTGCCCCCCACTGTTACAATTCGCGCCTTTCCCGCCGCGTGTACCTGCGCGGCCGGTGCCAGCCGATCCTGACCAGGCCAGCCATGACCAGTACCGCGCAACTCACTTCGCCCGCCTCCGCCGACCTGCTCGACCGTGATTACACGCTCGACCACAAGTACACCCGCAACGAAGGACGGATCTACCTGAGTGGCGTGCAGGCGCTGGTGCGGCTGCCGCTGATGCAGCGCCTGCGCGACGAAGCCACCGGCATCGACAGCGCCGGCTTCATCAGTGGCTATCGCGGCAGCCCGCTGGGCGGCTTCGACCTGGAGCTGTGGCGTGCGCGCAAGCACCTGGAAGCGGCCAAGGTGAAGTTCACCCCCGGCCTCAACGAGGATCTGGGCGCGACCATGGTGTGGGGCACACAGCAGACCAACCTGTTCCCCGGCGCCAACGTGCAGGGCGTGTTCGGCATGTGGTACGGCAAGGGCCCGGGCGTGGACCGCTGCGGCGACGTGTTCAAGCACGCCAATGCCGCCGGCACCTCGCGCCATGGCGGCGTGCTGGCACTGGCCGCCGATGACCACGCCTGCCGCAGCTCGACGCTGCCGCATGGCAGCGAGGACGAATTCGTCAGCGCGATGATGCCGGTGCTGAACCCGGCCGGTGTGCAGGACATCCTCGACATGGGCCTGCTCGGTTGGGCGATGAGCCGTTACACCGGGCGCTGGGTCGGTTTCAAGACGATCGCCGAGACGGTGGAATCGTCGGCCTCGGTCGAGGTCGATCCACTGGCCCGGCGCATCGTGCTGCCGGAGGACTTCGACATGCCCGCCGGCGGCCTCAACATCCGCTGGCCCGATCCGCCGCTGGACCAGGAAATGCGCCTGCACCGCTACGCGGTGAAAGCCGCGCAGGCCTTCGCACGTGCCAACGGCATCGACAAGGTGGTGATGGACGCGCCGCGTGCGCGGCTCGGCATCGTCACCACCGGCAAGAGCTACCTGGACGTGCTGCAGGCGCTGGAATACCTGGGCCTGGACGAGCAGGCCTGCGCCGACATCGGCATCCGCGTGTACAAGGTCGGCATGACCTGGCCGCTGGAACCGGAAGGCATCGCGCGCTTCGCGCAGGGCCTGGAAGACATCATCGTGGTGGAGGAGAAGCGCGCCTTCATCGAGCGCCAGATGAAGGAGCAGTTCTTCAACTGGCCGGCCAGCTGGGGCCAGCGCCCGTCCATCGTCGGCAAGTACGACGAGGCCGGCGAGTGGATCCTGCCGTCCACCGGCGAACTGACCCCGGCCACCATCGCCGGCGTGATCGGTCGTCGCATCCAGAAGTTCTTCAACAACGAATCCATCGAGCAGCGCCTGCAGTGGATGCAGGAAAAGGAAGCCGAGCTTGCGTTGCCACGCGCCAGCTTCCCGCGCGTTCCGCACTACTGCTCCGGCTGCCCGCACAACACCTCCACCACCGTGCCGGAAGGCTCGCGTGCGCTGGCCGGCATCGGTTGCCATTACATGGTGACCTGGATGGACCGCAGCACCGACACCTTCACCCACATGGGTGGCGAAGGCGTGACGTGGGCCGGGCAGGCCGCGTTCACCGATACCCAGCACGTGTTCCAGAACCTGGGCGACGGCACCTATTTCCACAGCGGATCGCTGGCGATCCGCCAGGCGATCGCGGCAGGCGTCAACATCACCTACAAGATCCTCTACAACGACGCGGTGGCGATGACCGGCGGGCAGCCGGTGGACGGTCCACTGAGCGTGCCGGACATCGCAAAGCAGATGCGTGCCGAGGGCATCCACACCATCATGGTGCTGTCGGACAACATCACCAAGTGGACGCGCCAGCGCGAGCATTTCCCCAGCGACGTGGAGTTCCATGACCGCAGCGAGCTGGATGCGGTGCAGAAGCGCCTGCGCGAAGTGAAGGGTGTTTCGATCCTGATCTACGAACAGACCTGCGCCACCGAGAAGCGCCGTCGCCGCAAGCGCGGCAAGCTGGAAGATCCGCAGAAGCGGGTGATGATCAATTCGCTGGTCTGCGAAGGCTGTGGCGACTGCGGCAAGAAGAGTTTCTGCGTGTCGGTGCTGCCGAAGGAAACCGAGTTCGGGCGCAAGCGCGACATCGACCAGTCCAACTGCAACAAGGACTATTCCTGCGTCAACGGCTTCTGCCCGAGCTTCGTCACCGTGCACGGTGGCCAGCCGCGCAAGGGCAGCAAGCGCGATGCCTCCACCCTGCTGGACAACCTGCCGGCACCGGTGGTGCGCGGCACCCTGGAGCAGCCCTGGAACATCCTGATCACCGGCGTTGGCGGCACCGGCGTGGTGACCATCGGCGCCCTGCTGGGCATGGCCGGTCACCTTGAGGGCAAGGGCGCCTCGGTGCTCGACCAGACCGGCCTGGCGCAGAAGGGTGGCGCGGTGACCACGCACATCCGCATCGCCCGTCGCCCCGAGGATATCCACGCCGTGCGCATTGCCGCTGGCGAAGCCGACCTGGTGCTGGGCTGCGACATGGTGGTGGTCAACGATTACTGGGCACTGTCGAAGGTACGCGCGGGCCGTTCGCAGGTGGTGCTCAACACCTATGAAGCGATGCCGGGCACGTTCACCACGCGCCCGGACATGCAGTTCCCCGCCGCCGACATCATCGCCGGCGTGCGCGTGGCCCTGGGTGGCGAAGAGCCGCTGCTGCTGGATGCGACCCAGCTGGCCACCGCATTGCTCGGCGATGCGATCGCCGCCAACCTGTTCATCCTCGGCTACGCCTGGCAGCAGGGCCTGGTGCCGCTGTCGTTCGAGTCGCTGATGCGTGCCATCGAGCTCAACGGCGCCGCGGTGGCGATGAACCAGCAGGCCTTTGCCTGGGGCCGCCTGGCCGCGGTCGATCCGCAGGCCGTGCAGCAGGCGGCAGGCGTGGTGCGCAACCGCCATACCGACACCGAGAACACGCCGGGCCCGCTGCATGCACTGCCGCCGGGCGAATGGGAGGGCAACGAGTGGGGCGCTACCGCCGCACCGCGCAACACCGGTGACGAGCGCGAGCTGCGTGGGCTGCCGACGCATGGTGGCGATGTCGCTTTCCTGCCGTTGGACGACGCGCGCCTGTCGCGCTCGCTGGACGAGATGATCGAGCGCCGCTCGGTCTTCCTGACTGACTATCAGGATGCCGCCTATGCCAACCGCTACCGCACGCTGGTCGAGCGCGTGCGCGCGACCGAAGCCGAGCGCATCGGCGGCTCCACCGCGTTGACCGAGACCGTGGCCCGCTACCTGTTCAAGCTGATGGCGTACAAGGACGAATACGAAGTGGCGCGCCTGTACACCAGCGGCGATTTCCAGCGCCGCCTGCAGCAGCAGTTCGAGGGCGATTACCAGCTGCGCTTCCATCTGGCACCGCCGCTGTTCGCGAAGAAGGACGAACAGGGCCGGTTGCTGAAGAAGGAATATGGCCCGTGGATGTTCAAGGCGTTCGGCCTGCTGGCCAAGCTGAAGTTCCTGCGTGGCGGCCGCTTCGACGTGTTCGGCCGCACGGAAGAGCGCCGCATGGAGCGCAAGCTGATCGGCGATTACGAGGCGACCGTGCAGGTGCTGCTGGATGGCCTGGATGACGATCGCCTGGCACTGGCAGTGGAGATCGCCAGCGTGCCCGAGCACATCCGCGGCTTCGGTCACGTCAAGGAAGCACACTTCGAAAAGGCCAAGGCCCGCGAAGCGGCGCTGCTGGCGCAGTGGCGCAACCCGAAGGCGCTGCATATCGTGCAGGTGGCGTAGTAGCACACCGCAAAAAGAAACCTATTGATTGCCTTTTGAGAATGCAATCAATAGGTTGCCTGTGGCGCAGGAAAGAGATAGGTTGCGTGTCGTAAAGCAACCTAACCTTTGCGTACGTGATGGCGTACGGTCATCTTTCCCGAGGACTGCCGGTATGGACAGGCCGCCGCATACGGTGAGAACACCGCAGCAACTTGCGCCGCTGATGCGCGCGTTCAGACGCCAGGCCGGGCTGAGTCAAGCACAGCTTGCCGAGCGACTGGGCATCTCCCGCCAGGCAGTCGGCGCATTGGAACGCGATCCAGCGTCAGCCAGCTTCGAGCGATTGATGCGAGTCTGGGCCGTGTTGGGCCTGGAAATCAGCCTGCAGCAGCGAAGTCCCCGGGAAAACACGTCGACTTCGGAGTGGTAAGCCATGGGTACGTTGCGGGTCTGGATGAATGGTGTCGAGGTAGCGCTCTGGGATGATGCGCGGAACCGGGCATCCCGCCTTTCCTACCTCAGCCAATGGATTGGTTCGACGCAGTCGCGCCCGCTGTCCCTTTCGCTCCCCCTGCTGCCCGACGGTGAAAGCCATCAAGGTCAGGTCGTCAACGACTACTTCGACAATCTTCTCCCCGATAACGTCACCATCCGCAACCGGATCCGCGACCGGTTCGCCACGCGCAGCAGCAATACGTTCGATCTGCTTGAAGCCATTGGCCGGGATTGTGTGGGCGCGGTGCAGCTGTTGCCACATTCGCGCACACCGGATGCCATCCAGCGGATAACGTTCGAACCATTGAATGACTCAGGCGTCGCTGAAGTCCTGCGCCAGGTCACAACAAGTGCATTGCCAGGCACTTCTTCCAGCGACGATGCGTTCCGCATTTCCATCGCTGGAGCGCAGGAAAAGACCGGCCTGCTGCTGCACGATGGTCAATGGTGCATTCCTACCGGAAGTACGCCGTCCACGCACATCTTCAAGCTGCCGTTGGGTATCGTCGGCAACATGCGTGCGGACATGCACCCGTCCGTGGAGAACGAGTGGCTGTGCATGCACCTGCTGGCCGCCTTTGGTATTCCCGTCGCGGATACGCAGATGGGGCGTTTTGAAGATCAAGGTGCACTGATCGTCGAACGTTTCGACCGGCGACTTGCCGCGGATCGCACGTGGTGGCTTCGCTTGCCGCAGGAAGATATGTGTCAGGTCTTTGGCCTCCCCGCTGCCCGAAAGTACGAATCCGATGGCGGCCCCGGCATCGTGGCCATCATGGATCTGCTTCGGCAATCCGAGCAGCCTGAGGATCGAGCAACCTTCTTCAAGACGCAGATCCTGTTCTGGATGCTTGCCGCGACCGACGGCCACGCAAAGAACTTCAGCGTCCACATCGACGCGGGTGGGCGCTTCCGTCTGACTCCTGTCTACGACGTGCTGTCGGTATATCCCATCCTCGGCCGGGGGCCCAATCAACTCGATCCGCACAACGCGCAGCTTGCCATGGCGGTAGAGGGTAAGAACCGCCATCGAAAACTGCATCTTGTGCGACGCCGTCACTGGAACGAAACCGCACGCGTCTGTGGCGTAGCCGATGGCGCAGAGCCATGGATCGAAGCGTTGATCGCTTCCGTGGAACCTGCCATCGAACACGTCACACGCCAGCTTCCAAGCGGCTTCCCTTCAACCGTGTCCGAACCTGTTTTCAAGGGACTGCGTGCTGCGGCGACCCGCCTTTCCAGCATGGCCCCCGACGCCTGATCAGCCCAACCGCCACAGCAGCAGGCGGTTGTTGGACGGCATCGCCACATCCCCCAGGCGGGTAAAGCCGTTGTCGGCCGCCAGCGCCTGCACTGCCTCGCTGTCCCGGATCCCGCTGCGCGGATCACGTGCCTTCAGCCATGAATCGAACTGCGCGTTGCTGTCACTGGTGTAGCGACCGCCGTAATTGAACGGCCCGTACACCGCCAGCAGCGCGCCATGGCGCAGCAGTGCCGGCAATGCGGCGAACAGCGCCTGCACGTGTTCCCAGCTCATGATGTGCAGGGTGTTGGCACTGAAGGCGGCATCGAACGTGCTGCCTTCCGGCAGGCTCAGGCCGGTGGCAGGCGGCAACTCGACCTGCAGCGCCACTGGCGGCAGCAGGTTCAGCAGCGCCGCCTCCGCGCGCCAGACCTCGATGCCGGACAGATGATCGGGATAGTCGCTGGGCTGCCAGCGCAGCCATGGCCAGCGCTCGGCGAAGAAGGCCGCATGCTGGCCGGTGCCGCTGCCGATCTCCAGCACCCGGTGGCGGTCGCCCATCCACGGGTCGAGCGCAGCGGCGATGGGTTCGCGATTGCGCTCGCAGGCTTCTGAATACGGCTTGCTCGACATCGAGACGGCGTCCAGGCGGGGTCGGGCTCATTGTGCACGAGGGGGTGTTGCTCGGCAGGGCTGCGCCCTGCACCCGCAGAGGCAACGGCAACGGCCGAAGCAACAGCCGAAGCAACAGCAAAAGCTGATTTCCTGTGGGTTGGCAGGGTGGGTCCGGTTGAGGGGGACGCCGTAAACCCATCCGTGGGGGCTTGGTCGCGGCATCCATGCCGCTCACACCCCCTCAACCGGACCCACCCCGCCTTCGACAGTTGACCGCGATCTGTCGGAACGGCACGGGATCTGACCCCAGATTTATTTCGATATCTGACAGATGTGTCGACCAAGGTCGACACCTACCAACAGCCGCGGGGAACTGTCAGAGGTGGGGCAGTGTCGGATTGCGGGGTGTCCGCGGCATGGATGCCGCGGCCAAGCCTACAGGGACGTACTTGCGGCGTCCCCGCAATCCGACACCGCCCCGCCATCCCACGGATAGCCCGCTGTTGCCGTTGCTTCGGCTGTTGCCGTTGATTCGGCCTCTGCAGGTGCAGGGTGCAGCCCTGCCGAAACCCACCCCTACCATGACTGCAGTCACTTGCCCGAATGGCCGCCGCTGGCGAAAGTCGAGGAGTTGACGTGATCGGATCGGTCCTTTGCCGGCCGCACGGAAGTGAGAGAGAGACGCAGTGCAACGACGTGAGTTCCTGGCATTTTCCGGTCTGGGCCTGGCGGGCCTGGTCCTGCCGCATTCGCGGCTGATCGCCGCCGAGCAGTTGCTGGCCCCGGTCGACCCGGCCAAGCGCCGACGCCTGGCCGAGGTCGCCCTTGCCGCCGCGCGCTCGGCCAAGGCCAGCTACTGCGACGTGCGCATCGGTCGCTACCTCAACCAGTCGGTGATCACCCGCGAACACCAGGTCGGCAACGTGACCAACCGCGAGTCGTCCGGTGTGGGCGTGCGGGTGATCGTCAACGGTGCCTGGGGTTTCGCCGCCACCCACCAGCAGACCGAAGTGGCGGTGCGCACCGCCGTCGAGCAGGCCACGGCCATTGCCCGCGCCAATGCCAGCATCCAGACCCGGCCGGTGCAGCTGGCGCCCACTCCCTCGGTAGGCGAGGTGCGTTGGCAGACACCGATCCGCCGCAATGCGATGGAAGTGCCGATCCAGGACAAGGTCGAACTGCTGCTGGCGCTCAATGCGGCCGCGCTGAATGCGGGCGCCGACTACATCAATTCCACCCTGTTCCTGGTCAACGAGCAGAAGTACTTCGCTTCCAGCGACGGCTCGTTCATCGACCAGGACATCCACCGCATCTGGCTGCCGTTCACCGCCACCGCCATCGACAAGGCCAGCGGCAAGTTCCGCACCCGCGCCGGCCTGTCCTCGCCGATGGGCATGGGCTACGAATTCCTCGATGGCGAGGCGCGTGGCAAGGTGCAGCTGCCCGGTGGCATCACCGCCTATCGCGATTCCTACGACCCGGTCGAGGACGCCATCGCCGCCGCCCGCCAGGCGCGCGAGAAGCTGAAGGCGCCCTCGGTGAAACCCGGCAAGTACGACCTGGTGCTGGATCCGTCCAACCTGTTCCTGACCATCCACGAGAACGTCGGTCATCCGCTGGAGCTGGACCGCGTGCTCGGCTACGAAGCCAACTACGCCGGCACCAGCTTCGCCACGCTGGACAAGCGCGATGCCGGTTTCCGCTGGGGCAGCGACATCGTCACCTTCTTCGCCGACAAGACCCAGCCGGGCAGCCTTGGTGCGGTCGGCTACGACGACGAAGGGGTGAAGACCCAGCGCTGGGACCTGGTGCGCGACGGCATCCTGGTCGATTACCAGGCTACCCGCGATGAGGCGCACATCCTCGGCCGCGACGCCTCGCATGGCTGCAGCTACGCCGACTCGTGGTCCAGCGTGCAGTTCCAGCGCATGGCCAATGTCTCGCTGGCGCCGGGCAGGAAACCGCTCAGCGTCGAGGACATGGTCAAGGACGTGGAGAACGGCATCTACATCCACGGCCGTGGCTCCTATTCCATCGACCAGCAGCGCTACAACGCGCAGTTTGGCGGCCAGCTGTACTACCAGATCAGGAACGGAAAGATCACCGGCATGGTCGAGGATGCGGCCTACCAGATCCGCACGCCGGAGTTCTGGAACGCCTGCACCGCCATCTGCGATGAGCGCGATTTCCGCCTCGGCGGTTCGTTCTTCGACGGCAAGGGCCAGCCCGGCCAGGTGTCAGCGGTCTCGCACGGTTCGTCCACCACCCGTTTCAACGGCATCAACATCATCAACACCGCGCGCAGTCTCGGCGCTTGAGCCACCCGTCCTTCATGGAGAGCAGCCTTGCACAGACGTGACTTCCTGGCCCTGACCGGGCTTACCGCTGGCGGCCTGATCGTGCCGTCGTTCTTCGGCAAGGCGATCGCCGCCGAGCAGCTGCATTCCAGCCTCGACCCCGCGCTGAAGAAGCGCCTGGCCGATGCCGCCCTGCAGGCCGCGCGCGGCGCCGGCGCCACCTACTGCGACGTGCGCATCGGCCGCTACCTGCGGCAGTTCGTGATCACCCGCGAAGACAAGGTGCAGAACGTGGTCAACACCGAGTCCACCGGTGTGGGCATCCGCGTGATCGTCAACGGTGCCTGGGGCTTTGCCGCCACCAATGCACTCAGCACCGCCGACGTGGCTCGTGCCGCGCAGCAGGCGGCGGCCATCGCCAAGGCCAACGCGGGCGTGCAGACCGCGCCGGTGCAGCTGGCCAAGGCGCCAGGCGTGGGCGAGGTCAGCTGGAAGACGCCGATCCGCAAGAATGCAATGGAGGTACCGATCAAGGAGAAGGTCGACCTGCTGCTGGACGTCAACGCCGCGGCGATGGGCGCCGGCGCCAGCTTCGTCAATTCGATGCTGTTCCTGGTGAACGAGCAGAAGTACTTCGCCTCCAGCGACGGCTCCTACATCGACCAGGACGTGCACCGCATCTGGGCACCGATGACGATCACCGCCATCGACAAGGCCAGCGGCAAGTTCCGCACCCGCGAAGGCCTGTCCGCGCCGATGGGCCTGGGCTACGAGTACCTGGATGGCGCCGCTGCCGGCAAGGTGCTGACGCCCAATGGCGTGGTCAACTACGGTTCGTCCTACGACATGAAGGAAGATGCCATCGCGGCGGCCAAGCAGGCGCAGGAGAAGCTGAAGGCGCCGTCGGTGAAGCCTGGCAAGTACGACCTGATCCTGGATCCGTCGCATACCTGGCTGACCATCCACGAGTCGATCGGCCACCCGCTGGAACTGGACCGCGTGCTCGGCTACGAAGCCAACTACGCCGGCACCAGCTTCGCCACCCTGGACAAGCGTGAGCAGCATTTCCAGTACGGCAGCGAGCACGTCAACATCTTCGCCGACAAGACCCAGCCGGGCAGCCTCGGCGCGGTGGCGTACGACGACGAAGGCGTGAAGTGCAAGCGCTGGGACCTGATCAGCAACGGCAAGCTGGTGGACTACCAGACCATCCGCGACCAGGCCCACATCCTCGGCAAGACCGAATCCGATGGCTGCTGCTACGCCGACTCGTGGTCCAGCGTGCAGTTCCAGCGCATGGCCAATGTGTCGATGGCGCCGGGCAAGTCGCCGCTGAGCGTTTCGGACATGATCAAGGACGTGGAGAACGGCATCTACATCATCGGTGACGGTTCGTTCTCGATCGACCAGCAGCGCTACAACGCGCAGTTCGGCGGCCAGCTGTTCTACGAGATCAAGAACGGAAAGATCACCCGCATGCTTGAAGACGTGGCCTACCAGATCCGCACGCCGGAGTTCTGGAATGCCTGCAGCGCCGTCGCCGACGAGCGCGATTACCGCCTGGGCGGTTCGTTCTTCGACGGCAAGGGCCAGCCCGGCCAGGTATCGGCGGTCTCGCACGGGTCGTCGACCGCGCGCTTCAACGGCATCAACGTCATCAACACCGCACGCAGCCTCGGCTGATCGGTCAGGAGCCCTTACACCATGAGTATCTTCACCGAAGCCCAGGCCAAGGCCATCCTCGACAAGGTCATCGCCCTGTCCAAGGCCGATGAGTGCACCGCCGTACTGGCAGGGTCGATCAACGGCAACATCCGTTTCGCCCTGAACAACGTATCCACCAGTGGCATCGTCGACAACACCGAACTGGCCGTTACCGTGGCCTTCGGCAAGCGCGTGGGTACTGCTTCGATCAACGAGTTCGACGACGCCGCGCTGCAGCGCGTGGTGCGCCGCGCCGAAGACCTGGCCCGCCTTGCCCCGGAGAACCCGGAATTCATGCCGGCCATCGGCAAGCAGAGCTACCGCGCCAGCCCGACCTTCAGCGAATCCACTGCCGCCATCGATCCGGCCTTCCGTGCCAAGGTCGCCGCCGATTCGATCGCGCCGTGCCGTGGCAACGGGCTGATCGCTGCGGGCTTCCTCGAGGATGGCCAAGGCTTCTACGCTACGGCCAACAGCAACGGCAACTTCGGCTACCAGCGCAGCACCAACTTCGATTACACCTGCACCGTGCGCACCGAAGACGGCCGTGGCTCGGGCTGGGTGGGTCGCAACCTGAAGGACGCGGCCGACTTCAAGGCCGACCAGGACATCCGCATCGCGATGCGCAAGGCGACCGAGTCGCAGGAAGCCAAGGCACTGGAACCCGGCAAGTACACGGTGATCCTGGAGCCGGCGGCGGCCGCGGGCCTGATCAGCTTCATGATGAACTTCTTCAGCGCGCGCTCGGCCGATGAAGGACGCAGCTTCCTGTCGAAGAAGGGCGGCGGCAACAAGCTGGGCGAGCAGGTCTACGATCCGCGTGTGAACATGCATGCCGACCCGTGGCATCCGGATGCGCCGGTGCTGCCGTGGGACAACGAGGGCATGCCGCGCGAGCGTATCGCCATCATCGAGAACGGCAAGATCGCCAACCTCGACTATTCGCGTTTCTGGGCGCAGAAGCAGGGCAAGACCGCCAAGGCCACGCCCGGCAACCTGCTGATGAGCGGTGGCGAGAAGAACACCGCCGAGCTGGTGCGCGGCACCCAGAAGGGCATCCTGGTCACCCGCACCTGGTACATCCGCATGGTCGATCCGCAGACCGTGCTGCTGACCGGCCTGACCCGCGATGGCACCTTCTACATCGAGAACGGGCAGATCAAGCACCCGGTGAAGAACTTCCGCTTCAACGAGTCGCCGGTGATCATGCTCAACAACATCGAAGAGCTGGGCAAGCCGGTGCGCGTGGCCGGTGACGAATCCAGCTTCGTGATGATGATTCCGCCGATGAAGCTGCGCGATTTCACCTTTACTTCGTTGTCCGACGCGGTCTGATGGATCGGCGGGCCTGCCTGCGCTGGTTGGCCGCTGCCGCTTCGGCGGCGGCGCTGCCGGCATGGGCACAGGCAGGCCCGCGCAGTTCGCGCTACGACTTCTGGTTCACCCGCCTGCAGTACGACTCCGGTGACTGGGACGTGGATGCGCGCATGCCGTCCAACCTGATCACCTCGCTGATCGACTACACCTCCCTGCGGGTGGACCCGCAGGAACGCGTGGTGGCGTTGGCCGACCCGCGCATGCTGGAGGCGCCATTCTGCTACCTGGCCGGGCACACCCTGGTCGAGTTCAACGCCGCCGAACGGCAGAACTTCGTGCGCTACGTGCGCAATGGGGGCTTCGTCTTCGTCGACGACTGCAACCACGATATCGATGGCCTGTTCGCCACCTCGTTCGAAGCGCAGATGGGCCGGCTGTTCGGGCCGAAGGCGCTGCAGAAGCTGCCCAACAGCCACGCGCTGTACCGCAGCTTCTTCCGCTTCCCCGACGGCCCGCCGGCCACCAGCTTCGAGCTCAACGGCTGGGGCGATGACCTGGTGCACGACTACCTGAAAGGCATCGAGGTCGACGGTCGGCTGGGCCTGCTCTACAGCAACAAGGACTACGGCTGCGAGTGGGACTACGACTGGCGCAACAAGCGTTTCCTGGCCGAAGACAACACCCGCTTCGGCGTCAACATCGTGATGTACGCATTGAACAATTGAACGGACCACGCCCATGACCTCCCCCGACCTCGATACCCTGCTGCCGCGCCTGCACGATCTGCGCGCTGCGCTCGCCCACGCCGTGGTCGGCCAGCACACCGTGGTCGAGCAGCTACTGATCGGCCTGCTGGCTGGTGGCCACTGCCTGCTGGAAGGCGCGCCGGGGCTGGGCAAGACCCTGCTGGTTCGCTCGCTGGGGCAGGCACTGGAACTGCAGTTCCGGCGCGTGCAGTTCACCCCGGACCTGATGCCCAGCGACATCCTCGGCACCGAACTGCTGGAAGAAGACCACGGTACCGGCCATCGCCATTTCCGCTTCCAGCAGGGCCCGATCTTCACCAACCTGCTGTTGGCCGACGAGCTCAACCGTACCCCGCCGAAGACCCAGGCGGCGCTGCTGGAAGCGATGCAGGAACGCACGGTCAGCTACGCCGGCACGACCTACACGCTGCCGGCGCCGTTCTTCGTGCTGGCCACGCAGAATCCGATCGAACAGGCCGGTACCTATCCATTGCCCGAAGCACAGCTGGACCGGTTCCTGCTGCACGTGCTGGTCGATTACCCCAGCGAGGAAGAAGAGCGGCAGATCCTGGAACAGACCACCGGTAGTTCCACCGAAAGCGTGCCGAAGGTGATGGATGCCGACGCGGTGATCGCGCTGCAGGCGGCGGTACGGCAGGTGCATGTCAGCCCCGACGTGCTGGCCTGGATCACCCGCCTGGTCCGCGCCAGCCGTCCCGGCGAGGGCGCACCGGCGGCAATCAACCAGTGGGTGAAATGGGGTGCGGGCCCGCGTGCCGGGCAGTCGCTGGTGCTGGCCGCCAAGGCGCGCGCACTGCTGCAGGGACGTTTCGCCGCCACCCGCGAGGATGTGCAGGCGCTGGCCGCACCGGTGATGCGTCATCGCCTGCTGCTGTCCTTCGCCGCCGAGGCCGAGCAGAAGCGGGCTGACGATGTGGTCGCCGCACTGCTGCAGGCCGTTCCATTCCCGGGTTGATCCACTGGTGACCGCCGGCACGCCGCTGCTGCTGCCACCCGACCTGCGTGCGCGGCTGCGTGCGCTGCGGCTGTTGCCACGCCGGGCCAGCGGCGCAAGCGGCATCGGCCAGCACGCCAGCCGCAGCCGCGGTGCCGGCCTCGAGTTCGCCCAGTACCGTGCCTACGAGCCCGGCGACGAACTGCGCCAGATCGACTGGAAGCTGTACGCGCGCTCGGACCGCTTCTTCGTGCGTGAATCCGAGCGCGAAAGCCCGATCACCGTCTGGTTGCTGCTCGATGCCACCGCCTCGGCGGGCCAGGCCGACCGCGCGGCTCCTGGACGCAGCCGCCTGGACCACATGCGGCAACTGGCAGCCTGCGTGGTCGAGCTGGCGCTGCAGCAGGGTGATCGCTTCGGCCTGCTGGCCATCGATGGCGAAGGCCTGCAACTGGTGCCGGCCGCGCATGGCGCGCGCCAGCGCGACCGCGTGCACCTGCAACTGCATGCCCTGCAGGCGCGTGGCGGATGGCCGGGCGCCGAGCGCTTACGCCCGTTGTGGGAACGCGTGCGCCCTGGCGATCTGCTGCTGGCCATCGGCGATGGTTTTGATGACGAGGGCATCGTGCTGCTGGAGCAGCTGTCCAGCGCGCGCCGCGAGGTGATGCTGCTGCAGGTGCTGAGCGCCGACGAACGCGATTTCCCCTTCGATGCTGGTCACCGCTTCCGCGATCCGGAAACGGGCGATGAACTTCTCGGCGATGGCGCCGCGATCCGCGCTGATTACCTGCAGCGCTTCGCCGAGGCCCATGCCGCGCTGCGGGCGCGGTTGCAGTCCAGTGGCATCGCCACCGCCACCGGTTGGCTCGACCAGCTGCTGGACCAACCGCTGCAGGCGCTGTTCGGCCGCAGGGGCGGCGCATGAGCCTGCTGTTTCCGCTGGGCCTGGCCGCGCTGGCCGCATGGCTGTTGCCACTGCTGATCCACCTCGCCCGTCGTCATCCCTATACGCCGCTGGATTTCGCCGCGCTGCGCTGGCTGCGCGCCCAGGTACGGCCACGCCAGCGCATCCGCTTCGATGATTGGCCGCTGTTGCTGGTGCGCCTGCTGTTGCTGGCCGCATTGGCCCTGCTGCTGGCGCGTCCGGCGCTGACCGGTCCTGCACCGGTGCCAGCGGCGTGGACGGTGGTGGCACCGGGCCTGGACGCGAACGCACTGCGCGGCAACGCCGATGCACGCAACTGGCATTGGCTGGCGCCGGGCTTTCCGCCCATCGACCAGCCCACACCGGTGGACGCGGCTTCGCTGCCCAGCCTGCTGCGCGAGCTGGATGCGCAGCTGCCGGCCGGCACCGCGCTGACCGTACACGTACCCGATCCCTTGCCAGGCCTTGATGGTGCCCGCCTGCAGTTGTCGCGCGAGGTGCAGTGGCAGCCGCACACGCTGGCCGTCACTGCAGTGCCGCACGCCGCCGTGGCGCCACGCCTGCGTACGCGTAGTGATGCCCCAGCGGCTGCGCAGCACTGGCTGGGCGCGTTGCAGCGCGCATGGAGTACGCAACCACTGGCGGCGCCCTTGGCCGACGATGCGTTGCCGGGTCGCGGCGAGATTGGCGTGTGGACCGGCGCCGATGTACTGCCTGGCACCTGGCAGCGCTGGCTGCAGCGGGGCGGCACGGTGCTGACCGCTGCCAAGCCGCCCGCGGGCGCAGCCGTCCTGCTGCGTGATGCAGACAATGCACCGCTGCTGTGGCAGCAGCGCATCGGCACGGGCCGCCTGCTGCATCTTCCCGGCGAATGGAACGTGGCCCGCAACCGTGCACTGCGCGATGACCGCCTGCCGCGAGACCTGCTGCAGGCCCTGCAACCGCCATCAACGCCACGGCTGGGTGATGCGCAGGACCAGGCACCACGTCGCGCGATGATGCCCGCGGCAGCGCCGCCCCTGCGTGAACCGACCTCCTGGCTGCTGCTGATGATCGTGCTGCTGTTCGCGCTTGAGCGCTGGATGGCGAGCAGCGCGCGACGCAGGGCCGCACCATGAAGACGCTGCAACAGGCATGGCAACACGCACGCCGGCGCCGCGCCGCGATCACCGTGCTGCTGGGCCTGCCATGGGCGTTGGCGGCGGCGGCACTGGCGCTGCGCCTGTCGGGTTTTGATATCGCCTGCGTCGTGGCGACCGTGGCCCTGCTCCTCATTGCGGCCGTGGCAAAGACCCGCGCCCGGCAGCTGGACCGGCGCTGGCTGCAGCGCAGGCTGGATGCCAGTGGTGCCAGCGAGGACAGCGCCGACCTGCTGTTCGCCAACGCCGCCACACTCAATCCACTGCAGCAACGCCAGCGCACGCACGTGCTGGCGGCGCTTGAACGCAACCTCCCCGAGCTGCGACCACGTTGGCCGCGCAGGGCAGTGGCGCTGTGCTGGATCGGCGGCATCGCCGTCGCTGTGCTGGCACTGGGCTGGCCGCACAACGCCGCACCGGGCACCGCCGCCCTTGCGACGCCACAAGGCAGCAGCCAGGCCGGTCCACTGCGCCTGCAGTCCACCCGCCTGCACATCGATGCACCGGCCTACACCGGCCAACCCACGCGTACGCAGAACGCACTCGACGCGAAGGTCGCCGCCGACAGTCGCCTGTCCTGGTCGCTGCGCTTCGACCGTGCACCCAGCAAGGCCTGGCTGCAGTTCCACGATGGCCGTCGCCTGCCATTGCGCGAGCACGACGGCGAGTGGCAGGCGCAGGACGTGGCGCGCACCCCGGTGCTGTATCGCGTGGTCAGCGAACCGGCGCTGGCCGACACCCGCCTGCATCGGCTCGACGTGGTGGCCGACCGTGCGCCCACGGTGCGCGTGATCGACCCTGCTGCCAGCCTGGTGTTGGGCAGCCCCGGGCAGCGGAAATGGACGCTGCGCTTCGAGGCCAGCGACGATCATGGCGTCCTCCCGCAGGCGACGCTGTCGATCACCACCACCCAAGGCAGCGGTGAGAACATCACTTTCGTCCGGCGCAGCGTGACCCTCAACGGCAGCGGCGAGGCGACAGCACGGCGCTTTGCCCACACCCTCGACCTGGCCGCTCTGGGCGCACAGCCCGGCAACGATGTGATCGCCCAACTGGAAGTGCGCGACAACCACGCACCGACAGCACAGGTCGGCCGCAGCAGCAGCGTGATCCTGCGCCTGCCCAGCACCGAAGCGGTGCTCGGTGCCGAACTGGAAGGCCGCATCAAGAAGACCCTGCCTGCGTACTTCCGCAGCCAGCGGCAGATCATCATCGATGCCGAGGCGTTGATCCGCGAACGCCGGGGCGTTGCCGCCGATACCTTCATCAAGCGCAGCGATGCGATCGGCGTCGACCAGCGCATCCTGCGCCTGCGCTACGGCCAGTTCCTGGGCGAGGAAAGCGAGGGCGCGCCGAAGCCACCGCCGACCAGCGACCTGCCCACCAGCGATACCCCCGCGGCCGACGCGCACGATGACGATCATGAGCACGATCACGAGGCGCAGGCAGGCGCACATGACGAGCACGGCCACGACCACGGCGGCGCGGCCAACGGCAGAGACACGCCGCCGGTGTTCGGCAGTGCCACCGACGTGCTGTCCGAGTACGGGCATACCCACGACCACGCCGAGGCAGCGACACTGCTTGACCCGCAGACGCGCGCCACACTGAAGGCAGCACTGGACCAGATGTGGTCGGCCGAAGGCGAGCTGCGCCAGGGGCGCCCCGAGCAGGCCCTGCCGTTTGCCTACAAAGCGCTGGCATTCATCAAGCAGGTGCAGCAGGCCGAGCGCATCTACCTCGCCCGCGTCGGCCCGGAGCTGCCGCCGATCGACGAGGGCCGACGCTTGAGTGGCGACCGTGCCGGGTTGGCCAGCCGCGCACTGCCGCTGGCCGCGCGCACGCCCCTTGACCCAGCCGTCGTCGAGGCCTGGCAGCGATTGGGCGACGAGGGCGGTACGCCCGACCTGAACATGCTGGCCGCTTGGCAGCAGCGCAACAGCGCCTTCCTGCCCGACGCACTGGACCTGGCTGCCGCCATCGAGCAACTGCGCATCGAACCCGGCTGCACCGAGTGCCGACAGCGCCTGCGTGCGCAGCTGTGGCGCGCACTGCAGCGGCCACTGCCGCAGGTGATGCGACGCAGTGCAGCCGATGCCATGGGGCAGCGCTACCTCGACGCGCTGGAGGCCCAGCCATGAGCACATCGGCATTGAATGTGTGGATCGCGCTCGTGCTGGGGCTGATCGTGCTCGTCGCCAGTGCCCGCCAGCTGCGTTCGCCCACGCGGGGTCGCGGCCGTCTGATCGCCGTACTCACGCTGCAGGCCGCCGCCGCTGCGCTGCTGTACGTCTGCCTGCTGCCGCCATCACAACGCGTTGCCCCGACCGGCCTGGTGGTGATCGGCGCTGAGGCCGACAAGGCGGGTGCGCTGCCGGCCGGCGCAACCCGGGTTCTGCTGCCGGAAGCAACGAACGTGGCCGGTGCAGCGCGCGTGCCGGACCTGGCCACCGCATTGCGCCGCTATCCGTCCTCTACGGTGACCCTGGTCGGAGCCGGTCTGGCCGCGCGTGATCGCGATGCCGCACTGCCCACCGATACGCGCTGGCAGGCAGCGCCTGCACTCAACGGTTGGATCACGCTGCAGCCGCCTGCGGACGCAGCTCCCGGTGCCCGCTTCGATGTGCACGCACAGGCACGCGGCGTGGAACGCGCGCAGGCCGAACTGCTGGACCCGGCTGGCGCCGTGGTCGATCGTGCGCCGCTGGCAGCCGATGGCCGTGTGCAGCTCAGCGGCGTCGCCCGCGCCGAAGGCCGTAGCGTGTTCCAGCTGCGCCTGCTGGATGCGCAGGGCCATGTGGCCGACAGCGTGCCGGTGCCGCAGCAGACGCTGGCCGCCGCTCCGCTGCGCCTGCTGGTGCGCTCTGCTGCACCGGGCGCCGAACTGAAGTACCTGCGCCGCTGGGCCACCGATGCCGGCATCCGCGTACAGCTGCAGGCCGAGACCGGCGCAGGTCTCAGCGTGGGCGATGGCAGCGTGGCGTTGGACGCAGCCACGCTGGCGCGCAGCGACCTGCTGCTGCTCGACGAACGCAGCCTGGCCGCACTCGGCGCCGGTCAGATGGCGGCCGTGCGCCAGGCCCTGCGCGACGGCCTGGGCCTGCTGGTGCGCAGTACCGGCGCGCCATCGGCCAGCGCACGGCAACGGCTGCGCGATCTGGGCCTGCCGCTGCAGGGCGATGCCGGCAGCCAGCTCGCGGCAATGGCCGCCGAGGGTGACGCGACGATGCTGCAGGCACGTCGCGGGCCCTTGGCCGCCGGCACCCTGGCCACCGGTGATGGCGAAGAAGCCGACCGCGCGTCGCACGTAGCGGCACTACCGGCGCTGGAGTACCTGGCACTGCAGGCTGCCGACAGCCGCGCCCTGCTGCAGGATCGCGACGGCAAGCCCATCGGCGGTTGGCGCGCCGTCGGCAAGGGTCGCATCGGCATGCTGCCGATCACTGACAGCTGGCGCTGGGTACTGGCCGGTCGCGAGGATCGCCACGGCGAGTTGTGGAGCTCAGTGTTCGCCACCCTGGCACGCGCGCAGGCTGGCACCGAAGGCCCATGGTCGCCACAGGCACTGGCCTGGGTCGGCGAACGCCAGTCGCTGTGTGGCATGCAGGCACCGCTGCAAGCCTTCGACACACACGGCAAAGGCGTACCGCTGATCGTCGACGGCAGCACCGGCGCGGCGCGATGCGCAGGCTGGTGGCCACGCCAGGCCGGTTGGCAGCGCCTGCGGCATGGCGACCGCCTGCACTGGCGCTACGTGTTCGATCCGAAGCAGGCCTCGGCGCTGCACCGGCAGGCGATGATCGATGCCACCGCGCAGCGGCTGGCTACTTCCGCACCGGCTACCGCGCAGGCGGACCAGCGCGTGCCGGGGTCGCGCTGGCCGTGGTGGTTGGCGTTCGTGCTGTGCGCATCGCTGCTGTGGTGGCTTGAGCGGCGACGCTGATTGGAACGCAAGCACCATCCACGCATGGCGTGGATCTACTGACTCGGAATGCGCCGTTCAACGTTTCCCCGCGCGCCGGTACACACCATTGAACCGCACGTTCATGCCGCCGCACTCGCTGTTGTCGGCCACGATCAGCACGTCCCCCAACAGCTGCGCGTGCACCGTGCAGGTGTCCTCCACGAAGTCGACCTGGGCGCCATGCGGCACCGCCTGCGCGCTCACCGCGCCGATGTTCGGGCCGCCCGGGCGCTCGGCCGGCGTCGGGTTGGCCGAGGGCCAGTAGGCATCGCCTTCCACGTGCAGCTGGCCGTCGCGCACGCGGATCCGCAGGCCGTTGTCACTGTCCTTCCAGTCTCCCGACCAGGCCTGCAGCGTAGGGGCTGGAACCGGCAACGCCTGCAGCTTGCTGCGATCCACCCAGCCTGCGCTGCCACCGACCTTGTTCGGGAAGAAGGCGCAGCGGTAACCGCCAAGATCGCGCCCGGTCACCACCGTATCGCCGCTCACCACGTAGCTGCGCTGGCGGCAGGCGGGTTCGCCCTTCGCGGGGCAGCCGTCCATGTCACCCAGCAGATACAGGCGCGGCGTGCCGACCACCTTGGCCAGGGCAAAGCCCGATTGCTCCGAAGGAAACGCGCCATTGCGGCAGGAGCCACCATCGGTCAGCTCGCTGGCGGAGGCGGCAAGCGGGCTCAGCGTCGCAAGCAGGAACAGGGTACGTCGCAGCATCCAGGCAACCTCGAAGGGAAGGTCCGCAGGATACCGCCTACTTCTGAGGCGGTGCCCCGCAACCGTCCTGCTGCGCGCAGAACTGCAGTGCGCGCCGTTGCTGCTCGGCGCTCAGTTCCGGTGGCGGCCGCGCGATGGCCGACTGGATCTGGTCCGGGCCACCGGTGAGCTTGTTCACTCCCTTTGCGGCCGCCATCACGCCCTTGACCACGCCCATCATGATGTAGCCCCCGGCCATGCTGACCTGTTCGGGCGACGGCGGCTCGCTCCAGTTGCGGCTGAAGCGGTTGTTCTCGGCCTTCAGCGGATTCTTGAAGCGGTACAGGTCCAGCGGCTGGTCGTCTTCAGGCTTGAGCGCACGCACTTCACCGAGGGTGGTGACGTTGTCCTGCGGCAGGGTGCTGGAAACCGGCGCGGTGATTGCTGCCGGTGCGTCCGCAGGGGGAGCAGGCGCAGGGTCGGGCACTGTCACCGGCGCGGCCTGCTGCGCCTGCGCGATGCCGGTCAGCAGCAGGCTGGCCAGAAGTGCTCCCTGCGTTCCACGTCGTGCCACAGCCATCCACCCTGTTGGTTGCGTCCAGCGACCAAGGATACGGATGCGGGCTTCAGATTTCGTTGGCGGTGGCACGGGCGTTCAGCGCACAGCGCGCCGCACTGAATGATTCACTCCCTCCCGTCACGGTGTCTCACATGCTGAGACCCATCTGTGGTGCCATGTGACCCCCTGAAAATCCTCTTCCCATGGCCTACGAACTCGCCAAGCGCACCGCCGATGCGGAGCAGCAGCTCGCTACCCGCGATGGCCTGCCCGCCCGCGATGGCGCCCTGCTCAGTGCACGCCTGCAGCGCCGCTACCAGGATCGCATCACCGGCAGTTTCGCCATTCCCGGCCGGGAAGGCCGCTACGCGCCGATTCCCGATTCCGTGCCACCGGCCCTGGCTGCGGCACTGAAGGCACGCGGCATCGAGCAGCTCTATAGCCACCAGGCCGAGGCCTGGGACGCCAGCCAGCGTGGCGAGCACGTGGCCATCGTCACCCCCACTGCCAGCGGCAAGTCGCTGTGCTACACCCTGCCGGTGGTCAGCGCCGCCATGCAGGACAAGGCCAAGGCGCTGTACCTGTTCCCGACCAAGGCACTGGCCCAGGACCAGGTGGCCGAACTGCTGGAGCTCAACCGCGCCGGCGACCTCGGGGTGAAGGCCTTCACCTTCGATGGCGACACCCCCGGCGATGCCCGCCAGGCGATCCGCCTGCATGGCGACATCGTGGTTTCCAACCCGGACATGCTGCACCAGGCGATCCTGCCGCATCACACCAAGTGGGCGCAGTTCTTCGAGAACCTGCGCTACATCGTCATCGACGAAGTGCACACCTATCGCGGCGTGTTCGGCAGCCACGTCACCAACGTGCTGCGCCGGCTCAAGCGCATCTGCGCGTTCTACGGGGTGCAACCGCAGTTCATCCTGTGCTCGGCCACCATCGGCAACCCGCAGGCGCATGCCGAGGCGCTGATCGAAGCGCCGGTCACCGCCATCACCGAATCCGGCGCGCCCAGCGGGCCGAAGCAGGTGCTGCTGTGGAATCCGCCGGTGATCAACCCGGACCTGGGCCTGCGTGCCTCGGCGCGCTCGCAGAGCAACCGCATCGCCCGCATCGCGATCAAGTCCGGGCTGAAGACGCTGGTGTTCGCGCAGACCCGGCTGATGGTGGAGGTGCTGACCAAGTACCTGAAGGACATCTTCGACCACGACCCGCGCAAGCCACCGCGCATCCGCGCGTACCGCGGCGGCTACCTGCCCACCGAGCGCCGCGAGACCGAGCGTGCGATGCGGGCCGGCAACATCGACGGCATCGTCAGCACCTCGGCGCTGGAACTGGGCGTGGACATCGGCAGCCTGGACGTGGTGATCCTCAACGGTTATCCGGGCAGCGTAGCCGCCACCTGGCAGCGCTTCGGCCGTGCCGGCCGCCGCCAGCAGCCTGCCCTCGGGGTGATGGTGGCCAGCTCGCAGCCGCTGGACCAGTACGTGGTGCGCCATCCGGACTTCTTCGCCGAGGCCTCGCCCGAACACGCGCGCATCGCGCCCGACCAGCCGTTGATCCTGTTCGACCACATCCGCTGCGCGGCGTTTGAACTGCCGTTCCGGGTCGGCGATGGCTTCGGCCCGATCGATCCGGAAGTGTTCCTGGAAGCACTGGCCGAAACCGAGGTGATCCACCGCGAAGGCGAGCGCTGGGAATGGATCGCCGACAGCTACCCGGCCAACGCGGTCAGTCTGCGCGCGGTGGCCGATGGCAACTTCGTGGTGGTCGACCGCAGCGATGGCCGCCAGCAGATCATCGCCGAAGTGGATTACTCCGCCGCCGCGCTCACGCTCTACGAAGGTGCCATCCACATGGTGCAGTCCACCCCGTACCAGGTGGAAACGCTGGACTGGGAAGGCCGCAAGGCCTACGTCACCCGCACCCACGTGGACTACTACACCGACAGCATCGACTTCACCAAGCTCAAGGTGCTGGACCGCTTCGACGGTGGCGTGGCCGGCCGCGGCGATTCGCACCATGGCGAAGTGCATGTGGTGCGCCGCGTGGCCGGTTACAAGAAGATCCGCTATTACACCCACGAGAACATCGGCTACGGCCCGGTGAACCTGCCCGACCAGGAACTGCACACCACGGCGGTGTGGTGGCAGTTGCCGCAGGCGCTGCTGCTGCGCGCCTTCGCCAGCAAGCAGGACGCGCTGGATGGTTTCCTCGGCGCGGCCTATGCGCTGCACATCGTCGCCACGGTGGCGGTGATGGCCGATGCACGCGACCTGCAGAAGTCGGTGGGCAACGGCGATGGCACCTGGATCGCGATTGCCGACCAGAGCGGGCGCGGCCAGCTGCGTGGCAGCGATGGCGAGCCGGGCGCGGTGGAACTGCTGCAGGAATTCGTGCCGACCGTGTACCTGTACGACAACTTCCCCGGTGGCGTCGGTCTGAGCGAGCCGTTGTGGCAGCGCCAGGCCGAGCTGGTACAGCGCGCGCGCGAACTGGTACAGCGCTGCGACTGCAGGGCGGGTTGTCCGGCCTGCGTCGGCCCGGTGCTGGCCGCGCAGGAAGAAGATGAAACCTCGCCGCGTGCGTTGGCGCTGCGCGTGCTCGACCTGTTCGATGCCGATGCCTGCCAGCATGTCGCCGACGCAGTGGTGAACACGCGCGACCCGGTGGAGCTGATCGCCCCGTGAGCCTGAGCCTGGACAAGCTGCGCCTGCTGCGGAAGCAGGCCGGTGACCCGAAAGCAGCCACGCCTGCCGCGCCGGCACAGGACACGCCACCGGCCCCCGTGGCCGCCAACGATGCGCGGCAGCCGCCGGCCGAGCGTTCGGTGTTTGCCTGGGTGGAACAGGAGATCCGCCACAAGCCGACCGGCCCGGCCACCTCCGCGCCTGCGCCGGCAACACTGCGACGGCCCGAGGTCGGCAGCCTGCATCGCCTGCTCGGCATGCGCTCGCGTGGCGGCCCGGCGCCGGCACGCGCCAATGCGCAGGACCGCCAGCTGCCCGGCGAAGAAATCGCGCCCGGCCTGTTCCTGATCGAGTCACTGCAGCCGCAGGCCATTCCCACCATGCCGCTGTCGCTGGCGTTCGCCAAGCGCGAAGACCAGCACGTGTCCGCGCGCGACCTGTTGTTCTTCGATACCGAGACCACCGGCCTGGCCGGCGGCACCGGCACCCGCGCCTTCATGATCGGCGCCGCCGACTGGCACGTGTGCCCACAGCGCGGCGAGGGCCTGCGCATCCGCCAGTTGCTGATCTCCACGATGGCCGCTGAAGAAGCCATGCTGGCCACCTTCGCCCGCTGGCTGCAGCCGCATACCGTGTTCTGCAGCTACAACGGCCGCAGCTACGACGCACCACTGCTGAAGACGCGTTACCGGCTGGCCAGGCAGGCCGATCCCATCACTGCGCTGGACCACGTCGACCTGCTGTATCCCACCCGCCGTCGTTATCGCGGTACGTGGGAAAACTGCAAGCTGTCCACCATCGAGCGGCAGCTGCTGCGCGTGGTGCGCGAGGATGATCTGCCCGGTTCGGAAGCCCCTGCTGCGTGGCTGCGTTTCCTGCGCGGCGGCGATGCGGTGAATCTGCGCCGGGTGGCCGACCACAACCACCAGGACGTGGTGACCCTGGCGCTGCTGCTGCAGCGGCTGGTGCGGGAAGAGCAGCGCGAGCGGGAGACGCTGGCGCTGGTTGCCGGGTAGATCGTGTGCAGTGCAACGCACCGCAGCTCCGCTGCGGCTTTTCCCTGGCGCTTCAGCCTGTAAACAGATTCCGCAGGCGTCCAACAAATCCACCTTGCGCAGGCGCGGTGCCTGGGTTGGACGTCTGGCCCGCCGCTGCGGTGATCCGTTCGGCAATGGCGTAGTGGTCCAGAGTCGACGCCAGGTGCGCGGCCAGTTCGTCCACGGCAACCAACAGCCGTTCCATGTCCTGTTCCGGGTCTGCATGGAACCAGTCGATGGTGAACTTCAGCGTTTCGCCGAACTGCTGCTCCAGCGGCGGCAGTGCCAGGCTGCGCAGCTGCATCAGCGAACCACTCCTCGCAGCATCGCGCACCCACCAGGACAAGAACTCAAGCGCTAGCCACCCTTCCGCGCCACCGTTCAGGTCGAACTCGATACCGATCAGCAGCTCATGGGGCAAGCTGCCTTCGCTACGCCGCAGCACGGCCAGCGGCAGGTCTGCATAGGGCAATTGCGACAGTTCGCCTACGGCCATCTCCGACAGATCATGCTTGGTCACCGACGCGCTGCGCACGCCAGGAATAGACGACACCACATCGGCCAATCGCTGGACACGCTCAACCATGGGTTTGCACCTCGGATTTCCTGGGGGGGGAAGACACTAACCGCTGCCCGCACAGGCTTCAATCAGATCGGTCGTGGGCACGGTGGCGTGCGTTGCGGTGCTTGCGCGGTACGGATTCAGGCCGCGTTGACACCACTGACACACGTCCCGGCGACACTGCCGCTACCGAACGTCACCCAGGAGTATTCCCATGCGTCGATCCTCCCTGTTGCTGCTTGCGGCCATCCTGCCGCTGGCGGCCTGCAGCCATGCCGGTGGCAACGCCTCCGCCGAGGTCGGCAGTCTGCCGGCCAAGGTGTCTGACGGCCCCCAGGAGTGCAAGCCTGAAAAGCTGGAAAGCTTTACCGGCAAGGTCGCCGACGAAGCGACGATCAAGAAGCTGGTGGCAGACAGTGGCGCGCGCAACGCACGCGTGGTCAAACCGGGCATGGCGGTCACCATGGACTTCCGCCAGGACCGCGTGACCGTGCAGGTGGACGCGCAGAACCGCATCGAGCGCGCCAGCTGCGGTTGATCAACCGGGGTAGTGCCGGCCGCTGGCCGGCACTACCGGTTCAGAGCCGCTCGGCCTTGCCGCTGGCCAGCGCACGCGCGATTACCTGCTCTGCCTGCTTCGCGGCCTGCGCCTGCAGGCGTGCCTGACGCTCGCCCAGTGCCGCCTGCTTGCTGCCCAGCGCGGCCTGCTGGCTTCCCAGCGCGGCCTGCTGGCTGGCGAGACGGCTCATCTCGCGGCTGCGCTCGGACTGCAGCGCCTGGTTGCGGGCAACCTGTGACGCGCGCTGTGCTTCAGCCGCTGCCTGCCGCGCAATCGCCGCATCATCCACCGCGCCACGGGTGGCCCGTGCCGCTTCGGCTGCCGCTTCACGGTTGATGTCGCGATCGTTGAGCGCACTGCGTGCAGCCCGTGCGGCGGCAAGGGCGATCTCACGCGCCTCTTCACCCTGCAGCCTGCCCAGCTCACCCTGCTCGCGGCCGAGCTGGCCCTGCTGACGACCCAACGCACTCTGCTGGCGCCCCAGTTCACTCTGCTGGCGGCCCAGATCGGCGGCGCCGGCATAGGCACGCTGCAACGACTGGATCAGCATCGGATCGCGCACCACGTAGCGCTTGTCACCCTGACGGAACCACAGCGCCGGGCCGTCACCAATCCGGCTGCGCGCCTGCATCACGTCGTCCATGCCGGCGTTGGCGAACGCCTGGCCATGATCGACCAGCACGAAGGCCTGCTGCGGTGGCGTGCCGAGATCGAGCTGGCCATGGGTGACGATGGTGGTTCCGGTGTGCGAATGGGTGCTCGTGTCCTGCTCCTCGTACTCGTCAGCATCGGCCGGTTCTTCCGGCTCAGCCGGCTCAGCCCAGTCGGCAGGCTCTGCAGGCACGGCGGCCGCTGGCGGTGCCGCGGGGGCCGCGGGGGCGGCAGGCGCGGCTGGCGGCGGCGGCGCTGGCACAGCACGCGGCGGTGCCGGCGGCACGGGCGGGACCGGAGCGGCGACCAGGCGCATCGGCGCCACACCCACGGCCAACACGACCAGGGTCAAGCCAACGGCCAGCAGGCGCGGGCACGCCCGGTGCGACTGCAGCGAGAGCAGGCGGCGCTTGAGGCTGGTGGTGCTGGGCGCTGCGCTGGCCACGCCGAGGTGCGGCTGCGGCGCCACACCCAGCTGCAGCAACAGGCGGCCATAGGCATGGCGGCTGGCGCCATGTTGGCCGACCACGGCCGCATCCACCGCTTCCTCGCGGGCCTGGGCGTATTCGCGCACGGCCAGGCGCAACAGAGGATTGAAGAAGAACAGATGCTGGGCCAGCGCCGGCAGCAGTCCCCACTGCAGGTCACGACGCTGCAGGTGCTGCAGTTCGTGGGTCAGTGCCAGATCCAGCGCATCGCCCTGCAGCGCGTTCATTCCCGCCGGCAGCAGCAGCACCGGACGGAACGGCCCGACCAGCTGCGGTGCGTCAACCTGGTCGCTCATCCACAGGCGTGGCGCGCGACGCAGGCCGTGCGCATCCGCGGCCAGCTGCAGCGCCTGCACCAGTGCCTGGTCCTCGCACGGATACGACGCTGCCAGCAGCGCGCGGCAACGGCGCCACTCACCGAAGGTGCGCAGGGCCATCAGCAGCACGCCGGACGCCCACAGCGCGGCCAGTGCAACGGCCCACCAGGCCACCGGCGTGCTGCCGACATCGCCCATCGGCGTGTTCGCCAGCAGGTGTGCCGATGCCTCCGGCGCCATCGTGTACATGGCGTCCGCGGCAAGATCCACGGTCGTCATTGCCACCGCATCGGGTGCGGGCAGCCAGGCCAGCTGCAGCGGTTGGCTCCACAACAGGCCGACCACGGCCTGCAGCGAAACCAGCCACCATAGGCGGCAACGGGTGGCCGCCGACAGTGTCGGCAGCGCGCGGCACAGCAGGTACACCAGCGCCACCAGCAACACGGTCTGCAGGCTCGTCCAGCCCAGCCGCTCCAGCATCGGAATCAACATCGAGGTATCCATGGCTCAGTCCTCCTGGCGACGCGATTGCAGTTCGGCCACCAGCGCTTCCAGTTCGGCCAGTTCGTTGTCGCTGACCTTCTGCCGCTGCGACAGGTACGCCACGAACGGCGACACCGAGCCCTGCAGGGTGTTGTCGACGAACTGGGCGACGGCACCCTGCAGCACGCTCTCCGGGCCGCGGGTGGGCTGGTAACGGTAGACACCCTGCTGCTGCCGGCGCTGCAGGTAACCCTTGGCGCGCAGGCGTTCCATCATCGTCAACACGGTGGACCGGGCCAGCCCGCGCGGTTCGCCATAGCCGCTGGCGACCTCGCCGACGCTGGCCGGCGCCTGCTCGTCCACATACTGCAGCAGGGCCAGTTCCTGGTCCCCGATGGTCTTGCCACGCATGACAACACTCCCTTGACTACACGTGTCGCTACTGTTGCCATGACGACACCTGTAGTCAACCCCCCGGAAGTCATGGGCCGACGAACGGTAGGGGGCGAAGCAGGGGTCAGATCCCTTTCGCATGCAGAAGGGATCTGACCCCGTCCTGCCCCGGTGCAGCTGCCGGCCAGCGGCCGGCACTACCACAGCGTCAGCCGCGCGGCCCGCCCATCACCGGCAGGATCACCCCGCTGATGTAGCTGGAGCAGGCCGGTGAGGCCAGGAACACATAGGCTGGCGACAGCTCTTCCGGCTGTGCCGGCCGGCCCATGTCGCTGTCCTTGCCGAACTCGGCCACGTCCTTCGCCTGCTTGTCGGCGGGATTCAACGGTGTCCATACCGGGCCCGGCGCCACGCAGTTGACCCGGATACCGCGCGGCAGCAGCTGGCTGGCCAGCGCCTTGGTGAACGCATGGATCGCGCCCTTGGTGGCCGAGTAATCGATCAGCGCCTTGCTGCCGAACAGGCCGGTTTCCGAACCGGTATTGATGATGCTGGCACCCTCGCCCAGATGCGGCAGCACCGCGCGCGCCATCTGGATGTAGCCGCCGATGTTGGTCTGCAGGGTCTCCTGAAGATGCGCGTCTTCCAGGTCCTCCAGACGCTCGCAATGCAGCTGGAACGCCGCGTTGTTGACCAGGATGTCGATGCCGCCGAAGGCCTTGGCCACCTGTTTCACGGCCTTGTTGCAGAAGCGCGGATCGCGCACGTCGCCGGCGATCACCACGCAGCGGCCGCCCTCCTTCTCCACGTGCTGGCGGGTCAGCTCGGCGTCCTTGGCTTCGTCCAGATGCAGCACCGCGACGTCGGCGCCTTCGCGGGCGAACAGTACTGCCACTGCGCGGCCGATGCCGGAATCGCCACCGGTGACGATCGCGCGCATGCCCTGCAGCTTGCCGCTGCCGACGTAGTCCGGTGCCAGGAAGCGCGGTGCCAGTTCCAGCGCATGCTCATGGCCTGGCTTGGCCAGTTGCTGCGCCGGCATCGTCTCCGGCTGACGGCGTGGGCCCGCCTGGGTGGCGGTCTTCTTGGTCGCCTTTTTCGTTGCCTTCTTCGCTGCGCGTACGTCCTTCGCTTTTTCCTGGTCCTGCAGGCGTCGCTGCCGCGCTGCCACACGCGCCGCGCGCGGATCGGAAACGGCGGCCTTGCGGGTGGCGGTCTTCACCACGCGTGGGCGCTCGGATGTGGCGGTCTCGGCGGGGGCTGGCGCCGCCTGGGCGCCCTTGCGCACCTTCGGCGATGCCTTGCGGCGGGCGGGGGTCTTCGTGGTGGTGGCCATGCAGGTCTCCTCGGGGGATGGGGGTTGCCGGCCAGCGGCCGGCACTACCGGGGCGCGTGCGCCGCAGTACCGGGGGCGGCGTGCGCCGCTCGTGCAGTGTCTCCACGCAGGCTGTTGGCGGCAGTGAGCGCACCGTGTCCATCGCGTGCACGGCATTCATTCCGCCACCACGCGCGTCGTCGCACCCTGCAGGCCACAACACGAGGAACGTCCCCATGAAACATGCCATTGCCACCGCCGCCGTCTGCTTCGCTCTCGCCGCCTGCAGCAGCAGCCCCGTCGCCCAGATCCAGCCGATCGACGGGGTGATTTCCGGCCAGTGCCATTCGGACATGGTGCGCGGCGCGGTCGGCCTGGCGGCATCGGATGCCACCGTCGAGCGTGCCCGCGTCGACAGCGACAGCCTGCACGTGCAGGTGCTGCGTCACGACGGTCCGCGCGTGCCGCCGGCCAGTGAAGGCGGTGAGCGCCTGACCATCGAAAAGGGCCGCACCAACAACATTACTGCCATCTACTGCGGCTGATCGTTACGACGCGCCGCCGCGCTTGGCCAGGCGCCGCGCCCGACGCAGCACTTTCAGCGTCGCCTGCTCCCACTGCCGCGGGCCGCGCAGGCCCGCCAGTGCAGTCAGCTCGCCGCGTTCCCAGCCGGCAAACACGCAGGGATCAATGTAGGCCTTGCGACATACTGCTGGCGTATTGCCCAGCCGCGCGGCCACCTGGCAGACCACCTCCCGCTGCGCCTTGGCCAGCGCGCGCTGGCTGGGCGGTTCGGGCAGCTCGGTGGCGGCGAAGGCCTGCACTGCCGCCATCGTGCCGCCCCAGGTGCGGAAATCCTTGGCGGTGAAGTCTTCGCCCATCACCTCGCGCAGGTAGTCGTTCACCGCGCCTGAATCCACCGGCTGCACCTCGTCCGCGTCGTCGCGATACTGGAACAGGGCCTGCCCCGGCAGCTGCTGCACGCTGCGCACCAGCGCGCCCAGCCGACGGTCGCCCACCGTCACCTCATGCAACTGGCCGGACTTGCCGCGGAAGCGCATGCGCACCCGGCCGCCCCGAAGCAGATCCAGGTGACGGTTGCGCAGCGTTGTCAGGCCATACGACTTGTTCTCCTGCGCATAGGTCTCGTTGCCCACGCGCACCAGCGTGTCTGCCAGCAGCGCCACCACCACCGCCAGCACCTTCTCACGGGGGAAGCCACTGCGCTTGAGATCGCGGCCGAGACGCCGTCGCAGCGCCGGCAACGCTTGGCCGAAGGCGATGATGCGGTCGAACTTGCCGGCATCACGCACCGCCGCCCAATCGGCGTGGTAGCGGTACTGCTTGCGCCCGCGCGCGTCGCGGCCGGTGGCCTGCAGATGGCCGTTGGCATGGGCGCAGATCCACACCGCGGTGTAGGCCGGGGGCACGGCCAGCGAGCGGATGCGCTGCAGTGTGGCGGCATCGCGTATGGCATGACCGTCGGCATCGCGATAGGAGAAGCCTTTGCCAGCGCGGACGCGGCTGAAACCGGGCTGTGTGTCATCGACGTAGCGCAGGCCGGCGGCGCGCGCGGCCTGGCGTTCGGGTGTAGGGGTGGCGGGCATGCCGTCAGTCTGCCGAGCGGCGCGGCGTGGCCACGTCAATAACGCAAGACAAACACGTGAGGGTGGGTTCGCCGCTATGCTCGGCCTTTCACCGTCCCATCCCTTCCGGAGTCATGATGTCGTTCCCGATCCGCGCCCGTTCCCTCTCCGCCCTGCTGCTGCCGGCCGTGCTGGCCCTGACCGCCTGCCAGGCGCCGTCGCTGGATGAGCAGGACTCGGCCACCGCCCACGCACAGCAGGCCGCCGAAGCCGCCAAGGCCCCGGCCGATGAAGCCGGCAAGGCCACCGAAGCACCGCCGGTTGGCAACTGCGACGCCAGCCAGGTGCAGAGCCTGGTCGGCCAGGCCTATACCGAAGCACTGGGCAAGCAGGCCCAGGAAGATGCAGCGGCCAAGCAGATCCGCGTCCTGCACCCCAATGACGTCACCACGATGGAGTTCGTGGGCGACCGCCTGAACATCGAGGTGGACGCAAAGGACGTGGTCAGCGGCGTCCGCTGCGGCTGACCCATCCCGCGCCGGCATGCGTTTGCCGGCGCTTTGGTTGCGGCTGCAACCGTGTATTGCGGCGTTGCAGCAACCTGTGATCTAGTCGAGGCATCCGGTGGCCTCATGATGCGCTCCAGGGAGTGAGCGGGCACGAGTGTCCCTGCTCATTTCATTACGCATCGAGGTAGAGATGGCCCCCCGCAACCGCCAAGGGCTTTACGACCCGCGCTCCGAGCGCGATGCCTGTGGATTTGGCATGGTCGCCCAGCTCGACGACCAGCCTTCGCGCCTGCTGGTCGATACCGCCATCGCCGCGCTTTCGCGCATGACCCACCGGGGTGGTGTCGCCGCCGACGGGCTGACCGGTGATGGCTGCGGCCTGCTGCTGCGCCGCCCCGATGTGTTCCTGAAACTGCTGGCCAGCGAAGCGGGCATCGCCGTCGGCGCGCGCTTCACTGCCGGCCTGGTGTTCCTGCCGCACGACGCCGACGCTGCGCAGGCGTGCCGCACACAGCTGCAGCAGCAGATCGAGGCGGTGGGTTGCAAGGTGGCCGGCTGGCGCGAGGTACCGACCGACGACAGCGTCTGCGGGCAACTGGCGCGCGATACCCTGCCGCGCATCGAACAGGTGTTCGTCGATGCCGGCGTGGGCCAGGATGACGCCGGTTTCGGCCTGGCCCTGTTCCTGGCCCGTCGCCGCAGCGAACAGCTGCTGCGTGCGCACGCCGACTACTACGTCACCACGCTCAGCCCCAATGCCATCAGCTACAAGGGCATGGTGCTGCCGGACAAGCTCAGCCGCTTCTTCCCGGACCTGCAGCGTCGCGAACTGGCCTCCAGCGCCATCGTGTTCCATCAGCGCTTCTCCACCAATACGCTGCCGCGCTGGCCACTGGCACACCCCTTCCGGATGCTCGCCCACAACGGCGAGATCAACACCATCGAAGGCAACCGGCGGTGGGCGCAGGCACGCAGCAAGGTGTGGAAGACGCCGCGCTTCGATATCGGCGAATTCGACCCGGTCATCTCCATGCACGGCTCGGATTCGCAGAGCCTGGACAACATGCTGGAACTGATGGTGTCTGCGGGCATGGAACTGATCCAGGCCCTGCGCATCCTGGTGCCACCGGCAACGCAGTCGCTGGAATTCAAGGACCCGGACCTGGCTGCGTTCTACGAATTCCACGGCCTCAACAGTGAACCGTGGGACGGCCCGGCCGGCATCGTTGCCTGCGACAGCCGCTACGCCGTGTGTACCCTCGACCGCAACGGCCTGCGCCCGGCGCGCTGGATGCTGACCGCCGATCGCCACTTCCTGGTCGCCTCCGAAGCAGGTGTGTGGGAAGTACCGACCGAGCGCGTGGTGCGCAAGGGCAAGCTCGGTCCGGGCGAGATGATCGCCATCGACCTCAAGCGCGGTGACCTGCTCGATTCGGAAGCCATCGATCGCATCAACCGCGGCCGTGCACCATACAAGCAGTGGCTGCAGCAGGGCGTCACCTACCTGCAGACCGAACTGATCGATCCCTCGCTGGTGGAGGAACCGTTCGACGAAAGCACCCTGCGCAGTTACCACAAGCTGTATCAGCTCAGCAGCGAGGAAGTGGAGCAGGTGCTGCGGCCGCTGGCCGAGACCGAACAGGAAGCCACCGGCTCGATGGGCGATGACACGCCGATGGCCGTGCTCAGCCAGCGCAGCCGTCCGCTGTACGACTACTTCCGCCAGGCCTTCGCGCAGGTCACCAACCCGCCGATCGACCCGCTGCGCGAAGACTGCGCGATGTCCCTGTCCACCCAGCTCGGCAAGGAGACCAACATCTTCCATGCCGGCCCGGAGACGGTGAACCACGTCATCCTCAATTCGCCGGTGCTGAGCCAGCGCAAGCTGCGCCAGCTGCTGAAGATGGACCAGTACGTGCAGGCCAACCGCCTGCTCGACCTGTCCTACAGCGAAGAGGAAGGCCTGCGTGCAGGCATCGAACGCATCTGCGCCGAAGCCGAACAGGCCGCGCGCGATGGCATGGTGATGCTGCTGCTGTCCGACCGCTACCCGGTGGCCGGGCGGCCGATGGTGCATGCGTTGCTGGCCACCAGTGCGGTCCACCACCACCTGTCGCGCCTGGGCCTGCGCTGCGACGTCAACCTGATCGTCGAGACCGGCAGCGCGCGCGATGCGCACCACATGGCCTGCCTGCTCGGCTTCGGTGCCACGGCGGTATACCCGTACCTGGCCTACCAGACCCTGTTCGACCTGGGTCGTCGCGGCATCCTCAAGCTCAGCAAGGGCGGCGAGCAGTCGCAGATCGGCCGCCGCTACCGCAAGGGCATCTACAAGGGCCTGTCGAAGATCATCTCGAAGATGGGCATCTGCACCGTGGCCAGCTATCGCGGTGCGCAGCTGTTCGAGATCATCGGGCTGGAACCGGAGGTCGTGGACCTGTGCTTCCCCGATACCGCCTCGCGCATCGGTGGCGCCGGTTTCGCACGCCTGGATGCCGATGCACGTGAACTGTGCGCGCAGGCCTGGGATGCACAGCAGGGCGTGGATGTCGGCGGCCTGCTGAAGTATGTGCACGGCGGCGAATACCACATGTACAACCCGGACGTGGTGACCACCCTGCAGCGCGCGGCGCGCAGCGGAGACCCGCGTGCGTGGCAGCAGTACTGCGATGCCGTGCATGCGCGCCCGCCCTCGGCGTTGCGCGACCTGCTGCAGCTGGTGCCGGCGGCGACGCCGACGCCACTGGACGAGGTGGCCCCGGCCAGCGAGCTGTTCCCGCGCTTCGATACCGCAGCGATCAGCCTCGGTGCGCTCTCACCGGAGGCACATGAAGCGCTGGCGATTGCGATGAACCGCCTCGGCGGCCGCAGCAATTCTGGCGAAGGTGGCGAAGACCCGGCGCGCTATGGCACCGACAAGCGCAGCAAGATCAAGCAGGTGGCCTCGGGCCGCTTCGGCGTCACTGCCGAATACCTGGTCAATGCCGAAGTGCTGCAGATCAAGGTCGCCCAGGGCGCCAAGCCCGGCGAAGGCGGTCAGCTGCCCGGGCACAAGGTCAATGAACTGATTGCGCGCCTGCGCTATGCCAAGCCCGGCATCGGCCTGATCTCGCCGCCGCCACACCACGACATCTACTCCATCGAAGATCTGGCGCAGCTGATCTACGACCTCAAGCAGGTCAACCCGACCGCGCTGGTGTCGGTGAAGCTGGTCAGCCATGCCGGTGTAGGCACGATCGCTGCCGGCGTGGTCAAGGCCGGTGCCGACCTCATCACCATTTCCGGCCACGACGGCGGCACCGGTGCTTCACCGGTCAGCTCGATCCGCTATGCCGGCGTGCCGTGGGAACTGGGCATCGCCGAGGCGCACCAGGCGCTGGTGGCCAACGACCTGCGCGGGCGCACCCTGCTGCAGACCGACGGCGGCCTGAAGACCGGCCTGGATGTGGTCAAAGCCGCGCTGCTGGGTGCGGACAGCTTCGGTTTCGGCACCGCGCCGATGATCGTGCTGGGCTGCAAGTACCTGCGCATCTGCCACCTCAACAACTGCGCCACCGGCGTGGCCACCCAGGACGAGCGCCTGCGCGAGAACCACTTCACCGGCCAACCCGAGCGCGTGGAGAACTTCTTCCGCCTGCTGGCCGAGGAAGTGCGCGGCTGGCTGTCGGTGCTGGGCGCACGCTCGCTGCAGGAGATCGTCGGCCGTACCGACCTGCTGCGCCAGCTTGAGGTCTCGCCACGCGAAGACGTGCGCGTGGATCTGTCGCGGCTGCTGGCCGACGCCAGTTACCCGGGCAGCCACTGCGCCGCACAGCGCCTGTACGAATCACCGGACAGCCTGGCCACGCAGATGGACGGCCTGCTGGCCGAGGCCATCGAGCACAAGCGCGGCGGCGAACACCGCTTCCTGATCCACAACACCGACCGCAGCATCGGCACCCGCCTGGCCGGGGCGGTGGCACGCGCGCACGGCAACCAGGGCATGGCCGAATCGCCGCTGGAACTGCGCTTCCGTGGCAGCGCCGGGCAGAGCTTCGGTGCCTTCAACGTCGGCGGTCTGCATCTGGAAGTGGAAGGTGAAGCCAATGACTACGTCGGCAAGGGCATGGCCGGTGGCCGCCTGGTGGTGCGACCGCCGCGTGGCGCACGCTTCGAGGCACGCAGCACCGCGATCATCGGCAACACCTGCCTGTACGGCGCCACCGGTGGCGAGCTGTTCGCCGCCGGCCGCGCCGGTGAACGTTTCGCCGTGCGCAACTCCGGCGCACTGGCGGTGGTGGAAGGCGCAGGCGATCACTGCTGCGAGTACATGACCGACGGCGTGGTGCTGGTGCTGGGCAAGGTCGGCCTCAACTTCGGCGCCGGCTTCACCGGCGGCCTGGCCTACGTGCTGGACGTGGACCGCGATTTCGTCGACCGCTACAACCACGAGCTGATCGACATCCATCGCGTGTCCGCCGAAGGTTTCGAGAACTACCGCCAGCACCTGCACCGCCTGATCGGTCGTCATCGCGAGCTGACCGGCAGCATCTGGGCGCAGCAGATCATGGACGAATTCCGCGATTACATCGGCAAGTTCTGGCTGGTCAAACCCAAGGCCGCCAGCATCGAGTCGCTGACCGAAACCCTGCGACGCGCCGCGTGAGCGCGCGCACCGCACTGCCGAGACGATCATGAGCCGCAAGCACGCCTTCCAGTTCCTCGACCTGCCCCGGACCATGCCGCAGCGCATCCCGGTTGAGCTGCGCACCTCCGGCGACTGGGGTGAGCTGTACGGAAAGTTCGGCAAGGAAGACGCGCAGTACCAGGCCGGACGTTGCCTGGACTGCGGCAACCCGTACTGCAGCTGGAAGTGCCCGGTGCACAACGCCATTCCGCAATGGCTGCAGCTGGTGCAGGAAAACCGCATCCACGAAGCGGCCACGCTGTGCCACAGCACCAACCCGTTGCCGGAAGTGTGCGGCCGGGTGTGCCCGCAGGATCGCCTGTGCGAAGGCAGCTGCACGCTGGAGGAGTTTGGCGCAGTCACCATCGGCGCGGTGGAGAAGTACATCGTCGACACGGCACTGGCCACCGGCTGGCGGCCGGATATGACCGCGGTGCAGCCCACCGGCCACACGGTGGCCGTGATCGGTGCCGGCCCCGCAGGCCTGGCCTGTGCCGACCGCCTGGCGCATGCCGGCATCACCGCGGTGGTCTACGACCGCTACGAGCAGGTCGGTGGCCTGCTGCAGTTCGGCATCCCCAGCTTCAAGCTGGACAAGGACGTGATCCGCCGCCGCCGCGACGTGCTCGAAGGCATGGGCGTGCAGTTCCGCCTCGGTGTGGAGATCGGCCGCGACATCAGCCTGCAGCAGTTGCTGGACAGCCATGATGCGGTATTCGTCGGTACCGGCGCCTACCGCTACACCGATGGTGGCCTCGACGGCCAGGACCTGAAGGGCGTGCTGCCGGCACTGCCGTTCCTGGTGCAGAACAGCCGCATCGTCGGCGGCGATGATCCGCAGGGCCGGCCGATCGCCGGCTGGGAAGACCAGATCGCCCTGCCCGACCTCAATGGGAAGCGCGTGGTGGTCCTCGGCGGTGGCGACACCGGCATGGACTGCGTCCGCAGTGCGGTGCGACTGGGTGCCGCCAAGGTCACCTGCGCCTACCGCCGCGACGAAGCCAACATGCCGGGCAGCGCGCGCGAAGTGGCCAATGCACGCGAGGAAGGCGTGCGCTTCCTGTTCAACCGCCAGCCGCTGTCGATCGAAGCCGGCGCCGATGACGAGGTGATCGGGGTGACGGTCATCGAGACGCGTCTGGGCGAACCCGATGCCAACGGCCGCCAGAACGCGGTGCAGATCGAGGGCAGCGAGTCGCTGCTGGAAGCGGACGTGGTGATCATCGCGTTCGGCTTCTCGCCCAGCGTGCCGTCGTGGCTGGCCGAGCACGGCGTGGAAGGCCAGGCCAATGGCCGCATCCTTGCTGGTGGCAAGGGCAAGCTGCCCTTCCAGACTGCCCATCCGCGCCTGTTCGCCGGTGGCGACGCGGTGCGTGGTGCCGACCTGGTGGTGACCGCGGTGGCCGAAGGTCGCGACGCCGCCGCCAGCATCGTCCGGCTACTGGCGCACTGACAGACCGGCCAGCGGTGTCAGCACCGCGGCGAGCGTGGCGTGCAGTGCGTCGCGCTCGACCGGCTTGGCGATGAAACGATCGATGCCAGCGTCGAGGCAGGCCTGACGGGTACTGTCGAGCACGCTGGCGGTCAACGCGATGATCGGCACCTGCGCCGCGTCGGCCCGTGGATCGGCGCGGATCGCGCGGGCCAGCGCAAAGCCGTCCATGCCCGGCATGTGGCAATCGGTGATGACCAGCGCGAACGGTTGCGTCTGCCACGCCTGCCAGGCCTGCTCGCCACTGGCGGTGGCGTGCACCTGCAGGCCCAGCTCCCGCAGGCGCTGGACCAGCAGCTGCAGATTGGTGGGATGGTCTTCGGCAACCAGTACCCGCACCGGCGGCAACGCTGGCAGGCCAGCCGCATCATCACGATGCTCCACCGACGGCGCCTCACAGGCCGGCAGGTACAGGTCCAGCCACACCGTGGTGCCCGCGCCCGGCGTGCTGCACAGGTGCAGTTGCCCGCCCATCGACGCCGCAAGGTCCCGGCAGATCGCCAGGCCCAGGCCGCTGCCGCCGAAGCGCCGGGTGGTGGAGGCATCGGCCTGGGTAAACGCTGCGAACACCGCCCGCTGGCGCTCGCGGCTGATGCCCACGCCGGTGTCGGTCACCTGCAGCCGCAGCTGCTGGCCATGCTCACGCTGCTGCAGCACCCGCACCTGCAGGTCCACCCCGCCCTGCAGGGTGAATTTCAGCGCATTGCCCGCCAGGTTGAACAGGATCTGGCGCAGGCGCAGCGCATCGGCCAACGACCCACGCTGCAGCGCGGGATCCACCTCGCAGCGCAGATGCAGACCTTTGCTTGCCGCCACCGGAGCCAGCAGGCGCTGCACCGCCCGCAGCAGTCCGGCCAGATCGGTGGGCAGGCACTGCGGTGACCGTGGCCCCGACTGCAGGCGTTGGCTGTGCAGCACGTCATCGAGGATCTGTCGCAGCATCTGCGCGGCATCATCGATGGTCGCCAGTACCTGGCGCTGGCGCGCATCCAGTGCGCCGCTGCCCAGGCACTCCAGCATCCCCAGCAGCGTGCTCATCGGCGTGCGGATCTCGTGGCTCATGGTGGCCAGGAAATGGGTCTTCGCGGCGGCATCCTGCTCCGCGTCACGCCGGGCATCGTTCAACGCCTGCGTACGTGCGCGCGCCTCGGTGACATCCATCCAGTATCCGCTCCATTCCACGCCGCTGTCGCTGCAGGCAATCGGTCGCCCGTGCGAACGTACCCAGCGCCAGCCGTTGGGGCCGCGCGTGCGGAAAGTGATGTCGATGGGCCCGCGCACCAGTGCGGCGGCGTCGACGCAGGCCAGCACCGAGCGGCGGTCCTGCGGATGGACTGCGGCCAGCAGACTGCCATGGTCGACCCGCGCGGTATCCACGCTGATCCCGAACAGCGCGTGCACGTCGCCGGCAATATGGGGAACGCTGTACTCGCCGGTGCTGCTGCGCCGCGCCCGGTACACCACCGCCGGCAGGTTGGCGGTGACGTCCTGCAGGCGCTGTTCCAGGGCCTGCCTGCGCAGGCCTTCGCGGTGCAGCCGCCAGTAGCCGAACGCATACACCAGGCCCATCGTCAGCAGCACCAGCAGCACAGCGATCGACCCGCGCAGGGGCGACACCGGCGCGTGGCCGCGACGAGGGGACGTCACGATCCAGCGTGCCCGCAATGCCTCGCGCTGCTCCTGTGTCATGCCTGCCTGCAGCTGGTTGAAGCGGGCCACCAGATGCGCGCACGCCGGCAGTGCGGCCAATACCAGTGCATCGCTGAAGCCGGCCGGCGCTGCCACGTCCAGCGCGTCGCCCGGCTGATTGCGCAGCGTGGCTTCCACGTCCACCAGGTTGCCCACCACCGCATCGACCTGGCCGCTGCTCAGCAGCCGCAGTGCCGTGTCCAATGTCGCCACCTGCAGCAGCGGCACGGCCGCACCCGACTCCTCCAGCATCCGGGCAAGTGGCACGATGTCGGGGCTGGCCACGCCGCGGCCGTGCAGTCCGTCGAGGCCGATGATCGGCAGCGCGTCGGGGCGTCGCACGATCACCTGCGGCACCTGCAGGTAGGGCACGCTGGCCATCCAGCCTTTCGGCTTCTGCGCACGCGGCCAGCCAAGCACGGCCTGGGTCCCGGCAGGCAGCGCGCCGGCGGCCAGCGCCGTCGCCGCGACCGGTGTGGCGCGCAGCGTGGGGTACTGCTCCTGCAGCAGCGCCAGGTAGGCGGCCACCAGGCCCTGTGGCGTGTCGTCCAGACTGGATGACAACGGTGCGCGGTCAGCGGGGTAGGCAAGCAGGATGGGGCCTTCGCACTGTCCGGCCCAGGCCTGTGCTGACAACAGCGACAGGGCGACGATGCGGGCCAACGGGCCAGCGACATTCACGGTGGACATCCTCATGTCGCAGGCAGGGGCATGGCCGCATCGCGGTACGACCTCCCGTCACGCTAGCGACGCGCTTCCCAGCAACAATGAGGAAATTTGTAAAACCCTCCGAAACCGTCAATAGCGACATACACTGCCGCTTCTACCGATCCCGGAGCTTTCGATGCGCATCGGCCTGGCCGCCAACCGTCTCCATCACAACGACGCGCGCGCGGCACTGTTCCGCTGGCTGCGCGCCAGCGAACCCGGGCTGCGCGAACTGGGCGTGACGCTGTGTGCGGTCGGACGTACCCACGATGCGATCCAGCGCAACGGTTTCCTTGCCGGTTACGACGGCCTGCAGCGCTATCCGTACGGTCGCGAAGGCGGGTTGATGAAGCTGGTGGCCGAAGTGGTGGGCATGGGCGCCGAGCGTACGCTGGACGGTGCGGTCTATCTGATGGATCCGGTGGATCCTTCCTCGGTGTTCCCCGAGGCGACCGCGCTCAAGCGCCAGTGCGTGATCCACGGCAAGCCGTTCATTTCCACCGTGGCCACCGCCCGCGACTGGATCGAGGTGGAGCGCGTCCATGCTGGCCTGGCCGCCGATGCCGGCGCCGACGACCTGCATGCGTTCGAAGGGCAGACGCTGGCGTTGATCGCGCACGATGCGATGAAGCCGGCGATGCTGGCGTTCGCCGACGAACACTTCGACGTACTGGCGCGCTTCGGCGAACGCGTAGCCACCGGCACCACCGGCCAGCGCTTGAATGAGCTGGCCTGGAGCCGCGGCTGGCCCGCGGATACGGCGTGGGTGACGCGTTACCAGAGCGGCCCGATGGGCGGCGATGCGCAGATTGCCGACCGTGTGCTGGAAGGTCGTTGCCAGCGCGCGATCTTCTTCGAGGATCCGCATGTGGCGCGCCAGCATGAAGCGGACATCCAGCTGCTGGAGCGGGCGGTGACCACGGTGACCGATCAGGCGGTGTGCATCACTGCTCCGCGGGTGGCGGCGCGATGGGCGGAGGCGGCGGCATTGCGCGTGGGTCGATGAGGTTTTCGGCCAACGGCTGAGCCCCTCGTGGTGGGGGCGTAGAGCTGGATTGCCAGGGTTTGGCCGGGCGAGGTGGATTGCGCAGGGGTCGCTGCAAGTACGTCCATGTAAGCTCGGTCGCCGCATCCATGCGGCTCACGCCCCTGCGCAATCCACCCCGCCCGGCCACGGACAGTTTCCGTGCTCACCACGGAAGAGAAAAAGAAGAGCAGGAGCCAAGCGGGTCGCGCGCTGCGCGCGCTTTTGTAGTGCCGAAGGTAGCGGCAGGAGCCGCTGCCAACGTCGCTTGCGACGGCCCGGAGGGTGCCGGTCAGGACGACCGGCATAGCCATGCTCGGCTGCTCTTGGTCGCGGTGGCTGAACATCCGCGCCGCGCGCGATAGCCGAGCATGGCTCGGCTCTACAAAATCACAGCGCTACAGCAGTTGCCGGAGCATGGCCTTGAGGCGTCGCCCTTCCAGCTGGAAATAGTCGCGCTGCGCGCGC
Source organism: Stenotrophomonas sp. SbOxS2 (assembly GCF_013416715.1). NCBI lineage: Bacteria > Pseudomonadati > Pseudomonadota > Gammaproteobacteria > Lysobacterales > Lysobacteraceae > Stenotrophomonas > Stenotrophomonas sp. SbOxS2. The sequence continues at coordinate 312,631 of NZ_JAAVXD010000002.1, forward strand.
CAGTCGGGGAAGCGTTGTTCCACTTCGTGCCAGAACGCCGGCGAGTGGTTGGCCTGGATCAGGTGGCAGAGTTCGTGCACCAGCACGTACTCGAACGCGGCGGGGCTGCCCAGTACCAGTGCCAGATCCAACGCCATGCTGCCGTCGGGGGCCAGCGAGCCCCATTGCGAGGACATCACCTTCAAGCGCAGGCGGCTGGGCGCGCGCGGCAGGCCGGGCAGGTACTTCGGCAGCCAGCGGCCGACATCGGCGCGGGTCTGTGCTTCGTAGAACTCGCGCAGCAGGCGGCGCAGGGTCGCGTCGCCGCCACGGCTCGGCCATTGCACGCAGGCGCCGTGTTCGTCGATTTCCAGTCGTGCGTAGCGGCCTTCCTGCCAGCGCAGCGGCAACAGTTCGCCGCGCAGCGGCAGCACACCGTCGACACCTGGCTGCAACGCGGCGGGCAGTCCATGCCCCTGGTAAAGGCGCAGCTGCAGGCCCAGCCAGTCACGATGCTGTTCGAGGAAGCGCTCGCCCATCACCAGGCTGGCGCGCGGTGGCAATGTCAGTCGTGCACCGCGCTCATCGACGCTGAGCTTGATCCGGCGCGCGCGCGGATCGCGCACGCGCAGTACCTCGATCTCGACATCCTCCAGCCGCAGGCGAACGGTGTCGCGCTGTACGGTGGCGGGAGGGACCGGCGAGATCAGGCGGCGCAGCAGACGGCTCATGGTCCCAGCATAGCGCCGTGCGGGGCCGCCGGATGACCGGCGGCCGACGGCCTGCCTGTTCAGTCAGCCTTGCTGAGCTTGAAGGCTTCTTCAAGCAGCAGGAACAGGCGACGGATCTCCGCGCTCTGCAGGGCGAAGCGGGCGTCGAACTCGGCACGGCGGCCGTCTTCGTCCGCGTGCTCCAGCTGGTCCAGCGCGCCGTCCAGGAACTTCAGCTTGCGCACGATCAGGTCGTCGCCCAGCACGAAGGACAGGTTGTCCTCGAACACCAGGGCCAGCTTGGTCACCTGCTTGCCGGCGTCCAGGTGCTTGTCGATCTCGTCGCAGCGCAGTTCCTGGTGCTGGCACTTGACCACCGCGCCGCCCTCCACCGGATCCTTCATCTCGCACTCTTCGCCCAGGCTGAAGCCGGTGGGCAGGGGCTCGCCGGCGATCCAGCCGGTCAGGATCGAACGCGGCGCGACTTCGGCGTTCAGCGGCATTGCCGGGAAGCTGCCGAGCAGGCCACGGATATCGGACATGAAGTATTCGCCGGTCTTGCGGCTGGAGGTATCCACCACCACGTAGCCGTGCAGCTGGTCGATGAAGGCGTCGTTGCGCGAGGACTTCACGAAGGCGCGCGGCAGCAGTTCATGCAGCAGGTCGTCCTTCATGCGCTTGCGCTCGCGGCCACCGGGGCGGCGGCCTTCCTTCTCTTCGATCTCTTCCAGCTTGCGCTCGAGCAGGTCGTTGACCACCGCGCCGGGCAGGATCTTGTCCTCGCCACCGACGGTCAGCCACAGGTGTTCGGCAATGCGGTGCGAGAGGGCTTCCTTCTCTTCGCGGCCGAACGGCGAGATGAAACCACGCGAGTTCATTTCCAGCGCGCCGACCGGCTTGAGCAGGGCGTGCGGCAGCAGGGTATCGACTTCGGAAAAATCAGTGGAGGTCGGGAAGCGGAAGAACGTCAGGTTGCGAAAGAACATGGAATTCCGGTGTCTGAAGAAGAAGGGCGCCCGACCTTAAACGGCAGGCGTCTCGGGAACTGCGTCGGCCAGCCAGGCATCGGCATGCGCCGCATCACCACGGCGGCCCAGGGCCATGAAATCGAACAGGGCCGCATCGGCCAGCTGCGCAGGTCGCACGTCGGCCATCGCACGTGCGATCTGTTCGATGCGCCCGGGATGATCCTGGTCCCACTGCTTGAGCATCAGGCCGACCTGCCGACGCTGCAGGTTTTCCTGGCTGCCGCACAGGGTGCAGGGAATGATCGGGAAGCGGCGGGCCTGCGCGTACTGCGCGATGTCGTGCTCGCGCACGTACGCCAGCGGGCGGATCACCACGTGCTGTCCATCGTCGCTGAGCAGCTTCGGTGGCATGGCGGCCAGCTTGGCATGGTGGAACAGGTTCAGGAAGAACGTAGCCACCACGTCATCGCAATGATGACCCAGGGCGATCTTGCTGAAGCCATGCACCTTGGCGTGGTTGTACAGCGCGCCACGGCGCAGGCGCGAGCACAGCGAACACATCGTCCGGCCTTCCGGGATGACCCGGCTGACCACCGAATACGTGTCCTGCTCGATGATCTGGTACGGCACGCCCAGCCCGGCCAGGTACTCCGGCAGGACGTGCTCGGGGAAACCGGGCTGTTTCTGGTCCAGGTTCACCGCTACCAGCTCGAACGGCACCGGCGCCTTTTTCTGCAGCTGCAGCAGCAGGTCCAGCAGGGTGTAGCTGTCCTTGCCGCCGGACAGGCAGACCATGACCTTGTCGCCCGCTTCGATCATGCCGAAGTCGGCGATGGCCTGGCCGACCTGGCGGCGCAGGTGCTTGCCCAGCTTATCCGCCCGGTGCCCGGCCACGCGCGGATCGCGCGAAGCGCGCTGCGGGGGATCGGGCAGGGAGATCACGGCGGACATGGCTCCATTCTACCGGCTTGCGGCAGCCTGGACCCGGGGTCGGGATTCCCCTCTCCCGGCAGTCATCGTCGCTGTGTATGCTCGGAGACCGTGGACACCTACAACCCCGCCGAAATCGTCGAACGCCTCGTCGCCCTGCGTGCCGAGCACCGGTCGCTGGATGAACAGATCGCGCGCATGGCCGCCAACGGCGAAGATGAGCTGGAGTTCAAACGCCTGAAGCGGCGCAAGCTGCAGTTGAAGGACTGCATCACCAAGCTGGAAAGCCTGCAGATTCCGGACGAGCCGGCGTAACGGTGGCCCATCCACGCATGGCGTGGATCTACTGCAGCCCCACGTCCGCCCCGAAGTCCGGTAGCGACCCGCAAACCTATGGATCCACGCCATGCCGGGATGTCCCAGTAGATCCACGCCATGCGTGGATGCGGCCTGCTTCAACGCGGCAGCACCAGCTCCGCATTCCAGGCCGCCTCGCCGTCCACGGTCAGATCGCAGTGGCGCAGGTTGCCGGCACCGGTGCAGCGCAGCCACAGCGGATGGCCGTACCAGTCACCGCCAAGACCCTGCCGAGCGGCGGGTTCATCACCGCTGATACGCACCTCGCCAGCCAGCCACAGACGGTAGTGCGCCGGTTGCCCGGTCTTTGCCTCGATACACAGGCGCACCGGCGCATCGGCCAGTCGCCCCGGCAGGGTATCGTCCACACAGGCCTCTGCAGCCTGCACTGAAGCAACCGCGAGGCCTGCGGCCGCGATCAACGCGGCCAGGCCCGACAGGCGCCGCAGGTTCAATCCTGCGGTGCCGGTTCGTCCGGGCGCGCTGCTTCCGGGCTGACCCGTTCGATGGTGTGGCGCAGTTCGCGGCCGAGGATGAACTTGGCATCCTTGGCCCAGGCGTCCAGGCGCTCGTCGAACAGCAGCTTGCTGTTCTCGTCCGGCCACACCAGGCGCAGCTCGCGCAGCTTCTGGATGAAGCCGCGGAACAGCGACTTGTCGAAGAATTCCGGCGCGGCCGGCGCATAGAGCAGGCTCAGGCGCTGCGCGGCCTGCTGGCACAGGCTTTCCAGTTCGGCGGCGCCGAGCGTGCCCGGGCCGTTCTTCACCAGCACCGAAATGGCGATGTAATAGCGCTCGAACGCCTGCTGCAGCGAATGGCCGATCGCACGCAGGCGGAACACTTCGTCGGTCTGCCCGGTGTTGCGCGCAAGGATGCCGCCGTCGTCTTCGTTGACGTTCTGCAGCAGGCCCTCACGCACGAACACGTCGATGGTCTGGTCGATGCGCTGGGCGAACTCGTCCTCGGTCCAGGGCAGGAACAGTTCGGCCTGCAGGAACGGGTACACCGTGCGGCCCAGCTGGACCAGGCCGGTGCGGCTCATGCGGCGGTTGTTCTGGAAGCAGCAGGCCACCCACGACGACGCGGTGAACAGGTGCACCACGTTGTTGCGGAAGTAGCTCAGCAGCACCGCGGTATCGCCGCTGACGCTGAGCACGTCGCCCAGCGGGTGCTTGATGCGGGTAAGGACGTTGATCTCTTCGGCGTGGGCGATGATCCGCTCCGGCGAATGCGGGGTCACCGTCACCCGGCCCGAATACGGCATCTCCACCAGCAGGGTCTTGCACAGCTCGATCTGCGCGATCAGGTCGGCCTCGCCCATCGCATGCTTGGGCGTGGACAGCAGGGCCAGCGCCAGCAGGTTGATCGGATTGACGTCGGCCGCGCCGTTGATGCGCACCTGGATGCGCTCGGCCAGGGTGTCGACGGTGGTCGACAGCCACGAGGGCTTCTCGTCCTCGGACACCGCCTCGCCACCCCACTCCGGGGCCTTCTCGGCCAATACATCGTTCAGCGCGATCGGTTCGCCGAAGTTCACCACCACCTGGCCGTAGTTCTGCTTGAGCACCTTGGGGATGCCCCACAGCAGCTGCCAGATCGATTCCTTTTCCTTCGGCCGCCCCGACAGTTCATCCAGGTAGCTGCCGCCCTCCATCAGCTTCTCGTAGCCGATGTAGATGGGCTGGAACAGCACCGGCTTGCGCGGCTGGCGCAGGAACGCGCGCAGGGTCATCGAGATCATGCCGCCCTTGGGCTGCAGCAGGCGACCGGTACGCGAGCGCCCGCCCTCGACGAAGTACTCGATGGAGTAGCCGCCTGCGACCAGCTGCGCGACGTATTCGCTGAGCACCGCCGAGTACAGCGCGTTGCCACGGATCGAACGGCGGATGAAGAACGCACCGCCCTTGCGCAGCAGGGTGCCGACCACCGGCAGGTTCAGGTTGATGCCGGCCACGATGTGCGGCGGCACGATACCGCGGTCGTACAGCAGGTAGGACAGCAGCAGGTAGTCCATGTGGCTGCGGTGGCTGGGCACGTAGACCACTTCGTGGCCCGGTGCAGCAGCCTTGAACTTGTCCAGGTGGTGCACCAGCACGCCGGCGTAGATGCGGTTCCACACGTGGCTGAGCATGAAGCTTGCCGAGCGCACCACCGGGCTGGAATAGTCCGCGGCGATTTCCCAGGCGTAGGCGTGCGCCTTCTTCCAGGCATCACTGGTTTTGCTGTTGTCGCGCTTGGCCTGGGAGGCGATCGCTTCGCGCACCGTCTCGGCGGCCAGCACCTGGTCCACCAGCAGGCGCCGGGTCGACAGGTCAGGACCAATCACCGACTCGCGGATGCGGCGGAAATGGGTACGCAGCACGCGCTGCAGCTTGCGCACCGTACGCTCGGGCTCCAGGCCCTCGTCGATGGTCGAGCGCAGCGAGATCGGCGGTGCGAAGCGGACGATGGTGTTGCGGCCGTTCAGCAGCAGGCCGAGCAGGCGGCGGAAACGGCCGACCAGCGCCCAGTTTTCCGAGAACAGCACGGCGAACCAGCCGCTCTGCTTGTCCGGGGCGCGGCCGACGAAGATCGATACCGGCACCAGGTGCACATCCAGGTCGTCGCGCACGCGATGGGCCTGCAGGACCTTGGCCAGCGAATCGGAATGGGTCTTGGCGCCGCGCTGCTCGGGAATCAGCGAGTTGCTGGAGCTGCGGCGCGACAGGGCCAGGTAGGCGCGCTTGCGGCCAGTGGGGTCACCGGCCAGCGGCACCAGCGGCGACGGCAGGCCGGCCTGGCGGCAGGCCTTGTCCAGGATCAGCGCGTTGGACAGGCCGTAGTCTTCCAGCACGTACATGACCGGGCGGCCATCGTTGTACTGGCCCGGGTCTTCCGGCTCGATCTTCAGCGACAGCCAGGGCTCCACCAGGCGCCCGAGCAGGCGCGCCCACAGCGGGCGGCGGCCGGCAGGACGCGCGTGCACGGGCGTCGCCGCTGGCGGCGTGCCGGCGTCGGTCGAGGGGGACGCCGGCGCCGTGTCGGCGGGCGTCGGCTGGGATTCTTCGCCGGGGAACGGCAGCGGGTTCTGTTTCGACATCGACGTCATTATGGCTTAGCCGATGGCGTTGCCGCTTCCCCATCGGTTGCGGGGGCGGGTACAGGCTCTGGCGCGGCGGCGGCGCGGGCGGCATCGGCCTGGCGCAACAGGGCGTCGGTATCGGCCAGGGTGCGGGTCAGGTACCAATGGCCCTCGCGCCGGCTCAGCGGCACCTGCACGGTCATCGCGCGGCCGGCAAGCTCGTACTGCAGGCGTACCAGGGCGTTGTCGCCCTCCACCGACAGCAGCTCACCACGCACGCTGCGCAGCGCCTCGTCCACGCCCAGGCCATAGCTGGCCAGCACGGCCTTGACGGTGTGGATGAACGGCGCCAGCTGCTGCAGGCTGCCTTCCATGCCCGCGGCCTGAAGGCCGGCATCGTCCTGGAAACCGACCTTGGCGGCGGCACCGACGAGGGCCGCGATGCTGCTGCGGGCCCTGGCGCGGTCGCTGATGGGCGCGTCCTGGGCCCAGGCCGCCAGGGTCTGCACCAGCTGGATGTAATGCGCCTGCTGGCCAGGCGTGTAGCCCTTCTGGTGCCGCAGGTACTGCACGCCGAAGTTGCCCATCGACTGCGCGGCCTGGCGTACGGCGCGGGCCTGTCCGGCCAGCTGGCGGTCGAAACTGCGCTGCAGCTGCGCGCTGGCGCCGGGCTCACGCAGCGCCGCCAGCATCGGCAGCAACTGGTCGCCGAGCGGCAGCCCCGTCAGCGGCCACTGGCTGTGGCCATCGGCCCAGGCCTGCTGCAGGCGCTGATACTGGCTGGACGGCACCGACAGTTTTGCGTAGCCGATCAGATCGTCCTCGGCCAGCCGTTGCGCCATCGCCTGTACCGCGGCGACAGGCTCGGCCGGCGCGGCGGCCGGATCGCTGCCGGATTCACGACACGCGGCGATGGCCAGCAGCAGCATGGCCACCAGCCCCCATCCCCGCGCAGACCTTCCTCGCACTACAACGCTCATGCAATCGGACTCCCCGGACCGGTCCGCATCTTGCGGCCTGCGACGTGACAGCGGCAAGCCGGGGCGTCACGGTTTCCGCCATGGCCTGCGCTGCGTGGTGGATTCACGACATGCGCCGACGGGTCCTGCCCGCACCGGACGGACAAAAAAAAGAGCCCGGATCACAGGGATCGCAGACTCTTCAAACCGGCGCAAGGCCGGTGGACAGTGTTGTGGCGCATGTCCGGCCCGAAGACCGGATGGCGGCGATCCTACGCTGCCCGCAAAGTTAACGCAACACATGACAAAACATCATTCAACCCATTGATTTTATTGAATCAATCGCGTTGCCAGACCGCTTCTATGAAATCTACGGCATGTTTTTCGGCGATTCGGGCATAAACGCCGGGGTAGCCGGCCAGCGCGCAGCCTTCGCCCCAGCTGACGACACCGAACTGGGTCCAGCCCTCGCGCAGGCGCAGCAGCAGCGGACCGCCGGAATCACCCTGGCAGCTGTCGACCCCCTCGCGGCCGGCGCAGATGACCTTGCCGCGTGCCAGCTCGCCCGCATACGCCTGCTGGCATTTGGCGAAGGGCACGAACGGGGTCTGCACCGTCTGCAGCTGGGTGGGATAGACCCGCCCGTCAGTGATATCGGTGTCGCCCCAGCCGATCACCGTGAACTCCCGGCCCGGTTTGAGATAGCTGGCATCGGGTCGCAACCGCAGCGCCACCGGCTGCGCATCGGCCAACGGCGCACTCAGGTGGATCAGGGCGACGTCATGCTCCAGCAAATTGCCGCTGTTGAACGCCGGATGGACATGGATGGCCTTGACGTTGGATGCGCGTGCCGATGGCTCGGTGGACAACGCGGTGACGCCGCCCAGCACGGCCAGATCACCGGGACGATCACCCTCCACGCAGTGCGAGGCCGTCAGCACCCATGAGGGGGAAATCAGTGTGGCACCACACCAGTGGCGACCATGGTCACTGTCGCCGTACGACAGGCGCTGGATGCTGACCATGAACGGGTAGTCACCGGGCCTGGCGGCCTCGCCGCCGATGATGCGCGGCGCTTCGCGGGGCTGGGGTGCCGCCGCAGCGGGAAAGGTGATTGCGGCGGCCAACAGGCTGCCGAACAGCAAAGAGGTGCTGCGATACATATCCGTGTATTCCTCTATCGATGGTTGGAACCGGCACGGCCGCGGTCCGTGCTGGTGCATCGATTGATAGAGGTCGCTCCACCCGCGCAGCGCGATGTGGCGCACAGTTTCCCGGGCTGGGGTCGGGTGCGTCAGGGCAACAGACACAAATGCGAACGCCACCCCGCATTCGGCGGGATGGCGTTCGTGGTGCCGGCGTGACCGCCGTCGGAGCGGGGCTCAGCGCGCGGCCAGAGCCGTCGCGATTTCCTGCTGGATCGCCCGTGCTGCGGCCTGCGGATCAGATGCCAGGCGGATCGGACGGCCGACCACGATGGCATCGGCGCCATCGGCAAAGGCCTGCGCCACGCCCACGGTGCGCTTCTGGTCATCGCCGACCGGGCCACCGGGGCGGATGCCCGGGCAGACGATCGAGAAACCGGCCCCGGTCGCGGCACGGATCGGACCCGCTTCCTGGCCGGAGGCGATCACGCCGTCGATGCCAGCGGCCTGTGCGGCCAGCGCGCGTTCGACCACGACTTCCACCGGCTCGCGGTCGATGCCCATCTGCGCCAGGTCCGGGCGGCCCATCGAGGTCAGCACGGTCACTGCCAGCAGGCGCATGTCGCCGCTGTTGGCGGCCGCACAGGCCTCCATCATCGCCGGGTGCCAGCCGTGGATGGTGGCGTAGCTGACCGGCCACTGCGCCAGGCGCTTGATCACCGCGGCGGCGGTGGCCGGGATATCGAAGAACTTCAGATCGACGAACACCCGCTTGTCGCGACGTGCCAGTTCGTCCAGCACCTGGAAGTACTCGCCGGAGGCGAGCAGTTCCATGCCGATCTTGTAGAACGCCACGCTGTCGCCAAGGCGGTCGACCCACTCCAGCGCCTGCACGCGGTCAGGCACGTCCAGCGCGAAGATCAGACGCTCGTCGTCGCGCAGCGGCAGCGGGGCGCGGCTCACGGCGCGTAGTCCAGGGCGGCACGCTTGGCGTCATGGCGGGCCTGGCGCGGCTGCGAGTAATCGTTGTTGAACTGCGCCGGCTCGAAGCCGCCGTAGGTCGGGTTCGGCAGCATCCACCAGCGCTCGCCGAACCAGTCGTGGTACTGCTGCAGCAGCGCGTCGCGGCCGTCATTGGTGTTGGCGGTCACTTCCACGAAGTCACCCAGCTGGTCGCCGAACTGCATCAGCACGCGGTACTTCTGGCCGGCCAGGCGGCGGCGGCAGTTCTTCTCGCTGCCGGCCTGCTCGCAGCCTTCAACCACGGTGCCCAGACCGAGGAACACACTGTCATCGGCCACCGGCAGGCCCTGCTCGCGCAGGTTGGCCAGGGTCGCGTCCTTCAGGTGCACGGCGCGGTTGGAAATGTACAGCAGGGTCACGCCCTTGGCGTTGGCCGCCTTGGCGAAATCGACCACGCCGGGAATGGCCTTGGCCTTCTTTTCGGCAACCCACTGGTCCCAGCTGAGTTCGTCGTACTCCTTGCCGTCACGCACCAGACGCGCCTGGTAGGGCGAGTTGTCCAGCACGGTCTCATCCACGTCCAGCACCACGGCCGGCTTCAGGCCCTTGGCCTCGTTGCCGCGCTCTTCCGGCACCAGCGCATCCCAGTGGGCTTCCTTCAGCGCGACGTCCAGGTGGTCGGCGGCGGCACGGTAGGTCTGCTCGGTGATCGCCTTGTATTCCTGCGCGCGCTGCATCCACAGCACGGCGTTGAGGTTGTCGTTGGCAGTCGCGTCAAGGGCGCCGTCGGCCTTGGCGGCCGCGGCCGGCGCTTGCGGGGTGGCGGCTTCGGCAGGCGCTTCCACGCGCTTGCAGGCGGACAGGCCCAGCGCCGCAGTGGCGAGCAGGGTCAGGGACAAGGAAACGGGACGACGCATGGATTCACCGGCAATCAGATACACCGGCCCATTTTACCGGCAAAGGCGCCGCCGGGACGGCTATGCTTGGTGGTTGACCTGTTGTCTTCCGGAAGCCGCCATGACCGATCCTGCCCAGACCCCCGACGTTCCGCTGCTGGATGCCGTACAGGCCCGCCTGCTGGGCTGCCTGGTGGAGAAGGAAGCCACCACCCCGGACACCTACCCACTGACGGTCAACGCCGCGCAATCGGCCGCCAACCAGAAGACCGCCCGCGAGCCGGTGATGAACGTGAGCGCCGGCAGCGTGGAGCATGCGCTGCGCCAGCTGGAGACCCTGGGCCTGGCCCGCCAGCACTTCTCCTCGCGCGCCGACCGCTACGAGCACCGCCTGCAGAGCGCGCTGGACCTGACCCGGCAGCAGACCGTGCTGCTGGCCCTGCTGCTGCTGCGGGGGCCGCAGACGCTTGGCGAACTGGTTACCCGTGCCGAGCGCCTGCACCGCTTCGCCGATGCCGACGAAGCCCGCCACGCCATCGAGCGCCTGCAACAGCGTGCCCTGCTGGTGGTGCTGCCGCGCGCCAGCGGCCAGCGCGAAGACCGCTACATGCACCTGCTGTGCGGTGAAGTGGACGGCGCGGCGTTGGCAGCGAAGTACGCCAGCAGTGGCGGCGGTGCCGAGTCGGCCGACCCCGGCCTGGCTGAGCGCGTGGCCCAGCTGGAAGCGGCCGTGGCCGAGTTGCAGGCACAGCTGGCGGAGCTGCGCGGCGGCTGAGGCGGTGGGTGCCGACCGTTGTTCGGCACGGTGGCACTCTGTCGTGCCGACCAACGGTCGGCACCCACCACGATCAAACCTCGGCCGCGCCGAGCGTGGCGTATAGGCGGCTGGGGCTGTCGATACCCGGCAGCTGGATGACCCCGCGCTCGTGCATGCCCAGACCCAGCAGCACCTTCGCCGAGACGTCGTTGTCCAGATCGGTGATGCCATACAGATCCTGCAGGCCCAGCACCGTGCGCGCGTGATTGAACACCGCCCGCGCCGCCTCGCTGGCATAGCCCTGCCCGGCGAATTCCGACAGCACCGCGTAGCCGATATCCGGCGCCGGCAACCCCTCACGGCGCACCAGCCCGGCGTTGCCCAGCCACGCGCCATCGGACAGCCGCTCGATCGCATACATGCCGAAGCCATTCAACGCATAGCTGTGCAGCACCCGCAGGGCGATGTACTCGCGCGCCTGTTCCTCATCGCGCACGTTGCGATCACCGATGAACCGCACGAAGCCCGGATCATTGAGCAGGGCCAGCATCGGTGCCGCATCACGGTCCGGTTCAATGGCCCGCAGCCGCAGGCGCTCGCTTTCAATCGGGTGCACGGACAAACCTCCAGACGGAAGCCCCGATTGTGCCTCAGCCCCCGGCTGTTGATTTTGATTTTCTTTGCATTGCCGTGACAGGACGCGCCCGGAATCTGTCAGAGGCCGGTCGGGGTGGGTTCGCGGGGGTATCCGCGCCATGGATGGCGCGGCTAAGCCCCCAGGGACGGGTTCACGGCGTCCCCCGCGGACCCACCCCGACCGGCCACACCGCGGAGCCAGCGCGCGCTCCACCACGGAGGGGCGGCGCCGTTGGAGCGCCTTAGTCGAACAACGCCTCGATCGCCGCCAACCCCGCCGTCGCCCGCTCCTTCTTCCGCGCCGCATCCGCCACCGGATCCGCGCCATCGCGCTGGATCTCCTCGGCCGGAATCTCCTCGAAGAAACGGCTCGGCTTCAACCGCACGTGCTCGCCGAACTTGCGGGTCAGCTTGCTGTAGCTCATCCACAGCTGGATCTTGGCGCGGGTGATGCCCACGTACAGCAGGCGCCGCTCTTCCTGCAGATTGCCCTCGTCCAGGCTGACCTGGTGTGGCAGCACGCCATCCTCGCAGCCGACGATGAACACGTACGGGAATTCAAGGCCCTTGGAGGCGTGCATGGTCATCATCCGTACCTGGTTGCCGCCCTCGTCCTTGTCGCTGCGCGACAACAGCGCCAGCTGGCCGGCCAGATCGGCAGCGGTGGCGCCACGCGGGCCACCCTCGAACCACTGCGCCAGCTCTTCGATGTTATTGGCGCGACGCTGGTAGCTGGCTTCTTCCTTGGCCTGCTGGCGCAGCTCGCTGAGCAGGCCCGATTCCTTGGCGACCTTGCGGATCATGTCGCCGGAGCTGATCTGCCGCGTCTGCGCGCGCAGGTCACGCAGGATGTCGGTGAAGCGCGCCAGGCTGTTGGCCGCGCGCGGTGGCAGCTGCTGCAGCGCGCCGATCGCTTCGGCGGCCTGCGCCATCGGCATGTCCTTTTCCGAGGCCAGTTCGGCCAGCTTGGCCAGGGTGCCCGCACCGACCTCGCGCTTGGGCGACTGCACCGCACGCAGGAACGCGGTGTCATCGTCCGGGTTGACCAGCAGCCGCAGCCAGGCCAGCGTGTCCTTCACTTCCTGGCGCTCCAGGAACATCGTGCCGCCGGTCAGGTGGTAGGGGATACGCAGCAGCTGCATCGCCTTTTCCAGCGGACGCGACTGGAAATTGCCACGGAACAGGATGCAGAAATCGCTCCACGGCACGTTGCGCGTCTGCGCCACGAACGCAATCTCGGCGGCGACTTTCTCGGCCTCGTGTTCGCTGTTGCGGCACTCCCACACGCGGATGCGCTCGCCATCGGCCTGGTCGCTCCACAGCTTCTTCAGGTGTTCGTGCGGATTGTTGGCGATCAGCGCATTGGCCGCGCGCAGGACGCGGTTGGAACACCGGTAGTTCTGCTCCAGCTTGATGATTTCCAGGGCCGGGTAATCGCGCCCCATCTGCTGCAGGTTTTCCGGGTTGGCGCCACGCCAGGCGTAGATCGACTGGTCGTCATCGCCCACGCAGGTGAAGTTGCCCTTGTCACCGGCCAGCTGCTTGAGCAGGCGGTACTGGGCATCGTTGGTGTCCTGGCATTCGTCGACCAGCAGATAGCCGATGCGCTCGCGCCAGGCCAGCGCGATGTCCGGGTTCTCTTCCAGGATCTGCACCGGCAGCCGGATCAGGTCGTCGAAGTCCACTGCGTTGAACGCGCTCAGGCGCAGCTGGTAACGCTCGTAGATGCCGGCCGCTTCCTTTTCACGGTTGCTGCGCGCAGCGGCCATCGCCTGCTCCGGCGACAGGCCGGCGTTCTTGGCGCGAGACACCAGGTTCTTCATGTCCTCGATGTCGTCCGGCTTGGCGCCGTACATCAGGTCCTTGATCTGCGCGGCCGCGTCATCGGCATCGAAGATCGAGAAACCGCGCTTGAGCCCGACCGCGGCATGCTCGATCTGCAGGAACTTCAGGCCCAGCGCATGGAAGGTGCAGATGGTCACTTCATCGGCATCCTGCTCGCGCAGGCGTTTGGCCACGCGCTCGCGCATTTCCTTGGCCGACTTGTTGGTGAAGGTGATCGCGGCGATGCGCTTGGCCGGGTAGCGGCCACAGCCGATCAGGTGGGCGATCTTCTCCACGATCACGCGCGTCTTGCCACTGCCGGCGCCGGCGAGCACCAGCAGCGGTCCTTCGATGTGGAGGACGGCGGCAGCTTGGGGGGGATTGAGACCGTGCATTGGGGTTGGATTGTAGCGGGCGTTGGTGGCGGCCACAGCCGCCGGCCGGTGGGCTTGCTGAACAGCTTCGGCCGGTGCCGGGTGGCGTCGTACAATCGGCCGATGGCCAAGCTCTATTTCTACTATTCGGCGATGAACGCCGGCAAGACCACCACCCTGCTGCAGAGCGCGCACAACTACCGCGAGCGCGGCATGCGCGTGGCGATCCTGACCCCGCGCCTGGACGACCGTGCCGGCGCGGGCGTGGTCGCCTCGCGGATCGGCCTGCGCGCCGACGGCATGGCCTTCGAACGCGACACCGACCTGCAGCAGTGGGTCACGCAGGATCTGCAGGCCAACGGGCCGCTGGGCTGCGTGCTGGTGGACGAGGCGCAGTTCCTCAGCCGCAGCCAGGTCTGGCAGCTCAGCGAGGTGGTCGACCAGTTGCGCATCCCGGTGCTGTGCTATGGCCTGCGCACCGATTTCCGCGGCGAGTTGTTCGAGGGCAGCCAATACCTGCTGGCCTGGGCCGACGAGATGCAGGAGATCAAGACGATCTGCCACAGCGGCAAGAAGGCGACCATGACCGTGCGCGTGGACGAGCACGGCCATGCCGTGCAGGACGGCCCGCAGGTGGAGATCGGCGGCAACGAGCGCTACGTCTCGGTCAGCCGCGCCGAGTTCAAGAAGATCACCCGGGGCGAGGGTCGGATCGATCCGGCGCAGGCACCGCTGCCGCTGTAAGGGTTTTTCGGCAGGGCTGCGCCCTGCACCTGCCGACGTGGTAGTGCCGGCCGCTGGCCGGCAACCTCAGCAGCAACAGCCGGCTCTGGGTTGTCTGTTGGTTGGGCGGGGAGGTGTGGGGGTGCGGGACACGCCGTAAACCCATCCCTGGGGGCTCGATGGCGCCATCCATGGCGCCAACGGTCCTGCACCCCCACACCGCCCCACCCCCGACAGATTTCCAGGAACGGATGGTCCATCCACGCCATGCGTGGTGAATCTCCATCGAAATCGAATATTTCGAATTGGGATCGAAGAGCATCCACGCATGGCGTGGATCTACGTGTCGACCAAGGTCGTCACCCACCAAGAGCAGGCCATGCCATCCCGACAGATCGCGGAAATCTGTCGAAGGCGGGGTGGGTCCGGTTGCGGGGGTGTCCGCGGCATGGATGCCGCGGCCAAGCCCCCAGGGATGGGTTTACGGCGTCCCCCGCAACCGGACCCACCCCGCCATCCCACCGAATGCCAGCTTTTGACGTTGCCGTTGCCGTTGCTCCGGCCTCTGCGGGTGCAGGGCGCAGCCCTGCCGATAAACCCGTCAGTACAGCGTGCGCTCCGGCGCACCGGCCGGCGGCGGGGTGTACTGGTACAACCAGGTTTCGGTGAGGGTCTTGCCGCCACTGCGCAGGTACAGGCGGATGTCGATCTGCTCGGTGCTGCCCTCCGGCGGCACCAGGTCGAACATCGCGCGGTAGCCCTTGATCTCGCGCAACGGCCGCGCCGAGACGATCTCCACCCGGCCACGGCTGGTTTCGACAACCGCTTCGACGTCGGCCTTGTCGATCAGGCTGGCCAGTTCGCCGCCTTCGAAGTCCACCGCGAAACGCCACGAGAAATACTCCCGCTTCTTGCCGATCACCCCGCCCAGGCCGGTGCGGCTGGCCACGCAGTGGGCCAGCGGCGTATGCGCCGGCGGCTGTGCGCCCCAGTACAGCCGGTAGCCGACCAGCAGTTCCTGGCCCGGCTGCGGCTTTTCCTTCGGGTTCCAGAAGGCCACGATGTTGTCGAAGGTTTCATCGACGGTGGGAATCTCCACCAGCTGCACCGAGCCCTCGCCCCAGTCACCCTTCGGCTCCACCCACAGGCACGGGCGCTTCTCGTAGAACACGCCGTCGTCCTGGTAGTGATCGAAGTTGCGGTCACGCTGCAGCAGGCCGAAGCCACGCGGATTGCGGTCGACGAACATGTTGAAGCGCAGGTTGCGCGGGTTCAGCAGCGGCCGCCAGATCCATTCGCCAGCGCCGGTCCACAGCGACAGGCCATCGGTATCGTGGATCTCCGGGCGCCAGTCCCAGCCCATGCGGCGGTCGTTCTCGCCCACCTGGTACATGCTGGTGCAGGGGGCGATGCCCAGCCGCTCGATGGTCTTGCGCGGGTACAGCGCGCTGTCGATGTCCATCAGCAGCACATCGCCGTTGGTGACGGCGAAACGGTAGGCACCGGCCACGCTGGGCGAATCCAGCAGCGCGTAGACGATGATCGTGTCCGAGTCGGCCGCCGGCTGTTCCAGGTAATAGGCGATGAAGTCCGGGAATTCCTCGGGCTTGCCCATGCCGGTGTCGATGGCCAGGCCACGCGCGGACTGGCCGTACTGGCCTTCCTTGCCCACGGCGCGGAAGTAGCTGGCCCCCAGGAACGCGGCGAAATCGCGGTCGGTGTCCTTGCGCGTGTTCAACCGGAACCCGGCAAAGCCGAGGTCGGCCGGCAGCTCACCGTTCTTCAACCCGCTCTTGCCGTAGTTGAACGCGGCGCCGTCATAGGCCAGTTCCTGCGCCTTGCCGTCGACCACGTCGTACATGCGCACGGGCGAATGGAAGTACAGGCCCAGATGGAAGAACTTGGCCTGGAATTTTCCCGGCTGGTCGGCCCACAGGGCATGGTCCTGGCGGTAGCCGATCGACTGGTACTGATCCCAGTCCAGCGCTTCCAGCTTGCCCGGCAGTACCCGCTTGTGACTCTGGTACGGCGCCTGTGCCAGCGCGCGCGCCTGGCCCTTCAGAGTGGCGAAATCGAACGGCTGCGGCTGGCCAAGCCGGCGCAGCCCGAGCTGGCCACTCTTGCTG
Organism: Stenotrophomonas sp. SbOxS2; assembly: GCF_013416715.1. Taxonomy (NCBI): domain Bacteria; kingdom Pseudomonadati; phylum Pseudomonadota; class Gammaproteobacteria; order Lysobacterales; family Lysobacteraceae; genus Stenotrophomonas; species Stenotrophomonas sp. SbOxS2. Next base: position 329,039 of record NZ_JAAVXD010000002.1, read on the forward strand.
GCCGCGCAGGCCGGCAGTGACGGCAGGCCGAAGGCGGCCAGGGCCAGGGAGGCATTGCGGATGAAGTCGCGTCGTTGCATGCAGGCGCGGGAGCAAAGGGAAGGTCGGCCATCATAGGCAGACAAACGTTAACGGGCAGCGGTGGAATCGATGCGCTGTTCAGCCTGCGCCAATGCCGCGATGCGTGCGTCGAGCTCCTGCAGGGCCGGCGCCTGTGGCCCGCGCTGGGCCAGCAGCAGCTGTCGTGCCTCGGCCAGCACGCTGCGGGCCTGCGCGGTCTGGCCGGCCTCCTGCAGGGCCTGCCCCTGTGCCAGCAGTGCCTGCGGCAGCAAGGCGACGTGGTCCGGCTGGCGCCAGATCGCCACTGCACGGGCATAGTGCGCCGCCGCTGCCGAGGGGTCGTTGCTGGCGCTGGCCCATTTCCCCAGGGCGAACTCGCCGTAGCCGATCTCACGATGATCCGGGCCCAGCGCGCCGAGCAGCTGTGCCTGCACCTGCCGCAGTTCCTGGCCGGCCAATGCGTACTGGCCACGCTGCAGGGCCAGCAGCGCGCGTGCGCGGCGTACCACCAGCGCCTCCGGGTGGCGCGGGCCCCATGCATCCTGCGCTGCCTGCCAGGCCTGCTCCAGCTCGGCCGCTGCCGCCTTCGTGTCGCCCTGGCGGGCCAGCACATCGCCCAGTTGCCGGTGCAGGCTGATCACCTGCGGGCTGCTGGCATCGGCGCGCTGGCCGAGCAGGGCCAGCGCCTGCCGGTAGCCGGCCAGCGCAGCCGGCAGGCGTCCGGCGGTGGCGTCCAGCGCGGCCAGATCGGCCAGTGATTCAGCACGCCCGAAGCGCTCGACGAGCCCTTGGTGGCGCAGCGCCAGCGCCTGCTGGAACGACCGGCGCGCCGCATCGGCATCACCCAGCTGGGCCTGGCACCGCCCCAGCTGGCTGTGGAATTCGGCTACAGCCGCCGGCAGGGCCGCCGCCTCGCTGGCCGCCAGCGGTTGCAGCGGCTGCAGGTGCGCCAGGCACTCGCGCCCGCGGCCGAGCATGCGCAACGCGCGCCCGCGCTGGGTCACTGCCTCGATCTGCAGCGCCGGCGGCACCTCGCCCACCTCCTGCAGCAGCCGGCGCTGCTGGTCCAGGGTCTGCAGCGCCAACTGGTAGTCGCCCAGGCCGATGCGCAGGCGGCCGATCACCCCTTGCAGCTCGGCCAGCGCCAGCGGCTGGTCAGCCAGTTCGGCTTCTCCCCGTTGCTGGCCGGTGGCCAGCAGCTGCGGCACGTCGAAATGGCCGTGGCGCTGGCTGGCCGCCTTGTCGAACAGGCCGACGGTGAAATCCTGCATGGCCTGCGCACGCGCCATTTCCACCCGCGCCTGGCGCGCCTGCCACAGGGCGATGGACGTGGTCAGCAGCAGCGCCAACACCGACAGCGTCGCCAAGGCCACGCCCCAGCGATGGCGGCCAATGTACTTGCGTACCCGGTACCCCACGCCCGGCGGTCGCGCCTGGATCGGCTGCCCCTGCAGGTAGCGGCGCAGGTCGCCGGCCAGCGCTTCGGCCGAGCTGTAGCGCTGCTGCGGGTCCTTCTGCAGGGCCTTTTCCAACAGCACGTCCAGATCACCCCGCAATCGCTTCGCCTGCCGCTGCAGGGCGCGTTTCGGCGCTCCGGGCTCGGCGGCCAGCCGTTGCAGCAGCGCCGAGGCACGTGGCGCCTGCACATCCAGGATCGAGCGCTCCCATTCCGCGTCGCTGTGCCGGCGCAGACGATAGGGCTTGTGCCCGGTGACCACCTCGAACAGCACCACGCCCAGCGAATAGACGTCGGTCAGGGTCGTCACCGCCTCGCCCCGCACCTGTTCCGGCGCGGCGTAGTGCAGGGTGAAAGCGCGGATTTCGGTGGCCGGATGGGCCGCGTTCGGATCGTCGTGGTCGAGCAGCTTGGCGATGCCGAAGTCGAGCAGTTTCACCGTGCCATCGGCGCGTACCAGGATGTTGGAAGGCTTCAGATCCCGGTGCACCACCAGGTTCGCATGCGCATGGCTGACCACCGCGCAGACCTGCAGCATCAGCTGCAGACGCGCTTCCAGCGGCGGTTGCAGGCGCCGGCAGTAGTCACTGATCGGCTCGCCTTCCACGTAATCCAGCGCCAGGTAGGGCTGCCCGTGCTGGTCCACCCCGGCGTCCAGCAGTTGTGCCAGATGCGGGTGCTGCAGGCGGGCCAGGATCTGCCGCTCGCGGCCGAAGCGTTGACGCAGGCCGGGATCGGCGACGCCACTGCGCAGCAGCTTCAGTGCGACCTGGCGCTGGTACAGGCCATCGCAGCGCTCGGCCAGCCAGACCTCGCCCATGCCACCTTCACCGAGCGGGTGCAGCAGCCGATAGGGACCGACCTCGCTGCCGGCGCGCCCCGGCGGTGTGGCGGTCCACAGCGGCTGGGCCATGAACTCGTGGCTGTCGGCTTCCTGCTGCAGCAGGTGTTCCAGCTCGCGTCCCAGCGTCGGGTCCTGCGCGCTCAAGCGCTGCAGGCGCAGCTGTCGGGCCTCCGGCGCCAGCTCCAGCAGCTGATCCAGCCAGGACGACAACTGCTGCCAGCGGGCGGTGTCCATGACGTGGGCGGCGGCGGCTCAGTCGCTGCGCATCGCGGCCAGCAGGAACAGTCGCGCCTTCTGCCAGTCGCGGCGGATGCTGCGCTCCGAGCGCTGGCTCAACTCGGCGATCTCCAGCTCGGACAAGCCCGCGAAATAGCGCAGTTCCACTACCTTGGCCAGGTGCGCATCGACGGCCTGCAGGCGTTCCAACGCAACGTCGAGGGCCAGCAGATCCTCGTCCAGGCGCACGCCGCTGCTGCTGTTCTCGGGAATCTCGGCCACCCGCTTGAGGTCGCCACCGCGCTTGCGCGCCAAGCGGTTGCGCGCGTAATCGACGACCACGCTGCGCATCGCCGACGCGGCATAGGCGAAGAAGTGCGCACGGTCTTCGAAGCGCGCCGCACCGCGGCTGCCCAGCAGCTTCAGGTAGGACTCGTGGACCAGCGAGGTGGCATCCAGGGTCCGCCCCTGCTGCCCGGCCAGCTGCCGCCGGGCCATGCTGTGCAGCTCCTGGTACAGGGTGGTCAGCACGCGGTCGAGCGCGGCGCGATCGCCGCCGCGCGCAGCATCCAGCCAGACGGTGATATCCGGTCCTTCATCCATCGCCAACGCCCCCGCAGCGGATGTCGGCTGGACTATAGCGCTGCGCGTGTGCAGCGCATGAAGACGTTCAGCGCTGGCAGCGGCTGCACCACACGCTTGCGCGCTGGCCGATCATCGCGTGCTTGAGCGGGCGGCCGCAGCTGGGGCACGGCAGGCCATCGCGGCCGTACACCAGCAGCTCCTGCTCGAAGTAGCCCGGCGCGCCGTCGGGGCTGATGAAATCACGCAGGGTGGTGCCACCACGGGTGATCGCGTAGTCCAGCGTTTCCTTCACTGCCGTGGCCAGCCGCCGGTAGCGCTCGCGGGTGACCTTGCCAGCTTCGCGCAGCGGGCTGATGCCGGCCTTGAACAGGCTTTCGGCCGCGTAGATGTTGCCCACGCCGACCACCACCGCCTGGTCCATCAGGAAGGTCTTCACCGGCGCGCTGCGGCCCCGGCTGCGGGCGAACAGGTAGTCGCCGTCGAAGGCTTCATCCAGCGGTTCCGGGCCCAGCCCCCGCAGCAACGGATGGATCTCGCCGGCCGGCTGCCAGAGCAGGCTGCCGAAACGGCGCGGGTCGTTGAAACGCAGCAGGCGGCCGTTGTCCAGGCTGATATCCACATGGTCGTGGGCGCGCAGCGGGGTGTCGCCGGGCAGCACGCGCAGGCTGCCGGACATGCCCAGGTGCAGCACGGCGCTGCCGATGGCGGTGTCCAGCAGCAGGTACTTGGCGCGGCGGCGCACGTCTTCGATGCGCTGGCCGGGCAGCAGCTCGGCCACTTCCGGCGGGATCGGCCAGCGCAGGTCGGCGCGGCGCAGGATCACCCCATGCACGCGGCGGCCCTGCAGGTGCGGCGCCAGGCCGCGGCGGGTGGTTTCTACTTCGGGCAGTTCGGGCATGGGAGGATTCTATGCCCGCTCAGCGTGGTGGTGCAGCCAGTTCCCGCGCATCCAGGAACCCATCGCCGTTGGCGTCCTGCTTGTGGAAGCGCTGCACGATCGTCTGCCGCTGCTGTTCGCGGCTGATGGCCCTGCCCTTGCCGCCCGGCAGTTCATCGGCGCTCAGCACGCCATCGCCGTTGCGGTCCATGCGATCGAAGGCGTACAGCATCCACTGCAGGTACTCGGCTTCACTGACCTTGCCGTCGCCGTCGCTGTCCATGCGCTGCAGGTAGCTGGCGGTATCGCTGACCTGGGCCTGCACGGCAGGCGCCCACACTGCGACCAGCAACAACACCGTCAGCGCAGCCTTCATCCGCCCACCAGGGTGTAACCCTTCAGTCGCGCGGCATAGGCCTGCAGCGCGGCAATGCCGCTTTCCTCGGCCTCGCGGCACCAGGCCTGCAGTTGACGCAGGCGCTCGGCGGCATCGTGACCACGCGCTTCCAGCAGCGTTGCCAGGCGCGCGCGGTATTCCACCAGGGTACGGATGCGCGGGCGCTGGGCGACCCATTCGCTGAGCTGCGCGCGGCTGTCCGGCTTCAACCAGCGGCCGTCGTTGACCAGGCCACGGCGCAGCCGGCGCGGCAGCAACCGGCGCAGCTTGGCACCGGCGTGTCGTGCTTCCTCGCGCAATGCCGGCATGAACACGTTGCGCTGGTAGTCGGTCATCGCCTGGAAGCGATGCGACAACAGGGCTTTCAGGGTGTCGGCGTCGGGCACGGCGATGTTCGGGCGTACGTCCATGGCCGGCGCCACCCGCAGTACCTTGGCCAGGCGCAAAGCCTGCAGCAGGCGGATCGCGCTCCAGCCGATGTCGAACTCCCAGCGCCGCATCGCAAAGCGCGCCGAGCTGGGGAACGCATGGTGGTTGTTGTGCAGTTCCTCGCCGCCAATCCAGAACGCCCACGGCGTCAGGTTGGTGGAGGTGTCGGCCGACTCGTAGTTGCGGTAGCCCCACCAGTGGCCCAGGCCATTGACCACGCCAGCGGCCCAGAACGGAATCCACGCCATCTGGATCGCCCACAGGGCGATGCCCGGCAGGCCGAACAGCACCGTGTTGATCGCAAACAGCAGCACCGGGCCGAAGGTGGCATAGGGGGTGTACAGGCGGCGCTCGATGGCGTCGTCCGGCGTGCCGCGACCGTACTGCTCGATGTCCTCGCGCATGCCGCGTGCTTCGCGGTAGAGCTCCACGCCGCGCCAGAACACCTGGCCGATGCCACGGGTGACCGGGCTGTGCGGGTCGTCCTCGGTTTCCACCTTGGCGTGGTGCTTGCGATGGATCGCCACCCATTCCTTGGTGATCATCGAGGTGGTCAGCCAGGTCCAGAAGCGGAAGAAGTGCGCGACCACCGGGTGGAAGTCCACGCCCCGATGCGCCTGGCTGCGGTGCAGGTAGAGGGTGACCGAGAAGATCGTGAGCTGGGTGAAGACCAGCAGCACCAGGGCCAGCTGCCACCAGCCCAGCACGCCACCGGTCAGCAGGGACATCAGGGCATCAGGCATGGCGGCTCTCCAGAGCGACACAGGTATGGAAGACATCATGGGCGCTTGCGTTGCAAACTGCACCTTGCACCGCTGGATTGGCAGCGCCATTCCGTGGCTTCGTTCACAGTTGGGGACCCGTGTTGTCGAGCCTTGATCCGCGCATCCGCGCCGTAGACCCTGCCCCATCCGCCGGGGACCTGCCGCCCTTGATCGAACTGGACCGCGCCAGCGTGATGCGCGGCCAGGTGAAGGTCCTGCACGGGCTGAGCCTGCGCATCGCGCAGGGCCAGCACACCGCCCTGCTCGGCCCCAATGGCTGTGGCAAGTCCACCTTCATCAAGCTGATCACCCGCGAGCTGTACCCGCTGGCGCAGGCCGACGGTACGGTGGCGGTGAAGGTGCTGGGGCAGAACCGCTGGCAGGTCGACCGGCTGCGTTCGCAGCTGGGCATCGTCACTGGCGACCTCAGCAGCAACCTGGCCGACATGCCGGGTCTGACGGTGGAACAGGCAGTGCTGTCGGGATTCTTCGCCAGTTACATGGTGCCGGCCTTCCGCGAGGTCACTGCCGACATGCACGTGCGGGTAGGAGAGACCCTGGCGATGACCGGTGCGTCGGGCCTGCGTGAGCGTGCCTACGCCGAACTGTCAGCCGGCGAGACCCGCCGCGTGCTGATCGCCCGTGCGCTGGTCAACCGGCCGCAGGCGCTGCTGCTGGATGAACCCTCCACCGGGCTGGACCTGGTGGCCCGCCAGCAGTTGATCGCCACCATGCGCGTGCTTGCGCAGCAGGGCATCACCCTGGTGCTGGTCACCCATCACATAGAAGAAGTGATTCCCGAGATCGAGCGGGTGGTGCTGCTGCGCGACGGCCGCGTGGTGGCCGATGGCGCGCGCGCCGAGCTGCTGCGCGACGAACCGCTGTCGGCCGTGTTCGGCGGTGCGATCACGGTGGTGGAACAGGAAGGACGGCTGACCGCGTACGCGGGGTGATCGACATGCCACTGTAGAGCCGAGCCTATGCTCGGCTGCTCGTGGCCGCGGGAACGGCAGCCGAGCATAGGCTCGGCTCTACAGAAGACGGTGCAGCGGGCCGGACATCCGGCCCGCCACGCCCTGCTTCAGAACCGCAACGCCAGCGCGCGCGACTCGATCGGTGCCATCCGGCTCTGGTCCTGCAGCTGCAGGTCGCGCAGTTCATACGGCGCACCGAAGCCGGCAGGCAACGCAGCCTGGTCGAACGGCAGCACCAGCGCGCCGCGGCCCGGGCCATCGAACCACGCTGCGGCATGGGCCTGCGCCACCGGCTGCAACTGGCCGTTGGCTGCGGTGGCATACAGCGTGCCGCGCGCCTCGTAGCGGCCAGCGGCGGCCACCTGCAACGGCAGGCTGACCTGGCGGCTGGCCGGATCGGGCATGGCCTGGCCGACGAAGCGGGCGGTCGGCCTGGCCACCGCGAAAGCGACCTTGCCATCGCGCAGCACGCCGTCGGCCTGGGCGAACACCTGCAGCTCCCACAGGCCCTGGGTGTTGCTGGCCTCGGCCGGAATCCTTACCTGTGCGCGCAGGCTGCCATCGGTGGTGCGCAGCAGCCGCTGCGGCCAGCTGCGGCCATCGGGTGCGACCAGCAGCGCTTCACCGCCGAGGCTGCCCCGTCGTGTGCGCAGCGTCGCTGCGCTGGCCCCGTCTTCCAGCAGACGCGCCTGCAGCTGCACGTTGCCACCGGCCAGCACCTGCGCCTGGCTGGCCTGCACTTCCAACCGCAGCGGGCTGTTGGGCTCCAGCACCTGCACCACGTAGCGGCCCTGCGCCTGCGCGCTCTGCAACCGGTAAGCGCCAGCTGCGCTGGTGGTACCGGTGCGCAGCATGCTGCTGCCATCGCCGACCGGCATGCCCGCATCCTGCAGCTGGCGTGCATCAACACTGCGCGCAACGCTGCTGCGCCCCGCCGGATCACGCACCTGCAGCGCGCTGGCCGGCAGCGCGCGGGCACCCGGCGCCGGGCTGAGCTGGATCACCGCATCGGGCGCGCTCAGCGGCAGTTCCAGGCCGCGCTGCAGCTCGGCACCGTCGACCTGCTGCCAGTAGCTGCGGCTGATCGCAGCCTGGGGGCCGGGGGCCTGCAGTGGCTGCGCCGGGTCCAGCGCCCAGGCGAAGGCCAGCGGCGCGTGCTCGCTTTCGTCGGCCGGCAGCGGCGCGGCAACCAGGCCGGCGGGAATCTGGTCGCCAGCGGCGACGCGCAGCGGTTGCGCGGCCTGCGCCGATGCGGTGGAAAGGACCGCAAACACGGCGGTAGCCAGCAAGGTGGAATGGATCGTCATGGTCATCTCCCTCACTGGGTCAGGTCGTTGCGCAGGATGCTGCCGAGGCCGAAGCACTCACGGCGGCTCTGGTTGTGGCTGAGCGGCTCGGCGCCCTGGGTGCGCGCCTTGTCGGTGAACCACAGGGTGCCGGCCGCCTTCTGGCTGCTGCATTCCAGGAAACCGTCCGAGCACGACGACAGCCAGTTCTGGGTGAACTCCAGGCCGACGTTGGCGGCATAGCCACCGCAGTAGCTGTTGCTGTCCCACACCGCCGATTCGACATCGCTGCCGACCACGGCGCGGAATGGCTTGGGCAGGGCCGGGCGGCCGGCGGTGCCGTACAGGTTCTGCGCGTTGTAGGTGGCCATGTGTCCCACCTGCTGCATGCGCACGGCATCGCTCTTGTAGCCCAGCAGCCAACCCAGCGAGGTCTCGAAGGTATTGCCGTTGAGCACGGCGTCGGCCAGCGGCGTACCTGCCGACGAGGGCGCCAGCGCAGTGACCTTGCGCAGCCGGTTGATGATCTTCGGGTAGCGGCTGTCGTAGGTGGGGTTGGACAGGATCCAGCGCATCACGTTGCCGCCGTTGGAATGGGTGATCACCACCAGCTGGGTGATGCCACGGCTGTCGATGAAGCCGGTGAGCTGGTTGGCCAGGCAGCCGGCCGCTTCCGGCTTCCACATGTACTGGGTGAAGTCGCAGTTGATGACCACGTAGTTGCTGCTGTTCGGCAGGCCCTGGCGGACGGTGTCGATGATCGCCGGCTGCCAGTAGTCCTGCGTGGCATTGGTCTGCGCGCCGGTGCCATGCACGAAGGCCACGCCGTAGACATCGGCGGCCTGCGCCGGGGCGGTCGCCAGCCCCAGGACCAGGGCCAGGACGGTACTTCCTGTTGCGGTGCTGCGCATCGCTTCTCTCCCTTTCAGCGGATCCCCCCGGCCCGGCTGTGACCTGATGCTCATGGCGGCAGCGCGTGAAAGTCCGTGCGCTGCGCCCGGATTCAGGAGATTGCCGACACTTGATGACTGTTTTCATCGCCCAGCGGCTGACCATGCCGGGTCTGGCCGTATGACCGATGGACGCTGCGGCCGACAATCGAGGCTGCGATCATGGCCGGCGAGTTCCCAGCCCGAGTCTGCCCATGTCGTCGATCCTCCCCCCTGCCCGTCCGTTGCTCGGCCTGGCCATCGCGCTGTCGCTGGCCGGTTGTGCCGCCACCGCCAGCAAGCCGACCGCGGTCGAAGCCAACATCACCACCAAGGCCGTGGGCTACCTGGACAAGACCGCAGTGCCGGCCAGCATCGATCTGGTACCGGCACCACCGGCCGCCGGCTCGGCCGCCTTCGCGCTGGATGAGCAGGTCAGCCGCGAGGCACGTGCGCTGCGCGGCAGCCCGCGTTTCGCCCAGGCAAGTGTCGATGCCGAACTGGGCTTCCCGGAAGGCGCCAACCACTTTTCCTGCGCCGCCGACATCGACGTCGATGCAGTGAAGACCCCTGCCCTGTACCGCCTGCTGGAGCGCAGCCGCATCGATGCCAGTGCTGCCACCAAGGCCGCCAAGAACAAGTACCAGCGCCCGCGTCCGTTCATGGTCAACGGCGAGCCGACCTGCTCGCCGAAGGATGAGGAGGGGCTGCGCAGCAACGGTTCCTATCCGTCCGGCCACACCTCGATCGGCTGGGCATGGGCATTGATCCTGTCGGAGATCGCACCGGACCGCGCCGATGCCATCCAGGCACGCGGCCGCAACTACGGCGAGAGCCGCCTGGTGTGCAACGTGCACTGGCAGAGTGACATCCTCGAAGGCCGCTTCATGGGCGCAACCGCCGTTGCCCGCCTGCATGACAACGCCGCGTTCAACAAGGATCTGCTGGCGGCGCGCAAGGAAATCGCTGCCGCGCGCAAGGCCGGCCTGCATTCCAGCCGTGACTGCGCCACCGAGAACGCGGTGCTGAAGGTGCGCCCGCAGAGCGCGCTGTAAGCCATGCCTCTGTAGAGCCGAGCCATGCTCGGCTCAGAGCAGCCGAGCGCAGGCTCGGCTCTACAGGAAGCAAAAAACAGAAGGGCCGGCATTGCGCCGGCCCTTCTTCTTTGCATTACCGCAGCAACCGCATCAGAACTTCGCGGTGAACTCCACGCCCCAGGTGCGCGGCTCGTTGAGGAAGCCGGTCAGGTTGTTGAAGTCGATCGCGCCGACCACGCGGGTCTGGTTGGTCAGGTTGCGGCCGAACACGGCCACGTCGTACTGGCCGTAATCCCAGTTGTAGCCCAGGCGCAGGCCACCTTCCAGCGAGCTGCGGCCACGGAACTCCGGCGACTCGTAGATGAAGAAGTTGACCGCACTGCGGTAGGCCCAGTCGGTGTAGGCATACAGCTCGCTGCCATCGCTGAGCTGGAAGCCCACGCGCAGGGTCGCGTTGTGGATCCACTTCGGCGCCTGCGGCAGCGGATTGCCGTTGACCAGGGCGTAGGTGCCGCCATTGATGATCGTGGTCGGGTCGGTGATGGTGCAGCCGCCACCGCAGACCGCCACCGCCAGGTTCTTGTCCTTGATCTCGGTGTCGTTGTAGCTGCTGCCGAAGGTCAGCAGGACGTTGTCGGCCAGGTAGGCTTCCAGGTCCAGCTCCACGCCCTGGCCGATGGTCTTGTCGGCGTTGAGCAGGGTGGCGGTGTTGTTGGTGCCGCCGACGGCGATCAGCTGCTGGCCGTCCACGTCGTAGCGGAACACGCTGAAGCCCAGGCGCGCGCGACGCTCGAACAGGTCGGCCTTGATGCCGGCTTCGTACGAAATCACCTTCTCCGAATCGGCCTGCGACAGACCCGGCGCGAACGCCAGTCGACCCTGGATCGACGGTGCGCGGAAGCCCTTGGCCACGCGTGCATAGGCATTGACGTTGTCGGTCAGCTTGTACACGCCGCTGACATCCCAGCTGACGTCGTTGACGTCGGTGTTGGCCAGGTACGGGCCACTGACCGGGGTACCGAACGGCACGGCCTGCAGCACGCTGGCGCTGAAGTCCTTCTTGTCCTGCGTGTAGCGCACGCCGGCACGCAGCTTGAAGCGCTCGGTGACATCGAAGTCGCCCGAAGCGAACACCGCCCACGCCTTGTTGCGCTGCTGCTGCACGACGTGGCCGGTCTGCGGATTGCCCGGCGTCAGCGAGTCGTAGTTGAAGTTGTTGATGGTGACGTCTTCATCGAAGTAGAAGACGCCGGCCTGCCAGTCGAAGCGGCCCCATTCGTTGGATTCCACGCGGAATTCCTGGGTCCACTGGCGGTGGTGCGGCAGGCCGTCGGCCGACTCGGACGAGAACGGAATCAGGCCCGGGCCGGAGTTGCCCGCGCCGAGGAACGCTGCGCCGTAGCCACCGTCGATGTCGCCACGGTTGAGTGATTCGGCGGTCTCATAGCCGGTGATCGAATGCAGGGTCACCGAACCGAGGTTCCACTGCAGGCGCGCGCTGCCGCCCCAGGTTTCCAGGTCGGAGAAATTGACGCCGTCGTTGGCGACCTTGTCGCGGTCGAAGTTCTCGACCAGCGCGTTGCCGCCCTTCTCGATGATGTTGGCGCGGAACAGGCGGGCGGTGCCGTTGAGCTTGCGCTTGTGCAGGTTGAACAGCGCTTCGAAATCCTCGCCTTCGTACAGGAACTGCACGCGGCCGGCGGCTTCGTCATAGCCTTCGAAGCCGCTGTTGGGCGCACCGGCACGGGTGTTGTCGACCCAGTCGTCGCGACGCTGGTAGATGGCCGACACGCGTGCGGACCAGCGGTCGGTCAGCGGGCCGCCGTAGGCGCCCTGCACGTTCCAGCTGTTGTAGGTGCCATAGCCCACGCGCACGTAGCCATCGGCATCCTGCGACGGACGCGCCGAATCGAACTTGACCACGCCGGCCGGGGTGTTGCGCCCGAACAGGGTGCCCTGCGGACCGCGCAGCACTTCCACACCGGCCAGGTCGAACAGCGGGAAGCCCTTCAGCAGCGGGCTTTCCTGCACCACATCGTCGTACACCAGCGAGACCGGCTGCGATGCATTGAGGTCGAAATCGGTGTTGCCCAGGCCGCGGATGTAGAAGCGCGGGAAGGCACGGCCGTAGGAAGACTCGATGTTGAGGCTCGGCACGCGCGCAGCAAGGAAGCGGATGTCATCGCCCGCCGAACCGAGCACGTCGAGCTTTTCGCCCTGGATCGCGCTGATCGCAACCGGTACGTCCTTGGCGTTCTCGACGCGACGCTGTGCAGTCACCTGCAGCGCATCGAGGGCGACCGGATCCTTGGCGGCGGGGGTTTCCTGGGCGGCTGCTACCAGCGGCAGCAGGGCGGAAAGAGCGACAACGAGCGGGCGCGCGACCGGAGAGCGGCCACGGGAAGTACGGGTCGGAGACATGGCGGTAGGCTGTGTTTGGAGGGGTGGTAAAACGGCGCTACCAGATAATTGTTGCAATACAGCACCTCCCCCGCAAATGCCGATCGTTCATGGCCGCCTCCCGCGCCGCCGGAAGCTGCCGCTAGACTCGGGGTTTTCCCCCGCAACGGACCTGCTGCGATGACCCAGTGGTACTTCCATGCTCCCGGCCAGGCCGACCGTGTCGGTCCGTTCGACGAGGAGGCCGCGCGCCGCTTCGCACAGGCCAATCCACGCGCGTTGGCCTGGTGCCAGGGCATGACAGGGTGGACACCGGTGTCCGAAATCGTCGGCCTGCAGCAGGCCGGCGCCGTCACGGCAGTTCCGCCGCCGATGCCCGCAGCCGCAACAGCATCAACCGGCAGCCGTGCCGACCGCATCGACTTCCGCATCGTCGGCCATGAAATGCAGTTCGTGGAAATCGAACTGGACCCTGGCGAAGGTGCGGTGGCCGAGGCCGGCGCGCTGATGTTCAAGGACGCTTCGGTGCAGATGGATACCGTCTTCGGCGGCGGCGCACGCGGTGGCCAGGGCAGCGGTTTCATGGACAAGGTGATGGCCGCCGGCAAGCGCGTGCTGACCGGTGAGAGCCTGTTTGCCACCGTCTACACGCAGACCGGCCAGGGCCGCGGCAAGGTCGCCTTCGCTGCGCCCTATCCCGGTACCGTGCTGGCGATGAAGCTGGACCAGCACGGCGGGCGCCTGATCTGCCAGAAGGACAGCTTCCTGGCCGGCGCGCGCGGCGTGCAGATCGGTGTGCAGTTCCAGCGCAAGATCATGACCGGCCTGTTCGGCGGCGAAGGTTTCATCATGCAGAAGCTGGAAGGCGACGGCTGGGTGTTCATCCATGCCGGCGGCTGCGTGGTCGAGCGTGAGCTGGCCGCCGGCGAACGCCTGGATGTCGATACCGGCTGCATCGTCGCCTATCACCCGACGGTGGACATGGACGTGCGCCGGGTCAAAGGCATCCGAAGCGTGCTGTTCGGTGGCGAGGGCGTGTTCCTGGCCACCCTGACCGGGCCGGGCAAGGTCTGGCTGCAGTCGCTGCCGTTCTCGCGTCTGGCCGGCCGCATGTGGATGGCCGCGCCGCAGGGCGGCGGCAAGAGCCGTGGCGAGAGTTCGCTGCTGGGCTGAGCGGGACGGAGGCTGGACGGCGCGCCGGTTCTGACCGCGGGATATCGGTAGGTGCCGACCTTGGTCGGCACTGGATTGTGCAAGCGCCGGCCAAGGTCGGCATCTACCGCCCGCATTTCATGAATGGGGAGTCGCCCCACCCTGCCCGCTCCGCCACGCCTTCGGTATGCTGGCGCCCTTTCCTGAATCCGGCGCCGCGAGCGCACTGCCGATGAGCCTGTTCCGCCCCCGTGTGCTGCTGTCCGTCGCCCTGCTCGGCCTGCTGGCCGGCTGCGGTGGTGAAGAGGTCCGCCCCACCCCGCCCGCGCAGCCCACCCTGGTGCCGCAGGCCAAGCCGGTGAAGATCGGCATCGCACTCGGCGGCGGCGCGGCCAAGGGCTTTGCGCATATCGGCGTGATCAAGATGCTCGAGGCCAACGGCTTCGAACCGGTGGTGGTGTCCGGCACCAGTGCCGGCAGCGTGGTCGGCGCCCTGTATGCCAGCGGCATGGATGCCTTCCAGATGCAGAGCAAGGCGGTGGCGCTGGATGAAGCCAGCATCCGCGACGTACGCCTGTTCTCCGGTGGCCTGGTGCAGGGCCAGAAGCTGCAGGACTACGTCAACGAACAGGTGGCCAACCGCCCGGCCGAGCGCCTGAAGAAGCCGTTCGCTGCCGTCGCCACCCAGCTGGAAACCGGCGAGCGCTCGATCTTCGTGCGCGGCAACGTCGGTCAGGCGGTGCGCGCTTCCAGCAGCATCCCGGGCGTGTTCGAGCCGGTGAAGATCGGTGGCCGCAATTACATCGACGGCGGCGTGGTCAGCCCGGTGCCGGTGGACGCCGCGCGCCAGCTCGGCGCCGAGTTCGTGATCGCCGTGGACATCTCCAGCAAGGCCAGCGGCAAGGCGCCGACCGGCATGCTCGGCATCGTCAACCAGTCGATCTCGATCATGGGCCAGCGCCTGGGCGAGCAGGAACTGGCACGCGCGGACATCGTGATCCGGCCGAAGGTGCTGGACATCGGCGCCGCCGATTTCAGCCAGCGTGGCACCGCCATCCTGGAAGGCGAGAAGGCCGCGATGGCGGCGATGCCGCAGATCCGCGCCAAGATCCAGCAGCTGCAGAAGGCCCGCGCCGCCGCATTGGCACCGGCACCGGTGACTGCACCGAAGTGCGACGAGCCTTCGCGCCTGGGCAAGCTGATGGGCCGCAAGGAAAAGTGCTGAAGCACGCGGATTGAACGACCGTCGCGGTCAGCGCCGCGGCGGTGGGTAGCCACTGGCCAGGCGTCGCTGCCGGCGCCGCTCATCGACCGCCCGGTCATGCCGCTGTGCGCTCAGCTGCAACTGCTCCATCGCGTCCCCCGGCAGCCACAGCTGCTGCTGGGCACGGGTGATCGCCACGTAGACTGCGCGCACCGGGCTGTGCAGCGCGCGCGCATCATGGCCGCTGTCGAAGCAGCACGGCGCCATGGACACCGTGGCGAACTGCAGGTTCTTGGCATGCTGGGCCAGGCACAGCACGATGCTGGCCTCGTCCGCATCGACCAGCTGCCCGAGCAGGCGCTGCAACGCCGCAGCATCGAAGCCACCGGCAAACAACGCGGGGATATCCGCCTGTCCACGTTTGGCGCAGACCTGCACGAAGCTTTCCCAGCGTTGTCCGGGGCCGCCACCGGCGGCGCTGCGCCATGCATCGATCGGACCGTCCACCTCTTTCAACAGCGCCTGCCGCGACGCCGGATGCAGATGCACGCGCGCACCACGCGCAACCAGCGCGTTGGCTTCCAGCAGCATCCTCCACAGGCTGCCGTACACGCGGGCGCCGGTGCTGGGTACCACCGACCAGTCGTCATAGCGGCGCAGGCCGGTGGCGCGGTCGCTGGCCCCCATGAACGGTGCCGGCTCGCCGAGATCGTCCAGCGCCAGCGACTGGTTGACCAGCGCATCGACCTGGCGCCCCTGGCGCACCGACTGGTGCATCTCCAGCGTTTTCGCCGATGACCAGCGCTGTACGCGTCCGCTCAGCCGTTGATGCGGATCGCCCAGGCTGACCACGCCGGGCGCGTGGGTAGCCAGCAGCTGTTTCCATGCCGGGCTGAGATCGTGTGCCTCATCGACCAGCACCATGCCCAGCGACACCGGCAGCGGCACGCCACGCAGCGCCAGCCATTTGCCGATATGCCCGGCATCCAGCCGCAGGCAGCCGCCCTTCTGAACGACCGCATCGAACATGCAGCGCCAGACGAACTCCGTGGCCGCAATGAACGGCGTGGCTTCCAGCTGCGCTGCGGCCAGCGAGCGCTGGAAATGCCAGGCCTGCAGGTTCGGCTCTGACGATGCGCACCAGCGGTTGATGGCGTCCAGGGCGATCATCAGCACCTGGTCCGGCCGGCGCGTGCCGATGGCTGGCAAGCCGAGGCGGGCAGCCGCTTCGCGCAGGGTCAGCGTGCTCTGCCGGTAGGTCGGTACGAAGCCGCCGGTCAGGCCGTTGGCGGCAGCGTGGCGGGCGATCGCGTTGGCGAACTCGATCTGGGTCAGCAGGCGCGTGCCGGCGTCAGCCGGCAGCCGCGCGCGGAATGCCTCGACCTGGCCACGCGTGGGCGCCACGTAGGTGTAGCGGCCCGGGCGTGCCTGCAGCAGTGCCAGCACCAGATGGCCCTTGCCGGTGCCGGCATAGGCCTGCAGGTCGATCAGCTCATCGGGATTGGCCGCGATCGCGCGCAGCACGCGTGCCTGTTCGGAGGTGAACAGGCCGTTGTGCTGGGTCGCGTGCGTCGTCTGTTCGTCATCGCCGGCGTCTTCGTCATCGCCTTCGGCGAGCGATGTCGCCGGGAAATGGATCGTGTGTTCTTCCAGGGTGATCCTGCAGGCCGCCTGGAAGTCCGCGCCGGGATACGCGTGCGGCGACGCTGCCAGCACTGTCTCCATCACTTCGTCCGGTGCCAGCAGCACGTCCTGCGCGGCCAGCACGCCCAGCCAGGCCTCCAGCGCACGCGCGTCCTGTCCAGCAGCGGCCGCCAGCTGCGCCTGCGCAGCATGGCCATCATCCGCAGCGAACAACGCACAGGCATCGTGCAGCACGCGCTGCAGCTGGGCGGCCGGTTGCTTCTGCCGGCGACACAGCATGGCCACCAGCAGGCCGGCCTGCTCCAGCGGGGTGTCCGGCGGCGTACCGTCGGTCAGGTGCCGCAGCAGGCTCTGCTCGCGCAGCGGAAGGAACACCAGGGAAGACGTCGAGGATGGGGTATCAGACATGCCGGAGCCAGAAGGAATCACTGCGCTGCCTGCATGTTGACGGCCGCCGCGGGGCACGATGCTCGGCCAGTGCACGCGCGCCGTCAAACATCACGGCGCCCCGCTCATTCAAGCTGCGACAACGGCAATGCCTGGAACCCCTTCACCGTGCGCAGCACGAAGCTGGAATTGGCGTCGGCCACGCCACCGGCATTGAGCAGCCTGTCCAGCAGGAAGCGCGAAAAATGTTCCAGGTCGCGCACATAGACATGCAGCAGGTAGTCCATGTCGCCGGTCAGGGCGTGGCAGGCCACCACTTCATCCCAGGCCTGCACGCTGTCGACGAAGTGCCCGATCGCGGCCTGGTCGTGCTTTTCCAGCTGCACGCGCACGAAGGCCTGCAGCCCCAGCCCGAGCCGGCGCGGCTCCAGGCGCGCGCCATAGCCGACGATCACCCCTTCGCTTTCCAGCCGCTGCAGGCGACGCAGGCAGGCCGACGGCGACAGGTTCACCCGTGTCGCCAGCTCGGCGTTGGTGGCGCGACCATCACGCTGGATTTCGGCCAGCAGACGTATATCCGTGCGATCGAACTGGACTTCTCCGGCCATTGTTGCCCCGCAACATGGTGAGTACGCAATGATATTGCGCCAAGGCGGCTGATCCGCGCAACTTTTGCAACCCTGTTGCGCGCCCCCTGCCCTAGCATCAACGGTATCCCGTCAAGGAGTCTTCCATGGACCTCGCCCAGCCCCGCCGCGTCGAACACCAGCAGACCGACAAGGGCTACGTGCCGGTGTACACCACCGCGCTCGTCGAGCAGCCGTGGGACACCTATACCGCCGACGACCACGCCACCTGGAGCACGCTGTACCAGCGCCAGCGCGAGCTGCTGGTCGGCCGCGCCTGCCAGGAATTCCTGGATGCGCAGGACGAGATGGGCATGAGCGCGCACATGATCCCGCGCTTCGACCAGCTCAACGAAGTGCTCGGTGCGGCCACCGGTTGGACACTGGTGGGCGTGGAAGGCCTGCTGCCGGAGCTGGATTTCTTCGATCACCTGGCCAACCGCCGTTTCCCGGTCACCTGGTGGATCCGTCGTCCCGACCAGATCGACTACATCGCCGAACCGGATCTGTTCCACGACCTGTTCGGCCACGTGCCGCTGCTGATGAACCCGGTGTTCGCCAACTACATGGAGGCCTACGGCCGTGGTGGCGTCAAAGCACACGCGATCGGCCCCGAGGCGCTGCAGAACCTGACCCGCCTGTACTGGTACACGGTGGAGTTCGGCCTGATCGACACGCCCGAAGGCATGCGCATCTACGGTGCCGGCATCGTCTCGTCGAAGGGCGAATCGCTGTACTCACTGGAGTCGGCGGCACCGAACCGCATCGGTTTCGACCTGCAGCGGATCATGCGCACGCGCTACCGCATCGACACGTTCCAGAAGACCTACTTCGTCATCGACAGCTTCGAACAGCTGATGCAGGCGACATCGCCGGACTTCACCCCGATCTACGCCGCACTGGCCGACCAGGCGCACCTGCCGGCGGGCGATGTGCAGGCTGAGGACCACGTGTTCCAGGCCGGTACGGGTGAGGGCTGGGCTGATGGTGGGGATGTGTGAGTAGGCAGCAGAGGTCCGGCTGAACTTCAAAAGCATCTGCAGCTTTTGAAGTTTAAGGGGCCTGGTTCAGGCCTCCGGTATCCTGCAGGCCATGACCGATGTATTTACCGACCTGCGGGTTACCGACGTTGCCTTCAACGAAGACTTCGTCCTGTTGACCCTGGCCGATGGCCGCCACACCCGACAGCCATTGCGCTGGGCGCCTGCGCTGTTCGAAGCCAATGCCGAACAACGTGCGCAGTGGGTCACCACCGCCGACGGACTGGGCGTGAACTGGCCGGCGCTGCTGCCGGCGCAGGAGCGCGGCGTGGTCGATGTTCCGAACCAGGTGTGGGATGACCGCTATGAAGCCGCCCTCGCCCGCCTGCAATCGCATGCCTGGTCGCTCGATGCGCTGTCTGACGAAGACCGGCAGCTGGTCGCGCTGTGGCGCATGGAAGCAGACATCAACAACGGCGGCTTCATGCAGTTCCTGTGCAACTGGGGCGACCCCACCTGCCAGCTGGCGCTGCGCGCATTGCAGGCGATGGGCGCAACACAGACGCACACGATCCTGGCGGGCATGCGCGGGCTGCTGGATCGTCTGGAAGACGACCCGGCGATCAAGGAACTGACCGACCTTTATGGCGCGATGAGCGAAGACGAGCAGCAGGCGCTGGAGGCGTTCGAGGACGACTACTACGCCCGCCCGGAAGACCTTGCCCGGCTGGGTCTGCTGCATTTCGGCGCGGAGCCGTTGTAGAGCCAAGCCGAGCATGGGCTCGGCTCTACAGATAAGCGCAGACCCGTGTAGAGCCGAGCCCACGCTCGGCTGCTTTTCAGCTACCGCGGGTACGCCAGCAGCACCACCAAATCCTCTTCACCCACCTGTTGCAACGCATGTGTGCTGCCCGTGCGCGTCAGCAGCGCATGGCCGGCCCGCACATCATGCTGCTTTCCATCCAGCACATAGCTGCCCTGCCCGCTCACGATGTAATAGATCTCGTCCTTGTGCTGCGGATGCAGGCCGATGCCCGCTCCCTTGTGCAGCACGCGCTTGCGCAGCACGAATGGCAGGCCCTGCGCATCGGCGAAGAACGGATACGCCGTGGTTGGCCCGGCACCGCCATGAGGCCCCGGTTGCGCGCGCGCCAGCGTGTCTTCGTGCACCACCTGCGAGGGCCGCGCAGGATCGCCGCCCTGCCCTGTTCCCGTCACATCGCAGTCGATATCACGCACCAGTGCCGGCTGCAGCGTCGGCAACACCTGCACCGCTTCGCGCAGCACCAGGCACGCCACCGCAGCGGCACCGGCCGCGCTGAAGTGCGTGCCATCGGCCTTGTGCTGTTCCGGCACGAACAGGAAGTATGGGCGCGCGCCCTGCTCGCCCAGCGCGCGGATCCAGCGCATGCTGCGGTCGTTGAGGTCGATCAGCGCGACGTGTTCGCGTGCGGCCAGCTGCTGCATGGCCAGCGTGTAACGCGCGTGCGTATCCAGCAGCGAACCGAAGTCGTACAGCAGCCGCGCCACCGGCGTGACCAGCACCGGTGTGGCGCCCTTGTCACGCGCCACCTGCACGTAACGCATCAGCAGCTGTGGATAGTCGCTTTCCGGATCGGTGTAGCGCGTGGGATCTTCAAACTTCGCGTCGTTGTGGCCGAACTGGATCAGCAACACATCGCCACGACGTAGTTCGACGGCAATCGCATCCAGGCGCCCTTCGTCGATGAAGCTGCGCGTGCTGCGCCCGCCCTTTGCATGGTTGCGCACTTCGATGCGTGCCGGATCGAGATAGCTCTGCAGCATCTGTCCCCAGCCGGCCTGCGGCGCGCGATCGGGGCCGTATTCGGCAGCGGTGGAATCACTGGCAATGAACACCCGCACCGGCGCCGCATGCGCGGCGCCGCACGACAGCAACAGCAGCCACAACAGCCTTCGCATCGCCAGCCCCCTGTAGAGCCGAGCCACGCTCGGCTGTTTTTTGATCAGAGCGCGACAGCCGAGCATGGGCTCGGCTCTACAGATCCGTGCGCGTCAGCGCGCCAGCCAGCCACCATCGACCGGCAGCACTGCGCCGTTGACGTAGTCCGACGCCGACGAAGCCAGGAACACCGCCGCTCCCGCCAGATCTTCCGGGTTGCCCCAGCGGCCGGCCGGAATGCGCTCGAGGATCGCCTTGTTGCGGTCTGCATCGGCGCGCAGCGCGGCGGTGTTGTCGGTAGCCATGTAGCCCGGCGCGATCGCGTTGATGTTCACGCCCTTGCCGGCCCATTCGTTGGCCAGCAAGCGGGTGATGCCAGCGATGCCGCTCTTGCTGGCGGTGTACGACGGCACGCGGACGCCGCCCTGGAACGACAGCATCGAGGCGATGTTGATGATCTTGCCGCTGCCCTGGGCGATGAAATGGCGGCCGGCAGCCTGCGAGATGAAGAAGGCGGACTTGATGTTGACGTTCATCACGTCGTCCCAGTCCTGCTCGCTGAAATCCACCGCATCGGCGCGACGGATCAGGCCGGCGTTGTTGACCAGGATGTCCAGCCTGCCGAGGCCTTCGATGGTTTCGCGCACCACGCGCTCGACCGGCTCGATGCTGATCAGGTTGGCTTCGATGGCCAGGCAGCGGCGGCCCAGCGCGGTGATCTTCTCGATGGTTTCAGTGGGCGGGGCGATGCCGGCCACCGCGACATCGGCGCCGGCGGCAGCCAGTGCCACCGCGATACCCTGGCCCAGGCCGGTATTGCCACCGGTTACCAGAGCGACTTTTCCTTCCAGGCTGAAGGGATTGGTCATTGCGTATGCGTTCCTTGGTAGAGGCGTGCGTGATGCAGGCAAGCGACCACCGCACAGCGTGCGCGGTGGCCTGTCAGTGCTTACTTGAGCTGGCAGATGTCCAGCACGTGCATGTCGGTGTAATCCAGGTTCTCGCCACCCATCGCCCAGATGAAGGCGTAGTTGCTGGTGCCGGCACCCATGTGGATCGACCACGGCGGCGACACCACCGCTTCGTTGTTCTGGATGACGATGTGGCGCTGTGCGTCCGGCTCGCCCATGAAGTGGTAGACGCGGTCGCTGTCGCCCAGGTCGAAGTAGAAATAGACCTCGCTGCGGCGGTCGTGCAGGTGCGGCGGCATGGTGTTCCACACGCTGCCCGGCTTGAGCACGGTCAGGCCCAGCAGCAGCTGCGAGGACTGGCAGGTGGCCGGCACGATGTACTGGTAGATGGTGCGCTCGTTGCTGGTTTCCAGCGCGCCGCGATCGAGTGCAACCGCGTCCTTGATCGACAGCTGCTTGGTTTCAAAGCGCGCATGGGCCGGGGTCGAGGCCAGGTAGAACTGCGCCGGGTTGGCGGCATCCTGCGAAGCGAAGACGACGTCCTTGCTGCCCATCGCCACGTACAGGCCATCCTTCGGCCCCAGCGTGTACACGGTGCCATCGACGGTGACCGTACCGGTGCCGCTGCCGACGTTGATGATGCCCAGCTCTCGGCGCTCCAGGAACGGATGGCCGGCGGCGGAGGCCGGTTCGGTCTGCGCGGGCAGGGCCAGCGGGCCGTTGACCGGCGCGGCGCCGCCCAGCACGAAGCGCTCGTAGTGGGTGTACTTCAGGGTCACCGCATCGGCGTTGAACAGGCCATCGAGCAGGTACAGCTCGCGCAGCTGATCGTTGCTGGCGCCCTTGATGGCATCGGGATGGGTGGCGTAATGGGTCTTGCAGTACATGGCTTCTCCAGAGCAGGGGGCGGGCCGATGGTTCGGCCCCGGCACGGTTCACGGTCGATTCTAGCCAGACAGGAAACCGGTGTCATTTTGCGCCGCACGATACCGGTCAGGCGGCTTCGGCGGGGTGGGACGGCTTGAAAGGTGTCGCAAGCAAGCTGGCGACCTACAGGACTGATTCCTTCTGAATCAGTCCTCCGGCGGTTGGCAGGAATCGCGCACGATCAGGTGCGGACGCACGCTGGCGATCTGCAGCGCAGGCTGGCCATCGGGCTGGATCAGCATCGCCGCGGCGGTGCGGCCGGTGTCGCGGGTATGCCGGCGTACCGAGGTCAGCGACGGCCACAGGCGCGAGGCCAGCGGGCTGTCGTCGTAGCCGACGATCGACAGCTGGCGCGGAATGTTGATACCGGCGCGCAGCGCGACCTTGTAGACACCGGCGGCCATTTCATCGTTGCCGGTGAAGATCGCGGTCGGCCGGCGCTTGCCCAGCAGCAGTTTCTCGGCGGCGGCCACACCGGATTCGAAGGTGTAGCCGGCCTCGATGATGCGATCCTTCGGCAGCTCGATGCCACGCTGCGACAGCGCCTCGATGAAGCCGGCGGTGCGTTCGTGCGCCGAGCGGTAGGCACTCGGGCCGGTCACCAGGGCGATATCGCGGTGGCCAAGCGAAAGCAGGTAGTCGGCCGCTTCGGCAGCACCATCGCGGTCGTGGGTGACCACCATCTGCGAGGTTTCATCCAGCGGCAGCGCCGCCACGCGGGTGAAGCGGCAGCCGATCTCGTCCAGCATGTCCGCCAGCGCCTGGTCTTCGGACGCACGCGGCACCAGGATCACCCCATGCAGCTTCTGCTGCTGGGCGAAGCGGCGCACGCCGTCGATGTAACCCGGGCTGCGGCTGTCGCAGGGGTGCACCACCAGCTCGAAGCTGGAGCCGCGCAGCGCATCCAGCGCGCCGTACTGCATGTCCACGATGTACTGCGCGGTGGGGTTGTCGTAGACCATGCCGATCAGGAACGAGCGGCGGAAGGCCAGGCCACGGGCCAGCGGGTCGGGGGTGTAACCGACCTCGCGCATCAATGCTTCCACCTTGTCGCGCGTGTCCTTGCGCACCAGCGGCGAGTTGTTGATGATCCTTGAAACCGTTTTCTTGGATACACCCGACAGTCGCGCGATGTCATTGATCGTGGCTGCCTTGCCCTTTGCCAATGCCGGCGTAGCGGCATCGTTCTTGTTGCGCACTGACATGTAGTGAACCCGATAAGCCTGGGGATTCCAGCGCGCGCTCAGTCCAGCGCGCGATAGCGGAAGCTGCGGAAGGTTACCGCACCGTTGCCGGCCGCATACAGCGCCGGTTTCAGTGCCAGGAACTTGCCGGCCACATTGTGATGGTAACCGGACACTTCCATCTGAACCGGATACTTCTGCCAGCGCTGGCCATCGGCGCTGGAGTGGATGGTGACGATGTGGCGGTTGTTGGTCACCCGCAGCCAGAGCCGGCCGCCCTTGGCACTGGCCGCCAGCCGGGTGGGGCGCTCCTCGCCGTAGCGGTGCATGACGAACTGCTCGCCATTGCTGCCCACGCCCACGTACAGGCGGTCGCTGTAGAACAGCAGGGCACCGCCGACCGCGCCGGGGGCGATCTCCATCTCCACCTCGAACTGGTACGCCGGGTCGCCGGCGATGGTGGTCAGTGGCGAGGCATCGCGCGGCGTGCTGCCCTTGCCCTGCAGCACCAGGCCGTCGCCGCTGAAGCGCAGGCGCCGGTATTCATCCACCGCCGGGTTGAAGAACGCCCACTGCGGGCCGAGCGTTCGGCCGTTGAAATCATCGGACAGGGCCATCCCGTGCGGCGTCAGCGCGCTGCCCGAGGGCTTGCGCAGCGGCTGCCCGAGGTCCCCGCCTTTGGCCACGAACCAGCCATCGGCGGTCCACTCGATAGGTTCCAGCAGGGCCTGCCGGCCCAGCGTCCAGAAGCCGTTCTCGTAGCCGTGGTACATCATCCACCAGCGTCCATCGGTGCCTTCGATCACCGTGGCGTGCCCGCGCGACCACCACGGTTCAGCGGCCGACTGCGTGCGCATGATCGGGTTGTTCGGCGCGTTCACCCACGGGCCGTGGATCGAGCGCGAGCGCGCGGTGATCACCATGTGCCCGGTCGGTGGGCCGGCGGTGCCGCCCACCGCGGTGGTCATGTAGTACCAGCCATCGCGGAAGTGGATCTTCGGCCCTTCCTGCGCGTACGCCTCCACGTCCCAGCTTTCCGGGTAGCGCCAGCCGTCGTACACGTGCTTCGGCGTACCCACCACGCTCAGGCCATCATCGGCCAGCTGCACATAGTCGCCGCCGCTGAGGAACAGGTAGCGCTTGCCGTCCTCGCCAACCGCGTGGCCGGGGTCGATGTAGCCGCCCAGGCCGATGTCGATCGGCGCACTCCACGGGCCCTTGATGTCATCGGCCCAGACCACGAAGTTGCTGCGGCGCTCACCGGTGCGCGCCGGGAAGTAGATGAAGTAGCGGCCCTGGTGCTTGACGATGTCCGGTGCCCAGATCGCCCCAACGTTCTGCGTGATCGCATGGCCGAGCGGCTGCCAGTTGACCAGGTCGCGCGAGTGCCAGATCGGCAGGCCGGGGTAGGCGTCGAACGAAGACAGGGTGAGGTAGTAGTCCTCGCCGTCCTTCAGCACCGACGGATCGGGCCTGTCACCAGCCAGCACCGGGTTGAGGAAGGTGCCGTTGCCAAGGTCAGCCTGGCGCTGCTGCTCGATGCCGCGCTTCCACTGCGCGGGCGCGGGATCGGCAGCCAGTGCAGGCAGCGCAGCCAGCAGCAGGCCGAGCACGGCAGTTGCAGCAGCGCGGTGCAGGGTGTGTGTCATGGGAGCGCCTCCGCTCATCAGGCGCGCAGCGCGGCGGGCAGCCACAGCGACAGCGACGGGAAGAAGGTGACGATCAGCAGCACGCCCAGCGCGGCGAACCAGAACGGCCAGATGGTGCGCATGCTCTGGCCGACGCTGATCTTGCCGATGGCGGTGCCGATGAACAGCACCGAGCCTACCGGCGGGGTGACCAGGCCGAGGCCGCCGGTCAGCACCAGCACCAGGCCGAAGTGGATCGGATCGATGCCATAGGCCTTGGCCACCGGCAGGAAGATCGGCGTGCAGATCAGGATCATCGGTGCCAGGTCCATGAAGGTGCCCAGCAGCAACAGCATCACCACGATCATCAGCAGCACCATGAACTGGCTGTGCGCGAACGACTGCAGGAAGTCCACCGCCGCCGCAGGCACCTGCAGGTAGGCCAGCAGCCAGCCGAACACCGCCGCAGTGGCGATCACGAACAGGATCACGCCGGTGCTGCGCGCGGCATGGATCACGGTGTCGAAGAACTCGCGCCAGCGCAGCTGCCGGTACAGCACGGTGGTGACCAGCAGGGCGTAGACCACGGCGATGGCCGCGCTCTCCACCGCGGTAAAGATGCCGGCGCGGATACCGACGAAGATCAGCGCCACCAGGCCGAGACCGGGCAGGGCGGAGACGATGCGCAGCAGTACTGCGCGCCAGCCCGGGAACACTTCCACGCCATAACCACGGCGACGCGCGACCACATAGCCGGTGATCATCAATGCCAGGGTCATCAGCAGCGCCGGCACGATGCCTGCGGCGAACAGATCGGCGATCGACAGGCCACCACCGGCAGCGGCCGAGAACAGGATCAGGTTGTGCGACGGCGGCACCAGCAGCGCCACCAGCGCGGCGGTGATGCTGACGTTCACCGCGAAATCGCGGTCGTAGCCGCGCTTGACCATCTGCGGAATCATCGTGCCACCCACGGCCGAGACATCGGCGATGGCCGAGCCGGACACGCCGCCGAAGAACAGCGAGGACAGGATCGACACCTGGCCCAGGCCGCCACGCATGCGCCCCACCAGCGATGACGCCAGGGCGATCAGGCGTTCGGAGATGCCGCCGCGCATCATGATCTCGCCAGCGAAGATGAACAGTGGAATGGCGATCAGCGAGGCCGAACCGGTGCCGGCGGAGATCTGCTGGACCAGCACGATGCTGGGGATGTCCAGGTAGAGCAGGGTAGCCAGCGCGGCGGCGGCCAGCGCGTAGGCCACCGGAACGCCCAGCAGCAGCAGTGCGGCGAAAACAGCGAACAGGATGGTGATGCCCATGGATCAACGATCTCCTTCAGCGTCGGCGGCGTCGGCGGCCGTGGCCTGCAGCGCCTTCCATGCACGGTTCAGTGCGAACAACAGCATCAGCGCACCGCCCACGGCCAGCGGCAGGTAGTTGATGCTCTGCGGCAGATTGGCGCCGGCGGTCTTGATGTCCATGCCATCCAGCAGCAGGTCGGCCGACCAGAACGCGATGAAGCCACCCAGCACGGCCACCACCAGTTGGGTGAACACATCCACCGCCCGGCGCAGGCCGGCACCCATGTAGGCGTGCAGCAGGAAGAAGCCGAAGTGGCGGTTGGTATGCACGCCGCAGGCCGCGCCCAGGCTCATCGCCGTGGCCAGCAGCAGCAGGGTCACCGGCTCGGTCCAGCTGGGCGAATCGTTGATCACGTAGCGGGCGAACACCTGCCAGCCCTGCACCACCACCAGGCCCAGCAGCGCAGCCACGGCGATGTAGATGGCGATGTCGGCGATGCGGTCCAGCAGGCGCTGGCCGGGGCCGGCGGCGGCAATCGTCGTCTCGGTCATGGCAGTGTCCTCAGGCGGCAGCGCGGATGCGGGCGACCAGCGCGGCCAGCTCGGGTTGCTGCAGGTACTGCTGCAGCAGCGGCTGGGCGGCGGCCCGAAACGCGGGAAGGTCCACCTCGTTGGCTTTCACGCCAGAGGCCAGCACCGCGCGGCGCGCGGCATCTTCGGAGGCATCCCACTGCGCGCGCATCACCTTCACCGAGGCGCGTGCGGTCTCCAGCAACAGCTGGCGGTCAGTGGGCTGCAGGCGCTCGAAGCTGGCGCGCGACATCAGCAGCACGTCCGGCGCATACGAGTGATCGCTCTGCGACCAGTAATGCGCCGCCTCGAAGTGGCGGCTGGAATGGAAGCTGCGCATGTTGTTCTCGGCACCGTCGATCATGTGCGTCTCCATGCCGGAGAACGTATCGCCCAGCGACATCGGCGTCGGGTTGGCGCCGAGCAGGCGCATCAGCTGGATGAAGATGTCCGAGGACGCCACGCGCAGTTTCAGCCCGTGCAGATCACCGGGCTGCACGATGGGATGCTTGGTGTTGTAGAAGCAGCGCGCGCCGGAATCATAGATCGCCAGGCCGACCAGGTCGCGGCTCTCGAAACCCCGCAGCACCGCCTCGGCGATGCCGCCATCGAGTGCGGCGCGCTGGTGCGCCACCGACTCGAACACATACGGCAGGCACAGTGCCTGGGTCAGCGGGAATGCGTTGTTCAGCGCACCGGCATACACGCGGGTGATGTCGATGGCACCGAAACGGGCCATGTCGATCGCTTCCGATTCGCGACCGAGCTGGCCGGAATGGTATTGCCGCAGGCGCAGGCGACCGTTGCTTTCACGCTGCAGCGTTTCGCCGATCCACTTCACCGCGGTCACGGTGGGGTAGTCGGCCACATGCACATCAGTGGCGGTCAGCAGCTGGCCACCGTCGATGGTATCGGCGGGCCCGCGGCCACAGGCCGCGAGCATCGGGGTGGCCAGCGCAGCAGCGCCACCGGCCAGGAAGTGTCGTCGTGTGATCATCTGCGCCCTCCCGCGCGTGTTCACCGGATCGTGCGGCGGTTACCCGGCCGGCACGGCCCTGCAGGCAATCTCGCCGATGCCGGCAAACCGCACCAGCGCCGTCTGTCCCGCGGTGATGTCATGGATGCCGGTGGCGTTGCCGGTGGCGATCAGGTCGCCGCGCCGCAACGGCCGGCCGCGCAGTGCCGAACGGGACAGCGCGAACGCGTACGCCGCGCGCAGGCCACCGGGCAGGCGGGTCGCTCCGCCGGTGCCGACCACCTCGCCTTCGATCAGGGTTTCGGCGCGCAGGTCGGTCTCGTCGCGGGCAGTCCAGTCGGCGATCTCCGGCCCCAGCACCAGTCCGTTGTTGTTGCCGAAGTCGGACACCACCACGCGCGGGCCGAGCTCGTTGATCGTCGCCAGCGGGCTGCTGGCCACCTCCACGCCGATGTACAGGCGCGCCGGCAGCGCTTCAGCCTGCTCGGGTGACCAGTGCAGCTGCGCGGCTGGAGCGTCCTCCAACAGCTCCAGCACGTACTCCGCCTCGACCGCGCCGAAGCCGCCGACGAACACCGGGATATCCACTGTTCCACCGGTAGCATTTTTCAGCTGACGCGAGAAAACCGGGCCCAGCAGACGGTCGTCGCCGGATGCATCGCGGCGCTCGGCGGCGATGTAGCCGACCTTCCAGCCGACCACGTGATCATCCCAGCTGGCGATGGCCAGATCCTGCACCTGGTAGGCAGCCACCAGGTCAGGCGGGACAAGGCCCGGGAAGCCGGGCAGGGCCTGGCCGGCGCGGCGCGCGGTGGTGAAGGCGTGGGCGATCGCGGCCGCATCGTCCGGCGGCGGCGTCTGCCCATGTATGCCGTGTTCGTTGCTCAAGAACGGTCTCCCTCTGGCGTTGTTGCACTGCCCATCGACAGCGTCTGCAGGAGGTGTATATGGTAAACCGGTGTCATCGTGCAAGCCGCAGCGCATCACGAGCGCTTGTCGGTGACCTCGGCCACTCTGTTGCCTCCCCGCTGGAGCCCTGCCCACCATGCGTTTTTCCCGTGTGCTGTTGTTGCTGACCGGCCTGCTGCTGGCCATCCCTGCGTCCGCCGTCGATGCGCCGCTGCGCGCGGGCGAGCGGCTGGGCAAGGAGCTGGCTGGTGAACAGATACCCCTGTGGCCAGCCGGCCAGGTGCCCGGTGAAATGGGCACTGCGCGGCCGGCGCGCGTGGTCGAGCGCAGCGATGATCCGGCCCACCCTGATCGCTTCGTCGACCAGGTCGATGCGCCCTACCTGCTGGTGCATACACCCGCCCACGGCAACGGCCGCGCGCTGCTGGTGATTCCCGGTGGCGGCTACCAGCGCGTGGTGATCGACAAGGAGGACAGCGCGCTGGTGCCGGCGTGGGTGGAGCGTGCCGGCTATACCCTGTTCGTGCTGCGCTACCGCCTGCCGCAGGCCGGCCGCGACCGCCAGGCGGCGCTGGCCGATGCGCAGCGCGCACTGCGCGTGGTGCGCGACCAGGCCGCGCGGCGCAGGCTGGATGTCGACAGCGTGTCGGTGATGGGCTTCTCCGCCGGTGGCCACGTCGCCGCACGGCTGGCCACCGGTTTCGATGCGCCGGTCTACCCACCGCGCGATGCCATCGATCGCCTCAGCGCGCGTCCCGCCCGCGCGGTGCTGGTGTATCCAGTGATCGACATGGGCGCGCATGCACACAGCGGCTCCCGCGGACGCCTGCTGGGCGAGCAGGCCGATGCGGCGCTGGCTGCGCAGTATTCGATGCAGCAGCACGTACGCGCGGACATGCCGCCGACGCTGCTGATCCACGCCAACGACGACCGCGTGGTCAGCGTGCACAACAGCGAGGTGATGGCGCAGGCGCTGGCCAAGGCGGGCGTCGAGCACGAACTGCATCTGTTCGCCCACGGCGGCCATGGCTTCGGCATGCGCATGCCGCCTGATTCAACGCTGGCCGTGTGGCCGCTGCTGGCACAACGCTGGCTGCAGGCGACGGAGGCCGCACCTTGAACGCAGGGACGACCGACCTGCAGCGCCGTCGTTTCCTGCGCGACAGTGCACGCTGGGCGCTGGCCACGGCCACCCTCGCAGCGCTTCCTGCATCCGCACTGCCTGGACCACGTGCTGACACACAGGTGGTGGCACGCCTGCGTGGCGGCCGCGTGCGTGGCCAGCGCGAGCACGGCGTGCACATGTTCCGTGGCCTGCGCTATGGCGCGGACACCTCCGCCTACCGTTTCCAGCCACCACGCCGCGAGACAGGTTGGCGAGGCATCGCCGACGCCCTGGAATACGCCGCCTCTGCACCCCAGACGGGGGCGGATGGTCCGGGCAGCGAAGATTGCCTGTTCCTCAACGTATGGACGCCAGCGCTCGGCGACGGCGGCAAGCGGCCGATCCTGGTGTACCTGCATGGCGGCGGCTTCAACAACGGTTCGGGCAGCGACCCGCTGTACGACGGCAGCGCGCTGTGCCGGCGCGGCGGCGTGGTGATGGTCACCGTCAATCACCGCCTGAACACCTTCGGCTACCTGTACCTGGGCGCGCTGGGCGACCCGCGTTATGCGGCCTCCGGCAACGTCGGCCAGCTCGACCTGGTGCAGGCCCTGCAATGGGTGCGTGAGCACGCAGCGGTGTTCGGCGGCGATGCCGGCAACATCACCGTGTTCGGGCAGTCCGGTGGCGGCGCCAAGATCGCCACGCTGATGGCGATGCCCGCAGCGAAGGGGCTGTTCCAGCGCGCGTGGACGATGAGCGGGCAGCAGGTCACCGCGGCCGGCCCGCGTGCGGCGGCGCAACGCGCTTCGATTGCAATGGACGCCGTGGGCGCGCGCGACCTGCAGGCACTGCTGCGCCTGCCGACGGCCGACCTGCTGGCCGCCACCCGCGCACGCGATCCTTCGCGGGTGGAAAGCAGCGCGCTGTATTTCGGCCCGGTGCTGGATGAGGTGGTGCTGCCGGTGCATCCGTTCTGGCCACAGGCACCGGCGCAGTCCGCGTCGATTCCGATGGTGATCGGCAACACCCGCGATGAGACGCGCGCGTTTCTTGGCAACGACCCGGCCAACTTCAGCCTGACCTGGGAGAGTCTGCCGGCGCAGCTGGAGAAGCAGCAGTTCGTCGATCTTTTACCTTCGGTGGTGATCGCAGAATATCGACGCCTGTATCCGCACTACACGCCGTCAGAGGTGTTCTTCGCCGCCACTACGGCCGGTCGTTCCTGGCGTGGAGCAGTGGAAGAACTGGAGGCACGCGCCCGGCAGGCATCGGGTGCCGCACCGACCTGGGCCTACCAGCTCGATTGGCCGTCACCGGTGGAAGAGGGACGTCTGCGCGCGTTCCACACGCTCGATATCCCGCTGGTGTTCGACAACGCCGGCCTGCCCGGTGCCCGCACCGGCGGTGGTGACGCCGCCATTGCACTGGCGGCGACGATGAGCGATGCCCTGATTGCGTTTGCGCGTTCTGGTGATCCGAATCACGCAGGACTGTCGCAATGGGCCCCGTATTCACTGCCACACCGGCAGACGATGCTGTTCGATCGGCACAGCCGCATGGTTGACGATCCACGCGCGGGAGAGCGTGCGCTCTATGCAAAAGTGCCCTTCGTGCAGCGCGGCACGCAGTGATGACACCGCGATGCAAACATTCTGTTAACCCGCCTCGGCTAGAGTCGGTTCATGGAAGCGATGTTCACGCCACCGCCGTTTACCGGCCGCGAGCGCTTGATTGCAGGGATCGACGGCGCTGTCTGCCTGGTCGATCCGAAGGCGATCATCGATGCGCTGCAGCGGGTGCTGCGTGAGGCCATCATCGATCCGCTGATCGAGCTGCCGCCCTGTGTACGCCGTCCGGTGGATGGCCATTACGCGCGCCGTGAACTGCACCGCAGTCCTACGCTGGGCTACAGCGTCATTGCGATGTGCTGGGGCCCGGGGCAGGGCACGCCACTGCACGACCACGATGCGATGTGGTGCGTGGAGGGGGTCTGGCAGGGCGAGTTGATCGTGACCCCGTATGCGCTGCTGGAACAGCGTGGCGAGCGTCACCGCTTCGCCGCGCAGGACACGCTGTACGGGCACCGCGGCAGCGCCGGCAGCCTGATTCCGCCGCACGAGTACCACACGCTGCGCAACGCCAGCGACGAGGATATAGCCGTATCCGTCCACGTCTACCAGGGCGTGATGGAGCGCAGCGCGGTGTTCGATCCGCTGGATGACGGCTGGTACCAGCGCCGGGTGAAGGTGATGGAGACCGAGGCATCCTGATAGCGTTCCG
Organism: Stenotrophomonas sp. SbOxS2; assembly: GCF_013416715.1. NCBI lineage: Bacteria > Pseudomonadati > Pseudomonadota > Gammaproteobacteria > Lysobacterales > Lysobacteraceae > Stenotrophomonas > Stenotrophomonas sp. SbOxS2. The sequence goes on from NZ_JAAVXD010000002.1 coordinate 361,004, forward strand.
CCGGGCATGGCCCGGCGCTACCAGGGCTTGTGGGCAACCGATTCATCGGTAGCGCCGGGCCATGCCCGGCGGAACGCGGAATTCATCGCGGCACATCCACCACATTGTTGAGCCGCGTGACTTCCTCTCCGCCGTCGGCCAGTGCAACACGCACGCGCAGGCCACTGCGATCACCCGCCGGCAACGGCAACGACACCACCGTCGTCTTCGGCAACAGGTCAGTCGGTGCAGCCATCGCCGGCACTTCGCTGCGCGCGATCTCGCGGCCCCGCGCATCTTCCAGCACCGCCACGCCCACGCCGCTGGCCACATGGCCAAGGCCGTGCACGGTCACGTGTACCTGACGCCCGTCCATCCGCACATCACCACGGCCCACGCCCAGATCCGGACGCGTTTCCACCGGCGTCCCCGCGGACACACGCTCGAACTCGAATACTTCGGTGCGGCCAGGTTGGAACTGCATCGGTACCGAAGCACTCGTTTCCAGCTGCACCACGCGCTCGCGCGGCGTACCGTCGATGCGGCCATCGCCGTCGCCATCCACGCCACTGCGCACGCGCCAGGACCCGCTGGCCACGTTCCAACCGGTCATGTCAGCGGCGATCACGCGCGAACCGAGGTTATGGCTGGTGACCGTGAAGTGCTCGCGCGAGGGCGCATGCACCAGCAGCGCCACCTGTTCGGCGGCACCCTCGCGATCGAAGCGCCAGCTGACGGTGTGCCCGGGCCAACTCTGGTTGCGCTTCAGGGCGATGCCACCCAGCCGTGCACGCTGCAGGAACTCGCTCGGCGCTTCCACCCGGTCGGACCACCAATGGCCCTCGGTGTTCATGTACGCACGTTGCACCTTGGCCTGCAGGCCATCGGCATGCAGTGCGTCCATGTACTTGCGATCGCCGCTGGCCTGCCAGGCCACCAGGCTGGCGAAGCCGGTCTTTCCGGCATCGGCCTCGGCGGTCAGCAGCGGGTACCAGTCCTGATGCCGGCCCAGCGCTTCCACGTAGTTCTCGCCGAGGTTGGCCAGCGCGCCGGGCCCGCCGCGTTGCACGCGGTAGTCGAGGGCCTGCAGGTACTTCGCATCGCCGGTCCAGCGCCATGCCGCCCAGAACGTGTGCATGGTGTCGCCGCTGCCGGAACCGTTGTTGAGTTCGCCGCCACGGGTCTTGCCGGTCGCCCAGTTGATCTCGTTGGGCAGGGTGAAGCGGCCCTTGTCGTCGCTGCCGGCGTGGGCCAGATAGCCATCCGCCAGGCCGATCACCAGCCGGCGCCCGGTCGGGTCAGCGTTGTACTGGCCCAGCAGGAACGCCGGATGCAGCACCGGGAACGAGTACGGCTTCTGCCACTGCCAGTTCGGTTCGCGGTAGACCTTGTTGCCACCGAACCAGTTGCTGGAGAACAGCAGATGACCCTGCGGATTGCGCAGGATGATGCGCTCGTCGAACGCCTTCACCGTTTCCATCAATCGTTCCAGGGTCAGCGGATCGCCCCAGTTGAGGTAGAGCATCGCGCTGTTGGTGTTGATGCCTTCCTCGTAGGCATGCAGCTCGTCGGTCTCGATGGTGCTGAGGCCATTGCTGAACATGCCATTGCGGTACACCGCGTCTGACAATGCGGTCAGCGAGGCATTCAGGCGGTCCGGCTGCACGCCCATCAGGGCCAGCCCCGGCCATTGCTGGGTCAGGTCGGAATCGTCGGAGATGCCACCACCGAAATCGCCGTAGGCCACCTGCCGCTGATCGATCCACCAGTCGACGAACTGCCGCACCTGGGACAGATCCTGCACCTGGTGGAACGCCCACGCCGGTACCCCCTTGGGCACCTCCGGCGCGGTGTACGGCGGTCGCCCCTGGCTGTTGTAGCTGATGTAGTTCCAATACAACCGGCCCAGCTCGTGGTCCGGGTCGACCCGCAGCAGATCGCTCAGGTCCGCGTATACGCGCGCGTAAAGGCGCTGGCGCTTGGAGGTGGTGTGTTCCTCCACCAGGAAGCCCCAGTTGTCGCGCACCTGGTTGAAGCGGTCGGCCACGTGCTCCTTGATCGCCTCGGCGCGTGGCTTGAACACCAGCCGCACCTGCGTACCGTCGAGTGCCTTGGCGTCGAAGCCGGGCGCAGCCGAGGCGATGCTCAGCCACAGGCTGTCGGGCGTCAGGATGCGGTCGCGCAGGTCCAGCCACAACGTGCGCTTCTGCCCGGGCTGCACCGAGACCGAAACATCGATCATGTCGCGCGCCGGCCAGATCGGATCCTTGATGCGGATGTTCAGCGGGATCAGCCCATCGTGCGTGGCCGGCAGGTCCAGCGCGGGGATGTCGATGGCCACGCCGTCCAGCCCGTCATGCATGTTTTCCCAGCTGTAGGCCCAGCTGCGGATCAACGGCTGGTTGGCCGGCGCATCACCCACGCCGGAGGGAATCAGCACGTGCACGATCGGCTTCGGCTGGGCCGGCAGCGTGTCGGCGCTGCGGCGCCGCGAGCCTGCGCCCTTCGGCAGCGCCATCACCGTGCTGCGTTCGGCCAGCGGATAGCGGCCGTCGATGTAACGGCGCAGCGTGTCCAGGTTGGTGTAGTCGGGCAGCGCCTGGCTGTCGATGACATAGGTCTGCTTGACCGTGCCATCGGGCTCGGCGCCTTCGCGCACGTCATACGCCCAGATTTCCTGGATCGGCGTTTCCTGTTCAACGTTGCTGAAACGCAGCACGCCCCCGGTCTGTGCCGGAATGTCGTCGACGCTGCGCACCACGCCTTGGGGACGCGTTGCCAGCACCTGCGTGGCGTGCGCCGCATCGCGGCCATGGGCCAGCGCGCCGAACGCCGCACCGCGGATCTCCACGCGGTTGACGGTCTCGCCCGCCGGCACGGTCAGGTCCAGGTGCTGGCCGCCTTCCACATAGGTGTTCCAGTCCGGCAACTGGAAGTAGTCGTTGCGCCCGGGCAGCCGCGAGCGGTTGTAGACACCCGGCCAGGTGGTTTCGGCGATGCCGTCGGTGGCCTTCCACATCCATGCCTTCAGATCACGGGCATCGGCAAACTCGATCTTGCGGATGCGCGTGCCGGCGGCGCTCAATGCCGGTGGCGGTGCGCCGTCCCAGCCGAAGCGATGGCGCCAGGCGCGATCATCGCTGGCGCCGGCAACGGCGCTGGTGACGGCCTTGCCACGCGCGAGCGCACTGACGGCCGCAGCATCAAGCATGCGGTCGTACACGCGGATGTGCTGGAAATCACTGCCGCGCAGGAAGTTGTAGCGGCTCTGCACCTGGTAGGGCGCCATCACCCGTCCGGCCAGGCCGAGCTGGTCCAGCGCTGCGTCGTAGTCACCGCTGGCCTGCACACGCGCCACTTCGCGACCATCGACGAACAGGCGCACGCCCTGGTCTTCATCCCAGGCGAAGGCCAGGTGCAGCCATTGGTCCGCGCGTGGCGGCGTGTCCATGCGGAACGACACGCGCGTGCGGGCGAGGTTGGCATCGGTGACGAACGCATCGAAGCCGTGCCCGTTCCAGTCGATGCGCAGCCAGGCCATGTCCCAGCTGCTGTGGTCGGCATAGCCGACGCGGAAGATCACGAACGGTGCTTCGCCCACCGCATAGCGCGCGCGCCAGTCGAAGGCGAGGGTGCCGCGCTGGGCAAGGATGTTGCCGGGCGCATCCCAGGCCAGCACACCGTCGTCCTGCCATTGGATTGCCTTGCCGCGCGCTCCGTCGTCGACGATGTCGACCTTGTCGCGGAAGTTCGGCACCGCCTCACCCTGCGCCACCACCGCCTCAAGACCCTTGCCGGCATCGACGTGGAACAGCAGCGTGGGTGCATCGGTGGCGGCCATCGCGGGGCCGGCAGCCAGGGCCACCGCCAGCAACAGGCAGCGGGACAGGGTCGAGCGGTGCGGCATCAGGCGTTTCCTTTCAACGGGCGACGGCCGGCAAGGGCCGCCGGACCGTAGCAAGGCCACGCCGCGACGGCACCTTGCGGCGCAGCAGCGGTCGTGGCGAACGACGGCGTGCCGGGTGGCACGCCGTCGGCGTTGCTCAGAACTTGTAGCGCAGCCCCAGCAGGTACTGGCGGCCGGTCTCGGTGTACTGCAGCGGCAGGCGACCGGTCAGCGGCGAGTACACCCACTCGTCGGACGCTTCGTTGGTCAGGTTGATGCCTTCCAGGCTCAGTTCCAGCTTGTCGCTGATCTTGTAGCGGATGGACGCATCGAACACCGTGGTACCGGTCATGCCGTGGTAGCCATCGAGGTTGAAGCCGGTCTCCTGGCCCGGTGCCTGGGTCAGGTAGTCATCGCGGTTGGTGGCCGAGATGCGCCCGGCGAACTTCTCGCCTTCATAGAACAGCGTGGCGTTCCACGATGACTTCGACAGGCCGGTCAGGTCGGTCTTCATCACCGGCTGCCCGGCCGCGTTGATGTACTGGATCTTCGATTCCACCCAGGTGTAGTTCAACTGCACGCCCAGGTTCGCCCACTTGCCCGGCAGGAAGGTGAAGGGCTGGGTGTAGTTGGCCTCCACGCCGTGCAGTTCGCCGCCGGGGGTGTTGACCGGCTTGCTGTAGGTGAAGTCATCGGTGGCCGAGGCGCCGGTGCCGACCAGCAGCGAAGCCGGCAGGCCGCTGTCGCTGTACGGGCGCACTTCGCGGGTGGTCTGCACGAAGCTCTCGATGTCCTTGTAGAACAGGCCGATGCCGGCCATCGCGCCTTCGGCGAAGTACCACTCGAAGCCGAGGTCGACATTGGTCGCACGGATCGGATCCAGTACCGGGTTGCCACTGGAAATGGTGCGTGCGCCACCGGCCACCGCCACCGTCGCGCCCGGCGTCAGGCTGCCCAGCCCCGGACGGCTCATCACCTTGGCCGCACCCAGCCGGATCAGGAAGTCCGGGGTGACCTCAGCCACCAGGTTGAACGAGGGCAGGGTGTCGTCGTAGGTGCGGCTGACCGTGGTTTCGACGGTGCCGTTGGCCAGCGTCGACTGCCCGGTGGACGACTGCTTGGTGCGCACGTAGCGCACGCCGAAGTTGCCCGACAGCGGCAGCGAACCGAGTTCGGTGGAGAACTCACCCATCAGGTAGGCGCCACGGTCCTTCTCTTCAACGCTGCGCACGTTGTTGGCGCGCGGGGCAACGGCGAAGGTGCCGCTGTTGCTGTAGATGTCCAGCTGTTCGGCGATCGCATCCAGGTCCGGCACGACCCAGTTCGACGGACTGCCGCTGATGCCTTTCAGTCCGGCCTGCTCGGTCAGGTCCGCCGGCACGATCTTGCTGCCGCCGGCAAAGTTGGGCACGGCCAGTTCGCTGGCGCGGCGCAGTTCGACGGTCTTGAACGTGTAGTCCTTGGCCAGCACGCCGCCCTTCAGGCGGAAGCCCGGGCTGATGTTCCAGTTGAAGTCGATCTGGCCGGTGTCGAAGTCGTTGTCCACGTACTGCGGACGCAGGCGGATCTCGGCCAGTTCCCAGCCGTTGGGATTGGTCGGGTCGATGCCGTAGTTGAGCACCGGCGCACGGCTGTTGCCACGGTAGTCGTAGCTGTAACCCTTGACGTCGTACTTGTCCATGATGACGGTGGTCTGCACCGGGTTCTCGTGCTTGGAGCGCGAGATGCCGAGCTTGCCGGACAGGGTGAAGTCATCGCCGAAGCGGTGCTGGCCGTTCAGCGCGATCTGCTTGAACTCGGTGCTCCACTCGTCGTGGCGGTTCTCCGTGCGGATATCGACGTTGTCGAATTCGCCGTAGAGCAGTGCGTTGTCGCGGATCTCGCCATTCTTGACGATGGTGGTCGGCTTGCCCGACAGGCGTGCGCTCGCATTGGCGCCGCGGCTGAAGGAAATCGCTTCGATGTAGTGCTCGTCGCGCGTGGCATCGATCTTCGAGTACAGCGCATCCAGCGAGATCTCGGTGGCGTCGTTCGGCTTCCACTGCAGCGAACCGGTTACGCCCAGCCGCTTCTGTTCGTGTTCCATCTGCACATAGCGCGGGAAGCGCGGATGGAACACGTTGGCGCCACGCGCGGCGGCGAACGGCGAGGACGCGGCGAAATTGCCGTTGCTCGGGCCGTTGGCCCAGCGACCGGTGTTGGAACCTTCCTCCAGCGCCTGGCGCTCGGAATAGGCAACCGACAACAAGGCGCCGAAGGTGCCATCGGCGAAAGTGTTGGAGACCAGCGCGGCGATGCGCGGGTCGGCCTTCTCGGCCATCGCGTTGTAGCTGGCCTGGCCACTGGCGGCGAAGGTGAAGCCGTCGTAGTCGAACGGACGCGCGGTGCGCAGATCGACGGTGGCGCCCAGCGAGCCTTCCTCTACATCGGCCGAGGCGGTCTTGCGCACCAGCAGCTGCGAGAACAGGTCCGAGGCGAACACGTTGAAGTCGAAACCACGGCCGCGGTTGGTGCCGCCGCTCTGGTCACCGGCGCCGACCGTGGTCAGCGCTTCCATGCCGTTGATGCGCACGCGGGTGAATTCCGGGCCGAGGCCACGCACCGAGATGTTGCGGCCTTCGCCGGCCTCACGGGTGATGACCACGCCGGGGATGCGCTGCAGTGACTCGGCCAGGTTCAGGTCGGGGAACTTGCCGATGTCCTCGGCAACGATGGCATCGACCACGCCGGCTTCGCCGCGCTTGATGTCCAGCGCCTTTTCCACGCTGGCGCGGTAGCCGGTGACGGTGACCGTATCCAGGTCGGTGGCGTTCGGGTTGGCGCTCTGCTGCTGCGCGCCGGCGTTGCCTGCCAGGGCCAGTGCTACGGCCAACGCGAGCAAGGTAACCGGTGTCTTTTTTTCATGGTTCCGAGAATGCATGCCTTTCCCCTCTCCCAAAGGTCTGGTATCGCGGCTGTTTCAGCGTGATGACACCGCTGGTCAGGCCGGACGTTAACAGCACGTTCCCGATCCGGCATCTTGCACCGCAACAGATCTGAAATGTCTCCAAGACGCTTGCAGGACAATGCTTCCAACAGTTTGGTAGGCTTAGGGCAAGGCCGGGCGGGATTGAAATGACACCGCTAGCCAATTCCACGCCCCACGCGTGGTCCACAACCACGCCGCCCAGTGTCACATGCTGGCGGCACGCGTGAAGGAGCAGAAATGGGTCGTATCGTGTGTTTCGGGGAATTGCTGCTGCGCCTGGGTGCGCCCGGTCGCGAGCTGCTGCTGCAGTCGCCGCAGCTGCAGGTGCACGTCGGCGGCGCCGAGGCGAACGTGGCTGTCTCGCTGTCCCGCTTTGGACATGACGTGGCCATGGTCAGCACCGTCGCCGGCAACGCGCTCGGCGCGCATGCGCTGGCCGAACTGCGCCGGCATGGCGTCGATACGCGCGGCGTGCGCGAAGATGCCGAGGGCCGCATGGGCCTGTATTTCCTGACCACCGGCGCGGTGCAGCGGGCCAGTGAAGTAGTCTACGACCGTGCCGATTCCGCATTCGCCAACAGCACTGCCGCCGACTACGACTGGCCGGCGCTGCTGCAGGGCGCGCAGTGGCTCCACCTGTCCGGGGTCAGCCCGGCGCTGGGCCCGGACGTGGCCCAGGCCACGCTGGCTGCAGCGCGCGCCGCCCGTGCGCTGGGCGTGCGTGTGTCCTTCGATGGCAACTTCCGGCCGAAGCTGTGGCAACGTTGGGGCGGCGATGCGCAGGCGATCCTGCACGAACTGTTCGCGCAGGCCGACATCGTCTTTGCCGATTACCGCGATATCGAAGTCATCCTCGGCCAGCGCTTCGAACAGGCCGACGTGGTCGCGCGGGTGGAAGCGGCAGCCGCAGCGGCATTCGACGCATTCCCGCAGCTGCAGTGGCTGGCCTGCACCCAGCGGCAGACGCTGAGCGTGGACCACCATGCGCTGGGCGCGCTGCTGCTGGGCCGCGATGGCACCCGTGCGCAGGCACCGGTGCGCCAGCTGCAGGGCATCGTCGATCGCATCGGCGGCGGTGATGCCTTCGCGGCAGGCATCCTGCATGGCATCCTGTCCGCCTTCGATGCCGACGCCACCGTGCGCTTCGGCCTGGCCGCCGGGGGCCTGAAGCACTCCATTCCCGGCGATTTCAATCCCGTCAGCGAAGCTGATGTGTTGGCCCTGATGGGCGAGGAGCGATTCGATGTCCGGCGCTGATCCACGCGTTCGTGCGGTACTGAAACTGGCACCGGTGATTCCGGTGTTCACCCCCGATGACATCGACGATGCGGTGCAGGTCGCGCATGCGCTGTTCCGTGGTGGCCTGCCGGTGATCGAGGTGACCCTGCGCACGCCGCGTGCGCTGGAGGCCATCAAGGCCATGGTCGAAGCGGTGCCGGATGCGGTGATCGGTGCCGGTACCGTGCTCGATGCCGCGCAGATGCAGGCCGTGAAGGAAGCCGGCGGCCGCTTCGCGGTATCACCCGGGGCGACGCCACGGCTGTACGCCGCCGCGCGCGATGCCGATCTGCCCTACCTGCCGGGCGTGGCTACCGGCTCGGAGCTGATCGTCGGCCTGGAGCATGGCCTGGATACCTTCAAGTTCTTCCCCGCCGTGCAGGCCGGGGGGGCCGCGATGCTGTCGGCGTGGCACGGCCCGTTCGCTGATGTGCGCTTCTGCCCGACCGGCGGTATCAGCGCGCAGACCGCCAGCCAGTTCCTGCACCTGCCCAACGTGCTGTGCGTGGGCGGCTCCTGGCTGACCACCGCCGCGCTGATGCAGACCCGCGACTGGGACAGTGTCGAGCGCCTGGCGCGCGAGGCCGCGGTGCTGGCCAGCTGACCGTTCGGCCGCTGGTGGAGCAGGGCACAGACCCGGCGCTACCGGATTCCCTCAACCACTTCGCGCACCCAGCCGCCGGTACAGGGTGCTGCGATTGATCCCCAGCCGCTTGGCCGCCGCGCTGACGTTGCCCTGGCAATCAGCCAGCGCCTGGCGCATGGCCGCCTCGGCGATCTCCTCCAGCGCACCGCTGGCAGGCAGTGCTGGCGCGGCCGTCGTGCCAGCACGTACGTCCGCCGGCAGCAGCTGCGGATCCACCGCTTGACCCGGCTCAGCCAGGGCGGCCAGCGTGCGCAGGCAGGCGCTCAGCTGGCGCAGGTTGCCGGGCCAGGCATGGGCCACCAGTGCCGCCCGCGTCTGCGCAGACAACACATGGCCGTGTCCCAGCTGCTGCCACAGCGCATCCACCACGGCACCGCGATCGGGATGTTGCCGCAGCGCTGCCAGGGTCACCACGTGGTCGGCGATGCGGTAATACAGATCCGCACGGAAGCGGCCTGCGTCCACCGCCTGCGGCAGTTCGCAGTGACTGGCGCAGACCAGCGCGAAATCCAGTTTCACCGGCTTGCCACCGCCCAGCGGTGACAGCTCGCGTTCCTGCAGCACGCGCAGCAGACGCGGTTGCAGCGCCAGCGGCATGTCGCCGATCTCATCGAGGAACAACGTACCGCCCTCGGCCTGCCGCAGCAGGCCCGGGCTGCCCTGGCGGCGCGCACCGGTGAAGGCACCGTCCTCGTAGCCGAACAGTTCTGCTTCGATCAGGCCTTCCGGCAACGCCGCGCAGTTCACCGCGACGAAGGGCTTACCGGCACGCGTGCTGCGTGCGTGCAGTTCGCGCGCGAAGACTTCCTTGCCGGTGCCGGTCTCGCCCTGCAGCAGCACCGGCAACCCGGCCTGCAGCACACGCCCGGCGGTGGCCAGTTGCTGTTGCTGCACGGCATCGAACAGTGGACCCTGCGCATGGGCCGGCGCCTGCGCGGTCGCCACCGGCGTGGCCACACTGCGTCGCGACGCGCGTGCTTCGCGCACGCCATACAGACGACGTCCCTGGCGATCAAGCAGCACGCCGTCATCGGCCAGCCGCGACAGCGGTTGTTCAAACAGCGCCTCATAGGGCGTGCGGCCGATGTCCTGCCGATCGAGCCCGAACAGCGCCAGCCCGGCACGATTGGCTGCGACCAGGCGACCGCCGCGGAAGCCGAGCAAACCCTCGCGCACACTGCCGAGCAGCGCGGGTTGATGATGCAGGCGCAGCAGCTCGCAGTCGGCCAGGCCGTCGGCGAAACCGCGGTGCTCGATCTGCGCTACCGCCTGCCGCACCAGCGCCAGCGCGTGCACGTGTGGCAGCCGCGCGTCGCCCGAAACATCGAGCACACCCAGGCACTGCCCGTAGGGATCGAGGATCGGCACCGCCGAACAGGTGAGGATGCCGTGCGGGGCGAAGTAGTGTTCACCGCCACGCACCTGCAGCGCGCGTCCGTCCACCAGCGCGGTGCCGATCGCGTTGGTGCCGACCGTGCCTTCGTCCCAACGCATGCCCGGCATCAGCGCAACACGACCGGCCTTGTCGAGGAAACCGGTGCTGCCTTCGGCGTCAAGAATCCAGCCGTCTTCATCGGTCAGCAGCACGATGCTGCCGCTGTGGGTCATTTCCGCCGCCAGTCCATCCAGCTCCGGGCGCGCCTGTCGCCACAGGCGCTCGCGGCGCTGGCGCAGTTCGCGCAGGCGGTGGTCGGTCAGTGGTTCGGCGGCCGGCTGCGCATCCACCAGCAGGCCATGCCGCTGGCAGCGTTGCCAGGAATGCAGGATCGCCTCGGGCACCGCGCCGACGGGAGCAGCGCCGCGCTCGAAGAAACTGCGCCGGGCACTGCCCAGGCGGGGATCGGGAGCAAGCGGGGACACCGACAGCCTCCTGTGTCGCACATTGCGACAGTTGTTGCGGGACCTGTCCCGATTAACAGCACACCCCGCGTCGGCCTGCAACGGCCACACCTGCTGCACTGCCGCAGGGCGCGCGACACGATGACCGATGGCCGGGCGATGAAGGCGTGATGCAGCGCAGCAGGGCATGGTTGGCATCGTCCTTGCGCCTGTGGATGCACCACGCCCATCACAGGAGCCGCCATGAACGCCGTACCGTCCACCCGCCCGCATGCCACCGATCCGCGTTCCCTGTTCAAGCCGCGCTATGGCAACTACATCGGTGGCGAATGGATCGCCCCGCGCAGCGGCCGGTACTTCGATAACCTCTCGCCGGTGAACGGCCAGGTGTTCACTGAAGTGGCCCGCTCCAACGCCGAGGACATCGACGCCGCACTCGATGCCGCGCACGCCGCCAAGGACGCCTGGGGCCGCACATCGGCCGCCCACCGTGCACTGCTGCTCAACCGCATCGCCGATCGCATCGAACAGAACCTGGAACTGCTGGCCCATGCCGAGACCTGGGACAACGGCAAGCCGATCCGCGAGACGCTCAACGCCGACGTGCCGCTGATGGCCGACCACTTCCGCTATTTCGCCGGTTGCCTGCGCGCGCAGGAAGGCAGCCTGTCGCAGATCGACGACGACACCGTGGCCTACCATTTCCACGAACCGCTGGGCGTGGTCGGGCAGATCATCCCGTGGAACTTCCCGCTGCTGATGGCCGCCTGGAAGCTGGCGCCGGCACTGGCCGCGGGCAACTGCGTGGTGCTCAAGCCAGCCGAGCAGACTCCCGCGTCGATCCTGGTGCTGATGGAGGTGATCGGCGACCTGCTGCCGCCGGGCGTGCTCAACGTGGTCAACGGCTTCGGCCTGGAGGCGGGCAAGCCGCTGGCCAGCAGCCCGCGCATCGCCAAGATCGCCTTCACCGGCGAGACCTCCACCGGCCGCCTGATCATGCAGTACGCCAGCCAGAACCTGATTCCGGTGACGCTGGAACTGGGCGGCAAATCGCCGAACCTGTTCTTCGCCGACGTGATGGCCGAGGACGATGATTTCCTCGACAAGGCGGTGGAAGGTTTTGTCATGTTCGCCTTCAACCAGGGCGAGGTCTGCACCTGCCCGTCGCGCGCGCTGGTGCAGGAATCTATCTACGAACGCTTCATGGAGCGCGTGCTTGAACGCGTGGCAGCGATCCGGCAGGGCAATCCGCTGGACCCGAACACCATGGTGGGTGCGCAGGCATCGGCCGAACAGCTGGAGAAGATCCTGTCCTACATCGCCATCGGCCGCGAGGAAGGCGCCGAAGTGCTGATTGGTGGCGACAAGGCCGCGCTTGGCGGCGACCTGGCCGGCGGCTTCTATGTGCAGCCCACCGTGTTCAAGGGCCACAACGGCATGCGCGTGTTCCAGGAGGAGATCTTCGGGCCGGTGGTGTCGGTGACCACGTTCAGGACCGAAGAAGAAGCGCTGCAGATCGCCAACGACACGCTGTACGGGCTGGGGGCCGGCGTCTGGAGCCGCGATGCCGCGCGCCTGTACCGGGTGGGCCGCGCGATCCAGGCCGGACGGGTATGGACCAACTGCTATCACGCCTACCCGGCACACGCCGCGTTCGGCGGCTACAAGCAGTCCGGCATCGGCCGCGAGAACCACCGGATGATGCTCGACCACTACCAGCAGACCAAGAACCTGCTGGTCAGCTACGCACCGAAGAAGCTCGGCTTCTTCTGATTCTGAGGATTGATCGGGATCAAGGCGCGGGCATGGGGCCGGCGCCATCCTGTCTGCAAGCGCACTACGGAGAAGCACGCATGAACAGAACCATGAAGGCCGCCGTCGTCCGTGAGTTCGGCAAGCCGCTGGTCATCGAAGAAGTCGTGGTACCGCGCCCGGGGGCGGGCGAGGTGCTGGTCAAGATCGAGGCCTGTGGCGTCTGCCACACCGACCTGCACGCCGCCGAGGGCGACTGGCCGGTGAGACCGAACCCGCCGTTCATCCCCGGTCACGAGGGCGTGGGGCACGTCGTGGCCGTGGGAGGCGGGGTAGGGCACATCAAGGAAGGTGACAGGGTCGGCATCCCCTGGTTGTACTCGGCGTGTGGCCATTGCGAACACTGCCTGGGGGGCTGGGAAACGCTGTGCGAAACGCAGCGCAATACCGGCTACTCGGTCAACGGCGGCTTCGCCGAGTACGCACTGGCCGATGCCAACTATGTCGGCCTGCTTCCGAAGGAAGTGGGCTTTGTCGAGATCGCGCCGGTGCTGTGCGCGGGCGTCACCGTGTACAAGGGCCTGAAGGTCACCGACACCAAGCCCGGTGACTGGGTGGCGATCTCCGGCATCGGCGGCCTCGGCCACATGGCCGTGCAGTACGCACGCGCGATGGGCCTGAACGTTGCAGCGGTGGACGTGGACGACGCCAAGCTGGCCCTGGCCAAGCGCCTTGGCGCGCAGGTCACCGTCAACGCGCGCACCACCGATCCGGCCGCGTTCCTGAAAAAGGAGATCGGCGGCGCGCATGGTGCACTGGTCACCGCGGTGTCGCCCAAGGCGTTCGAACAGGCGCTGGGGATGGTGCGGCGCGGCGGCACGGTCTCGCTCAACGGCCTGCCACCGGGCAATTTCCCGCTGGACATCTTCGGCATGGTGCTCAACGGCGTCACCGTGCGCGGCTCGATCGTCGGCACCCGCCTGGACCTGCAGGAATCGCTGCAGTTCGCCGCCGAAGGCAAGGTTGCGGCGACGGTCAGCACCGACCGCCTGGAGAACGTCAACGAGGTGTTCGCGCGCATGCACGCCGGCACCATCGAAGGCCGCGTGGTGATCGACTTCGCTGCCTGACCCCCTGTGCATGGCCGCCGTGCCCGTTTCCCTCTCCCACGGGCACGGCGGCCATGCCGATCTGCCGGCAGCGCCGGGCAGCTTGGCGGCCTTACAATGCGCGCATGCCCGCCACGCTCAAGACCATCTTTCTCTCGTTGCTCGCCCTGATCGGCGCGCTGCTCGCGCTGGCCCTGGTCAGCAGTGCCGCCGGCTGGCTGCCATCGCTGCTGGGCATGACACCGGGTAGCGAGGCACAACTCGGTTGGGACCTGGCATTCACCGTGCTCGGCGGTATCGCCGCCATCGCCTTTGCCACCTACTACGCACCGTGCTGGCCACGTGCGCATGGCACCTCGATCTGGTCGTTGCTGGTACTCGGCGCGGGCTATGGCCTGTGGATGATGGGGGGCGATTTCCCACGGTGGTTCGTCATCGGCCTTCTGGTCTCGCTGCCGGTGCAGTTGCTGGTCGGCTGGCGGTTCGGTCGTCGCGCGTCGCGCGATCCGCGCTGAGCACGCACGGTCAATACTGGCCGCTTCTGCTTCAACGCGTCGATGCCCGGATACGGGTAGTGCCGGCCGCTGGCCGGCAACCTCGATGATCCTGCAGTTGCCGGCCAGCGGCCGGCACTACCGCTTCGACGTCGGCAGCGTCTGCTTCAACGCGTCGATGCCCTGCCACGGGTCCGACTTCAATCGCTTCGCCCGTGCCAATGCCTTGTCCATCGGAAACGCGTCGGCAGCGCTGACCCGCGCCAGTTCTTCCCAGCGCAGCGGCACCGCCACGCCCGCGCTCTCGCGCGCACGCAGCGACCACGAACATACGCTGGTCGCGCCGCGTGTATTGCGCAGCCAGTCGATGAAGATCACCCCGCTTCGCTTGGCCTTGCTCATCGTCGCCACGTAGCGGTCCGGCGCCTGTTCGGCCATCGCCTGCGCGAACGCCTCGCAGAACGCTTTCGCGTCCTCCCAGTCCGCCTTGGGCAGCAGCGGCACCACCACATGCACGCCCTTGCCACCGGACAACCGCACGAAGCTCCGCAGGCCGGTCTCCTGCAAACGATCGCGCACATCACGCGCGCCGCGCTTCACGTCGGCCCAGCTCACGCCCTCACCCGGATCAAGATCGAACACCAGCCGGTCGGGATGCTCGGGATCGGCCACCGTCGCCCCCCAGGGATGCAGCTCCAGGGTGTTCATCTGCACCAATTGCAGCAGCCCGCGTTCGTCATCGATATAGACGTAGTCCTCGCGCCCGCTCTTCTGCTGCAGCGGCACTGCATGCACGGCGTCGCCCAGGCCTTGGCCGTGGTGCTTCTGGAAGAAACAGGCCTTGCCCACGCCATCCGGACAGCGCAGCAGCGACAGCGGCCGTCCACTGATTTCCGGCAGGATCCATCGCGCCATCTGCCGGTAGTAGTCGGCGACGTCGCCCTTGCTGAGCTTCTTCTTCGCAAACACCACGCGCTCGGGATGGGTGATGGCAACGTCGTCACCGTCATCGGCCGGTGCTGCTCTCATTCCCAGGTCCTCCCTCTGCTTGTCGCTGCGCAGTCGCTTGAAGCTGGCCTGGCGCAGCAATCCCTCCTTGCCCCAGCCACGGAACGCGACCTCGGCCACCGTCATCGGCTTCACCCAGCGCACGCTGGCCGTACGGAATGGCACGTGCGACGGCAGTTCCAGCACCGCTGCTTTCACCGCCAGCGGCGCCAGCGCCGCCGACAGCGCGCGCAGGCTCTCGTCGTCGAAGCCGGTACCGACCCGGCCGACATAGCGCAGGCCGCCCTTGTCCGGCGTGGCCAGCAGCAGCGAACCGAATCCCACCCGCGAGCCCTTTGGCGCGGTGTGGCCGATGATCAGGAATTCATCGGTGTCCTCGTGCTTCACCTTCACCCAGCTTCGTGCGCGGGCGTTCACGTAGGGCGCATCGACCTGCTTGCTGACGATGCCTTCGAAGCCCGCCTTGCCGCTGGCCTCGAACACCGCCGGGCCGTGATCGATGACGTGCTCGCTGAAAGCCAGCGTGCCAGGCGTATCGCCAATCAGCGCTTTCAGCAGTGCCTTGCGTTCCAGCAGCGGCGCGCGGCTGATGTCGACCCCGGCCACGCCCGGCAGATCGAACACGATGTAGCGCAGCGGTTGTTTCGAGCTGCCGTCGATCACCCGCTGCAGCGCGGCGAAGTCGCTGCGGCCGTTGTCGTCCAGCACCACCAGTTCCCCATCCAGACGTGCATCGCGTACCGGCAGCGCCTGTACGGCCTGCACCACTTCGGGAAAATCCGCGGTCCAGTCCAGGCCATTGCGCGAGCGCAGTTTGACCTCGCCCTCGTGCAGATCGGCCAGCAGCCGGTAGCCATCCCACTTGATCTCGTGCAGCCAACGCTCACCATCGGGCGCGGTGTCGCGATGATCGGTGAGCTGTGGTTTGAACTGGCGCGGGTAGCTCTTGTCACGCGCCCCATCCAGCTTCAGCGCGCGCGCATGCCAGCGTGCATCGGCCTTGCGTGGATGTGCGGTACGCGGCGCTGGCGCCGCCTTCTTCGTAGAGGCCCGGTTGGTCTTCGCAGGCTTCCGGGTCGGCGCGTGCAGCAGATCATCCGCTTCGGCATCCCGCGCCTGCTCGTCGTCGCGCTTGATCAGCAGCCACTGCACCTGGCGGCCCTTCATCGCCGTGCGCACCAGCTTCCAGCCACCGGCCAAGCGCTGTCCATGCAACACGAAGTCGATCTTGCCGGCCCCCAATGCTTGCAGCGGATCGTCTTCGCAGGCCCAGCTGCCGTGGTCGAATACATCGACGTGGCCGGCGCCGTAGTGTCCTTCCGGAATATCGCCTTCGAAGCCGGCATAGGACAGCGGGTGGTCTTCCACCTCCACCGCCAGACGCTTCTCACCCACCCGCAGCGACGGCCCCTTCGGCACCGCCCAGCTCTTCAGCACGCCATCCATTTCCAGGCGGAAATCGTAGTGGCGGCTGCTGGCGTGGTGCAGCTGAACCACGAAGATCGGCCGTCGCTTCGGGTTGCCCCGTGCAGGCGTTTCATCCGGCTCGGGGGTCTGCCCGCTGCCTCCGCCCAGCCGACGCTTGCGCCGGTACTGATGCAACGACATGGCTCAACCTGCCTTGCGTCGCGCGACGGTTTTCTTTGCAGCCTTCTTCGCCGGGGCCTTTTTTGCCGGTGTCTTCTTCGCCGCTGTCTTCCTGGCCGGTGCCTTGCCCGCTGCCGCCTTCTTCGCCGGCGTGCGCTTGTTGGCATCCAGGCTCTTCTGCAGCAGCGACATGAAGTCCACCACGTTGGTGGTGGCATCTTCGCGCGGTGCCGGCTCGTCTTCTACCTTGGTCGTGCCGCCCTTGGACTTGATGCGCTTGTTCAGCACCTGCTGCAGGCGTTCGCGGAATTCATCGTGATACTGCGACGGATCCCAGTCGCCGGACATCGACTCGATCAGCTGCTCGGCCATCGCCGTTTCCTTGCTGGTGATGCGGTAATCGGCGAGCTTTCCACTGGGCAGCTTGTAGTCGTCAGGCTCGACCAGTTCCTGTGGATAACGCAGGATCATCAGCACCAGTGCGTCGTCATTGGGCATCACCGCGCACAGGTACTCGCGCGTGCGCACCACCACCCGTGCGATACCGACCTTGCCAGTGCTGCGCAGCGTTTCCCGCAGCAGCACGTAACCTTTCTCGGCCTTTTTCCCCGGCACCAGCAGATAGGGCTTCTCGTAGTAGCGCGGATCGATCTGGCTGGCGTCGACAAAGGTTTCCACCTCCACCGTTTCATGGCTTTCCGGTGCCGCCGAACGGATATCGTCTTCCTCCAGCACGACGTAGCTGCCCTTGTCGTACTCGAAGGCCTTGACGATGTCCTTCCACGGCACTTCCTCGCCGGTATCGGCGTTGACCCGTTCAAAGCGGATCGGTTTGCGGTCGCGCGAATCGAGCATGCGGAAGTGCAGGTCGACCTTGCGCTCACCGGACATCAGCGAGACCGGTACGTTGAGCAGGCCGAAGGAAAGCGTACCGGTCCAGATCGGGCGGGCCATGATGCGCACCTGGGTTTCAGCAGGGGTAGCCAGCTTCGGCCGGCTACCGTGAAACAACCGTGTCGGCAACGTGCACGCCGTGCGGGTAGTGCCGGCCGCTGGCCGGCATCCTCAGGATTCAACGAGCCGCCGGCCAGCGGCCGGCACTACTGCAGCAGCGGCCTCACCGCAGCGGCAGGGATGTGGTCCAGCGCGCGCCAGGCATCTTCCACCACCGGCTGCGCCTGTGCCCAGTTCAGGCGCGACTGTCCACGCATCTGGTCCCAGTGCTCGGCCAGTTCGCCACTGGTATCGGCCTCACCTCCACGCGGCCAGTCGGCGGCATGGGTGGTCAGCGCGAAGGCATACACCGGGCACAGATCGCGCCAGTTGCGATGCCCCTGTCCGCGGCGTTCCTCGTAGTCGCTCAGCATGTACTGCAGGTAATCCTGCGCCACCGCTTGGGGATCCTCCAGGCGGCGCGTCCGGCGCTGCGTGCTGCGCTGGCCCAGCGGATCCAGCAGGGCGTTGAACACGGACGGGGCGGGGCGTTCAAGACGGGGCATGGCCGGCTCCTGCAGCAGGGCGGGTGGGCAGGAATACGCGCGCCGCCGTTATCCAGTCGTGACAAAGATGTTCATGACGCCAGGTTCGCAGTGGCTTTACCTCGTCCGCGCTGTAGTGGAGGCCTACCGGAGGAATGCCCCATGACCACCACCCGTGACCCCCTGCGTGAGAACCACACCCCCGAGCCGGGCGAGCAGCGCGGCAAACACGATCTGGCCGACGCCGAGGACCGTGGCGCCGGCATGTCGACACCCGACGAGGGTGCATTGCCGGTCGTGCGCCGGCCTGAGCAGGCCGCACAGGACCGCAAGGACTGTGGCGATCGCAACCGCGGTGGCCAGGAAAGCCCGCTGAAGCGGCGCGAGCGCAAGCAGCACGCCAGCGACAACCAGGACGAGGCGCTGGAAGAGACCTTCCCGGCCAGCGACCCGACCTCACCGTTCGTCCCAGCCAAGGCCCCCGATTGACGGGTAGTGCCGGCCGCTGGCCGGCAACCTTGTCCCCTGCACGAAGCGATGCCGGCCAGCGGCCGGCACTACTGCTTCAGCGCCATGACCACTGCAGGCCGACGCTGGCGCGGCGGTCCGGCCCCGGTTCGAAGAACCGGCCGTTGCCGTCGTTGACGATCACCGAGCCGATGTAGCGCTGGTCCAGCACGTTGTCGATACGCGCGAATGCGCGCAGGTCACCGGACTGCAGCGTCCAGCTGCGCCCGGCTTCCAGGTTCAGCAGTGCGTATCCCGGCGCGCGCTCGGTGGCGATGTCGTTCACGACCACGTCGCTGCTGGCGGCAGCTTCCAGCGCCCACTGCCAGTCCCCCGGCGACCACTGCAGGCGCGCATACGCCTGCTGCCGGGGCACGCCGGGCAGGCGGCTGCCGGCGGCAACGACGGTATCGGGCACGGCGCAGTCGCTGGCCGCGCAGGCAAGGTAGGGCGAGCGCACCTGCGCCTGCAGCCAGGTCCAGGCCAGCTGCAGCTCCAGCTGCTCGGCCATCGGTTGCCGGTACTGCAGCTCCACACCCTGGCGGCGGGTGCGGCCGATGTTGCGGTACGTGCTGCGACCGTTGGTATTGCTGGCAACGGCCAGCTCATCGTCTGTATCTGCGCGGAACAGGCTCACATCGAGCTGCCTTCCATCCTGCGCATGCCACTTGCTGCCCACTTCCAGGCTGCGGCTGCGGGCGGCCGCCAGATCCAGCGCCAGCCCGGCCTGGCCGTCGGCGCGGTAACCCAGTTCGTTGAACGTCGGGGTTTCAAATCCACGGCCCACGGCCGCGTGCAGGCGCCACTGCGGGCTTGCCTCGAAGCTGACACCCGCCACCGGCGTGGTGGCCTGGTAGCGGCGGCTGCCGCTGTCGTCCGGGTTGCGCCCGACGATGTAGCGATCATCCGATTCGAAGCGCACCGTGCTGTGGCGCACTCCGGCCAACAGCGACCAGCGCGGGCTCCATTGCCACCACGCCTGCGCGAACTGGTCCACGTTCTGCACGATGTCGATCTGGTCGCGGCGCAGGCGACCGCGTACGCCCACGCTGCTGCCGATGAAGTTCTCGTAGCCAGTGCGGTGCTGGCGCTGGCGATCGGCGTTCACGCCCACCACCAGATCCAGCGGGCGGCCCCACAGATCGCCGTTCCAGCCCCAGCGCGCGTCCAAGCCGCCGTAGCCGCCATCCAGGTCGATCACGCCACCGGCGTGCAATGGGTTGGCCTGCGGTCCCGGGGGAATCGGCAGGTACTGGCTCACCGCGCGCTGCCCGGCATAGCCCATCAGCTGCCAGCGCTGCGCACCGGCTTCCCGCGTCCAGCGCAGGCCGGCCTGCTGCTGGCGCACCGATTTGCGGGTGTTGTACTGCTCAGCCACCGCCGTGGCCTGGCGCGGGTCGGCCGCCACCTGCGCGCGGGTCAGGCCCAGCGGGTCCTGCGCGTTGGGCGCATGCAGCGCATTGAGCAGCAGTTCCAGGCGGCCGCCAGCGAGCTCGGTGCCCAGCCGCGCGTTCAACGATTCGCGGCGCGCACGGCTATGGTCACGCCAGCCATCGGTACTGAAATGGTTGGCGGCCACGTTGTAGTCGATGCCCTTGCCCGCCCCGCGCAGCTGCGCGCCGACGCTGAGCGTGTTGTCGGCACCGGCATTCACCCGCAGCCGCCACGGGTCACCGGCCTGGCCCTGCGCGCTCCACACCTGCAGCACGCCGCCGGAGGAATTACCGTACAACGCCGAGAACGGCCCGCGCAGCACCTCGATGCGTTCGGCACCGAGCAGGCTGGCGTGCGACAGCTGGCCCTGGCCATCGGGCATGGTCGCCGGCACCCCATCGATCAGCACCCGCACCCCGCGCACGCCGAAGGTCGAACGGGCGCCGAAGCCACGGATCGACAGCTGGGTGTCCTGTGCGAAGTTCTGCCGGTCCCTGGCCAGCAGGCCCGGCACCCCGCCCAGCGCCTCGGACAGCTGCGCGTTGGGGCCGCTACGGTCGGCATCGATCCACACCGTATCCAGGCTGGCGGGCAGGGCGAAGGGATCCACGCCCGGCACCCGCGCGGCCTGCACCTGGACCGCTGGCAGTGCGGTGGGCGAGGGCGCGGCCGCCACCGAAAAAGGCGACAGCAGCAGGGCGGACAGCGGCAGGCAATGACGTCGTGCGGCGGAATTCATGATTCAGGTTGATGGATCGAGCGGCAACGCACGCCATGGTACGGGCAGGCGGATGACGATGGCGGCGGCCAGCCCCGGCAGGCTTTGTTACGATGGGCTGTTTCCGGCCGAAAAGCCGCAAGCCGCGTGGCGCAATTCCTCCCCCTTTCCGTCTACCGAACGAGTACCGCCGTGTCCTTCTTTGCAAACGTGGAACTGGTCCCAGGCGACCCGATCCTGGGCCTGACCGAGGCGTACAACGCCGACAGCCGCCCGACCAAGGTCAACCTGGGTGTGGGCATCTACTACGACGAGAGCGGCCGCATTCCGCTGCTGCGCGCCGTCAAGCAGATCGAGCAGCAGCTCGCCAACGAAGCCAAACCGCGCGGCTACCTGCCGATCGATGGCCTGCCGGCATACACCCAGGCTACCCGTGAGCTGGTGTTCGGCAAGGATTCGCCGCTGCTGGCCGCCGGCCGCGTCACCACCGCACAGACCGTCGGTGGCAGCGGTGCGCTGCGCGTCGGCGCCGACGTGCTGAAGAAGCTGCTGCCGCACGCCACCGTCGCGCTGAGCAACCCGAGCTGGGAAAACCACCGCGCCGTGTTCAGCGCCGCTGGTTTCGAGGTGGTCGATTACACCTACTTCGACCCGACCACCCATGGCGTGAACTTCGACGGCCTGCTGGCCGACCTGGGCAAGCTGGAAGCGGGCACCGTGGTGCTGCTGCACGCCTGCTGCCACAACCCCACCGGCGCCGACCTCACCGTCAGCCAGTGGAAGCAGGTCGCGCAGCTGCTGAAGGACCGCCAGCTGTTCCCCTTCATCGACATGGCCTACCAGGGCTTCGACAAGGGCATCGAGCAGGACGGCGCCGCCGTGCGCATCATCGCCGAGGCCGGCATCGACAGCTTCATCGTCGCCAACTCGTACTCCAAGTCGTTCTCGCTGTATGGCGAGCGCGTGGGTGCGCTGTCGATGGTGGCGCCGACCGCCGCTGACGCCAAGGCCGTGCAGTCGCAGGTCAAGCGCGTGATCCGCACGATCTACTCCAGCCCGTCCACGCACGGTGCTGCACTGGTTGCCGGCGTGCTGACCAACCCGGAACTGCGCGCGATGTGGGAGCAGGAACTGACCGAGATGCGCGAGCGCATCCACGCCCTGCGCCAGGGCCTGGTCGAGAAGCTGGCCGCCGCCGGTGCCCCGCAGTTCGGCTTCATCAACGAGCAGGCCGGCATGTTCTCGTACTCCGGCCTGAGCCGCGAACAGGTCGAGCGCCTGCGCGACGAGTTCGGCATCTACGCCGTCGGCACCGGCCGCATCTGCGTGGCCGCGCTGAACCAGAACAACCTGGAATACGTCGCCAAGGCCGTGGCCACCGTCGCCAAGGGCTGAAGCACCCCTCCAGTGGTTTGAAAACAAAGGCGCCGCAAGGCGCCTTTGTTTTTGCTCCTGCCTTCGCCAAGGGTTGCTGTAGAGTCGAGCCTGCGCTCGGCTTGCGCGGCGTGACGGACGAAGAGCAGCCGAGCGCGGGCTCGGCTCTACAGAAGCAGAGCGCCCCGCTTCTGCAGCGCAACGCCTCTGGAAACGATTACGCCCTCCCCGCTCACCCACGCGCAAGTCAGACCAGCGACAATAGTCGTTTCCCCGTTGCCGAGACCTGCCCGCCCATGTCCCGTACCTCGTTGACCCGCTTCCTGATCCAGCAGCAGCACGCCGGCCGCATCAACGCCGACCTGCGCCAGCTGATCGCGGTCGTCGCCCGCGCCTGCACCAGCATCTCCATCGCCGTCAGCAAGGGCGCCCTCGGTGGCGTGCTCGGCGAAGCCGGCACCGGCAACGTGCAGGGCGAAGCGCAGAAGAAGCTGGATGTCATCAGCAACGAGATCCTGCTGGAGGCCAACGCCTGGGGCGGTCACCTCGCTGCCTGCGCATCGGAGGAAATGGACCACAGCCAGCCGGTGCCGGACATCTACCCGCGCGGCGATTTCCTGCTGCTGTTCGATCCCCTCGATGGCAGCTCCAACATCGACGTCAACGTCTCCGTCGGCACCATCTTCTCGGTGCTGCGTTGCCCGACCAACGTCGAGCTGCCTGGCGATGACGCCTTCCTGCAGCCGGGCAGCAAGCAGATCGCCGCCGGCTACTGCATCTACGGTCCCAGCACGCAGCTGGTGCTGACCGTCGGCCACGGTACCCACGCCTTCACCCTCGACCGCGAAACCGGCGAGTTCCTGCTGACCACCGAGAACATGCAGATCCCGGCGGCCACCCAGGAGTTCGCCATCAACATGTCCAACCAGCGCCACTGGGAAGCGCCGATGCAGGCCTATGTGGAAGATCTGCTGGCCGGCAAGGAAGGCCCGCGCGGCAAGAACTTCAACATGCGCTGGATCGCCAGCATGGTCGCCGACGTGCATCGCATCCTGACCCGCGGCGGCATCTTCATCTACCCGTGGGACAAGAAGGAACCGGGCAAGGCCGGCAAGCTGCGCCTGATGTACGAAGCCAACCCGATGGGCCTGCTGGTGGAGCAGGCGGGCGGTACGGCCTGGACCGGTCGCGAACGCATCATCGACCTGCAACCCGACCAGCTGCACCAACGCGTGCCGGTGTTCCTCGGTTCGCGCGAAGAGGTCGCCGAGGCCGTGCGTTATCACCAGGAGCATGACGCGAAGAGCGTCTGACAGCGGCCATCCCTACAGCGGTCATGGCAGATTGATGACATGACCGCAGGGTGACAGCAGCGGCTGCAAACGGCACCATCAAGCCCTTGCCGTCGAAGGAATGCACGCATGCACGAGCCGGGCCCTGTCGATTTCATCGAGGTCATCCACAACGCCGTCCCCAGCGACGTGTGCGCTGCGATCGTCGCCCGCATGCGTGCAAGTCAGGGCCTGAAACCCGGTGCAGTGGGCAGCGGCGTGTTCCCGGAACTCAAGCACAGCAAGGATCTGCGGATCAGCGGCGTGGAGGGCTGGCAGGATGTGGACCAGCAGCTGCAACAGGCGGTTTTTGCCGGTCTGCAGACTTATCTACGCCGTTATCCACAGGCATTGATCGCGCCGCTGATGTTGCAGATCCAGGACAGCAACGGCCAGCCGCGACGTCTGTCGGCCGAGGATTTTCCCGACATGGCACCGGAACAGCTTGCGGATCTGGCGCGCACCTGCCTGCGCCCGGGCGCGATCAACCTGCAGTGGTACGCAGCGGGCGAGGGCGGCTACCCGTACTGGCACTGCGAGCTGTACCCGAAGGATGCGCAGGCCGAGACCCTGCACCGGCATGTGCTGTGGACGCTGTACCTCAACGACGACTTCGAAGAAGGCGAAACCGAGTTCCTGTTCCAGGGCCGGAAGATCGCACCGCGTACCGGCAGTCTGTTGATTGCGCCGACGGCGTTTACCCATACCCATCGCGGCAACCGGCCACAGGGTGGCGACAAGTTCATCGCCACCAGCTGGATCCTGTTCCAGAGTGCGCAGAAGTTGTTTGGTGGGGGCTGATACGCAGCACCGCGCTGTGACCGCCGCTGCCTAGAACAGACTGCCCTGCGGCGTATCCACCTTCGGCGGCAACGGTTTCTCGAACCGGCTGCAATCCAGCTTCGGCCAGTGGCTGTTCTGCGCATTGAACCCGAGGCGCTTGCGCGCCAGCTTGAAGCGGTTGCTCAACAGCTCCGCATAGACGCCCTGGCCACGCATGCGCGTGCCGAACTGGCTGTCGTAATCCTTGCCGCCACGCAGCTGCTGGATCGTGCTCATCACATGCGCGGCACGATCCGGATGGTGGGTATCCAGCCAATCGCGGAACAACGGCGCCACTTCCAGCGGCAAGCGCAGCAGCACGTAGCCTGCGGTGCTGGCGCCGGCATCATGCGCAGCCTCCAGCACGGCTTCCAGTTCGCTGTCGTTGATCCACGGAATCACCGGCGCCACCATCACACCGACCGGGATACCGGCCTCGTGCAGGCGCTTCATGGCACGCAGGCGCGCATGGGGTGCCGAGGCACGCGGCTCCAGTTTCGCCGACAGATGCGGATCCAGCGATGTCACCGAGAAATGCACGCTGACCAGGTTCTCCGCCGCCAGTGGTGCGAGCAGATCGATGTCGCGCTCGACCAGCGCGTTCTTGGTGATCAGCGAGAACGGGTGTTTGGTTTCGAGCATCACCTCGATCAGCTGACGGGTCAGCTTGAACTTGCGCTCGATCGGCTGGTACGCGTCGGTGTTGATGCCCAGCGCGATCGGATGCGGCACGTAGCCCGGCTTCGACAGTTCCTTGCGCAGCAGCTGGGGCGCGTTGGTCTTGGCAAACAGCTTGGTCTCGAAGTCCAGGCCAGGCGATAGGTTCAGATAGGCATGCGAGGGACGCGCGAAGCAGTACGAGCAGCCGTGCTCGCAGCCTCGATACGGATTCACCGACTGGCTGAAGCCAACGTCCGGCGAGTTGTTGCGGCTGATGATGCTGCGAGCGGTCTCCGCGCGTACTTCGGTGCGCAGGCGCGGGGCGCGGAACTCCTCGCTTTCGTCCACTGCCCAGCCATCGTCCACCGCCTCGCTGACGGTGCTTTCAAAACGCCCCGCAAGATGGGACGTGGAACCCCGGCCCTTGATGGCGGCCTGGGCGTTGCGAGGGGGATGCTGCATGTTGCCCTCCGGCCGTTACGGGGTATTAGTATTATTGCTAACCACAGGCAGCGCAAGCAGCCAGGATTCACGTAGCTGTAGGCGCGGAGGCGTATGGGACCGCACGTTGACCCCAGACTTGTCCACAGGGTTGCGTGGCTTGCGACCGGGCGCGCGCCATCGCCGCGGCAGGCCAGCATGGGCCACGGGTGTCTCAACAGCTGCGATGGGAAGATCGGCTACAGGGACGCACGCCAAGCCGGAATACGGCGACCTGCCGCACGTCCTCCGGCTTCAATCTGCCGGGGAAGTCCCATGCACTGCTACAGCAGTGCCAGGTAACCCTTCACCGTGGCATCCAGGCCGTCGTACAGCGCCTCGCCGATCAGCGCGTGGCCGATCGAGACCTCCAGCACCTCCGGCACATCGGCCAGGAAGTCACGCAGGTTGTCCTGCGACAGGTCGTGTCCGGCATTCACACCCAGGCCGACGGCCTGTGCACGGCGTGCGGCGGTGGCAAACAGTTCAAGCATTGCCCGTACGTCGCCAGCAGCATGGGCCTCGGCATACGGGCCGGTGTACAGCTCGATGCGGTCGGCGCCGACCTCGGCCGCCTGTTCCAGCAGCGGGTTGCCGGCATCCACGAACAGGCTCACCCGGCAGCCCATCGCCTTCAGTTCGGCCACCAGCGGGCGCAGTCGCTGCGCGTCGCGCTCGAAGTCGAAACCATGGTCAGAGGTGATCTGGCCATCGCCATCGGGAACCAGCGTGGCCTGTGCCGGGCGCGTCTGCGCGCACAGCGGCAGCAGCCCGGGGTAGCCCTCACGCGGCGGCGCGAACGGGTTGCCTTCGATGTTGAACTCGACGCCCCGCGCACGGGTCAGCGCCGACAGTGCCAGCACGTCCTCGGCGGTGATGTGGCGGCGGTCCGGCCGCGGGTGCACGGTGATGCCATGCGCGCCCGCATCCAGGCAGGCCTGGGCGGCACGCACCACGTCCGGTTCGGCACCGCCACGCGAGTTGCGCAGGACGGCGATCTTGTTGACGTTGACGCTGAGCTGGGTCATGGAACGGGACTACGGGGAGTAAGAGGGAGGGTCGCTGCCGTCAGCCGGGGGAACCTTGGCCTGTTCGCGCAGACGCCGCAGTTCATCGCTGTCCACCAGTGTCGCCGGATCACGCTGAAGGTCGCCAAAGCGTGCGACGTAACGGCCACGCACCCACGCCAGCAGGAAGGCGAGGGCGCCCAGCAGGGCCAGTGACATCAGCCCCATGTTCGGTGTTTTCAACGCAAAGGCGAAGCAGCCCAGCGCCAGCAGCAGGTACAGCCAGTACATTGTCAGTCTCCCCGGGCCACCGCCGCAGTGTAGCGCTGCCTCACAGCAGCGGCGAGGCCAATCGCGCGAAGGCCTCGGGCAACCGATGCAGCCACAGCGAGCGCCCTGCCTGGTCGTGTACGCGGGTGGCGCGCTCGAACTCGGACTGCAGCAACAGGGACAGTTCCGCCACCCGGCCACGATCGCTGATCATCATCGACAGCTCGAAATTCAGGCGGAAGCTGCGGTGATCGAAGTTGGCGCTGCCGACGATGCAGACATCATCGTCGGCGATGAAGGCCTTGGTATGCAGCATGCGCGGACCGTACTCGTAGATCTTCACTCCCGCATGCAGCAGTTCGTCGAAGTACGAGCGGGCGGCCTGGGTGACGAACCAGGAGTCGCTCATCTTCGGTACCAGCAGGCGCACGTCCAGGCCGCCGAGTGCCGCCGACGTCAGCGCCATCCGCGCCGCCTCGCCAGGTACGAAGTAAGGCGTCACCAGCCAGACCCGCTCACGTGCTTCCTGGATGGCGGCCACATGCAGTCTGTGGATCGTCTCCCATCCCGAATCCGGGCCGGAGACCAGCACCTGCGCGTCGATCGCGCCGTCGCCGCGCAGGGCCATATCGCTCGGCCACAGCCGGGCGATGTCGAACCGCGAGTGATCCTGGCCACTGGCGTACAACCAGTCCTCGGCAAACACCAACTGCAGGCTGCGCACCACGTGCCCGCGCAGGCGCATGTGCAGATCGCGATAGGCATTCGGGTTGCGACTTTCGTCTTCGTCGTCGGTGATATTGATGCCGCCGGTGAACGCCAGCCGGCCATCGACGATCACCAGCTTGCGGT
The DNA here is from genome assembly GCF_013416715.1 of Stenotrophomonas sp. SbOxS2. Classification (NCBI taxonomy): domain Bacteria; kingdom Pseudomonadati; phylum Pseudomonadota; class Gammaproteobacteria; order Lysobacterales; family Lysobacteraceae; genus Stenotrophomonas; species Stenotrophomonas sp. SbOxS2. The sequence continues at coordinate 388,483 of NZ_JAAVXD010000002.1, forward strand.
GCGTGCGCAGGTTCAACCAGGGGCGTTTGAACGGCTTCAGCAGCTGCCGCGGATGGAACCAGACCACTTCCGCGCCGGCATCCAGCAGCGGCTGCACGAAGCGCTGGCGCACGGCGGAGGAGCCTACCGCGTCCAGTAGCAGCCGTACCTGCACACCGGCACGGGCCCGTTCCAGCAAGGCATCCCGCAACGCGGTGCCGGCGTGGTCGGGATTGAAGATGTAGTACTCCAGATGCACATGGTCACGGGCCTGCGCCACCGCTTCCAACAGCGCAGCATAGGTGGCCGCGCCGTCGACCAACCAGGTCACTTCGGTGGCGGTGCTTGGCGCCAGCCCAGTCGTCGCCTGCGCGATCTTGGCCAGCTCGGTGCAGTCGGCATCGGGTGGGCAGACATCGCTGTAGTGCTCCATGCCCGAGCGCGCACGACCGCGTCGCAGCCGTTGCCGCTTCACCTTCTGCGGTCCCAGCAGGTAGTAGATGAAGAGGCCGAGGTAGGGCAGCAGCGCCAGCGACAGGATCCAGCTCAGCGTGGCCACCGGCTCGCGCTTCTGCAGCATGATCCAGCCGGTCAGGGCGAGCAGGTACAGCAGGTAGGCCACCGCCAGGATCGTTCCCAGGTGGGCGATGCCATCAAGCCAATGGCGCACGGAATCGAAGAGGGCGAGCATCCGCCGATCATAGCGGGGACACGCACCGGTCAGCGGCATTTGTTCCCAGACGCGTTCCCGGCAAGACGCATCCACGCATGGCGTGGATCCACGTGTCGACCAAGGTCGACACCTACCAAGCGCAGGCATGTCATTCAAAAAAAGACGCCCCTGTTTCCAGGGGCGTCTGCAGTCGCGTCATGACTGATGTATTGCGGTGTAGCGATTTACTGCTGCACGAAGCCGATCTTCTTCATCTGAGCATTCTTCGCGGCGGCCAGAACCTTGGCCATCACGTCGTACTCCGAATCCGGGCTGGCATCGATCCGCAGTTCCGGCTGGTTGGTCGGGTCACGCTGGACCTCCTGCTCCATCCGCTGCTGCAGTTCGCTTGCGTTGATCGGGCTGTTGTTCCACGAGACCTGGTTGCTGGCGTCGATCTTCAACTCGATCGGCGGCGGCGGTTCGACCAGCTGCGGCGGTGGGTTGAGCACGCGCTGCGGCAGGTCCACGGCGATCGGGTACGTCATGATCGGCGCGGTGACGATGAAGATGATCAGCAGCACCAGCATCACGTCCACGAGGGGCGTGACGTTGATGTCTGCCATGGGGCCTTTGCCACCACCACTACTGAATGCCATGGCTTATTGCCCCTTCTCTTTGGTCGCCACGAAGCCGACGTCCAGCATGCCCTGTTCCTGCGCGATCTTGGTCATCTCGTTGATGACACGCATCTTGGTGGTGCGGTCACCACGCAGGTTCAACGGCGGCTGCGGGGTCTGCTGGGCGGCGGTCGCCAAGCGCGACTCGAGGGTCTGCTTGTTGATCTCTTCGTCGTTCCAGTAGATCGAACCGTCTTCCTTGACTGCCAGGGTGATGGGACCCTTGCGGTCGTTGGTGTCGTCCGGCTTCTGGACCAGATTGGCCTCCGGCAGATCCACCTTGACCTTGTGGGACATCAGCGGCGCCGTGATGATGAAGATGATCAGCAGCACCAGCATCACGTCCACGAGGGGCGTAACGTTGATGTCGGCCATGGGGCCGCCGCTGTTACCACTACTGAAAGCCATAACGGGCTCCGTCTAGATCTTGGTGACTACGTTCTCGCGGGTACAGCGCGTCGCAATTAGCGGACGCGCGAACCGGTGGCGAAGAAGTCGTGCAGGTCGTGCGCGAAGGTATCGAACTTGCTGATGGTCGCGCTGTTGATCTTGCTGAAGAAGTTGAAGGCGAACACGGCCGGGATCGCGACGAACAGACCGATGGCGGTCATGATCAGTGCTTCACCCACCGGGCCGGCAACGGCGTCGATCGAAGCGGAGCCGGTGGCACCGATCTTGATCAGCGCGCCGTAGATGCCCCACACGGTACCCAGCAGACCGACGAACGGAGCGGTTGCACCGACGGTGGCCAGCAGGGTCATGCCCGACTGCAGCTTGTTGCTTTCGCGGGTCACGGCCTGGCGCAGAGCGCGGTCGACGAACTCCGAACGGCTCAGGTTCTCACCCACGCCGCCGACGGCGCCGCCTTCAGCACGCTGGTGGTGCGCAGCAGCCTGGGCAGCGTCCAGAGCGATCTTCGAGAACGGCTCCGAAGCCGGCTGCTCTTCCATTGCACGGATGGCGTCCTGCGCGTTCGGGGTATCCCAGAACAGGCTGACGACGCGATCAGCGGCGCTCTTCAGGCGGGTAGCACGGAAGATGTTGATGACGGTCCAGTACCAGGACATGGCGGACATGACGACCAGGGTCAGCAGCACGACCCAGGAAACCGCGAAATCACCCGGCTTGGTGGTCATTTCGTGGATCAGATGCTCGAAGCCCATCTGCGACAGGGCGTTGGACGGATTGCCCCCGGCAGCAGCGGCGATGAAAATTTCCTGCAGCATGACGCTTACCTTTGTTGTGTGTGGTGATAAAGGGTGTAGCTAAGCTAAACAATCGAACTGGAGGCGAGGGTGGCCAGGCGGCCACCCGGGCGCATCAGTTCAGCGCAAAGTTGACCGGGACGCGGACGCGGCCAGCAGCCTTCTTACCGCCAGCTTCGGCGGCGTTGAAACGCCACTTGCGGGCAGCTTCCATCGCAGCACGGTCCAGATCGCGGTTACGGCTGGACTTTTCCACCGTGACATTGGTGACGTTGCCCTGGGCATCGACATCAATGATCAGGATCACTTCGCCCTGGATACCAGCGCGGAAGGCGGCCGGCGGATAGCGCGGCGGATTCATGGCCTTCGACGAGATGTCCACGCTGGCCTCGATCGAGGTCGGCGGTGCCGGCGGCGACGGCGGCGACGGCGGGGTGACGATATCGTTCGCGCGCGGTTCCGGCACGTCGACGACCGGCGCCTGCGGCGGCGGCGGGACGGGCGACGGCTTCGGCGGCGACAGATTCTTCACCGGCGGCGGCGGGGTGTCCTGCGGCGGCGGCGGCGGCGGCGGCGGTGGCGGCGGCGGCGGCGCGTCGACGATGGTCACCATGACGTTGCGCTCCTTCTCCGCCACGGCCTTGGGAGCCACGGCAGGAATCAGGAGCATCATGAAGGCGGCCAGATGCAGGGCGATTACAAACGCGATACCGACGATGCGAGGCCAGCTCAGCCCCTTGTCATCGGGTTGTTCGTACCGGTGAACGACTAGTTGTTCCGTCATGCGCCAAGAGCTCAATAGTGGGGCCGGAATCCCGGGGGCGGGATCCCTGATCAGCGGTGCATGACACCGCAGGAACCTCCAAGCTTATACCAATCCTGAGCGCTTGCGCATCAACTGGGCAGGCGTTCAGGCGTTATTCCTACTTACTTCAGGTTGATGATTTTCTTGGCATCCGCCTGGTTCTTCACGCCCTTCGCCAGCGCCTGCTGGGCGGCCTGCTTGGCCTCCGGGACACGACCTTCACTGTGCAAAACGCGTGCCAGATTCAGGTAGGTCTCACCGTCCTTGGAGAGCGGGGCGGCCTTCTGCCACGCGTCGATCGCCTGCGGCACCTGGTCGGAGTAGTAGTAGGACTGGGCCAGTGCCAGGTAGACCTGGTAATCCGGCTTCAGGATGCCCTTCTGCAACCCTTCGTTGATGACCGCGATGACGTCCTTTTCCTTGTTCTCGGTGTTGGCATAGATCGAGTACAGCTGCTTGTACTCGCGCTCTTCGGTGAGCTGACCGCTGCTGCGCAGCTTGTCCATCACCGCGGCGGCCTTCGGCATCTGGTCGGCCTGCATGTACATGTTGGCCAGGTTCAGTTGCGCTTTCTTGTCATTCGGGTTCTTGGCGGCCAGTGCTTCGGCAGCCTGCACGGCCTCACCGGTCTGGCCGGCTTCGGCCAGCGCGGCCATCAGCAGCTGGTTCCAGTTGTCCTTCGGCTCGGCGGCCCCGGCGATGGCCTGCTTCAGCACCGGGATCGCTTCCTGGTAGCGCTCCAGCTGGTACAGCGCCTGGCCCTTGATGATCAGCTCTTCCGGCTTGGTCGACTTGCTCTCGGCGAAATACTTGTCCAGGGTCGCCAGACCTTCAGCGGTCTTGTCTTCCTGGATCTGCAGCTGGCCCAGCATCAGCATCGACTGGAAGTGGCCGTTGTTGTCCAGGCCGTTGAACTGCAGCACCTGCTTCAGGTAGGCGATGGCGGCTGCGGTGTCGTCGGTCTGGTAGGCGGCCTGGGAGGCGAGCTGCGCGGCCAGCGACTTGTCGTACTCGTTGGCGCCTTCGTTGGCCAGGATCTCGTCGGCCAGCGTGCGGGTCTCCGGGAACTTTTCCTTGTTGTAGCTGTCAATCATCTTCTGCAGCTTGCTGCCCAGCTTGGCCGACGACTTCGCTGCCGGTTCCTGGCGGGTCGCGTTCGGGAACAGCACTTCGGCCTTGGCCTGCTTGCCGCCACGGTTGCCACGCTCGGACGAACGCGAGGACTGCGCGAACGCATCGGTGACCACGGCGCCGGTCAGGGCAGTGGCGATGAGGACGGAAAGCACAGCTTTGTGGTTACGGAAAATCATCGTTCACCTCGATCGAACCGCCGGTAGCGGCAAAGTCGGACTGTCAGAAAAATCTGAGCCGCCAAACGTATCAGAAACAGATGGCGTGAGAAATCGTTTTATGTGCTGCAATACAGCATGAATCTGCGCACTCAGCCACACTTTGGCCGGCGTCCGGCCGCCTGGGCCTGCTGGTAGACGGGGCCGAGCGCCGGCACATCACGCTGCAACTCCCTGATCCGATTGGCTGGATCGGGATGGGTGGACAACCATTGCGGGCTGCGACCGCCACTGGCGGCCATCATGTTCTGCCACAGATCGACCGCCTGGGCAGGGTTGAATCCGGCCTCGGCCATCAACCGCTGACCGATCACATCGGCCTCGCTCTCCTGGGTGCGTGAGCCGGGCAACAGGAACGCGGTCTGCGCCCCCATCCCGCCGAGCTGGTTGACCGTGCTGGCCGCGCCTTCGCCGCCATACGCGCCCGCGAGTGCCCCGAGCACCGCCAATCCGGTCTGCGCGCCCATCTGCCGGGTGATGCGCTCTTCATGGTGGCGGGCGATCACGTGGCCGATCTCATGGCCGATCACTGCGGCCAGCTGATCCTGGTTCTTGGCGACGCTGAAGATGCCGGTGTTGACCCCGACCTTGCCGCCGGGCAGGGCGAAGGCGTTGGGTTCCTTGTCGACGAACACCGCCGTCTCCCACCGTACGCCACGGTACTGAGGCGGCAGCTGTGCGACGAGCGCATTGACCACGCATTGCACGTAGCCGTTCTGGCGGCCGTCGCTGCTGATCTTCTCTTTCTGCTTGGTCTCAGCGAATGCCTGCGCACCCAGCTGATCCAGCTGTGCCTGCGACACGCCGCCCACCATCTGCCGACGTCCGGTGGGCGAGGTGGTGGTCGCGCAGGCGCTGACCAGAGTGGTGATGACGATGGCCAACAGCAGTTGTTTCATGGACCCACCCCCGTGTTCAGAAGCCCAGTGTGTAACGGGTCTGCTTAATCTTTCGTCAAGCGGACAGAGCCTTACGTTGCCCCGAAAAACACCAGGGCTGCAAGCGCCACGGCGTTGTTCAGTGCATGTGCGGCGATCGCCGCCCACAAGGTGCCAGTGCGGCGGTACAGCCAGCAGAATGCAGCGCCCATGCCGCCATAGACCAGCCACAGCTGTGCGATCTCGGCCGGGCCATTGGCGCTGGTACCGGGAATTTCATGGATGAGCGCGAACGCCAGGCTGCTCAGGATCATCCCCAGCCACGGCCGTCCGGCCTGCCACAGACGCCCGAACAGGACACGGCGGAACAGCAGTTCTTCGTAGGCGGGTGCAAGCACCACGGCAAACAACGTCAGGAACAGCGGAAAACGGGCAACCGCGTTCTGCATCAGTTCGAGGTTTGTCGGCACCGGCTCGATGCCCATCTGCTTGGCCACGAAGGCGATACCGTTGCTGCCGATCACGATCGCGCTGGCAACCAGCAGGGTCCAGCCCCAGGTGGAAGGGCGACGGAGTGCGTCCCGCGAACGCTGGCGTTCGGCAGCGTTGGCCGGTCGGCGCCAGAAATACACCAGCAGCGCTGCGCCGCCGGTAGCGACCAGTGCCATCAGGATCTGCCCGAGCGCACCGGGTTGGCCGAGCTGCTGGGCGACCGCTGCCGCATCGGGCGTGCCGCCGCCGGATTTGGCGCTGGCATAACCCACCACGATGCCGCGGTAGAGCCCCCAGACCAGACCACTCACCAGGCTCAACCCGAACAGGGTGACGGCGGCGATGCCCAGGTCGATGAAGAAACCCGCCAGCGGCGAGGAGGCGCGGGCGGCAGTGGTTGCCGGCGGGACCGGCGGCGGAGCGGAAACCGGGGCGGAAGCGGACATCGATTACCTGCGATCAAGGGACAAAAGCCGGCGCACCTCCCCGCGCGCCGGCCACGATCCGATTGTGTCAGATATCCAGGTTGGCGACCTTCAACGCGTTGTCTTCGATGAAGTCACGACGCGGTTCGACCACATCACCCATCAGGGTGCTGAAGATCTGGTCAGCGGCCACCGCGTCTTCGATACGTACCTGCAGCAGGCGACGGGTATCGGGATTCACGGTGGTATCCCACAGCTGTTCCGGATTCATTTCACCCAGACCCTTGAATCGCTGGATCTGACGGCCGCGCTTGGCTTCGTCCAGCAGCCAGTTGCGGGCCTGCGCGAACGAGTCGATCTCGATCGACTTGGCGCCACGGGTGATGACCGCGCCTTCGCGGACCAGACCGTGCAGCAGCTGCGCTGCCTGGTGGATGCCGCGCAGTTCGCCGCTTTCCAGCGCAGACAGCGGCAGCACCTGGATGTGCTGTTCGCCCATGTGGCTGCGCGTGACCAGCACTGCAGCCGGACGCTGCTCGTTGGGTTCCTGCAGTTCCAGGGTGAAACGGGCGCTGCCGAGGTTGCCTTGGTTGAGGTGCTTGGCCAGCGCGTCCAGGCCTTCGCCAGGACCTGCATTGCGCAGGTTTTCCAGCTCCAACGGCATGAAGTCGACCAGCGCTTCGAGCAGGTTGCGATCGTAACGGTGGGTATTGCGGTTGATCGTGTCCTGCGCGGCAGCGTAGGCAAGCAGCAGTTTTTCCAGTGCCACGCCGTCGATCGGCGGCTCTCCGCTGGCCGGCACCAGCCCGGCATTTTCCACCGCGCTGCTGGCCAGATAGCTGTCCAGTGCCGGATCGTCCTTCAGGTACAGCTCCTGCTTGCCCTGCTTGATCTTGTACAGCGGCGGCAGGCCGATATAGACATAACCGCGCTCGATCAGCTCCGGCATCTGACGGTAGAAGAACGTCAGCAGCAGGGTGCGGATGTGCGCGCCGTCGACGTCGGCGTCGGTCATGATGATGATCTTGTGGTAACGCAGCTTGTCCGGGTTGTACTCGTCGCGACCGATACCGGTGCCCAGCGCGGTGATCAGCGTACCCACCTGGTCGGACGCCAGCATGCGGTCGAAGCGTGCACGTTCCACGTTGAGGATCTTGCCGCGCAGCGGCAGCACCGCCTGGTTCTTGCGGTTGCGGCCCTGCTTGGCCGAACCACCTGCCGAGTCACCCTCGACGATGAACAGTTCGGACAGCGCCGGATCCTTTTCCTGGCAGTCGGCCAGCTTGCCCGGCAGGCCGGCGATATCCAGCGCACCCTTGCGGCGGGTCAGGTCGCGGGCCTTGCGAGCCGCTTCGCGGGCACGGGCAGCGTCGACGATCTTGCCGGCGATGGCCTTGGCTTCGTTCGGGTTTTCCTGCAGGAACTCTTCCAGGCGCTGGCCGAACGCGCTTTCCACGGCCGGGCGCACATCCGAGCTGACCAGCTTTTCCTTGGTCTGGCTGGAGAAGCTGGGATCCGGCACCTTCACCGACAGCACCGCGATCATGCCTTCGCGCATGTCATCGCCGGTCAGGTTGATCTTGGCCTGCTTGGCGATGCCGTTCTGCTCGATGTAGTTGTTGAGCACGCGGGTCAACGCGCCGCGGAAGCCGGCCAGGTGGGTACCGCCGTCCTTCTGCGGAATGTTGTTGGTGAAGCAGTACATCGTCTCCTGGTAGGAGTCGGTCCACTGCAGCGCCACTTCCACGGTGATGCCGTTGGATTCGCCGGTCACCGAGATCACGTTCGGGTGCAACGGCGTCTTCAACTGCGCCAGATGCTCCACGAAGCTGCGGATGCCGCCCTCGTAATGGAAGTCGTCGCGGCGGCCATCACCACGCTCGTCCACCAGCACGATCTTGACGCCGGAATTGAGGAAGGACAGTTCGCGCAGGCGACGGGCCAGGATGTCGTAGTGGAATTCCACATTGTCGTGGAAAGCCTTTACCGACGGCCAGAAGCGCAGGGTTGTACCGCGCTTGGTGCTGGGACCGACCTGCTTGAGCGGATGCAGTGCTGCGCCGTCGGCGTATTCCTGCTGGTAGTGGAAACCGCCCTGATAGATATCCAGGACCAGCTTCTGCGACAGCGCGTTGACCACGCTGACGCCCACGCCATGCAGGCCGCCGGAAACCTTGTAGCTGTTGTCGTCGAACTTGCCGCCTGCGTGCAGGACCGTCATCACGACTTCGGCTGCAGACACGTCGCGGTCGAGCTTTTTGCTCATCTGCTCGTGCTTGCCCGTCGGAATGCCGCGACCGTTGTCGGACACTCCAACCGAGCCGTCGGCATGGATCGTCACCGAGACGTGGTCGGCATGGCCGGCGAGGGCTTCGTCGATCGAGTTGTCGACGACCTCGAACACCATGTGATGCAGGCCGGTGCCGTCATGTACATCGCCGATGTACATGCCTGGGCGCTTGCGGACAGCCTCCAGGCCTTCCAGGGCCGTAATGCTGTTGGCGTCGTAGTTGCCGTTGTTTGCCGGGGTGTTCTGTTCGTCGGTCATTGCGCTTGCCGTAGGCTCCGCAGGTCGGACACCGCTTTGAGCGATGTGCCGAGAATGAAGGGATAGCAGCCTGAATTATACCAGCCGGGGCTGAGCGGCCTTGCCGTGCCCACTATGGCACAGCCACGATCTGTGCATGTTCCACGTGGAACCGGGTGACGTCGCTCAGGGTCTCCAGTGCCGCAGGCGTTTCTGTTGCGGTGATGAAGATCTGCGCCGGCGCCGCCAACAAGCGGTGCAGTACCCGGCTCTGGTGGGTGCGATCCAGCTCCGAAGCCAGATCGTCCAGCGCGATGACGGGCCACTCGCCGCGCTGCTCGGCGTAATCCTCTGCCTGGGCGAGCAGACAGGCGAGGGCGGTGAGCTTGGCCTGGCCGCGCGAGAGCGCATCGCGACCTGGAATGCTGTGGAACGCCACGCTCCAGTCCGCCCGGTGCGGGCCCAGCGAGGTATAACCCGCCTGACGGTCGCGTTCGCGTGCCAGCAGCAGTGCATCTGCCAGTGGAACCTCGCTTCGGCGCCAGCCCGGGCTTAGATTCAGGCCCACAATTCCCAGCTGAGGAGCCAATGCCTCGGCCAATGCGATCGTCCGGGACTGCAACCGCTCCAGATAGTGCTGCCGACGACTGGTCAGCGGCTCTCCCGCCTCGGCCAGCTCGTGATCCCAGGTATCGAGCATCCGCGACGGCCCGCCCTGCTTGAGCAGAGCGTTGCGCTGCTTCAGAGCCCGCGAATAGCGCCGCCACAGAGAAAGAAAGTCTGGTTCCACGTGGAACAGGCCCCAATCGAGGAAACGCCGGCGCGGTTCACCACCACCACTCACCAAGGCATGGCTGCCTGGTTCAAAGGTGACCACCGCCAGAGCGGCACACAGGTTTCCGAGCTGAGCGACGTCTTCGCCATCCAGGCGCCCCTTCCACTCCTGCCCACTATGGCGCAGGCCCGCCTTTCGGCGCTGCGCGGGCAGATCACCGCGTTGTTCGTCCCATTCCACGAAGACTTCCAACGCCTCATGGCCCTGACGCACCAGGCCGTCGCGTACCCGCCCGCGGAAACTCCGCCCATAGGCCATCAGATGCAGCGCTTCAAGGACGCTGGTCTTGCCAGCGCCATTGTCACCGGTCAGCAGATTCACCCCTGGCTGGGGCGACAGCTCCACCGCATCGAATCGACGCAACTGATGGAGGGCAAGACGACGAATCTGCATGGGATGCGACAGACCATCCGCACGTGGCGGTAGAGGGACGGGGAATCACCCAGCTTACTGCATTGGTCAAGCCAGCCGTCATGTCGGGACGTGGCGCGGCATCAGCGAGCCCTGTCGACGTTGGAGAACATGTGTTCCACGTGGCGGGGCCGTGACTTCCGGCGACAGGCGACCGGACAGCGGCCGAAATCGTTCAAATCCAGCAGCTGGCCAAGGCTCAAGAGCCCAGATTTCAACGATCCGAAGACCGTTATTCGCACACCAGGCCTGAGAGTGCGCTGGGGTGGCAGTCAATACCCCGAAAATGCCTTGAAATCTGGGGGCGGTGGTCCTGCCAGGTTCCACAGATTTCAAGAAATTCAAAGCCTCCGTTCCACGCCATCCACAGGGGGCATGTATGACTTATACACAAGGTGTGGGCGAACTGTGGATAAAAAAGCCACTTTTCCATCGCGTCAAAACTATCCACAGGTTCCCCCCCAGGCTTGATGGCCTATATACAGGGGGTTTCAGCCCTATAAAGTTCTTTTAATTCAAAAACATAGCCTACTTTTACATGAAATCTGGCCCTACCATCACCACCAAGCTTTTGATTTATACCCAGATTTAGAAGCTAGGGAGGCCCCGACTTTCCGCGAACGAGGCCTGTGGACAGAGAGGTCAGCACGCAGGGCAGGTCGCTTGATCCAAGACCGCTCCCTGATCGCATCCAAGCGGTCTCAGCATCCCTGAAGGGCTGGAACTCCTCGGCTGTGTCCACCACAGCGCGAATCCCACACAAGAGCGCGGAAGCCAGAAACGTCTCATCAACCGGAAGCCCGAAGGTGCCAGAAAGATCCGGCACCGATGCTCCACGTGGAACAAAAAAAAGACGCCCGGGGAATCCCGAGCGTCCATGTGTTCCACGTGGAACTGCGCGAAGGTCAGAGACGCAACGGCATCACCACATGACGCGACTTCTCGCTGCTCGACTCGCGCACCAGCGCCGAGGAGTTGGAGTCGCGCAGCTGGATGATCACTTCTTCGTCGCGCAGCGCGGAGAGGGCGTCCAGCAGATAGTTCACGTTGAAGCCGATAGCCAGATCGCTGACCGTGGTGTCGGCTTCAATTTCTTCCTGGGCTTCTTCCTGCTCCGGGTTGTGCGCGCTGATCTTCAGGTTGCCCGGCGAGACTTCCACGCGGATGCCGCGGTACTTCTCGTTGGACAGGATCGCGGCACGCTGCAGCGAGGCACGCAGTGCTTCGCGGTCGACCTTCACTTCGCGGTCGGCACCGATCGGAATCACTGCCTCGTAATCCGGGAAGCGACCATCGATCAGCTTGGAGGTGAAGGTGACATCGTCGCGCTTGACACGAACGTGGCTGCGGCCGACTTCCAGTTCGATCTCGCGGTCGCCGCTTTCCAGCAGGCGCTGCAGTTCGGTCACGCCCTTGCGCGGCACGATGATCTGGCGCTTGGAACCGCTGGGCTTGGCCAGATCGGTTTCGCACAGTGCCAGGCGATGACCGTCGGTCGCGACGGTGCGAAGGGCATCGCCGCGCAGATCGAACAGCAGGCCATTGAGGTAATAGCGCACGTCCTGCTGGGCCATCGCGAATGCCGTGCGCTCGATCAGCTCCTTCAGGGTGGCTTCGCCGATGGCAACGCGCTCGGTGGCTTCCACTTCGTCCACCGACGGGAAGTCGTTGGAGGGCAGGGTGGCCAGGGTGAAGCGGCTGCGACCTGCCTGCACGGTGATCTTGTCACCGGTCTGCGAGACGGTGATCCGGCTGCCATCGGGCAGTGCACGGATGATCTCGAACAGCTTGCGGGCCGGAATGGTGGTTTCGCCGTCCTGGGCATCTTCAACCGCGATCCGCGACACCATCTCCACTTCCAGGTCGGTACCGGTCAGCGACAGCTGGCCGTTCTGCACCTGCACCAGGAAATTGGCCAGAACCGGAAGGGTCTGGCGGCGTTCGACCACGTTGACGACCTGTGCCAACGGCTTGAGAAAGGCTTCGCGCTGCAGTGTGAAACGCATGTGGTTCCGTGCCCCTATGCTTTAAAAAAATGTGGAATAAATCAAAAGCTTGGTGGTGCTGGTAGAGCCAGAATCGCTGGAAAACACAGCTAAGTCTTTGTAAACAAAGGGGTTTCAGGCTTCGAAACCCTCTGCATTACCAGCCCCCAAGGGGTGGGGAAAGCTGTGGATAAATCTTCCGCGAAATCCAACGGTATTCTTATCCACACCCTGTCCCGCGCTTGCTACCGGATTCTGCACCGTTTTATGCGGTGACGCCTCATCGGCGTACGTGCATCATTCGCTCAGCTTCCGGATCAGCTTGTCCCAGTCCTCGCGGAGCTTGCCGTCGGCTTCCATCAGGGTGCGGATCTGCCGGCAGGCATGCAGCACCGTGGTGTGATCGCGACCGGCAAAGGCGTCGCCGATTTCGGGCAGGCTGTGTTCGGTCAGTTCCTTGGTCAGCGCCATGGCAACCTGGCGCGGACGGGCCAGCGACCGGGTCCGACGCTTGGACAGCAGATCCTTGATCTGCAGCCCGTAGTAGTCGGCAACGGTTTTCTGGATGTTGGGAATGCTGATCGCCTGCTGCTGGGCGCGCAGCAGATCGCGCAGGGTTTCCTGGGCGAATTCGGTGGTGATCGCGCGGCCAGTGAAATTGGCGCGGGCGGTCAGGGTATTCAGCGCGCCCTCGAGGTCGCGCACATTGGAGCGCATCTTCTTGGCGATCAGGAACGCAACGTCATCGGGAATCTCGGCACCACGCTCGCGGGCTTTGGCCAGCACGATCGCAGCGCGGGTCTCGAAGTCCGGCGGCTCGATCGCCACCGACAGGCCCCAGGCAAGACGCGACTTCAGGCGCGCTTCCAGGCCTTCGACTTCGCGCGGATAGCGGTCGCAGGTCAGGATGATCTGCTGCTTGCCATCGAACAACGCGTTGAAGGTGTGGAAGAACTCTTCCTGGGTACGGTCCTTGCCCGCAAAGAACTGGATGTCATCGATCAGCAGCGCGTCGACCTGCTGGAACTGGCGCTTGAACTGATCCATGGTCTTTTCCTGCAAGGCCCGGATCATCGCGCTGAAGAACTGTTCCGAACGCAGGTACAGCACCTTGGCGCCCGGATTGGCCTGACGCATCGCGTTGCCGGCGGCGAACATCAGGTGGGTCTTGCCCAGGCCGGTGCCCCCGTACAGCAGCAGCGGGTTGTGCGCGCGGTCGCCCGGCTTCTGCGCCGCCTGGAATGCCGCGGCCAGGCCCAGCTGGTTGCTGCGGCCTTCGACGAAGTTGGCGAAGGTGTAGTGGTTGTCCAGGTTGCCGGCGAACGGGACCTGCGGCTGCACCGGCGCCTGCGCCGAATGGCTGGAAACCGGCGCGATCTGCGCGTCCACGGGCCGCGGGCGCGAGCCGATTTCAAGAAAAACGTCGCCGAAACCGGCAAAGTGGGTGACCAGCTCGCGGATCCGCGGCAGGTACAGTTCGCGCACCTGATCGACAATGAAGGCATTCGGTGCATACAGCACCAGGCTGTCAGCGCGCAGATCGGCCTGCAGCGGCTTCAACCAGGTGTGAACATCCTCGGGCGGGAACTCCGCCTCGAGTCGCTCGAGACTACGTGACCAGGCATCCATCAGCAATAATTGTCCGGTGGCCGATGCATAGGCGCGAAAAGGCGCCCAAACACAGGCCTGAAAGGGGGAAATGGATGGCTCAGCCTACCACCGAGCGCCCGCCTTCGGAATGCTTGTCCCGTACTTATTCACAAAAAGATCCACAGCTATTGCACAGCCCGGTGAATTGGCGTAGCAGACAGGGGTTGACGGGAGGGGGGACACCTCTCTAAAATTTCCGGTTCTTTCCGTCCCATTCATACGAGAGGCCCACATGGCCACCAAGCGCACCTTCCAGCCCAGCAACCTCAAGCGTAAGCGCGACCACGGCTTCCGTGCCCGTATGAAGACCGCTGACGGCCGCAAGATCCTGTCGCGTCGCCGCGCCAAGGGCCGCAAAGTCCTGAGCGCCTGATTGCCATGCCGCATCCAGCGGCAGACGCAATCCATTCGACAGTGAATACTGCAGACCCGCGCAAGCGATTCCCTCGCTCTGCGCGGGTTCGCACGCGTGCCGAATATTCAACGGTCTTCAACGGCGCCCGCCGTGTGTCCGATCCGCTGATGACCCTGCACTGGCTACCGGCTGACCGCCCGGCCAGGCTGGGTCTGGCGGTTTCCCGCAAGGTCGATCCTCACGCCGTTGGGCGTAACCGGATCAAGCGCGTCCTGCGCGACGCCTTGCGTCAGACACGAACCGACATACAGCTAGGCGACTTCGTCGTCGTGGCTCGTACTGCTGCGCGTCACGCCAGCAACGAAGATATCCGCCAGGCCTTCCTGCGCCTGTTGCGGCGCCTGCGCGCATTGCCCGCGCCGGGCGTGGACGGCACAATGCCGCCGCCTGATGGCATTGCCATTTCCTCCGTCACCGAGCCGGCACCGCGTCCCGGCCCCGCTGAGCCTGCCTGCTGATGAACCAGACCCGTGTTTTCCTGATCTTTGCCTGGCTGATGGTGGCCGTGCTGCTGTGGATGGAGTGGAGCCGTGAGAAGTCCGCCCCGACCCCGGCGCCGACGACCAGCTCGGCCCCGGCCGCCGCACAGAGCGTCCCCGGTGCAGCCCCGGGCAGCATCCCCAGCGCGCAGGTTCCCGGTGCTCCGGGCCAGCCCGCTGTACAGGCCCAGGCCAGCGCCACCCCGTCCGCACAGCGCGTGACCATCACCACCGACGTGCTGCGCCTGGTGCTCGATGGCGGCCGCGTGCTTGATGCCGAACTGCTGCAGTTCCCGCAGAGCAAGGACGAAGGCAGCCCGCCGGTGCGCCTGCTGACCGAAGACCCCGCGCATCCGTACAGCGCGATCAGTGGTTGGGCCAGCGAAGACAAGAACACTCCGGTGCCGGGCGCCGACGGCTTCAAGCTGGTCGGTGACACCCGCGACTTCGTGCTGGCCAAGGGCCAGGACGAACTGCAGGTCCCGTTCGTGTGGACTGCCGACAACGGCGTGACCATCAAGCGCACCCTGATCGTCGGCCGCAACGAGTATGCGATCCGCTTCAAGGACGAGGTCAGCAACGCTGGCGCCGCGCCGTGGAACGGCTATGTCTACCGCACCCTGGACCGCACCCCGACGATCCTGTCGCGGAGCATGACCAACCCGGATTCGTTCAGCTTCAATGGTGCCACCTGGTACGACAACGACAAGAAGTACCAGCGTCGTGCGTTCAAGGATTACCTGGACGATGGCGCGCTGAACCAGAACATCACCGGTGGTTGGCTGGCGATGCTGCAGCACCACTTCTTCACCGCCTGGATCCCGCAGAAGGACCAGACCGCACACTACGTGCTGTCGCAGGTGGCAGGTCGTGACCTGATCGAAGCGCGCGGCCCGGCCTTCACCGTGGCCCCGGGCCAGTCCACCAGCACCGAGGCCCGCCTGTGGGTCGGCCCGAAGCTGGTCAACCTGATCGCCAAGGAAGACGTGCCGGGTCTGGACCGTGTGGTCGACTACAGCCGCTTCTCGATGATGGCGGTGATCGGCCAGGGCCTGTTCTGGGTGCTCAACCAGGTGCACAAGCTGGTGGGCAACTGGGGCTGGGCCATCGTTGGCCTGGTGGTGCTGCTGAAGATCGTGCTGTACCCGCTGTCGGCGACGCAGTACAAGAGTGGCGCCAAGATGCGTCGCTTCCAGCCGCGCATCGCGCAGCTGAAGGAACGCTATGGCGATGACCGCCAGAAGTTCCAGACCGCGATGATGGAGCTGTACAAGAAGGAAAAGATCAATCCGATGGGCGGCTGTCTGCCGATCCTCATCCAGATGCCGATCTTCTTCGCCCTGTACTGGGTGCTGGTGGAATCGGTCGAACTGCGCCAGGCGCCTTGGTTCGGCTGGATCCAGGACCTTACCGCCCGCGACCCGTACTTCATCCTGCCGGTGATCAACGTGGCGGTGATGTGGTTCACCCAGAAGCTGACGCCAGCACCGGGCATGGACCCGATGCAGCAGAAGATGATGCAGTTCATGCCGCTGGTGTTCGGCGTCATGATGGCCTTCATGCCGTCCGGCCTGGTCCTGTACTGGGTGGTCAACGGTGGCCTGGGCCTGCTGCAGCAGTGGTGGATGACCAAGCGCCACGGCAGCGATCCGGTGCCGGCCACGGCAGCGACCGCCCCGGCCAAGAAAAAGTAAGAGGTAGACGTCGACCTTGGTCGACTGCTTCCCAGGGTCGATCGACCCCGCAAAGGCCCGCCGCAAGGCGGGCTTTTCGCATGCGGCGTTAGAATCGCCGGCACACCATTCCCCATTGTTCGAGTCCGCCATGCCGCGTGCGCCGTCGTTCCGTCTGTTCCTGCCCAGCCTGCTGCTGACCCTGCTCGTGGCCGGCTGCGGCGACAAGGACGCGCAGGCACCGGCGGCGGTTACCCAGCCGAGCGCACAGGCTGCCGCCGCCGCCGACCCGGCCGCAGCACCGCTGCTGGGCGCATTGCAGAAGCAGCTCGACGGCTATCGCCGGATCATCGTGCTGCTGGCCGATGAGGAACAGCAGTCCGCGGCCGATCGCACCACCTCCACCCGCATCGGCCAGCAGCTGTTCCACGACGGCCTGGAACAGCGCAGCGCCATTGCCGCGCAGTTCGACACGCTGCTGCGTGGTAGCAGCCCGCAGCGCTTCGCTACCCTGGGCACGGTGCTGGATTACATCGAGTCGGCACCGGAACTGTTCGATGCCGATCGCCTTGCATTCCGCGAAGTGCTGCGTGATCTGCACGAACGCATCGGCGCCGATTCCTCGTTGCCGGCGGTGAAGCTGCACCAGCGCATCGGCGAAGACCTGGAGGCGCTGGACGAGATCGAGCGCAACTACAACCAGGAACTGACCCGCATCTTCAGCCGCTTCGAGCGCACCCGTGCCATCGAACTGAAGCGCGAGAAGTGGGACGACTACATCGCGCACCTGCACAAGGACTACAGCCGCGAAGCGATCCTGCGCGACTACGGCGTGATCGAGCCGTACCCGATGTCGATGAAGGACAGCGACCGCGAGATCTTCGGCCGCGACCTGCCGCCGAAGACGGTGGTACTGACCTTCGACGATGGCCCGCACAAGGCCTATACCGATGAAGTGGTGGCCATCCTCAAGCGCTACGACGTACCGGGCGTGTTCTTCGAGGTCGGCCGCAACCTGGGCAAGGTCGAGACCGACGGCAAGGTCAGCCTTGGGCCGATGGCGAAGATCAGCCGCACCCTGATGGAAGAGGGCTACGCCGTCGGCAACCACAGCCTGACCCATGCGCAGCTGTCGCGTACCACCGGCGATGCGCTGCGCCAGCAGGTGCTGGACACCGACACCCTGCTGAAGGATGTCGACAGCAAGCGCGCGCCGCTGTTCCGCTTCCCGTATGGCGCGCGCAACGCCGAAGGCCTGCAGCTGCTGAACGAAGCGGGCCTGAAGTCGATCATGTGGAACATCGATTCGATGGACTGGGCCGACCCGGTGCCCGAATCGATCGTGCAGCGCGTGCTGGACCAGGTAAACAAGGAACAGCGCGGCATCATCCTGTTCCATGATATCCACGACCGTGCGGTGAAGGCGCTGCCGCAGATCCTGGATCGACTGATCGCCGACGGCTACCAGTTCGCTGGCTGGAATGGCCGCGACTTCAGCGTCGCCCGCCCGCGCAAGGGCAGCGACCGCGATGCCACCGTCACCACCGGCTATGAAAAATCGTGGGCGATCGTGGTCGGCATCGACAACTATGCCAAGTGGCCGAAGCTGGAGTACGCCAGCCACGACGCGCAGGCGGTGGCCGATACGCTGACCGGGCAGTTCGGCTTCCCGTCCTCGCAGGTGATCGTGCTGAAGAACGAACAGGCCACCCGCAACAACATCCTGGCCGCCTTCCACGACCGGTTGTCCGATGACCGCACCGGCAGGAATGATCGCGTGTTCGTGTTCTTCGCCGGCCATGGCGCGACGCGCCAGCTCGCCTCCGGTCGTGACCTGGGCTACATCATCCCGGTCGATTCGGACCCGAAGGAATTCGCCACCGATGCCATCGCGATGACCGACATCCAGAATATCGCCGAGAGCATGCAGGCCAAGCATGTGATGTTCGTGATGGATGCCTGCTACAGCGGCCTCGGCCTGACCCGCGGCGGCCCGTCGTCGTCGTCGTTCCTGCGCGAGAACGCGCGCCGCAGCGCGCGACAGATGCTGACCGCCGGTGGTGCCGACCAGCAGGTAGCCGACGCTGGCCCGAACGGGCACTCGGTGTTTACCTGGGTGCTGCTGCAGGCACTGGCGGGCAAGGGCGACCTCAATGGCGATGGCCTGATCACCGGTACCGAGCTGGCCGCCTATGTGGCGCCGGCGGTGTCGGCGGTCTCGCAGCAGACGCCGGCATTCGGCAGCCTGCCCGGTTCGCAGGGCGGCGAGTTCGTGTTCCAGGTGCCGGACAGCCAGGAATACCTCAACGCCGATACCCGGCAGCTGACGCCCGATGCGATCGCCCTGAACAACAAGGTTGATGCCGCGCAGGATGCCAAGGGCGCCCAGGCGCCGGTGACCGTGGCCGACCTGCAGGGCGGCAAGGCCAAGCTGGTGGTGCCGACCGCCGGCCCGGCCTCCGACCGCCAGCGCGCGCAGCAGGCCAATGACCGTGGCCTGCAGCTGTACCGCGAGAAGCAGTACGACGAAGCCGCCCTCCAGTTCACCGAGGCGCTGAAGCTGCGCCCGGACTTCGCCCAGGCGGCCAACAACCTCGGCTTCGTCTACTACCGCCAGCAACGCTACGCCGAAGCGGCGCGCTGGCTGGAGAACACCTTGAAGATCGATCCGTCGCGCGCGGTGGCCCATCTCAACCTGGGCGATGCGTACTTCCACGCGGGCGACAAGGCCAAGGCGAAGCAGGCCTACACCACCTACCTGGCGCTGCAGCCGCAAGGCAGTGGTGCGGCGCAGGCGCGCGCGCAGCTGGAGAAGCTCTGAGCGATGAATGAGGTGACCCGCACCGAGACCATCGTGGCCATTGCCAGCGCACCGGGTGCGGGCGGCGTCGGCCTGCTGCGCCTGTCAGGCCCGCGCGCCGCAGCGATTGCCAACGCGCTCGGCGCTCCGACGCTGCGCCCGCGCCATGCACATTACGCGCGCTTGCGCGATGCCGATGGCGAGGTCATCGACGATGGCATCGTGCTGTGGTTCCCGGCACCCAACAGCTTCACCGGCGAAGAAGTGGTGGAACTGCAGGGGCATGGCAGCCCGGTGTTGCTGCAACAACTGGTCGCGCGCTGCATCACGCTGGGCGCGCGCCAGGCACGGCCAGGTGAGTTCAGCGAGCGCGCGTTTCTCAACGGCAAGCTCGACCTGGCCCAGGCCGAGGCCATCGCCGATCTGATCGCCGCCGGTGACAACCGCGCCGCGCGTGCTGCGCGCCGCTCGCTGGACGGTGTGTTCTCGCGTCGCATCGACACTGTGGTCGAACAGCTGGTGCTGCTGCGCATCCACGTGGAAGCGGCGATCGATTTCGCCGATGAACCGCTGGATACGCTGGGCGGTGCACAGGTGCGGCGCGGGCTCGAGCAGGCCCGCAGCGACCTGGCCCTGCTGCGTCGTGATGCCGAGCGCGGCCGTCGCCTGCGCGATGGCCTGCATGCCGTGCTGATCGGGCCACCGAATGCCGGCAAGAGTTCGCTGTTGAACGCGTTGGCCGGCAGCGAGCGCGCCATCGTCACCGACATCGCCGGCACCACCCGCGACACGCTGCGCGAGACCATCCGCCTGGATGGCCTGGAGCTGACCCTGGTCGATACCGCCGGCCTGCGCGAGGGGGGCGATGCCATCGAACGCGAAGGCATGCGTCGCGCGCATGTGGAAATCGAGCGCACCGACCTGGCGCTGATCGTGCTGGACGCGCGTGACCCCGCGGCGGGTGAAGCGGCGCTGGGCGATGCCGTGGCTGGCGTGCCACACAAGGTCTACATCCACAACAAGTCGGATCTGCTGTTGGGAACGCCCGAGCAGGACGATCCGGATCGTGTGTTCGTCTCGGCCGCTACCGGCGCGGGACTGGACGACCTGCATGCGCGTCTGCGTTCGATCGCCTCGGCCGGTGCGGGCGAGCAGGTGGACGGTGAGTTCTCCGCGCGTACGCGCCACGTGGACGCCATCGAGCGCGCACAGGAACATGCGCAGCGTGCCGATGCAGAGCTGGTGCACGAGCACCTGGAGCTGGCGGCCGAAGAGCTGCGGCTGGCGCACGATGCACTGGGCGAGATCACCGGGCAGATGAGTGCGGATGATCTGCTGGGAAGGATTTTCTCCAGCTTCTGCATCGGCAAGTAAGGCCGTGGCGAACTGCGACATGCTTGGGTTTCATGCGGTACAGCGACTCCCTCTTGGTACGATTCGACAATGGACCCGATAACCGACAGCGACGTCAGATCCGCGCTCCTTCGCAAGGTGATCGCCGAGCACGTGGCCAATCCCCATACGCTGGTCGTGGAGGAGATGGGGCTCGCCCGCGGCGCCTGCCGTGTTGATGTCTGTGTCATCAATGGGCATCTGCACGGTTACGAGATCAAGAGCGACGTCGACACGCTGCGCAGGCTTCCTGTGCAGCAGCAGTTCTATTCAAACGTTCTCGACAAAGCGACGATTGTCGTGGGGCAGCGGCATCTTGACCACGCACTGGACGTCCTGCCGGAGTGGTGGGGCGTACGTACGGTATCGCGCGGCGCGCGTAATGCGGTGCGAATGGAGCTTTTACGACCCGCCAAGCTCAATCCGTCGGTCAATGGTATGGACGTTGCCGCCCTTCTCTGGCGTGATGAGATCACGACACTGATCTGTGCAAGGAATCCGGACAAGGCAGCGCTGCGCGGCAACCGCGCAGCGCTGTGCGAGCGGCTTGGAGAGGTATACAGCCTCGCCGAGATCCGCACGCTGGTCAGGGAACAGTTGAAGCGCCGGACACATTGGCGAGGTCGCGAACAACCTTAGTCAGGTGGTGGTTGGTCGCCACCGTTGGCCAGGTTGAACTTCCGCCCGTGCTGGCGACGCTGTTGGCGCAATCTTCGATGTACTCGTCGCCAGCACTGTAAGTTCGCCCCATGAATACTACAGGTCGATCAGAGATCAGGTGCCTGCACAGGTCGCGATACTGGTCGCGGCCATTGCGCTTGACCTGGGTGCCGACGATGATCCGCCACTGGTCATCGATCGTGTATTTGATCTTTGCATTCGGGTCGAACAGACGTGGGTCCATCATCTCGGTCTGTGGTGACGCGCATCCGTAGTCACCGAACCATGGCTGACGCAGCGGGATACTGGCAGCGAGCCGGGTGTACCCACGCCATTCGCGACGATGAACATCTCCATGAGGACGATACCCTGCTGACGGGTTCAGGCTTGCGGGGAAGCTTCCGCCGGCCACGGTGAGCGATCTCCACCGGCTGATGTATGGCAGTCCCGCAATCCATGCCTGCCAGATCGATGCCTGCAGGGTCGGAGAATCTGCGACATCTGCCGCACTGTCCAGAACGATGTCCACCTGTTCTGGTGTTACGCCCAGGAGATGCATCAAGCCGTCGATCTTTGCCGAAGGATTACCTTCCAGGTCATCGGGAATCAAGCGCAGTGCGCAGCCACGACTATCCTGCGCGATGATGCTGGCGACCGCCTGTTGATACGCCAGATGCCGCCCGAGACCGGTGACCGGGATGGCCTGGCATGCCGACGCCCGCGCGAGATCGAAGACGTGCGCGAGGTGATGGTCTCCATTGGCCATCGTGTCGTCGCCGGCAAGATGTGGAGAATCGAACAGGCAGCGGCGCTTCTTCCAGTTGGTGCTCAATCGCTTGCCGACATTCTTCAGATGGTCGTCGAGCGACTTGGCGGGTGCATCGTTCTCGAAGTCCCACTGTTCGACCGGGATCTCGAACAGGGGGTACATCCAGTCCTTGATGGTCTCGCGTGTACGACCTACAGCGAGGTACTCACCTTGCCGCCATTTCAGGATGGGCACGTACATTGTCTTCTCCATGGTCTGATCCTCCCAACATCGGTGTTGGTCAGTCGAGGCTATGGCCCATCCTTTCCGCAGTTCAATCGGAAAAATTGCAGAATCGAATCCGAATGGGGGGCAGCACGATCATTGGCCGACCGCAGGCAGGCAGCCGAACACCAGCTCCCCCAACCTGTCACATTCCCGCCGCATACTGACGCCCATCACAAACCGCTTTGGGGAAGTCGCAGTGAAGTCGTGGGGTCGTGCGTTGCTGTTGTCGCTGGCCGTGGCACCATCGGTGGCCATGAGTGCTGAATCCTCCCCTCCGGCCGCGCCCAAGGTGTCGGTCTACGGTCATCGTGGCGCAAGCGCGCTGCTGCCCGAGCACACCTTGGCGGCGTATGCGCAGGCCATCGCCGACGGTGCCGATTACATCGAACCGGACCTGGTGATGACCAAGGACGGGGTGATGGTGGCCCGCCACGAGAACGAGATCGGTGGCACCACCGATGTGGCCGAGCACAAGGAATTCGCCAAGCGGAAGACCCGCAAGGTCATCGATGGGCAGACGGTCGAAGGCTGGTTCACCGAAGACTTCACCCTGGCCGAGCTGAAGACCCTGTACGCCCGCGAGCGCCTGCCGGAGTTCCGCAGCACCGCCTATGACGGCCAGTTCCGCATCGCCAGCCTGGACGAGATCCTGGCGTTCCTGGTCCAGCAGGCAGGTCGTGCCAACCGTGGCATCGGCCTGGTGCCGGAGATCAAGCACCCGACCTATTTCCAGTCGATCGGCCTGCCGATGGAAGACAAGGTGCTGGCTGCGCTGCGTGGCAACGCCTATACCAACGTCGGCCCGGTCACCATCCAGTCGTTCGAGACCGCCAACCTGCGTTACCTGCGCGGCAAGATCCCGCGTGGCAGCAACATCCGCCTGCTGCAGCTGCTGTGGAAGGGCGATACCCAGCCGGCCGACATCGCCAAGGCCGGCGGTGCGCTGACCTATGCGCAGATGATGACGCCAGCAGGTCTGAAGGACATCGCGACCTATGCCGATGGCATCGGCCCGGAGCTGCGCTCGATCATCCCGCTGGATGCCAACGGTGCGTTGGGTACGCCGACGTCGCTGGTGCGCGATGCGCACGCGGTGGGCCTGATGGTGATCCCGTACACCTTCCGCCCGGAGAACCACTTCCAGGCCAGCAACCTGCGCAAGGGCGCGGACACTGCGCGCAATGCGGAAGGGTCGATCGCCGAGATGCGCGCCTACCTGGCGACCGGCATCGATGCGTTCTTCACCGATGACCCGGCGCTGGGCCGGCAGGCGGTGGATGGAATGGGCGCGGCGGGAAACGCGGCGGATTGATGCGCCGGTGGTAGGTGCCAACCTTGGTTGGCACATGGTCGCTGCGGGGGCATGAACGCCGGAGGCAGGAGCGCCGACCAAGGTCGGCGGCCACCGGGTCATCGGTGATCGGGGGCAGAGCCCCTTCGGGGATCCGACCCCGTCACAGCTCAACCGCGCGGGTCTTCCGGCCGGCGGAACGGGATGACCACATAGTCCTGCCCTTCGCGCGGCTGCCACAGTACCGGCACGCGCTGCGGCGACGGCGGCTCGAGTTCGTCGTCGGCCAGCGGCTCGATCTCTTCTTCCTCGTCTTCCCAGCTGTAACGCGGGCGCGGCGGCAAGGGATCGGCGTTGCGGAACAGCAGCGCAGCGATGATGCCGGCGAAGGCACCGCCCATGTGCGACTGCCAGGACACGCCGTCGGCGTGCGGCAGCACGGTCATCAGCATGCCGCCGTAGAACAGCATGCCGATCAACCCGGTGGCGATGGCCGCGCGGTCGCGGCGCAGCAGGCCGAGGCTGGCCAGCAGGAACATCAGGCCGTGGGTGACGCCACTGGCGCCGAGATGGAAGCTGCCGGGGTTGCCCAGCATCCACGCACCGATGCCCGAACCGACCCACAGCAGGGGCAGGGCACGTAGCGTGGCCTTCGGATAAACGCTGCCGGCGAGGGTGCCGAGGATCAGGATCGCAGCGCTGTTGGCGGCGATGTGTTCGACCGAGGCATGCAGCAGCGGCCCGCCGATCAGGCCGAGCAGGCCCTTGGCTTCCAGCGGTGCCACGGCCCAGGGTCGCCAGTCGAAATGGTCCTGCAGGGCGAACACGGCCACCAGCACCAGCACGGCAGCCAGGCTGGCGTTGAAGGCGCGCAGGATGCGCGTGCGGTCGTTGCGGTCGGCCGGCGCGTCGCCGGCGGGCAGGGGCGCGTTCGTGTTCATACCCTCAGCAATGGCGGTGGCCGGCGCGAAACCAAGGCCACCGCTGCGGGAGAGTGGCTGCGACCGGCGGGACAATCCCCCGGCCGCATCCTTCAATCCGCCTGGATCAGGCGCCGCCTTCCTTCGGCGGATTCTTCAGGCTCAGCACCACCGTGGCAGCGATGATCACCGCGACCACGCCCAGCGAGATCGGGGTCGGGATCTTGAACAGGTCGATGATCATCATCTTGATGCCGATGAAGGCCAGCACCAGGGCCAGGCCGTACGGCAGCAGGTGGAAGCGGTCGGCCATGCCGGCCAGCAGGAAGAACATCGCACGCAGGCCGAGCACCGCGAACACGTTGGAGGTCAGCACGATGAACGGGTCGGTGGTGATCGCGAAGATCGCCGGGATGCTGTCCACCGCGAAGATCACGTCGGTGACTGCAATCAGGATCAGCACCGCGAACAGCGGGGTGAACCAGCGCACGCCGTCGCGCTTGACGCTCATCGCGTTGCCTTCGTAATCCGGCAGCAGGCGCAGGTGCTTGCGCATCCAGCGCAGGGCCGGATTGGCTTCCAGGTCAGGCTCTTGGCCCGCGGCGAACCACATCTTCCAGCCGGTGAAGAGCAGGAAGGCGCCGAACACGTAGAGCAGCCAATGGAACTGGGTGATCAGCACGCTGCCTGCGAAGATCATGATCGTACGCAGCACGATCGCACCCAGGATGCCGATGATCAGCACCTTCTGGCGCTGTTCCTCCGGCACCGCGAAGTAGCTCATGATCATCAGGAAGACAAAGATGTTGTCCACCGCCAGCGCCTTCTCGACCAGGTAGCCGGTCAGGAACTCCAGGCCGACCTTGTTGGCCACGACCTGGCCGGCGGTCTCGTTCAGGTAGAACCAGAGGCCGCCGTTGAAGGCCAGGGCCAGCGCGACCCAGCCGATGGACCACCACAGGGCCTCCTTGAAAGTGACCTTGTGCGGGCCACCATGGCGCATCAATACGAGGTCGACCAGCAGGGCGATGACCACCACCGCTGCGAAGCCGCCCCACAACCACAAATTACCGATCGTCTGCATGGGTTTGTCCGTTGGGAAATGAAAAATGCCTCAAGCCGGACGGCGAGGATCTGCAACGGAGGATCGGGAGGGGATCCAGGGACAGAGCTTCGCCAGTACGGCGAAGGTCTCGCTCGCAGTTCCGATGGGCCGGAACTACCGTTGCACCGGAGCCTGCGGGCTCGAATTGACGGCGACAACGTCTGGGAGCTACTCCCCTTCTGCCGCCGATTCTGCGGCCTGGCCGGGCCGGCGTCAAATGCCCTGGGGCCGGGGGCCAGCTCTGGTAGGTGCCAACCTTGGTTGGCACACCGGCCCGGGGTCAGAGCCCCTGTGGGGATCTGACCCCGGCGCCCGGTTTACAATAAGTGGATGAATACCCCCCTTCCCGTTGTCCGCCTCAAGAACGCGTGGCGTTCCAGCCACCCGTGGATCTTCCAGAAACTGGTCGAGAAGCCGACCGTCCGGCCCAAGCCCGGCTCCCTCGTCGACGTCGTCGGCGTGGATGGCGAGTTCATCGGCCGTGGCTTCTACAACGGGCATTCGCGTATTGCCGTACGCATCCTCGAAACCGACCCGCAGACCCCGGTGGACGCCGGCTGGTTCTCGCGCAAGATCGCCCAGGCGGTGTCGCTGCGTCGTGAGGTGCTGAAGCTTGATGCGGTGTCCGACGCCTGGCGCGTGGTGCACAGCGAAGGCGACGGTCTGTCCGGCCTGGTGGTGGACCGTTACAACGACCTGGTGGTGGTGGAGTTCTTTGCCGCCGGCATGTTCCGCCACCGCGAATGGATCTACGACGCGCTGCGCGAACAGTTCCCGGGCTGCCGTTTCCACAGCTTCGCCGACGAACACGTGCAGAAGCAGGAAAGTTTCGACTTCCACGGCAACACCACCACCGAAGCGTCGGTGATCACCGAGTACGGCATCAAGTTCCGCGCCGACCCGGCCGGTGCGCACAAGACCGGTTTCTTCGCCGACCAGCGCGAGAACCGTGAGTGGCTGAGCCAGCAGGTGGAAGGCAAGAGCGTGCTCGACCTGTGCTGCAACACCGGCGGCTTCGCCGTGTATGCGGCCGCGCGTGGTGCATCGGAAGTGGTCGGCATCGACATCGATGAAGACGTCATCCAGATCGCCAAGGGCAATTCGCGTCTGAACAACGTGCGCCCGAAGTTCGTCCAGTCCGACATTTTCCCGTGGCTGCGTGATGCGGCCAACCGCGGCGAGAAGTACGACGTGGTGATCCTGGACCCGGCGAAGATGACCCGCGACCGCGAGCAGGTGATCACCGCGCTGAAGAAGTACCTGGACATGAACAAGCTGGCGCTTGGCGTGGTCAAGCCCGGTGGCCTGTTCGCCACGTTCTCCTGCACCGGCCTGGTGGCCGAGGACCAGTTCCTGGACATGCTGCGTCGTGCGGCGTACTTCTCTGGCCGCACCATCCAGATCCTGAAGGTGGCCGGCGCCGGTCCGGACCATCCGTTCATGGCCCACGTGCAGGAATCGCGTTACCTGAAGGCCGTGTTCTGCCGCGTGGTGGACTGAGCCACGGCGCGTGGAGCCGAGTGATGCTCGGCTCCCGTGCACAGCGCGGAAGACTGTCCGCGCGCGCCAGCCTCAGGGCTGCGCGCGCGGCGGCGCAGGAACCGGCTGCAGCTGCTGCAGTAACCCGTTGATCACGTCGGACCTGCGACGCAGGTGGCGACCGAGCACGATCGCCACCGTACCCAGCGCCAGCAGCGCCGGTACCGCGAGCAGCGCCAGTACCCAGCCAACGTCGAACAGAAGCCAGCTCAGCAGACGCTGGTCATGCCATCGCTGTGACCGTTCGGAGCGCGGCAGGCCGGCTGCTTTCTCGAAGCGGGACTGCAT
This sequence comes from Stenotrophomonas sp. SbOxS2, assembly GCF_013416715.1. Classification (NCBI taxonomy): domain Bacteria; kingdom Pseudomonadati; phylum Pseudomonadota; class Gammaproteobacteria; order Lysobacterales; family Lysobacteraceae; genus Stenotrophomonas; species Stenotrophomonas sp. SbOxS2. The sequence goes on from NZ_JAAVXD010000002.1 coordinate 415,954, forward strand.
TGCCGGCGATACCGGAACGCCGATGTCCTCGCCATTGGCCAGCGCACGGGCGGTGGCGACAACGGCCGATGAAGCCACGCCGTAGGGCAGCTCCTGCTGTGCACGCAGATAGGCCTGCCACTGCGGGCTGAAGCTGCTGAAGTCTGGACTGGCGATGAGCGCGTCCAGCTGCCGATGGTCGAGCCGATCGCCCTGGCCCATGGCGGGTGCGGTGATGCCCATGCTTCCCAATGCACCGCACAGCAGCATCGAACCCAGCGCGAACGACCAGGCGAAGCGGCGAACGCGATGGCGGCCGAGCAGGTCCCGCACACCGAAGAACATCCACACCAGCAGCAAGGGCGTCATGACCAGCAGGATGACCAGCTGCTTGCCTGTGTCCTTCGCGCCATAGCCGGCCGGCACGTGCGCCCACGAAGACGGGCCCAGTTCGGTGCCGGTGAATGCCAGCGCCATGTAGGCCAGTGCCGTGGCCGCCAGCGGAATGCAGGCCAGGCCGAAGACCCGAAGCAGTGAGGCCCGTCGGTAAAACGCGCGCAGACCCGGAACGGCTTCCGCACGCGCCTGCAGGTCCGGCGGGATCTGCAGCGGATCGCGTACCGGCGCGCTCATGCCGGCACCCCCGACGTGCGCAGCAACTGCTGCAGCGCCTGCTTCAGCTGGTCCTGCGCCTGCGCAGCACTGGCGATCATCTGTGGGCTGGCGTTGTCGCTGTTGTGCAGCGCCTGGATGGTCTGGCGCCAGATCGGCAGCAGGATCTGCACGGTCTCGCTGTAGCGGTCCAGCAGGTCGATGGCATTGCTGCGTGCCAACTGCACCTGCACCCGGCTCATCGAATGACTGGCAAGCAGCGCGGTCAGGTTGGCCACACGACGCTGCAGCCGCTCAGCCGGGCGGTCGAGTACCGGCGCATCATCGGCGCTGTCGACGGCTGCTGGCAGTTCCTGCAGGAACTGCACGCCTGCATCGATGTAGATCTGTAGTCGCACACCCTGTACGTCATGCTCAAGCAGCTGCGCATCCAGTCGATCGACGCTGGCGCGCACGGCGATGGCCTCGCGCTCGATCCTGGCCAGCACATCGCCGTTGCTGCCCATCGCGATGCGCCGGTGCAGGCGTTCTTCGATATCGGCACCGGTGAACCGCTGCCACCAGCCCGCGCGCTGAAGCAGGGCATTGGGATCGTGTTCGGACAACCGGCTGACCAGTTCGGCAAGCGCCTGGGCCAGTGCGTTGGCGCTGCCATCCTGCCAGGCCGGCTCGGCGCTGGCGCTGGCCAGGTCGGCCGGGCCATAGCGGCCGATGTCGGTGCGGCCGGCAAACAACGTTGGCAGCACATCACGCTTGAGCTGTTCGACGGTGACCACGCTGGCGGGGACAGGCGCTTGGCCCTGCACGGGCAGCGCCGGAGGCTGGGACTTCGACATCGGTGTTTCCATTCCATGGTCGACGCAGCACGCGGTGCTGCACGCTGCCCCTATCGGCTGCGGGCGAGTGTAATGGAGCTGGCTGGCCAATGCGGCACTACCCGCGTTGGCCGTCCCGGCGCTATGGTCGTGTCCTTCCCATTGCCGGTGGATGCCCATGCCGTCGTTGCGTCGTCTCTCCCTGCTGCTCGCCCTGGCGCTGAGTGCGCCGCTGTCCGCCCATGCCATCGACTTCAGCGCGCAGGAACTGGCCCGGGCCAAGGCACTGCAGCAGCGCCTGCTGACCTTGGACAGCCATCTGGATACGCCGGCCAACTTCGGCCGCGACGGCTTCGACATCGAGCAGCGGCACGACCGCAACGCGCTCTCGCAGGTGGATTACCCGCGCATGGTCGAAGGCGCGCTCGATGGCGGCTTCTTTGCGATCTACACCGACCAGGGCGATCGCACTGCCGCTGCGCATCTGGCCGAGCGCGATCACGGCCTGCAGCGTCTGCTGGAGATCCGCGAAATGCTGGCCGCCAATCCCGAGCGCTTCGCGCTGGCGCTGACCGCCGATGACGCGGCGCGCATCAAGGCCGCCGGCAAGCGTGTGGTCTACATCAGCATGGAAAACGCCAGCCCGCTGGTGGCCGATCCCAGCCTGCTGTCGTTCTATCACCGTGCCGGCCTGCGCCTGCTCAGCACCGTGCACTTCGCCAACAACGAGTTCGCCGATTCGGCCACTGATCCCAAGGGCGCGGAGTGGAAAGGCCTGAGCCCGGCCGGCAAGGACCTGGTGCGGCAGGCGGTGAAGCTGGGCATCGTCATCGATCAGTCGCACGCCTCCGATGCCGTGTTCGACGATCTGCTGGCGATGATGCCGGTGCCGTTTGTGTTGTCGCACAGCTCGGCCAAGGCGATCTACGACCACCCACGCAACCTCGATGACGCGCGCCTGCGCAGGCTGGCCAAGGCCGGCGGCGTGATCCAGGTGAACGCATATGGCGGCTACCTGATCGACACCGCCAAGTCGCCCGAGCGCAAGCAGGCCGAAGAGGCCCTGAGCAAGCAGCTGGGGGGCTGGGAAGGCATGACCATCGAACAGGGCGTTGCCCTGCAGAAGGCCGAGCAGGCACTGGACCACGAACATCCGGTGCGCCATGCCAGCCTGGACGACTTCTTCGCACACTTCGAGCACATCCTGGAGGTCGTCGGTCCCGAGCACGTTGGCATCGGCCTGGACTGGGATGGTGGTGGTGGTTTGAGCGACCTGCCCGACGTCAGCCAGTTGCCGAAGATCACCGCGTGGCTGTTGCGCAAGGGCTACACCGAGCAGCAGATCGCCGCCATCTGGGGCGGCAACCTGCTGCGGGTGATGCGCCAGGCGCAGGACTACGCGGCAAAGCAGGGCGGCTAGCCGCCCTGCGGTAGGGCCGGCCGCTGGCCGGCAATCCCCCAAGACCGCCGGGCATGGCCCGGCGCTACCTTTACCGGCCGATCAGCGCGTTGCGACGGCTGTAGGCGAAGTACAGCACCAGGCCGACCACGTTCCACGCCAGGAAGTACAGCTGGGTGGTGTGCGGCAGGCTGATGAACAGGTAGATGCAGCCCAGTGCCGCCAGCGGGCCGACGATGAAGGCCAACGGCGTGCGGAAGGTGCGCTCGCGGTTCGGCTCACGCACGCGCAGCACCACCAGGCAGATGCCAACGGCAGTGAACGCGGCCAGGGTGCCGGCATTGGCCAGCGCGGCGATCTCGTCCAGGCGCGCCACACCGGCCAGCGCCGACACCACCACGGCGGTGAACAGCGTGGTCGCCACCGGCGTGCCGGTGCGCGCGTTGACCTTGGACAGGCCACGCGGCAGCAGGCCATCGCGGCTCATGACGAAGAAGATGCGGCTCTGGCCGTACAGGAAGGCCAGCAGCACGGTCGGCAGGGCGATGATGGCGATCACGCCGATCAGCATCGCGGCGGTCGGCTGGCCCAGCTGGCGCATGATCAGTGCCAGCGGCTCGGCACTCTGGCCGAACACGGTGTAGCTCATCGCACCGATCGCGGCCAGCGCCACCAGCACGTACACGATGGTGCAGCCGACCATCGAGCCGATGATGCCGATGGACAGGTCGCGCGCAGGGTTCTTGGTTTCTTCGGCGGCGGTGGAGATCGCATCGAAGCCGTAGAACGCGAAGAAGATGATCGCCGCTGCGGCCATCACGCCGCGCTCGACGCCATCCGGTCCCAGCGTCTTGGCGAACCCGTAGGGCATGAACGGCTGCAGGTTGTTGGTATCGAACGCCGGCAGGGCCACCGCCACGAATATGGCCAGCGCGATCAGCTTGAACACGACCAGGATCGCGTTGAGGGTGGCGCTCTCCTTGGTACCGGCCATCAGCATCAGTGCCACCAGCCAGGTGATGACGATGGCGGGCAGGTTGATCATGCCGCCATCGACGTGCGGGCCCGCTGCGAGCATGGCCGGCAGGCGCAGGTCCCAGCCGAACTGGGTATGCACCCATTCCAGGAAGCCGACGAAATAGCCCGACCAGCCGACTGCCACGGTACTCACCACCAGCGAGTACTCCAGGATCAGGCTCCAGCCCACCACCCAGGCGAAGACTTCGCCCAGCGCGCTGTAGCTGTAGGTATAGGCGCTGCCGGCGGCCGGCATCATCGTGGACAGTTCGGCGTAGGCCAGTGCCGCGCAGGCACACACCGCGCCGGCGATGGCGAAGGAGATCAGCACGGCGGGGCCGGCGCGGTCGGCACCGACGCCGATCAGGGTATAGATGCCGGTGCCGACGATGGCACCGATGCCCAGCGCGATCAGGTGCGGCCAGCTGAGGGTCGGGACCAGGCGCCGGCCGGCTTCATGGACGGTGACGGAATCTAGGGACTTGCGCCGGAGCAGGGACATGCAGGCCTCGGAAGGGGTGACTGAGAACGACAAGTCCCCGAGTGTGACCGAACGCAGCGCAGCATTGCCACTGACGGGGGTCATGGCCGGCACAGCGCGCGCTGGACTGTGGGCACGCTGCCGGAATCGGCACAAACGGCCTCAGTCCAGGCGGCTACCAGTGACAGCCGTCGTCCTGGAAGGCGTTGAAGTCTTCTTCGAAATCCGTGCGGCGACCGTCTCGGGCCCGCACGTAGCTGAAGCTGTAGATCCGTGCGCCCTGCGTGCTCAGCGTGTAGTGACCGTTGATACGGCCCTCCACGCGCTCTTCCCAGACGGTATCGAACTGGTAGGGGCGGTCTTCGTCCAGCACCGTGGTCTCTTCGGAAACCCGGTGCAGCGGCAGGCGCTCGCGGTGCCCGGCGTAGCGCACATCGGCGCGGCCATCGTCCAGCCAGCGCCATTCCAGGTGGATCGTGCCGTTGACACCGCCGGTGAGGCAGCGGTGATCAGGTGCGGCCGTGGCCGATCCACTGGCAAGCAGCAACACCAGGGCTGCAGCGACCGCGAGCGTTGGTGTTGCGGCCATGGCGCCTCCTTCCAGCATGGGGCGCCAGCATAGCGCGCCCCCGCTATTACCTGCCCGGTGCGCGTGGCTGCAGACGCGTACCACCGCTCATCAGCATGCGCGGCAGCGGCATCTGCAGGAAGTCGTGCGGAAAGGCCGGCGCGACCGCGCTGATCGCATCCAGCCGTGCCAACGCCTCAGCCGGCAGCGCCAGATCCAGCGCCGCCAGGTTGTGTTCCAACTGGTCCAGGGTGCGTGCACCGACGATCGGCATGGCCCCGGCCGCAGGTCGTTGCAGCAACCAGGCCAGAGCGACCTGCGCAGCCGAGTGCGACAGCTCTGCCGCGATCGCAGCGACTTCCCCGGCGATGTTCAACGAACGCGGCGTCAACGCGCCATTGATGAGCGCGACATTGCGTCTGGAACCACCTGGCGCGGCCTCGGCGGTCTCGGCTGCGGCCAGGTCCGCCGCGCTGTATTTGCCGGTCAGCACGCCGCTGCCCAGCGGCGACCACGCCACCACGCCCAACCCGAGCGCATCGGCCATCGGCAGCAGTTCGTGTTCGACGCTGCGCTGGATCAGGCTGTATTCGATCTGCAGCGCCACCAGTGGCGACCAGCCGCGTAGATCGGCCAGGGTCTGCATGCGCGCGATCTGCCAGGCTGGCGTGTCCGAGATGCCGGCGTACAGCACCTTGCCGCTGCGCACGAGGTCGTCGAAACCGCGCATCACCTCGTCCACCCCGGTGGTGTCGTCCCAGGCGTGCAGGTACAGCAGATCCAGGTAGTCGGTGCCGAGCCGGCGCAGGCTGTCCTCCACCGAGCGCATCATGCTCTTGCGATGGTTGCCGGCGTTGTTCGGATCGCCCGGCACGGTCGCCAGGGTGTACTTGCTGGCGATCACCAGCCGGTCGCGACGGCCTTGGGCGAACCGCCCGAGCAGGGTCTCTGCGCTGCCATTGGTGTAGTTGTTTGCGGTATCGACGAAGTTGCCGCCACGTTCGACGTAGGCATCGAAGATGCGGCGGGCCTCGGCTTCGTCCGCGCCCCAACCCCAGTCGGCACCGAAGGTCATCGTGCCCAGCGCCATCGGGCTGACACGCAGGCCGGAGCGGCCGAGCAGGCGGTAGTGATCAAGTGACATGTGGCATTCCATCGGAGGAGGCGGATGTTCCGCCGGGACGCCAAGCATCCGTCCGATGATCTTGTGGATAAACTGGATGCAGTCGAACTGACAATGAAGGAAGGCTTCACAATGGATCCCTCCGCACCGCTGTCTGCGGTGGTTGCCTTTGTCCACGTGGCCGACCACGCCAGCTTTACCCGTGCCGCCGATGCCCTGGGCGTCTCGACCTCGGCGCTGTCACAGAGCGTGCGTGCGCTGGAGGCGCGGATGGGCGTGCGCCTGTTGCAACGGACCACGCGCCGGGTGGGTCTGACCGAGCACGGCGCACGCTTCCTGCAGCGCGTGCGTGGCGGGTTGGCACAGATCGAATCGGCCTTCGACGACCTGGACAGCGCGCGGTCCGTGCCGGCCGGTCGGCTGCGCATCACCCTGCCACGCATCGTTGCCGAACGCCGGGTTCTGCCGGCGCTGCCGTCCTTCCTGGCCCGGTATCCGCAGGTAGAGGTGGAATTGTGCGTGGAGCCGGCGCTGACCGATCTGGTCGCCGAGGGGTTCGACGCCGGCATCCGCCTGGGTGAATCGTTGGCGCAGGGCATGATCGCGGTGCCGATCGGGCCACCCGAGCGCCAGGTGGTGGTGGCCACGCCGGGCTACTTCGCGCGCCACGGGGTGCCGCTGAGCCCGCAGGAGCTGCAGGGCCACGACTGCATCGTCCATCGCCGCGCCAATGGCCGGCTCATGCCCTGGGAATTCAGCCGTGAGGGGCGTGACCTGGACGTGGCCGTCGCGGGGCGGCTGGTGTTCAACGATGCCGAACTTGCCTATGCGGCGGTGCTGGCTGGGCTCGGCATGGCACAGGGCTTTGCTTCGCTGGTCGCCGACGACCTGGCTGCCGGCCGCCTGCGCAGCGTGCTGGAGGACTGGCAGCCGCCGTTCCCCGGCTTTCATCTGTACTACCCGGCGCGCGAGCATATGGCGCCCAAGCTGCGGGTGTTCATCGACCACCTGCGCGCGGCCCTCCGCGCCGACGGGCTCTCAGCCGTTCAGGCCCAGGCGGATGCCAAAGCCGACCAGGAACAGGCCGGCCACACGTCGCAGCGCATCGCTGACCCGCGGGTGCTGGATCAACCGACGACGGGCCAGGTTGCCGACCCAGATCAGCAGTGAGCAGTAGGCGATGCTGACCACGAAGATGATGCCGGCCAGTGCCGCGAAGGTGGCCATGCCCTGGTGAGCCTTCGGGTCGATGAACAGCGGCAGGAACGCCATGTAGAACAGGATCGCCTTCGGATTGAGCAGGCTGACCAGGATCGCCTGGTGGAAGTAGCGGCCCGGCTGCATGCGCACCGGGCCAACCTCGGCACCGTCGCCCTTGGGCGTGCGCAGCAGGCTGATGCCGACCCACACCAGGTACGCCGCGCCGAGATACTGCACGGCATGGAACACCGTCGGATTGGCCTTCAGCAGCGCGGCCACGCCGGCCAGCGCCAGCCACATCAGGATCTGGTCGCCGACCAGCAGGCCGGCCAGCGCCGTGTAGCCGCCGCGCACACCGCCACGACCGGTGGCGGTCAGCAGGGTGAAGGTGCCCGGCCCGGGCAGGGCCAGAAACACCAGCACGGCGACCAGAAATGTCCACAGGTCCTGGATGCCCATCCACGGCATGGCGCGATTCTCTTACAACGGGGGAGCGCCATTGTCGGCCAGCGGCGTTGCAGGCGACAGGGGCACATCGCCATGGCCGGGCATTGCGGACAGCAGCGGTTGCAGGTACTGGCGCAGCTGCGCGTGCAGTTGCCGCACCGCCGGTGAGAACTGCTTGCGGTGCGGACACACCAGCTGCAGGGGGATGTGGCTGCCGATGCCATCCAACAGCACCTGCAGGCGTCCACCCAGCACGTCCTCGCGCACGTCCAGCCAGGATTTGTAGGTGATGCCTTCGCCGGCGACCGCCCAGCGCCGCACCACGTCGGCGTCGTCGCAGACCAGTGGCCCGCGCACCGGGATCACTACGCGGCGCCCCTCCAGCTCGAACGACCAGCGATCGTAGGCGCGCCCGCCGAGCTGGTAGACAAGGCAATCGTGTTCGCGCAGGTCGTCCAGCCGGGTCGGCGTGCCACGCCGACGCAGGTACTCGGGCGATGCGGCCAGCACGCGCCGGTTGCCCTCCAGCAACGGCAGGGCGACATAGCTGGCGTCGTCGAAGTGCCCGATGCGGATGGCCACGTCGACCGGGTCGCGGAACACGTCGGCCACTTCGTCGGACAGGCGCAGGTGCAGGCGCAGCCGTGGATGTGCGGCACGGAACGCAGTCAGCCACGGCAGCAGCAGGTTGCGGCCGAAGTCCGAGGGCGCCGACAACTGCAGGGTGCCGTGCAGCTCCGCATCCTCGCCCTGCACCCGCGCCTGGCCTTCGCGCAGGGTGGTCAGAACGTCCTGTGCGTAGGGCAGGTACAGCGCGCCTTCGGCGGTCAGCCGCAGGCTGCGGGTGGTACGCACGAACAGGCGCAGGTCCAGTTCGCGTTCCAGCCGCGCCACCGCCGCGGCCACCTGGCCCGGCAGCAGATCGGCCTCGCGTGCGGCCTGCGAGAAGCTGCCCAGCGCAGCGGTACGGACGAACAGCTGCAGATCGTCGAAACGGACCATTTTCATTGCTGCAGTGAAAGTGTTGACCGATTCTGCGCCTTTCTGCCCCTCTGCGCACGGCGCACGCTGTGGCCTCTCCTCATTGGATCTCCCCCCATGCGCGCCATTGCCTATACCCATGCCGGCCTGCCGATCGACGACCCGCAGGCCCTGATCGACCTCGACCTGCCTCTGCCGCAGCCGGGCCCACGCGACCTGCGGGTGGCGGTGCGCGCGGTGGCGGTGAACCCGGTTGACACCAAGGTGCGACGCGGCGCTGCCACCGACGGCCCACGCGTGCTGGGGTGGGACGCGGTTGGTGTGGTCGATGCGATCGGCAGCGAGGTGACCCTGTTCCAACCCGGCGACGCCGTGTACTACGCCGGTGTGATCGATCGCCCGGGCAGCAATGCCGAATACCAGCTGGTGGACGAGCGCAGCGTTGGCCGCAAGCCGGCCAGCCTGGACGATGCCGCGGCGGCGGCGCTGCCGCTGACCGCGATCACCGCGTGGGAACTGTTGTTCGACCGCCTGCGCATCGCCGAAGGCGGTGGCGACGGCCAGACCCTGCTGGTGATCGGTGCAGCGGGCGGCGTGGGTTCGATCCTGGTGCAGTTGGCGCGTCGGCTGACCAAGCTGACGGTGATCGGCACCGCCTCGCGCCCGGAGACCCAGGACTGGGTGCAGGCGATGGGCGCGCACCATGTGATCGACCACAGCCTGCCGCTGGCCGAGGGCCTGGCCCGGCTGGGCATCACCGAGGTGGACCACGTGGCCAGCCTGACCCACACCGACCAGCACTATGCGCAGATCGTCGAGCTGCTGGCGCCGCAGGGGCAGCTGGGGCTGATCGATGATCCGGGCCAGATCGATGTGATGGCGCTGAAGCGCAAGGCGCTGTCGCTGCACTGGGAATCGATGTTCACCCGGCCGCTGTACCGCACGGAGGACATGCAGCGCCAGCATGACCTGCTGAACCGGGTGGCCGAACTGGTCGATGCCGGTGTGCTGCAGACCACGCTGGGTGAGCACTTCGGGCGCATCGACGCGGCCAACCTGCGGCGTGCTCATGCGCTGCTGGAGAGCCATCGGGCGAAGGGCAAGATCGTGTTGGAAGGCTGGTAAGGGTTCCGGCCAAGCAAAGTGAAAGCGGGTGCTCCCTTACAAGAAACCCGTATCGATCCTTCTGAGCTTCATCCACGCATGGCGTGGATCTACTGCAGATCGCGGAAGTCCGTGAAAGGCGGGGTGGCATGGGTTTGCGGGACCGCAGGCGCCATGGATGGCGCCTACGAGCCCCCATGGATGGGTTTACGGCGTGTCCCGCAAATCCATGCCACCCCGCCATCCCACCGAATGCTGCCTTTCGATGTGACGTTGCCTCTGCGGGTGCAGGGCGCAGCCCTGCCGGACCCCCCTACGCCACGCCGTTGTCGACATGTTTAGCGAAGCCCGGGCGGGGGCGCAGGCGCTCGAACCAGGCTTCCACGTGGGGCAGCGCCGGTTTGTTGCCCGGTGTGCTGCGCCAGCGCTGGGTGGACAGGCCGAGCACGATGTCGGCCAGGGTGAAGGTGTTGCCCACCACGTAGCCATCGGTCGTCGCCAGCTGTGCATCGAGCAGTGTCATCAGATGGTTCCAGTGCGTCAGGCTGGCCTCCGCGCGCGCGTCGTCCGCGAAGTCAGGGTGCTGGCGGACGCGGGCCATGAACACGTGGCGCCAGGCGCTGTTGAGGTCGGTGGCCTGCCAGTCCATCCACTGCTCGACCTTGGCGCGGCCCTGTGCCGTGGCGGGCAGCAGGTCATCGCGGCCCTGGCGTGCGGCCAGGTAGCGGCAGATGCTGTTGGACTCCCACAGCACGAAGTCGCCGTCGCGTAGCGCCGGCACCTGCCGATTCGGATTCAGCGTGGCCAGCAGGTCCGGCGCGGGGGTTGGTTCATGCGCAAGCGGGAGGTCGAGTTCGGCGCACAGCCACAGCACTTTGCGCACGTTGATCGAGGTGGGCTTTCCGTAGAGAACAAGCATGGTCGGGTCCGATGTGGTCCGACCAAGGCTAGCGCAGCGGGGCTACACTGGTCGCATGAACATCGAAGTCCTCATGATTGTCGCCGTGGTGCTGCTGCTGGCGACGTTGCTGGTGCTGGTACTGCTGTGGCGTCGGGCATCCAACAGCGCCCCCGCTGCTGAAGCACAGCAACAGCTGGTTACCGAACGCGAGCAGCATCGCCTGGCCCTGGTTGACGCCGGGCAACTGCGAGGTCGGCTGGAAGCCTTGCTGGCAGAGCTGGAAAGCGAGCGTGGCCGAAGCCTGCAGCACGCCCAGCTCGTCACTACCCTGACCGCACGCGTGGAGCGGGAGGCCGCGCTGGCGTCCAGTCGTGAAGCGATGTTGGCCGAGCGCGAAGCTGCCCTGGCGCAGGTGCGGGCCGGTCTGGCCGAGTCCAGCAAGGAGCTGCAACAAGCGCAGCAGCGCTACCAGCAGCTGCATGGCGAACATGCTCGCGCGCTGGCCAACCTGCAGCATTCCGAACGCGCCAGTGCCGAGCTGCGCAGCTATCTGGATACTGCCAAGGAAAAGCTCTCCGGCGCCTTCGCCGAATTGGCGGGCAAGGTGTTCGACGAACGCGGACAACAGTTCGAAAAGAACGTGCGCCAGGCAACGGTGCAGTCGCGCGCGGATATCGAAGGGCTGCTCAAACCCTTTGCCGACAGGCTGGGGGATTTCCGCAACCGGGTCGACACGCTGTACGGGGAAGAAGCGAGGCAGCGTGCCAGCCTGCTTGGCGCGGTGGGTGAACTGAAGACGCTCAACCAGGACATGGCTGCACAGGCCTCGGCGCTGACCAATGCGCTGAAAGGCAGCGCCAAGGTGCGCGGTGACTGGGGCGAGCTGATGCTCGACAACGTGCTGCGTGGCTCAGGCCTGGAGGAGGGCGTTCACTACCAGCGGCAGAAGCACGCCGTGGATGATGAGGGCGCGCGCCTGCGGCCGGACGTGGTGGTGCAGTTCCCCGATGAGCGCAGCGTGGTGATCGACAGCAAGGTCAACCTGATCGCCTGGCAGGAGGCGATGAATGCCGCCACGCCGGAACAGTCCGAGGATGCATTGCGCCGCCATGCGGTGGCGCTGCGCCAGCACGTCAAGGATCTGGGCGATAAGAACTATCCGAAGGCTCTTGGCAGCGAGACCCTGGATATCACCATCGCTTTCGTTCCCATCGAAGGCGCACTGTCGGCGGCGCTGGGCGCGGACGGTGCACTGCAGGCGTATGCCTTCGACAACCGCGTGGTGTTCGCTTCGCCCAATACGCTGATGGCGCTGTTGAGGGTGGCCGAGCGACTGTGGACACGTGACAAGGTGCAGAAGCAGGCATTGAAGATCAGTGAAGCCGGTGGACTGGTGCTGGACGCCCTGACTGGCTTCCTGCAGGACTTCAATGCCATGGGCAAGAAGCTTGATGATGCAGGCAAGGCTTACGCCGACGCACGCAACCGCTTGATCGATTCGCCGCAGTCGGCCATCAGCCGTGCCCGCCGGCTTGCCGAACTGGGCAGCAAGTCAAAGCGCGCGTTGCCCCCTGAGCTGACCCCCGATCCGATGCAGCAGTTGACCTCCACCGACGGAGAGGACGACGGCAACGCCGGCTGACACGCCACCTGCATGGGCGGGTGCGTATGCTGGCGCCGTCCACACCCCTCAGGTACCGCCATGCGCCTCCGATTCCTTGCCAGCTTTGCCCTGGGCGCGCTGCTTGCCGCCTGCAGCAGTGCGCCACCGGCCAGCGATGGTGCAGGCACGGCATCCACGGCGGCCGACAGCCCCGAAGCTGCTGCAGCCTATGAAGAAGCACGCGATGTGGACTGCCGCGCAGCTGGCGGTACGCTGCAGCCGTTGGGCCGCCTGCAACGGCTGCAATGCGTGATTCCCTATGCCGACGCTGGCAAGTCGTGCGGCAACAAGAGCGACTGCAGCGGACAGTGCCTGGCCACGGGCGAGGTCGCTGCCGGCGCGATGGCGACCGGCACCTGCCAGCGTGATGTCAGCCAGAACTTCGGTTGCCGCCAGCGCATCGACGGTGGCAAGGCGCAGGGCACGATCTGCGTGGATTGAGGATGTCCTGTAGGGCCGAGCCCATGCTCGGCTACCGTGGCATCAGCCGAGCATGGGCTCGGCTCTACAACAGCGCATGCGGCGGTATGCTGGTGGGCCTTTCCCAGCCGTAGCCGGAGCCCCCGCGTGAGCACCTCGATCCAGGATGTTTCCCTCACCACCATCGACGGCCAGCCGTCCTCGCTTGCTCACTACCAGGGCAAGGTACTGCTGCTGGTCAACGTGGCGTCCAAGTGCGGCCTGACCCCGCAGTACGAAGGCCTGCAGGCGCTTTACGCGGAGAAGCACGCGCAGGGCCTGGAAGTGCTGGGCTTCCCGGCCAACAATTTCCTCGGCCAGGAGCCGGGCAGCGAGGCGGAGATCCAGCAGTTCTGCCAGCTGACCTACGACGTGAGCTTCCCGATGTTCGCCAAGATCAGCGTGGCCGGTGAAGACACCCACCCGCTGTACCAGCAGCTGACCGCCGCGCAGCCGCAGGCGATCGGCGAAGGCCCGCTGCGCGAGCGCCTGGCCAGCAAGGAGATTCCGATCTACCCGGCACCGGCGGTGCTGTGGAATTTCGAGAAGTTCCTGGTCGGCCGCGATGGCAAGGTCATCGCCCGCTTCGCCCCGGACGTTGCCGCCGATGATGCGCGCCTGCGCGAAGCCGTCGAGGCGGCGCTGGCGGCCTGAAGACGACGTGCCAACCAAGGTTGGCACCCACCGGAAGGTGGGAGGATGCCGGTAAAACAAAAAACCCCGCCGAGGCGGGGTTTTTCATGCGTTGCCGGTAGCGGTCAGTTGGTCCATTGCGGCATCGGCATCGCATCGACCGGGATCGGCGAGTTCGCATCGTCGCTGCCACGCTCGCGCTTGCCGCGCAGGTCGTTCTCGATCTGGTAGTTGCGGCGCTGCATCCAGGCATCGCGGACCAGGGCGTATTCGTCCACCGCGGTATCGCGCAGGTCGTCGATCGCCAGCAGCTGTGCACGGGTGTCGACCAGCTGCAGGCCCTGCAGGCCGATGCGGTACTTGTCGCTTTCGATGCGGCGGATCGGCGACAACGGGATGTCACCGGCCAGGCCGAACACATCACGCACGGTACGCGGGCCGAAGAACGGCAGTTCCACATAACGCGAACGACGCCAGCCCCAGGCACCCAGGGTCTGCCCGAAGTCCTCGTTGCGACGCGGCACCATTGCCTTGCTGGCCGGGTCGAACAGGCCACCAATGCCCAGCGTGCTGTTCATCAGGAACCGGCCCAGGCTGTCCCACGCGTCGGCCGGTCGGCCCTGCAGCAGCTGGTTGGTGATGGTCAGCGGCGCACGCAGGTTGCTGAAGAAGTTGCTTACGCCGGTACGTGCAAAGCGCGGCACCACGTGGGTATAGGCGGTGGCCAACGGGCGGGCGATACCGCGGTCGACGGCGTTGTTGAAGCCGTGCACCTTGCGGTTGAACGGTTCCCACGGGTCGTAGGCGGTAGCACTGCGGCTGTTGTCACTGGTGCCGTACAGCGCATCGAAGTCGTTGTCGCCGCCCGGTGCGGTCGCCGCCGCGTCGGTGGCGGCATTGGTTGTCGGGGCACGGTTGCCGGTGTCCACGGCCGTCGCAGCGGGCGGCGTGTCGGCCTGCGTCGGCTGGCTGGCCGGCTCGGTGTCAGCAGCAGTGGCTGCGGCAGGCGCTGCAGCAGTCGACGGAACCACGGTATCGGCCACCGGCGCGTCGCTGCGTGCCGGCTTGCCGGCACAGGCGCTGAGCGCAGCGGCCAGGAGGATCAGAGGGAAAACGCGCACGACGTTCATGTCAGCTCGCAGCAGAAGTAGCGTTGAAGTCCAGGTCGGGCGACAGCCGGTAGGCTGCGCTCAGTTCGTTGTAGCCGGCGGGGGCGCCGGAGATCGTCAGCGGATGGCCGCCCTGGCGCGCGCGCGCGGCCAGCTCGGCCAGCAACGCCAGGCCGGCGCTGTCCACGCGCTCGACCTCCGCCAGGTCCAGTCGCGACAGCTGCGCCGGCAGGGCCTGCAGTTGCGGCCACAGCGCGATCACCGCTGCACGGTCGAGCACCCCGCGCAGGCGCAGGGTGTCACCTTCCAGCAGCGCCAGCGCCTTATTTGCCATTGCCGGCCGGTCCGGCCTGCATGCTGCCGCTGCGCAGATCGTTGGCCACCTGCTTGATGCCCTTCTGTCGCAGCGGGGCATCGAACTGGTTGCGGAAGGTCTGCACGTAGGAGATGCCCTCGATGTTCACGTCGAAGATCTTCCACTGGCCGTTGACGTTGCGCATCCAGTATTCAACCGGCGTCGGCTCGTTGGCGGCGCGCACCAGTTCGGTGGCCACGCGCACGCCACGGTTGCCCGGCAGCGGGCTCTCGCCCTTCAGGCGGAAGCTCGGCTTGCCCTGGATGTTGAGCAGGGTCGAGCCATAACGCTGCATCAGGCTGTCGGCCATCGCATCGGCGAACAGTTTGATGTCGGCATCCGAAGCGCCGCGGGCGTGCGGGCCCAGCACCAGGCGCGCGGCATAGTCGCGGTCGAAGGTGCGGGTCAGTTCGCTGTCGATGTAGCTGCGCAGGCTGGCCGGGTTGCTGGTGAACTCAGCGCGGCGCTGCTGCAGGGTCGACATGATGCGGCTGCTGGCGTCGATCACCACCTTGCCGGCCTGGCCCTGGGGGGCGGCGGCAGCGGCGGGGGCGGCCTGCGCCTGGGCCAGGAACGGGGTGGCCAGCAGCAGCGACGAGGCGAGCAGGGCCGGGATCAGTTTCATTTTCATGGTTGCGGTTCCGTTGCAGGCGACTGCTCGCCATCGTTGGGTTTCTGAGCAGCGCCACCACCGGCGCCGCCACTGAACATGTACTTGCCGACCAGCTGCAGCAGGTCCACGGCCGGCTGGGTGAACACGATTTCCTCACCGGGCTTGAGCACGTCCGGATCACCGCCGGGCTGCAGACCGATATAGCTCTCGCCAAGCAAACCGCTGGTGAAGATGCCGGCGGAGGTGTCGGCCGGCAGGTCCTTGACCTTGCTGTCCATGCGCAGGGTCACGATCGATTCGAACTTCACCGGGTCCAGTTCGATGGAAGCGACCTGGCCGACGGTGACGCCGCCGATCTTCACCGGCGCCTGCTTGCGCAGCTGGCCGACCTGGGAGAAGCGGGCCTTGAGTTCATAGCCTTCGCCACCCCAGCTCCAGCGCTGGTTGGTCGAGGCGACGGCCAGCACCATCAGCGAGGCCAGGGCCAGCAGCAGGAAAGCGCCGACGGAGAATTCGAGTCTGGGACCGCGGATGGCCATGTGGATTACCTGATCAGTCGTGGTGGCCGCGCGCCGATGCGCACCGCCGATGGAGGGGTTAGGTGAACAACATTGCCGACAGCACGAAGTTGAACATCAGCACCAGCAGCGAAGCGTTGACGACCGCACGGGTGGTGGCGACGGAGGTGCCTTCGATGGTCGGTTCGGCGTGGAAACCGACATAGGCGGCAACCAGTGCGGCGGTGCCACCGAAGATCGCCGATTTCAGCATCGCCACGCCGAAGTCGTCCCAGAAGTCCACGCTGTTGCGCAGCGCCGACCAGAACACGCCGTTGTCCAGGCCCAGTACGTGCACGGCTTCGAAATAGCTGGCACTGATCGCCAGCGAACAGAAGATGCCGGTCAGCAGCGGCACGGTCAGTACCGCCGCCCAGAAGCGCGGCGCCACGGCCTTGGCCACCGGGTCGATGGCCATCAGTTCCAGCGCCTTGATCTGGTCGGTGGCGCGCATCAGGCCCAGCTCGGCGGCGATCGAGCTGCCGGCGCGGCCGATGAACAACAGCGCGGTCAGCACCGGTGCCAACTCGCGGTACAACGACAGGCCGAGCAGGGTCGACAGCGCGTCGGCCGCACCGAAGGTGGTCAGCGTGCGGTAGCCCTGCAGGGTCAGCACCAGACCGACGAAGGCGCCGCCCACGGCGATGATCGGCAGCGAGCGCGCACCGATCTTGTAGATCTCGCGGGTCAGCTCGGCCAGGAAATCACGGGTCGGCAGCGAACCGCGCAGCACGGTCAGCGAGAACAGACCGGCACGGCCCAGCGAACGGGTGGCTTGCACGAACGGCATCAGGCAACCCTCGCGCGCGGTGCGGCATCAAACGGAATGGGACCGTCGGGCTGGCCGTGCAGGAACTGCCGCAGCAGCGGGTCCTGGCTGGATTGCAGCGCTTCGGGCGTGCCCTGGAACACGATGCCGCCGTTGGCGATCGCGATCACCTGGTCGCAGATCGGCAGGGTCTCGTGCACGTGGTGGCTGACGATGATGCTGGTCAGGCCCAGGCTGTGGTTGAGGCGCTGGATCAGGCTCATGATCACACCCGAGGCGATCGGGTCCAGCCCGGTCAGCGGCTCGTCGTAGATCATCAGCGGCGGGTCCAGGGCCAATGCGCGGGCCAGTGCCACGCGGCGGGCCATGCCACCGGACAGTTCACGTGGCCAGGCATCGGCGGCGGCCAGCAGGCCGACCGAATGCAGCTTCATCTGCACCAGCCGGCGCAGCACCGGTGCCGGCAGGCGGGTGTGGGTGCGCAACGGCAGGGCGACGTTTTCGGCCACGGTCAGGTCGGTCAGCAGGCCATTGCCCTGCAGCAGTACGCCAACGCTCTTGCGCATCTCCAGCAGTTCGGAGGTGCGCTGCGGGATCGGCTTGCCGAACAGGGTGATGTCGCCTGCAACCGGGCGCAGTTCGCCGGTCAGCGCCGCCAGCAGGGTCGACTTGCCGCTGCCGGACGGCCCCAGCACGGCCGTGATGCTGCCTTTGGGCACCTGCAGCGAAACGTCGCGCAGGATCGTGCGCCCGCTCCGGTCGATGCGGACGTTGGACAACTGCACCAGACTGGAGGTGGAAGCCGACATGGGCACCCTTAACGTTTTTTCGACATTGAAGCATCGGGTCAGACTGCTGAACATAAGCAGACTGGACGGTCCAGTATTGTTGCACGGCCGGACCGCCGCCAGACCGGGACAATTCCTGAAACGACCGGAACAATCCGTCGCGATCACCGTCCCCCGGCATTGAATACGGCCGGGTGTGCTGCACACTGTGCACGATGAGTGACCCGGGCAGCGACTTCCGCCTCTACCATTCCAATTCGCTGGACGTGCTGGCTGCCCTGCTGGCGCGCAATGTGCGTGTGCCGGTGCCGGGACAGCCGCTGCTGGCGCCGGAGGTGGTGCTGATCCCGCAGGTGGCGATGCGGCGCTGGCTGCAGGCGACCCTGGCTGCCGAGTATGGCGTGGCCGCCAATCTGCAATTCCTCACCCCCGGTGAGTTCGTCGCCCGTGCATTGAACGCCAATGTCGAGGGCGAAGCCGACGACCTGGACGCGGCCGCCCTGCATTGGCGCCTGTACCAGGCCCTGCGCGACCCGCACCTGCTGGCGCAGCCCCCCATGCGTGCGCTGCAGTCCTATCTTGCCGGTGGCGACGCGCTCAAACCCTGGGCCCTGGCCGGCGAACTGGCCTCGGTGTTCGAGAAGTACCAGGCCTGGCGCCGCGACTGGCTGCTGCGCTGGGAAGCCGGCGCCGATGCGGCCGACCCGCAGGCCATCCTCTGGCGCAGCATCGCCGCTGGTCATGGTTACCGCGCGCGCCGCATCCAGGCCTACCTGGACCGCTTCGAGGGCGCCGCCCAGCCGCTGCCGAAGGGCCTGCCGCCGCGGATGTCGGCGTTCGCCACCCTCAACATCTCACCCGACGTACTGCGGGTGATGGCCACCCAGTCGCGGGTGGGCGAACTGCATTTCTATCTGCCCACGCCGGTGCAGTCCTACTGGGGCGACCTGCAGACCCTGGCAGAGCGCCTGCGCAGCGGCGCGCCGGACCCGTTCGGCGAGGCCGCCGGCGAGAACCGCCTGCTGGAAGCGTGGGGTGCGGCCGGCCGCGATTTCATGGCGGTGCTGGGCAGCTACGAAGTGGTGCATCCGGCCGGTGAGATCGCGGCCTATTCCGACCCCGAGGAAGATACGCGGGCGACCATGGACCAGGGCGGGCTGTCCGACAGCCTGCTGCACCGCCTGCAGCGCGACCTGTTCCACCGCCGCGCATTGCCCTCGGGCGAACTGCGCGACGGCCTGCGCAGCGACGACCCGAGCCTGCAGGTGCATGCCTGCCACACCCGCCTGCGCGAGCTGCAGGTGCTGCACGACCAGCTGCGCAGCCTGCTGCAGGACCCGCGCTTCGACCCGCCGTTGCAGGCGCGCGAGATCGCCGTGCTGGCGCCGGACATCGATCCGTATGTGCCCTATCTGGAATCGGTGTTCGGCGGACGTGGTGGCGACGACGAGCACATTCCCTACGCGCTGGCCGACAGCAGTCCACTGGCCGGCGAGCCGCTGGCCGATGTGTTCGTGCACCTGCTCGGCCTGCCGATTTCGCGCTTCGGCCTGAACGAGGTGCTGGACCTGCTGGCCAGTGCGCCGCTGGCCGAGGCGGCGGGGCTGGAAGCGGTCGACTTCGATCGACTGCATGGCTGGCTGCAGCAGGCCGGCGCACGGTGGGGCCTGGATGCCGACCATCGCGACCAGCTGCAGGCCCCCAGCGATGACGCCTACACCTGGCAGTTCGCGCTGGATCGCCTGCTGCTGGGCCACGCCACCGGCAGCGAGGTGGACCTGGCCGGGGTCGCGCCGTGGATCGAGCTGGAAGGCGGGGCGCTGGACGCGCTGGACCGGCTGCTGCGCCTGCTGCGCGTCCTGGCCGTCTACCAGCGTCGGCTCGGCGAGCTGTTGACCCCGGCACAGTGGCGGCAACGCCTGCTGTCGCTGCTCGATGCGCTGCTGCCGACGCCGCCCAGCTCTCCCAACAGCCAGCGTGCGCTGGAGCGCCTGCGCAAGCTGCTCAACCAGTTCGCCGAGGATGCGTACAAGGCCGGGTTCGCCGACGGCGTGCCGCCGGAAGTGGTGCGTGCACATTTCGCCGGTGCCCTGGCCGAAGCCGATACGCGGGCGCCGCTGCTGACCGGTGGCATCAGCTTCGGCCGCATGGTGCCGATGCGCCTGCTGCCGTTCCGGGTGATCTGCGTGCTCGGCCTCAACGATGGTGATTTCCCGCGCCGTGACCCGGCCGCCGGCCTCAACCAGCTCACCGCCGAACTGGATACGCCGCGCCGCCGCCCGGGCGACCGCTCGACCCGCGAAGACGATCGTTTCCTGTTCCTGCAGCTGTTCGCCGCCGCCCAGGACGTGTTCTACCTCAGCTATCTTGGCGCCGACCCGCGCGATGGCAGCGTGCGCGAACCCTCGGTGCTGGTCAGTGAACTGATCGACGCCGCCGCGGCCTATCACCTGGATCCGCCGACCGCCACGCGGGACTTCACCGTGCGCCACGCGCTGCAGCCGTTCTCGCCGGCCGCCTTCGGCGATGGCGACCCGCGCCGCTTCAGCTACCGCCGGCAGTGGCATCCGGCCGCCGGGCGACTGGGTGGGGAGCGTGGCGGCCTGCTGCCGTGGTTCGACACCACACTGCCGCCACCGGCGGACGACGCGGTGGAAGAAGAGGTCTCGCTGGACAGCCTGCGTCGTTTCCTGTGCGATCCGGCCGGCCAGTTCCTCGCGCAGTCGCTGGGCCTGCGCCTGGCTGACGACGTTGAGGACGTCGACGACCTGGAGCCGTTGGTGCTGTCTTCGCGCGGGCCGGAGAAGCGCAGCGTGCAGTTGGCCGTGGTGCAGGCCACCCTGGCCGGCGACAGCGAGCCGCTGTACCCACGGTTGCGCGCACGCGGACTGCTGCCGTCGGGCATCCTCGGCGAGCGCCAGTTCGAAGTGGAACAGCTCAAGACCCGCCCGTACGCCACGGCCATGCTCGGCTGGTTGCAGGGCACGCCGCTGGAGAGCCGCCGCTATGAAGTGGAGATCGACGGTGTGCGCCTGCATGGCCGGGTCGGCGATCGCCATCCGGAGGGCCTGGTGCGACTGCGCGCCGGCGCCCTCAACGGCAACGCGGTGATCCGCCAGGGGCTCGACTGGCTGTTGGCCAACGCCGCCGGCGATGCCTTGCCGCTGGTGCAGTTCCACGACGGTGGTGATGCTGGGCCCGGTCCGCATGTGTTGCCTGCGCTGACCGTGCCTGCAGCCCGCGCGGCATTGCGCGCGCTGCTGCAGCTGCGCCAGCGCGGCCTGCGCGAGCCGCTGCGCTTCGCGCCCTACACCGGCTGGGTGCTGTTCAACGCGCCGGTGGAAAAGCAGCGCAGCGAAGGCTGGAAGCAATGGCATGGCAGCGACCGCAGCTGGGGTGAAGCCAACAGTGATGCGTGGCAGCTGCTGCTGCGTGGCGCCGACCCGTTCGCCGACGACGCCAGTTATGCCGACCTGCTGCGCAACAGCCAGGTGGTCTTCAGCGCCGTGCGCGAAGGCCGCAGCTTCGGCACTGATCCACAGGCAGGCCACGCATGAGCCGCGTTGCCGAGGACCCTTCCATCGACACACGTTTGCCCGACCCTTACCTGGCGTTGCCGCTGCACGGCACGCGACTGATCGAAGCCAGTGCCGGCACCGGCAAGACCTTCACCCTGGCGACACTGTTCACCCGTCTGGTGGTCGAGCAGGGCCTGCGTATCGGCCAGATCCTGGCGGTGACATTCACTGACGCGGCCACCCAGGAGCTGCGCAAGCGCATCCGCGAACGTCTGGCCCTGGCCGCACGCCTGGTCGATCTACCGCCCGGCGAAGATGAAACGCCCGACGCGGCGCTGACCCGGCAGGTGCTGCAACGCCATCTGCAGGACGGCATGGAAAGCGCCAAGGCGTTGAAGCGGCGCCTGCAGGTGGCTGCCGACGAAATCGACCTGGCGGCGATCTTCACCATCCACGGCTTCTGCACCCGCGTGCTGCGCGAACATGCGCTGGAGAGCGGGCATACCTTCGACCCACCGGAGCTGCTGGCCAGCGATCGTGAACTGCTGGAAGAACTGGCCGCCGATCTCTGGCGTGTGCACGCCAACGACCCGGCCACGCTGGAACCGCTGACCTGGCTGTGGTCCACCCCGGATGCGCTGGCGGCTGACCTGCGCGCGCTGCTGGCTTCGCCCCCCCTGCACCCGCGGCCGCAGCCGCTGGCGGTGGACGACCCGCACCCGGCCCTGCAGGACGCGGCGGTGGAGCTGTCGATGGCCGTGCGCGAGCATGGTGAGCGCTTCTTCCTGGACCTGTGCGAAGCGGTCGACAACAAGTGGATCAACGGCGTCTCCTACAAGCTGGGCTGGCTGCACCCGCTGGGGCGCCAGCTGTTGGGTTGGGCCGAGCGCGGCGACGCCGCCGAACTGCTGTCCAGCGACCGCCTGCCTGCGCTGCTGCCCGATGCACTCGTAGCCAAGACCAACAAGAAGTTCACCGAGCGCACACCGTCTTCGCCGCTGCAGGCCCCGTTGGCGCGCTATGTCGCATTGCTCGCCGAGCGTGAGCAGTGGCTGCGGGCCAGTGCGCTGAACTTCCTGCATGCGCTGCGCGAGGATGCCAGCCAGCGCCTGGCGGCCCTGAAGCGCCTGCGCCGCGTGCAGACCTACGACGATCTGATCGACGGTGTGGCTCGCGCGCTGGAAGGACCGCAGCGGCTGACCCTGGTGAAGCAGCTGCGTGCGCAGTACCGCATCGCCCTGGTCGATGAATTCCAGGATACCGACGACCGCCAGTGGGGCATCTTCCATACCGTGTTCGGCGCCTCGCCGGAGGTGGACGAACTGGGGCTGCAGCCGGCGCTGTTCCTGATCGGTGACCCCAAGCAGGCGATCTATGGCTTCCGCGGCGGCGACATCCATACCTATCTGAAAGCCAAGCAGGTGGCCGAGCAGGCACCGGCGCTGGACCAGAACTTCCGCTCGCGCCCGGCCGTGCTGCGCGCGCTGCAGGCGCTGTACGACAACGCTGGCGAAGACGCGTTCCTTGAACGCGACATCCAGTTCGAGCCGGTGCGTCCGGGCGGCGTGCGTGCCGATGAGGATTACCTGCGCGATGGCCGGGCCGCACCCGCCCTCACCCTGCGCCTGTTGCGCAGCGACGGCGAAAAAGCCTTCGGCGCCGATGCCTCACGCGATGCGGCGACCCAGGCCTGCGTAGCCGCGATCCACAAGATCCTGCTGGAAGCGCGTGCCGGCACCGCGCTGCTGCGCGGGCGTCCGCTGCAGCCTGGCGATATCGCCGTGCTGGTGCGCTCGCATCGCGAAGCCACGCTGGTGCAGCGCGCGCTGGCTGCGGTCGGCATTCCCGCCGTGGCGGCCGGCAAGCAGAGCCTGTTCGCCACCAGCGAGGCGCGTGACCTGCGTGCGCTGCTGCTGGCCCTGCTGCAACCGGCCGACGAAGGGCGCCTGCGCACCGCATTGGCAACCGTGCTGCTGGGGCAGCTCGCAAGCGCGATTGCCAGCATGGAACGGGAAGGCGACCTGCAGCGCGAGTTCCAGGCGCAGCTGCTGCACTGGCGCGAGCGCTGGCAGCGTGGCGGACCGTTCGCGGTGGTTGCCGATGTCTGCGCGGCGCAGGGCGAGCGCCTGCTGGCGCTGATCGACGGCGAGCGGCGCCTGACCAATTACCTGCAGCTGGGCGAACTGCTGCAGGAAGCCTCGGCGCAGGCACTGGGCATGCACGGCCTGCTGGACTGGCTGCAGGGGCAGATGGCCAACGCCGACCAGGACGATGAGCAGCAGCTGCTGCGCTTGGAGTCCGATGCGCGGCGGGTGCAGATCATCACCCTGCACAAGAGCAAGGGCCTGGAATACCCGATGGTGTTCCTGCCGTTCGTGGGGATCGATGGCGGCGCGCCTAACACCGCTACCCACTGCACCGTGCACCTGCAGGGCGAGCGCCAGCTGCATTGGAAGCTGGACAGGGATGAAGCCTGGGAAGCGGCCAGCAGCCAGCGTGAGCGTGAACAGCGTGCAGAAGACGCGCGCCTGTTGTATGTGGGATTGACCCGCGCCGAGCATGCGCTGTGGATCGCCACCGGCGATCTGGCTGGCCATGCGAAAACCCGCCTGGCCCCGTTGCTGGGCGATCTGCAGGTGCTGCGCGCGCACGCGGACGTGGAGCTGGATGACAGCGTACTGCCGGGTCGTCTACCGCAGCTGCTGGCCGAAACCGAAGGTGAGCTGCCTGCGGTGCGCGCATTGACCCGGCGTGTGCCCCATGACTGGTGGGTCTACAGCTTCACCCAGCTGGCGCATGCCGACGCTGGCAACAGCGACGATATCGAAGCGGCGGCCACCGAACTGCCGGCACCGGCCGCCGACGAACCCGCCGGTGCCGAGCTGCCGCTGGAACCGGCATTGCCGGAAGCCGCTGCAGAAGACATGGTGCCGCCGGATCCACGCTTCATGGGCAGCCGTTTCGGCAACGTCCTGCACGATGCGCTGGAGAACGTCGACTTCGGACTGTGGACCGGCTGGCAGCCTGAGCAACCGGCACCGGAGGGACAGGCCGACGTGCTGCGCCGCTCGCTGCACGACGAAGGCTATGCCGACGAGGATCTGGACGATGGCGTGGCGGTGCTGGTGCCGCTGGTGGGCCATACCCTCACCGTGCCGCTGCCCGAAGGCGGCGCGCTGTGCAGCGTGCCCGAGCATGAGCGCCGCGCCGAGATCGAATTCCACTTCGCCATCGAACCCACCGCAGTACCGGTGCTGCTGCAGCTGCTGCACGACCACGGCATCTCCAGCGCGCGGCGTGGCTTTGGCCTGCGCAGAAGGCTGGAAGGCCTGATGACCGGCAAGATCGATCTGACCTACGTGCGTGACGGCCGCTGGTATGTGCTGGACTACAAATCCAACCGGCTGCCGGGCTACAGCCCGGACCTGCTGGAGATCGCCATGCGCCACAGCGAGTACGACCTGCAGGCGCTGATCTACACCGTCGCCCTGCATCGCTGGCTGCGTTTCCGCCTGGGCGCGGCCTACGACTACGCACGCGACATGGGCGGTATCCGTTACCTGTTCTGCCGGGGTCTGGACGTTGCCGGCAACGGCGTGCACGTGCAGCGCTTCGCACCGGAACTGGTGGATGCGCTGGATGCCTTGTTTGCCGGCGGCGAAGCGGCCCAGGCAGACATGGCGGCGCGCGCGCGCGGAGAAACCGCATGAGCCTGCTGCGCGACCTGCATCGCAGTGGCCAGCTGCGCACCCTGGACCACGCCCTGGCCACCAGCCTCAAGCGCCTGCGCGAGGACACCCCGGAGAACGTGGCGCTGGCGGCCGCACTGGCCTCGCTGGCCGTGGCGCAGGGGCACGCTGGATTCGATCCACGCCAGCCACAGCGCCTGATCGACGGCGTGCCAGCATGGCCCGAGCCTGCGCAGTGGCTGGCGCAGTTGCGGGCCTCGCCCTGGGTGGCGACGCCGCAGGACGCCAGCGCCGCCGCAGAGGAAGCACCGCTGGTGTTGGAAAACGGCCTGCTGTACCTGCGCCGTTACCGCGAGTACGAGCGGCAGCTGGCGGTTGGCCTGCAGCGCATCGGCCGCCATCCGCTGCCTGCACCGGACATGGCTGCCGTGGCGCCGTTGTTCGCGCGCCTGTTCCCGCAGGCCGCCACCAGCAAAGACCAGCAGGCACGCGCCGCCGGCGTGACCCTGCGCCACCCATTGGCGCTGGTCACCGGTGGCCCCGGTACCGGCAAGACCACCACCATCGCCCGCCTGCTGCTGCTGTTGGCCGCACAGGCGATGCACCAGGGCCTGCCCGTGCCGAAGGTGGCGCTGGCAGCGCCTACCGGCCGCGCCGCCGAGCGCATGGCCGAAAGCCTGCGCATGGCCGTACAGCGCTTGCAGGAGCAGGGGCTGGACCCGGCGCTGTGCACCGCGCTGCCCAGCACCGGCACCACCCTGCATCGCCTGCTCGGGGTGATTCCCGATTCACCGCGTTTCCGCCATCACGCCGACAACCCGTTGCCGGTGGACGTGGTGGTGGTCGACGAAGCCTCGATGATCGACCTGCCGTTGATGGCCAAACTGGTCGACGCGATCGCCAGCGGCACCCGCCTGATCCTGCTCGGCGATCCCGACCAGCTGCCATCGGTGGAAGCCGGCGATGTGCTCAGCGCCATCCTGCGCGCCAGCGGCGATGGCATCGGCACCCGCGCCGACGACGCGCAGGCGCTGCATGGCCTGCTGGCACCGGCCACGCTGCAGCCGCAGGCAGCACCGCGTGCATTTGCTGGTCGCCGCGTGCAGTTGCAACGGGGCTACCGGCAGAGTGATGCGCTGGACCTGGCACCGCTGGCGCAGGCCGTGCGCGGCGGCGACAGTGGCACCGCCCTGCGCCTGCTGCGCAGCGGTGAACTGGCCGGCGTCCGCTTCCATGAAGGCGAAGCCGATCCGTTGCGCAGCCAGCGCGAGCATCTGCTCGACCATTGGCGCGCGCTGGCCGACGCGGCGGATCCTGCGCAGGCGCTGCAGCAGGCCGGTCGCCTGCGCGTGCTGACCGCACTGCGCGAAGGCCCGCAGGGCGCGCGCGGCCTCAACAGCCGCATCGAACAGCTGCTGGCCGGCAACACCCCGGGCTACTTCCAGGGCCGGCTGCTGCTGATCACCGAGAACAGCTACCGCCATCGCCTGTTCAACGGCGATATCGGCATCTGCCTGCGCGATGGCAGCGGCGCGATGGCGGCCTGGTTCCCCGGCGAGACCGCCGACCAGCCGCGCGCCTTCCACCCGGCAGCATTGCCTGCACACGAGAGCGCCTTCGCGATGACCGTGCACAAGGCGCAGGGCTCGGAGTTCGATGAAGTGTGGCTGCAGCTGCCACGGCAGGACAGCCGCGTGCTCTCGCGCGAGCTGGTCTACACCGGCCTGACCCGCGCCCGCCAGCGCCTGCAGGTGGCCGGCAGCGCCGAGGTACTGGAGGCGGCGTTGAAGCGGCATGCCAGTCGCCTCGGTGGACTGGCCTGGCGGCTCGGTGCAGAAGAATTGTCCGAAGAACCAACGCGCATCGAACAACCCACGGTGCAAGGCCAGTTGTTCTGACCCCATCTCCCCGATGTCGCATTTGCCCTTCTGGAATCGCTAGCCAGAAGCAGTCGAGCATGGCTCGACTCTACAAGAGCGCGCTTCGATCATTTTGGCGTTCATCCACGCATGGCGTGGATCTACCGTGTCGACCAAGGTCGACACCCACCAACAGCAGGCCATGCCATTCCGACAGATCGCAGGAATCTGTCGAAGGCGGGGTGGGTCCGGTTGCGGGGGTGTCCGCGGCATGGATGCCGCGGCCAAGCCCCCAGGGACGGGTTCACGGCGTCCCCCGCAACCGGACCCACCCCGCCATCCCCCAGTAGCCCAGCATTTGACGTTGACGTTGATTCGGCAGGTGCAGGGCGCAGCCCTGCCGCCAGACCTACTCCGGCATCAACACCAGCCCATCCGGATACACGATCGCCGCTTCGTCAGCACTGACGTCGAAGAACCCCACGCCGTGCTTCTCGGCCAGGTCCTGCACCAACCCATGCGCGCGCTCGGCCACCGAATACGCGAACGCGCCATAGATCACATCGCGGCCGATGCTGTACTCGGTCACTTCGGCGCGATCATCATCGTCGTTGCTCAGCGGGCCGTTCAGCGGCGGAAATTCCTGTGCCATCTCCGCAAACCAGGCCTGCAACGCCGGGCTGCTGACCGCCGGGTCGTCGTACTCGTGGCGTTCGTTCCACTGCGTCTGCTTCTCGAACCAGGCGATGAACGCCACCGCCTCGCGCGGGGCGACGCTGGCCTCGAACACCATCATGTCGTAACTCATTGGAGCGTCCTGTTGTCTGGGTGAAAAGCCGCCGGGCATGGCCCGGCGCTACCGGAGGATAAGGGGTGCGCCGGGGCATGCCCCGGCGATTCGTATCAGGCGGACAGGGTAGCGCCGGGCCATGCCCGGCGGATCGCATCAGACGGACGGCGCTGCGGCGTCCGCCAACCCCAGCGCCAGCGCCTTCGCTTCCGGGAACAGTGCAAACCGCAGGCCGACCAGGCCCATCAGCGCCTCATCGCGGGCCTTGCACGCCGCCACGCTGCCGACTCGCCCCAAGGACGTGTCCAGCCGCTCGCGCAGCGCCTCGGCAGCGGCGATCGGCCTGCGCGCGGCGATCTGCCGGCGGTAATGCGCGGCGATCTCTTCGAGGATGTGCTCGACTGCCTCGCGGCTGCGCTCGGGCAGTTCCAGTCGTGCGCGGCGCAGCTGCAGGATGTTCAGACCGATGCGGGCTTCGTTGAGCATGTCCACCGAGGCGATGTCGCTGCCTTCCGGGGTCGCTGCCAGGCGCGGTGCCAGCAGGCCGAGCAGATCCAGCATGCGTGCGGCGAAGCGCTGGCGATCCTGCTGGCCGCGGCCTTCGGCGGCTTCGGCCAGGGTGGTCCAGCCCTGTCGTACCAGCCGGCGCGCGGTCCATTCGGCACCGACCGAGCGGAACAGCCGCGTCATCACCACGGCAAACCCAATGCCGATGAACATCGCGATCGACGAGTTGGCGAAGGTCTGGACGTTGGCACTGTAGGTGTTCTGCAGGCTCAGCAGTGCCGCCAGGTTGACCGTCAGCGGCAGCGCGAACAGCGCGCTCTTCGGGTGGTGCAGCAGCAGGCCCAACGGCAGGAACACCACCGCCAGCACCAGCGCCAGCAGCCCGAAGTCGTGCACGGCGGGGAACACACCAAACAGGTACACACCGGCCACCAGTGACGCCACCATCGCCCACACCAGGAACGAGACCATGCTCGGCGCCGGGTCATCCTGTGCAGCAAAGAACGCAGCGGTCACCGCGGCCATCATCGCGCCGTTGCCACCGCCCTCCCAGCCCAGGCCGATCCACAGCACGCAGTAGCTCATCAGCGCCACGCCGGCACTGAGCGCGGAGAACAGCGCCATGCCGTAGTCCACGTGCTTGTCGGTGGCGGTGCGTTCGGTGCGGATGCGGTAGTGCGCGCGGTCCAGTGGCGCGGTGCCCTGGTCGATCGCGTGCTGCAGGGTGCGGCAGTCCTGCCACAGGTCCACCAGCTCTTCCAGGCGCAGCAACAGGCTGGCCAGCTGCAGGTGCTGCAGGTCGCGGTCCACCTGTGGCTTCAGCGCACTGATGCGTGCGCGCAGGCGCGCGTAGTCGCTGGCACTGGACGGCGTGTCGATCCAGTCGTGGATGTCATCGACCAGCGTCGGCAGGCCTTCCGGCAACGCCTGGGCATCGCTGCGCAACGCACTCAGGCGGTCTGCGATCGAGGACAGCACCGGCAACAGCAGCAGCATGCGCTCGCGCAGGCGCTCCATCGACACCGCCGACCCGGCATGGCGTGGATCATCGCGGCGCAGGAACTCGATCAGCGCTTCGAACTGCACCAGGTCGGCGGCCAACCGGTTGCGCGGCGCATGCGCACGGCCGCGCTCGAGGATCTGCCGGCACCACTGCGCCGCGTCCTCCATCCAGTTGCCGATGCGCGCGCCCAGCATCGGCCGCACCGAGGCCGGGAACAGCAGCGAAGCAAACAGCACCGCCACCACCGTGCCGAGGATGATCTCCTCGCTGCGTGCCACCACCGTGTCGAAGATGGTTTCCGGCGAGGTCACCGCCGGGAAGCCGATGAAGGCGGTGGTGTAGCCGGCCAGCAGGAACGCGTAGCCGCGCGGCCCCCGGTTGAGCAGGGCCATGAACAGGCAGCCGGCCAGCCAGATCGACATCGCCGCACTCAGCACCAGGGGTGTTTCCACCAGCGCGGGCAGCATCAGCAGGGTGGCCAGGCCGGCGGCCAGGGTGCCGAGGATGCGGTACACGCCCTTGGCCCGGGTCGGGCCCAGCAGCGGCTGGCTGACGATGTACACCGTGCCCATCGCCCAGTACGGGCGCGACAGGTTGCCGGCCATGGCGATGTACAGCGCGACGATCGCTGCCAGGTAGGTCTTGATCGAAAACAGCCAGGCCTGGCGGTCGGTCAGCGCGTTCATGGCTTACTTCGCTGCGGTCGGGGTGCCGGCTGCGGCGACGGTTGCCTGCCAGCCACCACCCAGCACCAGGAACAGATGGATCTGGTCACGCGAGACCTGCGCTTCGGCCGCGGCCAGGGTGGCATCGCTGGTGGCCAGGCTGCGGTCGGCATCCAGGCTGGACAGGTACGGCGTGCGGCCGCCCTGGTACAGCCTGCGGTTCTGCTCGGCGGCCAGCGCAGCCTGCTCCTGCGCAATGCGCAGCGCCTGCAGCCGGCGTAGGTCCTGCGCATAACGATCCAGCGCGGTCTGGGTTTCGCGCAGTGCCTGCAGCACGGCATGGTCGAACTCGGCCAGCGCGGCATCGGCACCGGCTTCGGCGGCGTGGATGCGTGCATGCGTGCCCGAGGACGGCAGCGTCCACGAGATCAGCGGGCCGAGCGACCACTGCTGGGTCATCGGCTGGCCGAAGTCTTCCAGCAGGCCGGCGGCGCCGACCGAGGCGCCCAGGCGGATGTCCGGGTACAGCTCGGCAGTGGCGACACCAATCCGCGCGGTGGCCGAGGCCAGCTTGCGTTCGGCCTGGCGGATGTCGGGACGGCGCTGCAGCAGCGCGCGGCCATCACCGACCGGCAGCGGCCGGGCAAGGGTGGGTGCATGCGCGCAGTCGATCACCCCGGCCGGCAGCTGGCCCGGGGTCTGCCCGAGCAGGGCGGCCAGCGAATAGGCGGCCGCCGAACGCTGCGCCTGCAGCGGAGGCAATGCCGCTTCCAGCAGCGCGACCTGGGCATTGGCGCGGGCGAGTTCCGGCGGCGTGCCGCGGCCTGCGCTGATCAACCGCTGGGTGACCGCGCGGCTGCGCTGCTGCAGCTGCAGCGAGTGCTCGGCCACGTGCAGTTCGTGGTTGGCGTGGCAGATTTCCAGGTAGCTGTCGGCCACCTGCGCGACCACGCTGACCTGGGCCAGATCGCGTGCGGCGGCCACCGACTGTTCATCGGCGCGGGCCGCTTCGGCGCCGCGCTTGAGCTTGCCGAACAGGTCGAACTGGTAGCTGACCGCGAACTTGCCATCGGCCAGGTTGATCACCGGCAGCTCGTGCTCCTGCAGGAACGACTCGGCCGACAACTGTGCGCGGCTGACCCCGGCTTCGGCCTCGTACTCGAAGCCACCGGCATCCATCGCCTGCTCGTACACGGCAGCGGCGCGGCGCAGGTGCGCATCGGCGGCCTTCAGTTCGACGTTGTCGCGCAGCGCCTGGGTGATCAACCCATCCAGCACCGGGTCGTTGTACAGCGACCACCAGCGTGCCGGCAGCGCCTGGTTGGCGGCCACCTGCGGGTTCTGGGTGTCGATGAAGGCCGCATTGGCCTGCGGCCGCTTGAACGCCGAGCCTTCCGGCAATGCATAGTCCGGGCCGACGGTCCTGCACGCGGCCAGGCTGGCCAGCGCGACGATCAGGCCAAGGCGGGGCAGGGCGGCGTTCACAGGCCCGCCTGTGTCGGCGCAGCGCCGGCCTTCTTGTTCTGCACGCGGCGGCCGGTATCCACGGTCACCGTGGCGGTGCGCCCGGCGATCAGCTCCACGCCGGCAGGCACTTCGTCGATGGCGATGCGCACCGGAATGCGCTGCGCCAGCCGCACCCAGTCGAAGGCCGGGGTCACGTTCGGCAGCAGGGTGCTGCCGTTGCTGCGGTAGCGATCCTCGATGCCGGCGGCGATGCTCTCGACATGGCCATGCAGGGGCGTGTCCTCGCCCATCAGGCGGATGTCCACGCGCTGCCCCGGGGCCACGCCGCGCAGGCGGGTTTCCTCGAAGTAGCCATCGATGCGGAACGAACCGGTATCCAGCAGCGCCAGCACCGGCTTGCCGGCCACCACGTAGTCGCCCACGCGCATGGTGCGGTCGTTGACCCGGCCATTGGCCGGCGCACGCACTTCGGTGCGGGCCAGGTTGAGCTCGGCCAGGTCCACCGCGGCCTGTGCAGTGGCCAGTGCGGCTTGTGCGGCCTGCAGCTTGGCCCGGCGCACTTCGGCGTCCTCGGCGGCAACCAGATCCTGCAGGCTGCGGTCGCGGCCGATCTCGCGGCGCAGCTGCGCCACCGACGCCTGCCGTTCGGCCAGGCTGGCGCGGCTCTGCTCCAGCGCGATGCGGTAGCGCGCGCGGTCGATCACGAACAGCAGATCGCCCTTCTTCACAGCCTGGTTGTCGGCCACCTGCACCGTTTCGACCAGGCCGGACACATCCGGCGCCACCTGCACCACGTCGGCGCCAACGTGTGCATCGCGGGTCCACGGCTCATCCATGTAGTAGACCCACAGCTGGCGCAGCACCAGCAGGGCGACGATCACGGCTGCACAGGTGAGCAGCACCGGCACGGTTTTCTTCACGATCTTGTTCACGATTGCATCCAACGCAGGAGGTGGAACAGCAGGCCCAGCACGATCCCGTACAAGGCCAGGTTGAACAGCGCCGGGTGCCATACGTGGCGATAGGCGCCGGCACGCTGCAGCAGCGCGTGCAGGCCGCTGTTGACCAGGTAGGCCAACACCATCAACCCGAGCAGGGTCGGGACGAACACTCCGTGGAGACTGAATTCACCGGGCATCGGAAGGGGCGGGGGCGGTATGGGGAAGGGGAGGTGGAACAGAACAACGGCAACGGGCGAAAGCCGCTGGCGTATGCACGGCAGCGGCGGTGTTCACGGACAGCGGGCTTACGTGATGCGGTCGGCAGCCTCGGCCAGCAGGCGCCACGCCTTCAATACGGCGTGCAGTTCATCCATGGACAGTTCGCCGAACACGTCCTGGCGCAGGCCGATCAACTGATCTTCCAGTTCGCGCACCAACGCCTGGCCTTCCTCGGTCAGCCACAGCAGGTTGGCGCGGCGGTCGCTGGCATCGCATTCGCGGCGGACCAGTCCACTGGCGCAGAGCTTGTCCAGCAGGCGCACCAGCGACGGGCCTTCCATGCCCAGCTGCTGGGCCAGCGCGACCTGGCGGATGCCACCGCCGGAGCGGCCGATCATCAACAGCGGCATGGTGCAGGCGGTGGAGATGCCGTAGCTGCCCAACCGGCTGTCGGCCAGGCGCTGCCACTGCCGCCCTGCGTAAAGCAGGCCGGAGCTGAGCTGCATCTGCAGCACGGTGCGCTCGTCGAGGGGTCGGTCCATAAGTAATAGATAGGATACTACTAATTTCATTCCTATCAATAGGTTTTGCTGAATGGGTGGGTGTGTTGAGGAAAGCGTTGCGCCTGCTGGTTATCGGTTGGGGTGGCGGAGCGCCGGACGGGGCAGGGCACGCTGCAAGTACGTCCCTGTAAGCTCGATCGGCGCATCCATGCGCCTCACGGCCCTGCCCCGCCCGGCCCTCCACCACCCACCCATCACCCCGCGAGCGCGGAGGGTTGGCTCTTTAAAGGCAGAAGCAGTGCGGACCAAGGTCCGCACCCACCAAGGCAGCGGCGCGCGCAGTCTCCGCAGCCATGAACCCAGCTTTTGACCCCCGCTTTCGGGCGGTCCGGCCGCGCCCGCAGGAAACTGTCGGAGAGGCGGAGGGGCAGGCCGGGCAGGACCGTCCACGGCATGGATGCCGTGGCCGAGCCTACAAGGACGTACTTGCGGCGTGTCCTGCCCGGCCTGCCCCTCCACCTCTCGCTCAGCAGCCATGAGGCGCCGCAGGAGACCCCCGATGAACCGTCCCCAGAGGACGACCCACCCCCCGGTCGGGTACGATGCTCGCCCCCCGTTCGGGCGCTGTATGCAATGAGCAAGAACAACGAAAAGGCCGCCCCGCAGGGCGATGTGACCCAGGTCCAGGCCGAGGATGCCGTGCGCACCCTGCTGCGCTGGGCCGGTGAGGACCCCACCCGCGAAGGCCTGCTGGATACCCCGCGCCGCGTGGCTGAAGCCTATGGCGACTGGTTCAGCGGCTACCGCGACGACCCGCGCGCCTACATGGAACGCACCTTCGAGGAAGTGGCCGGCTACGACGAACTGATCGTCCTGCGCGACATCGAATACGAAAGCCACTGCGAGCATCACATGGCGCCGATCATCGGCCGCGTGCATGTCGGCTACCTGCCGGCCGGCAAGGTGGTGGGCATCAGCAAGCTGGCCCGCGTGGTCGAAGCCTACGCCCGCCGCTTCCAGGTGCAGGAAAAGATGACCGCGCAGATCGCCCAGTGCATCCAGGATGTGCTGCAGCCGGTCGGCGTCGGTGTCGTCGTCGAAGGCGCCCATGAGTGCATGACCACCCGCGGCATCCACAAGCGTGGCGTCAGCATGGTCACCTCGAAGATGCTGGGCAGCTTCCGCGAAGACGCCCGCACCCGCGCCGAGTTCCTGCGCTTCATCGAAGTGGGCGGCAAGCGCTGAGCGCCGTCGCCTCCCGGTGGCGGCCCCGCGTGGCCGCCGCTTTCGCCGTGCCTGCGCCGCGCCTGCGCGCGCGCGCTGGCCGCCGCGCCCTTCGGACCGATCTCGCTGCATGAAGCACCGCGAACGCATCACCCGTTACCGCCACCTGCGCGAACAGCCGCAATGGAAGCTGCTCGCCGCCGACCACGCACCGGAAATCATCGGCCTGCTGCAGGGCCTGCTGATGGACGGCGATCGCACGTTGCCTGCATCGGTCCTCAACGAGCGCCTGCAGCGCGCGCTGGACCAGCTCAACGGTGACGAGCTGTCGCGCGAGCTGCCGCGGACCGCGCAGGCCTACGTTGCCCATTGGTTGGCGCAGGGCTGGCTGGAACGCCGGCTGCCCGAAGGCGCCGACCAGGAGCAGTACGAGCTCTCGACCCAGGCGCTGCAGGCGATCCGCTTCGCCGACAGCATGGAGCAGGCCCGTGTGGCCGCCACCGAGAGCCGTCTGGCACTGGTGATCGAACAGCTGTCGCAGCTCGCTGCGCAGACCGAGGCCGATCCCGACGCACGCCTGTCCGCACTGCGCGACGAGCGCGACCGCATCGATGCCGAGATCGCCCGTGTCGGCGCCGGCCGTGTGACGGCCCTGGACGGCAAGCGTGCGCTGGAACGTACGCGGCAGATCATCGGCCTGGCCGACGAACTGACCGAAGACTTCCGCCGCGTGCGCGACGACTTCGAACAGCTCAACCGTGATTTCCGCGAACGCATCATCGATGACGAGGGCGAGCGCGGCGACGTGCTGTCCAAGCTGTTCGAAGGCGTGGACGTGATCGGCGAGAGCGACGCGGGTCGTAGTTTCCAGGCCTTCTGGCGCCTGCTCAACGACGCCGAACAGAGCGCCCAGCTCGATGCCGCGCTGGAGACCCTGCTGGCCCGCGGCTTCGCCCGTCGGCTGGACCGCAACGAGCGCAATTTCCTGCGTGGCTTCACCAGCACCATGCTCGAGCGCGGTGGCCAGGTGCATGACGTGCTGCAGAACTTCGCGCGCAGCCTGCGCGGTTTCGTGCAGAGCCGTGGCTACCTGGAACAGCGCCGCCTCAACCAGCTGCTGAAGCAGGCGCAGTCCGAAGCACTGGCGCTGCGCGATGAGTTCCCGGCGCAGCGCGCCATCGGCCGCGACCTGCAGCTGACCACCAGCCGCCTGCGTTCGTGGTCGCAGTGGAAGCTGCACGACCCGCGCAGCGCCCAGGTCGATGGCAATGTCGAATACAACGATGCGGCCAGCATCAGCCTGGAAAGCGTGGGCGACCTGGTGGCGTCGTCGGAAATCGACTTCCGCACCCTGCGCCGCGACCTGCACGACCTGCTCGACGCGCAGCCGAAACTCAGCATCGCCCAGGCCCTGTCGCAGCGCGAAGCGCCGCAGGGGTTGGGCAGTGTCATCGGTTACCTCTCGCTGGGCACGCGCTTTGGCAGCGTGATCGCCGGCGAGCAGGAGCTTGCCGAATGGCGTGGTGGCGACGGCCAGATCCGTCGCGCCCGCATCCCGCTGGTTTGGTTTACCCAGGAGAGACGCCATGAGCTGGCATGAAGACCCCATCGACGCACCGCATGCCGACCTGGCCGAAGACGCTTACCAGGCCGAGCCGGTGGCGACCGTGGCCCAGCCGCGGCGCGGCAACGACGTCTACTACATGGGCGATACCGGCCGCCTGCCGCTGGATGCGCGCCGCGCGCTGTGCCAGCTGCTGATCGGCCCCAGCATCGACCAGCTGCGCCACGCCAAGCTGTGGCCGGCACTGATCCGCAGCGAAGCCGGCATCCGTTCGGCGCTGTCGGACCTGTTCCTGGAACTGGTGCTCGACCGCGACAGTGGCGTGGCGTTCACCCGCCAGGCCGACACCGAGGACGTCGATGCGCCGGTACTGCTGCGCACCTCGCCGTTGACCTTCATTGATTCGGTGCTGTTGCTGTACCTGCGCCAGCAGCTGGGCGAAGCCGATGCACGCGGCAACCGCGCCGTGGTCGCCGACGCCGAAATGGCCGAAGCGCTGGCCATCTACGAGAAGAACCTGTCCACCGACCGCGCCGGCTTCAATCGGCGCGTCGCCTCGGCGGTGCAGAAGATGAAGGACAACCACATCCTGACCCGCCTCGGCGGCCAGGAAGACCGCCACGAAGTCTCGCCGGCGTTGAAGCTGCTGTTCTCCGCCGAAGACGTATCCCAGCTTTCGGCGGTCTACCGCCAGCTGCGCGAAACCCCGGCCGCTGAAGCCTGAGAGACCCGAGCACCGCATGGCCATTTCCAAGCACACTCCCGCCCTGTTCAACGACGGCATGCCCGACCCGCGTCTGCAGCAGTTCCGCATGCGCCGCCTGCAGGTGCACAACTGGGGCACCTTCAACGGCCTGACCGAAGTGCCGATCGCCGAGCGCGGCTTCCTGTTCGTCGGCCGCTCCGGCTCGGGCAAGTCGACCCTGCTCGATGCCATGTCCGCACTGCTGACGCCGCCGGCCATCGTCGACTTCAACGCCGCTGCGCGTGAAGCCGAACGCAGCGGCCGCGACCGCAACCTGGTGTCCTACGTGCGCGGCGCGTGGGCCGACCAGCAGGACAGTGGCACCGGTGAAATCGCCACCCAGTACCTGCGCAAGGGCGCCACCTGGACCGCGCTGGTGCTGGAGTACCGCGCTGGTGATGGCCGCGTGGTCAGCCTGGTGCGCCTGCTTTGGATCGCCGGCAGCAGCACCTCCGCAGGTGACGTGCGCAAGCACTACATGATCGCCGAGCGCCCGTTCGACATCGCCAAGGACCTCGGCGGTTTCGACCTGGACCTGCGCAAGCTCAAGCAGAAGCTGGCCGACGTCCATCACTTCGATACGTTCTCCGGCTACGCCGAACGCTTCCGTCATCTGCTCGGCATCGACAACGAGATGGCGCTGCGGCTGCTGCACAAGACGCAGTCCGCGAAGAACCTCGGAGACCTGAACGTCTTCCTGCGCGACTTCATGCTCGACACGCCGAAGACCTTCGACGCTGCCGAACGACTGGTCAGCGATTTCGCCGAACTCGATGGCGCGCACCAGGCCGTGGTCACGGCTCGGCGTCAGGTCGAAACCCTGCAGCCGGCGCGCGAACATTACCGCGACCTGCAGGCGATGAGCCGCCGTCGCGGCGACGACGAAGCGCTCAAGCTCGGTATCGACAGCTTCCGTGAAAGCCGCCGCCAGTTGTTGATCGAAGCGCGCCTGCGCGAGATGGACACGCGCGATCGTGGCCTGCTGGGTGAAGAAGCGCAGCGCCGTGCGGCGCTGGACAACCACACCGAACGCCTGGCTGAGCTGGAACTGCAGCGCCGCCAGCAGGGTGGTGAGCGCATCGAGGAACTGGAACGCGAGCAGGGCCGCGCCGAAGCCGAACGCGACCGCCGCTTGGCCAAGCAGGCGCAGGCACACGACGCCGCACAGAAACTGCAGGCCGCGTTGCCCGACGACGCGCATGGCTTCGCCGAACTGGTCGAGCAGGCGCAGTCCGAACTGGAAGACCGTCAGCGTGCTTCGAGCGCCCTGGACGACGCCATCAGCGAACGGCTGGGCGGCAAGCGCGACGACGAGCGACGCTTCTCCGACGTGCGTGGCGAACTGGAGGCGATGCAGCGCACGCCCTCAAGTATTCCGGCGCCGATGCAGAAGCTGCGCGCGCGCCTGGCCGAAGAAACCGGTATCTCCGAAGCGGCCTTGCCGTTCGTCGGCGAACTGATCCAGGTCCGCTCGGAAGAGCAGAGCTGGCAGGGCGCGATCGAGCGTGTGCTCGGTGGCTTCGCGCAATCGCTGCTGGTCGACGACAAGCACTACAACGAAGTGGCCGAATGGGTGAACCGCACCCACCTGGGCATGCGGTTCACCTACTACCGCGTGCGTCGCAATGACGACGCGTTCGCCCGCGAACCGTCCGCGAAATCGCTGCTGCACAAGCTGGAACTGCGCGACCACGTGTTCGAAAGCTGGCTGCGCCGCGAGCTGGGCAAGCGCTTCGACTACGAATGCGTGGACGCCAAGCAGCTGCGCAACGTCGACCGCGGCATCACCCGCGAGGGCCAGGTCAAGCATCCGGGCGACCGCTTCGAGAAGGACGATCGCAGTGCGGTGAATGATCGCCGCCGCTGGCTGCTGGGTTTCAGCAACCGCGACAAGCTCGCTGTCTTCGAGAAGGAAGCCCAGGAGCTGGCCGCCCGTATCGCCAGCTGCGATACCGACATCGCGCGCCTGCGCAGCCAGCGTGACCGCGACAACGAACGTCGCCTGGCCTGTCACCAGCTGGTCGGCATCAGCTGGAATGAAATCGACGTCGCCGCGCCGCAGCAGCGCCTGGCCGACATCGAGGCCAGCCTGCACGCCCTGCGCGAAGGCAACGCCGATCTGGCCAGGATCGCCCAGCAGATCGACGCCACCCGTGCCGATATCGAGCAGGCCCGCCGCACTTACGAAGACACCCGCGTCGAGCGCGGCCAGCTGGTGCGCGAACGCGACCGCCTGGACCGGGCCCGCCAGCAGAGCCGTGCACTGGTATTGCCGGCACTGGCCGAAGACCAGGAAGCCGGCCTGGCCGAGCGCCTGCAGGAGCAGGGCCCGCTCAGCCTGGAAACGCTGGAAGCGCACATGCGCCAGGTCAGCAATGCGCTGAACGAACAGCTGTCGTCTTCGCAGCAGGACGTCAACCGCGTCGAGAACCTGCTGCTGGGCTGCTTCCGTCGCTTCATCCAGCAGTGGCCGGAAGAATCGGGCGACTTCACCGTGTCGGTGGCCTCGGCCGAGGATTTCCTCGCCCGCCTCGAACGTCTTGAACGCGATGGCCTGCCGCAGCACGAAGAACGCTTCTTCGACCTGCTGCAGAACCAGAGCAAGAACAACCTGCTGGCGCTGCAGCGGCACAGTGCCGAGGCCCGCAAGTCGATCGGCCAGCGCCTGGACGAAGTCAACGCCAGCCTCGAGCAGGTGCCCTTCAACCGCGGCACCCTGCTGACCATCGAGCTGAACGACCGGCGCCTGCCGGAAGTGCAGGAGTTCCACCTGCAGCTGCGCGAGGTGTTGTCGCAGCAGCAGACCGAACAGCGCGACGTTGCCGAAACGCAGTTCACCGTCCTGCGCCAGCTGGTCAACCGGCTGGGCTCGCAGGAAGGTGAAG
The DNA here is from genome assembly GCF_013416715.1 of Stenotrophomonas sp. SbOxS2. NCBI lineage: Bacteria > Pseudomonadati > Pseudomonadota > Gammaproteobacteria > Lysobacterales > Lysobacteraceae > Stenotrophomonas > Stenotrophomonas sp. SbOxS2. The sequence continues at coordinate 455,106 of NZ_JAAVXD010000002.1, forward strand.
ACAAGCGTTGGCGCGAGATTGTGCTCGACGTGCGCCTGCACGTGGAGTTCATCGGCGTGGAACTGGACGTGGAAACGCGCCAGCAGGTCGAGATCTACCGCAGTGGCGCCGGCAAGTCCGGTGGCCAGCGGCAGAAGCTGGCCACCACCTGCCTGGCGGCGGCGCTGCGCTACCAGCTCGGCGGTGCCGACAGCCAGCTGCCCAGCTATGCCGCAGTCGTGCTCGACGAAGCCTTCGACAAGGCCGACAACGAGTTCACCGCGCTGGCGATGAACATCTTCGACAACTTCGGTTTCCAGATGGTGGTTGCCACCCCGCTGAAATCGGTGATGACGCTGGAGCCGTTCATCGGTGGCGCCTGCTTCGTCGAGATCAGCGGCCGCCACGATTCGGGCGTCCTGCTCATCGAGTACGACGAAGAAGGCAAGCGCCTGAAGCTGCCGGAACGCAGCCGCCAGCAGGCCGACGAACCGGAAGAAGCCGAAGCCTGATCGCCTCAGCCGGCATCCTGGTAGTGCCGGCCGCTGGCCGGCAATCCCCTGTAGAGCCGAGCCATGCTCGGCTGCTCTTCGCGACCGGAAACAGCGTGCCAACCAAGGTTGGCACCTACCACGTCATGACGCTCATTCACGAACTACGGAACGTATCCCACGCCATCCGCGCGATCAGCACCACCACCAGGCCCACGAACAGCTTGCGGATGAACGGCGTGCCGCCCTTCAGCGCCAACCGCGTGCCCACCACCGAACCGATGATGTTGGCCGCCGCCATCGGCAGCGCGAACAGCCACAGGATGTTGCCGGTCGGCACGAAGAACGAGATCGCCGCCACGTTGGTCGCCAGGTTCACCACCTTCGACGCTGCCGACGCACGCAGGAAGTCCAGTCCGAAGAAGCGCACGAACAGGAAGATCAGGAAGCTGCCGGTGCCGGGCCCGAAGAAGCCATCGTAGAAACCGATTGCCGCACCGATCGCCAGCGCGATCATCAACTCGTTGCGGCCGATCTCGCGGGGCCGGTGCAGTGCGCCGAAGTCTTTCTTCCACAACGTGTAGGCCAGCATCGCCACCAGCAGCACCAGCACCAGTGGCCGCACCGCATCCTTGGGCAACAGGCTGACCGCCGTAGCGCCAAGGAAGGAGAACACGAAGGCCGTACCCGCAGCGAACAGCACCGGCTTCCACGGGAAGCGCACGTTGCGTGCATAGCGCCATGCCGCCGCGCCGGTGCCGAACATCGAGCTGAACTTGTTGGTGCCGAACAGCATCGCCGGCGTCTGCTGCGGCAGCACCGTGAACAGGCCCGGCAGCTGCACCAGTCCGCCGCCACCCACGGCCGCATCGACCAGGCCGGCGATGAAGGCGATCGCCACCAGCCACCACAACTCGGGAGGAATCATTTCCAGCACGGCGATCGATCGAAGTGAGGGCGCGACAGCATACGCCTGTCACATTGCCCCCGCCCACGCGACAATACCCGCATGAGCCGAACCGCCCCCGATCCCTGTCCCTGTGGCCTGGCCGCCGACTACGCCGCCTGCTGCGGTCGCTTCCATGCCGGCGACGCCGCGCCCGATGCCGAGCGTCTGATGCGCTCGCGTTACAGCGCCTATGTGCGCCATCTGCCGGACTACCTGCGTGCCACCTGGCATCCGGATACCCGTCCCGCAGAACTGTCGCTCGATGATGCCCCCGGCCAGCGCACCCAGTGGCTGGGCCTGACCGTGCAGGATCACCAGGTGACCGGCACCGACAGCGCCGAGGTCCGCTTCACCGCCCGCTACCGTGTCGGCGGCGGCAGCGCAGTGAAAATGACCGAGCACAGCCGCTTCCTGCGGGTCGAGGGTCGCTGGTACTACCTCGACGCCGTCTGAGCGTGGCTGCCGCGCACGGCCAGCACGCGCTGGCCGCCATGCGCGCACACGCGGTTGCGGCCTTCCTGCTTGGCCGCATACAGCGCCTGGTCGGCCGCTTTGACCACCCCGGCAGGGCGCGGATCGACCCGGCTGTCGGCCAGGCCGATGCTGACGGTCACCTGCACCACCGCACCGCCACCGCCGCGCCCGCGCTGCTGCTGGCCGAGCGTATCGTCACGGCTGCGGGTGCTGCGGTCGCGCAGCTGCATCCGGCTCTGCTCGATGCCCTGCCGCAGCGCCTCCACCGCATCCACGCAGGCCGATGCCGGGCGATCGAGGAAAACCACCGCGAATTCCTCGCCGCCATATCGGAACGCGCGGCCGCCGTCGCCCACCCGCGACAACCGTGACGCCACCAGTTTCAGCACGTCATCGCCGGTGTCGTGGCCGTGGGTGTCGTTGAACTTCTTGAAATGATCCACGTCGATCATCGCGATGCTGTAGGTGCCGGTGGCACGCTTGAGCGTCTCGTTGAACGCACGGCGCCCGGGCAGGCCGGTCAGCTCGTCGCCGAATGCCATGTGGAAAGACTCCTGCAGGGTCGCGGCCAGCATCAGCAGCAGCGCCGCCACGCTCAACGCCGGCAGCAGCACCGGCTGCAGGAAGATCCGCGGCAGCATCCACCACAGGCACAGCAGGGCCAGCAGCATCGCCGTATGCAGCGGCCGCGGCTGGCGCCACGCCTGCCATCCCAGCGCAGCGGTGGCCAGCAGGAACAGCATGGCAGGCAGCTGCGCCAACGCGTTCCAGTCGCTCGGTATCCAGGGGAAGTGCCGGTTCGACAGCAGGTCGTGCATGCCTTGTGGCTGCTGTGCGGCCAAAAGGATGAACACCGCCACGGCAACACCGCTGATCGTGGCCCTCAACAGCAGGTCCTGGCGGCGGCGCCCGCGTTCGGGCCACAACGCATGGATGGCGAACAACAACGGCAGCCAGGTCGAGATCGCATGGAAGCGCAGTGGGGTCAGCGCCGCTACCCGCCCATCGCGCAGGTAGTGCCCCAGATCCTGGTGCAGCACCGCGAAGGCCAGCGCCACCAACAGCAACAGGCACAACGTGCGCACCTGGTTGTACATCAGCGCCAGTCCTGCACCCAGGCAGGCCAGCAACCACGGCAGGATGCGCTGCCCGGCGCGGCCGACATCATCGCTTTCCAGGCTCACCCACAGCACCAGTGCGACCAGTACGGCGGGCAGCACGAACAGATAGTGCACGGGCTGTCGGAGCGGATGATGGGCCACACGGAATTCCAGCGCGGTCACGACGCGGCCGCAGCACTGCCGTTAGCGGCGCAGCAGTTCCCTTCTTGAATGGCGCCTGATGTGAACACCATGGCACCGGGCCATGACATCGCGCTCACCGGCCGCGGTCGAAGCTGGTTGCATGGACAGCGTACCCGCCGCCGTCGCTGCCCCGCAGCATGACCTCGCCCGCCACTTTACCCATGTGCGGGGGCGCAGCGTGCAGCTGGCCGCACCGCTCAGCCCCGAAGACGCCCTGCTGCAGAGCATGGCCGATGCCAGCCCGGCCAAATGGCACCTGGCCCATACCACCTGGTTCTTCGAACGCTTCGTCCTCGCCAGTCGGCCCGGCTACACACCCTGGGATCCGGCCTGGGACTATCTGTTCAACAGCTACTACAAGAGTCTCGGCCCCGCCCACGCACGGCCACAGCGCGGTCTGCTGTCGCGGCCCTCGCTGCAGCAGGTCCACGCTTACCGCCGGCACGTGGATGAACAGGTGCTGGCACAACTGCGCGACGGCGACCTGGGCAGCGACGCCCTGCAGCACCTGCAGCTGGGGCTGCACCACGAACAGCAGCACCAGGAGCTGCTGCTCACCGACATCAAGCACGCCTTCTGGTGCAATCCGCTGCAGCCGCCGTATCGTGATGACCTGCCCATCGCCGTCAGCGCTCCCAGCGCGCAGGGCTGGGTCGAACAAGGCGAACGCATCGTCAGTATCGGTGCATCCGCCTGGCCGCAGCACGCAGCATTCGCTTATGACAATGAGTCACCCGTGCATCGCGTGCTGCTGCCCGCGCATGCACTCGCCGAACGTCCGCTCAGCAACGCCGAATACCGCGCCTTCATCGACGCGGGTGGCTACCGCGATCCACGTTGGTGGCTGAGCGAGGGGTGGGCGCTGCGTGAGGCCGAACAGTGGCAGCATCCGCTGTACTGGGATGACGACCTGCTGCGCGAGTTCACCCTGGGAGGCTGGCGCCAGCTCGATCCGCACGCACCGGTCTGTCATCTCAGCTACTACGAAGCCGATGCCTGCGCGCGTTGGGCCGGTGCCCGCCTGCCCACCGAATTCGAATGGGAAGCGGCTGCCGCCACGCAGCCGGTCGAAGGCCACTTCGCCGATGACGACCAGCTGCATCCGCATGCAGGGCAGGGCAGGGGCATCCGCCAGCTGTTCGGCGATGTCTGGGAATGGACCAGCAGCGCCTATGGTGCTTATCCCGGCTTCCGTCCGTTCGCCGGCAACCTCGGCGAATACAACGGCAAATTCATGTGCGGCCAATGGGTGCTGCGCGGTGGCAGCTGTGCCACCCCGCGCGGCCATGTGCGGGCCAGCTACCGCAACTTCTTCATGCCACCGGCGCGTTGGCAGTTCTCAGGCATGCGCCTGGCAAGGGATCTTTCATGAGTACCGTCCAGGATGCGCTGCAGGCGCTGACCGACCTTACCCCCGGCCGCCAGCAGATCCTTGCCGACGCCGTGGCGGGGTTGTCGCACGCCTCACGCCAGTTGCCTTCCAAGTACTTCTACGACGCGCGCGGCTCGCGCTTGTTCGAGCAGATCACCCACACCCGCGAGTACTACCCCACACGCACCGAGCTGGCCCTGCTGGATCGGGTACTGCCGCAGATCGCGCAGGCGGTGGGGCCGCGCGTACATGTGGTGGAACTGGGTAGTGGCAGCGGCCGCAAGACCGCCCGCCTGCTGGCCGCTCTGCAGGATCCGGTGGCCTATACCCCCATCGAGATCTCGCGCGCGGCGCTGTTGTCCAGCATCGACCACCTGGCACCGGCGCTGCCGGACGTGGAAATGCTGCCGGTGTGTGCCGACTTCACCCGGCCGGTGCAGGTTCCCGTGCCGGACCGGCCTGCCGCGCGCCGGCTGCTGTTCTTCCCGGGCTCCACGCTGGGCAACTTCGCTGATGAGGACGCGATCGCGCTGCTGCGCGCAATGCGGCAGACGATGGGCAAGGACGGCCTGGCGCTGGTCGGTATCGACCTGCACAAGGACCCGGCACTGATCGAAGCCGCCTACAACGATGCCGACGGCATCACCGCCGCCTTCACCCTGAACCTGCTGGCGCGCCTCAACCGCGAGGTTGGCAGCGATTTCGATCTTGAAGGCTTCCGTCATCAGGCCCGTTACAGCACTGCGCGCCTGCGCATCGAAACCGACCTGGTCAGCCAGCGCGAGCAGGACGTCCATCTCGACGGCCGCACCTTCCACTTCAGCGCGGGCGAACCGATCCGCGTGGAGTACAGCCACAAGTACACCGACGCCAGCTTCGGCCATCTGCTGCAGCAGGCAGGGCTGGAGGTGGTGGCGCACTGGAACGCTGACCATCCTGCGTACGGCCTGCGCCTGCTGCGCCCCGCACCGTAGCCACCGGTAGTGCCGGCCGCTGGCCGGCAGCAACGACCAACCTGGCCGCCCCTCCGCGTTACCATGGCTCCAGCACCGGCAACACGGAGTACGCCATGCCCATTCTGACCACGCTCGGCCTCGCCGCCGCGCTTGCCGTGCCAGCGGCGGCCCCGCCGACAGCCGCGGCAACCGCTGATCTCGCGTTCGCCCGCTGCATGGCGGGCCTGCAGACGACTGCCGCCACCCAGGGCATTGCCGCTGACCGTTTCACGGCCATCACCGCCGGACTGCAGCCCGATCCCACCGTGCTGCCGCTGCTCGACGCGCAGCCGGAGTTCACCACACCGATCTGGGACTACCTGGCCGCGCTGGTCGATCGCCAGCGCGTGGACGACGGCCGCGCCATGCTGCAGCAGCACCGCGATCTACTTCAGCGCGTATCGGCGCAGTACGGCGTCGATCCAGTCACCATCGTCGCCGTATGGGGTGTGGAGAGCGACTACGGGCGCGTGTTCGGCAAGCGTCCGCTGCTGCAGTCGCTGGCCACGCTGTCCTGTGCCGGCCGACGGCAACCTTTCTTCCGCGGCGAACTGCTGGCGCTGGTCAAGCTCATCGACAAGGGTGACCTGCAGGCGCAGGGTCTGACCGGTTCCTGGGCCGGCGCCTTCGGCCACACCCAGTTCATGCCCAGCACCTACGCACGCATTGCCGTTGATGGTGATGGCGATGGCCGCCGCGATCTGGTCGGCAGCATTCCCGATGCATTGGCTTCCACCGCCAACTATCTGAAGCGTGCCGGCTGGCGAACCGGCGAACCCTGGGGCATGGAAGTCCGCGTCCCCACCGGCTTCAACGCCAGCCAGGCCGGCCGCACCCAGCGCCGCGCACTGGCCGACTGGCGCGCATTGGGCGTGACCGGCCTGGACGGCAGCGCGCTGGCGCCGGCCGGCCTGCCCGCCGATGCACGCGCCGCGCTGCTGCTGCCGGCCGGCAACAAGGGCCCGGCGCTGCTGGTGTTCCGCAACTACGACGCGATCTACAGCTACAACGCGGCCGAGAGCTATGCCTTGGCCATCGCCACCCTGGCCGATCGCCTGCGCGGCGGCAACGGCCTGATCACCGCCTGGCCCACCGATGATCCCGGTCTTGGCCGCGACGAGCGCCGCCAGCTGCAGACCCTGCTGCTGGCGCGCGGCCATGACATCGGCGCCGCCGATGGCATGATCGGTACCGCCAGCCGTCGCGCCATCCAGGTCGAGCAGCGCCGGCTCGGTTGGGCCGACGCCGATGGTCGCGCTGGCCAGCGCATTCTGCGCGCGCTGCAGAGCGGACCGCAGGCGAAGGTTCCGGCCACACCCACCCGCTTCAGCCTTCCCACCAACTACAGTGCCGTGCAGTCGCCGGCCATCCGGAGTCGATCCAGCGTGCAACAGATAAAGGGCGTCAGCAGCGGCCAGTTCCAGGGACTCGATGCCTGGCTGGTGGAAACCCCGCAGGCTACCGCCGCCATCAGTGTGTTTGGCGGCCAACTGCTCTCGTTCGTGCCCAAGGGCCAACCCGATGTGATGTGGCTCTCGCCCAAGCGTGCGGCACTGCCCACGCCCATCCGTGGCGGCAGCCCGGTGTGCTGGCCGTACTTCGGCCGCCAGGGGCAGGGCGATGACGTGCCGGCCCATGGCTTCGTGCGCACCTTGCCCTGGGAACTGCAGCAGGCGCGCCGTCTCGACGATGGCAGCATCGAACTGACCCTCGCCCCACCCGCGTTGGACAACCTCGGCCTGCGCCTGACCATGACCGTCCGTATCGGCCGTGAACTGCGCCAGCAGCTGGTTACCGAGAACACCGGCAAGGCCCCGGCCGCCATCACCCAGGCGCTGCACAACTACTTCCGTGTCGGTGACGCCAGCAAGGTCGACGTCGACGGCGTCGATGGCCTGGACTACCTCGACAAGTTCGAGAACTACGCCCAGTCACGCCGCCAGCAGGGCCCCTGGTCGCTGCGTGATCCGCGTGATCCGGGCCGCAGCGACCGCATCTACACCCAGGCCGGCGGGCACTATGTGCTGCGCGACCCGGTGCTCAAGCGCCGCATCGACATCCGCACCGAAGGCAGCCGCTCGCTGGTGGCATGGAACCCTGGCGCCGACGCTGCCGCGAAGATGGCCGATGTCGGTGACGGTTGGCGCGACTACGTCTGCCTGGAAGCCGCCAACGCCGGGCAGGATGTGATCACCATCGCCCCCGGCGATCGCCACACGCTGGTGCAGACGCTGTCCAGCGCATCCCTGTAAACCGCGCAACACCCACACAGGAAGATCTTCAATGCAGGAAGCACAGTGGTACTACGCCCGCCACGGCAAGAGTGAAGGCCCAGTGGACCTGGCTGGCCTGCAGAGGCTGCAGCAGGACGGCGTCATCACCGGCCACACTCTGCTCTGGTGCGAGGGCATGGCTGGCTGGCAGCCGCTGCAGTCGCTGCAGTCGCTGCAGTCGACTGCAGCGCCAGCGTCGGGTGCCGACGGCGTCGCCGACGGCCCGGCAGCACCGCCTGCCAGTGAGACCGCCGTCGCCACAGCGTCCAGCCATGACCCATACCGCGCACCGACCGCAGCGGCAACGCCCGATGTCATTCCACTGGGCGCCGGACTGACCGGCCAGTTGGGTCTGTATGCAGCCATTGTCGGCGGCAACTTCCCGATCTATCGCAAGCGTTGGCGCCTGGACCAGGGCACCGCGAACGCGGCGGGCACCTGGCACTGGCCGGGGTTCCTGTTTGGCGTGATCTGGATGATGTACCGGAAGATGTACCGCATGGCCGCCATCTGGGTCGGCGTGCTGGTGGCATCCAGCGCGATCGAGGCCTTCATCGAAGTGCCGGATGCCCTGTCGCTGGTGATCAACCTGGGCCTGAGCGTTACCGTGGGTGTCTTTGCCAACAGCTGGTACCTGCAGCATTGCCAGCGGGAGATCGCACGCGCCCAGTCGCTCAGTACGGACAACGAGGCTGCGGTGCGCAGCACGCTGGCAGCACGTGGCGATACCAGCGTGATTGGTGCTGTGATCGCCATCGCCGTGTCCGTCACCCTGGGCATCGTCGGGGCCGTGTTGACCGGCTGATCCCTTCAGCTGGCCTGCCGCGGCCGCAGCACCCACAGGCAGAGCGTCCCGGCGACCAGGCCCCAGAACGCAGAACCGATACCGACCAGTGTCATCCCCGAGGCGGTCACCAGGAAGGTGACCAGCGCGGCCTCGCGGTCGCGCTCCACCGCCAATGCACTGGCCAGGCTGTTGCCGATGGTGCCGAACAGGGCGATACCGGCCACGCAGGCCACCAGTTCCTTGGGGAAGGCAGCGAACAGGGCCGCTACGGTGGCCCCGAACAGGCCGATGACGATATAGAAGGCGCCGGCCGCCATCGCCGCCGTGTAGCGCCGTGCCGGATCCTCGTGGGCATCACGGCCCATGCAGATCGCCGCAGTGATGGCCGCCAGGTTCAGTGCATAGGCGCCGAAGGGTGCCAGCAGCGTGTTGACCACGCCGATCCAGCCGATCACCGGCGACACCGGTGCGTCGTAGCCGGAGGCGCGCATCACCGCCACACCGGGGATGTTCTGCGAGGCCATGGTGACCACGAACAGGGGCAGGGCGATACCGACCATCGCCGTCCACGACAGCGAAGGAGTGACCCATTGCGGTACGGCCAGCTGCAGGTGCACCTGTTGTGCATGCAGCAGACCCTGGCTGGCGGCGATGGCGATGCCGACCAGCAGGGTGGCGATCACCGCATAACGAGGGAACAGGCGGCGGCCCAGCAGCCAGGTAGCGAACATGGCCAACGCCAGTACGCGCTGGGTGTTCATTGCCACGAATACCTCCAGGCCGAAGCGCAGCAGCACACCGGCCAGCATGCCCGCGGCCAAGGCCATGGGCACGCGCTTCATCAACCGGGCGAACACCCCGGAGAAGCCAGCGAGCATGCCCAGCACCGCCGCCAGCAGGAACGCACCGGTAGCTTCAGACAGAGACGCGCCACCGGCACCGACGACCAGCATCGCCGCACCCGGCGTCGACCATGCGGTGACCACCGGGACGCGGTAGCGCAGTGACAGGCCGATGCAGGTCACGCCCATGCCCAGCCCAAGGGCCCACATCCATGAGGCGATGTGCGCCTGGTCGGCACCCACGGCCTGCGCCGCCTGGAACACGATCACCGCCGAACTGGCGAAGCCGACCAGCACGGTGATGAAGCCGGCGACGATCGCCGGCATCGAAAGATCCCGCCACCATCCCTGTCGTACCGTCGTGTCCATCGTCTTCCTTCCTGTAAGCATCCGACTATAGATAGCGCCTGCGGCGCTGACCGCGCAACGCGCGGGCAACGCCGCAGTGATCGTTGCACGCCCGTTGTGCATGCAGCAGCCGATGCGTTGTCATGCTCCTGAAAAAAATGTGTTGACGAATTCTGCAGGATCTCTAGAATTCGCTCCCTTGCTGCAGCACGGCGACTTCTTCGGAAGCCACCAACGCGAACAGCGACGCCACCACCGCCGGACGAGATGATCGAACGAAGGTGTTGACGGACTCGAAAAGTCCGGCATAATAGGCGGCTCGCAACGACGAAAGGCCTTCGGGTCCAACGACGAAGCAGCATCGGCAACAACGTCCACCTTGGTGTGACGGCCTTGAAAAAAGGTGTTGACGAAGCGGAAAAGCCGGCTATAATGGGCGGCTCGC
>NZ_JAAVXD010000020.1:0-779 GCF_013416715.1 Stenotrophomonas sp. SbOxS2
CGTGTCGCTGTCGGCCTTGGCAACCGGCACGTCGTCGACGATCTTGATCGTCAGGTCGCCCGACTTGCTGTCGCCGTCGAGGTCGGTCACCTTGATCGTGAACACCGCGCTGGTGGTGTCGCCCGAGGTGTTGTCCTTGAGCGTGTAGCTGTAGCTGATCGAGCCTGCGCCCGTCGCCGCATTGTAACTGTAGCCGGTCACAACAAGCGTGCCCGTGGCATTGTTGGCCACCGTCACCGGCGTATTCAGCGTGGCATTTGCCAGCGCCGCCAGGCTCACCGGCTGCCCGCCGATCTCGATGCTCTGCACCCCGTCCGGCGAGGTAAACGTCACCGAACCCGACGTCGTCTCCGAGTTCGCCGCCTCATTCGAGCCCGCAGGCTCGCTGCCGCGCGCCGGAAGGCCGGCCTCATGGACCGTCGTGCCGGCAGAGTCCGCCCCAGGCGTCGTCACCGTCACCCCGCTGTCGTCGATCTTGATCGTCAGCGTCGCCGTGTCAGTGTCGGTGTCGCCGTCCTTGAGCGTATAGGTGAACACGTCCTGCTTGCCGCCCGGCGTGCCGGCAGTGCGCACATAGGAGTAGGTGCCGTCCGAGTGCAGCGTCAACACGCCATACTGGCCGTTGATCGTCACGCTGCCGCCGGCCGTGATCGTCTGCGACGCCCCGCCGCCGGGATTGTTGCTCTCCACCGCGCTCACCGAGGCGCCGTCCGCACCCTGGACGTCGGCATTGGTCGTGCCTTCGGTCGTGCCCTCACCGCTGATCACGTTGCCCGTCG
>NZ_JAAVXD010000021.1:0-655 GCF_013416715.1 Stenotrophomonas sp. SbOxS2
ACCTGACCGGCACGTTTCTCGTCACACAGGCAGCGCTCGCCTCGGTCAGGCGCGCCGGCAATGGCCGCATCGTCAATGTCGCCAGCACAGCGGGCCTCACCGGCTACGCCTACGTTTCAGCCTACTGCGCCTCTAAGCATGGCGTGGTCGGCATGACCCGCGCGCTGGCGCTGGAGCTCGCCCGCACTGACGTCACCGTCAATGCGGTCTGCCCCGGTTTCACCGACACGCCGCTGCTCGACAATGCTGTCGAGACCATTACCGGCAAGACCGGCCGGTCGACTGAGGAGGCGCGCGCCACGCTCGCCCGCGCCAACCCGCAGGGGCGGCTAGTGACGCCGCAGGAAGTGGCCGACACCGTGCTTTGGCTCGCCTCGGAACGGGCCACCGCAATCACAGGCCAGGCGATAGCAGTCGCCGGCGGCGAAGTTTTGGGAGGATGACGATGACCAACCCGATGCAGGACAAGAAGCGTCCGTTCAAGGACCACACGGCCAAGCACTTCCTGTTCGAGACTGATGCCGACGGCCGCGTCGCCACCATCACGCTGAACCGGCCCGAGAAGAAGAACCCGCTGACCTTCGAGAGCTACGAGGAACTGACCGACCTGTTCCGCGCCCTCGGCCGCGCCAGCGACGTGCGCGCCGTCGTCCTC
>NZ_JAAVXD010000022.1:0-656 GCF_013416715.1 Stenotrophomonas sp. SbOxS2
CTCAGCGCTCGCCACCTGCGCCTGAAACAGCGCCGGGTCGATGCGGTAGAGCACGTCGCCTTCCTTCACCATGCTTCCCTGTTCGAACACGCGCTCCAGCACGATGCCCGAGACGCGCGACCGCACCTCGGCGATGCGGGTCGGGGCAATGCGGCCCGGCAACTCGTTCAGGATCGGAAGGGCTTCCGGGAGCACCTCGATCACGCTCACAGCCGATGGCGGGGGAGCGGGTGGCGGTGCCTCCGCCGAACCTTTGGCGTCGCTGCAACCGGAGACAAGGGCGAGAAGGCCGACGGCCGCAGTGAGTTTCAGCGGCAAATTAGGTATACGCATGGGAAATTCCAGGAAAAGTTGATGATTGCCGGAACGGCAAGCGATTGCCGCGGCGATGAAAGGATCTGACGGTGGCTGTGGTTGATCAGTGGCCAGCCGAAGCGCCGTGAGCTTGGGAGCGCATATGCTCGGCGTCGACCAGCCAGCGGATGTCGCGCAGAATGTCGGCACGTTCGGCATCCGACCACGGATGCAGGTCATGCAGTTCAAGTCTCTTGAGCGCCAGAAATGCGAGAATGGCACCGCCAGGATTTTCCGCCGTATCCGTGACCGAGACAATCATTCGCGCATGGACCTCTTCGATGAGGCCACGCGCTTCGCCA
>NZ_JAAVXD010000023.1:0-683 GCF_013416715.1 Stenotrophomonas sp. SbOxS2
GCCATGTTGCACTGCACTGTTTTCAACCGATTTGAGGTCCGGCCGGATATTGACGCTACGTTCGCCCGCAACTACGGTCCGGCGCGCTAACGGCAGCCCTCCCGCCACCGAAAGCACGAGATCAAGTCTGTTTTTCCGTCCAACATGTCGGCATTCGGCAGTTGCGTCGGGTCAAGCGCTGCTATAGCGCGCTCAATAACGCTGTTCAGAGAGGTAGCAATCCGATGAAAGTTCTCGTCCCGGTGAAGCGGGTTGTCGATGCGAACGTGAAGGTGCGGGTCAAGGGCGACGGCTCAGGCGTCGAGCTTGCCAACGTCAAGATGGCGATGAATCCGTTCGACGAGATCGCGGTCGAAGAGGCGATCCGGCTCAAGGAAGCCGGCAAGGTCGAGGAAATCATCGTCGTCTCCATCGGACCGGCCCAGGCGCAGGAGACGCTGCGCACCGCGCTCGCCATGGGTGCTGACCGCGCGATCCTGGTCAAGACCGACGATCAGGTTGAGCCACTCGGTGTCGCCAAGGTGCTGAAGGGCGTGGTCGAGGCTGAACAGCCCGGCCTGGTGCTGCTCGGCAAGCAGGCGATCGACGACGATTCCAACCAGACCGGCCAGATGCTGGCCGCCCTGCTCGGCTGGGCCCAGGGCACCTTTGCCTCGAAGATCGAGCTCGCCGGCGACACGGCC
>NZ_JAAVXD010000024.1:0-647 GCF_013416715.1 Stenotrophomonas sp. SbOxS2
CGCCGCCGTCCTCGGCGCACACCCGTACACGTCGCCCTATCAGCTCTGGGCAGAAAAGACCGGTCGTCGCTCGCCTGACGACGAAGAGACCGAAGCAATGGAACGAGGCAACCTCCTCGAGCCGGTTGCCGTGGCAATGGTGCGAAAGAGGCACCCCGAGTGGGAAGTCCTCTACGAAAACGACCGCGCCTACTATCGCGACCAGGTACTGCGCATCGGTGCAACGCCCGACGCTTTCCTTAGACGGCCGGATCGGTTCGGCAAAGGAAACATGCAGATCAAGAGCGCGTCGGAGAGCGCGTTCAAGGAGTTCTGGCTCGACCCCGACACCGGCGACGTCGTGCCGCCCACCTGGATCGCCGTGCAGGCGATCACCGAGGCAAAGCTCACCGGCTGCGAATGGGCCTGCGTGGCGGTCGTCGTCGTCACGTGGCGCGGCAACCTTCGCCTGCACGTCATCGATATTCCGCTGCATCAGCGCCTCTGGGCGCGCCTGGTGGATGCCGTCAACGAGTTCTGGGCGATGGTTGCAGCCGGCGAGGAGCCGCCTCCGGATTGGGACCGCGACGGGCGCGTCGTGCTCGACGTGTACCGCGACACCTACGTCGACCGACGCGACCTTTCGTCGGACAGCGATCTCGATGTGT
>NZ_JAAVXD010000025.1:0-817 GCF_013416715.1 Stenotrophomonas sp. SbOxS2
CCATTCACGCAAGGCTTTGGCGATGAACTCGGGGCCATTGTCGGATCGAATGTGGCCAGGGATGCCGCGCAGGATGAACAGGTCGGACAGAGCGTCGATCACGTCGACGGCCTTCAACCTCCGGCTCACCTTGATTGCGATGCATTCCCTTGTGAACTCATCGATCACGTTGAGCATGCGGAATTTCCTTCCGTTGTGGGTGCGATCTTCGACGAAGTCGTAGGACCAGACATGGTTGGGATACTCCGGCCGCAGCCGGATGCAGGAACCGTCATTCAGCCACAGACGGCCTCGTTTGGGCTGCTTTTGCGGAACCTTCAGCCCCTCACGCCGCCAGATCCGCTCGACCCGTTTGACGTTCACCACCCAGCCCGCACGATGCAGCATCACCGTGATGCGGCGATAACCGTAGCGGCCATATTGGATGGCAAGCGCGATGATGTCGGCAGTCAAAGCCGCTTCATCATCCGGTGTCGTTGGAACCTTGCGCTGCGTGGAGCGGTGCTGACCAAGAACCCGGCACGCCCGTCGTTCGCGGACGCCAAGCTCGGCAACAACATGATCCACGCAGGCCCGGCGACGTGCGGGGCTTAGAAGTTTCCCCGCGCAGCTTCCGCCAGGATCATCTTGTCCAGGGTCAGGTCGGAGACGGCGCGCCGAAGCCGCGCATTCTCCGTCTCAAGTTCCTTCAGCCGCTTGACCTGATCGCCCTTCAGGCCTCCGTATTCCGACCGCCAACGATAATATGTAACTTCCGTCACACCTATCGATCGGACCGCTTCCGCAACCGATTTGCCCTGCGAAGTCAGAACATCAA